>BQXA01000017.1:0-87654 GCA_036984345.1 Nitrospira sp. | reverse complement strand
CCCGAAGGAGCGACTGAAACAGCAGCACGCTTTGTGGCGACGGGCGACGAAACTGACTGCCGGGAAATTCGTTGAATGGAATCAGATTGATCTTACAGCGGATCCCTTTCAGCAACTGAACAAGTCGCCGGGCATCATGTGGCTGATCATTGACGTCGGCAAGGAGGACATATTCAAAGGTCATTCGTTGATGGGAGGCGAGCGGATAGCGTCGGCAGGCCGCGAGGAGCGCTTTAAGGGAGGCGAGTTCGCTTGCTGCAGGCATCAACGTTCGGCGCTGCTCCTCGGTCGTTGCATTGAGCGAGACGGCGAGATTCACTCCAAGGGCGGCCACTTCTCCTAAGCGGGATGCCAGTCCTGCGGTCGAAACCGTAATGCGTCGACGCGACCACCCGAGGCCCCACGGCTTGTTCGTCAGCCCGTTGACCGCAGCTTTCAGCGTGTCGAGATTGGCCAGCGGTTCCCCCATTCCCATGAACACGAGGTTGGTCAGGCGCTCTCCGGCAGCCAGCAGATCTTGTGCGGTCAAGACTTGGTCGATGATTTCATGGAGCTTGAGGTTGCGCTTGAGCCCCATCCTTCCGGTCAGGCAAAAGCTGCAATCCAACTGACACCCGACTTGTGTTGATACACAGAGCGTCAGCCGTTCGTCATCCGGGATCAGTACGGATTCAACCGTCATGCCGTCATCGAGAGCAAATAACACCTTGCGCGTTCCGTCCTGTGAGGACAGAACCGTTGCGTTGGGCGAGCGACCGACTGACGTGGATCGCGATAACATCGAACGAGCCGGCAGGGGAAGATCCGTCATTTCGGTGATCATCCGCACTCGCCGTTGGTACAGCCAGCGCATGATTTGCGTGGCTCGATAATCTGGCCAGGACTGGGCGCGGACAAATTTCACCATCTGAGATTCAGTGAAGGCCAAAAGTGGTGGTTGGCTAATCGGATCCGACATGCGTCACACCGGAATTTTAGTTCTCATAGGTGGGCAGAGCCTATCATAGCGAGAACTTGCCCGCCTATGGAGGTCTCTTGATCAGGTGGTCCGAAACTTCTTCCATTGTGGGCGGCCCCGTATATAATGAAGCGAGATGGAAGTCGGTAAGCGCCTGTGAAAATCTCGTCCACATATTTCCTGATTATCGGCTGCGCACTGATTTTTGCGTCAGGCATGGCGCCAGCATTCGGTGGTGTGTTCTCTCGTGATGCCTATATGCCGCAGAGTACCAAACCTCAAGATTCAACTGCCACGAGTTGTCTTTCTGCGGAAGAGTGTTTCGCGGCAGCGGTCTTTGCTAAAGAGCGACCCGGCCCATCCTTCACGAAGGATCAGGCCACGGTGCTGAAACTGGAACGTCTGCGAAAGGTCATAAAAGAATATCCGGTTTCACAGTGGGGGAAGCGTGCTGTCTTACTCTCCGGCGTCCTCTCCATCAATCAGAACCCTGCGGCAGCGATTTCCTATTTACGGACCGCTCAACGGGACCTTCCCGTACTCGACGACTATATTCGATTTTGGATCGGAGAAGCGTTGCTGCATTTGGGCGATCCTAAGGAAGCGGCGTCCATGTTTGAAAGCGTGCTCCAAGCCGTTCCTGACTCCAATTTGTCCGACCAAGTGACGTTTCGTGTCGGAGAAGCCTGGTACCAAGCTTCCAGATGCCCTGACGCTATTGCATGGCTGCTAAAGGCCGCCGATCTCAATGGGAAGGGCTCGCACGTCGCCCAAGCCAAATTGCGGTTAGCCTCTTGTTACCTTCGGGAAAATCAACTGAACGAGGGGCGAGAAGTGCTCAAGCAGCTGTGGGCGAAGTTTCCCTATACCAAGGAGGCAAAGGAAGCCGAGGCGCTGCTTACAGCCAATATCGGAGGTGAGCCTTGGGCCGCGTCGCCGGATGAGCATTATGCCAGGGCTCAGGCGTTCCTTGGCCAGGCGCTTCATGTGGAGGCGATTGAAGAGTTGAAGAAGTTCTTGGCGCAACACCCCTCTTCTCCTCATCGAAGGGATGCCAAGCTGAAGTTGGGCGTTGCCCAAGTTCGCCTCAAACTCTACGACCAAGCGCGCGAGACGTTCCTTGAACTCGCGACTGAGAAAGGGGCGCGGGCCGACGAAGCCACGGTCTGGTTAGTCAGGGTCTATCTCAGGCAAGGGCTCGGAGAACCACTCTTGGAGCTCTGCCGGACTTTGCCTAAACGAAAGTTGAGCCAGGAGCAAAAAGGTCAAATCAACGTGTTTTGTGGGGTTTGGCTTGAGGATCATTCGCGGTTCGACGAAGCGATTGTCAAATATCGACGCGCAGCCAAATCGGGAGAGCCGGCTTCACAACGGGCGGAGGCACGCTGGAGGGAAGGGTGGGTCTTCTACCGAACGGCCCGCTATAAAGAGGCGATCACCGCGTGGCAGCAGATCGTCGATCAGAAGGGGAGCGAGCTAGAACCACAAGCGCTCTACTGGATTGCCCGTTCCTACGGCCATGTCGAAGCGGCGAAGTCCCAGCAAGTGTTTGCACAGCTTTGCCAGCAATTTCCCCATACCTATTATTGCCAACTTGTGGAGGATCAGGTGGGCAGGCCGAACCCGAGTCAGGTCGAACACGAACGCGCCAGTGTGGCGACTGTCTCCTCGACTCAGCCAGTGGTAGAGTCAGGCGCGGCCTCGGTTCAGGATAATCATGCAAAAAATCGGGCGGATATTGAGCAGCAGTCGGCCTATCGGCGCGCGGTAGAACTACGGGCGCTGGGTCTCGATCAGGATGCCGTCAGGGAGTTTGCGGTTTTGACGGATCGGTACGGTCAGGATCCTGAAGCGTTAGCGGCGTTATCGATCATGTTGAATGAGGTTGGTGCGTACCACCACGCCTTGCGTCTCGTACGTTCTCGATTTCGGGAGCAGTTGGAGCGGACGGGCGGAGAGGTTGCGGATGGCCTCTGGGGTGTGGCCTATCCAACCGGCTTAATTCCCACGATTCAAATGTCGGCGGTCAAGGGCGTGGATCCATTTCTTGTGGCGGCCATTATTCGGGAGGAGAGTCAGTATGATTGGAAAGCGGTGTCTCGGGTCGGAGCGATCGGACTCATGCAGGTAATGCCGGCGACTGCTAATGCCGTGGCTCAACAGCACCGGCTTCCACCTGTCTCCAGGGAAGATCTCTTTGATCAAGAAGTGAACATCCGAATCGGTGTTCGGTATGTGGAGCAACTCCTCTCGCAGTTTTCCGGCAATGTGGTCCAGACCATTGCCGCTTATAATGCGGGACCGATGGTCGTCAGAAGTTGGGCGGACACGTATGATGGTCGGAGCGAAGATGAGTTTGTTGAGCTCATCCATTATCGAGAAACCAGACAATACGTCAAACGGGTGCTCCGAAGTTACAAGGAATACCTTCGTCTGGATGGAAGGCAAAAAGCCGTTTCTTGACAAGGTGTTACGAAGTTTTTATAGTGCGAACCATACTCCTAATAGGTCCAACCAAGAGGAACTGCCATGTCGCTAGATCGACTTGATGCACTGGAGACTCGAATTCGTGACTTGGTCAAGCTGGTTCATGAGCTCAAACAAAAGAACGCCGTCTTGGAAGAGGAGATCAGGACGGCCCGTCAACGGTTGGCGGCGCAGGATGATGCCAATACCCGATGGGAAAAAGAGCGGGTCGATATCAGGACTCGAATTGAGAAAGTCCTGGGCGAGATCGAACTGCTCGAATGCGCCGAAGATCCCAAGGAGGTGGCCATTGACTAGGACTATCGATGTGGAAATTTATGGTCAACGGTACGCGATCGCGGGAGACGGTGACGATGCCTACATCCGGAGGTTGGCGAATTTTGTGGATGATCAGATGAAAAATTTGGCGGAGGGCATGAAAACGACGACACCGTCAAAGCTGGCTGTCCTGACGGCGATCAACCTTGCCCATAGGCTGTTTGAGGCCGAGAAGAAACGGGCGCAAGGAGAGGCCGATGTCGAACGACGAATGGCGACCTTGATGGAAACCATCGATGAGCAGATGCCGACATCGCTCTTTCGGTAGCAGGATACGCCTTGCTTTCAAAGAGTCCCTTTGTTATCGTGCAGATAAGTAAGGGTATTGATAGCCAGAGGGAAGGATACGATCGCGAAATAGCACGACGAATGGCGACCTTGATGGAATCCATCGATGAGCAGATGCCGACATCGCTCTTTCGGTAGCAGGATTCGCCTTGCTTTCAAAGAGTCCCTTTGTTATCGTGCAGATAAGTAAGGGTATTGATAGCCAGAGGGAAGGATACGATCGCGAAATTGTGTAGGTACCGGAAACGAATCTAGTGAGAAGAAGAGAGCATCGACGTTGAGGGGATACGAAGAAATAGTCCGGTGGGTACTGATGAGAAAAACCTTGATTGGTCAGCTGGCTCCTGCAAATCGACCAGTTGTCCGATACGATGTCAGTCTGAATGTGCCGGCCGGAAGCAGCACGCATCGATCATCCATGCCAGTTTCGATACATGACGCTCGTACGCACCTGAGAACCGATGGTCAGCAACGGTGGAGCGGCAGAGCAGGAAACAGGCTAAGGGTGGAGATGTTTCCCTTCACCTCTCTTGTGTTTCCCGGCTGAGTCACTCGCGAGTTCCTACGTTTCCCTCTGTCTTCATCCCTCATCTACTACATATGTGCCTGCTGTGCTCGATCCGTGAGTAGGCCTTCTATCAGGTTTCGCACAGCGACCTGATGGGTTTTAAAAGGGGGTGACTTCCATTTCAACCTCAATTGTCGTCTACATCTTGCTTTCCGGGGTCCTCGGCGCCGTGGTGGGAGCTGGAATCTTTGAGCTTCTGCGTCGCCGGATGGTAGGTGCCAAACAAGCCGAAGCGGAAGGATTGGCTAAGCAGGTTGTGCAGAATGCACAACGCGAGGCTGAGAATGTGCTGAAAGAAGCGAGACTGGAAGCCAAGGATCTCGCATTCAAGGCAAAATCCGAGTTCGAGCAAGAACAGAAAGCCAAGCTTGGCGAACTGCTGACGTTGGAGAAACGGCTGATTCAACGAGAAGAAGGATTTGATCAAAAAGTCACTGCGCTGGAAAAACGAGAGCATGAGGCACGCAAACGCGAAGCCGATTTTACGAAACGCGAAGAAGGCCTTTTGGCTAAGGAATCAGCTTGCGCGAAAGCTGAGCGTGAGCATCGTGAGGCGCTCGAACGCGTGGCTGGTATGACGGCAGATGAAGCCAAGAAACAGCTAATCGTAGAGATGGAGTCGCAGGCGCGGCTGGATGCTGTGGGGATTGCCAAGCGAACGATTGAAGAGGCCCGGGAAAATGCGGAGCGGGAAGCTCGGGAAATCATTACGTCGTCGATCCAGCGCGTCGTTCGGGATTATGTCTCGGAATCCACGATTTCGGTGGTGCCTATTCCGAACGATGCGATGAAAGGGCGCATCATCGGTCGAGAGGGGCGCAACATTCGCGCGCTTGAGGCGGCGACAGGCATTGATCTGATCATCGATGAAACTCCTGAGGCGGTAATTATCTCAGGATTTGATCCATTGCGACGCGAGATCGCGAAAGTCTCGTTGGAACGCCTGATGCATGATGGGCGGATTCATCCCACGCGCATTGAGGAAATTGTGGAGAAAGTCAAAGTCGATATCGACAAGCTCATGTACGAAGAGGCTGAGAAGATCATCTTTGAGCTTGGGCTGTCGGACTTTCATCCTGAATTGATCAAAGTGTTGGGACGCCTGAAGTATCGAACGAGCTACGGACAGAACAACCTCTACCATGCGCGCGAAGCCTCCTATATCTGCGGCATCATGGCATCGGAGCTGGGACTGGACGTCAGATTGGCACGTCGCGGGGCGTTGCTCCATGATATCGGCAAGGCGGTCAGCCATGAGGAAGAAGGACCCCACGCCATGCTCGCGGATGGTAGGTGCCAAACAAGCCGAAGCGGAAGGATTGGCTAAGCAGGTTGTGCAGAATGCACAACGCGAGGCTGAGAATGTGCTGAAAGAAGCGAGACTGGAAGCCAAGGATCTCGCATTCAAGGCAAAATCCGAGTTCGAACAAGAACAGAAAGCCAAGCTTGGCGAACTGCTGACATTGGAGAAGCGGCTGATTCAACGAGAAGAAGGGTTTGATCAAAAAGTCACTGCGCTGGAACGACGAGAGAATGAGGCACGCAAGCGCGAAGCCGATTTTACGAAACGCGAAGAGGGACTCTTGGCCAAGGAATCAGCTTGTGCGAAAGCTGAGCGTGAGCACCGTGAGGCGCTGGAACGCGTGGCTGGTATGACGGCGGAAGAAGCCAAGAAACAGTTAATTGTCGAGATGGAGTCGCAGGCTCGGCTGGATGCCGTGGGGATTGCCAAGCGAACGATTGAAGAGGCCAGAGAAAATGCGGAGCGGGAAGCTCGGGAAATCATTACGGCGTCGATCCAGCGTGTCGTTCGTGATTATGTCTCGGAATCCACGATTTCGGTGGTCCCTATTCCGAACGATGCGATGAAAGGGCGAATCATCGGTCGAGAAGGGCGCAATATCCGTGCACTGGAGGCGGCAACAGGCATTGATCTGATCATCGACGAAACTCCTGAAGCTGTGATTATCTCAGGATTTGATCCATTGCGACGCGAGATCGCGAAAGTCTCGTTGGAACGCCTGATGCATGACGGGAGGATTCACCCCACACGCATTGAAGAGATCGTCGAAAAAGTGAAGGTGGACATCGACAAGCTTATGTACGAAGAGGCTGAAAAGATTATCTTTGAGCTCGGGCTTTCGGACTTTCATCCGGAATTGATCAAAGTGTTGGGACGCTTGAAGTATCGAACGAGCTACGGACAGAATAACCTGTACCATGCGCGGGAAGCCTCCTATATCTGTGGCATCATGGCATCGGAGCTGGGACTGGACGTCAGATTGGCACGTCGCGGGGCGTTGCTCCATGATATCGGCAAGGCTGTCAGTCATGAGGAAGAAGGACCCCACGCCATGCTCGGGGCTGAGATCGCTAAAAAATACGGTGAATCAGAAAAGATCGTCAATGCGATCGCGGGGCATCATGAACAGGTTGAGCCAATTTGCCCCGAGAGTGTGCTGGTGGCGGCTGCCGAAGCCCTATCGGCTGCGCGTCCCGGTGCACGACGCGAAGCGCTGGAATCGTATGTGAAGCGGCTGGAGAAACTCGAGTCGCTGGCGACCGGACATAAGGGCGTGCAGAAGGCGTATGCCATCCAGGCCGGCCGAGAAATTCGGGTCATCGTCAGACAAGAGGACATTACCGATGCCGAGTCGTTCCAACTCTCGCGCGAGCTGGCCAAGAAGATCGAACAGGAGTTGACGTACCCCGGACAGATCAAAGTGACCGTCATCAGAGAGAGTCGCTACGTGGAGTACGCCAAATGAAGGTCCTGTGTATCGGCGACATCATGGGAGAGCCCGGTCGCCGAGCCGCCGCGCGAGTCGTGCCACGCTTGATTGCCCAGCATCAGATCGACGCGGTGATCGCCAACGGGGAGAATGTTGCAGGAGGCTTCGGGATCACGCCGGAGTTGGCCGAGGAACTCTTTGAGACGGGAATCTCGGTGATTACGACCGGCAACCATGCGTGGGATAAGAAGGAGACCGTCGGCTATTTTTCTCGTGAGCCGCGCTTGCTCCGACCGGCGAACTATCCACCCGGCGTTCCGGGAAACGGGAGCGCGGTGATTGAGACTGCCGGAGGGGAGCGGCTGGCGGTGTTGCAGTTGATGGGTCGGGTGTACATGCCGACGATCGATTGCCCTTTTCAGACGGCGAAACGAGTCTTGTCACGCTTGAAGCAGGAGACGTCGGCGATCATCGTGGATATGCACGGGGAAGCCACCTCGGAAAAAATGGCCATGGGGCATTTCTTGGATGGGGAGGTGGTGGCGGTTGTGGGGACGCATACCCATGTACAGACGGCCGATGAACAGATTCTTCCGAAAGGGACCGCGTATATCACCGATATCGGGATGACGGGGCCGCTTCATTCGGTCATCGGTGTGAAGAAAGAGTTGGCGATCGAAAAGTTTTTGACCGGGATGCCACGGCGATTTGAAGTGGCGTCAGGACCGTCCGTGTTCTGCGCAGTCTTGCTCGAGCTCGATCCCCGCTTGGGGAAGGCCATCACATTTGAACGAATTCGCCTCGTCGATTAACCGGGAATACCCACCCGGGTGAGGATTGGTGGATACGCATCAATCTTCGCGAATGATGAGGAAAGAGAGGCCCCACGGATACCCACTCTCTCTCTTCCCTGTTCCCACCCGCTCCTGCCGGATTTTTAAGGCCGGTTCTGACCGTCTCCGAATTCACCAGGATGATTCGGGCCTCCCTTGAAGCCGACTTTCCAGAGATCTGGCTGGAAGGCGAAATTTCGAACCTCCGCGCACCGGGCTCCGGGCACCTCTATTGTACGTTAAAAGATGGATCCAGCCAGATTCGAGCGGTCATCTTTCGATCAGCTGCCATGCGGCTGCGATTCGGGTTGGAGGATGGGTTGCAGGTCGTTGTGCATGGACGGCTATCGGTCTATGAGCCTCGAGGCGAATACCAGCTTGTGTTGGACCACCTTGAACCGAAAGGACAAGGCGCTCTCCAATTGGCCTTTGAGCAGCTCAAGCGTCGCCTTGAGGCGGAGGGGTTGTTCAATGTACAGCGCAAGCGACCGCTACCGGCATTCCCTTGGACAGTCGGCATCGTTACCTCACCGACCGGAGCAGCGGTCCGAGATCTGCTCACCGTCCTCCATCGTCGTTGCCCCATCCTGAGAATTATTGTGGCACCGGTGCAAGTCCAAGGGGCCGGAGCCGGCGAGCAAATCGCAGCGGCCATTCATGCGCTCAATACGCTTGGCGGTATCGATGTCATGATCGTCGGGCGGGGTGGTGGTTCGATGGAGGACCTCTGGAGTTTCAACGAAGAAGTGGTCGTGCGAGCCATTGCCGGATCACGGATTCCTGTGGTATCAGCGGTTGGGCATGAGACGGACGTCACCCTTGCCGACTTTGCAGCCGACGTGCGGGCCCCGACACCTTCGGCTGCGGGAGAAATGGTGGCTCCCGTGTTGGCGGAGATCGCAGAGCGTCTTGAGCTGCTGGCTACTCGTTGTCGGCAAGCAACGATGTCGCAATGTCTAGACCACCAACGACGACTCGATCTCCTGATAGCTCATCTGGCCACGATTCGGCTTCGGATTCTGAGGGAAGCACAGCGTGTGGATGGGGCTCTGGTCTCCATGCGCGAAGCGATACGCGACATGTTGCAACAGATGACGGCACGGACGCAGGGATGGAGCCAAGCGTTGGAGGCGGCAAGCCCGGAGGTTCGGGTTCGTCATGGAATGGCGCTGGTCCCGCAACTCCGGCTGCGGTTGGCGGTGACTATGGCGCACGACCTCAAGCGATACGAGCAACACATTCATGCCTATCTCGGCAGATTGCACAGTCTGAGTCCGCTGGCCATCCTGGCTCGGGGCTATGGCATGCTTGAAACGATGCCGGATCGGACGACCATACGACGAGTCGCCCAAGTCTCCATCGGTGACACGATCCGGGCTCGGCTTGTCGATGGAGAGCTCCGCTGCACCGTGGAAGACGTGGTGACGGATTCATCGGTATAAATGCTCCTCGGAACTTCGATATAATACGGTCTTCATTGTCACGTAAAGGAGCGCGTTGTGGCTGGAGTCAAATTTGAGCAAGCGATGGCGAGACTGGAAGTCATCGTCGGCGAACTGGAGAAGGGAGATCTGCCGCTCGATGAGTCGTTAAAGATCTTCGAGGAGGGTATCCGACTTTCAAAGAATTGTTTGAAAGTGTTGGAAGAAGCCGAAAAAAAAGTAGAAGTTCTCGTTCAGGACAAGAACGGCAAGAAACAGCTACGTGCCTTCACAGCGGAGGACATTGACCAACGGGACTCCTCCATGGAGCCGTAGCTAGGGCATTCGTGGGAACCTCGGTTGCGTCGCATTCACTCCTCTCTCATTCTGCATGGGTACAAACCTACGCCACGATAAAGATCGATGTGATCAGGTGCTGGTCACCAGAGGCCTGGCACCAAGTCGAGATCGTGCCGCTCGCATGATTCTGGCTGGGAAAGTCAAAAAGGACGGCGTGGTGGTCGACAAACCGTCCAGAGTGATTCCCGTCGATGCCCTCATTGAGCTGACGGAGGAACGGCAGCCGTTTGTCAGCCGAGGCGGAGAAAAGCTGGCGGCGGCTCTCGACGTTTCATCGATTACCCTTCAGGGGCGTATCTGTCTCGATGTCGGGTGTTCAACGGGAGGGTTTACGGACTGCTTGCTGCAACGCGGAGCGGTGAAAGTCTACGCCGTCGATGTAGGGTATGGCCAGTTCGACTGGCGGCTACGACAAGATCCACGCGTGGTATTAATCGAGCGGACCAACATCCGGTATATGGCGCATTCCGCTGTCCCTGAGCCGATTGATCTGGCCGTGATCGATGTCTCTTTTATCTCGCTGACAAAGGTGCTCCAGCCCGTTCTTCCATTTCTGCGATCGCAGGCCCACATCATCGCCTTGATTAAACCTCAATTTGAAGTGGGCAAGGGACAGGTCGGTCGGGGCGGCGTGGTGCGCGATGAGGAGCAGCGAGAGCAAGTGGTTCAGCGAGTCTTGCGTTTTGCAGAGGAGATGGGACTCCAGCCGAATCAGGTAGTCGCGTCACCCATTAAAGGCAAGAAAAAAGGCAATGAAGAAATATTGGCTATTCTTGAGTACCGTACCCCGTTTCATGGTATGTAGGAAAGGCTACGGTCGACAGCTCAACGAGGAGGGTCAATGAAAGTACTGGTGACGGGCGGCGCAGGGTTTATCGGGTCTCACGTGGTGGACCGACTCGTGGAAGAAGGGCATCAGGTCGTCGTCGTCGACAATCTGGTCACGGGGAAGCGGAAGAATCTCAACCGTGCGGCGAGCCTCTACAAGACCGATATTACCAGCGGGCGATTGGAACGGGTGTTTCGGAACGAGCGCCCCAATGTGGTCCTTCATCTCGCCGCTCAGATCAGCGTCCGCAATTCGGTCGAGGATCCGGTGTTTGATGCGCAGGTCAACGTCCTGGGAACGATGAATGTGTTGCAGCAGGCGGTACGATACGGGTGCCGAAAGGTTGTGTTTTCCTCATCCGGAGGAGCGATCTATGGCGAGCAAGAGGCGTTCCCTGCCGCAGAATCGCACGTCAACAACCCATTGTCACCCTATGGCATCAGTAAGCTTTGCGGTGAGCATTACCTGTCCTACTTCCAACGCACGAGTGGAATTCCAGTCGTGAGCCTTCGATATGCCAACGTCTATGGACCACGACAAGACCCTGAGGGGGAAGCCGGGGTTGTCGCCATTTTTATCCAGAAAATGCTGAACAATGAGCAGCCCATCATCAATGGAAACGGACGACAGACACGCGACTTCGTGTTTGTGGAAGACGTGGCTCAAGCCAACCTTGTCGCGATGGGCCAAGATGCGCATGGAGTCTACAATGTCGGAACAGGTGTGGAGACCTCGGTAAATGAGCTGTTTGGAATGCTTGCCGGTCTGACTGGTTCTCCGGCGAAGGAGGTTCACGGGCCCGCGAAACTCGGCGAGCAGCTTCGGAGTGTGATTGATCCCTCCCGGATCAAACAGGAATTGGGATGGGAGGTGAAGGTCGACCTCGCGGAGGGACTCAAGCAAACCGTCGAATTCTTCCAGGGGAAAAATTAGGTAGGCCGAACTTTCCGCAACAGGCGTGATCGCTCTGGCTTCTCAGCCAGAGCGGTAGGTGCTTCAGCGGTTTTCGTTGATGTAAGCCCACCAGCCCGTTAATCTGATCAGTATCGAGGCACGCTGCCATCGATCTGAACGGACCACGCGTCGATCCCCCCGATCAAATTCTTCACGTTCGAAAATCCCTGCTGAAGGAGAAATCCGGTTGCATCGCCGCTGCGCATACCATGGTGGCAATAGGCGATAATCTCAGTGTTCGGATCCAGTTTTGAGAGGGATTGTGGCAAGGTGCCGAGCGGGATCAGTACGGAGTTGTCGAGCTTGGCGAGTTGATTCTCCCAGGGTTCGCGTACGTCCAAGAGTACCAGGTTATCCCCTTTATCGATCCGAGCCTTCAGCTCTTTCGGTGTAATGACAAAGCTCATGTGCAGTCCTCCTATCTGAATGAAATCATAAGCGAGAGTCGAAAAGGCTGTCAATGCAGTCTGCTCGCTTTGTCGCGATCAGTTCTGTTCACCTCTTACTCTTCCCGCGCCATCTCCCCGTCGAATTCCCACCGTCCCAGCCGGTCGGGAAGTTTCAGTGCCGCCGTGAGACGGCTGATGAAGTCTGACCGTGGAATTTCTTCCGCGCCGAACCGTGTGACATGAGGAGAAGACTGTTGGCAATCGATGATGCGAAAGCCCCACGCATGGAGCTGTTGGACAAGCCTCACCAGCGCGACTTTGCCTGCATCATCGACTCTTGTGAACATGGACTCGGCGAAGAACGCGCCACCGATCGCTACGCCATACAGCCCGCCGACCAGGTGGCTATCCTGCCACGTTTCAACCGAGTGGGCGTAGCCGAGTTCGTGCAAGCGTGTGTATCCCTCCAACATCTCTCCCGTAATCCAAGTCCCTCCCTCCGGATATTGCGGGCGTGGTCCTGCGCACTGCTCCATAACATCACAAAAGCAGGTATCGAGCGTAACGGTGAACCGGTTCTGGCGAAGACGTTTCTGAAGGCTCCGCGGTACGTGAAGCTTCTCAGGAAACAGGACCGCCCGGGGATCCGGCGACCACCAGAGAATCGGTTGATCCTCGTTGTACCAGGGGAAGATGCCGTGTCGGTACGCTTCGAGGAGCCGCTCAGGCCGGAGATCTCCACCGACGGCAAGCAAGCCATCGGGAGACGCCTGGTCAATAGGAGGAAAACAAAGATCGTGGCGGCGTAGGCGAAACATCACCGCGTACGATACGTGAAGTGGGCGGAAAAGACCACGCCGTTAGAAAGGTGAAAGAGGTGTAGTAGCTTGGGCTCAACCTGGTAATCAGCGTCTGCTATCGACCCAAAGCAGAAGTACACGACCGACGGCTATCAGGCAGGGGATTTAAGAAGACATTCTGGATTTCTTCCTGCCGAAACTGAATCACTATCTGCGGGAGTTCAGAATGTCCCCATTTCGTTCCCTTGAACAAAGGCGGCCATGGGGTGAGGCGTCCGGTCGATGGGCTGTGACCCGTCTTATACAGACTGCATAAAACGACGATTTGAAACGGGAGTAGCGCAGAACGTGTCCTGCTGCAATGGGTTAGGGACGGCGTTTGGTGTGGGCCCGCCGGTTTAGGTAGACGTGGACAAGCTGCCGTAAGAGGATTATACAGTCTGTCTAAACATTGTTAGCCATTCGTATCCGAGTGCCGCAATGTGCGCCGAGAGCCGCCATGAGTCTTGAAGAACAACTAGCCGGCTGGACCGCGCCGTCAAGCGATTCCGAGCAGGAGAAGCAAGAACGTACAGAGCGGATGATTCGCCAAACCGTAGATGGGCACGTTCCGTTCATAGGGTGCGGCTTACGGGTCTACGCGAAAGGCTCTTACGCGAATAACACGAACGTGCGCGCAGATAGCGACGTAGATATTGCGGTTGAATGCACGGATGTGGAGTATTGGGACGAAGCCACGCCTGGTGCACATCCTCCTGGCGCGCCTTACACCGGGATATGGACGCCGGAGAAGCTTCGATCAGAGCTCCTTTCTGCTCTTCGGACTACGTTCCCAAGTCAGGTGGATGCGTCGGGGTCAACTGCGATAAAGATACATTCAGGCACAGCCAGAGTTGATGCTGACGTTGTGCCGTGTCTTAGCTATCGGTATTACTTTTCCCCGTCTTCTACGCGGGCTGGCACAAAGATCTTCAAGACTGACGGAGGAAGTCTGGTCAACTACCCTGCCCAGCAGCTGGAGAACGGCAAAGCGAAGAACAATCGGACCGGATACGCATACAAGAAAGGCGTTCGACTACTGAAGCGCGTTGAGAACGCAATGGCAGAGGCCGGCACGTTTCGCGAGCTACCTTCCTTCTTCATGGAGTGCCTCGCATTCAATTGTCCGGACTCGGTGTTCGAACATTCCACTTGGACTGCATGTTTACGGGCGATGCTTGTGCATATCTGGCAGCAGCTTCAAGGCGATGAACCTGCGAACGGGCGATGGGTTGAGGCGAACGATTGCTTGTACTTGTTTCACCCTGGCCAGAAGTGGTCGCGCGCGGACGGGCGCGAGTTCGCCCATGCTGCTTGGAACTACTTTAGGTTCAAGTAATGATCTCCCGAACTCGTGCGAGTTTCATTGTTGCCATCGTCATCGGCGTGTTCGCCATAGGTATCGTGGCGACCGGAGGTGAGGTACAAGCCGCTTGGCTCCGCTTCTACTCCGGAGCAGTAACCATAGTGGTCGTCGCGATTGCTGCATGGGAACACTGGCTCTGGCGGTGGTCCATCGTCCAGCGACTTCCCGGTGTGACCCGCGACATTCGTGGCACATGGAAGGGTGAGCTTGAGACATTTTGGAAAGATGAAACCGGCACTTCACCAGCGAGCAAGTCTGTTTACTTGGTTGTGCGCCAAACTGCCTCCGTTGTTTCTGTATCGCTCTTAACCAACGAATCGCGCTCAACCTCCTCACTTGCTACGGTGTCCTCTGACGGGACAACCGTATCGCTCGACTACCTATACCTCAACTGGCCCGACCTGCGTGTCCAGGACAAGAGCCGGATGCATCACGGCTCCGCATCGCTGATCGTCAGTGGCATGCCAGCGGACCGACTTCGCGGTCAGTACTGGACCAATCGGGATACCAAAGGCGAGCTCGATTTCACGTCGCGCGCTCTACTAGTTGCAGAGGATTTTGATGGCGCTGCGCGCATATTCCAGAATCGTGGTGCCGAGAACGCTAATGGCTAACAACGCGATGCACCTGACCGTCAACAGCCGGCTTCGCCGCCTGTTTCCGGCAGGTGATCGCGGGCGTTAATGCGCAGGGCTGAAGACCGCTTTATAGCGGTGCGATCTCGGTGCCGACCTTCCGCTCTTGGCCGGTAGCGGACCTTAACGAAACTCAGGCCCATCTGCGATTGTCCGTCCGATGGAGTACTGATGACTGTGAAAGTGGTGGACTATCCCTGAGGCGGTTTCGTTTCAGCCAGAAGCGGTTGGAACATCGGATCGCCGGCGAGGACGGCCTTCAGTCCTTCGCTCTCAAGGAAATAGCGCCAGACTACCTCATCCTTCCCCGGTATCTCGTCGAACCAGCGTTTGGCCTCGGTGAGGTGTTGGAGCATCTGACTTTTTTCCCCGTAGTCCGGCATGAAGATCATGCTGTAGGCCATGGTGTAGTGCGCGAGAAACTTGTCGATCGGCAATTCGGCGAGCGCCGCCGACGCGAGCGCATCTTCATAGGCGCGGACACTGTCGGGATCGTGCAGGATCCGATTCCAGGCCACTTTGTTGATGCGGGACCAGGCGAGTTGGAGCAGCGCCTCAGCCCTGGGTGTTTTCCGCTCAGCCGGAATGTCTTTGACCAAGGCCTCAAAGGTGTCAATCATCGGAACCTGGTCATTGTTCCACCGATAGGCCATGCCTAGGCGAAACCGGTTATCCAACCGTTCAGGATGGAGCTTCGCGAGCGTCTGTAACGCGGGCAACAACCGGTAGAGCAGGTCCGCCGGCGTTGGTTGTGAGAAGCCACCCACTTCCATCCCTAAGGAGAGATCCAGACGGGTCGAAGCGGCAGCGGTAGTCCAGTAAAACTCGTTGACGGTGAGAGAGAGCGCCGGATCTTTGACCACCAATTTGTGGTTCTGAGCGGCCTCTCGCAGCAAGACGCCGTATAGATTTCTTGTCAAGACAGTCAGGGCGTCGACTTGATTCGGGTCGATGAGGAGGATGCGATTGAGCAGGGCGACACGGTCGCGCAGGTCAGGAAATGAGGCAGCGCGAGCGGAAGCAGCCGTCAGCGTGCCAGGCTGATCGTCGGGACCCCACCAGACAATGGAATCGGGAAGGGCACGGCTGGTCTCAGTCGTGAACGGGATTCTCTCTGCAACCATGCCTGGTGCTTCAGGCGCGGTTTCCACCGGGAGATGGAACACGGCAGTATCGCGTGGAAATCCGTGCCGCTTGAGTCCGCTGAACACCACCCATTGAGTGGCGATAGATTTTAACGCCTTTCGTTCACGCTTGATCGTACTCGTCCACTGGACGGTGTCTGGCCCGTAGGTGATGGGAGCGGTGAGCGGATCCTGGTACTGGACCGTGAGCTCGACCAGTGTGGGCGGAACGCCGATGACGTTCCCGTTCGATGTGAGTCGGAAGGATCCATTTGGAATTGAACGGCTGTTTTTCACGGCGAGGTGCAGGCCCGTCCCTGGAGGTGTGAGCCCGAGGGCATCCATGACAAAGGCCGAGGCAGAGGCGCGAGCCAAGGCATCGCCGTAAAACACAAGCGGACCAGCGCTTGGCCAGAGGACGTTCATTCCCGTGTCCGATCGCTGCAAGAGAGGTGCATGACCCGCAGTGAGTGCTTGCCAACAGTCATCGTACGAGGCATCGGTTGGTGCCGCTGGTTTCGGTTCAGCAATGGGGGTGGTCAGCAGTTTATACTGACAGGCGAAGTCAAGCTGTCCGGCAGTGACCTTGTCGGCCTGCGCGATGGCTTTGGCATATCGCAGGGCGGTATCGAGGACGGCCTTCCTGGCGGTTCCCGCCTTCTTCGCCTGATGCGAGGGGTTGGAGGCTGCGGTGGCGAGAGTCGGCACGGTCGTATCGAGTGCCGTGAGTACTCCCGAAAGGATGAGAATTCCAAGTAATGGGTTCATGATCATTATGAAATGAAATTGAGTCCTTGTGGGTCACCGAATCTGGGCGGCTTTCAAGATGTTCTGGCGCATCATGGCCCGATCGTCCGTCGACAAGCTCGGGCTCGGCCGATGGCGACAGAGCGAGACGGTCTGACGCAAGGAAGAGACGAACACTTCACAGTTGGGACAGCTTCCCAAATGTCGGCGAATTTCGTTGCAAATGTCTCCCGCGAGTTCATCATCGATATAGGCGGATAGTTGACGGAGAATGTTCAAGCACCGGCCCTTCCCGTGGTCATGCTGATGTTGAGTTGTCGAGGACCGTGTCCGCTTTGTGGAGGCGTGGCGCTTTGCCATAGAACCCTTTCCTCTGCTATCCCAGTAACGCGTGTTCGTGGTCAGTCGTCTCCTGGCCGAGTCCTTGAGCGCTGAGTTGCCGACGGACAAACAGCCGGGCGCGGTGAAGACGTGATTTCACCGCCCGTTCATTCAACCCCATGATGGTTCCGACTTCCTTCGCACTCAAGCCTTCCATATCTCGGAGCACTAAGACCATCTTATACTTTCTCGGCAGCTGATCGATCGCCGTATCGAGCGCGTCACGCAACTGCTTGTTCTGGAGCGCTTCTTCTGGACTGAGCCCGTCGATCGGAATCTGCAGACGAAACTCGCTATCAGACGTGGGGATGAACTCTTCGAGCGATAATTCGCGTTCCGGAGCGCCCTTCCGTCTCCGCCGCATACGCAAGCAGGCCCGGGAGGCGATGGTGTAGAGCCATGTCGAGACTTGGGCATCACCACGGAATTTCTCGAAGCCACGGTATGCATTCAGAAACGTCTCCTGCACCAAATCTTTTGCAGCCTCCCGCTCGCCACATAATCGATGCGCAAAACGATAGACCAGGTCCACGTGATCACGATAGAGGGTATCGAACGCCTTGGCGGCCCGTGCATGAAGTGAGGGCGTCGGTGAGGCACGATCAGTGGTGGATGGGCGCATGGCATGGCAGTCTACGGGGGGATCGAAAAGAGAGTCAAGACGAAGACGAGAGGTTCGGACCCTACTTCACCAGGTGGAATTGGACGACATCGCCGGCTCCGTTGAGCTCAACGGTGATCGGTGTTCCTTCCTTCTTGCCGGTCAGCGCGCCTTTCCCTCGATCGGTCGGATAGGTCTGGTCTCCCTCTGGCGTCCAGAGCCTGACACTCGATCGATCCGGGGTAGCAAATTCAAAGGGACCGGTCACGAATCGCCGGGTGGGAGCCGCATCCTTGGATGGAGCGAGATCCGCGACGACGTGGTGGTCATGCATCCACAAGGTCATGGTCTGTCCGACTTTGGCATTCTTGATGCCGATCTTGGCGTTGACGTTGACGATCCCGATCGGAGTCCGAAAGAAAATAAAATTGGATTTGAGTTTTGAGATGGTGCCGGTCAACAGGAGTCGTGCGTTGGATCCGCGAGGCGCGATCTGCCCGACCTGCAGGTCGAACTGCAGATCATGGACACCAAGCACCGTATGGGTATCATCAACTTCCACGGTGATGAAATCGCCGTCTTTCCGGCTTGAGAGAGCCCGTGCGTGGTTTCCCAGGTTGAAGACTTGCTCGCCTTCCGGTGTCCATCCTAACAATTGTGTGTCGTCGTCCGCGCTCAGTTTGAGGGGCCCACTCAAATAGCGGTGAACGAGCGTTCCATCGGTTCGCTTCACGATATCGACGACGAGATGATCATCGTGGATCACAAAGAACACTTCCTGTGAAGCCGGAATGGTCTTGAGTGTGGTTTTCGAACTCAGAGACAAGAGTCCGACCTGTGTCTTGAGAAAGACGATGCCGGGCTTAGCCCGCCAGACACGGCCTGTTAGCCTGATTGATGGGTTTGGCTCAGATTCCGGTTCAGCTGGTTCGGGTTCGAGCTCCGCCGTCTCTTCTTCCTCGGGCAGGACGGAGGAGTCCGGCTCAGCCGACTCCTCTGCCTGATCAGGGATCTCCGACTCGACTGGTGGCTCAAGCTCTGAAGGCGAGTCTGGGTGCGCCGGAAGCGCTGAATCAGGTTGCACACGGGGTTCAGCCGCTGTCTCAGTTTGGCCAGGCGCTGGGTTGAAGGGATCCACTAAGACTCGATCTGCCGCCAGGCTCGTGGTTCCGGTAGCCAGTGTTCCCACGAAGATAAAGGTGCAGACTGTTCGGAGAGTCAATGACTGTCGAATCATCGTCCAGAATGTCACATCTGATTTGGTCGTACTCGCCATTGGTGATCGCGCTCGCCCCAAAATTCTACCCAATTATGCGAATAACATGTGCTTCCCATGGAGTCAACCCGAAAGCGCGTTTTGGAAAGGGTGTTTGCTGCGCGTGCTGATCGAGAGATATGACGTCAGTTATTTCTTTCTCACCATGATCCGGAGCGGTGTGCCGGTGAAGCCGTAGGTCTCGCGTAGTTGATTCTCCAAATACCGGAGATAGGCAGGCGTCATGTCTCCCGGATGACCCACAAACAAGGCGAAGACCGGCGGTTTGGTGGCCACCTGCGTGATAAAGGCCGCTTTCGTCATCAACGATGGCTTGTGTTTGCGCACCGGCAAGGGGTGGATAGCCAGAATCTTCTGGAGCCAGGTATTCAGTGCGCCGGTAGGGACGCGTTTCGTAAACATGGTATGCACGTCTCTAAGAAGCGGGAAGAGGCGTCGGAGAGATTCCGGTTTGATCGCTGAACCATAGAGGATAGGAGCCCATACCAGAAACGGAAATCGGCGACGGAGTTCAAGCTCATACTCCTGCCGTGCCTTTTCATCGCCGGCGCGCAAGTCCCATTTGTTGATCAAGAGAATGCAGGCGCGCCCTTGCTTGAGAATGGCGCCGGCAATCTTGGTGTCTTGTTCGGTCACGCCTTCTTGACCATCTAACAGTAGGACTGCCACGTCCGACCGACCGATAGCACGGAGCGATCGGAGCACGCTGTACCCTTCCACTCCGCGATCGACCTTGCCACGCCGTCTGATCCCTGCCGTGTCGGTGAAAACATAGCGTTGATCCTGGTGGGTGACCAACGAGTCGATGGGATCACGAGTGGTTCCTGGAACATTGCTGACGACGACCCGATCTTCTCCCAACAGCGCATTGACGAGCGTGGATTTGCCGACGTTCGGTCGCCCTACGACAGCAATGCGGGGAAGTTGCTGCAGCTCATCAGATTCCTCGGCAGGGGGAAGCAGCGGGTAGAGAGCATCCAGGAGCTCGGCCACTCCTAGGCCATGTTCGGCGGATATGGGATAGAGTTGGTCGGTTCCCAGTCGGTAGAAGTCGGCCAATAACGGTTCTGATTTCGGGGTATCGATTTTGTTAATGGCGTAGAACAGCGGCTTGGTCACACCACGGAGGAGTTTCACCACTTCGTGGTCCGGGGGAGTGAGTCCTGAACGCCCATCCAAAAGCGTGATGAGGATGTCCGCCTCGGCAATCGCCAGTTCGGATTGCCGCCGGATCAAGGTCAACATACTGTCCGAGGCGGAGAGATCCAGCCCCCCTGTGTCCACCAACCGAAACTTTCGATTGCGGTAGGTGGCGTCGGCATAGTTGCGGTCGCGTGTTACCCCTGGGACATCGTCCACAATGGCGATCTTCTGTCCCAAAATCTTGTTGAACAGCGTCGACTTTCCGACGTTCGGCCTGCCGATGATGGCGACGAGCGGAGGCGGACCACCTTCTTGTGGGAGCCCCGGAAGCGTAGGCTCTTTCCTAGGTTTAGATTTCGCACGCGCCATGATGGGCCGGACCGTACCATAGGATTTTTCTCAAACACAACTCGCCTCGTCTTCAGGCCGTTCATTCAGCTATACTTTGCCCTATGACTCAGCACGCTCCCGACTGGTCCCAAATTGACGATGTGTTGCTTGATATGGACGGCACATTACTGGATCGCCATTTCGATAATTTCTTTTTTGAGGAAGAACTACCCCGTCGATATGCCACGCTCCATGCGATCTCATTTGAGGAAGCCCGCGATCGGCTCATGTGGATGTATCGATCGGTGGAAGGCCAGCTGGCCTGGACCGATCTCCATTATTGGACGAAACAGGTCGGCATCGATGTAGTTGCGATGCACAAGGAACTCGATCACATGATCGGCTTTTTGCCCGGCGCCGAGGAGTTTCTCCGACATCTGAAGAGGTTGGGGAAACGCGTGACTATTGTGACGAATGCGCATGAAGCCGGGGTGTCGATCAAAGTCGCCAAGACGGGCTTGGATCGCTATGTCGATCGGATTGTGGATGCGTTTGAGGTCGGCGCGCTCAAGATGCGATCGGAATATTGGCCGAACTGTCAGCGCTTGTTGGGCTTTAATCCGTCTCGCTCATTGTTTATGGATGACGACGAAGGGTGTCTGATGGCCGCGAAAGAATTTGGAGTGGCGTACCTTGTTCACAGCGCCAAGTCGAGTTCGCAACTACCGCCCTCTACCTTGCCTCAGTTTTTCTCCATCACCGGATTTCCGATGCTGATGAATGGTCGGCCGACGGGCTAGTGTTGTGCGACTGCCGCGCCTTGATACATCTCGCCAACGAATCGTGGCACACCGTGCATGCTGAATCGATCAAGGTGCGTAATCGTGAGGCCGGATTGGGAGATCATTTGATCAATCTGCCGGTTGAGGTTACAGCCGCAGCCGATGACGTTCTGGATAGGGTTCAACCTATCCTGCCACACCGTGATCTTTTGATCTTTACTCCGGCCATGTTCCAAGAATAACAGCCTCCCCTCTGGTTTGAGAACACGCCGCACTTCTTGCAGCGCGAGTACCGGGTCAGGGATCGTACAGAGCGTCCACGTGCTGACGACGGTTTCGAATTGTCCGTCTGGAAATGGCAGGGCTTCAGCTGTGACATGGTTCGTCTGGATCGGATATGGCGCCGCAGCCATTCGGCGACCGACTTTGGCAGGAAGCAGGATTGCCGGATCCACGATGGAGAGGCGGGTAATGGTGCTCGGGTAGTGGCGGAGGTTGAGGCCTGTACCGAACCCGATCTCCAGCACCTCTCCGGAGGCCGACCGCAACAGCGCCTCGCGAAGTTGCGAGAATGTCGGCCGAGCCATCGCCCAATCCATGAGGCGAGGAAAAATGTGGTCGCAGTAGAACCCCATTATGCGGGTAGTATAACAAAGCACCTCGACTATTCCGGGGCGGAACTTGTGACCCTCAGGGGGCTATGTTAGATTCCCTGGCTCCACGGCAGATGACAACCAGAATTTTGGGTATAAGGTTGCGATGAGTAAAGGGTACGACCACCGCACGATCGAGTCGAAATGGCAGCGGTATTGGGATGAGCACCGGACGTTTCGAGTCACGGATGACCCAGCCAAACCGAAATTCTATTGCCTCGACATGTTCCCCTATCCATCCGGTTCCGGGCTTCATGTCGGCCATCTAGAAGGGTACACCGCCACCGACATCGTCTCTCGGTACAAGCGGATGCGGGGGTTCAACGTACTGCATCCAATGGGCTGGGATGCGTTTGGTCTACCGGCTGAGCAGTACGCCGTAAAAACTGGAATCCATCCGGTCAAGACGACGTCGGACAACATCGCCACTTTTAAGCGTCAGATGCAACGGGTGGGACTCTCGTATGACTGGGAACGAGAACTCAGTACCACTGATCCGCAGTATTATCGTTGGACACAATGGATTTTTCTGAAACTTTTCGAGCGGGGGTTGGCCTACGTGGCGGAAGTTCCCGTGAACTGGTGCCCGGCGCTCGGCACCGTGCTGGCGAATGAAGAAATCATCGACGGCAAAAGTGAGGTTGGCGGCTTCGATGTGATTCGCAAGCCGATGCGCCAATGGATGTTGAAAATCACCGCGTACGCCGATCGATTACTGGAGGATCTCAAGCTCGTTGATTGGCCCACCAGTACGTTGGAGATGCAGAAAAATTGGATCGGCCGGTCGATCGGCGCGGAGGTTGATTTTGCGCTCGCCGATCAGAAGGGCACGATCCGCGTATTCACGACCAGACCTGATACGTTGTTCGGCGCAACCTATATGGTGCTTGCACCGGAACACCCACTGGTCGATGCGGTCGTGAGCGACAAACAGAAACGTGCGGTTCAGACCTATCGTGAAGCATCGGCGAAGAAAAGTGATTTACAACGGCAAGAGTTGGAAAAAGAGAAGACCGGCGTGTTTACCGGAGGCTATGCCATCAATCCTGTGAACCAAGAGCGATTGCCGATCTGGATCGCAGACTATGTCCTGATGAGTTATGGGACCGGCGCGATCATGGCCGTGCCAGCTCATGACGAGCGGGACTGGGCGTTCGCACGGCAATACGCGCTCCCGATTCGAGAGGTCATTGCCGGAGGAAACGTCCAGGAGGCGGCCTTCACCGACACGAATCATGGAACAGTCGTGAATTCGGCGACGAGCGATCACACCTGTTCGATTAACGGACTCGCGCCGTCCGAAGCGATTCCGAGGATCATCGAGTGGCTGGCGAAACAGGGGAAGGGCACACGCGCGGTCAATTATAAGCTGCGCGATTGGCTGTTTGCCCGACAGCGGTATTGGGGGGAGCCGTTCCCAGTCCTATGGGTGGATGGAGAGGCGCGACCACTTCCGGAAGAGCGGCTGCCGCTGGTGCTACCGGAGACGCACAACTTTAAGCCGTCGGGGACGGGCGAGAGCCCATTGGCGAACTTGAGTGAATGGCTCGTGACGACCGATCCCATGACGAACCAACCAGCCAGACGAGAGACCAACACGATGCCCCAGTGGGCCGGCTCCTGCTGGTATTACCTGCGATTCATCGATCCCAAGAACTCCATGCAGCTCGTCGATCAGGAGAAAGAACGGTACTGGATGCCGGTGGATCTCTACATCGGCGGAAGCGAACATGCGGTTCTGCATCTCCTTTACGCACGGTTCTGGCACAAGGTGTTGTTCGATATTGGGGTCGTCAGCACACCGGAACCGTTCATGAAATTGGTGCACCAGGGCATTGTCTTGGGGGAAGACAACCAGAAGATGTCCAAATCGCGCGGGAACGTGGTCAATCCGGACGAGATGATCGATCAATTCGGCGCGGACGCCGTGCGGCTCTATGAAATGTTCATGGGTCCGCTCGAAGCGATGAAGCCCTGGAGCACGAGAGGTGTGGAAGGGGTGACACGATTCCTGGAACGGGTCTGGCGGCTGATGGTCGATGAGCAAGGTCGATTGTCCAGTGCCGTCGTCTCGACCGCTCCCAGTCTTGACCATGAGCGTTTGCTCCATCAAACAATCAAGAAAGTGACGGAAGACATCGAGGCACTGCGTTTTAACACCGCGATCTCGCAAATGATGATCTTCACTAATGAATTGACGAAGGCTCAGCAGCGGCCTTGCGCCGTAATCGAGCCGTTTGTCCTGCTGCTCTCCCCATTCGCACCGCACGTGGCTGAGGAGCTCTGGAGTGTACTTGGGCATCAACCCAGTGTCTCGCAACAGCTCTGGCCGACCTATGATCCGGCGATGACGGTCAGCGAGCGTGTGACGATACCCATTCAGGTCAATGGTCGATTGAGAGCCAAGATCGAAGTGTCGACCGAGGCGTCCCGCGAAGAGATTGAACGGCTGGCCCGTACGGAAGCGGCGGAGTGGCTCCAGGGAAAAGAACCAAAGAAGGTGATCTACGTGGACAAGAAATTGCTCAATTTTGTCGTCTAGGAGTGCTGAGTGCTGACTGCCGAACATGTAAAGAGTAGGCTTCAAACCAGAAACAGACCGTTTGTGTCTATTCCCAGCACGTTCATCACCGTACTCCTCGTGTCGACGCTCGCATCCTGCGGCTATCAGTTTCGGGTAGACGGAGCCGGCCCGACCATCGGAGGAGCCACTGCTTCGACACTGACTGAACCTCCACCACGTCTCATCATTAGGACGTTGGTCAACAACAGCTTCGAGCCGAATCTCGAAATGCGGTACACGAACTATTTTCGCGATGAATTCTCAGCCGGCAGCGGGGCGCAGGTCGTCCCTGAGTCCGAGGCCGCCGATCTCGTACTGACCGGGCGGATCCTGTCGGTCATCGTACCGACGCTGAGCTTTTCTCAGACCGCGACGTTAGAAAGTCGAACCGAGGTGATCGTCCAGATTCTCGTAGAAGACGTCCGATCCAGAAAAGTAGTCTGGAGACAGCTGGCAAAAGGGTCCTCGGAGTTCTTTATCACGCCTGATCTCCAATTCAATCGCGCGCTACAAAACCGGGCCGTAGAGCAGGCGGGCCGGTTTGTGGCGGCGGATTTAGCCGCGCGATTTCTATTGCAACTTGAGACCGGGGCTCTGACGATGCAGTCGTCCGAGACGGATCCTGATCCTCAATAGCATGATACGTATCGTTCAATGGCCTCGATGGTAAGCCATACACAACTGGAGGCGGCGCTCAGCCAACAGGCACCGGGATCGCTCTATCTCGTCGTTGGCGAAGAAGACCTGCTCCGAGACCACGCGATTGCGGCTCTCAAGCAGGCGGTGATCGGAAATGGTGGAGACGAGTTCAACTACGAGCTATTTTACGGCGATGAAGCGAGTGGGAGCGATATTCGAAACAGTGTGGCAGCGGTACCCGTTTTCTCCCCACGTCGGCTCGTCGTGGTGAAATCGGCGGAGAAGCTGACGGCTCGGGACGGCGATCAGTTGCTCGGCTGTATACAGAATCCGGTGGAGTCCACGACGCTGGTCTTCGTCAGCTCGAAGTTGGATGGTCGGCTCAAATTCTCTCAATCCCTCTCGCGGGCCGCGATGGTCATTGATTGTTCGCCGCTCCGTGATGCTCAGTTGCCTTCATGGATAACCCAAGAAGCAGGACGGCTTGGGGTACGGCTTCAGGAACCAGCGATTCACATACTGCGAGAAGTGTCCGGGACCTCCCTCTACGGGCTCCGCCGTGAATTGGAAAAGCTTGCCTCGTATGTGCCATCCGATCGTTCGGCGACAGCAGCCGATGTCTACTTGCTCCGAGGGGTAGATCCAGGCGCGTCTGTATTTGACCTGACGCAGGCGATCGCCGAGGGTAGCCAAGGACGTGTTCTCTCGATCCTCGCACGCAATCTTGAAGCTGGAGAGGCTCCGCTTCGCATTCTGGGATCTCTGGCATGGCAATATCGCCGACTCTGGAAGGTCAAGGATCTGCTCGCCAAGGGTGGTCGGGAGGGGGAGGCCGCTCGGAGTTTGCGCATGGATCCGCGGAAGGTGCGTCCCTTTCTCGAGCGGTTTTCCGAGCCGCACCTTCAGAATGCGCTGCGGCTTTTTCTAGATACAGATGCGAAACTCAAGGGAGGGAGCGCTAGTCGCCCACGAATGGTGTTGGAAGGCTTGCTACTGAAACTCTGTGAAGAGACCACAGAAAAACAGACAACGCCAACAGCACCGCCCACGGCCTCGACTAAGCGACCGCTTACCCGGGTGGTGTCGAATGTTCGAACGATCAGGAGCCGGAGTCGGACAGGGCGTTGACGTGATGAGCCAAACGAGAAATCCGGCGAGATGCGGTATTTCGATGAAGCACGCCTTTGGAGACGGCTTTCCCGATCGCCGATGTCGCTTCTTGCAAGCTGGTCTTGGCTTCCTCCGCCTTTTTCCCGGCGACGTCCGATTGGACCTTCTTCATCAGTGTCTTCACTGCATTGAGGGTCGAGCGGTTCCGCTCATGCCGTCGCTCGGCTTGGCGAGCTCGTCGAATGGTTGATTTGTGAATCTGAGGCATGGAGTACTCCTGTAAAAAAGAGGTTGACTTGTATCATAAGGCTTCGCCGATCGTCAAGGATCAGCTCTGAAGAAGGGATATGGGTATGGTGAAAATTGCGGCACGGGACAGACTGATCCTCGCGCTAGATGTGCCTTCCATGGCAGAAGCGGATGGTCTATTAGACCGGCTCCAAGGACATATCTCCTTCGTCAAGGTCGGCCTTGAGCTCTACACGGCGGCAGGTCCCGAGGTTGTCAAACGGATTGTCCAGCGGGGCATGCGAGTGTTTCTCGACCTGAAGTTTCTCGATATCGAGGAGACGGTTCGCCGAGCGACGAATCGGGTCGCGTCAATGGGAGTCGAGTTCTTGACGGTTCACGCCAATCGCAAGGCTCTGACCGCTGCGGTGCAAGGCCGGGAGGGCTCATCGCTGAAGCTGCTCGCTGTGACGGTGCTTACGAATTTCGACAGCCAGGATCTTCGGGAAATGGGAATCCAACGGACAGTCCAAGATCTCGTTACGGCTAGGGCTCTGCTGGCGACCGAGGTAGGCTGTGATGGCGTTGTGGCGTCCGGCGAAGAAGCTTCGGCCATTCGGAAAAAGGTCGGGCCGCGTTTCGCGATTGTGACCCCTGGTGTCCGACCGGCCGGCAAAGGCGTCGATGACCATGCTCGGGCGACCACCCCTACGCAAACGATCGCGTCTGGCGCGGATTATCTCGTCATCGGCCGGCCCATTCGCGATGCTGCCGACCCATCGGCAACTGTCGCTGCCATTCTTGCAGAAATGGAGGAGCGCTAATCGGTTGCGACGGGAATCAGCCCTTTGCTAATATCAGCTTCTTCCAGTCGGTGTGGTGGGTGTAGCTCAGTTGGTTAGAGCGCCGGATTGTGGATCCGGAGGTCGCGGGTTCGAAACCCGTCATCCACCCCATACCCCCTCATCATAACCTCTTGAGACATCAGCAGATCTGAAGATTTTGGTCCGGCGAACGTCGCCACTGGTTGCGCCGAGGTTGCAGAATTTGACTGTAACACTGGCGTATCGAGCCGGTCGACGGCTTGCTTATTCCCACCAGGAATGAGATGGCCGTAGAGGTCCACGGTTACCTGAACGATCCCGCCTACTACGAGACCATGTCGGTGTTGCTGGACGAGATCATTGCTGCGCGCAAGGCGAAGGCTATCGAGTATGAGCACTATCTGAAGCGCATTGCCACCCTCGCCAAACAAGTGGAGGCCGGGCAGGCAGAGGATACGCCGGAGGCGCTCAAGAAGAGCCCGGCTCTGCGGGCGCTGTACAACAACTTGAAGAAGATGCAGGGAGCGTCCCTTGAAGGTGATCGGGCTGCTGAAGCGCAGGCCGAATATCAAACGGTCGGCGATCCAACGTTGCGATTAGCCCTCAAGATCGACGTAGCGGTGAAAAGAGGGCGGCCCGATAGCTGGCGCGGAGTTCAGGCACGTGAACAAGTGATCAAGCGTGCGCTGTATGACGTGCTGCGGGATGAGGCTGATGTGGAGCGCATCTTTCTCATCATCAAGGCGCAGAAAGAATACTGACCATGGCGCAGATTCAGCTTGGCAACATCGCCGTAGATGTCGTGGTGAGGGACATTAAGAACGTCCATCTCAGCGTCCACCCTCCAATGGGAAGGGTTCGAATTGCCGCTCCCTCGCGCATGAGCCTCGACACGATTCGCGTCTTTGCCATTTCCAAGCTAAGCTGGATCAAGCAGCAGCAAAAGAAGTTGCGGGAGCAGGGACGCGAAACTCCGCGCGAATATCTGAATCGAGAAAGCCATTACCTCTGGGGGAAACGTTACTTGCTCACAGTGCGGGAACAGAACGTGGGGCCGTCTCTTGAATTAAGGCATCACCACATTGTTCTTCGTGTGCGCCCTGGAACGGGCGAGGAGAGAAAGCAGGCGTTGTTCGAAGAATGGTATCGCGAGCAGCTCAAGAAAGCCGTACTTCCACTGCTCGCCAAGTGGCAGCCACTGATGAGGGTGACGGTCAACCGCTTCTTCGTTCAACGGATGAAAACAAAATGGGGAAGCTGCAACCCCACGGCTCGTCATATCCGTCTGAATACAGAGTTGGCAAATAAACCCATGGAATGTCTTGAGTACATTGTGGTGCACGAGATGCTTCACCTATTAGAGCCGACTCACAACAGCCGCTTTATCGCCTTGATGGATCGCTTCATACCGAAGTGGCAGTTCTACCGGGAGACGCTCAATCGCTTGCCGGTACGGCATGAGAGCTGGGTCTATTGACTTCGTCAGAGACGGTAATTAGGGTCACATCCTAGCGTATGCATCGAACCGGCACGCTAATGACGGTGGTGACGCACCAAACAAGCTCTGGTTACAATCTTTCATAATCCGACACCTTCTTTCAGTATTGGGCTGAGCCTGGTCGCCACCGGCTGGGCCGACCGGCTTTCACCTGCGAGGTGCACCGCTCGTGCCAGTATCCTGTCACTCTCGCTGCGTGTCCCTCTCCAGCACGCCGGTTCCGGCCTCTGCCTCCAGTTTCCTCCGTGACCTGTACGGTGCCTCTCCTCCTCGCGTGAGAGAGTCACCTGCATTTCACACAAGGAGGAAACATCATGGCGACCAACCACTCATCCAAACGACCGGCAACCACGCTGCGATGTGGGAACATCAAGGCGACAATCTGGCAGAACGTCAGTGAGAAGGGTCCATTCTTCGCAACGACCTTCTCCCGCCCCTTCAAGGATCAGTCCGGTGCCTGGCGCAACGGCACCTCATTCGGTCTCAGTGACCTCGAGGCGCTTATGAATGTCGCCTTTGAGGCTAAAGAGTGGATCGCCGCTCATGTCCTAAAGCGCTGAGCGGTTTCTTGGGAAGCCTCCGGTCCTCCGGGGGCTTCCGCACCCAGTGAGATAGAGGCTCAGTTAGTCGAGCAGAGAGATATAACCAACTTGCTCCGCTGGTTTATCGTTATTGGGTACCGATCGGTCGGTGAAGGGCGATACAGGTAAAGCCTCATTCCGGCCGGATGGCAGCCAACGTACTGCTACGAACCAGATAGCGGTCGCTCGTCATCGAAGGCTCAGTGCGCACTGTCGCCTACAGCCGATGCTGCCGTGAATGGGGGTACGGATCTTTCAACTGATGTGCTTCTTGAAAAATTGTAACCGGTCGTTGCAGCGTATATGCCGCCGTTTGAATGTCTCAGTTCGGCCACTTTGCGACAGTGGCTACGGCAAACTCCACGCCAGAGAGCTGCCGTTCATTCGAGGTGGTGCGCTCTACACTTGGCTAGATTTGATGAGAGTCTCCTGGGAGAGGGTGTCAAAAACAACTATTAGTGACTTTGCTGAGCAGTGCTGTTGATGTGTTGAGCGACTGAATCATTTTGTGTCTATCGTCCTTCTAGGCCCTCCATCGAGACTCGATTGGGCAAGGCGTCAAGCCACCCTCGGCGACGCGCTTCTTCCTCCGAGATGGAGGTTGGGATTGACGGCCTCTTGCAGCGTTCCCTGAATGCGGTGCACTTCCTCCTGAAACCGCTTTAATGGCATCGCATAATCCGGCCTGTCGGACAGAAACAAACCTGGCATATGAGCTGACCTGTGTGAGCCACGAAAGAACATCGTACAAATGCGCGTCAGTCGGAATGCCCTCCCTAGTCTGTTGAAAAGATCGGTCCATCTGACAGGCAGTTTGTAATTCGAGGCTGACCTGTTTGAGGTCATGACTAAACTTTCTTGCTGCCTCGGTTTGGGCATGCAATTTGCCAAACTTTTCAGCCCATCTGGTCGCGCAATCGACGGCATTGAAGATTTCAGTTAATGATGGTGTCTCAATGCTGTGGATCAGTGCATCTTCAGCCTGCTGGACTTCCTCGGCAAACCGGATCAACGCCTGGTTGTGTTCGTGGCTACCAAATCCGAGCAGACGACGGGCATGATCCTTTGCCGCTGTTGAACATGTGAGAATCTTATGGAGCGTGGGGACCATCTTATCCTACCTGCTGATTGTTCGTATAAATAGCATCTCCCAGCTCGCGACAGCTTTTTTGAAGCCTCACGCAAAATTGTTCTACGGCTTCGGCATGTTCTGGGTGCGCTTCTCCAAACAGTTGGGCCAACCCAGCTGCGGCGGTGACTGAAAGACGGACCTCAATCAGTGAACCCTTAAACTGACTTCGACTCATGTCCACCGTCGCTTCTTCGCTTGTTCACTTGACCGCGATAAGTGCCTAGAACTATGTGTCGGCTTTCGAGACTACCAGCGTCAGCGGTATTTCACCAGCATGTAATGGTATTAGTCCACCTGACAACACCCTTGTAAGAGCTGGGCCCATGCCTGCCTCCTCACGATTTTTGTAGCGATCACAAAGATTTGCTTTTGGACCAGCATCAGCATTAGTCACATCCTTTGAAAAACCGACCAACATTGGGCTGGCATTTTAGATGGAGATTTTGACAGGGTGTATGTGGCATTTTCAGGACGTTTACACCTTGTGGAATCCCGTTGGTGCCGTCATTCGGTTGGAGCACCTGATAGCGGTCGGTCATTTACTTCTGCTTCGGGTCGTCTGCAGCCGGTCGGAACAGCGAGAAAGCCTGAACGCGGAGCCCAACGTTGCACGATTCAGGGGGACGGTCAGGACACGAAGCATGAAAGCGATGTGCTCTTTTTGTGCTTTAAACCATTCAAAAGGACAGAACCTGATAGAGTTAACTCGACTAATGCGGACTATGTTAAGTCACTGTAATTTGGAAAACAAAGCGGTTGACCAGCCGAAGATCAGGGTTTTGTAAATACTACCAATTTCAGCCTTTTAAGGCGAGAGTGCTCGCATGCCTTCTGGTCTCGTCCAATAGCTCTGGTCGCCAGCACCCAGAGATCTATTGCCGCGCAAGCAATGGCCATTCGCTACCCATCCTCGCTTCGAGATCGCTTGCCTAGGCCATTGTGAGCGTCTGAATTTTCATCCTTGAGTCGGACAGGCACTGCTGGGGATGTCAAAGCTATTCCCAACACGCCCGGACAAAAGCATAGATTGTCTGACCAAGCAGTAGGTTCTACCTAGCATACACGAATACCAGAGACATCGGCATGCCGACATGAGCAACTTAGTCAATCCGATTCTCAAATTTGAGGCTGTCCGGAAGGATTTTGGCCAGTTTGTGGCAGTCCAACCACTCACTCTCGACATCCAGGCCGGAGAGATTTATGGCTTGATCGGACCGAACGGCGCAGGCAAAACCACGCTCATTCGAATGGCATGCGGCCTGCTCGCCCCAACCTCAGGCCGTGTGTATGTCAACGGCATCGATATCCAGCAGCGGGCCGAAGCGGCCCAGGAGAGTATCGGGTATCTGTCCGACGTATACGCCCTCTACGAGGAGCTTACGGCGTGGGAATATCTCGACTATTTCGCTCGTGCCTACCGCATGCCGGCTGACGACATTCCCCCTCGAATCAAAGAAGTTATCAGGCTCGTGGGGCTAGAGGTTAAAGAACAAGCACTCACCAAGGGGCTGTCCAGAGGCATGCGCCAACGACTGGGGTTAGCCCGTGCGATCTTGCATCGACCGAAACTGCTACTGCTCGATGAGCCGGCCTCGGGCCTTGATCCCAAGGCACGCAGAGACCTGCGGGACCTGCTGTTGATGCTTCAGGCACAAGGGACCACCATCGTCATTTCCTCCCACATCCTGGCCGAGCTGGAAGGGTTTTGTAGTAGGTTTGGGATCATGGAACTTGGACGGCTGGTTCGAAGCGACACCGTGTCCGGCTTGACGAGTGTCACCGGCAATAGACGAACCATTCTGCTCCGATGGCTTGACGGGGACGTCGAGAGAGTGAAACGAACGATCGAGCGGTCCGGAGGGCTGGTCACGGCTGAATGGTCGCCAGACCACGCTCTCTGTACAGTGAATCTGACGGAGGATCAGCTTGCCGACCTACATGCGGGATTGGTCCGTGCTGGAGTGCGTGTGGTTGAGTTCGTGGAAAAGAAACGAACGGTTGAGGACCTGTACATGAACCTGTCCCGACACGAGGTCATGTGATCGCCATCTGGAACAACCCTGAATGGATGCGCCATCGGCGTGCCTTACTGCGCCCGGCCCCGACGATGACCATCGTTGCCGTGAGCTGGCTGTTGTGCGCTTTGGTCGCGTACGTGGACGGCATCAAGCACACGATCATGAATGTGATTCTGGCCCACACCATCATACTGCCGCTCTTGGTGGGATCTACTTGCAGCCAATCCATCATGCACGAGCGAGTCTTTCAGACCTTTGACTTTTGGCGGACTACCAGGCTCACACCTCGTGAACTAATCGCGGGGCAACTATTCGGTGTGCCGCTTAGGGGCATCCTGGCTGTCATCTCCACGTTGCCCATCGCCTTGCTGTCCATTGGATTCGGGACCAGTCCACTTTCCCTGACCTTGGAATATCTGATGGTGCTAGTCTTTTGCGTGACCGTCGGGTTGGGCGGGTTAGTGATCTCTATGTTCGCAACCTCATTTCGAGAATCTCGAGGAATCGCATGGGTCTGGGGGATTGCTCTCGTCCTCTTCTCCATCGGATTCGCACTAGCAGATACGGGACGAAATGGATTCTGGGTGATGACCATTACACCGTATCCATTCTTCAAGATGCTGGAACTTGCACCAGGAGCGGACGGGTTTTCACTATCCCAATCAACCTCGTTGTTTGGTGTCATGCCAGTTCCCAGCTTTCTTTTGGGGATAGTACTCAACCTATCATTTTCAGGTTGGTTCTATCTCATGTTGTCCCGCAACCTCAAAAAAAGAGCCGGATGAGATCCGACTGCTCTCTCGATGGCAAGCGGTCGGGTTTGCGACATTCATCGCGCTGCTGTCACATGCTTTTGGGCCATCTTCTCAGCCAACACAACTTCCTTTCCCCGAAATCATAGAACAGAGCTTCTATCTCCTGAATATCTCCACGCTCTATTTCATCAGCATCATTATGTTGAGCCCCGCGGAACGGCTGCACGTGTGGTGGCGTCACTGGTCGTCTGGCAATGCCTCCTATCTCCACGAAGACGGATTTCCCTGGCCATGGGTAGTGGTCACCGCGATCTGTCTCTCTGGTGTGACCTACGTTTCAACAATCATCGGTGGATGGTCCTGTTCGACATTGCTCTGGAATCTTGGCCTTGCTATGGTCTTTGTTATTCGGGACATTTCTTTCCTGCAATGGTGCCTGTGCCAGAATTTTCGACGGCCTCTGTTCACCGGCATACTCTATCTGGGTCTGTACTACTTCGCCGCTCTGATCCTGACCCCAAACCTTCCGGCCATTCACTCTGTGCTCCTCCCCCCAATAGCTGAAAACGTCGACGCAATCCGAGCGATCGTGACTCTCATTCTTCACGGATTGATCGCGGGCATGCTACTGCACATTCTGACGGCGCAATTGAAGAAGCCAGCTACTTCTGGGGGGCCTTTAAACGGTGGGACATGACCGGTATCGATCCAACCTGATAGAAAAGTTGGGACATTCTGTATTTCCAGATACGCGCCGCTCCGGCGCCCTGCGTACCCTTTTCCTCCCGCCGTTCAGACCCAGAGACCGTGCTACTTTTGGGCAACGCCCGACGGTCGCTAGTGCTGGTCTCCAGGCGGGGAGTAGTCTAGTGTCGCCACCAGCTGTGGTCGAGCGGCTAACACCTGCGAGGCGCATCGCTCACGCCAGTGTCCTGTCACTCCCGCTGCTTATCCCTCTCCGGCCCGCCGGTTCCGGCCTCTACCTGCCGTTTCCTCTGTGAACTGTGCGGTGCCTCTCCTCCTCGCGTGAGAGAGTCACCTTCACTTCACACAAGGAGGAAACCAGATGGCGACCAACACTTCATCCAAACGACCAGCGACCACGCTACGATGTGGGAACATCAAGGCCTCGATCTGGCAGAATGTCAGCGAGAAGGGCCCGTTCTTCTCGACGACCTTTTCTCGCCCATTCAAAGATCAGTCCGGCGCCTGGCGCAATGGCACCTCGTTCGGTCTTAACGACTTGGAGGCGCTCATGAATGTCGGCTTCGAAGCGAAGGAGTGGATTAACGTTCATGCATTGAAGCGTTGAAATGCTTCAGAGGGAAGCCTCCGGCCTCCGGGGGCTTCTCACTCGGACGGAGTCCAGCCTTACTTCCCTGATTCGAAAAGACTTCATCTGTTATCTCGTTGGTATGTTGTCTGGGGCGAGGCGATCTAAACCTTAGAGATCCTCGGCATCGGTTTCAATCGTTTCAGTACGGCTATCCATGGTTCTCGACCGTCCAGCCTGTTGCCAGCCGGTGTAGTTGTGAATGTCTGTCGGCACGTCTGTCCCTGTCTTCTGAGTCCCTTTTGCATTTTTGATTCTTGCTTCGCGACGGGCATTTCGGTCTGTATAGAAAAGCCAGAGGCCTACCCCGAATAGGCCAAAGCTTATGAGCCACACTGCACGACTGAACGCCCAGGCCGCCGGAAGCAAAATTAGGCCTGCGACAATCATGACCAGGCCGATCCGTTCTCGAAAAGTCATATGTTTCACACCGTCGACTGTATCAGACCAGTAAACCTCTGGATCCTGCGATATGGAATGCCTCACGTGAGGCGAAGTGCAGTAGGAAAACGGGTGAAGCCGTGCGCCGTCCTACTGTTGCAGGAGCGCGTGATAACGAGGTTCTAACTCAACAAGCTTCGTGAAGGCGAGATGAGCTTCGTCCTTCTGACCAATTTGTTTGTACGTATGCTCCAAGAGGTAATAGGCCTCTGTCGCTTGAGGATTCATTCTCGTCGCCGCGTTGAGATACTCAATGCCCTTTTGGACATCACCGGTGTCGCGAATCAAGACGCCAAACGTACAGTACAATTTGTAGTTGGCATGATTGTTCGCCATGGGTTCAAGCAGTTGTACGGCAAGTGCTCGTTGTCCGAGTTGCCCGATCGTGCCAGCCAAGCTCATGGCAAAGGCAATCTCGTCTGGCTCTTCGTCGAAGTATTGTTGGGCCTGGCGGAACACCTTCTCGAATCTCTGTTCGGCGAGATCAGACATCATGGCCTGTTTTCTCAGCATCGGATCGTGGATGCCCTTTTCCACGAGCATCGCCAGCGTCTTCGCGTAGTCAGGAACAATAGCATCGACCCAGCGCACGCCGAATGCTCCTTCGTAGATCACGAGGCTAATCCCCTGTCCGGGAAGGATGCGCTGAAAGACCCGATCGTCGACGAACACGTATTGTGGGACGGCATCGGCACCCTGCAGCATGATTTGCAAGTGCCCAGCTGGTCCCCAAGGGCCTAATGAAATCGGTTCTTCTGCCGCCGTCAGCACTTCAGCTACGTGCCTCTGCGGTGGCGCGGTCGCGAGAATTCCATTGAGATAGAGTCCAACACCACACACGATATACGCCAAGGCGACGAAGTCCCCCACATGTAAGAAGGGCCTAACGATCATCCACATGTGCCGGTTGGGTGAAATGCGTTCCGCAATCCGGATCAAGAGTACCAGCAGGCACAGGGCCACCACCGTGGTGGTGATCGTGCCCATCAGCGACCAAGGACTCAGCACAGGATAGGTCAGTTGTATTGCGCTCACCCAGAGACAGAGCGCGATGAGCCACCTGGAAATAATCCCCCAACGGAAGAGGTTAGGAATCAGTGTTCCGATCCAGTTGAACAGCTTCATGGCTCACTCGCTTGTATGACTGTCCCATACGCGCGCGAGAGCGCGGCCTTGTCTTGGGTACAGATGGACGGAGGTCGCTCATTCGCGTAGAGTGCGCAGTATCCAAGCCACTGGTTGGGATTGTCGTAGCCGCCCATTTGAGCGGCGATTTCAAATTCCTTCCGTGCCTCTGCAATTCGGCCCTTGTCTTTATAGAACCTCGCCAATTCACGATGTGGGTTCGGCCTCTCGCGATCCAAGAGAATGCTTCTCTGGAGCAGGGCTTCTCCTTGCCCCTCATCGCCGACTCGCCTTGCCGCCCAAGATTTCGACTCTAGCTCTTTGGGGCTGCGTGCCGCTAACGCCAGAATCTGGTGCAGAACCTGTTGTGAACGACCATGCTCTCCCATAGTTTCCAACGCCCATGCTAGGTGCGCATGCGCAGTCAGATTGCCCGGATCAGTCTCAATCACTGCATGCATGAAGCGCGTAATGGCATACCACTCTTGTTTATGGGCCAGACGGTGATAGAGCGCTGAGAAATGAAAGGGGTCAGCTGGAGCGGCCTTGGCGGCCTCCTTCAAGAAGAGGTACTGATGGAGATCATCTTGCCTCTTGCTATACAGCCGAGCGGTTGCATAATAGGCACTCGCATGATGTGGATCCGCCCGTACGGCGTTCTGATATGCCTCCAGCGCTTTGTGCGGCCTTCCGGTCTTCTCGAAGATGACTCCCATGCCATAAAAACCTTCTCCTGGATGATCGCCCTTGGCGATCGCACGACGAGCCATCGCCATCACACGATTGGCCATGCCGGTATCATGAATCATGAGGATGCGGTGATACACCATGAGCAGACCATACCGTCGTTCGCTCCGTGGCTGGCTCTGAAGTTGACTGACGATTTCCAAGACCTGGATGAATGATGGGAGATTACGTGCTGCCGTTCCTGTTCTCAGCGCCATATCGAGATAACGAAAGGGATCCCCCTGTGAGGGATCCCAGGTGGCAATGAATGCGGCGAGAAGGAGGGCATCCGTGTTGTCCCAGTACAGCGTGAGGATGCGTCGGGTGTAGTCGGCGGCCGTTGCGTATTCTTTGTGCTCATAGGCCACGCGCGCCAATGCCAACAGGGCCTCGACACTATTGGGATTCCCTGTGAGTTCTTGTTGAGCCCATTGGCTGGCTCCCTCGCTATCCCGACGAAGAAAGGCCAAGAGTTCCGGGGGCACATCCTGCTGGCTCTGCAAATATTCTGCATAATCTATACGGTACTGCTCAGCCGCCCTCGAATACGCACCAAATTCATAGAGCGCGAAGGCCTTTAGGCTTTTCGCGTCCGGTCCATAAAAGATTGGGTCGAGTTGCATTACCCGCTGGACCACATAGTAGCCGGCCAGACTTCCGGCGATAACCATGCAGAGTGTCAGTATCACACCACGCCTGCGGATGAGAGACACGAGCTTGTCGACAAAGGGAAGGGTGACCGGAGGCGGTATCCCGTAGGGCAGAGGAGAAAGCATGCAGAAACCATAGCAAAGTACCAAGAATCTGCAATTCTCGATTATTATTGGGTTTCTCTCGCTGAATTGGGGGTAGCGCTGCAAAAACCTGAGCTTCAGGAACGCATATCTACGTGACCAATGCGAACCGCCACCAGGCCTGCATTTAGACGGAGACGAGGGCTTTCCGTGATTGTTCGATATGTTTCTTGACTTTACCTGGCAAGGCTTGTTCGGCCAGCTGGAGCTCATAGGTCTTCTGCAGATTCATCCAAAACTCAGCGGTCGTGTTGAAAAAGGTCGCGAGACGCACGGCTGTATCGCCGGTGATTCCTCTCTGTCCTTTGATGATCGCCGTGATCCGATTCGCGGGCACGTCGAGGGCCCTAGCCAGTGTATTGGCGTTAATGGGTGACTCTGACGGCTTCATGAACTCTTCCAATAAAATTTCTCCCGGATGAACTGGCCGCATACCGTTGTGGATCATGACACGTTCTCCGAGCGAGCTCTCGCACCCGTGCGCGATCGTTTCGTGACCTTCGATCGGACTGTGCCATATCGCTGTCCGCGCGGAGCCTGACGCACAGTGACTTCAACATCTTGGCCCAGTAAGGAGAGGAAATGTACCAAGCGTTCAACCGAGAACCCAGCCATTTGGCCATTTAACAGCTTGGACACCTTGGCCTGATCGATCCCAAGATGTGTGGCAGCCTCGACCTGCCTCCAGCCCCGGCTTCTGATTGTTTCCTGAAGGGCTTGCAGTAAACTGCTTTTGAGAATGAGTTCGGCCGATCGCTTTTCCGAAAACCCCAGATCTCGGAAGATGTTTCCACTCCCTTTCGTCACGGTTGCGCGTGTCATAGCCCTTCCTCCCTTCTCCACTTGAGAAGCTCCGTATATCGGCTCTTGCCCAGCTCGATATCCGGCCTTGCGGTCTTCTGTGAACGCTTCTCAAACACATGGAGCACATAGACCGCTTCTTGGAACTTCGCCACATAGAACATTCGATAAATCCCGCTCTCATCACGAACCCGGAGTTCCTGGACGCCAGGTCCGACCGTTGTCATCGGCTTCCAATCGTCCGGCTCTTTCCCCTGTTGGACTTTAAAGAGCTGAAACCCGGCTGTTTCCTGCACGCTCTCCGGCAGGTCGCGAATGTCCTCCCGTGAGGATCCGACAAAATGTACCGGTTTCATCTCATTCCCTAGCTAGGCCATCTCATGGTATGCCAGATGTAGCATGTTTGCAAGTCTCGTCCGTGTTGATCGGAGAGGCAGAAACGGTGTGCTAAATATGTGCTAAAACTCTGCAAAACAGACCGCACTCGACAGAATCAATCGAATCAGTAGAAACCCATCAACGCCTTGATTTGCCTGATAAAACGGGGAAACCGTCACGATTTCAAGCCATTGTTAGTATTGCTCTTTTCGAGCTTTTAAGGCGAGGGCCCTGGGTTCGAGTCCCAGCCAGCACACCACCTAATCCAACAGGTTACAAGCCTCTCCTTCCACCATTGGCACGTGCTGTATCAAATTTGTGTCGACGGCGTGCGGTTCTCTACCACCCTGACACTAGCGCGTAAGCTACCATGGCAGTGATGGGAATCAGGTTGGGTCATCGTGCATCGCCGCATCAGCGGCGCAAACCGATCACGCGCAGGCCAAATCCTCATGTCGCATCCGGCCTACATTGCCGAGGCGGGTCATAACCATATTGTCAGTGAAATTCTAGTAATTCATAAATCGCTCCTGCCGCACAGTGCAAATATGCTCGTAAAAGCGAGCTGTTACGCACATTCATGAAGAAAAGTTCATCATATCTTCATGATACCTTCATGATGTTTTCAAGCTCCAACAGTTATGGTGCAAAACTACCAGGCGGCGAGGAATCGACGCGTAGGATCTTTGGGCCGTTTATTCGATCTCATCACACGTCGCTTGCGCGGCGAGCACCACAAGGAGGTTTTAGTCAATCATGAAGAAAGACTTCCGCCACAAACCAGAGGGGGGCGAGACCGATCTTGATACCTTGACGGCAAGTAAGGAACTCCTGAAGCAAGAGGGTAGCCAGAGCTCAGGGGAAGACGAGGCAGACCTCGACACGATGACGGCCAGCAAGGAAACCTTGGAGGACTATACGCTGCGGTTCGCGCCGCGTAGCTACCGCAAGTGGTCGACGGGGGTCGTCGGCATCTCGGCATTGGGGGGCATCGCCTACCTTGCCGACTTCGCCATCGGCGCCAACGTCGGCATCTCGTACGGCACGACGAACGCGCTATGGGGGATTCTCATCTTCACGATCGTCATCTTGGCCACCGGCTTTCCTGTCGCGTACTACTCGGCACGCTACAACATGGACCTCGACCTCGTGACACGTGGGAGCGGATTCGGCTACTACGGCTCGGTCGTCACCAACGTCATCTTCGCGACGTTCACCTTCATCTTCTTTGCACTCGAAGGCTCTATCATGGCCCAGGGACTCGAACTTGGGCTCGGCATCCCATTATGGCTGGCGTACGCAGCATCAACGCTCATCATCTTTCCGCTGGTGATCTATGGCATGAAAGTGCTGTCGACGTTGCAGGTGTGGACGACTCCCCTGTGGCTTATTCTGATGGTCGCACCGTTCGGTTATCTAGTCGTCAGTCACCCGGAGTCTGTTGGCCAGTTCTTCGCTTACGCCGGCGAGAGTGGCAAGGCGGGGTTCGACATCGGCTCAACATTGTTGGCCGCAGGCGTCTGCTTATCGCTCATCGCGCAGATCGCCGAACAGAACGACTACCTACGCTTCATGCCACCGATGACCCCGGAGAACAAGCGCAGCTGGTGGACCTGGATGATTCTGGCTGGCCCGGGTTGGGTGTTCTTCGGCGCCATCAAACAGGTCGTCGGGCTGTTCCTGGCCGTCTACTTGATCACCAATGTTGCGGACAGCGCCGGTATCGCAAACCAACCTGTACACCAGTTTCTAGAGATCTACCAGAACTTCCTGCCGGGCTGGCTTGCCATGACGCTGGCCGTGGTGCTGGTCGTGATCAGCCAGATCAAAATCAACGTGACCAACGCGTACTCGGGCTCGCTGGCATGGACCAACGCGTTCACTCGCGTCACCAAGCACTATCCGGGCCGTATCGTGTTCCTTGGTTTGAACCTCCTCATCGCATTGATCCTGATGGAAGCGAACATGTTTGACTTCCTGAACACAATCCTCGGGTTCTACGCCAACTGCGGTATGGCCTGGGTCGTGGTGGTGGCCTCAGACATCGTCTTCAATAAATACCTGCTGAAGCTTTCGCCGATATCACCTGAGTTCCGTCGTGGGATGTTGTACGACTTCAATCCTGTGGGATTTGGGTCGATGCTGATCGCGGCTGGTCTGTCCGTCATCGCATTCTTCGGCGGGCTCGGCGAAACCCTGCGGCCGTACTCACCACTGGTTGCAATCGTCCTCGGGGTGGTGCTGCCACCGATCATCGCGATTGCGACGAAGGGTAAGTACTACCTTCGGCGCACCGACGATGGCATCGCTCTGCCGATGTACGACGAGTACGGCAACCCGTCTGGAGCGCATCTGAAATGCCATGTGTGCCACCATGATTACGAGCGCCCAGACATGATTAAGGCTGCTGTGCACCACGGCTACATCTGCTCGCTTTGTCTGTCCACGGACAAGACGGGCGAGCACGTACTGCCCGCGCAGACCGCATAAAGTCCCAACCGAGGACTGCTTAATACATGCGGATGCGGTCCAGGGGGACAGCATCGGGCACAGTGATCACGAAGATGCTGCTTAGTCTGCGCGGACTGTGGTGGGGGCACCGGCTGCGTAGACTGAGCCCATCTTGTACAGGGTTATTGTTTTGCCTAGTCCCGAGAACAAGGACGCGATTGGGCTATTTTTGTGCCTTAAACCATTCAAAAGGACTGAGCCTAATAGCATTAACTCGACTCATGCGGACTATGTTAAGTCACTGCAATTTTAGAAAAAAGCGGTTGACCAGCCGAAAACCAGGGTTTTGGAAATACTACCAATTTGAGCCTTTTAAGGCGCGTGTCTTCATCCCCCTCTGTGTATCGTTGAGATAGTTCTGGTCGCCACCGGCGATAGCCGACCGGCTAGCACCTATGAGCCGCATCGATCGCGCCAGTGAGCCTGTCACTCCCGCTGCGTATCCCTCTCCGGCCCGCCGGTTCCGGCCTCTACCTGCCGTTTCCTCTGTGAACTGTGCGGTGCCTCTCCTCCTCGCGTGAGAGAGTCACCTTCATTTCACACAAGGAGGAATCACCATGGCAACCAACCACTCATCCAAACGCCCAGCAACAACGCTGAGATGTGGGAACATCAAGGCGACGATCTGGCAGAACGTCAGCGAGAAGGGTCCGTTCTTCGCAACGACTTTTTCTCGCCCATTCAAGGATCAAGCCGGTACCTGGCACAACGGCATCTCATTTGGTCTTAACGACTTGGAGGCGCTCATGAATGTCGCCTTTGAGGCGAAGGAGTGGATTAACGCTCATGATCTGAAGCGCTGACCCGCTTGACGGGGAAGCCTCTGGCTTATCCGGAGGCTTCCTTTATCTATCCGGTCGTTGGACCCCTGCTACACTTGACCTGAACCCTGTAGGGAGCGTCCCATGCATCTTGCCAGTCATCTCATTGTCTCGTGGTTGATGGGACAACATCTTCCGGAGCGGCGGGACCGGGTCCTGGTTGCCTACGCCGGAGTCGCACCGGATCTTGACGGACTCTCGCTGCTGGCAGGCGTCGATGCCTACGGACAATGGCATCATGTGCTGACGCATGGGATCACGGGCGCCACGCTCGTCATGATCTGTGCCGCGAGCCTAGCGAAAGAGCCGCGTCGTGTTGCGTGGTTGGCGTTCCTGGCCTTTCACGTCCATCTGCTCTGTGACTTCTTCGGGAGCGGGTACGGATGGGGCCTCACCTATTGGTTCCCATTCAGCAGGCATGTCTACATGGCTCCTATCCAATGGGACTTGAACGCCTGGCCAAACGTGGCGGCCACTGGAGTGGCGTTAGCCTTGTCGGGGTGGCTCGCCCTTCGATATGGGCGCACGGTGGCTGAAACCGTAGTTCCCCGCCGGTGGGATGCGGTGATCGTCGAGACTCTTCGAAACCGATTCGGCAACCCGCAGCCGCTTCCCCAAGTCACAACCGAGTGACTGTCTGAGTCGAGGAGCGTGTCTTGAGAGCAGCGGGCGATCGGCTGTGGTGAGATAGCTGGCGGTAGATGGAGCGTGAAGAGGGTGTCAGGAACCCCTCTCCACACGTCTGACGAAGGCTACTTGCAGGTGGGACTCCTTCGGTCTCTCCCGATCATGACATATGAGCGCTTAGTAGGTGGCGTGCGCGGGCAGCGCAGGTTGCCACGCCTTCGGTGCTGAGGGGGAGGATATTGAGGCTCCTCGTCCCTGAATCAGCTGGCTGGACGTTGGCTCGGGTTGGGTGGAAATCGTCAGCTCCATGGGGTCGGTCCCGAAGCGAGGCCGCAGCCAAACGGACTTGGCATCCACATTTCGGTCCAAGACAGTCGCGCGCAGTCTGATCGTTGGGTCGCCCGGACGCATGAGGATGTAGAGCGTTCCCGGAGCACTCGAGGCCAACAACGCATCGAAAGGCAGATCGGTCGTCAGGCAGACGTGCTGATAGGTCAGTCGAACACCCGCGCGAAAATACGGACTGTCGACGGAGGTCGGACCAGAGACACAGAGGAGTGTTTCACCGCGGTCAACTGCTAGTTTGAGATCGGAGTGTAATGAGGAGAGCTGAGAGCGGACGGGGTAGTGGACTCGCTGAGCCAGAGTGAGACCGTCGATCCTGAGGAATGCTGGGTGGTGCTGTACGCTCTGAGCAGGAATGAGTAGGACAGTGAAGAACGACATTGCGATGGGCAGCCACAGCCATCGGAGCCGTGCGTGACGTATGAAGAGCACTCGCCCGGCTACCAGCAACGTCCCGAGGCTCAGCAGCCCCCACCACACAGCATCACCAAGATAATCGTGCTTCACATAGAAGGCGTCACTCTGTGAGATTTGAAGCCAGTCTCTCAGTAGGACGTAGGCCAGTACGAGGCCCAGGAGAGGCCCCACCATACTGAGTAGGGCCAGGACAATGCGCAGGAACGTTCGGAGCCGCATGAACCACAGCGCCATACAGCAACTCTAGCAGACGGCGAAAGGTGTAGAGTCATGCCGACGCACGTACCCGGCGTCACCTCCGGGACCTCGATGGGCCCAACCTGTAGTATGTATGCAAAGGTAAGGGGATGGGTGCAGGACTTATTGAATTACCGTTGTGTCCTCATGCAGAAACGCAGACTCACGCGAACCAGTTGTCCGTTCTTGCGAGATGTTTCTCATCTGTGTCAAACGATGGCGAATTGTTTTCGTCGCCAGTGGCAACAGACGACGGGCCATCACCTGCGAGGTGTATCGCTCGCGCCAGTGAACCTGTCACTCCCGCTGCGCAATCCTCTCCGGCCCACCGGTTCTGGCGTTCTGCCTCCTGGTTCCTCCGTGAACTGGGCGGTGCCTCTCCTCCTCTCCCGTGGGCTTCCATTTTCTTCTAGGCACAGGTTGTCCTGGACATTGCACAGAGGACTCAGGCTTTCCGATACTCGGGTGATTGTGTCTACCAGCCGGCTCCTACAACAACGCTCCGATTCAACTGTGAGAAGCTCTTGTGTGGGGACCGCTCGTTAGTTACGTGCGGAAAGCGCGGGGTTTGGGGACCTTGCGAGTTGGTTATCCATTTATCACATCGGAGGAGGGCCAGGAGGCAAAGTCAAACGCTAGTGAAACTAAAGGCACCTACACCTTCATCCCCAGCGTTGCGAGTGCAACAACCAGTGCCTTGTCTTACAGGCCTCGAGATTCCTGCTCGTTATTCGTTAGAGATTCGCGTATTCTTCCCGAAGTCCTCCAAGCAAATAGTGCGCGACTTCGTTGAAGAGACGACCCGACCATGATGTCTCCACCCAGCTTTGATGCGGCCTTCCGAGAGCAGTTATACACACTCTTTCTCTGGCGTCGGGATGTCAGACGGTTTCGCGCAGAAGCGATCCCCGACAACATCGTGACGGAGCTCCTGAGCGCAGCCATGTTGGCCCCATCGGTCGGCTTGAGCGAACCATGGCGCTTCGTCTTGGTCGAAGATCCACTCAATCGGATAGAGATCCGCCAAAGTTTTCTCACCGCCAACCACGAGGCGCTGAGGGGATATGATGGGGAGCGAGCCCGTCTGTATGCGTCATTAAAGCTCGAAGGCCTCGATCAAGCACCGGTGCATCTGGCGGTGTATTGCGATCGTCAGACAACACAAGGATACGGCTTAGGACAACAGACTATGCCGGAAACCATCACGTACTCCGTCGTAGCCTCGATCCAGACGCTTTGGCTGGCGGCTCGCGCCTATGGGATTGGCGTGGGATGGGTGTCGATTCTGGACCCAGTTGACGTGAACAGGGTGCTGCAGATACCAGAATCCTGGAAGCTGGTCGCGTACCTGTGCCTTGGGTATCCAGCTGAAGAATCCAACCAGCCCAGACTCACGGAAGTTGGATGGGAACAGAGACGCAATCTCGCTGAGTTCTTATTCCGTCGCTAACTGCACCAGCCGCAGGATCCCTGCGTGGTGATCTCGACCGCATAGAGCGACTCACCAGTGGCTTCACAAAGTCTCATCGTATCGCGACACAGAAAGGATCACGCTCGGCAAGCCATGAAAAGCTTGCCGTGCATCGTTGATATGCTATCCTTCTGCATTCCGTCGCAGTCAATGAGATGAATGCTTGAGAGGACGATGAAGGCAATTGCCGACTACCAGGGGTACACGATTGAATCCGCTCCACAACCGGATACGCAGGGAGAGAAGTGGCGACTTCACATCTACATTTCGGTCCAACATCCCCGCGGCATTCAGACGCGTGAATTCACCGCAGATGGTTTCTACGCCACCGAGAACGAAGCCGATCTCCACGGACTAGCTTTTGGACAGCGGGTCATTGATGGAAAGGTGGAAGGCAAGACCGTCTGGGATCTCAAGTCCCAGGACCGTCGGATCACACCCCGTTTCAGAGTCCAATTTCGCACAACGTTTTCCTCCGCTCCGATACTGGACGGAACAGGGATGATCCTGGATCTCTCCGCCGGGGGGTGTCGAGTTGAAAGCAGCGCATCCCTCACGCCAGGTCTCTCGCTGGAACTCCGCATCTATGCGGAAGGCATCGAATGGCCATTAATGGTGGAGGCAGCGACCGTACAATGGGTCAGCGGACAGACGTTTGGATTAGCATTCTTTCAGATGAAGGAAGCCGAGCGGCTACGACTGGAGCAGGTCATCCAGGACCTGACGGACCTTCCCATCTGAATGAGGATGAACCACTCGTGCCACTCCCCAGCAACACACCGTACATCTCGTTCAGTTCACATCCACCGAAATCAATCTGAACTGCTCTGTACAACACTGGCTCTTGCTTCCTCAAACTCGATCCTTCAGACAGGGGGACAGTTCAGGGTCGGCTAACTACTGTCAGGAGGAATATGCGACAGGCTCTCGCAGACATGCGGTGGGCCAAACTCTGTCTGATGACAGGAGCTCGGTAAGAATCAGACGGAGCCACGATGCAGCATGGAGAGGGCTTGCGTCAGTGAGCCAAGGTATATTGAACTGCTCGACGAATGTCATCAGGTGTGAACGGTTTCTGAATGACACGGCGTGCTCCAAACAATGTCGCGATGTCCAGGTAGTTCCGATATCCCGTTGCGCCGGTGATGGCAATGACTCGGGCGTCGAGGAATTCTTGCGTGAGAGCCAGCGTCACTTCCAGTCCGTCTCGTTCCGGCATCAGGATGTCGGTGATGACGACATCGGCTGGTGCTTCACGATAGAGCGTGAGGCTTTGGTGGCCGTTGGTGGCTTCGCGAATCTGATGCCCATCTTCCTCAAGAATCCTGCGCAACAACGACCGAATTGATGCTTCATCGTCCACGATCAAGATCGAGGCCATGGCCCTTCCTACCGCGCACGCAAGAGGTGTGGACGCTTCCGTATTGGTCGTTACGCCGGAATCAGGCGGCCAGCCTGATAACGGTTTCCGTGTCCGTCTGGAATTCGCTGTTCGCATTGTAGATTGCATTGCTTGGCGACACCAGCTTCTGTTGTATTCTGGCCAATCGATGGTGCTCGATGACGGGATCCTGGACGTTCCCACAGTTCATGCACCGATGCCCACTGGCGCGCGTATGCCCAATCGTCCCGTCGAAATCCAAGAAGTGCTCCCTCACCATGAAGCCGTCGCAACGTGAACAGTTCATATGCTCTCTCCCGGTTACAGATGATGGGATTCGTGCGTGCTATGGAAACGATATCAAAGTCCTCAGGATGAGGTAGACCAGGAGGAGGTAACGCGAACGAGGGGGGTATGCCAACAGGGGCGCGATCTGACCGGAACAAGCCTTCCACAATCTCCGTTGATAATGAATGTATCGTTCATTCTCCTGTCGATCCTCCACTTTAGAAAATAAATTGATCGGCTATCGGACGCGCGAAGCGGGCTATCGGACGCGCGAAGCGAGACTTTATTTTTTCGACACTCTCAGATACTGTCTCGTCTTTCGTTTCTCACCGGAGGCACACACATGGGCGTCAAATTCAAAGATCCGGAAACGTTTGTCCGTAGCATCGGCGTTTCTGCGAAAGGGGTGGCAACGGTGAAGTCCATCGCAGCTTGGGCCGCGGCTGCATCGACAGTCTACGGCATCGTAGCGGTTGCCGTCGACGTGATTACGAAAGTGCTTGGCGGCGAAGATCCTGTGCAGGAGGCGCTCGATGATTTGCGCCGTGAGGCCATGAATATCAGGGACAAAGTTCTGGCAGGCCAATTGACGGCAAAACTTGATAGCGCGGCGTCTGTGCACGGCGTCATACTCAATCGCGCCGCGGTGCTACGTGACTTCGTGGCGCAACGCAGCGAGCAGAATCGTAAGACGCTTGTGGACGGCATGCACCAATTGAAGGATCACGTCGTCGGGCGTGCGCAGTTTGATGCCAATCGTCTGCCGTTCGATCCGCTCGCCTATCAGATGCTCTCCGGTGAGCCTCCGCCTAGCTGGATGGCAGGGCATGGCTCATGGCACCTCTATACAGGTTTTCATCTTGGCACCTATCTCGCCCAGAACCAGTCCGGACCGCTGCCGCTGGAAGAGCAGTCCGCCGGCTCAGATTCCATGTTCTTCAAATCCCCGGGATTGGTGCAGGTGCTTCAGCCCGTGGTTGCTGGCCCATCACTGTTCGATCGCCCACCCGACAACCTTGTCTTGAATGCCCTCCGGTGGGATGGCCGCTTTAACTTCCCGTTGCTCTTGTTTGGTACGCTGGTCTATGAAAACGTCTTGCGTGCGGTTGAACCGTATTACAGGACGACAGGAGACTTTCGTCAGCAATTTGGTGAAGTCATCAATGCCTTTGGCCAGTTCGCTGACGCATGGGATCAGCAGCTGCTCTGGACGTCCGACATGCCAGCAGCGCACCCGCCACAGAACGAGGCAATGAGCCTGCTCTTTGGTTTCGAGCAATGGCCTTGCGGTGCGGTTGATCCCATCTTCGGTACAGCCTCCTTTCAGGAAGGCTGGTGGGAGGCGGAGTTTCCTCCTGACTGGGGCGGAGGTGTGCACAGTGTAGGACTAATGTCGGCCGCGCAGAGCGCTGCCCATGCCTCAGCACGATCGGCCGCGCTCAGCTGGGTCCGGTCCCATAGCGGACTGCTGCAGCTTCGCGCCATGACGACGGCGTTGCGTGCGCTGCTGACGCCACCATGGTCATCAGAAAGCCTCACGTCGTTTCACGATCGATCGACTCAAACCGTGGAGTCAATACTGCAGTCAACGCCGGCCACCGCAACGACGTTCAACATCCTCACACCTGCAACTACATATCAAGGAACGCATGAGACGCATCACATCCGTGTGCGCGTGCCCATCGCCATTCAGGGGAATCCAGGCCTCGAAGGCATTCCTAATCTCCCGCGTTATGCCGTCAGTGACGTGACGTTCGGGTACCGGATTGAACTCGTGGGCGAGAACCATCAACGTGTGAGGTTGTTCGACATGCCCCTGCGCCGCCGGGTCGGCGAGCAGGGTGTCTGGCATACAAATGCAATAGGTGCAGGAGCGTTACGATCGATTCCATGGTCGTCTAATGCCCAGGCGGTGTCCTACAACACCCGCACGTACCTCCGCTACGTGGATCCTTCCGGTAAGCTTCACCGTCAGGATGACTTTGCCTCAGGGACCGTCGCGCTCACTTGCCGTGTCGTCGTCAGTGATGCAGCACACGATCCGATTCCAGGGCTTAGCCACGAATGGCCCCCGCGCGGTGTGTTGTGGCTTGAGATCGAGAGCGCAAGCCCGTCGAATCGATCCTTTGAGCTCCGTTACGAGATTACGGAAACGACAGCTGTGGGAGCCGACGGGAGTCCGACTTCCAACGATGCATTACTCGTGAGATACCGGACATTCGGGAACATCACTGTCGATGCGTTAGTCGGCGTCTTTCCGGCGGAATACCATGCGCAGTACGAGCACGAGCGGAAGGTGTTCTTTGATTGGATGGAGAACATCAACGAACAATACAAGCGAGCGCGACAGCGATTTGGCCCACCGAGACCTGATGACAAATTTGATCAGTTCCAGAACATCCTAGATCTGGTGGCCGACCCGTTCTGGGCGCCGGCAGTTCTCGAACAATTTGCTCGTGTGAGGCGACACACTGAAGCAACGCTTGCTCATGAAGCGCTGAAGCACAGCATTGGCCAACTTCAGCAACAGCTGTCCTCTATTGTTGCCGCTCCGCGCCCAGCGTTTCAGTTGCCTCCGGAGGATATCGAAGGACACCGTTGAAATACCTGGTTCGGCCTACAGCGCGAGACAATTGCTCGCGCCAGTGGGTCTGGCACACCCGCTGCGTGATCCTCTCCGGTCCGCCGGTTCCGGCCTCTGCCTCCTGTTTCCTCTGTGGACTGCGCGGTGCCTCTCCTCCTCCCGTGAGAGAGTCACCTTCATCTCACACAAGGAGGAACCATCATGGCGACCAACAACTCATCTAAACGACCGGCGACGACACTCCGATGTGGCAACATCAAGGCGACGATCTGGCAGAATGTCAGCGAGAACGGACCGTTCTTCGCCACGACCTTCTCCCGTCCGTTTAAGGATCAGGCTGGGGCCTGGCGCAATGGCACCTCATTTGGTCTGAACGACCTGGAGGCGCTGATGAATGTCGCCTGTGGGACGAAGGAGTGGATGACCACCACCACACTGAAGCGCTAAGCCGCTTCACAGGGAAGTCCCCGGCCCTCCGGAGGCTTCCTTTACTCGAGAGGCTAGACGCAATCCCTTCAACTGTCTCTTTGACGGGGGCGATTACAACTCCAGAGTACAATTTAGTAGCTTTCCCGGAGGAACACCTCTGCCCGGGAACGATCGTCATGGACACAGACGTACATCGTTCGCTGGTCCACAATGCGGATCTTTTGCGCCATAAGGTTGAGAAGAGAAGGGATGGCAGGTTGCTTGTTCATGACTCACCTCCATCAGTCTGAGATGGGTCTGGATCCTCGAAATCCTGGTTGCAACCGGTTGCAGATTTGCGGATTTTTTGCTCGCTTTTGCCCTGATTTGCCGAGCTAAGTGATTGATCTTGTTGATGTGCCAATGGGCCCGGTGCAATTCGAAACCCGTCATCCACCCCATGTAATTTCCTCCGCTCTACCTATCAAATCACGCATACCTCAAAGTCGCCTGGTCCATCATTCGTCCATCCACCTGGCCATCTATGTTCGTTTCAATATTGGAGGAGCTGAAATATGTTCCAGGGAGGACCGCCTGATTGATATCAACGTGGTGCGGTCATAGGTCTGATTCGATATTAGCCAGTAGGCGCCCTGTGGGATCTCACTCCATAGTCCTTTCGCGCCATTCGTTATAAATACCCATAATTGTCGCAATCTCGCTTAGGATGGGAAAGGTGGTTCGTCTTGCTTAGCATTGTCGATCATGCGATGATACATACCGTCATCGTGGCGATGACGACAATAACGACTTTGACCAGGCACGGTCGGCTCCATACCTTGACACGTTCTTCTTGCTCGGCATAGCCGCATGCTACAAAGTGACTCGACTCTAGAGCTCATGACAGAGCAACAATTTATTAAGAAGAATCTTGCTGTCATTCGAGCCTATCTCAAGAATAAGTTTCCCGGTTGTGTTATTACGGAAGAATCTCATCCGAGCATGTACCACACCTTCACGGTTCGGCATGAGAAGCTACATCAAAGCTATAAGTTAAGGGTGGGTTGGTCACGACTTGCAGATCGTAGGCATACTCAAGAAAAAACTCGAACCGAGCTGGGTCATGTCGATGTGGCAAGTCGTATGATGCAAGCAGGGGACAACTGGTTTTACTGGTGAAGGGTTCGCCTCCCGTATACCCTATCCGGCCAAAAGCATATCATCTTGGTCCTTCGCAGAAGAAAACTGTCGAACAGCGGGAGCCCTATCGGCCATTCATCCTGGAATTACCATGGAAAGGGATTTCACAAGCCGAATAGGGTGAATCCCATCGGTGAGAATAGACTATCGATCCCCCTTGGTTTCCCAAAGCCACCGTCAGTCTGTCTGCACAATACGGGCGTCGCCCCATTCTTTCCTGAGGCGGGCCGACCGTATTTGTATCCCCATCACCTCTCCAAAGGTATGGAGCCTCGCGCGTCGATGCAGGACGGCGAAGAAGAGACGATTTGATTGTTGCGCACCACTTCCTCATAAATCTTCACGTAGTCGCGCACCATCCGCTTGACAGTAAAGCGGCGGTCAAACGACTCGCGGCAGGCACGACGATCAATTGTTCCGAGGTTGGTCACCGAGGAGACCATCTCATCAAGAGTCTCACTGATGAATCCAGTGATTCCAGGCTCGATGATTTCAGGGATCGATCCGCGGCGATACGCGAGTACCGGTGTGGCGCAAGCTAGTGCTTCGATCAATACGATTCCGAAAGGCTCCGGCCAATCGTACGGGCACACCAGCGCGATCGCGTTACCGATAAATTCATCCTTTTCCTCATCAGTAATCTCACCCAGGAATTCGATCAGAGGGTGGCGCATCATGGGTTCGATCTCAGCACGGAAGTAGGCCTCATCGGCTGGATCGACCTTCGCTGCCATTTTGAGCGGAAGCCCTACACGCTTGGCAAGGGTGATGGCATGATCCGGGCGCTTCTCCGGTGAGATACGGCCGAGATAGGCCAGGTATTGACCCGGCTCATAATGTGGACGATAGAGGTCCGGCAACCCATGGTGTACGGTCCCTACCCAGTTTGAGAAGGGAAGTGGACGGCGTTGCGACTCAGAGATCGAGACCAGCGGCATCTCGGAGAATTCATGAAAAACGGACACGAGTTCTGGCAAGTCCAGCCGTCCGTGCAAGGTCGTTACCACCGGAGTCCCACACCGTCGTGACATTGGAAACGCGAGGAAATCCAAGTGTGAATGGATCAAGTCAAATTCCTTAGCCATGGCTCCGAATGCCCGTTCCTGCAACAACACTTGTGGAGCATCACGATTGAAGATCCCGGTATTCAAACGGAGGGCCTGGGGGCAGATCGCTTCCAGCCGAGCACCGGTCACGGAGTCACCGCTGGCAAACAACGTCACATCATGACCCTGACGCACCAGTTCCTCTGTAATATAAGAAACGATTCGTTCCGTCCCTCCATAACGTTGTGGGGGCACGCTTTCCCATAATGGTGCAATCTGCGCGATCTTCATGTGTTCTCCCGTTTAGTAAATTGTGATGAGAGTCAAAGGCGGTTGGTTTGATACTCGATGACAAAACGATGGTCTCTCCGGTAGCGATAGATCCTATTCCCGCACGAACCACGTATGAGCGCGATGCAGGAGGCGTTCCACTTCCAAGGCTGAGAAAGGGGCGGCCTGTAAACAAAGCCGACCTTTGACTGAGACACTGGAGAACTTCTTTGACTAAACGAGGGGAATTGGGGGAACGACCTAGGAAACGAGCAGGGCACGCTATTAAAACCGCTCCCTGTCACGCCTTGGAAAAATGCCCCACTTGAAAAAGGAGTGAGGCCAGATAGGCCTCACTTTTGGATGCTGACTTCAAGGAGTCTTTCCTGTACACCTCACTCAATCTAGAGCCAATCCAATTATAGGTGAACCGATTGGCTCGACCTGATACGCTCCACCTGTTGGTTTGTCTTCAGCATGCTTCTGCGAGGTGAACCAGAGTTGCCTGCCAGGTTCTGTGATTCACGCAATCAGTATGTAGGTTTCTTCATGCGTGTTGAAAGACCACCGGTACGCTCTTTCAACTCCAATGAACTCGATAGTATGATCCGTAAAAGCGGAAGACGAGTCATGGACCCGAGTCAAGTCGACGGCATTTCAGGCAATCGGCTTTCGGATTGACGTAAGCAAAAAACGAAAGTGTGACTTCTCAGATGGCGCTGTATGCCTGGCCAAGCGGCGCACGTGTATTTGCGACCGAGACGATGCAGTGGAGTTGAGGACTCGGTGAGTGTAATGTGCGGCAATTCCGCTCCTCTCGCCGCAATCCAGATTACGAAGAATGTGTTGAGCCGATTGTAGAGAGAGATTGATAAGCCATCGTTATCCTTCCGGAACTTCGAAGGCAATCTGGAGAGGCAAGATCAAGTAGGCCAGGTACCACCAGTCGTGGGAGAAAGAAGCTGTGTTGCGGACTTGGTCAAGAGGCGGCTGGTTCCTACGATGGGAGTTCTGCAGTTCTGGTGAATCTTCCAGATCTGATCATCGAAACGAACAAAGAGCCGGGCTGCCTGATTTCTCAGGCAGTTGCCGGGTCTCTACCTTTTCCACTCGTAGTGGGTTTTTACTGACCAGGGCGAACGTAGAGCGCCTCATCTGCCCAGGCTTTTTTGAGTTGTGCGGCATGCATCGCTTCGTCATGTGTCACTGGGGCTGTGCAGTACGCTTCGCCACGACAAATTACATAGGGCCGGTTCGTGCAGCCCAAGAGCCCGGCACCCAAAACCAGCAAACAGCCTAGCGAGAAGAGCCTCATACCTCACCTCCATTTGTGGGGAGTTTGCGTCAATGCCCAACAAGGGCATAAGCTAGCTCGCAACCTCTGTTGCGCACCATCCCTACATTGGGGGAAAGCTCCCCAACCTAGCAGGCAGAGCCACTCACATACAGGTGTTCGAAAATCAGTTCAGCAAGTAGAAGCCATGGTCGGCTGGCGTAAAGTCGATTTCATTTGGTCAGTGCTCCTACCCGTATTACTTAGCTTGACTTCGAAGGATCGAGGATGTAACCATTGGTTACCGTGGTAGCTCGTGAGGACATTGCCCTTGGCGTTTATCTTAGACAAACGACTGGCGATCATAGAGGCGTTATTGCCGTCGTTCACCGAGTTGGCATCAGTTTGTCCGGTGAATGGTTCTTCCAGTTACGGTACTTGGGGCAGCCGGTAGGAGCGCGGAGGAGAGCCATTACAGAGTGGAGCTTGAATCTTCGAGAGAAAGATCTGGTTTCCTTTGAACTGATCGGCACCTGGCTCTCAGCGCAAGCTCTGCTGGCCGCGGGGCCGTCTTCTCACAAGCCAAAGAAACAGCTCAAGGTTCCGGTGTGGATGAGTGCAGCGGGACGTCCGAACCAGCTGCGATTATTTGAAGACTGCTAGTTCTCGTTCGGTAGCCGGTGACTCGACGGCTTTTGTGGAGAGACTAACAAGCCTGCGTGGCTACTAACGACGAAGTGCTAGGAGGAATCCTGTGGCCATAATGAACAGGCCAAGGATTACAAAAAAGGAGGTTGTGTCCGGCAGATTGGCTTCCTGTGGAGGAGGCCAGTCGATAAGAAGGCCGAGCCCGATTAGGATGGCGCCCAGGGCTTGAAGCATCTTCCAACGTAACGAGATCTTCCTCTCTGTGTTCTGAGCTTCCTCTCTCTGTTTTTCCAACATAGCTAATATGATCCGATCCACCATAAGCATGGTGGATGAAGCTGGATCTGGTCAAGGTGAATTTGTAGAACGAGGAGCGGTCGCATTCTATAGGAGGATACGGTACATGTTCGTCATACAGCACGGTGCACAACCGCTGACCGTCTTGGTAAAATCGGATCGGGTTGTCTCTTCATGAGTATCGATCCCTGAAGATTGTATTTGGGTGGGGAATAGCCTCTCTCACAGGAAAGGAGGAAACATTGCCATGCGCCGTCTCGCACGACACATACTCTACGGTTTATGCCTTGTCATTCTCCCATTCGTCGGTCTTCCTGATACGGCTTGTCCATCGACATCAGGCCCTATTCAGGGGGTCGTGGTGACGGTTACGACGGGTATTCCTGGAACAATGGTCATTCGGGATGACAGAGGTGGGCTCCACATTCTGAAACTTACGCAACAGATGCAACTGGGTGCCCAGTTTAAGCCGGGAGACAAGGTGGTAGCCTTTACGAGTCCGTATGGGGTGAGTGCGGTCCAGCTTCAGACGGGAGCTCCATAGTCCGCTCATGCCCTCCCGCGTCTTCCCATCCTTTGATGCGGAGGGCTCTTACTCCGTCGACACACTACTGCTCCTGCTATCCAGTCTATCCGATTATTTGATCGAAGCTGTGCGATCTTATGCGCTGCGGTCTGTTCTAGGATGCCATCCCGGTGTCCAGCGTGGAATGATCCATAACAGGGGCTTGGGAAGGTAGTTGCCTCTGGGCGATATGTGAGCCAGGTCGGCTGGTCGGTGGCGATAGCTTGGTAGACCAGAAACATGGTTGTCTGAAGTTACTCGAAGGGCGTATGTTCATAGGCTGATGACGATCAAATTGACATTGAGGAGTTCATGAGCCTCCTAACAAGAGCCTGGAACTGGTTCTGGGGACAAACCGTCTTCAACAAGATCGTCCTCGTCGGTCTGTTTGCTGCCTTTGTGCCCTTCGTGCTCCCGACAGTTGTCGCTTGGTTCAGACCGACGATGATTAAGGTTGGGGTTGCCTTTTACACCTATGAGCGAGGTGCCCAACCGCAAGGGATGAATACTCTCTATTTCTTTGAAAAACGAAATCTTGTGACCAGTTGTAGCATTCATCGGACCGAAGAATCCGTACTCAGTGGGCGCGCCACTGCGCCCGCTTCACAGGCTTGGGTGGTGATCAAGTTGTTGCTGGAGAATACGTCCGATCGAGCTATTACCGATCTACGAGTCGGAGTTCGGTCTCCCGCCATCAATCCGGCGACGAAGGTCTCGACGGCTCCGAATTTGGGGGCCGTGGGAAATAGAGAGGCACCGATTGGTGCGAGACCGCTGTATGTGATTTCAATGGGGACGCTTCCGGCCGAGAGTTCTGTGGTGGTCAGCCTAAAAACTCCTATCGACGACAACATGCGCGATTTTATCTACGACAAGAAGCGCACAGTTACGATTCAAGTTCCTTATGTCTCGGCCAATCAATTCAGGGAGTATCCGCCGATTGTTTCGCGAACGAACGCGACCAAGATTCTGAACCGCGAGGGAGTATTGCGAGCCGAGGGCGATGTATCCAGTGAGGAGCAGATCCAGGTGACTTTATTGTCTCCCGGCGAACGGGATGCGAAGGGTGGCGAAACCACCTATCAGCTTCTTCCAAAGGCAAAGGCTTGTTCAGAAGCAGAAGCGGGTGTCTGGTGATCGTTAACCGTGGATCGGCTAAGTCTCATTCGAGACCAGTCCTACCGATCCTTTACAAATCAGATGGCGGCTTGCTCTGAGTAAAAAGACTTCCTGCGGCGGATTGTCCAGCGAGCCACCCTGTGGACCAAGCCCATTGAAAGTTGAATCCTCCGATACGGCCGTCACAATCGAGCATTTCCCCGGTGAGATACAATCCTGGAACCACCTTTGATTCCATCGTACGATAGTTGATCTCATCCAGCGGGACACCACCCGCGGTGACTTCAGCGAAGTTCCATCCACGGTCTCGTTCAACCGGAAATCGGAACTTGGTCAAGGCGTCGAGTAATCGTTTACGGTCAATGCGTGAGACCTGAGTTATGGATTGCTGAGGGTCACAGGAACAAGACAAACAGAGAGAACGTGCAAGGCGTTCTGGGATCAACAGTGCCAAGCTTCTTGTCAGGGAACGCTTTGGGTGTTCGGCAACTTGAGTAAGAAACCAAACCTTCACTTCCTCGTGTGTTTGACCTGGGACGAAGTTGGCACAGAGATCCACGCGCGCACTGTGATGTGTCGCCAAGGTCCAAAAACGGCTGATATCCAGGACGACGGGGCCACTGATGCCAAAATGGGTCCAAAGTAGACTTCCTGTTCGGCGATCAACCTCTCGCCCGTCTACCACGGCGGTCAACTCTACCTCATGGGAAAGGCCTGAGAGTGTTGCGTGAAACATGGAAGGGTCCAACACAAGTGGGACTAATGCCGGCACGGTCGGGGTCACGCGATGGCCCAGATTACGAGCTAGTTGATATCCGAACCCATCGCTCCCGGTTCTCGGGAGTGAGCGACCACCGGTGGCGAGAATAAGGCGGGCGGTGCGCATAGAACCGTGGGAGTGATCGATGCGGAATTCTGAACTTGATCGAGAGATGTGGGTCACTCGATGGCCGGGGAAGATCGTGATCCCGATGCCTCGTGCGCGATTGAGTAACGCATCGAGGACAGTTCTGGCATGATCGGTGGTGGGAAAGAGCTTTCCCGTTGGTTCGTGTTTCAGGTCGACTCCCAAGGAAGCAAACCACCCGATTGTCTCTTGAACCGAAAACGCCGCCAGCACATTTCGGATAATGTTTCGATTTCCGAAGAAATCATTCGGTGTGACGGCGTTGTGTGTGACGTTGCAGCGGCCGCCACCTGAGACAAGAATCTTCGCTCCTAAACGGTTCGCTCCATCCAGTATCACAACGCGTCCGGGCACCGCCGTTTTGGTATCTGCCGCGGCGATAGCCGCGGTCAGTCCTGCCGCTCCCGCCCCCACAACGGCAACCGAAACAGAGTTTTTGATCATCTTCTATTCTGCCTTCTGAAATAGACGCATCGCATGTTGTTGCTCGCCATGTTCAATGACTCAGAATGCACTACTAGGCGGTTGTCTTACTAGCGGGAGAATTGATGCTCGTATGGACGTGCTCTCGTGACCGGACCGAATGGGTTGGCTCATCGTAGTCCATGCCGGTTGCAATGATACGTTGGCCACAGGCTGTCGTCGTCATGAGTCACAAAAGCTGCTAGATCTTGTATTGCGCGGATGAAATGAGGAGAGCCGGAAAGAACATTAGTGAGTTCTAACTGACCGTTAACGCGAGGTTAATGTCACAGTGTTACATCATGACCATCGTTGATCTTAGCAGGAGGAGCGCCATGACCTGTCGAAAATGCAAAGGTTTAATGATCCAAGAACGCCAACCGGCTGTATCGTCGAGTGCCGTCGTCCTTCGTTGTCTCAACTGCGGGCTGATTATCGATCCCTTGATCGAACAGAATCGCAGTAACCATATCCGTGCCAAGGCGGCGTAAGAACGGCTGGCGTGCTGACGCGAACCGAGGCATCGGATTGTTCTTCTCGGATGGAGTGGACGTCGCGTGTGCGGTCAGACCGAAAAATCTGCCCACAAAAAAGTATGATCCGAAGGTTCTTTCGCTCGACGCGGCTCGACGTCCACATCCGCTTGAATGCATTTGTCCGCGAGAGGTGCCGTCGCCATTATGTGGTCGATGCGCCAGCCTTTGTTGGCTGCCAGTGAACTTGGTGCGCGGTAGTCCCAAAACGTATATTGCTGACGCGTGGGGTAGAGCTTCACGAAGACATCCTGGAAGCCCCATGCTGCAGTCTGTTCATAGGCTTTCCGGGCTGCTTCATGGTAGCAGACGTGCTTGAGGTGTTTCTCCGGGCTATGAACGTCCATCGGTCGCGGGGCGACATTCATGTCGCCGCACCAAATGGCTGGAACGTGCGGAGAAAGATGAGTGTCAAAATAGCCGCGTAACCGTTCGTACCAAGCAAGTTTATAGGTGTACTTAGGAGAATCAATCTCAAAGCCCTGCGGGACATAGGTGTTAATGATCGGAATTCCGTTGATGACGACGCGGAGCAGGCGAGAGTCATCGGGGTCTCCTCCATCATCGAATCCGTACGAGACAGCGTCCGGTTTTTCCCGGCTGAGAATCGCCACTCCGTTATAAGATTTCATCCCTCGAAAAGTTGTTTCGTACCCACTGGGAGCCAGAGCGAGTAATGGAAACTCGCTATCTTGAACTTTAGTTTCTTGAAGGCACAGGACATCCGGCTTGTGCCGATCGAGCCATTCGAGCACGATCGGCAGGCGCTTACGCAATGAATTAACGTTGAACGTGGCAATCTTCATCTAGAACATGCTCTCCGTAAGTTGATGAATCCTAGCAAAAGGTACGGGGAATCAACAAGCGGCAGGTAGGTTTTCCTGCGAGTCGCTCACGATGTCGCCATTTTGAGTCCCGGTATCTTGAGTGCGTGTACGGCGCTTCGAATAACATCGATGACCTGCGGTCGCGTAAACCCGCGCCGCCATGCGAGCCCGATGCGGCGACCCGGCACTGGCTTCGCCAGATCGATGGCGATCAATCGTTTATTCTCGTACTTCGGTGTGAGGGCACTACATGGTAGTACCGTAATCCCGAATCCGGACGCGACCATCTGCCGGATAGTCTCCAGAGAATTTCCGTGCCAGCCTTCGGCATCAGACCGACTCAGTTCCGGACACGTGTCTAAGACCTGCTGCCGGAAACAGTGTCCGGCATGCGGAAGGAGGACCTTCTCGGAACCCAGCTGGCGGGAGTCGAGCAGTTTCTTTTTCTGCCACGGGTGGCCGATGGGAACTAGGGCCTTAAATGGCTCATCATACAAGGGTGTGGTCACGACCGCCGGTTCATCAAAGGGGAGCGCGATCATGATGACGTCTAACTTTCCACTTTTTAGCATCCCGGTCAAATTCAGCGTCAGATTTTCTTCCAGTTCCAACGGCATCTTCGGGGCGCGTGCGTTCAACAATGGGACTAAGTCCGGAAGAATATAGGGGCCTACCGTGGCAATGACACCAAGGCGCAAAAGTCCATTCAATTGATCCTTCCCTTGAGCCGCCAAGAGTTTAATTCGTTCTGCTTCTTCCAGCACACGCTGTGCCTGGTGGACGATCTGCTCCCCGAGCGAGGTCAGTTCAATGCGGTTCTGGCGTCGTTCGAAAATCGTAGTCTCTAACTCATCTTCCAGCTTCTTGATCGCAAGGCTCAATGCCGGTTGTGTAACGAAGACACGTTCGGCGGCACGCCCGAAGTGTCGTTCCTGCGCGACGGCGACGATGTATTGTAATTCGGTCAGCGTCACGAGCTACCATCCCTGCTTATAAATCATGATAATCAGTACATTTAGAATTATCAATTGGACTTATGATCAAGTATTTGGCTACCCTGTTCGCAGGGACCAAAACGAACGTGACCGATCAGCACATACACGGAAAGGGTCTCAAAGATCGTGAGCCATGAGTATGGATACGCGGTCGAACGCCGGTGGATTGAGTCGGTAGTCCATGTCGTGTTATGACAGGCACGTATTGCCCCTAAGAAAAGGACCAGACACGGAGAATAGTGACGCAACGGCTAATTGGGGCTAGTCACGGATCCCATATATATAAGCCTGAAGAAGGGAGGATGTGATGAGACAAGCAAAGTTGGGCAGGGTCATATTGACCGGGATGTTCATATTGGGAACGGTTGCCGCGATACCTGCGGGTGCGGGGGAGCCACTTCAGTTGCCCACGCTACAAGGATTGGAAGATCCCAATACCTTTCTGCCGGAAGACAATCCGCTTACGAAGGAGAAGGTTGAGCTGGGGCGGATGCTCTTCTTCGACAAACGGTTGTCGAAGAACGATACCATCGCCTGTGCCAATTGCCATATGGCCAGCAAGGGGTTTGGAGACGGGATGCCGGTGTCGACGGGTATCAAGGGACTCAAGGGTGGCCGTAGTGCGCCTGTGTCATTTAACCGGGTGTATAGCAAGGCCCAGTTCTGGGATGGACGAGCAGCGACATTGGAAGATCAATCGATCGGACCATTCGTGAATCCAGTCGAACATGGATTTGTTAACCATGACGAAATGGTCGCGAAGATGAAAAAGATTCCGGGGTACCGGAAGTTGTTCAAGGAGGTGTTCGGTCGTGATATCGAGATCGGCGATGTCGGCCGTGCGATCGCCAGCTTTCAACGGACCGTCCTGTCCGGGAACAGCGCCGTCGACAAATTTGATATCGGCGGGGATGAAAAGGCTCTGAGTGATTCAGCAAAACGTGGTCTGGAGCTCTTCCGTGGCAAAGCTCGCTGTACGCGGTGTCACTCCGGGTTTAACTTTACCGACGAAAAGTTCCATAACCTCGGAATCGGGTGGGACACAAACACCGTGGATCTCGGTCGATACATGGAGACCAACAATGCTGAGGATATCGGTGCCTTCAAAACTCCGACGTTGAGGGAAATCGCCAGGACTGCGCCATATATGCATGACGGACGGTTCAAGACCCTTGCGGAAGTCGTGGATTTCTACAATAAAGGTGGAGTCAAGAATCCACACCAAGATAATACGATTATTCCTTTGGAACTGACGGACGAGGAAAAGAATGATCTTGTGGCCATGCTCAAGTCGCTCAACGGCGAAGGCTGGCAACATGTCTCGGCGCCGAAGTCGTTCCCCAAGTAACTCACTCTTATAGAGTGTGAACGAAAACAAGGGCCTTCCTCGACCGATGGTCGAGGAAGGCCCTTTTCTTTGTTCAGCTCGGCAGTGTTGGACGGACGGAGTGTGAGAGGTAGCGACGCAGAATAGCTTGTTCGATACGCGAGCGACCTCGGTCCGGAGCGGGGAATCGAAGGACGAGATGCATCTTGCCGGATTCCGGCAATTGAATCGTGATGCGTGGTTCCGGCGAGGGGGCTTCCAGAAGATTGGCTTGCTCGAGGAGCTTCATCTGCCGAACCGCTTCGTCCATGAATGGGGCACATTCGTGCTTGGCCGCCTCCAGGAGAGCACGTTCCGCTCGTTGCCAATCCTCCTCGCTCTTGATCGGAACGGTCAGTGTGTAGAGCCCATATTCTTGCTCAGGATTCTCTTTGATCAGTGGGTTGGTGAACAGCAAACTGTTGGGAAAGACGGTCACTCGTCCCGTGTAGAGGTGAGCAGATTGCCCGGGACCGATCTCCAGTAACTTGGTTGCAAAGACGTCATAGTCCAACACCACACCGCGGTGACCCGCGATTTGAATCCGATCACCGACGGTGTAGACCTTACCGCCCACGCGAAGTGCTGCGCCGCTCCAACACAGGATCAGCTCCTTCGTCGCCAAGACCAACGCGGCTGCCAGCGCGACGATGGAGACCGCAAAGGCCTGGAGTTCGTGCGCCCAAATGATCACCAACCCGAGGAGAAAGGCGAAGACCACGGAATTTCTAGTCGTGACCACCCAACGGCGTTTCGATTCCATCGAAAGCGTGGGATTGTTGGCCAACCACCGTACGATCAGCGTTCTGGCGATGAGGAGGACCAGTAAGAGGAGGAGCGACTTCAACCCGTCGAAGGCCACGGCACTGTCGATTGGGAACCATTCATCTAGGGCCACGGTCGTCCTCTACTTGGAGGTCAGCGTCTCGCGAGTACCCGGCACGCATTCCTCTCGTTTCCATTGCTTGAGGACTTTCTCTTCGGAGAACGTCAAGAGATATCGGTAGCAGTATAAGGTGGGTTTGGCCCCTCCCTCTGCTCCTTTGCCCATCAAGCTTGTGACTGAATTAGAGGCATCCGCAACGAAGGTGGGATTCCAGGGGGTCAGTTCTTGTTCGCTGAGGGCAAACCGATAAGTCCAGAGACTGTCTCCGCCGAGGGCTGGGGTCTTAGCCGTATGGGGTGGCCCTAATCGATCACGAACATCCTCCTGCGTCAACCGGCTGACCCCTTTCTTGAGATACGTATCTTGCCAGGGGCCGCCACATCCGCTGACAGCGGTCGTTAGGGCGATGAGCAGAACACCCGCTATAATGGGATGTGATCGGTTGATTACGTACGGACTCAAGGCCAGCATGTTGAGGCATACGCTACACTGGACGACCGGTAAGTGCAACTCTACGCGCCCTTCTAGGCAATCCTGCTCCCGCTCGACACAGCGGTGGTGTGAGCATTGGGATGGTATCGGTGGGAAGTGGATTTAGCCAAATATTTTAGGTACCTTACTTCAAGGGGCAAAGATAAGATATGGATGCTCAACGACTTCTCGCCGTATCCCTGGCAGGTTTCTGCGTCCTATCTCCTATGGCCGGTTTCACGTGGGCTACTGAAAGCCGGACTACAAAACCTGAATCGGTCTCCCAGACATTGCCGAAGCCCGGTCCATCCTCCATTGCAGCGAAATCCTTCAGTCCAAATGGTGAGGATAGGGCGAGTGATAGGAGCAAGCCGTTGACGAACGCGACTGGTCAGACGGCGCATGCAGAGTCGAACGGCCGCGACCATATCGGAAAAGATGGCGCACCGATGGTGCTGGTGCCAAGGGGGGATTTTATCATGGGGAGCGATAAAGGTGATGAGGACGAAGCGCCTGCCCATCGCGTCCGTCTACATGCGTTTTATATCGATAAGTTTGAAGTCACAAATGGACGATTTGCTAAGTATGTCGAGGCTATTCAAAGTGAGCCGCCTTGGGGATTTTCAGACAAGGAAACGCCGGTAATCCATGCCGATCGCCCGGTGCGATGGGTAAACTGGATGGATGCGATGGGGTACTGCCTATGGGTCGGCAAGCGGCTTCCCACCGAGGCAGAATGGGAAAAAGCTGCACGTGGAACCGATGAGCGGGTGTACCCGTGGGGCAATGATCCTCCGACGCCGGTCCATGCCGTCTATGGGCTGAAGGAAGGTAGTGGGGAAACGGTGTCCGTCATCGGGGATCATCATATGGGACAGAGTCCCTACGGTGCACAAGATCTCGCTGGGAATCTGTATGAATGGGTGATGGACTGGTATGCCGAAGACTTTTACTCCGGCTTTATCAATAGTCCGGCGATCAATCCTCGTGGACCGGCCGAAGGGACGGCAAAGGTTCAACGTGGAGGATCATACGTCAACACACCATATCGACTGCGGTCTTCGTTTCGTACCAAAGCCGATCCGACGGAGCAGGATCCCAACGTCGGTTTCCGGTGCGCGCAAGATGCCCCGAACCAACCGTAAGAGGAGAGGTATGTGCGCCCTCTTACTCATTCGACTTCGGCGTGAGGGCTGTGAGCCGTTGGGCGATGATCGATCTCACGCGGACCAGGGAGGAATTCAGTGAAGCAATATCGTGTGAAGCCTCGTGCGAAACTACCCCTGACCCGTTACGATCCGGACGATACCGGTGAGTACAAGAAGAACGCGCGGGGAAAGATCCGCGCTAAAGCGGAAACGGCCAAGCTCATCGCGAAACTTGATGGACTGCAAGAGCGGCTGTACGCCAATGGAACACGCTCGCTGCTCCTTGTGCTGCAGGGTATGGATACCAGCGGAAAAGATGGGACGATCAAAGGCGTCATGTCCGGTGTGAACCCGCAAGGGTGCAAAGTGGTGGCGTTTAAGGCGCCGTCCCACCATGAATTGGCGCACGACTTTCTGTGGCGAGTGCATCGCGAAGTGCCGCGCAAGGGACAGATCGGCATCTTCAATCGATCGCACTACGAGGATGTGCTCATTACGCGGGTTCACGGGTGGGTGTCGGAAAAGACGGCCAAGCGGCGCTTTAACCAGATTAAGGAGTTCGAAGAGCTGTTGACCGAAAACGGGACGGTCATTCTCAAGTTCTTTCTCCATATTTCTAAAGATGAGCAGAAAGAGCGATTGCAAGAACGCATTGCGGATCCCGAAAAGCGTTGGAAATGGAGCTCCGGAGATCTTGAAGAGCGTAAATTATGGGATGATTATCAGGAGGCGTTTGAAGACGTCATCGCGTCGACCAGCACCGCTTGTGCGCCCTGGTACATCGTGCCGGCTAATCGGAAGTGGTACCGCAATCTGGTCGTAGCGGATCGCATCGTCGATGCCTTGGAAGACATGAAACTGAAGACCCCACCGGCGCCTGAGGGTGTGGATTTCGAGAAGCTGAAGATCAACTAGCCGCTGATGAGCGCCGCGCTCCTTTTTGTTGCTTGTGCAAAAGGTTCCCATGAACTGGGCTGTCGTGACCTGGTGTTGTCGTCTGTTGATCGGGGGAGTGCTCTTGGCCTCGGCGATCGGGAAATCTCTCGATATGCCGGGCTTTGTCGAGGTGCTGATCACCTATCAACTCTTTCCAGAATGGTCACTCTGGCCGTTAGCGCTCGGAATCACCGGAATTGAATGGGTGCTGGCCACCTGGATCCTTGCCGGGTGGCAGCTTTCCACCGGGGCTCTGATTGCGATGGGCCTCAGTGGCTTGTATGCGACCGGGCTCATCGTGACGTTGCTTCGTGGGCTCGATCTCCCAAACTGTGGCTGCTACGGCGTGTTCTTCCCTCAACCGCTGCGTTGGTATTCCCTGCTGGAAGATCTTGCCGTAGTTGGAATCTGTTCGGTATTACGAGTCGGGGCAAAAAGATCCGGTCAGCCTCTTGACAAGAATTTCCAATGAGCGTAGGGAAGAAAGTGCGGCCCATTCTATCAATCGAAGTTCGAGAGATCGGGTAGACCGCGCGGCTATCATCCAGGTCTCTCGATGACTTCTTGACGAGAGGAGGGCGGAGATGGACGACACGACGCCACCTGGCCCATCAGGCCCACCGATACTCGGGTGGGTTTCTCGTTGGTCACGCTGACCGGTTCTTCGCTGGCAGTGCCACATCGGCACGGACGGTCCTTCTCAAAAGGACGAAAGCCGTGGATGCGGAGAGGGTTTCGGGAGCGTGAGGAACACGGGTATCCGGGATTGACGAGGTCTCCCCCGGCTGGAAACCAGACATCAGCAGTATCGCGTGGGTCTTCTGGGCCGCGACAACCGAGATCATCCTAAGGCGTCCCAAGCGCCGAACACGGGCGACCTCCCACCATAGTGCAAGGTCGCCCGTGCTATGTCCACGGCCGACTTTCCAACGTACGGGTAGATCTCGCCCCACACCTTCTTACATTGGCTCTCACACACGGTCTGGAAAGTCGGAGATAATGCCGTCCACGCCGAGCATCTTCATCCTTTTGATGACAGCCGGGTTGTCTACCGTGTAGACGAACACCATCAACCCTGCCTCATGGAGGCGAGACAGGAGGGGTTTGGTTACGGCATCGAGACGGACACCGACATGGGTTGCCTGCAGGTTGAGGGCTATGACACTCGGATTCTCAGGGAGCCGTTTGAACAACGCTAATGTCAGAGCCTGCGGGTCAATCCTTCGCACGTGTTGAAGCTCTTCGTGGAGGAACGATGCGTAAATCACAGGGCCGTTGAAGCCGCTGCCACGGACCGTTGCACAGACATCGTACGCCAGGCCAGGCACTTTAAACTCCAGAATCAACCCGATTCTGCCGCTGGCCGTGGTGAGCGCTTCTTCGAGCGTGGGCACGGTTTGTCCGTTACCAACGGCCAACTGCTGGGTGTCCTCCAGTGTGAGGGCGGCAATGGGTCCCTGGCCGTTGGTCGTGCGGTCGACTTGTTCATCATGCAGGAGCACGAGCGCTTCATCAGCGGTCCTCCGGACATCGACTTCCGTGAAATGACAGCGAAGTGTGATGGCATGTTCGATCGAGGCGAGCGTATTTTCAGGCTGGTAACCGCAGGTTCCTCGGTGCCCGATGCGAAGGACCCCACGCTGGGGGCTTTCTTTTGTCATGGCGCTGTCCTACCATATCACCAATGGCCGAAAGAAAATCGAAAAAACCATCATTACCCACAGGAGCACGGCGACGTCGAAAGCCGACTGGGACCTCGATAGGCTTGGCAGCCGCTGAACTCCAAGCCGCTGCGCCGCCTGGGACCGTGGCTGAGCTGCATCGTGAGATTGAAGCAGATGGGGGGAAAGTCCTCTCGATCTACCGTGAACCCTACGGTGGTCACTGGGTCGTTCTCGCTCCCTTGCCGATCGAATTGGTCGAGCCGACCCCCTATCAACGAAATATCTCCGATACGCATGTCCGAAAGTTGGAAGGGGTGATCGGAAAAATCGGTCGATTTCTCGATCCCATCATTGCGGTGCGGATCGTGAAACCCGACCATGCCGCGAAATATTGGACGCCGAACGGGAATCATCGCCTCTCTGCCATGCGCACGCTTGGGGCGAGGAGCATCATTGCGATTGTGCTTCCAGAACCCTCGGCGGCCTATCAGATCCTCGCGCTCAACACGGAAAAGGCCCATAACCTCCGTGAGAAGGCGTTAGAAGTCATCCGCATGTATCGAGAGCTCGCGCAACTTGATGGGGCAACGGAAGACACATACGCACTGGAGTTCGAGGAGCCGGCGCTGATCACGCTGGGTCTGTGCTACGAAGAACGGCCCAGGTTCAGCGGTGGGGCTTATCATCCGGTGTTGAAGCGAGTGGAGGAATTTCTACAGAAGCCGCTGCAGGCTGGGCTGAGCATCCGCCAGCAGCGAGCCAAGACCGTTCTGGAATTGGATGCTCTCATCCTGAAACAAGTTGAAGCCCTCAAGGCCAAAGGGCTGACCAGTCCCTACCTGAAAAGCTTCGTGGTAGCCCGCGTGAATCCCATTCGGTTCCGTCCCAAAGATGCTCTTCCGCTGTCGTTCGATGAGGCACTTGACCGCATGACGCAGGCTGTGACCAAGTTCAACCCGGACAAGGTCAAACTGGATGATCTGGCGAAGTCCGGCGGGATGCCGGATGAAAACGAATGAGGCCTCGTTTTTCCGTCCTTTGCCTTGTTTCTCGACCGAATGCCACTTTACAATGATTGGTTAGTTTTGCCTGAAGGAGGACACCATGGGTCTTGCCGATAACAAGTGTATTCCTTGTCGTGGAGGGGTTCCGCCGGTGCCGGATGACCGTGCCCAGGCGTTGCTCAAGGAACTAGGCCGAGGCTGGGTGCTCAACGGGCAGGGGCATCTGGAACGCCTCTATACCTTCCCGGATTTTGCTCAAGCATTAGCCTATGTGAACAAGGTCGGGGCGATTGCGGAGGCCGAAGGTCACCATCCCGACCTCTATCTCGCTTGGGGGAAGTGCAAGGTCGAAATTTGGACACATAAGATCAATGGCCTGACGGAGAGCGACTTCTATCTGGCGGCCAAGGCTGATCGTGAATTCGAACCTTTCCAGACAGCTGCAAGCTAAGGTCAACAGTTTCCTGCCATGAACGTAGAGGGCATAGGATGAGCGACGGAACACAAGTGGCGCTCGTCAATATGCCGTTCAGTTACGCCAAGTATCCCTCCATCCAACTTGGGACGCTCTCCGCGCTGCTCAAGGCCAACGGGATTCCAGTCGATTGTCACCATCTCAACGTCAGGTTTGCCCACCTGATCGGTGTTGAGCTGCACGAGTCAATTTGTGAGAAACGCGGCCTCTTCGGCGAGTGGCTCTTCTCCGATCTTCTATTTCGAGATAATCCAAAACGGTTGGAATATCCGCAAGTCTTCAAGCCTGTCTTCGAGCAGGCTGCTCAAGAGAGTAGAAAGCCGATCGGCTATTTTGAAGAGATCGCCGCTCGGATCGCTCCTCAGTTTCTAACCTGGGCGCTCACGTCTATCAACTGGGGCCAGTACAAGCTGGTCGGCTTTACCTCGACGTTCGACCAGAACGTGGCGAGCCTCACGATGGCCAAGCTGATCAAGGATCTTTATCCAGATGTGACCATTGTTTTTGGCGGAGCGAACTACGACGGAGAAATGGGGCTGGAACATCTGAGAGCATTCTCCTTTATCGATTACGTCGTGATCGGCGAGGGGGAGCAGACTTTTCTCCCACTCGTCCACCATGTTCTCAATGACAGTACAGATCCCATCCCCGATGGAGTGGCGTGTCGACAAGGTGGCCAGGTCCGGTTCACGCCCAATCCAACACTCTTTTCAGATTTTGCGAAGACCGGTCCTCCCAATTACGACGACTACTATCAGCTGCTTGCCGAACTCGGCCAGACGGCGCAGGGGTTGGACCGCATTCTCTTGTATGAAGGCTCACGCGGCTGTTGGTGGGGCGAAAAACATCACTGCACGTTTTGTGGGCTCAACGCGCAGAGCATGAAATTTCGGGCGAAAGCACCGGAACAAGTGCTGCGGGAAATCGCTGGCCTTTCCCAGCGCTACGATGCCGTCCGATTTCGCTTAGTCGATAACATCATCGACATGGGCTATATCGAGAATCTGTTCGGCAAGCTGGCGGAGGACCACTGCGACCTGGATGTCTTCATCGAAACGAAGAGCAATCTGCAGAAGCGGCAGATCAAGACCTTGGCTGCCGGTGGCGTGAAATGTATGCAGCCAGGGCTTGAGAGTCTGAGCCTGAATCAACTCAAGGCGATGGACAAGGGTGCTACGCCGATGCAGAACATCATTTGCCTCAAGTGGAGTCTCTACTATCACGTGATGGTGTCGTGGAATATTCTGCTTGGGTTTCCAGGCGAGACGAACGAGGATTACCAGCGCCAGATCGACTTGATTCCATCACTGGTTCACCTCCAGCCACCCGAGGCGACCGGGAAATTCTGGCTGCAGCGATTCAGCCCCTATTTCACTAAGCCGCACGAGTACGGCATCCGCATCACCGGGCCAGGGACGGCCTATGAATATGTGTACGATGCACGGCAGGTGGATTTGAAAAAGATCGCCTACGACTTTGAATACGAACTCGACAACTGGCTGGTTGATCCACGTCAGTATCAAGAGCTGGTCGCTGCAATCGAAGCCTGGCAGCGGCTGCACCGGTTCGGTGATAAGCCGTTTCTGTATTACTCAAAGGCGCCGAACTATGTGATCGTCTACGACGGCCGGAATCCACAAGCTCCAACGCGGCAGCGGTATGAAGGCTTGGCGGCGATGGTAATCGAGATCTGTAATGAGGCAGCCAAGAGCCCAGAGCAAATTCGAACAGCGAACGCGGGCGGATGTGAAACGAATGAAGACCAACTCATCGCGGTCTTGAACGAGCTCACGACAGCACGAATCCTCTATGAAGAACGCGGCAAGTACTTCACGCTCGCGATTCCGGAAAATCCATACCTATAATTCGTAGCCTCGCTCCATCGTTACGGCCAGCTATGGTTCAGACAAGGATCACCAGCGAGAGTTCTTGATGTGCCCCCTACATCGACAGCTTCTCGGCCACATTGCGCATCTGCACACCGTGAACCAGTGAGGCGCCGCCGCGGATGGCACAGGCGACATGGACCGCTTCGGTCATTTCTTCGACGTTGGACCCCTTCTCCAGTGACGCTTGCGTGTAGGCATCGATGCAGTAGGGACACTGCACGGTGTGGGCGACGGCGAGGGCAATGAGCGCCTTTTCCCGCTCTGTGAGTGCGCCTTCGGCGAACACCGCGTCGTAGTAGCCCTTGAACTTCTCCCATAGGGGGTTGTTTCCCTTCCCGAGATCTGCAAACTTCCCCAAATCGTGCGAATGATAGTATGAGTCCATAGGAACCTCCTCGAATGATTGCGCATGAAATGGAATCGAACGAATCGATGGAGCAATCAGGCATTGCCTGGAGGCATCGGGTCGGCCTCCGTCAGGGCTTTGGAAAAGCGATGGCCGACGATGTTCGTGGCTTTTGACATGAGGTCTACCACCTCTTGCCATTCATTGGGGAGTAGGTCTTGCTTCAGTTGTGGGTGGATAGCCCATTGAGCTTCGACCTGCGTTCCTTTTCGGTTGACGAGCACGCGAAGTAATTCCACGTCCCAGGTCGAGTCGGGGGTGTTATCGCCGGAAAGACCGCCGTGTGCCTGCTCAGGTGGGGGAACTGCGCGTGCCATACCTCAACCTCAGTGTGTTCGTGCTGAGGAGCATACCGCATCCTCGTCGTGATTGTACATCGCGTTATACTTTATGAGATGTGGAACCCTTCCTGTTTTATGACTATGGAGGTGCTTGTTGTAAGACGGACAACATTGCCTCATGGATATGTCCGTTACTCGCCACTAGCTCCTGTTCATAGATAGAGAGGTCCTTGCCGCTAAAGTTGGTGAGGCGTCCTCCGGCCTCTTGTACGATCACTGCTCCCGCAGCCATATCCCATGGGTTGAGCCGTACTTCCCAGAACCCATCGAACCGTCCTGCCGCCACGTAGCAGAGATCCAGAGCGGCGGACCCTGTTCTTCTGAGTCCCTGTGCCTTCAGCGCAAAACTACAGAAATGATCGAGGTTGTTGCGAGGCGTCTCTCTAATGTCATAGGCAAAACCTGTTACGAGGAGGCTGTTGCCGAGGTCTGTGGTGTCTGAAACGCGGATACGCCGGCCGTTCAAATGGGCTCCCCTCTGGTCTATCGCGGTGAACAACTCATCCCGTGAAGGATCGTAGATTACTCCGAGAAGACACTTCCCCTGGTACTCGAGTCCGATCGACACGCAGTAGGCTGGGTACCCATGTGCGAAGTTGGTCGTTCCGTCCAATGGATCGATGATCCACAAATAGGGAGAAGGAGCTTCGTCGACACGGCCACGCTCCTCGGCCAAGAAGCGATGGGAAGGAAAACGACTCCGAATATGGTCGATCACACATTGTTCAGCGGCATGGTCGGCGTCCGTTACCAGATTGATCGGATTCTTGTACTCGACGTGAAAACCGGCTGCGGTATAGTTGAGTAGGAGCGCTCCGGCTGCTCGGCCAGCGGTAACGGCTGTTTCTAGAAGCGTATCTGTGGAGAGTGGGTCAGAGGAAATTGGCACATGAGAATCTAGCATGTTCCGACTTGCAGCTCACGTGAATTGTGCTAGTCTTACCGGAACAAGCCTTATGATCATAGATAAGAAAAGGATTACTTGCTTGCAAGGAAAACAACCTAGTCGACAATGTATTATTTAAATATAACATCTTGACAAAGATTACAAGCGATGCTACAAAGCAAGCATGCTTTGATTCTGGAGTGACCAAGAAGTTGTGGAAGAATTAACGGACATACTTGTCGGGCTGGAACAGCGCATCAATGCCTACAAGAGCCGGTTCCAGGATTTAGAGAAAAAGCGTCGTCGCTTAGATGACGAAATCGCTACTATCAAGAAATACCTTGAGCTTGCGGAGACCCTCTACCGCGTTGAGGCCGACAAGGCCAAGCTTGCCAGCCTATGAAACCAAATTATTCCCGCTGATGACTCTAAAGGAATTGGCCCTCCACCGGTGATGGATGTCACCGATCAGTCCAGGGAAATTCTTCTTGGACGGAGTAAGTACGTTGGGAAAAGCGTCCCTCAAGCCGCGTATGAAATACTCCGGGAATCGAATCGAGCGATGCATGCCAAAGAGCTCGTGCAACGGTTGATTGAGGGCGGATTGCAAATCAAAGGAAAGACCCCGTTAACGTCGATTGCAACGTCGTTGAAGCGTGACAAGCGGTTCAGAAAGGTCGGCCCCAATACGTTCGAGGTCGTCGACGACATGTTGATCAAGGCTGTGTAGAGTTGGTCCTAACTTACAACGGCGAAGGGGGGTGAGACTCTTGGCAACAAAGAAAGCAGCAAAGAAGAAGAAGAAGTAATCACCACCACGATGTGATGCGTCGGAGGTATAGTTGCTTGCCTCCGGCGCACCATCCATACCCTACCTCGGGCAAGACGCTTCCATCCAACTAGTTCAAGAGAAGTCTAAGGGTTCCAAGAAGTTCGGTAAGTCTTGTCTTGTGATCAAGAGAGGGCCGCGCCTGTCAAGACGTAGGCATCCTCTCCTGAACCCCTAAGGTGAAACAGCTGTGAATTAGGAAGCAGCCTGAAGTTCCACAGTCGGCTGGAAACGGGACCGATGAGAAATCGGTCGTGCTCCCTCGGCTATTGGGTCAGCATTCAACAGCACCCATTTCTCGGGCTGCTTCAGGATTTGTTGGACGAGACGTGTGTGGAGAGCATGTCCTGAGCGGTCTGCGATGATATGGCCGATAAAGGACATCCCAAGAAGGGAGAAGTCACCGATCAGATCAAGAATTTTGTGACGAACAAACTCGTTGTTAAATCGAAGGCCTGAGTCATTCACGATACCGTCTCCTGACAAGACCACCGTGTTATCGAGCGTTCCACCTTTCCCAAGTCCACGAGCCCACAAGGCTTGAACTTCCTGCAGAAACCCGAAGGTTCTGGCTTCGGCAATCTCGCTCTCAAACGCACCAACAGAACAATCATACTCGTAGGTCTGAGTCTTGATCAAAGGATGTTCATAGTGAATAGAATAGGTAATGCGTGGGGTTGGGGATGGTTCAATCCTCACCCGCTTGGATCCCTCGGTCACTTCAATAGGAGACATGATTTTGAGAAAGGGTTGTTTCCGATCTTGCGGAGCGATTCCTGCGGCTTGAACCAAACGGACAAAGGGTGCTGCACTTCCATCCATGACCGGGACTTCGCTGGCTGTAACATCAATGAAAACGTTGTCCACCTGGAGTCCTGCCAGCGCCGCCAGCAAGTGCTCGATGGTTTGGACCTGAAAGCCTCCACCACTGATAGCAGTGCATAGTTCAGTGGGGATCCGATGTTCGATGGAGACGGGGAGATACGCATCGACATCCCCCTGCCGACTCACAAACACCACCCCCGTATCAGGAGGGGCCGGGCGCAGTGTAATGGTTGCGGATTGTCCAGAGTGAAGTCCGACACCAGAACATGTGATCGTGGATGCTAAGGTTTGTTGATTGCGCACAGGTCCTCCCTCGTGTAAATCGTCATATTGGGTACATCGAAGCAATGATTATGCCATTTGCATGATAAAACAAGATGTTGTTACTAAAGGAGAATATATGGATAAAGCTTGATATGCATTGTATCCAAAAAGACACAAGTGTGTTTTTCAGAAATCCAAGAGAACGGAGTAAGAGCTGATGCAGCTCGTATAATTGATAAGTTATCCGAACTAATACAAGCTCGCCGCCAGATATTGTCGATGGATCGGGTGAGATCATGAAATCCTGAGCTCATCTACGTAGGCAGATTCCGTGTCAACAAGATAGATGGCATATCATCATATAATTGTCCACTTAAATGACATTGCTCAGAGTCATCGGTTTCGTAAAGTACTTAGGCTTGGAGATAATTGTGCCTTCTCCAGGTTGCCTCGACAGGTTTCCAAGCAGGACCTGAGAGAATTCTACTCTGTGTACCACTCTCTGCTCCCGATTCTCTTTGGTCCTATCGCTTGTCACCTTCTTCGTATAGGGCAATAGCAAAAGAGAAAAAATGATGACAAATGTAAGGAGTTGGGTACGCTTATAGCGAGCTACGACCTGGACCGTGTCTACCGCTCGATTTCAGGGGGCGTTCGTGATCAAAAACCGAATGTTTGATAGGATCGCTCAATCCGCGATCGGTGTCCAAGTACCACCCCCTCACTTCCTGAAGCCAATTCTCTCACCAGGAACAATATTTCTAGTTGGCTGGCACCAGCGTAGTGATCGGTTGATCGATCAAGATTGATAATGGTTTCGACCGAGGAGCGCACGGCGGTCAAGCTCGTATACACCTTGATGCCGGGATAGAGTTATGCGAGTGACACCATTGGTATGGATCAGTTTCGGTTTGGCGAGCGTCACACTGAGCCTCATGTTGGCTGGTGATTCAGTGGTGAACCTTGTTCCCAACCGTGATCGGCAGGTCTTCGAATATCGCCGTGATCTGGCAGAGTCATTGGCCGTCCAGTATTCAGCCTTGGCGGAGCACGATCAGGTCGATACCATCAAGCTTGCGATGGAGATGCTGGCTAAGCGCAACCACGACATCTTGTCCCTGGCGCTCCTGCTTCAGAACGGCGAGAGCCTCGTGCAGGTGGGGAATCATGCTCAATCTTGGGTACAGCCATCCGGCGACCACTCGACGCTCCAATTCCTTCAAGTCCCGATCTTTTCGGGTAATCAGCCGTGGGGTATGCTCCAAGTCGCATTTCGGCAGACTGATGTGTCGACCCTTGAACGCGTGTTAACGGACCCGTGGGTTCGGTTCCTGGCCTTTGTTACTGTCATGGGATTTGTCGGGTATCTCTTGTTTATGAAACGGACTCTGCGTCAACTGGATCCCTCAGGAATTGTTCCAACCCGTGTGAAAGCCGCACTCGATGCGTTGACGCAGGGCGTGGTTATGATCGATACGCAAGACCTTGTTGTCCTGACCAATGACGCATTCAGCCACGCAGTCGGCAAACCCGTCAAATCGCTGATCGGAACCGATCTCGGATCACTCGCGTGGACCTCCGGCACGGCATCAGGCTCGTTGATGGTTCATCCCTGGACCAGAGCGATCATGGACCGGCAGCCCCAGGACAACAGTTCCCTTCTACTGGCACTTCCCGACGGGGAAACAAAGAAATTTATCGTGAATACCGTGCCGATCATAGACGATGGGGCGACGGTCAGAGGGGCTTTGGTCTCCTTTCATGATGTCACCGAGCTTGACCGAGCCAATGCTCAACTCAAGGAAGCGAATACTGAGTTGGAAGAATCACGTGCTCAGGTCCTACGAAAGAACCAGGAACTCGAGACGACGAATACGAGTTTGCACGTCGAAATGGATCAGCGAAAAAAAGCTGAGGCCGAAAAGGAAAAATTATACCAGCAACTCATGAATGCTTCGCGTCAAGCGGGTATGGCAGATGTGGCCTCGAGTGTGTTGCATAACGTCGGTAATGTCCTCAACAGTATCAATGTATCGACCGATACACTTCTGAAAACGCTCAAGAAGCCGATGGTCGGAGACGTGTGTCGGATTGCATCGATGTTCCATGAACATCAGGACAACCTACAAGAATTCCTCACGGCCGACCCGAAAGGCAAACAGATTCCATCCTATCTGGGGTTGGTGGCCGAATCACTGAGTGGTAGCCATCAGGCGATCCAAGGTGAGCTCGATTCCCTTGTGAAAAAAGTGGATCACATCAAGCAGGTGATCATGTCCCAGCAAGATATTGCGCGTGCGGGGAATATTCGCGAACCCGCCTCGAGTGAAGACTTGATGGAACAGGCGTTGCTGATGGCCTTGCCGGAGCCTGACAAATATCACATTCACATCGTGAGAGAGTACCATCCGGTACCCACCATCATGACTGATCGGCATCAAGTGTTACAGGTGTTGGTCAATCTGATTACGAATGCCAAGAATGCCATGGTTGAACACACAGACAGCGCACGCCGTCTTACATTGCGCATCGGCGTGTTTTCCGACCGTCACTCCTTCGCTCGATTTGAAGTGATGGATACCGGAGGTGGGATCAAGCCTGAGAATCTTTCGAGGCTATTTACCCAAGGGTTTACGACGAGAAAGGCTGGTCATGGGCTTGGCCTACACAGCGCCGCCATCGGCGCGAAGAATCTGGGCGGTGCCTTGCATGCGCAGAGCGCCGGGGAAGGACAGGGGGCGACCTTCACCTTGGATCTCCCACTGGTTCAATTGGAGGCGGCCGCATGACAGGCCATCAGTCAACTGACAACCGACGAATTCTGGTGATTGATGACAATGTCAGCATCCACGATGATTTTCGGAAGATTTTAGCGCCGCCAGCTGAGTCGGATTCACTCAGTCAAGCTCGTGCCGCGCTGTTTGGAGAGGCGCCGACTCTCCCCACGCACGTGCACTATGAGCTGGATTATGCGAGTCAGGGGCGTGAGGGATTTGGGCTTGCTCAGAGCGCCTATCAAGCCGGAAATCCGTATGCGCTCGCGTTCGTGGATATGCGTATGCCGCCGGGATGGGACGGCCTGGAAACGATTGAACACCTTTGGTATGCCGATCCTGAGATCCAAATTGTTATTTGCTCGGCCTACTCCGACCACCCATGGGAGGACGTGAGTCGTCGAATCGGAGAAACCGATAAACTCCTGATTCTCATGAAGCCGTTTAACAGCATAGAAGTCATGCAGCTGGCCAACTCATTGACGAAGAAATGGAATCTGGCCCGTTCAGTCAAACAGCAAATTGAATCTCTTGCTCTGAATGTGACACAGCGAACGGCTGAGCTGCGGGAGGCCAATGAGCGACTACAAGTACAGGTTGCCAGCAGGGTAGGTGAGAGTAGTGCAACTCAGTCTGCAGGCGAGGTGACCACCACATTTCATCAGAAGGAAGAGTTCTTGGCCATTATGAGTCATGAAATCTTCCGGCCTATGAATGACCTGGTCGGCAAGGTCGCTGTGCTTCTCAATAGCACGCTCAACGCCGAACAGCGCGAACACCTGGCGACCGTAGAGCGTTGTGCCCATGATGTTCTATCCCTTCTGAGTGATATGCATGAATTTATGGCGCTGCGAAAACCAGAAGCCCACGTTGGAGAATCGCACGAGCGAGGATGAGCTTCCTCACGACGTAAAGGGCGTGAATGATCATGAGTCCGGGTAATAGAAATTTGCGGATCTTGGTGGTGGACGACAACCAGGCGATACACGAGGACTTTCGAAAAATCCTTCAGGTCCAACCCGAGGAGGAAAGTCTTCATCAGGCGCGGACAGCACTCTTTGGGGAGGTGCCGCTGGTGCAGGCGCTTGAGCGGTTTGAGCTGGAGTATGCCGATCAAGGGCAGGCTGCTCTGGCATTGGTACAGATGGCCCGTGGAGAAGGACGACCGTACGCAGTGGCATTTGTCGATATGCGGATGCCACCCGGGTGGGACGGGTTAGAAACGGTTGAACGACTTTGGGAGGCCGATGGAAGGCTGCAAGTGGTGATTTGTACGGCCTATTCGGATCATTCGTGGGCAGAGATCGCCGCACGTTTGGGAACGAGCGACCGGTTCCTCATCTTACGAAAACCGTTTGATGCTATCGAGGTTCAGCAAATCGCAGCATCGCTGACGCGAAAATGGGAATTGGGTCGCGACATCCGTCTGCAGATGGAAGATCTTGTGGCACAGGTCAATGCCCGCAATCGAGAACTCCAGGCCACAAACCAGCGATTAGAACAACAAGTGGCGGCTCGGACTGCCGAACTTCAGCAACGTCATGACGAGTTACAACGGACGGTTGAGGCACTGAAAGAGGCCAAGGCGGCGGCGGACCATGCCAATCAAGCGAAGTCACAGTTCTTAGCCCGGATGAGCCATGAGATCCGGACGCCAATGAACGCTATGTTCGGCATGAATGAGCTGCTGCTCTCGACTTCCTTAACCGACCAACAACGTCATTTTGCTGAAACTATTGATAAGAATCGCGAGCAGCTGCTTCAGATCATCAATGACATTCTCGACTTGTCCAAAATCGAGGCCGGCAAGATGGACCTCCACATCGCGGGGTTCGACTTGATGACAACCGTGCGGGAGGTGGTAGATCTGTTTCGTGAGTCCTCACGACGAAAGGGACTCAGCTTGGAATGTCAGATCGCCCCTGACTTACCCCCCGTATGGCGAGGTGACGCCGTACGCTTCCGGCAGATTCTGACGAATTTGGTAGGGAATGCCGTGAAGTTTACCGAACGTGGCGGGATCTTGATCCATGTTGAGCGGATTGAAGATACCCAGGATCAGGCATTATTCAAAATCACGGTGTGCGATACGGGGGTTGGCATCTCCTTTGATGCGCAGCAAAAGATTTTCGATCCCTTTGCGCAGGCGGATGGATCGATGACGCGACGATTCGGAGGAACCGGGTTAGGGCTCGCGATCGTGAAACGATTGGTCTCGTTAATGGGGGGAGACATCGGTTTCACCAGTATCCCGGGAAAGGGGTCCACGTTTTGGTTTACCGTCCGCCTGGATAAACAGGCGATGAGTGAAAGGGTTGGAGAAGAGAGGAAGCCACTGAATCAAACCCAGCCGCCTGGTGCAGGCATCAATCGGATTCCTGTCGTTAATCCAATCAAGCCACAATCGCGCGCGCGAATTCTCCTGGCGGAGGACAATTCGACGAACCAAGAAGTCTTCCTGCGCATGCTGGAAATATGTGGCGAAGCAGCCGACGTGGTCAGCACAGGGAAAGAGGCACTCGAAGCGCTCGATCGGACCCAGTACGACTTGGTCCTCATGGACTGTGAGATGCCGGAAATGGATGGGTTGGCGGCGACGACAGAAATCCGTCGACGAGGACTGACGAGAGCCGATGGCAAGCCGGTTCCGATCATCGCCCTGTCAGGGTATGCAGTGAGTAGCTATCAGGCTTCCTGCCTGTCGGGAGGCATGGATGGGTTTCTCTCGAAACCGGCGGGGTTGAGAGAAATTCGAAACGTGTTGAGTCAATGGTTGCCCGCGATCGAGTCACGCGCCGCCTAGCACGGATGACGCTGGTTCAATGAGGTGGAAATCGACATGAGTGCTGACATCGCAGGCAGTCATCAAAGCCGCCGGGTCTTGGTCGTCGATGATAATCGATCCATCCACGAGGACTTTCGGAAGATCCTCCAACCAGAGAGCGAGGCGCACTCGCTGGATGAAGCACGGGCATCATTATTCGGGAGCGAGCCTCTTTTGAAGGCACTCGTGCAATTCGATCTGGACTATGCCGATCAGGGGCAATCTGCACTGGCATTGGTTCAACTGGCGCGTCTGGAGGGGCGGCCGTACGCCATGGCGTTTGTGGACATGCGCATGCCGCCCGGATGGGATGGGTTGGAGACGATCGAGCACCTCTGGGCGGCCGACCCGGAGATCCAAACCGTGATCTGCACGGCCTATACCGACCATTCGTGGGACGACATCATTCAGCGATTGGGGCACGATGATCGTCTCCTGATTCTCCAGAAGCCGTTCTCGTCCATCGAAGTGTCTCAATTAGCGGCGTCCCTCACCAGAAAATGGGACTTGGCGCGTCAGGCGAAGCAACGCTTGGAGGCCGCTGAAGCGGCCAATGTCGCGAAGTCTCAATTCTTGGCCAATATGAGCCATGAGATCCGCACCCCCATGAACGGGATCATCGGCATGAGCGAACTCCTCATGCGGACTACCCTAGACGACAAGCAACGTCGATATATGGAAACCGTGCACAAGTCTGGCATGGCACTGCTGCACGTGATTAATGACATTCTGGATATTTCGAAGATCGAGGCGGGCAAGCTGACTCTTGAAGTGATCGCGTTTGATGTGCGTCAGCTTATCAACGAGGTCATGGAACTCTTCTCCGGTCCGGCGGAGGCCAAGGGATTGACGCTGACCGCGGTGTTGCCTGAAAGGCTGCTCCCGGAATACGAAGGTGATCCTCTCCGGATCCGGCAGATTGTGACCAACCTGATCGGCAACGCCATCAAGTTCACGACGCAGGGTCGGATCACGCTCCACATCACGGTGGATGAAGATTCGGTCAGCACCACAACATTGTGTGTACAAGTCCAGGATACGGGGATTGGAATCGAGCCGGCCGCACAGGAAAAACTCTTCATGCCGTTCATGCAGGCCGACGGCTCGACCACACGAAGGTATGGTGGAACGGGACTCGGGCTAGCGACCGTCAAGCAATTGGCTCAACTGATGGGTGGGACGGTAGGCGTCGAGAGCGTGTTTGGGCGAGGGTCGACATTTTGGTGCACGATTCGACTCAAGAAACCGGCCACTACAACGCTATTCGCCAAAGCGGGCTAGCAGATCATCCGTGCAATCAGAGGACGGTGTCGCATGCTGAGGGCTGATACCAATCGACATATTCTTGTCGTGGATGACAATCCGTCGATGCATCACGACTTCCAGCGGATTCTTCACATCGAGCCGGAATGGGAGCCTCTCGAGCGTGCCCGTTCCGCACTGTTCGATGAAGTGAACCGTCTTCCCGCTCATGAACCGTTTGACGTGGATTGTATCGATCAAGGTCAGGCCGCGGTCGCGATGGTCCAGACGGCATGCAACGAAGATCGACCGTATGCCGTTGCCTTTGTCGATATGAGGATGCCGTCAGGATGGGACGGCTTGGAAACCATCGAACACCTCTGGAAAGCGGACGCCAGACTGCAGGTCGTTATCTGCACAGCCTACTCCGACCAGCCTTGGGACGAAATCAGAGAACGGATAGGCAGAACCGACAAGTTGTTGATCCTCCAGAAGCCATTTAACGGGATCGAAGCCTTACAGCTGGCTACCGCCCTGTGCCGGAAATGGGATTTGGGCAACAAAGCTGCCGGGCAGCTGAATGAGTTAAGTCGCCTGGTCGAAGAGCGCACGGCAGAGCTCCAACGGGCGAACCAGCAGCTCACGGAATTCAATGACGCCTTGATGCGAAGCGTGGCAAATCTGGAGGTCGCACAGGCAGAAATTCTCCAGAAGAATGGTGAGTTGGAGAGACTGGCCTCTCGCGATCCGCTGACCGGCTGTTTGAATCGCCGCGCCTTCTACGCAGCCTTCGAGCAGGCTTTCGGCGAGAGCCGGGAACAGGGGCATGAGCTGTGCTGTCTGATGGTCGACATCGACCATTTTAAACGCGTGAATGATCAATACGGACATGCCATCGGAGATCAAGCCATTCAAGCGGTCGCCAGCTGCCTCTCTGCAGGGTTGCGGTTGACTGATACGGTTGGACGGTACGGGGGAGAAGAGTTTTGCCTCATGTTCACGCGTACGACGTTGGCCGAGGCCTCTGACCTGGCGGAACGGGTACGGACTCGGATCGCCATAGAGGCTGGCAGCCGAGTGCGAATGACGTCTGGTTTGACACTGACCGTGAGTATCGGCGTGTCGACCAGTGCCTTAGGAGCACGGACCCCTTTGGAGTTGATCGATCAAGCTGATAAGGCGCTATATGCGGCCAAAGAGGCAGGGCGGAATTGTGTTATGGCGATGGACGTGTTGGTCCCAGGGCTCAGCCCTTCCGAGCAACTTGAACTCCAAGTCCGCCGTGTCACTCCACGCTCAAGTTCACAGGCGTGATGATACGCCCTCCTGCTATGCCTGTTGAAATGGACGAGTCCGAGGGGAATCGAATACTACCGTTCGTTTGATTCAGTCTGCGACGACAGGACGTCTGATCCGCTTCTTGAATCCGAGAAGTGTATAATAGCTGACGGATGACGCGTCTCCTTCGCCATTTCCAATCCTCGGTCGGTAGCAAAGTATTGTTGGCTCTGAGCGGGCTCGGTCTCGTCAGCTATGTCCTCTTTCACATGTTGGGAAATCTCCAAGTATTCGAAGGGTCTCGTGCGCTCAATAGCTACGCGGCATTTCTCCGCGATATGCCGATCGTGTTATGGACAGCTCGTATTGGATTACTGGGTATTGCGGTGATTCATGTCGCGCTAGCGATACATCTGAGCTTGCAGAATCGGCGGGCTCGTCCGAGAGCCTATGCCATCCATCGGTATCGCTACGCATCTATTGCCTCTCGGACGATGACGGCATCCGGAATGGTGGTGCTGCTCTTCATCGTGTTCCATCTGCTGCATCTGACGGCAGGTGTTGTCGGGCCTTCGTCTCCCGATCGCATCGATGCGGACGGTTACCGCGATGTCTATAGCAAGCTGATTCATGCCTTTCAGAACCCCGTCATTGCCTTGATCTACGTCGCGGGACAGGTGGGGCTCGCCTTTCACCTGAGCCATGCCGTGTCCAGTAGCCTACAGACCCTTGGGTTCGAACATGCGGTGCTGAATCGCCTATTCAAGGCGGCTGGTCCTTCCGTCGCGCTCTTGGTGGTGCTTGGCAATGTTGCCATTATCCTTGCAGTCTTCTTGAGGATCGTGCGGTGATCACGAAACTAGACTCCAAGATTCCCTCAGGACCGCTGGAAACAAAATGGGACCGCCATCGGTTCAGTGAGAAATTGGTCAGTCCCAACAACAAGCGGAAGCTCACGGTCATTGTCGTCGGTACCGGGCTAGCCGGTGCGAGCGCGGCGTCAACCTTGGGACAACTGGGCTATCAAGTGGAATGCTTTTGTTTCCAGGACAGCCCGCGTCGCGCGCACAGTATTGCAGCCCAAGGTGGCATCAATGCGGCGAAAAACTATCAAGACGACGGCGATAGCGTGGGGCGATTGTTTTATGACACGATCAAAGGCGGGGATTTTCGTTCGCGCGAAGCCAACGTCTATCGACTCGCCCAAATCAGTGGGCACATCATCGATCAGTGTGTCGCGCTCGGCATCCCGTTTGCCAGAGAATATGGCGGGCAGCTGGCGAACCGATCGTTTGGTGGCGTTCAAGTCTCCCGTACCTTTTACTGTCGGGGACAGACTGGGCAGCAGCTACTCTTGGGTGCCTATTCTGCACTCTGTTGGCAGATTGAACGTGGTCAAGTCACGATGCGTCCACGTACAGAGATGCTCGACTTGATCGTGGTCGACGGCCAGGCTCGTGGCATTGTGGTTCGGGATTTGGTCAGCGGGCGCATCAGTATCTGTACCGCGCATGCAGTCGTACTTGCGACGGGTGGGTACAGCAACGTGTATTTTCTTTCGACCAATGCGAGCGGGAGTAACGTCACGGCTACGTACCGAGCTTGGAAGCAGGGCGCGGCATTTGCTAACCCATGTTTTACTCAGATTCATCCGACGGCCATTCCTCCGAGTGACGCCTATCAGGCGAAGTTGACGCTCATGTCTGAGTCACTCCGGAACGACGGACGCTTGTGGGTGCCGAAGATGCTGGGCGATACCCGCGCTCCGCGTGATATCTCGGAAGGAGAACGCGATTATTTTCTCGAGCGTCGGTATCCTCGATTTGGAAATCTTGCTCCGCGGGACATCGCGTCGCGTGCGGTGAAGACCGTGTGTGACGAAGGGCGCGGCGTCGGTCCGAACGGACACGGTGTGTACCTCGATTTCGCCGGTGTGCTCGAGCAACAAGGGCTCGATGTCGTGGCTGAACGGTATGGCAACCTCTTCGACATGTATCACCGCATTACAGGGGAAAATGCCTATCGTGCACCCATGCGGATCTATCCAGCACCTCATTACACGATGGGGGGGCTCTGGGTAGATTACAATCTGATGAGCACGATTCCTGGACTGTTTGTGATCGGGGAAGCCAACTTCGCGGACCATGGGGCGAATCGGTTGGGGGCCAGTTCCCTGATGCAAGGATTGGGAGATGGCTATTTCATCCTGCCGTATACGATCGGGCATTACTTGGCGACGGCGAAGCTCCCACCAGTTACAGAAGATCACGCGGAAGCCCGCGAGGCGCATCAGCGTGTATTGAACCGTACGGCGCGCCTATTGGCCGCGAACGGTCGTCGAACAGCCGCTTCATTTCACCGAGAGCTCGGCAGCCTCTTGTGGAATTATTGTGGTATGTCTCGCAATGAAACGGGGTTGAAACTGGCGCTCTCGTCGATTCCGACGCTTCGGGAGGAATTTTGGCGTGACGTCGTCGTTCCGGGAGCAGGAGACTCCTTCAACCAGGAGCTAGAGTATGCCGGACGAGTGGCGGACTATCTGGAGTTCGCCGAGCTGCTTTGCCACGACGCGCGGCATCGTCAGGAATCATGCGGGGCGCACTTTCGCGAAGAGTATCAGACGGGAGATGGCGAGCCAAAACGGGATGACACCCGCTTTGCGCACGTTGCGGCATGGGAGTATCGGGAAGGGGCGAGTCCTATCTTGCACAAGGAGCCGCTGGCCTTTGAATTTGTGCAACCGACGACCAGAAGTTATCAGTAATCCGTAACTGAGACATCATGCGATTCACGTTGAACATCTGGCGCCAGAATGGACCAACCGAGAGCGGGCGGTTTGTCAGTTACGAGGCTGATAATGTGAGTCAGGGGATGTCGTTCCTTGAAATGCTCGACGGCGTGAATCAGAAATTGTTGGTCGCCGGGGAAGAGCCTGTGGCCTTCGAATATGATTGCCGCGAGGGGATCTGCGGAAGTTGTTCGCTGGTCATCGACGGCATCCCGCATGGTCCGGACCATGGCATCACGACGTGTCAGCTGTACATGCGAAGATTTCCGGACGGGGCCAACATTACGATCGAGCCGTGGCGGGCCAAGGCCTTCCCCATCGTCAAAGACTTGGTGGTTGATCGCAGTGCCCTCGATCGAGTCATGCAAGCCGGCGGGTATGTTTCCGTCAACACGGGTGGGGCGGTGGATGGGAATACGTTGCTCATCGGGAAAGATCAGGCAGAGACTGCCATGGATGCGGCGTCATGCATCGGTTGTGGAGCCTGTGTTGCCGCCTGTAAGAATGCTTCAGCGATGCTCTTTGTGGCGGCGAAGGTCTCCCATCTCGCCCTCTTACCGCAAGGGAAGCCTGAACGAACAGGCCGTGTGACCGCCATGATCGAGGCCATGGACCGGGAGGGCTTCGGGTCCTGCGGCAATCAGTACGAATGCGAGGCGGTTTGTCCGAAACGTATTAGCGTACGCTTTATTGCTACTCTCAATCGCGAATATCGTCGTGCCGGTATCGTAGAATCCGCCCTTCCGAGCGCGTCGGAGTCTCCGCACGCAGAGTCTGTCTAAGGGACCCCTTCATCGTGTAGAGGCGTTCTCTTCCATCCACACCATGGCATGAACCCGCCATGGTGGCCGATTGTTCCAGATGGCAATCAACTTGACTGTCCGAGAAAGGCCTTTATATTGCCTAGAAGGAGTCGTGTCCGTCTAGGCTTAAGGGAGATCATACGGTATGCGTCGCCAGATAGCCTGTCCACAATGTCGAGAGGGTGGAGCGATTCGTGTACTATCGCAATCACCGAGCGAGTTTCTTGCCGCACTGATCTGGATGGCGCCGTTCGAGTGTCAACACTGTCTTCATCGATTTCTGGCTCGGCGTATGAGCATGGGGAGGTCCCACTCGCTCGAACGCCGTGAACATCTTCGTATCCCCGTCAAGCTCTGTCTCTCGTTTTCTGGCGGAAAAGTCAGAGGTGAGGGTACCGTGATGGATTTGTCTCTAGGCGGCTGCGTGATCAAGAGCGAGACCCGTGTGCATGTTGACGATATTTTCTATCTGGAGATCATCCTGGTCGAGAATGAACCTCCGGTCGAGGTTGCCGCGATGGTTCGGTCGGTCAGTGCGCGCGGGATTGCATTCAAGTTCCTGCGAAAGGCTCAAGAGAACACGCGGCTACTGACGTTCATCCACTCTCGTGCCGGCTCCACCTCTTCCGTCCTCTCGAAGGCCGTCGAACCGGCGATTGCAGGCCAGCCTCACTCTTCGTGACTATGTGGGGGTCTCCCACGCAGACGGCAGCGGATAATCAGTGATCAACCGCTCGTGTTCAACAAGGTCGAACGGTTGGATCGTCAGGTCCTGCTGATCCATCGGCTCTGTGCATGACGCGGAACAGAGTACGTCAATCACGGCTTGTGCTTTTTCGACGGTCGAAAACCGGCACAAGCCATGTTCTGGCATGCTGGAGGAGGGGTGCCAGAAAGCCAGGTCGATCGCGCTGCCTTGGTAGATTCCTAGGGTCCTGTGCCGGACTTGAAACCCGCCTGTTCCCTCGAACGCTTTCTTGCTTGGCATACAACCTCTTGACCGACATGTCTTAATGATTGTGCCCATGGTAGCATAATCGTCTGATGAGGCCGCACTGCATTTGGCAGGGCTCAAGGAGGGAACGATGAACCGTACTTCGTGGAAAGCGCTGGCAATCGGCATCGCTATGATCAGTCTCGTGCCCGTGTCGGGTTGTGGGTACAACGATTTGCAAGGATTAGACGAGGATACCAAGGCGGCGTGGAGCGAGGTGATCAACCAGTACCAACGCCGCGCGGATCTTATCCCCAATCTTGTCGCGACCGTCAAAGGGTATGCAGCTCATGAACAAGAGACCCTTGAAGGAGTCGTGAATGCTCGAGCCAAAGCCACGGGCATTCAAGTGACGCCGGAGGTGCTGAAAGATCCCGCGGCATTTGAAGTCTTTCAACAAGCTCAAGCTGGTCTGACGTCGGCATTGGGGCGACTGATCGCGATCGCCGAAAACTATCCGAACCTCAAGGCCGATCAAAACTTCAGAGATCTCCAAAGTCAGCTGGAAGGAACGGAAAATCGGATTACGGTGGCCCGGAAGCGATATATCGATCGGGTTGCAGAGTACAACAAGATGGTCCGATATTTCCCAACCAACCTCACGGCCAAGTTTGTGCTGAATTTGACCGAACGGCCCAACTTTACTGTGGCCGATGAGAGTGCAGTGGCCAAACCGCCGGAAGTGAAGTTTTGACCCGATGATGAGGTGGAGGAAACGTTGATACGGCGAGGAGCCAGCCGCCTGGCATTGGTTTGTTATCTGGCGGGCACGACGTGCGTATCCTCCCTCCCTGCCGTTGCTCTTGATGTGCCTCAGTTCACCGGGCGCGTTGTCGATCGTGCGCACATCTTACCAAAGTCCACAGTCGAGTCCTTGGAGGCTCGACTGGCGGCGCATGAGACTCAATCAAGCAACCAAGCGGCTGTCTTGATCGTTCCTTCGCTCGAAGGCGATTCGATCGAAGAATTCTCTCATCGAGTGGCAACGACCTGGAAGCTCGGTCAGAAGGGCACGGATAACGGCGTTCTATTGTTGGTGGCGATTGGGGGACGCAAAGTTCGAATCGAAGTCGGATATGGGTTGGAAGGGGTGTTGACCGATGCACGATCAGCGCAGATCATTCGAAATGAGATAGTCCCTCGCTTCCGCACCGGTGACATGCCAGGTGGGGTTGTGGAGGGGGTCAGCGCTATCTTAAAAACCATTGAAGGAACCTACCAGGCATCGGAACGGCCGACCTCTCAGCACGACGATGATCGTGTGGCCCAGGTTGTCGTGGCGGTCATGGTGGGAGTGGTCGTCGGGCTCATCTTCACGAACGTCCATAAATTCATCGGGCCGCTCGCTGGTGCGGGGATCTCGTCGGTG
>BQXA01000016.1:0-89640 GCA_036984345.1 Nitrospira sp. | reverse complement strand
GAGCGATTCGTGGTCCCAACAAGCGCCCGCTGAAATCGCTCAGCGACATGTTGAAGGGGAAGCAAGGTCGATTCCGGCAGAACCTATTAGGAAAACGGGTCGATTACTCCGGCCGTACCGTGATCGTTGTCGGTCCAGAGTTGCGCCTGCATCAGTGTGGGTTACCTAAGAAAATGGCGTTGGAATTGTTCAAACCGTTCATCTTCCACAAGCTGGAAGCCAGAGGAGCAGCCACCACCATTAAAAGTGCCAAACGGTTGGTTGAAAAGGAGCGGCCGGAAGTTTGGGATGTTCTGGACGAAGTGATCCGCGAGCATCCCGTATTGCTGAATCGTGCCCCGACACTGCATCGGCTGGGGATCCAGGCGTTTGACCCAGTTTTGGTGGAAGGCAAAGCCATTCGATTGCATCCGCTGGTCTGCGCTGCGTTCAATGCCGACTTCGATGGAGATCAGATGGCGGTGCACGTGCCATTATCGGTCGAGGCACAGGTTGAAGCCCGAGTCCTGATGATGGCGATCAATAACATCCTCTCGCCGGCCAACGGCAAGCCGATCGCCGTGCCGTCGCAGGACATGGTGCTGGGATGCTATTGGCTGACCAAGGAGCGATTGGGAGCCAAGGGAGAAGGGAAAGTGTTCGGTTCTCCCGAAGAGGTTCGGATTGCCTTCGATGCACGAGAGGTGGAAGAGCACGCGAGGATCAAGGTGCGCATCGCTGGCGTTCTGGTGCAAACCACTGTGGGACGGGTGTTGTTGTCTGAGATTCTTCCATCAGGCTTACCCTTTGCGAACGCGAACAAGCTGATGACGAAGAAGGAGATGACAAAGCTGATCGATGCCGTTTACCGGCAGACCGGTCATCGTGATACGGTCGAGTTCTTGGACAAGATCAAAGATCTTGGTTTTACGAACGCGACCAGGGCTGGCTTGTCGATCTGTATCGACAATATGCACATCCCGAGTAAGAAGGAAGACTTCATCGGGAAGGCGCAGCGCGAGGTGAACGAGATCGAAAAGCAATATTCAGACGGCTTGATCACCAATGGAGAACGGTACAACAAGGTGATCGATATTTGGGCGCATGTCACCGAACAGGTCGCCAATGAGATGATGCGAGAGCTTGGGGCAGGCGGTGATCCGGCGAAAGTGGAATCGTTCAACCCGATCTTTATGATGGCCGATTCCGGTGCTCGAGGCAGCTCGCAGCAGATCCGACAGCTAGGGGGGATGCGTGGTCTGATGGCCAAGCCATCCGGTGAAATCATTGAAACACCTATCACCGCCAATTTCCGTGAGGGGTTGACGGTGTTGCAGTATTTTATTTCGACGCATGGTGCCCGTAAGGGTCTCGCCGACACGGCATTAAAAACTGCTAACTCAGGGTATCTCACGAGGCGTCTAGTCGATATCGCTCAGGACGTCATTATCAATGAGATCGACTGTGGAACGCGTGACGGTATTCTTGTCAGCGCGTTGGTCGAAGGTGGTGAAATTATCCAGCCGCTAGAGGAACGCGTGCTCGGTCGTTTGGCAGCAGAAGACATTCGTGATCCCGTGACGGGTGAGATCATTGTGTCGTGGAACGAAGAAATTAATGAAGACCTGACGAAATCGATCGTGGAGGCCGGGGTTGACCGTGTCAGGATCCGGTCCGTGCTGACCTGTCAATCGCCGCGCGGTGTGTGTCGTGCCTGTTACGGTCGAGATCTCGCTCGTGGACGTTTGGTTGAAAAAGGTGAGCCGGTTGGTGTCATCGCCGCGCAGTCCATTGGTGAGCCGGGTACACAGCTCACGATGCGTACGTTCCATATCGGAGGTACGGCGAGTAAGGTCGTCGAACAGACGGTGCTTGAGGCAAAGCATGCCGGACGAATCAAGTTTATGAGCTTCGACGCGAAAAAGAACGCAGACGTTCACAACGCTGGGATCGCCGTTCGAAACAAAGAAGGCGAGTGGGTTGTGATGAATCGCAATACGAAGATTGCGATCGTTGATGACAGCGGACGAGAACGCGAGAAATACCCGGTCGTGTACGGAGCCAAGATAAAAATCAAAGATGGCGATCCAGTCGTCGTTGGTCAGAAATTGGTCGAATGGGATCCGTATTCTCTCACGATCTTGACTGAAGTTGGCGGAAGAGTCGCCTACGGTGACATTGTTGAAGGTGTCACCATGAAAGACGAGTTCGACGAAGTAACCGGTTTGTCACGTAAGGTTATCATCGAGCATACTGGTCAGACGCTTCGGCCTCGAGTGTCTATTAAAGATGAGGGCGGAAAGACCGCCAAAGTTGCTGGCGGGTCGAACGCGGTTGCTCGGTACTTATTGCCAGTCGGTGCCCATATCTTCGTCGAAAAGGGCGCCACAGTATTTCCAGGGGATGTGTTGGCCAAGATTCCTCGTGAAACGACAAAAACCAAAGATATCACCGGCGGTCTACCTCGTGTCGTGGAGCTTTTCGAGGCACGGAAACCAAAAGAGCAAGCCGTCATCACCGAAATCGACGGAGAAGTTTCATACGGCGGATTTGTGAAGGGTCAGCGCAAGGTGCTGGTCGATAATAAGATGGGAGATGTGAAAGAGTACTTTATTCCCAAGGGAAAGCACGTCAATGTGCATGAAGGTGATTGGGTGCGAGCTGGGGAGCCATTGATGGATGGATCGGCGAATCCTCACGACATCCTTGATGTGCTTGGGCCGAATGAATTGCAAAAGTACCTCGTTGATGAAGTGCAGGATGTGTATCGATTGCAGGGTGTGTCGATTAATGACAAGCATATTGAAATCATCGTCAGACAAATGTTACGGAAAGTGCGGGTTGAAGACCCTGGCGATACGCAATTTTTGCCTGGCAGCCAAGTGAGCAAGAGTGTCTTTGAAAAAGAAAATGAACGAGTTCTTGAGAAGGATGGAAGTCCGGCTCTCGGCAAGCCAGTGTTGCTTGGTATCACGAAGGCCGCGTTGACGACCGACAGCTTTATTTCGGCGGCCTCCTTCCAGGAAACGACGCGTGTTCTCACGGAGGCGGCGATCAACGGTCGTGAGGATGATCTGTTGGGGTTGAAGGAAAATGTTATCGTGGGTCGCCTGATTCCGGCTGGATCTGGATTCGAAGAATATCGTGACACCTTTGTCATTAGCGAAAAACCGGAAACTGTGCCGGTGGGAATAGGTTCTGCTGGAACCTCGACCGCACCAGATGCCACGACGCCAGCCGCCACCGGAGAAGCAGCTCGATCCTGACAAAAAGGAATCTTCTCCACTTGACAGCCGCATGGTTGGTCATTATAATCCTGCGGCTTTGGGCTTGGTTGTAAGTGATTTAAGTTTTTTGAAGAAGGTTTAAACAGATGCCGACGATTAATCAGCTGGTTCGAAAGGGGCGAGTTTTTGTGAAGGCAAAAACCAAGAGCCCGGCTCTGAAGTCTTGCCCGCAAAAACGAGGTGTTTGTCTGAGGGTCTATACCACAACGCCTAAAAAACCAAATTCGGCTTTGCGAAAAGTTGCTCGTGTGCGTCTCACGAACGGGATGGAGGTCACGACTTATATCCCTGGGGTGGGGCATAATCTTCAGGAGCATTCAATTGTCCTCGTGCGCGGAGGGCGTGTTAAAGACCTTCCCGGTGTGCGATACCATTTGGTCCGTGGGGCGCTTGATGCGGTAGGGGTGGCGGACAGAAAGCAAAGCCGCTCAAAGTACGGCGCGAAACGGCCAAAGTAGTAAGTGGGTGGATAGACGAACTAGCTGTCTGATTCTAACCAAGATTCATCAATAAATAGGACATTATGCCACGCAGTAGATTTTTGGGCCAACGGGAAGTGCTCCCAGATGTGCGGTATCGTGACAAACTGGTTGGGAAATTCATTAATACCTTGATGATCAGTGGAAAGAAGAGCACCACGGAGCGCATCTGTTACGGGGCCTTCGATGCTATTCAGGAAAAGACCGGCGGTGATCCGCTGAAAGTGTTCAGGACCGCAGTCGACAACGTGAAGCCGATCGTTGAGGTTAAATCTCGTCGTGTTGGTGGGGCTTCTTATCAGGTTCCTGTTGAAATCAGGCCGGCCCGTCGAGTTTCGTTGGCCCTTCGTTGGTTGTCGCAGTTTGCGCGTACGCGCGCTGGTAAGAGTATGCGAGAGAAACTTGCAGCCGAATTGTTGGATGCATCGAATAATACCGGGGCTGCGGTGAAAAAGCGGGAAGACGTGCATCGGATGGCAGAGGCGAATAAGGCATTCGCCCATTATCGCTGGTAGCGTCGTTCTGTGCTGCAGTCGGGCCGTGCTGCGATCGCAGGCTTGAGTGCTTCAATATCGCAGCAGTGTGGTGCGGCTTGATCTGCGGCACAACTGTTTTTAGGGGAGTCAAGTGGCGCGTCAAACATCACTAGAGCGTACCAGAAACATCGGCATCATGGCTCATATTGATGCGGGGAAGACTACGACGACCGAGCGTATTCTCTACTACACCGGCATGACTCATAAATTGGGTGAGGTTCATGAAGGTGCGGCGACCATGGACTGGATGGAGCAGGAGCGGGAGCGTGGGATTACGATTACGTCTGCTGCGACGACCTGTTTTTGGCGTGACTATCGTATCAATATCATTGACACTCCAGGCCATGTTGACTTCACGATTGAAGTGGAGCGGTCATTGCGTGTGCTTGATGGGGCGGTGGCAGCCTTCGATTCCGTGCAGGGCGTTGAGCCTCAATCTGAAACAGTTTGGCGGCAGGCGGATAAATATCATGTTCCGCGTATTGCCTTCATGAACAAGATGGATCGGGTAGGGGCTGATTTTTATGGAAGTGTTCAATCGATCATTGATCGCCTCGGTGCCAAGCCTGTCCCAATCCAAATTCCGATCGGTCGGGAAGCCGAGTTTCGTGGAGCAATCGATCTCGTTAGGATGAAGGGGTATTTCTACGACGACGAAACATTGGGTGCCAAGTATAAGGTAGATGAGATTCCTTCTGATTTGCTCGCTCAGGCAACGGAATATAGAGAAAAAATGCTCGACGCGGTTGCGGAGTTTGATGATCAAGTGATGGAAAAGTACTTGAATGGTCATCCGTTGACGGAAGAAGAAGTGATGCGTGCAATTCGTGCTGCGACCATTTCTATGAAAATCACGCCGGTCCTCTGTGGTTCTGCCTTTAAGAACAAGGGAGTGCAGCAACTTTTGGATGGCGTGGTGGATTACCTTCCGTCTCCTCTTGATATCCCTCCGGTGAAAGGGGTTGAGCCGAGCAGCGGTAAAGAGGTCGAGCGGAAGTCAGGTGATACTGAGCCTTTTGCGGCGCTCGCATTCAAGATCATGTCGGATCCGTTTGCTGGCCAATTGACGTACTTCCGTGTGTATTCTGGCACGCTCAAGACGGGCACCCCGGTTCTGAATGTGACGAAGGGTACCAAGGATCGCATCGGGCGTCTCCTTAAGATGCATGCGAATAAACGCGAGGACATCGATGAAGTTCATGCGGGAGATATTGCTGCAGCGGTCGGGCTTAAGGGGGCCACTACGGGTGATACATTAGCTGATGAAAAGCAGCCCGTCTTGCTGGAGGTGATGAAGTTTCCTGAGCCGGTTATTGCGATGGCGATCGAACCTAAGACCAAGCAGGATCAGGAAAAAATGGGTTTTGCTCTACAGAAATTGTCTCAAGAGGATCCCTCGTTCCGTGTGCGAACTGATGAGGAGACTGCTCAGACGATCATTGCCGGGATGGGAGAGTTGCATCTTGAGATCATTGTCGATCGGATGTTGAGGGAATTCAAGGTCGAGGCGAACGTTGGGAAGCCTGAGGTTGCGTTTAGGGAAACGATTCGGCGAAAAGCAGAGGCGGAATCGAAGTACATTAAGCAAACTGGTGGTCGTGGGCAATACGGACATGTTGTGCTGACTGTGGAGCCTTCGGAGCCTGGTAAGGGTCTGGAGTTTGTGAACAAAATTGTCGGCGGAGCAATTCCGAAAGAATACATTCCTGCCATTGAAAAAGGGGTTCGCGAGCGGATGGAGACCGGAGTCGTTGCAGGCTATCCTCTCAGGGATGTGAAAGTGACCATTATTGATGGATCGTATCATGATGTAGATTCCAATGAGATGGCGTTCAAGATTGCGGGTTCCATGGGTTTCTCTGATGCGTGCAAGAAGGCCGATCCCGTTTTGCTTGAACCCATCATGAAGGTTGAAGTCTTGGTTCCCCAGGAATTTATGGGGGATGTTATTGGGAATCTGAATGGACGGCGGGGTAAGGTGCAGGGCATGAAGGTTCGTGCCGGAGCCCAAGCGATCGATGCCGCTGTGCCATTGATGGAGATGTTCGGCTATGCGACCGACCTCAGGTCTCGAACGCAAGGCCGTGCTACCTACAGTATGGAGTTCGATCGCTACGAGCAGGTGCCCAAGAATATTGCGGAAGCCATTATTAAGAAGTAGGGGTTACTGAAATACGGGAGGGAGTGGGGTTATGGCGAAGGCGAAATACGAGCGGAAGAAGCCGCACGTGAACATTGGGACGATCGGGCACGTGGACCACGGGAAGACGACGTTAACGGCGGCGTTGACGAAGGTGTGTGCGGACAAGGGGATGGCGAAATTCATCAGCTATGACGAAGTGGCGAAGGCGTCGGAGAGCCAAGGGCGCCGTGACGCGACCAAGATCATGACCATCGCCATCAGCCACGTGGAATACGAGACCGACAACCGGCACTATGCGCACGTGGATTGTCCGGGCCACGCCGACTATGTGAAGAACATGATCACCGGAGCCGCCCAGATGGACGGAGCGATTTTGGTGGTGAGTGCGGCGGATGGGCCGATGCCGCAGACGCGTGAGCATATTCTCTTAGCGCGGCAGGTCGGGGTGCCGTATATCGTCGTGTTCTTGAACAAAGCCGATAAGGTCGACGACAAAGAGCTCTTGGAGTTGGTGGAGTTGGAAGTGCGGGAGCTGCTGTCGAAGTATGGGTTTCCGGGGACAAGACCCCGATCATTCATGGCAGTGCGTTGCAGGCCATGGAGGGCAATCAGGGGCCATTGGGCGTCCCGGCCATCATGAAGCTGTTGGAGGCTGTCGATACCTACATTCCGACACCACAGCGGCCGATCGACAAGCCGTTTCTCATGCCGATCGAAGACGTGTTCACCATCAGTGGACGAGGGACGGTGGTGACGGGGCGGTGTGAGCGGGGATCGTGAAAGTGGGCGATGAAATCGAGATCGTGGGGTTACGGCCGACGCAGACCACGGTGGTGACCGGCGTCGAGATGTTCCGCAAAGTGCTCGACGAAGGGCAGGCGGGGGACAACATCGGGGTGCTGCTGCGAGGACGAAGAAAGAGGACGTGGAGCGGGGGATGGTGTTATCGAAGCCGAAGAGCATCACGCCGCATACCAAGTTCAAGGCGGAGATCTATGTGTGACGAAGGAAGAAGGGGGCGGCATACGCCGTTCTTCAATGGGTATCGGCCGCAGTTCTATTTCCGGACGACGGACGTGACGGGGTGGTGCAGTTGAATCCGGGGGTGGAGATGGTGATGCCGGGGGACAACGTGAGTGTGACGGCGGAGTTGATCAGCCCGATCGCGATGGATCAGGGGGTACGGTTTGCGGTGCGCGAGGGCGGGAAGACGGTCGGCCCGGGGGTCGTGACGGAAATTCTGGCGTAACGAATCTGGCAGGCGGCGTTCGGTGGATGGATTAGGAGTAACGACGTGAAAGTCGATCAGCGAATCAGAATAAGGTTGCGAGGCTTTGATTATCGAGTCCTCGATCAGTCCGTAAGTGAAATTGTTGAAACTGTTCGTCGTAGTGGAGCAAAGGTGGTCGGACCGATTCCCCTTCCCACTCGTATCGAGAAAATTACGGTTCAGCGGTCGACTCATGCTGATAAGAAATCGAGAGAACAATTTGAAATGCGTACTCACAAGCGACTCCTCGATATCATGGAGCCAACTCCTGAGACGATGGACTCGCTGATGAAGCTCAATTTAGCTGCTGGCGTGGACGTCGAGATAAAGTTATGAGTCCTGAGTGCTAAGGCCAAACTGTTAAACGGTAACACGCAGAACGCAACATACAGTACTGGACGAATATGACAAACGGACTGATTGGGAAAAAGCTCGGGATGACGCAAGTATTCGATGAGAGTCGATTGACGCCGGTGACTGTCATCGAGGCGGGCCCTTGCAGAGTTGTCGCGGTGCGGACAAAAGAGAAAGACCGCTATGAAGCGATTCAACTTTCGTTTGGTGAGGTGAAAGAGCGAAAGCTCTCAAAGGCAGAGCTTGGTCATCTGAAGAAGAATCAAGCTCCACCCAGCCGAATCTTGCGTGAATTCCGGAAAGACGGTGAGGCGGCCGTGGGGCAGTTGATCACGGTGGAGATGTTTAAGAAAGGTGATTGGGTTGACGTGATCGGTGTGTCGAAGGGAAAGGGGTATCAGGGAGTTGTGAAGCGGCATCATTATGCTGGTGGTCCTGAATCTCACGGCTCCATGTTCCACCGCGCTCCTGGATCGATTGGAGCAAGTTCGTTCCCATCGCGTGTGTGGAAGGGGAAGACGCTGCCGGGTCATATGGGATCGGAGCGGGTCACAGTTCATCGTTTGAAAGTCATTGAGGCGCGATTAGAAGAGAATCTACTGTTTGTCCGTGGAGCAATTCCTGGAGCGGCGAACGGGGTAGTTGTCGTGCGTAAGTCAAAGAAGAGCTAGTATGCCTACTATTGATCTGGTTGATTTGCAGAAAGAAAAGGTGGGGACCGTTGATCTCTCTCCACAAGTCTTTGGATGTGAATCGCGTGCCGCGTTGGTCCATGAAGCTGTGATCATGCAGCGTGCATGCGAACGCAAAGGTACGGCCTCGACGTTGCGCCGAGGAGAAGTGAGTGGATCTGGAAAGAAGCCGTGGAAGCAAAAGCATACCGGACGGGCTCGAGCCGGTTCACTTCGCTCTCCGGTCTGGCGGCACGGTGGAAGCGTCTTTGGTCCAAAGCCTAGGAGTTATGCCTACTCGATGCCTCGGAAGAAATATCGGGCAGCTCTCCAGAGCGCCTTATCTGCTAAAGTCGCCGAAGGGAAGTTGTTTGTTGTGTCAGATCTCTCTCTACAACAGCCTAAGACCAAATTGCTGGCACAAGCATTAAGGCAATTCTGTGAAAGTGATCACGTATTGGTGATCAGTGGAAAATCGAAGGCGGAAATTTTCCAGGCAGCTGAAAACTTGACCGATGTGAAGGTTCTCAGTGCTGATCAACTGAACGTCTATGACATTGTTCGTGCTCATGTGATTCTGATTTCACAAGGGGAACTTGGTCCTGTGAATGAGGCCTGGTCATGAAGGTGGATATGCATAGGATACTGGTTCAACCGTTATTGACTGAAAAGATCACTGGACTTCGAGAAAAGACGAACACAGTGGGTTTCGTCGTTCATCCTGAGGCCAATCGTGTTCAGATCAAGCAAGCTGTTGAGGCTTTGCTCAAAGTAAAGGTCGAGAAGGTGAATCTGATGAATGTCCGCGGTAAGGTGAAGCGGCTTGGCCGGTTCTCCGGTAAGCGGTCTGATTGGAAGAAGGCTTTTGTCACGCTCAAGCCAGGTGAAAAGTTGGAGATGTATGAAAGCGCATAATGCTGAGCGCGTTCAAGTCACCGTGCAATTGAGCGTAAGAGGGAACGTATGGGGTTAAAAGTATATCGCCCAACATCTGCAGGCCGCCGTGGCATGACGGCCGTGGTGTCTAAGGATCTCACGAAGAAGAAGCCTGAAAAGTTATTAACTGCATTCCACTTACGAAGTGGTGGGCGGAACAATAATGGTCGGGTAACGGTCAGGTTTCGTGGGGGTGGTCATAAGCGGCTGTATCGTGCGATTGATTTTCGTCGGGACAAGGTAGGTGTACCTGCGAAAGTTGCGGCGATCGAATATGATCCGAATCGGTCTGCAAGGATCGCGTTGCTGAAATATCGCGATGGAGAGAAGCGATATATCTTGGCTCCTGTGGGCCTTGGTCTGAACGATGAAGTTCAATCTGGTCCGCAAGCAGAAATTCGACCTGGGAATGCGCTTCCATTGATCAACATGCCTCTTGGTACGACCATCCATAATCTGGAATTGAAGGCCGGCAAGGGTGGGCAGTTGATCCGAAGTGCCGGTGGCTTCGCACAGGTTATGGGGCGCGATGGGGATTACGTGCAGGTTCGACTAAAGTCTGGTGAAATGCGTCGTGTTTTGGGCGTCTGTATGGCCACAGTTGGGCAGGTGGGAAACGTTGATCATGAGAATATCAGCGTTGGGAAAGCGGGGCGAGGCCGATGGAAAGGGAAGAGGCCGCACGTTCGTGGTGTGGTCATGAACCCCGTTGATCACCCGCATGGTGGAGGCGAAGGTAAGTCGGGGCAAGGAAATCCTCATCCTGTCTCACCATGGGGTCTTCCGACAAAAGGCTATAAGACCAGGCAGAATAAGAAGACCGAAAAATTTATCATCGCTCGACGAAAGTCAGGGGTGCGCAATGCCTAGATCGGTAAGTAAAGGAGCGTTTGTCGACGATCATCTGTTGAAGAAGGTCGAGCAGATGAATCAGGTGAAGGACCGTAAGTTGATTAAGACTTGGTCGCGTCGATCGACGGTTGTCCCGGATATGATCGGTCATACCTTTGCCGTTCACAATGGGAAGAAGTTTATTCCCGTGTTTGTGACTGAAAATATGGTTGGCCACAAGCTCGGTGAATTTGCTCCCACGCGGTTTTTTAAAGGGCATGGTCAGGCCAAAACTGAGAAGGCTGTTGCGCTGAAGTAGAAGATTGACGGGTATCGGTTCACCGATTACAGGGTTTTGAAGATGACTGAAGCACATGCAATTTTAAGATTTGTTCGTGTTGCGCCGCGCAAAGCAAAGCCGGTGATTGATATGATTCGTGGAAGGCAGGTGCCGATGGCGTTGGCTATTTTAAGGCATACGCCGAGACACGCTGCCAGAGTCGTAGAAAAAATTGTCCGTTCAGCTGTGGCAAATGCTGAATTGAAGGAGATGGGGGATAGCGAGTCGATGTTCATCTCTAGGGCGTTTGTTAATTGTGGACCGACCTACAAGCGTGTCCGTGCCAGGTCGATGGGTCGGGCAAATGCGATTCAGAAGCGTACAAGTCACATCACCGTTGTGGTAGCGGCGCAGGAAAATCAGGGCAAGCGAAAATAGATTCTTTTTTATTGAGGCATATAGCGCATGGGGCAAAAAACACATCCAATCGGTTATCGTCTTGGCTACAACTATACGGGCAGCTCCCGTTGGTATGCCGGGAAAGACTATGCCAAACTTCTCCATCAGGACGTCAAGATTCGGAAGATGGTCAAGGCTAGGCTCTACCATGCCGGAGTGGCAAAGGTCGAGATTGAGCGTTCCGGCGATCAGACTAGGGTGATTATTCATACCGCTCGCCCGGGGATCATTATTGGTCGGAAGGGTGCGGAGGTCGATAAGCTCAAGGCTGATCTCGAGAAACAATACGGTGGTCAAGTCTACATCACCGTAAAAGAGATCAAAAAGCCTGAACTCGATGCTCAGCTTGTCAGTGAAAATGTCGCGACTCAACTTGAGAAGCGGGTAGCCTTTCGTCGAGCAATGAAGCGCAGTGTTCAGTCCGCGCTGAGGCTTGGCGCTCAGGGAATCAAGATTATGGTTGCGGGTCGGCTGGGTGGTGCTGAGATTGCACGAACTGAGTGGTATCGAGAGGGGCGGGTGCCATTGCATACGCTGCGTGCTGAAATTGACTATGGATTCGCTGAAGCGCATACGACGATGGGGCAGATTGGAGTGAAAACCTGGATTTATAAGGGAGAGCTCCTTCCAGTTCAGCCCATAAAAGCAGAGTCATCATTGGATCGCAGGTTTGGGTGAGGAGATCGAACAGTGTTAGCGCCTAAGAAAGTTAAATTCAGAAAAATGCAAAAAGGCCGGATGACGGGGAAGGCCTACCGCGGGGGGAGAATCACTCTCGGGGAATTCGGCCTAAAGGCCTTAGAGCCAGGGTGGATCACCAGCCGTCAGATCGAAGCCGCACGTATTGCCATTACCCGGCATGTGAAGCGTGGTGGGCAGGTCTGGACCCGTATTTTCCCAGACAAACCCATTACAAAAAAGCCGGCAGAAACTCGAATGGGAAAAGGGAAGGGTAACCCTGAGTATTGGGTGGCTGTTGTAAAGCCTGGTCGTATTCTTTATGAGATGGATGGAGTGACCCAAGAAACTGCTCGAGAGGCGTTTCGGCTCGCGTCCCATAAGTTGCCAATAGCGACAAAGTTGGTTGTTCGTGGAGAGTTTGGGTAGGTTCTTGCCGGTGTGACTAGAAGTCAGGAGTGGGTATATGGCGTTAGATATTAAAGATCTGCGGAATATGACGGTAGACGAGCTCGCTGACAAGGAAAAGCAGCTTGTGCAAGAACTGTTTAATCTGCGGTTTCAGTTCGGTGCTGGCCGTCTTGAAAACCCCATGCAGATTCGGAAAACCAAGCGGGATATCGCCCGAGTGAAGACAATTCTTCAACAGGGGATGGACCGAGCTGAAGGGTCTAAGAGGTAAAGAACGCTATGGCTGAAGTTGTGAAGCGTCGTCATTGGTACGGCGATGTTGTTAGTAATAAGATGCAGAAAACCGTCATTGTGGTTGTTTCACGGTCGGTCGTTCATCCGATCTACAAAAAGGTTCTCCGGCGGGTGACGAGATTGAAGGCGCATGACGAAGGTGACATCTGTAAAGTGGGAGATCGGGTCAAGCTTGTCCAGAGCAGACCGCTAAGCAAGGAGAAAAATTGGCGTGTTGTTCAGGTCATGGAAAAGGGGCAGCCGGAAAAGTAGACCAGGCTTTTAAGGAGCTTCTTTACTTGTAACACCCGTGGGAAAATCGCAATGATTCAGAATTATACCTATATGGATGTAGCTGATAATTCCGGTGCGAAGCAAGCCATGTGCTTTCATGTTTTCGGGGGGACAAGGCGACGTTATGCTTCGTTGGGAGATATTGTGGTGGTAGCTGTCAAGGAAGCTATTCCACAGGCGAGCGTCAAGAAGGGCGATGTGAGTCGGGCAGTGATCGTGCGAACGACGAAAGAGGTTCGCCGGGAAGATGGATCGTATATCAAGTTCGATCGGAATGCCTGCGTCCTGATCAATAAAGAAGGAGAGCCGATCGGAACGCGTATTTTTGGTCCTGTTGCCCGTGAGCTCCGCTGGAAAAAGTTCATGAAAATTATTTCTTTAGCACCTGAAGTTTTGTAAGGGGCGAGCGAGGAGTATCGTGGAAGCGCTGAGAAAAAGTAGAATTCGTAAAGGAGACACGGTCGTTGTGGTTTCAGGCCGTGAGCGAGGGAAGACAGGCAAGGTACTTTCGATCGACCTTCGTGCTGGTAAAGTGATCGTCGAGAAATTGAATATTATCAAGCGACACACAAAGCCAAATCAGAAGGTGAAGCAAGGCGGTATATTGGAGCGAGAAGCTCCTCTTCCGATCTCCAATATCATGTTTTTTTGTCCGGTGACTCAAAAAGCTACAAGGGTCGGGATTCGCCTATTAGAAGATGGAAGGCGAGTACGCTTCAGTAAGAAATCCAACGAGACTGTGGAATAGGTTAGGTGATGGCCAAGGAACCAAAAAGTCGATCAAGCAAACCATCGGGACGGAAGAGCGCGAATAAGGAAACGTCAGCTCCGCAATTAGACCAAGGGAGCGAAGAATCGAAGTTCCGCCCGAGGCTTCGTGACACGTATGAACAGCAAGTTGTCCCTGCGCTCATGAAAGAATTTGGGTATGGGAATGTGATGCAAGTACCGAAGCTTGAGCGGGTGGTGCTGAATGTCGGAATGGGTGAGGCTATCCAGAATGTCAAGCTATTGGAGAGCGCAGTAACCGAATTAGGAATGATTACCGGTCAAAAGCCGGTGGTCACGAGGGCGAAAAAAGCGATCGCCGGCTTCAAGCTCAGGCAGGGACTGCCGATTGGTGCGAAGGTTACCCTGCGTAGTCGGCGTATGTTATGAATTCTTCGACCGGCTGGTCTCCTTAGCACTTCCGCGTATTCGTGACTTTCGTGGAGTGTCCCCGAAGGCCTTCGATGGTCGCGGTAATTACACGCTTGGGTTGAAAGAGCAGCTCATTTTTCCTGAAATTAAGTACGATGAAGTGGCTTCGATTCATGGCATGGATATTACAGTGGTGTCCACGGCCAAGACAAATGATGAAGGAAAGGCGCTTCTGAAGCACCTCGGTATGCCGTTTCGGACCTAAAACATGACAGGATTGTGATGGTTTTTTGGGATAGGAGGAGTGCTTGTGTCACGATTAGCGCTGAGAAATAAGGCGGCAGCGAAGCCAAAATTTTCCACGCGCGAGTATCACCGCTGTGGTGTGTGCGGTCGAGTGCGCGGATATCTGCGGCGTTTTCGGATGTGTCGGATCTGTTTTCGAGTGATGACGTTGCGTGGGGAGATTCCTGGGGTTCGAAAATCGAGTTGGTAGCAGGTACCCCCGTTCCAATGACCATCAACGGAGGATGAAGGGTATTGTATGGTTACTGATCCAGTCGGTGATCTTCTTGTTCGATTAAAAAATGGTGCTCAGCGCCATTTTGAAACCGTCACCGTTCCAACCTCAAAACTCAAGCGTGCCATTTTGGAGATCTTGAGGAGGGAAGGTTATATTGATTCGGTCCAGGATGAAGTGCGGGATGGTCATCCTGTTCTCAGCGTTCGGCTTCGATATGTAGGCGAGGGACAGCCTATGATTACGGGTTTAGAACGTATCAGCAAACCGGGGCGCCGTGTCTACGTGGGAAGTCAAGAGATTCAAAAAGTTCGTAACGGTATCGGTCTCTCAATCCTTTCCACGTCAAAGGGACTCATGACCGATCAGGAATCACGTAAAAACCAACTGGGGGGCGAGGTTTTGTGCTCCGTGTGGTGAGCTGGTTCACTCTCGACTGAAGGATAGAATAAGCCATGTCTCGTATTGGGAAAAAGCCAATTGCCATTCCTGGTGGAGTGGAGGTCAAGGTTGCTGGATCAACGGTTTCGGTGAAGGGACCCTTGGGTAAGTTGGATTGGTCGCTCAAGGATGGCGTGAAAGTCGCTGTCAATAACGGTCAGCTCACCGTCGATCGTGCAAGCGAAGATCGAAAGGTGAGAGCGTTGCATGGTCTCACTCGTGCTGTATTGAGCAATATGGTTCAGGGTGTTACGAAAGGATACGAACGTTCGCTTGAAATTACAGGGGTTGGCTATAAGACTCAACTTCAAGGTCGGACGTTGAGCTTCAACGTTGGGTACATTAACCCTGTAGTGTATCAGGTCCCAGTTGGTATTGACGTGAAAGTTGACAAGCAGACTCTCATTAATCTCAAGGGAGTCGATAAGCGACTGGTGGGCCAAGTGGCGGCTGATCTGCGAGCCATTAAACCGCCGGATGTCTATAAGCAAAAGGGCGTCCGGTACGCCGGTGAAGTATTACGTAAAAAAGAAGGTAAGACAGGGAAGTAGGAATCAACCATGAATGCGGCAAACAAAGTACAACAACTTGAGCGACGGCGACGGAGAGTGCGACGTGTCATTCTGGGGACAGCAGAACGACCACGATTGAATGTCTTCAGGAGTACGGCTCATATCTATGCGCAGATAATTGATGATATTCAAGGTACGACGCTCGCCGCTGCCTCCTCTCTTGATAAGACACTTCGAAAATCCATCACGTCAACCGGTGGAATAGAGGCGGCAAAAGCGGTCGGAAAGCTGATAGCGGATCGTGCAAAGGCTGCAAAGGTCACTGCGGTGGTTTTTGACCGAGGCGGACGAATGTATCACGGACGCATTAAAGCACTCGCTGATGCATCTCGTGAAGGGGGATTGAAGTTTTAAGCTGAAGATGAGGTCAGAGGCTTGTACCGTGTCGAAGGGCAGCCTCTTAATGATTGGTCGGAGAATTTAGGACTGAGGGGTGAGAGCGTGCGAGTCAATCCCGATGAACTGAGTCTGAAGGATAAGGTCGTATTTATCAACCGCGTGGCAAAGGTTGTCAAGGGTGGAAAGCGGTTCAACTTCTGTGCGCTTGTGGTCGTGGGTGATGGCCATGGGTGGGTGGGTATCGGGAAGGGAAAAGCGGCTGAAGTTCCAGTCGCCATTTCCAAGGCTGTTGAACAGGCTAAAAAACATCTCGTCCATGTTCCACTCAAGGGAGGAACTATACCGCATGAAGTGCACGGTCTCTTTGGGGCAGAGCACGTGCTACTGAAGCCGGCCGTTGATGGAACAGGAATCATTGCGGGGGGGGCAGTGCGCGCCGTGGTGGAATTAGTCGGCGCTCACAATATTATTGCGAAAACACTTGGGCGAGGCAATCCATTTAATACAGTCCGTGCCACGCTCGATGGCTTAACAAAACTGAGAAATTTAGAGGATGTTCTTCGCTTCCGCCGACGGGCTGGTGCAGAGGAACGGGAAAGGGCAACGGTTTAAATGGGCGCGGCACGGTCATCAGAGCAACCAAAATCAAAATCTGCGACAGTACAGGTTACTTTGAAACGCAGTCCAATCGGAACGCCGGAACGCCATCGGCTTGTCTTGCGTGGGCTGGGTCTTCGGCGGATTCGTCAAACTGTCGTCCGTCCTGATACGCCGCAAGTGCGGGGTATGTTACATAAAGTCGGGTATCTGCTTGAGGTTGTTAGGCCATGAATCTTCATGATTTGGCCCCAGCAAGAGGGGCAAAAAAACGACGTAAACGTATTGGTCGAGGGCCTGGGTCAGGTCATGGGAAGACCGCAACTAAAGGTCATAAAGGAATATTAGCTCGTTCCGGTGGAGGTAAGCGCCCTGGTTTTGAGGGAGGGCAGATGCCTTTAGTGCGTCGACTCCCAAAGTTTGGTTTTACCAACCCATTCCGAGTGGAATACGCCATTGTGAACCTCACGAGCTTTGCGGAATGGAAAGGGAGCGATGTCGTTACCCCACAGGCCATGGTCGATGCGGGGTTGGTGAAGCGGAAAAAGCTGCCGATAAAAATTCTGGGCAATGGTGAGCTCAAGAAAGCCCTTGTGGTTCAAGCCCATAAGTTCAGCAAGTCGGCAGAATCGAAGATCCAAGCAGCCGGAGGGCGAGTCGAGGTCATCGGCGGTGCTTGAACGGCTTCTCACCAGTTTTCAGAATATCTTTAAGATTCCCGAGTTGCGTACTCGAGTTCTGTTCACGCTCGGCATGCTAGTGGTCTATCGAGTCGGGTCTCATATTCCGACTCCTGGTATTAATGGAGATGCGCTTTCCGAATTCCTGCAGAAGCAGGGTGGAGCGCTGCTGGGCTTCCTCGATATTTTCTCTGGTGGCTCGTTATCTCGCCTGACGATCTTTGCGCTGGGTATCATGCCCTATATCAGCGCGTCGATCATTCTTCAATTGCTCACGGTCGTCATCCCGCACTTGACCAAGTTGGCTAAGGAAGGTGAACGAGGTCGAAAAAAGATCATCCAGTACACCAGGTTTGGAACGATCGGTATTGCCCTAATTCAAGGATTTGGTATTGCTGTTGGATTGGAACAAATGAATCAAGGGGCTTTTGTGCTAACTGCGGGCTGGGGATTTCGTCTCATGACGGTAATCACACTTACAGCCGGCACTGGCTTCCTGATGTGGTTGGGTGAGCAGATCACCGAACGTGGTGTGGGAAACGGCATTTCTTTGATCATTTTTGCTGGAATTGTCGCTCGACTGCCCTCAGCGGTAGCCCAGACCTATAATCTGTACGAGATCGGCCAACTTAATGCATTCTTATTAGTGGCATTGGCGCTCTTGATGATCGCTGTCGTAGCCGCGATCGTATTTTTGGAAAGCGGACGACGTAAAATACCGGTTCAGTATGCGAAGCGAGTGATTGGGCGCAGGGTTTATGGGGGGCAAAGCACGCATATCCCCTTGAAGATCAATACTGCGGGGGTGATCCCTCCTATCTTTGCCTCGTCGATCATTGCTTTCCCTGCGACCATCGCAGGGTTCTTTGAGACACCGTGGGTAAAATCTATCGGGATGCAGTTGGCTCCTGGCTCGCTACTCTACACCCTCTTGTATGTGGGGTTGATCATCTTTTTCTGCTTCTTCTACACGGCGGTCGTTCTGAACCCTGTTGATATGGCCGACAACATGAAGAAATACGGTGGGTTCATCCCTGGGATCAGGCCAGGTCAACGGACTTCCGATTATATTTACAATGTGCTGACAAAGATTACCTTTGCGGGTGCCATTTATCTTGCCATTGTCTGTGTGATCCCCGAATTCTTGATCTATAAGCTGAACGTCCCTTTTTATTTCGGAGGGACTTCTCTGCTGATTGTTATCGGTGTTGGGCTCGATACTGCGCAACAAATTGAATCACATATGCTAATGCGGAACTACGAGGGGTTTTTAGGCAAGGGAATGGCTCCGTTACGCGGAAGAAGTGGGTAAGGCGATGCGACTCGTGTTTCTTGGTGCTCCAGGTGTTGGGAAAGGAACCCAAGCGGACAGGGCTGCTGTTCAGTTTCGCATTTGTAAGATCTCGACCGGTGATCTCCTTCGAGAGGCGGTTCGTAATAAGACATCGCTTGGCCTTGAGGCAAAGGGGCACATGGATCGAGGAGGGTTGGTGCCGGATTCGGTGGTTATCGGACTCGTACGCGAGAAGCTGAATGACTCGTCCAGCGCTGCTGGGTTTATCTTGGATGGATTTCCGCGCACGGTTCCTCAGGCTGAAGCTCTCGCTAGTGTGTTGGATGAACGAGAGGAGCATCTGGATTGCGTCGTTAATTTCGAAGTGCCGCGAGAGGAAATTGTCAAACGTCTGAGCGGGCGTCGAAGCTGTCCCAAGTGCCAAGCGACGTATCATGTAGACTTTGCCCCATCGAAAATGGGAACTGCCTGTGAACGGTGCGGTGAAGCCTTAACCCAGCGCAGCGATGATCAACGGGCAGCGATTGAAACGCGTCTCCGCGTGTATGAAGAGCAAACGGCACCGTTGATTGGTCTTTATGAAAAGCAAGGCTTGCTATCGCGTCTCAATGGCGCCGAGTCAGTGGATGCTGTCTATCAGAGTCTTATCCGAACGTTGGCGGCACACTAGACGGCATGATCATTTTAAAAACGCCTGCTGAGATTGAAGTGATGGCACAGGCGTCAAGGGTAGTTGCTGAAGCGCTGGACATCGTGCGGAAGGCAGTCCAGCCTGGGATCACCACGGAAGAACTGGATTCTATCGCGGAACAGGAGATACGGGGAAGAGGAGCACTCCCAGCATTCAAAGGCTATCGCAACTATCCGAGGACTCTGTGTGCATCCGTCAACGAGCAGGTCGTTCACGGGATCCCTTCAAAGCGGAAACTAAAAGAGGGGGATATCATTGGGTTGGATCTTGGAGCGATCGTTGGAGGGTTCTATGGTGATTCTGCGGTGACTGTTGCAGTTGGATCCATTGCTGAGGCCACAGAAAAATTAGTTCAAGTGACGAAAGAGGCTCTCCATTTGGGCATTACACAGGCCATAGTCGGGAATCGTTTATCAGATATCTCGTATGCTGTTCAGCAGTATGTTGAATCATCAGGATTTTCAGTTGTGACCGAGTTTGTTGGTCATGGGATTGGGCGACAATTACACGAAGAGCCTCAAGTTCCTAACTACGGAAAGCCCGGTCAAGGACCTCGATTGCAGCCAGGGATGGTGCTGGCCATTGAACCTATGGTTAATATGGGACGAAGTGCCGTGCGTATTCTCGACGATCGATGGACGGCTGTCACGGTTGATGGCAGTTTGTCCGCTCACTTTGAACATACGATCGCTATCCAGCCAACTGGAAGTCCGCGTATTCTGAGCCAGCTGTAAAGCATGTAGTGATGCATTCATAGGAAAGAACACGGCACGACGTGGCAAAGGAAGACATCATTGAAGTGCAGGGGTCGGTAGTGGAAACGCTCCCCAATGCCATGTTTCGAGTCAGGCTCGATAATGGCCATGTCATACTGGCTCATATTTCTGGGAAAATGCGGATGCATTTCATCCGTATTCTTCCTGGCGATAAGGTCACGGTGGAAATGTCGCCGTATGATTTGACGAGAGGCCGTATCACCTATCGCTTTAAATAAATGGGAGTTAGGAATTGGTATGAAAGTCAAATCATCAGTGAAGCCCATTTGTGCAAAATGCAAAGTTGTTCGCCGTCGTGGAGTTGTCCGCATTCTCTGCAAAAACCCGCGCCACAAGCAGCGACAGGGATAGTTGAAGGGGAGTGCTAACGGACGAATGAAGCCGCGCCAGACCAGAGGCTGACAAGGCGGACACAGTCGGGGAGAGGTGGGTTCAAGAGATTATTGCTGAAGACGGATAGTTGGAGGAAGAATGGCACGTATTGCTGGCGTCGATCTGCCAAGGAACAAACGAACGGATATTGGGTTAACCTACATCTACGGGATCGGGAGGGCATCGGCCCAACAGATTCTCGATGAAGCGGGTATTGATGGATCGATTCGTGTCAAGGATTTGAGCGAAGACAAGATCGTCAAATTACGTGAAATCATCGAGCGTGATCATCGAGTCGAAGGGGACCTTCGTAAAGAGGTGTCTCTCAATATCAAGCGACTCATCGATACCGGAACCTACCGAGGGTTGCGTCATCGCAAAGGATTGCCGGTTCGGGGGCAGCGTACCAAAACGAATGCCAGAACACGTAAGGGACGTCGTGCGGGAGTCAGTAGTAAACCGCGACCAACGGGTTCAAAAGGGGCGAGCGCCTAGTCGGCTTGGGCGTCAGGAGGGGTTTGTATGAGCGTCAAAAAAGGGAAGAAAAAAGAGCGTCGAATCGTTCAAAGTGGAGTGGCGCATGTCCAGGCGTCATTTAACAACACGATTGTCACAATCACCGATATGAGCGGCAATACGGTAGTGTGGGCCAGCGCTGGCAATCAAGGGTTTAAAGGATCGCGCAAGAGTACCCCCTTCGCTGCCCAACGAGCCGGAGAAGCGGCGGCACGGAAGGCGATGGAAAGTGGGATGCGACAAATCGACGTGTATGTCAATGGTCCAGGTTCCGGCAGAGAGTCCGCAATTCGTTCATTGCAAGGGGCTGGATTGCGGATTAACCTCATTCGAGATGTCACGCCTATTCCGCATAATGGATGCCGGCCGCCAAAACGGCGGCGCGTTTAAACATATGAATCGAAGACTCAGCTCTTTTGAATGTCGGTAACGGTCATGTGTAGGTGAATCTGTAAGTTAATTCCGGAGGAGGACGCAGTGGCAAAGTATCGTGGTCCTGTCTGTCGGTTGTGTCGACGAGAAGGTGAGAAGCTCTTTCTCAAAGGAACCCGCTGCATGACGGAAAAGTGTGCCGTCGAACGGCGAAGTTATCCACCTGGGCAACATGGGCAGGGGCGTCAACGCACCTCCGACTATAGCCTTCAGCTTCGGGAGAAGCAGAAGTTGAGACGTATCTATGGACTTCAGGAACGCCAGTTCCGTGGTGTATTTGAGCGTGCGGAACGACAGACGGGCGTCACCGGCGACTCGTTGCTGCGACTTCTTGAATGTCGATTGGATAATGTGACTTATCGGCTTGGATTTGGCGCTTCACGCAAACAGGCACGTCAGATGGTGAGTCACGGGCATTCCACACTGAATGGCAGGAAAATTACGGTAGCTGGCGCACTGGTGAAGCCTGGCGATGTGATTGAGATCAAGGAAAAGAGTCGGGATTTGGCTGCGATCCAGGCTGCATTGGAATCCGTCGATAGCAGAGGGATTCCTGACTGGCTTGAATTGGATAAGGGTGCATTTAAGGGAATTGTGCGGTCCTTGCCGGCGAAAGAGCAGATCGTGTTACCGGTGAACGAACAAATGGTGGTGGAATTGTATTCACGCTAGGCCACCTGGGTATTTCGTTTCCTCGGTTCAGTGTCATCTGTCAATGTGTTTGTTACTCGATGGTATGGAGGATCGGTCATGATCAAAGCGATGAAAGACTTTCAGATCCCGATGCGGGTGGAAGTCGACAAGGATGCACAGTCCCTCACATTCGGGCGGTTTACAACTGAAGCATTCGAACGAGGGTTTGGTACGACGATTGGTAATGCCCTCCGTCGAATTTTGTTGTCGTCGCTGACTGGGGCCGCTGTGACCACTGTAAAGATCGAAGGGGTCGTCCATGAATTCTCGACGATCTCCGGTGTAACCGAAGATGTGACGGCGATTATTCTCAATATTAAAAGTTTGCGGTTGGCGCTCCACACGGATAAACCAAAGACCATTCGGCTGAAGAAGAAGGGGCCGGGTGAGGCAAAGGGCTCCGATATCCTCCACGATGGTGATGTAACGATTTTGACGCCCGATCTGCATATCGCTACCCTCGATAAAGATGCGACGCTTGACATTGAAATGACCATCAAACATGGACGTGGGTATGTACCGGCAGAGCGCAATAAGGAAGAAGGATTGCCGATTGGAGTGATTGCGATCGACTCTATTTTCTCGCCGATCAAACGAGTCAATTTCTATGTGGAGAATGCCCGGGTCGGACGCATGACCGACTATGACAAGCTAACGATGGAAATCTGGACGGACGGCACCATCAGCCCCAGAGATGCGCTCTCAACGGGGGCCGGTATCTTGCGGGAACATCTCGATATCTTTATAAATCCCGAAGAGCGAAGCGAAGGAAAGAGTGAAGCGGGCTACGAGGAGTCTCAGCGAGAAGTAAATAGAAACCTCTCGCGCAGCGTCAATGAACTGGAATTATCGGTTCGAGCAGCCAATTGCCTCAAAAACGCAAATATCAAGACGATTGCCGATCTTGTTCAAAAATCTGAAGGTGAAATGCTCAGAACGAAGAACTTTGGGAAAAAGTCTCTCAATGAGATCAAGGAGATTCTTACAGAGATGGGACTTTCCCTGGGGACTAGAGTAGAGGATGGGGCTGCCCCACACAACGGAAGTCCAAAACCGGAATGATGTTTTTTTAGCCGAGGGGAACACCGTGCGACATAGGAAAAAAGGACGACAACTTGGGCGGCAGACCAAGCACCGAGGGGCATTATTTAGAAATTTGGTGACCTCATTGTTGGATCAGGAGCGAATTGAAACAACCGGGGCTAAAGCGAAGGAGATACGAGGATTTACCGATCGTATGATTACCCTGGGTAAGGAAGGTACCCTCCCGGCGAGACGACGGGCGCTTGGCTTTCTCCGTAGCAAGGCAGTGGTATCTAAGCTCTTTGACGACGTCGCTGCACGGTTTAAGGATCGATCCGGCGGGTACACCAGGATCATCAAAACACGTCGACGTGTCGGTGATGCTGCGGAAATGGTTGCTATTGAGTTGGTTTCCCGTCAAGAAGTAGTCCGCAAGAAAGCAGCGGCTGCTTCCACATCGTCTCCGGTGTCAGGAGAGTCGAGAGCATCCGCGTAATTTCTCTCAGGACAGTCGGTTCGACATCAACACAAAACCTCCCACATGTGCACATGTGGGAGGTTTTGTGTTTCTAGACCCTAACGGACGTTTACATGATTAACCGTGCATGCTACGATCGTGCCAGGTATTGTCGTGAGTTTAGTGGGGGAGTACGCCGAATTGAAGTGGGAGCTTATTGCGAGACGCACTCTTCTCACAGCGAGTGCATTATTGGCTGTATTCCTCGGATACCTTCTGGTCAGAAATGCAGATTCAGTGTCGACTAGTCAACCGAGCCTTCCTGAACCTATGGAACAAGCCGACGCCAAACTATCGGAATTTATTTTTACGCAATCGAAAGGGGACGTGGTCCAATGGCAAGTTCAGGCGAAACAGGCTCGAATATTTGAACAGGAACAGCGAGCATTATTGCATGATGTTTCCCTTACCTTTTATGGGGGGGATGGTGAGGAGGTGAGGGTTCATGGTGACGAAGGTACGCTTGATACCGTGAGCAAAGACTTTGCCTTATCAAATCGTGACGCACCCGTCACTGTGATAACGAAGAGTGGATACACGATCTATACCAACCATTTGGTCTGGACGGATAAATCCAAAGAAATTCGGACAGAAGATCCTGTGCGCATTGTTGGGCCTGGGTTGGAGATACAAGGTCTTGGATTGCTTGGGAGGATGGAGTCAGAAGAATTTGAGGTTCTACACGATGTTCATGTGGATCTCGTTCCTGTTTCTTAGTGTCCTATGTGCTGAAGGCGCAGTCGCCGCTCTTTCCACGGAATCAGGGACTCTGAAGCAGAGCGTTGAGGCACCAGGAATCCCAACTACCATTACGTCAAAAAAGATGACTGTCCGAAATCAAGACGGCCAGGCAGTATTTGAGGGGATGGTTGTGTTGACGAGAGGGGCTCTAGTCGTTCACTCTGACAGAATGGTGGTGTCATTCCGGTCGCGTAAGCCCGATCTGAAGTCCAAATCGCCCAATGGTACCAGCCGCGGAGCACCGGCGCAGAGTCCCTCTCCATCACAGGAAGGCGGTGCCGGTGCGGCATCGACGATTTCGAATCGTTCTGTCAGTCGGATCGAAGCGATGGCGGATACGAACCATGTCAAGATCGAATATGAGAATGGCAATGCCACCTGCCAAAAGGCCGTCTATTTTGTCGAGGGCGAAAAGGTCGTGCTCACCGGGGATCCCGTGGCATGGGAGCGGGGAACACGTGTGAGTGGTCAGCAGATCACCCTTTTTCTAGCCGAAGAACGGAGCGTCGTAGAGGGAGGCTCTCACGTTCGTATCGAGGGTGAAGGAGCAAATACGCCATGACTCAGAGCGTTCCTGCTCTAACTGACTCCCTCATCCATTCGAACTCCCCTCTTCCTGCCGACTGTCTGCGGGCCACTGGATTAGTCAAGAGTTTTCGTAGTCGAAAAGTCGTTAAGGGTGTGGCAATCGAAGTCTATGCTGGTGAGGTGGTAGGCCTTCTTGGTCCTAACGGTGCGGGGAAAACCACCATTTTTGATATGGTCGTGGGGCTATGCCAGCCTGATGAAGGAGATATTACCTTCAAAGGAGAGTCCGTCACGGGCCTCCCCATGTATAAGAGAGCACGGAGAGGGATAGGTTATCTTCCTCAGGAATCATCGGTCTTTCGTCGGCTTTCGGTAGAACATAATGTCTTGGCGATTCTTGAAATGCTAGGGTATGCTCGTAACGAACGAAATCAGCGAGTGGATGTGCTCCTCAAAGAGTTGGATCTGCTCCATATTCGTAAAAGTATGGCCTATGCATTGTCCGGCGGAGAGCGTCGCCGCTTGGAGATCACGCGTGCCTTGGCGGCCACGCCGTCGTTCATGCTCCTAGACGAGCCGTTCGCAGGAATCGACCCGATCGCTGTGGCCGATATCCAGCAGATCATCACCCGGTTGAAAGATAAAGGTATTGGGATCCTAATTACTGATCATAATGTGCAAGAAACGCTCTCGATAGTCGACCGAGCGTACATCATTAATGAGGGGTTGATCCTGGAATCAGGTACTCCAGAAGTTATCGTTCAGAGCGAAACTGCTCGAGCGGTGTATCTCGGTGAACAATTCAAATTGTAGAGGATGTGCATTCAACCATGAAACTGCGTCTTGACCTGAAGCTCAGCCAGAAATTGATCATGACGCCACAGCTGCAACAGGCTATTAAGTTGTTGCAACTGTCACGACTTGAGTTGCAGCAGAGTCTTACCCAGCATCTCCTGGAGAATCCCTTGTTGGATGAGATCCAATCCGACGGGGATGAAAATGAGCCGTCGATCAATGAAGAGAAGGTAGGGGAGATCTCGGTCTCACCTGGGCAAGAACAGGTAAGTACGGCGGAGACACCGGAAGAGCGAGGGTCTCCGGAGGAATTTTCAGCGTCTGGATGGGAAGAATACTTCGGGAGGGATCGGCGGGACGGGCAGTCTGAATATTCGGGAACGTCTGACGATTTCCTCATATGAACAGACGGTGGCGAAAGCGACATCGCTTGAAGAGCATCTTCTGTGGCAATTGTCTCTGTCAACACTTTCCGATCGAGAAAAAGAGCTTGGCCGCTTGATCATTGGCAACCTCGATGATGATGGCTATCTTCGCATTCCTTTGACCGAAATTGTGGCTGGTTCGCCGTTTCGGGAAACCGAAGCCGAGTCAGTGCTCAGAGACATTCAGACGTTTGACCCAACAGGCGTCGCGGCAAGAGATTTGGCAGAATGTCTTCTCCTCCAGCTTGGACATTTAGGTCGTAATCTTTTTGGTTCGCTTGGATCTCCCCCGGAGCGCTCAAAGGATCAGTCATCGAGAGCGTCATCAAGCACCATTTGAAAGACCTTGAGAAAAAACAGTATCCCAAAATCGCGAAAGCGTTGAATGTCAGTATTGAAGACGTGTTTCAAGCGACCAAGATCATCGGCGAGCTTGAGCCAAAACCTGGGCGACCCTTCACGAATACCCAAAACTATGTGATCGTGCCGGATGTGTTTGTAGTCAAGAATGAAGGAGAGTGGGTGGTGCTGTTGAACGACGATGGGCTCCCACGGATGAGAATCAGCCCCTACTATAAGCAGCTTATTTCATCTGAGCAGAGTGGAAATCCTGAAACCAAAGCATACATGGATGAGAAATTGCGAGCGGCTCAGTGGGTTATTCGAAGCATCGAACAGCGGAATAGAACGATCGTCAAAGTAGTGTCGAGTATCGTGAAGTTTCAGGAGCAGTTTTTTGAGCATGGCGTGCAATACCTCAAGCCGTTAGTTCTTAAACAAGTGGCTGAAGATATTGGAATGCATGAATCCACGATTAGCCGTGTGACAGCGAACAAGTACATGTATTGCCCGCAAGGCATGTTAGAGCTCAAGTTCTTTTAATGCCGGACTCCAGCGAACCGATGAGCCGTCGAGTATGCATTCTTCCATATCCGTCAGAGACATGATTAAAAACATGGTAGGGGAGGAGGATGGCAAACGTCCGTTGAAAGACGAAGAAATTGCGGCCAAGCTGAGCACTCAAGGAGTACGTATTGCGAGGAGAACCGTGGCCAAGTATCGAGCGGAATTGAATATTCCATCGGCCAGTCAACGCAGACAATTTTTTTGATGCTCGCTGCTCTGCATCCAACGCAATAGAGAGATTGGAGGTAGGCATGAACTTGAGAATTACGAGTCGGCATATGGACCTTACCCCTGCCTTGAGGAACTATGTAGAAACAAGATTTGGTCGACTGGATCGCTATGGCTTGAAGGTGGGGTCTCTCCAGGTCGTGCTGGACGTCGAGAAACTTCAACACAAAGCTGAAGTGACCGGAGCTGTGAGCGGAAAGCGGATACAAGCGAAGACATCAACCTCTGAGATGTATGCCACCATTGATGCACTTGTCGATCGCGTAGACGCTCAGTTTCGAAAATGGAAAGATCGCCTTGTTCATCATAAGCCAGCCAAATCCAAGAAATCATGAGTGGTTGATCTGAACACTGTTCGGATGAACGGGTTCCTGATGGCACCGCATTCACTTGAATGGTTGCTCGATGCAGGAAATCTTGATCGAGAAGGAGCCCTTGCCGCATCGTGTCTCGAGCAAACGGCATGGGCTTATGCTTCTGTGGTTCAGATGTGATGCCGTAACTTGTATCTCTGCTGAGATGGTTTGGTGTTATGGCACGACTCAACCTCGTCATCATCAGCGGGTTATCTGGATCAGGAAAATCCTACGCGCTCAAGGCGTTCGAGGATGCGGGCTATTTCTGCATTGACAACCTTCCTCCTGCGTTACTTCCAACCTTTGTGGACCTGTGTGATCAACAACATAATGAAATTGCCAATGTTGCGCTCGGTATCGATGTGCGCGAACGAGTGTTTTTCTCGGATCTTGTGGGCATTCTGGAACGAGTCAAGACGATGGGCCACGTGGTCAAATTGTTATTCTTTGAGGCGCGTGAGGAGGTCCTGATCAGGCGTTTTTCAGAATCAAGGCGCCCCCACCCGCTGCTGCCGCATCTACCCGTTCTGGAAGGGATCCGATTTGAAAAAGAACGCTTAGCGGAACTTCGACGACGTGCAGATCGAATCATCGATACCTCAGATCTTACGGTTCATGAACTCGGGGAGCTGTTAGCCAAGGAGTCTCAACGGGAATCATCCGAACGGCGACTGACCATTTCATTGTTAACGTTCGGATATAAATTTGGAGTGCCCTATGATATTGATCTCCTGTTCGATGTGCGATTTTTGAAGAACCCTTTCTTTGTGCCAGATCTTAAGCCACTTCCTGGAACCGACTCACGAGTTCGTCATTTCGTGTTGACGGACCCAGAAGCCACCGCCTTTGTCGACCACGTCGACAATCTACTAAAGTTTCTTCTGCCGCTGTATCAAAGAGAGCGGCGCAGTTATCTGACTGTGGCCATTGGATGTACCGGAGGGCGCCACCGGTCTGTAGCCATTGCCAGCCATCTCTGTGAAAACCTTGGGACGGTGGGATACAAAGTCGGGCTCAAACACCGAGATATTGATAAAACCTAAGGTATTTGAGCGACAGCTGCCGCCGTATCTCTCCCGCTACTTGCCAGTTACGGCCCTTTTCTTGACAGGTAGAACATATTGACTATACTTAATTTTGTGAATATTAACAGCCTTATACTGAGATAATAATACGCAAGTGAAAAAGCCTAGAATTGTACCGAAGCAAGAAGAGTTTAAAGCCTATGAAATATGCGACTTGTTCGATATTTCTAAAGCCACACTCTTCCGATGGGAGCGAGAGGGAGTGATTACACAGCCGGGTCGCGACTGGAGAAACTGGCGCCTTTACACGAGAAAAAATGTGGATGAAATTGAAAGGGTCATTCGTGCCCGCAAGGCTGTGGCGTAGACCAGCAGGTAACGCAAAATGATGGATTCACTTAAAAAGCTCGTTGAAACCGACATAATTTCAATGTTGACGCCTCGCCGTCAGCTTGTGGGGCTGGATATTGGGTCGAGTGCGATCAAAGTAGCCCAACTGAAGGAGACGAAGGGGCGGTACCTGCTGCAAAAGTTTGGGGTGAAACTCCTAGAGCCGGAAGTGATTGTCGATGGGACTGTCATGGATGAGGGCCGCGTGGTTGCGGCTATCCGAGAACTTTTCGATGAAGGAAACATCAAGAACAAACACGTGGCTATCTCAATCTCAGGGCATGCCGTTATCGTCAAGAAGATTAGTTTGCCGCCTATGCCGGATGAAGAATTGGAAGGGCAGGTAAAGCTGGCTGCGGAGCAATATATTCCCTTTGACATCAACGAAGTCAACATTGATTTCCACGTATTGCCTCCCGATGAGGTGAACGAAGGACAGGGCGACATGGCGGTCATCCTCGTAGCAGCGAAGAAAGACAAGATCAATGAATTGACGGAATTGGTCAAGGCAGCGGGGTTGATTCCAATGGTCATGGACGTTGATGCCTTTGCCATCGAAAACATGCATGCAATCAACTATCCAATGGCACAGGAAGAAACGACCGCGCTGGTGAATCTTGGAGCCAGCGTGATGAATGTCAATATCATCCGCGCAGGCGCGTCCCTGTTTACCCGTGATATTCCGTTAGGTGGGAATCGCTATACCGAGGCGATCCAGCGTGAGATTGGACTGTCATTCGAGGAAGCGGAAGAGAGCAAGAAAAAGGACCGCGCCGGTGACTCAGGAGGCGTTGCGGTAGGCAACGTGATCGATAGTGTCAATGCAGAAGTCGCATCAGAAATCGCCAGAACAGTGGATTATTTTAAGAATTCCACCAGCAATTCCGAACTCAATCGTGTTCTGCTGTGCGGCGGTGTGGCCAGAGCCAATGGTTTGATTCAGCAACTTGGCGATCGTATGCAGATTCCGGTGGAATTAGCAGACCCTTTCGCAGAAATCGATATCTCAGGGTGTGATGCCGATCCAGAGCTTCTAGCCGATATGGCTCCCTCTGCGGCGGTTGGCGTTGGGCTGGCACTACGAGCCGTGGGTGACAGATGATTCGAATCAACCTACTCCCTGGTGGACCAAAGGGGCGACCGGCAAAGCCGCAGTATGATGTCCGTGCACAAGCTTTGCTCGGGGTAGGAATCATTCTGATCACGTTGGCTGGCTGCTGGTGGTATTCCTCTTCCTTGGATGACGAACTTGAAGCTCAGCAAGTCGAAAAACAGGATAAGGAAAGGCAAGTTGCTCAGCTGAAGGAGCAGGTCAAACAGGTCCAGGACTTTGAGCAACGGAAAAAGCTACTGGAAGATAAGAATCGTATTATTGATCAGCTCGAGCAATCACGGATGGGGCCTGTCAAAGTTCTTGACCACGTGAGTCAGAGCTTGGAGCCGCTTAAAGTATGGCTCACGCGGCTGGGTGTGGCCTCGGATACGGTTGAGCTGGAGGGGAAGGCGCTCACGAACGACGATGTGGTTGAATTCGTCAACAACTTACGTCGTACCGATTATTTTACTGGTATCAATCTGCAGGAAAGTAAAGCCACGGTCGAGAACAAGCTCACTCTGTATCAGTTCCGTTTAGCCTTCCGACTGAAAGGGTAACAATGACGTTGCCACAGGTAAATCTGGATGCGCTTCGCAACGTGCCGGCTACGCAGAAGGCCGCGCTTTTATTCCTTCTGGTCGGTGGCGTCATTGCAGGTTTTTACTTCTACATCGCGGAGCCCAAGTCTGAGATCATCGCCGTCTTGGAGGCCGAGAACAGCAAGCTGGAGAGTGAGATTCAAACAATGACGATCAAAGTGAAGCACCTTGATGAATTGGTCGCTGCCAATAAACAGCTGGAAATTGAGTTGGCTAAAAAGAAGGAACGACTTCCGCCGGAAGAAGAGGCCATCATGCTGCTGAAACAGGTCTCTGATCTCGGCGTGCGGTTAGGGTTGGATATCAAGCTATGGAAGCCAGGGGCACCGACCGAAGATGCGTCGAAACTTTTTGTCAAAATGCCGGTAAATGTTGAAGTGGCTGGAGTGTACCACACCGCGGCGTTGTTCTTCGATCGGATCAATCGGCTCCCTCGTATTATTACAGTCTCAGGTTTAAAGATTGGATCTCCAAAAGTGGACCAGGGGCGAATTGTCTCGCAAACAACATTTGATCTCGTGGCCTATGCCGCCCCACAAGAGAAGCCGGTTTCAGGGGCACCGCCATTAGCAACTGCTCCCAACGTTGCCCAAGCCGGTAAGTGAGGGATACTCCCTATGCAGCCATTGGTTAGGAGTGCGAGGAAGGTATGGCGCTCTTTTGTGTTATCCGGTGTCGGTATAGCATGCGCATGGATTGTCCCGCTCTTGAATCAACCGGTTCACGCTGAGCCTTCTCCTCTGCCTGGACAAATAGCGCCTATGCGGCAAGGGGCGATCCCCATGCCCTCAGTCCCCGATACGCCTCGGATGGTGCCTCCCAGCATAGAAGCACCATCAATGCATGAAGATCCATCGATGACTCCTCAGTTGCCGTTAACAGAGGGCGTACCGGGTGTGGGATATGATCCGTCGGGCCGCCGAGATCCATTTGCTCCCATCATTCAGGAGCTGCAACCAGGGAAGGTGGATATGACCCTTCCCCCTTTGCAACGTGTCACGTTAACCGAACTCAACCTGATCGCCATTGTGTGGGGTGCGTACGGGTATACCGCGATGGTTCAGACTCCAGAAGGGCATGGATACACCGTTCGTCGAGGTACCAGAATTGGACAGAACAATGGGGTGGTCAGCGCAATCACTGAACGGGGCATTATCGTGCAAGAACGATTCACGGATGTATATGGCAAAAAGCAGGAGCGAGAGTATGTCAAGCCCCTTCATCCCAAAGAGGGCTCAGAATGAAACCACTAATCTCTCGAGCAGGTAGTTTCCTGATGGCTAGATGCTTCATCGGAGCCTGGGCGCTCGTATTCCTCGCTCTCCTTGTGAGTGCAGAGACGAGGGCTCTTGCCAATGAGACCGACCAGGTAATGAAGCAAGCTGGCCACGCACGTGTCGGAATGCCTTCTATGCGATTGCTCGCTCAAGCGGTGACGGCGATTGAGGTTCGTCCTGAGGTAGATGTGGTGACCGTGGTGATCGCTGGTGACGGGCAGCTGTTTCCCGAGACAAACTTTTTGGATGACTCGCGTTTGATTGTCGATATTCCAGCGGTGTCATCCACCCTCAGGCGGTCTGTAATCCGAGCCGACCATTATCTGCTCAAGAAGATTAGGGTAGGGCATCATGCTGACAAAGTCAGGCTGGTATTCGATGTCCCTGAACGGCCACTCTATTCGATGGTTCGTGACGCAAACAAAGTGGTGATTACGCTGAAACCGAGTGAGGCCATGGCCCCCCCTGCGATGGCAACCAAGATCCATACCCAGGAGCCCGTCTCCATTCTCCCTCGCGCGAAAAAACCGATGGTTCAGGCGAAGGATCAGGTCGTGAGAAAGGCAGCGCGAATTGTCAGGCCCACGCAGCTACAATTCAAGATACAGCGCGCTCAGCTGTCGGACGACAATGCGTCAGTTGAGAAAGATGAACGATCCGACGACCTTGTGATAGGGAAAACTCGATTTGTCGGTCGACGCATCTCTCTCGATTTTCAACAGGCGGATATCACTAATATCCTCAGATTGATTGCCGAGGTCAGTGGGTTCAACATCGTTGCCGGAGAAGGCGTCAAGTCGAAGGTGACGATGAAGATGGTGAACGTGCCTTGGGATCAAGCGTTGGACATGCTCTTGAAGTTGAACGGCCTCGGCATGTTTCGTCAAGGGAGCATCGTCTGGGTCGATTCCTTGGCGAACCTTTCCAAGCAACAGGATGAAGAAGCACGAGCCCGGGATTCCAAGACGAAGGCAGAACCAGTGATCGACCGTGTCTTCTATATCAGGCATATTCCGGCGCAGGAACTCATGCAATCGCTCAGGCAGAATTTGAGTCCACGCGGCCGCATGCAATTCAATAATGGGAGTAACGCATTAGTCGTGCAGGACACGGAGTCAAAGCTGGCGGTCATTAGGCAGCTTGTCGAAGGGCTCGATCTAGAGGTCCCTCAGGTACAAATTGAAGCGCGTATTGTGCAGGCTGATACGGTTTATGCGAGAGGAATGGGGATTCAGTGGGGGTTTAAGACTTCGCAGTTTAGTCCGAGCGGTTTCAATTTGGTTGGCAACCCTACCGGGGCATTTGCGCAGGCAGCCGGGACGGGTAGTGACACGATCGAGAGAACCTTCCTGGTCAATTTGCCGGCCCAAGTCGGTGGGCTCCCGGCTGTTCCTGGTATCGGGTGGACCTTTGGAAAGCTAGCCGATGGATTTGGTTTGGACATGAGGCTCTCAGCCGGAGAATTGCTTGGCTTAACCAAGGTGATTGCAGCACCCAAGATCACCACGCTAGACAAGCGGGAGGCCAAGATTTCACAGGGCGAATCGATTCCCTTTCAAACGACATCGTTGCAGGGGACACAAACAACATTTGTCGATGCCAACTTGGAGTTGAATGTTACGCCGCAGATTACCTCGCGTGATCCTAACGAAGAGTATAAGAGAATCTTGATGAAGGTTCGGGCCACGCGGAATGCCGTCGGTGCACGGAGTAACCCGGCTGGTCCCAGCATCGATCGGAGGGAAGCGACGACACAGGTCATCGTGCGAGATGGGGAAACTATGGTGATCGGAGGCGTTTTCGTCGATACACAGTCCAACAATGTGCAAGGTGTTCCCTATCTTTCTCGCATGCCTGTCCTTGGGTGGTTGTTCAAGAACAAGTCAGAATCAGTCGGCAAGCAAGAATTGCTGATCTTCCTCACACCCAGCATCATCAAGGCCTAGTCACTGTTCAGGTATATAGCCGAAAAACGCCTGGGGACGCCGATCGGCGCCTCAGGCGTTTTTGCCTTGGGATCGACAGCCAAGGTCGTCTTCCAGGGGGAGATGTTCTACAAGGAAATGACCGTCATTTTAGTTTTGCCGAGGCTGTGTTACGATGCAGCGCCTTGAGTATTCGTTGTGTGAGGGCATGATAGCAGTGATATGAACTCCCATCCTTCCGTTCTCTACGTGGCTGCGAAATGACTCCGATCTTCACCGTCCCAGTCGCTCTTGCTGAACGAAGTTACGAAATTACCATCCGTGCGGGGTTGCTGGAGAAACTTGGGCGAGAATTGAAGCAGTTGGCGATGAAGGGGAAAGTTGCAGTGGTGACCGATCGTCAAGTGGCGCGGCACTACCTAAGAAACGTATCGCAAGCGATCACACGACATGGACTCCAACCGGTACCGATCATTCTAGACCCGGGTGAACGTTCGAAAACGTTGAAGACCGTGGAGTCGGTCCTCGATATCTTGGCACGCCACCGATTTGAACGCTCGTCCTTGCTGTTGGCGCTGGGAGGAGGAGTCGTTGGGGACATCGCTGGATTTTCGGCTTCAATTTACCAACGGGGGATGCCTTACATTCAAGTGCCCACGACGCTTGTCGCTCAGGTCGATTCTAGTGTTGGAGGAAAGACGGGAGTCGATCATCGACTGGGCAAGAATCTGATCGGGTCATTTTATCAACCACGTGCGGTATGGATCGATCCATTGGTTCTGCGGACGTTGCCCAAGCGTGAATGGGTTGCCGGTCTGGCTGAAGTGATCAAATACGGCATCATTGCGGATGACAAATTTTTCCTCTATCTACAGCGACACATGCCGGATCTATTGAAGCAAACGCCCGGTGTCGTTGCGACGGTGATAAAACGATCGTGCGAAATCAAGGCTGAGGTTGTTTCATCCGATGAACGAGAATCCGATCGGAGACGAATCCTCAACTATGGCCATACCATTGGACATGCGCTTGAAGCGTTGGGCGGCTATCGGTCGATGGTCCATGGGGAAGCGGTGGGAACTGGGCTGGTCCAAGAGGCCGACCTTGCCTGTTTCCAGGGGCTATGCAGTCGTGAAGTGGTAGAAGGGATTCGACGAATTGTGAAAGAGGCGGGGCTCAGCGACCAAATGCCGAAGCGGACACCCTCCAAGGTATGGAAGGCAATGCTGCATGATAAAAAAGTCTCGGGGGGGCAGGTCATCGGAGTGTGGCCCTCGCGTATCGGAGCGGTCAGAATGGGCCCATTGGAGAAGCATGTGTTTGATCGATGGTGGGCTGAGTCGCAGCCGACATGACGCACTCGACGAGTGTTCCCTGCAGTCCCGCATGAACAAATCTCTAAAAGGGAAGCCGGATCTTTTCATTACTCAGGGCGGGTGTTTGAGGTGAAGCCCGGTCAGATTGGTGCGGAATGAGCGTGTTGCGAATCGCCGTGGCACAGATGAACCCAACGGTCGGGGATCTGAACGGGAATGTCCGGCGGATCATAGAATGGATCGGCGAAGCACGAAAGGCCCAAGTCGACCTGGTCGCCTTCCCCGAACTTGCCGTTACAGGCTACCTTCCTGAAGACCTGCTTTTTAAACCGCAGTTTGTGAACGACAATCTCCGCGCATTAAACGAGGTTGCCCAAGCGTGTTGCGACGTGGTTGCCGTGGTCGGTTATGTGGCTCAAAGCGCTCCAATCAAATCGAGCGTTTCGTGCCCATCGGTAGACTCAAACGGTCGGCCGGCACTCTACAATTCGGCGGCGCTCCTCGCCGAGCAGCAGATAGTTGGAAACTGGCACAAATGGTACTTCCCAAGGGAGGGAGATGAGAGCAGATATTTCCAACCAAATCAACAGTCTCCAGTGTTTGTAATGAACGGCAGGATGATTGGTGTGACCATCGGCGATGACCTATGGCATTCGGAAACCGGTACCCACGTACCAATGGACGCTGGGATAGAGGTGATGGTCAACCTCACTGCCTTTCCTTTTCAGGTCGGGCAAAGCCGTTCGCGAGAACAGTTTTTCTCAATGTGGGCTAAGAATAACGAAGTGATTGTGACCGTCGCGAATATGATCGGAGGACAAGATGAACTTGTCTTTGACGGGAACAGTCTCATCCTTGATCAATCAGGCCAGGTGGTTGCACGTGGTGGCGCCTTCAAGGAAGAGTTACTCATTGCCGATCTGAGCCCGGTATCTATCAAGCCCAGTGGTAACGCCAGGGGAGGCAATTCGGTACGGACAAAGAACCCCCTATCTGCCGTCGATCATCTTCCGGTCACGCTGCCGATTGAGAAGGGAACGAGGACTCCCATCGTGCCGAGATTGGCTGCGCCTTTGGGGGAGCTCGAAGAAGTCTATCAGGCTTTGGTTCTTGCCGTGCACGATTATGTTCGGAAAAACGGGTGTAAGCGGGTGGTCATTGGGCTCAGCGGTGGAGTCGATTCGGCGTTGACGGCAGTAGTTGCCGTGGAGGCACTCGGGGCCGAAAATGTACTCGGGATCTTCATGCCGTCTCCCTATACATCTCAGGAGAGTGAGGAAGATGCGGTCGAGCTTGCGCAGCGCCTCGGTATCGAGCTCAATATTATTCCCATTACCTCAACGTTTGAAGCGTATCGACGGTCTCTGGCTCCATCCTTTGATCAACGTCCGGTTGATATGACGGAGGAGAATCTTCAGGCACGTATTCGCGGCAATCTCCTCATGGCTCTGTCCAATAAATTTGGACATCTGGTATTGACCACCGGGAACAAGAGCGAGTTGAGCGTTGGGTATTCGACGCTCTACGGCGACATGGCCGGTGGGTTTGCCGTCATCAAGGATGTTTCGAAAACGAGAGTGTATGAGCTGGCCAGATTCTGCAATGCGCGAGGTCCGTCGACGGTGATCCCCCAACGCACGTTGGATCGACCTCCGAGTGCCGAGCTGAAACCTGATCAAAAAGACGAAGACACGTTGCCGCCTTACGCAGTGCTCGATGCTATCCTTCAGGCCTATGTAGAAGAAGACCGTTCGCTGGAGGAAATCGTCCGAGCTGGGTTCGATCGGATGACGGTCGCTCGTGTAATGAGAATGGTCGATGCCAGTGAGTTTAAGCGACGACAGGCACCCATCGGAGTCAAGATCACCCGTCGCGCCCTTGGGAAGGATCGTCGGATGCCGATCACAAACGGGTACCGCGACTTTGATGAGTAACTGATTCGTAGGGGAAAGACCATCCTCCTATCCTCATCCGTCGTGTGACCATCGAAATCTTTGGATTCTATCCCCCCGAGAAGGTACGAAACTACGAGGAATTTGCGCTATCTCAGCCATTGAGACACGAGAGAGGATGGGCTATGATGACCATCCCAAACCTCAAGGTTATGGCAGAATGGCCCTTGCATTGCCTTCCTAGAAGGGATGGGTGAGGGGGTTGTCGTGCTGAGTCCCTCAATGGTCCATCTGGGAGGACGTCTCCATGAAGCTGGGTGAGGCCGTCGTCAAACCGTTCAAGCTTGAAGAAATTAAAGATGCCCTGTTGGAAATCGGCGTGCAAGGTATGACGGTATCGGAAGTCAAAGGGTTTGGACGTCAAAAAGGTCATAAGGAAACGTATCGCGGGCAAGAATATACGATCGAATTTGTTCCCAAGGTCAAGATCGAAGTCGCCGTGACTGATGCACAGGTTCCGCGAGTGATCGAGGTCATCAGCCGCGCTGCGAAGACGGGTAGCATTGGGGATGGGAAGATTTTTGTTCAGGAACTGAGCGAAGTCGTGCGCATTCGGACGGGAGAAGCTGGAGAAACGGCGCTGTGATGCGAAGGATTCTCACGATAGCGGATCGTTGGAGGGAATCTCTCAAAGGAGGATGGGAATGAACGTGCGCGAGGTGCTGGAGTTTGCCAAGAAACACAGGGTGCGTATGGTGGACCTGAAATTCGTCGATTTGCCGGGTGTATGGCAGCATATGACCATCCCGGTGAGCGAATTGACAGAAACCCTGTTCAAGGACGGCTCCGGGCTCGACGGATCCTCAATTCGTGGCTGGAAGGCCATCAATAACAGCGACCTGTTGGTCGTTCCAGACCCCGAGACGGCTTGCTTGGATCCGTTTACGGCAGTCCCGACGCTCAGCATGACCGGGAATGTCGTGGATCCGATCTCACGCGAGAATTATGAGCGTGATCCAAGATTTATTGCACAGAAAGCGGAGAAATATCTCCAAAATACCAAAATAGGGGATAGCTCATTCTGGGGCCCTGAAGCGGAATTCTTTATCTTTGATCATGCCCGGTATGATCAAACCAGCCATAGCGGCTTCTATTATGTCGATTCGGAAGAAGGCGCATGGAACATGGGGCAAGAGGGCATCAATTTGGGCGGTAAGATCCGCCATAAACAAGGCTATTTCCCTGTCGCTCCGGCCGATACCCAACAGGATATCCGGAGTGAAATGGTCCTTGAAATGGAGAAGATTGGTATTGTGGTGGAAAAGCATCATCACGAGACGGCTTCTGCCGGACAAGCCGAAATCGATATACGGTTTGATTCCCTGGTGCGAACGGCTGACAAGATGATGATGTACAAGTACATCGTCAAGAACGTGGCACGTCGTCATGGGAAGACAGCGACGTTCATGCCCAAACCGCTATTTAGTGACGCGGGATCCGGCATGCATACCCATCAGAGCATCTGGAAGGACGGGAAACCCCTTTTCGCCGGCAAAGACTATGCCGGTATCTCACAGATTTGTTTGTATTATATCGGCGGTATTCTCAAGCATGCGCCGGCGCTGGCGGCATTTACGAACCCAACGACGAATTCCTATAAGCGAATCACGCCGGGATTTGAAGCTCCAGTACTTCTCGCCTATTCCAGCCGGAACCGGTCGGCTGGTGTCCGTATCCCGATGTATTCTCCGAGCCCGAAGGCCAAACGTATCGAAGTACGGTTTCCTGATCCCTCGTGCAATCCCTATTTGGCATTTTCCGCGATGCTGATGGCGGGGTTGGACGGGATCCAGAACAAGATCAACCCTGGTGAGCCGGCTGAAAAAGATCTCTATGATCTTGATCCGAAAGAAGCTGCTAGTATTCCCACGATGCCGGGCAGTCTGGATGAAGCGATCAATAGTCTTGAGAAAGATTACCAGTTTTTGCTCAAAGGCGAAGTCTTCACCGAAGATCTGATCGAGGCCTGGATCGGCTATAAGCGAAGCAGGGAAATCGATCAGATGCGTCTTCGGCCGCACCCCTATGAGTTTTTCTTATATTACGATGTCTAGATTAATGGGAAGGCCGGTAGGTCGCCATATGTTCAACCGACTAGTGCTGCGTGCACACAATTTTCGATAAGGCGTGGTTGATGCCTCCGGTGCCAACGGGCTGCCACCCGCCCTGTTCGATGTATCCTGGCATAGACCGCCCTTTTCCCATCTGGCGAGAAAATTCTAGGACCTGAAGGACGCGAACTCGGGAACCTTCACAGTCGAATTCCTTGTGGGTCTTGGAGGATAAAAATCGTGTTGTGCTGTTCCATGTGAGATCGGTCAACTGCCACAGTGTCGCTCGCCTTTCTTCTCGATGAATCGTATTCGGGTCAAAGTACACTGTTTCGAGACCGGTCGGTTGAGACGGTTTCTCGAGAGGTACCCACTCCGCATGGACCTGGTAGTGGGTGAAAACGATCAAGGCGATGAGAAACAGGCGTTTCATGTCGGCTGTCCGTTCGATATTTACGGAACTGGTTGATGCGCGTTCAGGGGGAATGGCATAAGCCCAAGCCGTCGAAAAATCAAGTGAGAATATTCGGATGCAGCGATCTTGAAAAGGCCCACCACTGGCTCTTGAGCCTCCCACTGGCTTGGGGTATTCTCGCAGACACAACACAGGAGGGATACTATGCCGAAGCGAGTTCGAACAGGGTTGACGCGGAGCGATATTCTCGATCGGTACGTCGAGCGGTTTAAACAACAGCTCGTCAAATTCCAACCCTTTCTCTCGCGCAAGCGCGGGTCGGCTTCACTCGAAGATTTCGACGAGGCGGCAGAAGAACTGATTGCCCAAGTGTTTGGTGCTGCATCCGACGAATCCGAGGCCTATTTTTTCGCGAAAACAGGTGAATCCGTACTCTTACCTGAAGAAGCGCAGGAAAGTGGAACCTTCAATGTGGAACGAGCGGGCCTTCAGCAACGACGACAAGTGCTGGAGAGCTGCTTGGCCGATTTGGAGTTGCGTCGCCGGCTGCAGGCCACAAGGAAGGGAAAAGGAGAAGAGCAGACCCTTGTTGAAGAGTATATGTCGCACGAGGTGCGGAGTATCCATAAAGAAGCGACGATCAAACAGGCAGGACAAGTCTTGCAGAAGTATAAGATCGGCTCGCTGATTGTCGACGATGGGTCCCGTTATGTCGGAATTATCACAGAGTCGGATTTGACCCGTAGGGCGGTCGCCAAGGGTCTTGATCCCAACGCCACAAGCGTGGCTACCTGCATGAGTCGGTCCTTGGTTACGATTGAGGAAGATGAATCGTTAGCCGATGCACGCTCGCTCATGAAGAAGCACGGCATCCGGCATCTGCCCGTGACTGCTGATGCCACCATCATCGGCGTCCTCTCCGTTTCTGACCTCCTGCGGGCCTTCGAGGCGCAGCGACCTGCATAACATTCACTCCCGTCTCCCTGTTCAGCATGGTGTCGTGGAGGCGTCGGACCGTCGATGGTCGACCCGAGGGAAGCGCTGATTCCAATCAGGTCAGCATGGACGACCAGGAAGGCACCGTCGATCAGCCAAGGTGTCGCGAGAGCCGCAACGCGAGGCCGACGAGGGTGCGCACCGGGTTGGCTGCTGAGCTCAGCGGCATGATCGACATGTCGCAGGCATAGAGTCGGTCCGTTCCGATCACACGTAGGTCCTCGTCCACGACCGAGTGGTCGGCAAAGGGTGCGTCGAGCCGAGGTCGGTAGGACATTCGCAAGCTGCCGACTGCGTGGTGGACGGTACCCCAACCAAACCCTTTGCCTCCTTGTCCAAACCGAGCATTGTCGGATGGCTGCGCCGGTTGGCCGTTGAACTGAAACTGCGAGAAAATTCGCAAGGTCACCTGGTTGAGTACGTCCCAGATCTGCTCAGGATTCTTTTGCCACCCAGCGAGCGCGGGAAATCGTGATCCGGCCAAATAATCAGCCCAGCTCTGGTTCCGGAATGCGATCTCCGGAACATACCCGAATGGAGGGGCCGGCTTGACCTCGTTGCTCTCGTCCAGGCAGTTCGCGAAGCTGAACTTGATGTCGATCCGAGCTGCTCCCCCGGTCTGAGGAGGGGGTGCCGCTTGCGGGTCGTTCTCCCGAAGATGCCAGTACTCGTGGTTGAGGTTCATCTCGACGTTGAAGGGAAAGCGAATCTCGTGATCAAAATCGCGCAGACCGCGTGAGTAGAAGACGATCTTAGCGTGGTCATCCTGTCCGATCGGGATGCTGCCGATATTCGTGACGAATGTTGTGATTTCGCTCGAAGTGGGGTGATCCGTGAGGCCACGCCCCACGAGGTCCTTCACGTTCTGCGGCAACCACGGAAACATGCTGGAGCGGCGGAGCAGTTTTGGGCTTTCGATCGACCCGGCGGCGAGCACAACAGTCCCCGCTGTAAAAAACCTGGCTTGTCCCGTCCTCGTATTGCGGGCAACGATCGTCAGATGGCTGCCATGATTCTGTACATCTTCGACATAATGGTTGAGGAGCAGGTGCAAACCTGGTCCGTCCCCGTGGCTCACGCCTGGTGTCAGCCCGACCTGGTTCACGAGGAGCTCAGCCGTATTGAAGACGCCGGTTCCTTCCGTGAAGAAGTCGTCCTTTGGTGTGCCATCGGGTTTCAGATAAGGCTGGTGCAAGGCACGTGGCGTTTCCTCAATGACAAAGTCGTCGTTGAGCGAGGACTCCCGTAGCCGGTCGACCACATCCTTGGCGGTGACTCCCATCGATCTCGACTCATTCATCGTCTGCCCGGCTTGATCCAACAACCCGTTCGCTAAGTCTTGCCGAACTCGAGACGGAAAGTAGTCCAGCTCCCATCCCTGAATGCTTGGGTTCAATCCGGGCCAAAAGATCGAACGGCCGCCGAAGTTGAGCTGCGGTTTTTCGCCGATGTAGTGTTGCGTGCCGCTATGTCCGGCTTGCCAGAAGGTGTCGCAACCGAAGTGTCTGGCAAGACTGCTGTTAGGAATGCGTGAGATATTGTAGACATGAGTGGGATAGAGATACGAGCCGGCTTCCAACACGAGAATTCGTTTCTGTGAGCCAAGTCTGTCTGCCAGATCATCTGCCAGCACCCCACCGCCGATGCCTGAGCCAACGATGATGATGTCAAAGTCTTCGCGCCACCCGATATACTCAAGAAAGAGGCGCTCCCGGGCTGCCGAGTCTTCCGAGACAAAGTTCACATAGGTCGAAGGGGTAAAAGTCATGGTATCCTCCCATCGTTGGAGTTGGCCGGCGTGGGCGCTGTGCGTCCTTCGGCGTACGCGTTGTCGATCTGAAGGGTGTCTCTTGGAAAGGATAGGGCAATCGGACAGGAAAAGCGACCGCTTCCGCCTTATGACGGAGCTCGATTCAGGTACTGGATTCGTCTATGGGCGGGATCCTGGCGGCCGCACCATAGAGACAGTGCTCTGTCGATGTGATGGCGCGCTATAGAATGCCGGCTAGTCGGTTGATGCCCAAGGTTGTTTGGGCGAAGAACAGTTGAAAGGCTTGATAGTCCTGAGGCTGCATCGGTTGACGGCCTGCTGATCGGTCACAGTAGATCAGCCCGATCGGTTTCGCTCCAACCCTCAGTGGCGCCACGATCGCCGATGTCGGTTTCCAGACTTCGAGAAAGTCCTGCTTCAGAGTCTCGGGCTTGTGGTCAGAAAAATTGGAAACGAGGAGGGGATCGACTCGCTTGAGAACCGTGAGGAAAAACTGATGCTCGCGGCTGAGTGAACCTGAAAGGGACCGGAGGTAGTGCGCCGGAGGGGTCCCACCGAGCACCAATTTCCCGACAAGCAGATCACTATCGCTTTGGTTCAGGAGCGCGAGGCCGACACGATGAAATCCGGCATCCTGATGGAGGGATTGGACACATGCCCCGAGTAGGCTGTTGAGATCTTTCGCAGCGTGCAGCGAGTTCTGAAAGGCGAGCAGTGTTTCAAGCGGCTTGGTTTGAATGGGGGCAGCAGGTTCATCTCTCGGTGGCACCACTGCCTGGTTGCTACCTACTTTCTGGTTCTTGGGGGATGGGTGCGGGATTGCGCTTGTGGCGTTCATCTCGGTTGGTGGTGGTATGGGTTCGTCGGAGGAGTCGATGGACAATCCCATTGAACGGATGAGTTGACGCCCCCGATCCATGGCCCGTATCGTTAGGTCTGTGAAGAGGCCGGAAGAGAGTCCGCTTCCGACTTGGAGCATTTTCTTGGCTTCCTCCCGAGCCGTTCGCGGAGCAGGACCAGTCAGCATCTCGACCAACCGAATGGAGCCAATGATGATTCCTCGGTAAGTCTGGGCCTCACTTTGCCAGCGTCCCATCGGCAGTTCCTCGGCATGACGGAAGAGGTCGATCAACTCATCCGGTAGTTTCCACATGTGGGCCAAGGCTTGCGCTAAGGTCAGCCGAGGGACACCGATCAGGCGTGTTTCTTGAGGCACGCATTCCGAGGAGAGCTTGGTTTTTTTGGAAATGGCCTGAAGAGCGAGAAAGAGGTCAGGGTCTTCGTAGGCAACGGCCAAATCTCCGATCGAGTAAAGGAGGGTGTTGGTAAACAACTGCCCAGGCTGTGGATAGCCAATGGCTATTCCTAGTTCGCTGGCGTAGGTGGCTGAAATGAGAGACTTGGCGATCAAGGTTTGGAACTCCTGCTGGCGAATCGGCCAATGGTGCAGCTGTTCAACAAGATGAGCCGCCGCTACGAGAGAGCGGACCGTGTCGAGCCCGAGCCAACTGACGGCATGGGGGACTGACACAATCGTCTGCTGCGGGCTGTAGGCGATGCTGTTCGCCACTTGCAGTACTTTGCACGTCAGTCCATGATCGCGGCTGATCACTCGGGCTAGACTCTCCGCGCTCGACTGAGGCCCCATATGGTTCAGGATTTGCTGACACGTTGACTGTAAGATCGGAAGACAGCGGCTGGATTCATTGAAGAGAGGTCTGAGCTTGCGATGGAGACGAGGCCGAATTCTGTCGATGAAGGCTGATTCAACGGCCGCGCCTGATGAAGTCATGGAGAGGTCCTGGTTGGGGATCAACAACTCTATCGGTCAGAATTCTGCCAAGCTTAAGGGCAGGACATTTTAGAGGATGGTGGCGAACGATCGAACTCTCCCAAATTCTATTGGAGATGTTTCACAGACCCAATCTCTACTTCTTCGCAGGCTCATGGGGAATCTTGCAAGACTTGACAAGGCAGGGGGATTGGCGGTCATGGCGCTCCGATCGCGACGCCGTCAGCGAGCCAATCGTGAAAGGACGGCGCAGTAACAAACAGACCTCTCAGGTGGGTGCCCATCGGTGCGCGTCGGCCACGAGTGCGTGCCCGATGAGCCCTGCGGCTCCGGTCACGAGGGCGAGCGGTCTGAAAGTGGTCGGTCGGTCTGACATCACGCGCTCATCTTGTGAACTCTACTGGATGGGGTCTGTACGATTCAGTAAAGCCGTCGTGTGCGAAACGCACCCTTCGGCGTGCTCAATGGAGAAAGCCGGACCGCACACGATCAACGGAAATGATAGGGGAATGGGAGGGGAAAGTCGATGAGCGAGCTGTGGGTAGAGAAGCGAGGATTACCCGATAGGGTTGGGGGCAAACATCTGTTGGCAACGCTAACCGATGAAAGCGGATGGGCTCATCTACATGGCAAAGTCTGACTCGGAACCCATGTAGTGTTCCCCTGAAATCAAGCCACCGGAGTTGATTATTGGGCCCGGTATTGAACCGGGCTCCAATACCCCATCGCCTGATGCGGACGATCGTGGTTGCACCACTACATCTAGCTACGGATGACCGAGCGCGCCTCATCGAATGTCTGGAACGTGTGTTGCCTGACACACTCTTCCTTGAGTCTGCGAAAGAACCATCCGATGATGCCGTTCTGTTCCGCTGTATGGAGCGTGATGAACTCCTGTTGGAGCCGATAGTCTCGACGGGCTTGCCGAAACTGACTGCTCTGGAAGACCAGGCCGTTGTCGCCGCAAAGGACAGGTGCTCCCGTAGGCCACAGCATCCCGAATCGAACCAGGCAAACAGCTTCCACGGCGCGCTCTGCCTCCTTGACCAAACTCCGGAAAGCAAACTCAAAGCCGATCCCTTCGTGCTCATAACAATCGATCACTGTCGCCAAATGCGCTCGTCCATCCTGTGGAGACGCGTTGATGCACGAGGCACCCCTTCTGCTTGAGCACCCGATAGACCTACCTTCCGATTGAAGACACACCCATCCCAGAAGGGCAGTAGTAGACGTTTGTCTTGTTTGCGGATCAATGTTGCTCGTGTCTTCGCACCTTGATATAAGGGCTAGGGGCCTCGCGGCGTTCTATTGCCTTGCCCGTCACTGATCCAGTGACGGCCAGTGCGTAAGGGTCTAGATATGCGCGCTGTGTATCACGGTGTACGCTTCTTTACGTCAACGCTACCTGCAGAAAGCTGAATAGGCTGCGAGTGCCCCTCTAATCGATCGATGTAGATGAGTTTAAAACTTGAAAAATCAGATGCAGAACTTCATAGAACATTCTATGAAATGCAAACAGCAAGAGATGTAGCTAGCGCCCTTGAAGTTGGATATGACAGGCTGATTTATCATTTGCACAAAGTAGACCCTGCCTCTCGCTATACGACCTTCAAAATACCCAAAAAGTCTGGTGGTGAGAGGGAAATCTTGGCACCGATAAGCCGTCTCAAGATTATCCAAAGAAAGCTGAATCAACTCCTACATTCAGTTGCCATCCGAAAGCCACAGGTCCACGGCTTTGTCCGAAAGAAGAATATTCTGACCAATGCTAGACCTCACGTAAATAAGCGTGTTGTCCTAAAATTCGATCTCGAGGATTTCTTCCCCTCAATCCATTTTGGGCGAGTCCGAGGAATGTTCATGGCACCTCCCTACAATAGAAACAGGGAGGTTGCTACTATGTTAAGCCAAATCTGCTGCTTCGAGAACCGGCTGCCACGAGGGGCCCCAACTTCTCCGGTTGTCTCAAATATGATTTGTGCAAAACTAGACTCAGAATTATGGCGGCTAGCCGAGAGGTTCAAGTGTGCTTTTTCTCGGTACGCTGACGATCTGACGTTTTCAACGTATCGGCGTCGATTCCCAATTGAAATTGTAATAGTTGATCTGGAACGCAACGAAATAAAACCAGGGAGGGAGCTTAAGGCTATTGTTGAGGATAACGATTTTAGACTCAACCTCAAGAAGCTGCGATTGCACAGGGAACATCAAAGGCAGATTGTGACCGGGTTGGTTGTTAATGACATGCCCAATGTCACGAGACAATACATCAATCAAATCCGGGCCATGTTGCATGCTTGGAGAAAGTACGGGTTGGTTGGTGCAGAACAGCATTACTATGAAAAGTATTACCAACAGCATCGCTCACCCAAGCGCAAATTGCCTGTTTTCTGGAGGGTCTTGCAGGGCAGAATTGAATTCTTAGGACAGATAAAGGGTCGTAATAATCGCACCTACATAGAATTTCGCAACCAACTTCAGCCATTGATATCCGAAGTTGACAATAACCGTAAGTCAAATCTGATGTGGTTCTCCAAAAAACCACTAGACAGGTACCAGCTAACACTGGACTTTGAAGATAATGTTGGAATCAGACTCCTTCCAGATACTGAGAGCCAAGAGGCTGATGGCTATCTGCAGGTTCACGAAAATATAGTGTGTATTGAAATGTGCACAGCTGATCATATTTCATCGGGTACCAAGCCGCGAAAGGTTTGTCGTAGAATCCTAACTCAGCAAGAGGAAGAGCTTGTTAGAAAAACGTACCTGGCTCACACGCCGAGAGAATCTGCGTTTCAAGGGGAGATGGGACCGATTGTCACCAGGTATTCTCCATCTGTAGGTAAAGTTAAGACGCTAGACGGTGTTAGTAAGTTCGGGACAGGGTTTATTGTTTATAAGCGGAACATACTATTAACGGCTGCTCATGTTGTTGATCCTAAGAAGGTAACGATTGAGTACATTGAATTTGATAAAGTCCAAGTGAAGTGCAGGCCATTGCAGATTGATCCAGTCTTGGACGTGGCAGTTATGGAACTCGAGCACGGCGTCGAGACAGCGCCACTGAAAGTAAAGCGCCTACTTCGGATGCCTCAGGATAGGGGAATGCGGTGTGTAACAATCGGTTTTCCAGATGAACCGGGTTACCTTCCGAGATCTGTTCCGACGGAAATATCAATCACCGACATAACAGGAAACTACCTACTGAACCAAGAGGTCCTTACTCTCTCGAAGTCTCTTGGATCTGGGACGAGTGGTTCCCCAATTATTGATGGGAACAGAGGTTTGGTCGGAATGGTCATTGGCTTTGGGTCTTCTGATTTTGACAACAGTGGTGGCTCACGACATGGAGATAAACAGAAATGGTCTGCTGCGGCTATAAGCTGCAATGATCTATTGCCTGTCCTCAAACGTTTGAGCATTGATTAGGTTTTCTTGAATTGTACCCGGCGGGCGTAACGATTGGGGCCGGATCCTGAATCGTGCATGGCTCAGGAATGAAGATTCGCCTTGCTCCCCTGGACGATCGGCCTACTCCACACTCCTCGGCTGCTATTCCGCGCCGGTATCTCCAGCTAGGCAGTCCCTTTGCGCGGTCCTGTGTGGAGGGTTTCGGCCATGGCCACGCGAAGAGTGGCGCCGCAGGGGAGCCACGGATTCTGAACGCTGGGTACACCACCCAGAACATGGCTGGCGACCATTCTCTGGGGCACAGGTTGTGCGGTGGGCGGCGAGAGAGACCTGCTGAGGTCTCTCTCGCCTTAGATCCTGATAGGTGACGGGTGCAACTCCGTCGACTCAGAAAAACCTCACGCCAAAATATAGCCCAGGCATCACGTTCGTGTGGAAATCAACTTCTCGCCCTGCGACACGGACGTCCTGTCCAAGCGCGGTGATGTTGACCATGAAGTCGGCTGTCACGGACACCTGTTCAGTCACTGCATGATCGACTCCGATGCCGAGAGGAATTAAGAACGAACTGTAGGTATTTCCAAAACCGATATCAGGTTCTCTCACGCCTGCACGCACGAAACCGATCCCGCCTTGTAGGACCAGCTTGGTCTGGTTGTCCGTGCCAGGAATGGCCCACCAATACTTGCCTTGGGCCGTGAGCCCAAAGAGAAAATCATCACCTGCCCCGGCATACTGGACTAAAGGGCCGATGGAGATGTCCTCTGCGATAAAATAGTCCAGGTGCCCATTGAGAGCGAATTCCACCCCGTCAGGCGTGCCCGCCAAGAAACCGACCCCGGTTCCACCGGACCACCGTCCCATTCCACCATCGGTGGGGTCATGGGCTGACACCAGCCCGGTGGGCATCATCATGATGAGCACGGTGAGTAGCAATGGAAGAACCACTAGTCGACGGGAAATGTAGGGGTATGCCATGGCAGCTCTCCTTCCGTGATGGCCGAAAGAATCTGTCTCATCAATGACTGATCATCGAATGCGTCTTGGTACCTTCACATACCGGGCTGTCAGGTCTTTCCTGGTCATAACAGCCTTCCGTAGTCTTAAACAAGGGCATTGAACGAGAAGTCGATAATTGGGTCGGATCATTCCTGGGCGCTGGAAAATTTCCGGTGGGGGATGGTTCTTCGAAGGTGTAGATGGAGCGCGACGCACTGATTCGGACGAGGAGGCAGCACCTTAGTCGAGTGGAAGTACCTCTAGAAGCATGGCCACTGTCGGACTAGAAGTCCGAAAACCATCCCTTGTTATGGAGGTTGTGCTCACAGCGTGCCAACTGTGTTCGGTAGCGAGCCGCGTTACGCTCGACCTTTTTCGCCACCGCCATGAGCCAGCGTTTCCTCTTATAGGTTTGACGTTGATAGCCCCGTGACCTTCGTGGTAGGCCAGATATTGGTTGCGGGCATCCCACTTGCTGATACCCAGCGTTGTGTTGCTCATGCTACCGTACCAGCCGATAAAATCCACGACATCGGCAAAGTTATCTCGATGTGCGCGCCAGTTGCCGGTTTTCTTCTTGTACCAGTTCCAGGTTCCCTTCATGACCTGAGCATAGCCGTAGGCTGACGACTGGCGACCCCACGGGATAAATCCAAGCAGATAATCCTTGGGAGCTTTGGCGTTGTACCGAAAGCGTGATTCCTGATGAATGATGGCCAGCTGCACATGGATGGGAACACCCCACTTCTTATAGCTCGAGGTGGCGTGGCCGTACCAATTGCCTTTGTCGTAGAAGATGGCGCAGGAGTTCGTGATGTTGCGTGGGGGAATCGTGGCGCAGGCGGTGAACCACAGCGTTCCCGTGATGACGAAGAGGGAAGAAATAATGGAAATGCGTCGGTAGGGTCTAGGAATTACGCCCCTCCATGCGGCGAATTACTCCAGCGCTGTATTGTCTGACTGGGTTTGTATTGCGGCAACGGAGTCATGTGAATGAGCGTCCCAACTACGCGTTGTCATGTCGGCTGCGGACTGGATACGATCAAGTTCACCCAAGAGAGGCTCAACTTGTACCATGAAGTCTCTCATCGCGTTTGCTGGGATGCCAGTCGCCTTGGGCACTTTCACGGTCAGCGGATTACGATGAACTCCATTGACGCGGAATTCATAATGAAGATGGGGACCAGTGGCTAGACCGGTCATCCCTACGTAGCCGATAATTTGCCCTTGTTTGACCCGTTGTCCGGCTCTCAGTCCTTTCCTGTAACCGGATAGGTGTGCATAAACCGTATCATACTGACCGCCATGTTTAAGAATGATGGCATTCCCCAATCCGCCTTTTCTTCCTAAATAGGCGACGGTCCCGTCGCCTGTGGCCTTCACTGGTGTTCTGCTGGGCGCAGCATAATCTACTCCGCGATGAGCACGGAGTCTATTGAGGATGGGGTGTCTACGATTCACGCTGAACCTTGAGCTGATACGGGTGAACTTCACGGGTGTGCGCAGAAAGGCTTTGCGCATGCTGCGACCGGTATCGGAATAATATTCCGAGTGGCCATCTTCATGGGTGAATCGTACGGTACGATAGGGTGTTCCCCGGTTGATAAACTCTGCGGCCGTGATCGGTCCTTCGCGTACTTTCCTGCCGTTTTTGAAATGCTCTTCATAAATGATGGAAAAGCGATCACCGCTTCTAATGTCGAGGGCAAAATCAATATCCCACCCGTAAATGGCGACCAGCTGCATCACTAGATTCTCTGAGAGGCCTGCTGCGACACCCGACAGGAAGAGGGAATCTGTGATCGTGACTGTTGCGTGATTAATACGGGTCTCAAGTTCTTCGGTGATGGTCGTGGCCTGAATGCCCTCATCCTTTTTTGCCACATGCAGAGTCGTGATCAGATCCACTGGGTACTTCAGTGCCACGAACTGTTGTTCAACCACCTGAAACCACATGACCTGACCCGGTTTCAGTCGTTTTAGGACCGATGTTTCCTTTCCCAGGGTCATAATCGTGTGCAGGTCCTGAGGGCTCAGATGGAGCCGCTTAAAAATGCGAGCAAGACTGTCTCCCTTCGCGACCGTTAGTTCCTGCCAGTTGGCGTCATCGAATTGTTCGGCGGGATGTTCTGATAGGTCTGAAGTGTTGGATGTATCACTCTCTGGGGTTTCGTAGATTTCGTCGTTTGGCAGGTCGGGAGTGTCGGTGATTGGAATCGTATCAGCACGTGATGATTCTTCTGATCCATCATAGTGAGAGGTGTGGGACAAGGTTGCCGTCACGTCCTGTGCACGCACGGGGGACTCCATGCCCAGCAACGCCCCTGGAAAAACGAGGAGACCCGCAAGGATTGATAATCGCGAAAGGCGAGCCATGATTGGGTGACCCAGCGATTGCTCGATCTCCATACGATGATGTGTCTCTGTAGGAACGCCGTGAGTCGTCATGTCACCTCATTTTTTCGCTGACAATATCTCTTGCGTAGGAGTCAGTCAATACATTCCGTCCTCCGGTAGATCTTCCGCGGGCCGACTAGTCGACCGCGTGTCCTTCCAGGAAGACGGCTTGTTCCAGGGTGCGGAAGAACTGTTGATACGGCACGGGATCTTCCACGGCGCGGAGATAGAACTGTGCGCTGGCGCGGACGACGAGCTGGGACTCATTGCGGTCACGAACGGTGACGGTCAGTCGCACGAGGTCGCTGCGGTGGTAGAAGGGACCCCATGCGCGGTAATTTCTTGTGAGAAACAGGAGAGTGTCTGGACGATACAGGATGTAGGAGGGATCGAGGAAGCTTGGTCGCTCAAGGTCGACATATTTTTTGGCGGACACGATTCCCAGCTCTTCATCAAGTACGTCGATCTTGCAGTTCAAGTCCTGCAAGGTTGTGACGATGGCCTGGAGCATCTTGCGCTTATCTGTCGTGTCGAACACACGTGTCTGCGCAGCTCGAACTTTGACCTGACTCTCTTCAGACAACCAGATCTGCGTTCTGGCGTCCGATTGATTATCGTGTCGCATTTCGTAGGGCGAACAGGCCGAGAGCAGGACGGCTCCGAGGAGTGCGGTCGGCATCAGCCATCGTGATGGCATCCGCGAACTCAGCGGGTGTTCGACGATCATGACGAGTGTGTCGACTCCTGAGAAAGAAACAGGGCTCGTTGCAGCGCGGCGAAGAAGTTCTGATAGACCTTCGGGTCGTCGATGGGTTTGTTGTTATAAATGGCGTTGGCGCGAAAACTCATCTTTTCAATCGTTTCCTGCCGTACGGTCACAGTGATCGTGACCACGTCGTAGTAGTTCGGTTCGGCGAATCGTGCCGCGGTAACGAGACCCAGGCCTTCATTAGCCCGTTCAATGATGAAACCTAAGTCCTGTAGAGAGGCAATCACACCGCGAATAGCAGCGTTTCGGTCCTTAAGGTCGAAGCTCCTGGTTTGGAGGCTCCGAATCTTCATCTGGGCTTCGGTCGGGGCCAACAAGTCCGGCTTCACCTCGGGCGCGGCGCAACCCTGCAGAGAAAGAATCCCGGCGAGTAGAAGGCCAGCGCCGAACAATGAGATATGCATCGTGAATGTAGTCATGCCATGTCCTCAGATTCGATGGGCTTCTAAAAACACCGCTTTTGAAAGTTTGGCAAAAAATTGCTGGTAGATCTCCGGGTCTCGGATCATTTCCATATACTGTTCACCCGGAGGGATGTATTGGTTATCCACTTGCCCGTCTCCCTTCCACACGACCCGATAGAACATGACGCGGACTTCCTGGCGGGTCGCTTCAGGATTAAGCGGGTGGGCGATGAGTGAGGCGGCGATCTTCTGATGGAGATCAACCGGCTGCATGACCTTTCCGAGGGAGAGCAGCAATACCAGCACTTGCTTGACATACTGGCCATACTCTCGAGCGCTGCGCTCTTTGGTGGCTCGGAGGAAACCGACCTCCCGCTGGCTTTCTTCGACCTGAAACCCCAAATCCTGGAGGACGGCGGCTGAGGCGGAGAGAAGTTCGCGGTCGTTCGGGGTTTCAAACATCCGGGTCTGCATCGCCCGGTTCTTTGGGATGTCTGGCGTCAGCGCGAAGAGCTCGGCCGGCTCGGTATGGGCGACACAGCCGCCCAGGAGCGCAGGTGCCAAGATTGCCATGACCAGACGACCCCTTCCTCTCAGGGCGAGAATCCGTCTCACCGGCTGGTCAGAACTGGGTGGAGTTGTACGCAAAGTCTCGGACCTTTTTGTCTTCGTCATACTTGATGATGATAGTGAGGGTCCGTTGGCGCTGTGAACTCGAACTGTCGCGTGAGGTGGCTCCCAGAATAATGATGCTGGCGAAGGTTGAGCTTGCTGTATCCACGCGATCGGTCGAGACCTTATCGTAGATCCAGACCTCGCGCCGTTTCTCATCGGTAGTTACGATATTGGGACTCCCAAGGAGCTCGGCTACCTGGGAGGCAGCCATCCCCACTTTGATTTCTCCCTGTACCTTGCCGACGGTGAGGCGGTCTTCCTGGATTTCGGCCTTGTTTCCGCCACAGCCTGCGGCGGCAAGGAGCAGACACAGGCTTAGGATGCTCCAGATCGATTTCATCGCGGGGTTCCCCTTTCTCTGGTCTGGGTGTAGACGTGAGCCCTTTGGATGGTGACAGGCTACTGTTCCTCTGTGACGGTGTCAACTTTACAGAAGAAACAGACCCTTCACTCTCGGTGATCAGGTACAGTACACTCCACCAGTTATGCCACCACCCCTCCTGCTCAGCTGCGAGTTGCTTGAGAAGAGTTACGGAATCAAACCGTTGTTCACCGGTCTATCGATCGGACTCTGCGAAGGTGATCATGTCGGTTTGATTGGCCCCAACGGTTCCGGGAAATCCACGCTACTCAAGATCTTAGCCGGCCTTGAAGAACCTGATCGTGGGACGCGAGCCGTCAGGCGCCAGGTGCGGATCGGCTATGTTCCACAGGAGCCTGTGTTTACGGAGCAGCATTCGGTCGAAGATGCACTGGCCCAGGTCCTCCTCGATGAAGGTCTTGATCCGCATGAACAGGGCGGCCCAATAGCCAAAGCGCTGAGCCTCGGTGGATTTGTTCGATCCGATCAGGCGGTCTTGACCTTATCCGGGGGATGGAGAAAACGGTTGGCGATTGCAAGATCGCTCATACTGGAACCCGACGTCCTGCTTCTGGACGAGCCGACCAACCATCTGGACGTCGAAGGGATCCTGTGGCTCGAAGCCCTGCTGAAGGCTGAGCCTCATGCGTTTATCGCGATCAGCCACGATCGGCGGTTCTTGGAGGCGGTGACCACGAGGATTTGGGAATTGAACCGAAGCTATGCCGATGGCGTCTTTCAGGCAAACGGTCGGTACAGCGAGTTTCTCGAGCAGCGGGAGGCGGCGCTGCAAGCGCAAGCCGATTATCAGGCATCGTTAGCCAATCGTGTGCGGCGTGAGGTGGAATGGCTCAGGCGAGGGCCTAAGGCGCGCACGACGAAGGCCAAGGCCCGAATCGATTCCGCAGGTCGGCTGATCGATGAGTTACACGATATTGAGTCGCGACAGGGGAATGCCACGGCTGCCATCGACTTCACGGCTTCCGGACGAAAGTCGAAGCAATTGCTGGTGGTGAAGGGGCTTGAGAAATCGCTCGGTGGTCAGCCGATCGTATCCAACCTTGACATCCTTTTAGGGCCAGGTGAACGGATCGGTCTGCTTGGCCCGAACGGCAGCGGCAAGACAACCCTCCTGAAACTTCTGGCCGGTACGTTGGAACCGGATAGCGGGGCCATCACACGCGCAGATCGGCTCCGTGTGGTGACCTTTGAGCAACACCGAGGATCGTTGGACCAGGAAGCGACCTTACGGCGCGCCCTCGCTCCGGCCGGCGGTGATGCCGTCGTGTATCAGGATCGCTCTATTCATCTTGTTTCCTGGGCCAAGCGCTTTCTCTTCACACCGGAACAGCTGGATCTCCCGGTCTCGCGTCTCTCCGGTGGAGAGCAGGCTCGGTTACTGATCGCGCGGTTGATGCTGGAACCGGCTGATCTGCTCATCCTCGACGAGCCAACGAACGATTTGGATATTCCGACGCTCGATGTGCTGGAAGAAAGCTTGCTGGAATTTACCGGAGCCCTGGTGCTGGTAACGCACGATCGGTGGCTATTGGACCGTGTCTCCACGAGGCTTCTTGCGTTGGATGGGATGGGGCGTGCCGAGTGGTTTGCTGATTATGCTCAATGGGAAGCAGCTCAGTCGAGAAAGACGTCGGATGAGAGCCGGCGATCGCCTTCCCGAGACCGTACAGAGAGGCCAAGTGCCGGCAAACGGAAAGGTCTGTCGTACAAGGAACAACGGGAATGGGACCAGATTGAGGCGAAGATTCTCGTGGCAGAGGAGGTTGTCGTAGTCTGCCAAACGGCGGTGAACGATCCGGCGATCGTCTCATCTGCCGACGTGCTTCAGGAGCGATACGCGACGCTTCATACTGCGCAGGCCGAAGTGGAACGGTTGTATGCCCGTTGGGCAGAGCTGGAAGAGAAACGGGCTCAACCGATCGGCGATGGCTGATACCCACCCGGTGGTGGACTCCCCAAAGTGGTCAGAGACGGTAAGGGATTCCCTGCTGTTTTTGCACAGCAGGATCCTGGTATTCTAGGCCCAATCATCCGCTTCTCGTGAAGCACGTCGACGGTCTTGAGTGAAAGGGGAAGGAGGCTCCCATGCTTCGTAACTCCGGATACCATATAGTAGGTGCGATAGGAATGGTGCTGTTGTTGTCGAGTTGTTCTGATACCGACTATGTGATGCGACCACCGGCACCTGCAAAACTTCCATCACTCGAGAACCCGATTCGTGGAACTGCAGGCTCCGTCATCAATGTGCCGGTGCAGATGGACGTCTCCGCATTTCTCCATGCAGCCAACGCCCCCAACGTGATTCCAAAGAAGTTTGACCATTGGCGGACCCTTGCCAAACACTCGAAAGGTGTGGACTACAAGTATTATGCGGAGCGGGATGAGTTCACGATCGAACGGGAGGCTGCTCACTCCGTAGATGGGAAGGAATCCGGGTTGTCGCTCAGAAATTGGTGGAAGGATATCGACCTTTCGGGAGTCTCTCTCTTTGTGAGTGCGCCCCTTCGCTATAAGGTAGGCGCGCGGTCACAGGCGCAGGGTGCTGAATCCTTGGCTCAATGTGGCGATGGGAGCGGATGGCCAAGGCAAGCCACGCTCAACGGGAGTATCGCCATGGGGATGACACCGGATTACGGAGTTTCGGCGTCACTCCGTAGCGTGACGGTTCATCCCATCGAGCCCTGCCAGTTGCGCTTCTCGGATGTGGACCTGCAGCAGGCCGTCAATAGTGCGATCGAAGACCAGGTCAGGGCAGGACTCAACAGTGCCGTCTCGCGTCTCAACGGGCTGAATGTCAAATCTCAGGCGGAGGATGTCTGGACTGCGCTCCAGAATCCTATTCCATTGGAGACGGATACCTGGCTTCTGCTCAACCTCGACAAGGTACGGCATACTGGATTTTCAAAGGATGGCCATGTCGTCACCGATACTCTTCAGCTCACCGCGCATCCGGTGATCGTCCTGGGTGCGGAACCACCGGCGACATCCGCAGCGCTTCCTCAGCTCGTTACGGACGCCTCCTCTCCAGATTTTCGTGGCGTGGCGGATGTCCAGGATGGTTATCCCGAGAAGCGACCCGGTGCCGAGCAATTTCATGTCGTGGCCGATATCCAAGTTGATTACGGCACACTCTCCAAGACGCTCTCGAACCGGCTGAAAGGGAAACGCGTCGCCAACAAGGGGAATTTCGTCCGGATGACCGGTGCGACCATTTCAGGGCTTGGTGAGAACCAGGTGCTTCTTCGTGTGGATTTTACCGGGGATGCGCGGGGCCACGTGTATCTGATCGGGAAGCCGGAAATCAACGGGTTGACACGGACGGTCTACCTTGGAGGACTTCGGTATGATCCCGCTACAACGCAACTGTTGCAGACCACTGCGCCGGATTGGCTCTATCATGCACCGCTCTTAGAATCCATTACTCCCGAAGTCGTACTCGGTGTCACGCCGAAGATCGATCAATTGCGCGACCTTCTCAAAGCGGGGCTCAATCGAACGCTGAGTCCGACCGTCTCGATGCAGGGCACGGTGACTTCGATGCAGGGGATCGCCGTGTTCGCCGATGTAGATGCGCTCCATGTTCGCGCGATGAGTGATGGGGCGCTCACCGTGACGGGAGACGGCAAACCGTAAGTCGCGTATCGAGAGTCCTCCTGATCCGGTGGCTCCTCTCGCAAAGGAACTCTGTCCTACAGTTCTGATCGTTTCTCGCCGATAGAGATGTCGGGAGCTTGTCTCGAGTCACGCACAGCGGGGAGGGGTGTTCAGGATGTCATCGGCGCAGGAACTGGTTGAATCCTGTACGACCGTCTTCACACTACCGGAGATCTATTTCCGTGTGCGAGATGTGGTCGATGACCCTGCGTCGACTATGGATGATCTCGCGAATGCGCTGAAATTGGATCCGGCTATTTCAGCGCGACTGCTGTGTATCGTGAATAGCCCGCTTTATGGGTTCCCCAAACAGATCGATACCATCACACATGCCGTGAATCTCCTCGGCACACAGGCGGTCAGTGATCTCGTCACGTCGACTACCATCGGCCGAACATTTGCCGGGATGCCCGTTCAGCTGATGGATGTCTCCAAATTTTGGCGCAAAAGCGTGTTCTGTGCCCTGCTTGCTGGAAAGATCGCTAAATCATGCGGAATCGACGACCCGGAACGCTTCTTCATCGAAGGTCTACTACGCGACATCGGCCACTTTGTCCTGTATCAGACCGTTCCTCAGCGGGCGCAATCTGCGCTCATCGAGGCGGATTATCTCGATAGCTCATTGGCGGAAGTAGAGCAGTCCAATATCGGATGCGATTTCACCGAAGTGGGTGCCGAACTCATTCGCTCCTGGGGGATGCCTCTGCAGATTGAGCAGGCGGTTCGGTATCAGCTCAGCCCAAACGAGGCTGGGGAGTTTGCCATTCATGCGTCCATCATTCACCTGGCCGGCGTTGTTGCCGATCATGAAGAGCTTGAGCCGAATCGACGCCATGAAGTCCTGCCGTTCGATCCCTTCGCTGTGACGACTACGCAGTTTTCGACGGCTGGTCTGCCAGCGATACTCACCGAGGCTCAGGCACATCTGCAAGATATGCTTGCGCTGATCCAACCCTCTGCCATGGCAGCATAGTCGTTCGGGCCATACTTGTATGTGTGACCATATCTCCATTCCTTGGAATGCAAGGATTATCTCTATTGTGCGGTCGTGTCTGACTGCCGGATAACGATCCGATGCTTGCAGGATATTGCTGATCCGTTACACTGAGAGGTGGGGGAAGACCTAGCCGTTTCATCCGATGACACCACACAAGGAAAGGGGTTCATCGAGTCGTGTTTGAGAGAGACAAGAGCAGGCGTCTCACTCTTGAGAGGTAGCGGGGAGGATTCTGCACCATGCCATTGGCAAGCGAACTGGTCCAGTCTTGTACCTCTGTCTTCACCTTGTCGGAGTTGCACGCCTATGTCCGGGATGTGGTGGATAATCCCGATGCGACCACGGAAGACCTTGCGGAGGTCCTCAAGCTGGATCCGGCCATCTCAGTGAGGGTGCTCCGTACTGCCAACGGCCCTTCCTATGGGTTTCCCAAACAGATCGACACTATCTCCCGTGCAGTCAATCTGATCGGTGTTCAAGCGGTGAGGGAACTTGTCACCGCGACCACGATCGGCCAGACGTTTTCCGGGATGCCGTCAGAATTCATGGATGCAGCCAGATTTTGGCGCAAGAGCCTCTTCTGTGCGTTGGTCGCCGAAAGAATGGCAACGTCCTGTGGTGTCGACAACAGCGAACGTTGTTTTGTCGAAGGTCTGTTACGTGATATCGGCCACTTCGTCTTGTATCAGACCGTCCCACAGCGGGCACAGTCTGCGCTCATCGAAGCCGGCTATCTCGAAGCCTCGTTGGCCGAGGTGGAGCAGTCCAATATCGGTTGCGACTTTGCTGAAGTCGGCGCTGAACTCATCCGGTCTTGGGAAATGCCAGTACGACTTGAGCAGGCTATTCGTTGTCAATTGAGTCCAAAGGATGCCGGCGAATTCGAGCTTCACGCGTCTCTGGTTCATCTGGCTGGCGTCGTGGCCGACAACGAAGAACTAGAGCCAAGCCGGCGCCCTGCTGCCTTGCCCGTGAGTCCCTATGCCATCACAGCCACGGGGTTTGTCCTCACCAACCTGCCGGCATTGTTGACCGCTGTCCGCACACAGCTCCGCGATACCCTGTCGCTTGTCTGCCCGCAGGCCATGGCGGCCTAGGAAGTCCAAAATGTGCGATATGTTCAAGCTTTTGCGTACGAGGGGCTTTCAATCAATATCATCAATCGAGAAGGGCTCATGCTCACCAAGCCCACACTCCGGGAAAAAGATGTGCTCGATCGCAGCATCGAGCGTGCGCTGACGGAGAAACGAAGGGTAGAGAGAGCACTCTGCTGACTTGACCAGCACGATCACTCTCAGGGATCCTCTTGCCTTGCTTAGTTGAGTGGAGGTGCGGCAGCGGGCCTCCTCAGTTGGACCAATGCTTGATCTTCTTGCAAATGTCTTTTCGTTGGAATGGCTCGCCACGTATTGGGGAATTGGCCTGCTCTTCTTTGCAGCCGAATATTGGTGGCCGGCACGCCCTGTTCCCTACCGACAAGTATTTCTGTCGGATGTGGCCGCCTTCACCACGTACCAGATTTTCTTTGCCGTCGCCCAGCTGCTCACCAACCGAATCCCGTTCCCAATCTATTCATCTTGGCGCTGGCTGGCACTCCCGTCTGGGGTCAGGCTGGTCGTCTTTCTGCTCGTCCTCGATGGGCTCGCCTATTGGATGCATCGACTCTGGCATACCGTGTGGGTCTGGCCCATTCACCGATGGCACCATGCCCCGACCGAACTGTACTGGCTCGCTGGAATTCGTGCAAGCTTTCCGCAAGTGATTCTGGCCGGTGTTCCATACCTCCTGGCATTTCCGCTGCTCAAGCCAGTGCCTGCAGTATTCTTTCCCATGTATGGCTATCTGATGGTGCTGAGCAATAATTGGATGCACATGAATGTGACCTGGCAATCGCGAAATTTGGAATGGCTCTTCGTCACGCCACGCTACCACCGGGTGCATCATCTGAAATCGAGTGGACAGGTAGGGGCGAATTTTGGAGTCTTGTTCACCGTATGGGATCGATTGTTCGGTACGTATGTCGATCCAGAAAAAGTGGATTCCGCAGGGCCGTACGGAATTCAGGAAGCCGTTCATCCAGTTCGCATGGCCATTGGCGTGTAAGCGAAGTCGCGCTACCACCTAGCCGAACTCTCCGCCCTGTGTTCGCCACAGCAAGGTGCCGTTTTCCTACCTGATTTGGAGCCCGTGGGGCTATTCACTCCGTCGTCTGTCCAACCTCCAGATGTGCTCTGTCGCCGGGCACTTGCCCTTGAGCCCGCCGGGGACCTCTATCCGGGCTAGGGGGGTGAGGGTGTAGCCATCGCTGTAGTGGTGATGGAGTTCATCGGGTGTGAGGGAGAAGGGAGGTCCGGGCGCCATAGTTTGGTCGTACTCATAGCCGATGACGAGTTGAGGGGCCAACGCCGTGATGGCTTTGAGATGCGCCGTGTACTGCACCCGCATGGCTTCCGGCAGCGCGACCAGCGCAGCCCGGTCATACACGGCATCGACGGGTCCGAGCCTCTCGCGAGTTAGATCAAAGAAATTACCCACGAAGATGTCGATCTTCTCTCCATGAAAGAGCCGGTGTTTCCCTGCTTCTAATACGGTCGGTTCTATCCCAAGTTCGGCAAAGAGTTGCGTCACAGCCAGTTCGCTGAGTTCCACTCCCGCCACCGTATAGCCTTGGGATAGAAGCCAGTCGAGGTCGAGTGACTTGCCGCAGAGCGGGACAAAGACGCGTCGGCTTGAAGGCAGATTCAGTGAAGGGAAGTGGGCAATCAGGAGCGGGTTGACGGTGGATTCATGCCATCCGGTCTGGTTCGTCTGCCATCGGTTGTGCCAAAAGCTTGGTTCCATGAAATTATTCCTCTGTATGTAGTCAATCTATATCCATCTATCCTAAAGGGCGAAGGCGGAAGAGATGAGAGGTAAGATGTGAGGATAGCGTGGTTTGCTCCAAAGCGTCGAAGGAATATTTACTCAGGTTTTCCTGATGCGTGGGTATCCTGAGCATACTCTCCGGGTTTCAGCACGGGAATGCCTCGAAAAGGATTGAGCATCAGCAGATCCTGGTCACCACTGACAATCAGCGCCGCATTGCCGTTGACTGCAACCTCCAAAATTCTGTTGTCTGACTCGTCCCGGCATGCATGGACCGCGGTCACGATCGGCACCATCTCGGTCACTCGCAGCACGAGCCGCACGAATTCTTCCCGGTCTTCTACGCGGAGATAGCGGTCGAATTTCTTGCGCGACAACACATCCGCCAGTTCAAACAGGCTATTCTCAGACATCAAGATGATGTCCTCGGCAATCGCCTTTCGCACCGCTTGTCCTGGCACGGAGCCGTTCAGGAGCACGCCGCTGATCAGGGTGTTGGTATCCAGCACTACACGCCGTCTAGCCTTCATCAGCCAGAATCTCGTGGAGCTTCTCTTCCGTCAGCCCCTGGGCATTGGCCTTCTTACTCACCCGATCTGAAAACCGTAAAAACTCCTCTCGGTTCATGGCACACACCCGCTCATACTCTTGAGCCGAGAGCAGCACAGCCACATCACGTTTCTGGCGGCGAATCATGACGGGCTCACGTTGCGCTGCATCCAGGATCGCCGCCAGTTTCTGCTTCGCATCGCTTGCTGAGACGTATCGCATGATGTCACCTCACACATCCATTCTATCTAGTTTAGATAAAGTAGACAATTATTATCCATTGTCAATATGTATCAATCTCTTAGAGAGGTATCGGCACAGCTCAGATTGGAGACCTATCGGTGAGCCGTGCAGTCGGACTTGCTGAACGAAAGCTCCTCACTCACGCTTGAAATGGCGTTGTGCATGGAGAAGGACTTTCATCGAAACGTGGACGTGCTGCTACGGATGTAGACCTGGCACGATGCTACGGAAATGCGGAAGCACCCGAGAAAAATCAAAGTCGATCCGAATGTAGCGGCATAACGGCTTGAACATCGACTTTGGTTAGGCGGGGATAGGCATCCAGTAGATCAGCTTCTGTCGCACCTTCACCGAGCTTTCGGAGAATCAACTCAACGGGAATGCGCGTGCCACGGATGACGGGTTTGCCCATCATTACTTTGGGATTCATCTCAATGCGAGGGGTCGTCATGGCTTGGCTACGACTTGTTTAGCCGAGTATGTAGCGCAATGAAGAGAAGAGCGGCTGGAGATCAGATGGGCTCTCCTGTACCTGCGCGATTGAAGATCCAACCGCACCTTTGCGATGCCATAGTCTTCCAGACCTTCGGCAGTACAAAGTCAAGAACCGATCCTAGCTTTCCTCTCATAACCCAGACGACACACTAGCAGGCTGACACATCAAGGCCGAGGGGATTCGATGCAGACACGCCGGCCATTTATCATGTAGCACTGCCTGTTGTTCGAAGGTTGCTGGATCGGTGTTCCATCACGGCATATCCACTCACCTTCGCCTGGCACAAATCGCCCATCGATGACCCGACCACCCGGGCGGAAGTTACAGATCTGATCGGTGCGCATGGCCTCGAAGCGCATCCGATGGTTTCCCATCCCCTGGGTCGTATCTACCTCAACAGCGCTCAACGACAGGCGGCGTGTTTCAGTTGCGCTGTCGTCGATGTCGAGGCTCGCAAGCAGCATGTCGGCAAGCGGTGTGGTCGCCGCACTCAGCGGGTCGCGCAGTGCGTCCTCAATTCGCATGCCGACGCTGGCGGGCGTGATATCCATGTCTGCGATCGCCTGATCGAGCAAAAAGTCTGCCGCTGGGCTATTGAATCGCTCAACCTCGATACTACCGACTTCTACAATCGAGCGTCTGGAGGTCACGACCAGACGACCTCGGTCGCCAGGTTCCCCGGAACGGACATGCAACTCGAAGTCAGCCTGTAACGAGGCGTTGCGCAGCCTGATGTCGAGTGTAGCGTCGGGCAGCATCGCGTTGAGTAGTTCATTAGCGAGGTTGTGTGTTGATCCGCCGCAACTGATTTGGCTCGAGACATCAGCTTCAGCCAGCGGATTTGACGAACCAATCTCAGCGGTCATGCGCAACAGCCGGGCGCCGCCGAGCGTGGCGCGCTGCCAGCTCATGCCGATGTTGCGTAGCCTCAGTTGCCGGAAACGCACTGCCGTCCTCGACTCAAGGCGGCAATCTTGTTCATCGAGAATCGCACGTACGGTAGCCATGAAGCCTTCGCGCACTTGCGCCGGAATCTCTCTAGTATTGCGCAGACCGTTTTCGATCAGTGGAATCACCCACGATACGTTGGAGATCGACCAGTTGCGGTTTCGAACTGAGATCACGGATAGGACCGGCGGATCGATTGGCACATTGATGAAGGTCATAGCGATAGCTACTGCGTTCACCCGGTTTGGCGCCACATGGCCAGCCTCGATCCGCTCGAAGTTCAAACCGGAGGCCGACTGGCAGCCTGGGAGCAGATTAATGCTGCCAGTGAAGCGCCCGGCACCAGCTTCAATGACGACCGGATTGGCGCAGGTAAGCAACACGTGCTCAATGTCGCGAAAGACGGTTTCGTCGTAGCTGATGGTGAGGCCAGCAGGAGAATCGACGCGTTGAAACCACGGCGATCCGCTGCAACCAGCCAGCAATACCACTACTAGCGCCGCAAGTCGCGTGTACTGCCGCAACGTCGTTACGCTCACTGGGGCAGCCCTGTTTTTAATGTCGCTGGCCAGCCGTCTAACTCGCGGGCTTTCAAATGCGAAGCAGCCCATCGCGCATCCTTCTTCTCCATTGCTTCACTGCTCTACGCCGGATGTACTGAGTGTGGTGCATCCACCTACAATAAATTTGTTACATTATTTACTGACATCGACCAGGTACTACTCGCAGGTGTGAATCAAAGCTAAGTTGACCGGCCTGAAAATCTCTTGGCAGTATGCTTGGTATATTGTTCAGTATTAGAACCAATATTTCCGTTCGCAGAACAAATGGTCAAGATGTCGCACTATTCTCCGTAAATATCCGACAGTCCGTCTTGTCCCTCGCGGCTTGGTGATAACGGCGGCCGCATCGGGGTGAATCCAAGATGTAGACGAAACGTAGGGCCGGGTCATATATCTTGCATTTATAAATTATTCTGAGCTCGTGCGCAAAGCAGGTGGCAGAGTGATGTTAAGGCTTGGTCACTGGCCTATCGATGGTGGGGCCGGTGCGGCTGTGGGCATTCAACGAGCTTTCGTCCCTCAATCGAGGGCCTGATTGCGTCCGTTGATTGAGGTCGGAGTCTTTGGGCTGCACGCGATGGCGTGGCAGCTGACACCGGGTGGAGGCGGGATTGCAGCGCCCGCGTTTCGTTTTCATCGGGAGCGGGGAATCGCTCTGGATCGCACGCCCTGTGCGCGGTTTGAGGGAAGATGAATCCAGATCCTGCGCCGAGACCACAGTAGCGAGTATGACGCTGGAGGCCACCGCACCCCATTGCACCAGGATCGTTCTCATTGAGTCCAAGCCTAGCAGGTGCTAGGCGGGAGTCAATGAATGCCGGCACGAGGAGCACATGTGAGGGTTAGAGTAGTGTCTGGAGTTTGCTCAAGGTTTCCATGACTACGGTGAGTGAGGTTGCATCTTTCTTCATCACCAGATCTCGCGGCCGACCGGGGAGCCTGTATCTATTTCACTATGCACGTTCTTCGAGGTGATCCGTTTGACAAGGTCGTCGAGGCGATAGACTCGCCGTGGGTGGGGTTTCAGTACGACATTCCCATCCTGCACGATCTCCAAATCGTCTTGGGCTTTGAGTCCAACTTGCACCGCGACACTCTTTGGAATTCGAATTGCCAGACTGTTCCCCCACTTCTGTGCCGTTGTCTTCATGTGCTGTCCTCCCGTGAAGATACGGATATTCTGTTGCCCGAATATGGCTACAGATTGACCTGATAATGCGTGCTCCGGCCGCCACCGGTGGGCACGAAAATACCCTTCTCGGCTAAATCTTGGAGGTCGCGCGTAGCTGTGGCCTTTGATGCACCGGTGATGATCATGTACTTCTTGGCGCTCATACCGCCCTCGAAACTATCCGGCCCTTCTTCGAGCATGCGGCGAAGGATCTGAACCTGCCGGTCGTTGAGCTGATCCCGAAATCGGTCGAAGAGTCGTGTCTTCTTCAAAGTAAAGTCGATCAGCTCTTCAGCCTGGGTCTGTGCCTCCAGCACGATGTTGACGAACCATGTGATCCACGGGGTGACCTCGTTCGACTGCTGGCCCTCTTGCAGGGCATCGTAATAATTGCCTCGCTTGGCTTCGATGGCGCGAGAGAGACTGAGCAAGGCGGGCCGTCCGAGTCCTTGTGACAACACTTTCTCGGATAAGGCCCTGCCGATACGACCGTTGCCGTCTTCGAAGGGATGAATTGATTCAAAGTAGAGATGCACTAGTGCTGAACGGACGGCGGCTTTGCGAATCTCCATCTTCCCGCCAGGAGCGGTGTCGTTGAACCACTGGATGAAGCGCGCCATCTCGTCCGGGATGCGCGACGATGGTGGTGCTTCGAAATGCACCTGCTCGTGCCCCACCGCACCGGAGACGACCTGCATCGGTTCGGCATGGGTTCGCCATTGTCCGGCAGCCACATGCCGGTGACTGCTCATGATCAACCGATGCCATTCGAAGAGCGTCTCTTCCGACAGGGGATCGGTAAAGCTGTTGCGTACGGCGAGCATCAATGCGACGGTGCCCTGTGCACGCTTGTCTCCGGAAGGATGGCCTGCCTCCAGCCCCAGGTTCTTCCTCATTGAGGACATGACATCTTTTCGATTTAGTAGTTCACCTTCGATTGCAGAGGTCTTGATCGCTTCGACCACCATCATTTCGATCGTTGCCTCTAGCTGTGCGTCGACCGCCAGCCCCTTGAGGAGTCCGCTGGCTCGACCGGTTTTTTCGGCAAGCTTGAAGAGGATCTCTTCGATTCCGGAGAGATCGTATCGAAATTCCGGCCAGTCTGGTTGCTGCCAATTGTAATCCATGAGCCGATTATATCAATTAATCGGCTCACAGGCCGGAGAGTGCATCAGTCGCCAACATATTCATGCCTGGCTTGCCAGCGACGTTCGTTGTCCCTTGGTAACTCCAATAGCTGGAGATCCTGTACTGTCAGCGTCGCAACACCGAAGCTTTCCTCAATCAGCCCACGGACGACGTAGGGGCGGTTTGAGGAGAGAAGGTGACAGCAGCGGCGATAGATGTCGGGGAACAGCGTGGCATCGTAGAGGGCTGTAACGTCTTCCAGCATGATGAATCCCATGGCCTGGCCGTGTTTGGTTTCCGCTGATTTCTCCGTGATCAGCACACCGACCATCGTGATGCACCGGCCGACAAACCGATGCATCTGCGAGGCGGGAACTAGTCTCAGCCGTTCGATCTGCCGGCGATAGAGGGTCAGGGGATGGCGACTGGCGAGAAAGCCGAACGATTCAATTTCATGGGCCCGTTTCTGAGCGGCTGTATAGTCGTCCGGGATCGGGAGGGGGCCTACCGTGGTATCGCTTCCCACGTACAGTCGCCACATTAACGCTGGTCTGGTCAGTTCACCGGCGATGGAATCACAACAGCCTGCGCGGACCAAGGCTCTAGCCTGTGCCGGCTCGGGCGTTACACGCTGGAGAAAGTCTTGGAAGGATCGATAGGGGCCATTTTTCTTCCGCTGCTCGACAATCTTCTCGCCAAGTTCTTTCGGGATCGTCTTGATTTGCACGAAGCCCATCCGCAGTCGCTCGCCTTCACCGCGATAGGCCCAGGTGCTCTCGTTGAGATCCGGCAGAAGAATAGCCAGTCCCATGCGGCGAGCTTCCGAGAGATAGGCGAAGGTCGAATAAAAGCCCCCTTGGTTGCTGATGACCGCGGCCATGAATTCTGCAGGATAGTGGGTGCGGAGGTAGACGGATTTGAACGACACTTGTGCGTAGCTGGCCGAATGGGGTTTGCAGAAACTGTAACCGGCAAAGCTCATGATCATCTTCCAGATCTTGTCGATCGTCTCCGGTGAGGCGCCATTTCGTTCGGCCCCTCGGCAAAACCGCTGATAATAATCGTGCAGCTGTCGCTGTTTGTGTTTCTTGCTGATGATCTTGCGAAGCTGATCCGCCTCTTCGACGGAAAAATCGGCCAACGCCATGGCGACCTTTGACACGTCTTCTTGATAGGTCATGATGCCATGGGTCTCGTCCAATACTCCGTCCAGCTTGGGATGGAGCGATGGGCAAATTCCCGCATGTGCGCGACGGATAAAGTCTTCGACGAAAAGATTCGTGGCGGGTCTGACGAGGGACGAGACCATGACGAGGTACTCGAAGACATCGGCCTCCGCGCGGCGATGTGGAGGCATGCCGAGCCACAACTTTCGTAGTAGCAGACGAGTGGCGGGCGACTCAACATAGAAGCAGCCAATCGTATCGCCGCGTCTGACGGTTTCTTGTGTGGCCGCATCGTCCAACGGATCCCATGTGGCGTAATCGATCTGTCGGTCTGTGTGTTCGGCGATGGCTGCGAGGGCATCCCGGATCACTGCCAAGGATCGATTCCCAAGGATGTCAATCTTGACGAGACCCGCTTCCTCCGTCTGGTCTTTTTCCCACTGAATCACCGGCAGGCCCTTCGCCGTATATTCGATCGGTACATAACGCCTGATTTCATCCGGTACGATGACGACTCCACCGCAATGCATGGACAAATGACGGAAGTGATCCTGCGCCTTCAGCGCCCGTACCAAAATTTCGGGCCAGGGTGCGTTCAATTTCAACGTCTGGGAGAGGCGAGCGAGCCACTGCTCGATCGTCGGGGGAGTGAAAAAATTCAATACGCCCTTCTGGCGCATGACTTGCGACAGGATCTTGCTGGTTTCCTCGGCGGGCATGCCGTAGACCTTGGCTGTTTCGCGGATCGCCGCCCGAAAGCCGAGACTGTTCTGGTTCGCCACCATGGCGGCTTGATACTCGCCGTACTGCTCAAACACCCAATTCAACATGCCGTCGCGCTCGTCCCAAGGAAAGTCGATGTCGATGTCCGGCGGGTCTTTCCGGCCTGGATTGAGAAACCGCTCGAAGAAGAGGTGGTGCTTGATCGGATCGACGTGGGTGATGTTCAGACAGTAAGACACAATCGAGGCAGCGACCGATCCACGGCCACAGGTGCGGGGTGCTTGGCTGACGATTTCTTCCACGACAAGGAAATAATGGGCGAAACGTTTGGCTCGAATGACGGTCAACTCTTTTTCAATCCGGTCGCGAACTGCTTGCGTGATGACCCCATATCGACCCTGCGCGCCGGCGTAAGTTTTGTCTTTGAGGGTCACAAATGCATCGTCATCGGTCAGTCGACGGAAGGCTGGAAAGATACTTTCGCCGAAACGCCAATCACTATAACAGGCTTCGGCAATGCCAACGGTGTTCTTCACCGCTTGAGGTATATGTGGAAAGTGCGATGCCATGAGCGCAGGAGGCATCAACCACTGCCTCGGCGTACAGCAGGCGTCCTTCGGTAATCGTGACAGGGTTGTGTTGAGGGCAATGGCACGCAACAGGCGATGGGTGGCAAAGCCGTCTGGATGAGAAAAGTACACACGATTGGTGGCGACGGGTGGTAGCTCGGCTCGCCGACTGACGAGAAGCGCCTCGTACATGGTCGGTCCCGGCGTCAGCTCGACGTAAAGGTCTTGCCGTGAATCTTGCAGCCAAGCCGTAAGGGCTACTGCATCGTCTGTGAAGATGACGAGCCCGTTGCGATAACGAGAGACGGATGTGAGAACGTCGAACGAGGGGTCGCAATGGCGCTCAGACAGGAGACGGCAGAGGTTGGCATACCCGTCCGGTGTCTTGGCCAACAAGACTGCACGATGGTTATTGGTGGTCAGTTCCGCGCCGAGAATCGGTCGGAGGCCATGCTGCGTGGCCTGCTCGATGAATCGAATGGCTCCGTACAATCCGTTCGTATCGGTCAGGGCTATAGCCGGTGAGCCCTGCTGCTGTGCTGAAGCACATAGTTTCTCCAATGAAGATACGCCGCACATGGGCGAATAATCGGAGTGGACATGGAGGTGGATGAACTGGTCGGTTATCACCGCAACGTCCTTCCCCAGGATAGGGCCTGTTCGCCGAATTTTGCGCGAATCTGATCCAACGCCAGCGCGAGGCGGTGAGCGCGGGGAAGCGAGAGAGAGTCCGACTCGTCGAAGAGCGACAGTTGCTGCGCCGGAGGTTCCAGCCGACTGACTCGAAGCATTATCCGTATGAGACGCACGCGTCGGGTGAAACAGCGGTAGAACAGTCGTATCAGTGCTGGTTGGAGGTCGACTTCCCAAAAGGTGCCTTGCGGCAATGGTTCCTCCGCTGTCCGCTCGACATGGTCGCTGTGCCGTATCGTCAGCATGATCAGCCGGCACACACGCTGGTGTTGTCGAAGCGTTGTGCAAATCTGTTCCAATAGCCGGTAGAGCCGTCCCAGTAAGACTCGATCATCTATGTCATCTGGATCGAGATGAAGCGAACGTTCGATAACCGGTTGTGCGATCGGGGGATGCACGGGAGAACAATCGATGCCTTGAGCCCAGTCGTGCAGCAGATTGGCAGGAGTGCCGAGAATGGCTTGCAGGTGTTCGAGTGAAACAGCGGCAATCGCTCCGAGTGTGAGGAGATTGACGTCTTTCAATCGTTGCCAAATGCGAGAGATGGTGGCCTGGTGAAGGCCGGGGAGCACCATGGTCGGCAATGGAGCGAGAAATGACTGTTCCGAACCCGAGTGGATTGACAAGACTTGAGGTGGTTTCGTCAGCGTGATCGCGGCCAGTTGTGAGACCAACTTGTTACCCGCCAGTCCGATGATGCTCGGCCATCGTTGTTGATGGGCCAGCTCTCGACTGATGCGGGCGGCGAGATCGATGGGGGGCCCGAAGAGTCGGGTCGTGCCGGTGAGGTCGAGGAAGAGCGAACCGGGTTTGATCGATTCCCAGACCGGTGCAACGGATGAGATGTTCCGTTGCAGCTCGCGGTGGGCGGCGTGAGCGAGCGATGGATCCGGGGGGATCACTCGCAGGCCAGGGCAGATGAGCCGTCCGAGGTCAACGGGAATACCTATCTGAAGGCCTTCGTGAAGCGCTTCGGTGGAAATCTCTCGAATCAGTGCGCGGGGTGTATGAGTTGGCGCCACGACGACCGGCCTGCCCCGCAACGCACTGTCAGCGGCACGGGCCAAGACGATTCGAAAAGCAGGAATCTGAAGACAGACAATATGTCGATTCATGATGTGCTGCAAGGTAACCAATGGTTACAATTTGTCATGTTTCTGTCAATGCCGGGAAAGTCCTTAATGAAGCCAACAGTCAGATCGATAGCTCATACATCGGGCTGGTTTTGAGAAACCGCTCTTGAGCGGATTGCCCCAGGCTTTATTGACAGTGTGAGAAATCCTGTGCTACGGTCCGCCGTTCTGTTCGTTAAATAGGTACCCTACACCTCGCTCCCGACTGGTTCGGGGGCCTTTGTCCAGGAGGATCGCTGCATGGAGCTCTACGAGTCTCTGTTTATCATTCGTCCGTCCGTTTCTGATGAGGAGACAAAAACCCTCATCGACAAGATGAAAAGTGTTGCCGATAAGACCGGTGCCGAGTTCATCAAGGCCGAAAATTTAGGGAAGAAGAAGCTCGCCTACGAAGTGCGGCGTGAGCGGAAGGGTACGTACGCCTATTTCTATTTCAAGGCTCCGAACAATACCGTCGGGGAATTGGAACGGGCCTACCGCTTGGAAGACAACATCATCAAGTTTCTGACGGTGCACCACGAAAAACCGTTGGTGGAGCGGCGTCCAGTCGAAGCCTCAGCGCAGGGGGGCGACGGTGGCCGGGTTTAATAAAGTCATCTTGATGGGGAATCTCACCCGGAACCCCGAGCTTCGGTACACGCCGAACGGGACGCCAGTGGCGAGTTTCGGCCTGGCTGTCAGCCGTCGGTTTAAACAGGGTGAGGACCTGAAGGAAGAAGTGTGTTTTGTCGATATCGTGGTGTTCGGCAGACAGGCGGAACATTGCGGACAGTACCTGAGCAAAGGGAATGGAGCCATCATCGAAGGTCGGTTGCAACAACGTCGATGGGAAACCGAAGACGGCCAAAAACGTAGCAAGCACGAAGTGGTCGCGCAAACGGTGACGTTCATGCCGAAACGTCAAGATGGCGGCATGGGCGCCGAACCTTCGATGCATGACGACCCGGGGTATGACATGAGTGAAGAAGGTTAATGCTAAGCGCATGAGGAGGCAGTATGGATCGAGGTGACAGCGAACGCGGAGGCGGGGGGCGGTTATTTCAGCGGAGACGTCCCTGTCGATTTTGTTTGGATAAGATACCGATCGATTTCAAGGATGCCGGCTTGCTCAGGAACTTTTTGACTGAGCGTGGGCGTATCGTTCCTCGTCGTATTTCCGGGAATTGTATGCGGCATCAGCGTGAACTGACGGTGGCCGTCAAGCGAGCGCGGCATATTGCTATTATCAGTTTTGCTGAAGAGCGATGAGAAACGTGCTCGGCGATATCTGGGACAGCAGTACGTCGTCGAGAATGACTATGGATATCTTGACACCGAAAATCGCGGATATCACGGCGGAGGGCCTTTCCCTGTCTGGAGACCTGACAGGCGAAGAGTTGGGGCTCGCTGATGCCGATGTGTCTGTTCGCGGAACGGTGGCGGTGGGATTGGATCTTCGAGCGATCGAACGTACCTTCTATGTCACGGGAGTTGTGGAAGGGACGGCGATTCGCCAATGTGTGCGCTGCCTTCAGGAGTTCGATGACCCGTTGGCGTTTTCGCTACGAGTCGTGTACGAGCGTGAAGCGAAAGCGACGGCATCTGTGCCAAAGCGCGACGACATCCGAAAGAAAAAGACGACGGCACTTCCTGACATTGAACAGGAACAGCAGGACGACGATCGCTATTACTTTACGGGTGATCATCTGGAGCTGGCTCCGATGTTGCGCGAACAGGTGATTCTCGCATCTCCGATGCACCCTCTCTGTTCCGACACGTGCCGTGGGTTGTGTCCGCGATGTGGGAAGAACTTGAACGAAGGACCCTGTCACTGTGCGGCAGAACCGATGGAAGGTCCATTTCAGGTGTTGCGCACGATCAAGGAAAAACTGCGAGAGACCAACGATCACTGGGCGGCGTCCAGGGTCGACAGGAAGAAGGAGTCACCATGCCGAATCCAAAACATAAACATTCACGGGCGAGACGCGATAAGCGCCGAACTCAAAAGCTGCGCATGACTCTACCAGGAATGGCGGTATGTCCGCAGTGTCATGAGGTAAAGCTGCCGCACTATACGTGTTTGAACTGCGGCACGTACAAAGGCAAGGCCGTGATTCAGGTTGAGGAAGCGTAAGCGGAATGTCGAACATCCGTGAGTATGCCAAGAGGACGGACGTTGACGGAGCGCGGGACGTTCCGGGGCGCAGCAGTGGCCGTGTTGTTGGGAGCCGCCTAGCGAACGAGGCGGCCCGTTACAGAGAGATTCCAGCGCGTCGGTTGTGAATTCAAGGGGACGACGCGTGGTCACCCACTCTTTCCGACGTCATCTGTGAGTACACCATCTCGTATGAAGATTGCGCTTGATGCGGTGGGGGGCGACCATGGCCCCGCCCCGTGCATCGAGGGCGCCGTTGTTCAGGCCGTGAAAGAGCTCGACGTCGAGATTATCCTCGTCGGCGATGAAACGACGCTCAAGCAAGAATGTGCCCGCCTTGCCTGTCACGATTCCCGTGTGTCTATTCGACATGCGTCCCAGGTCGTTGAGATGCATGAATCGCCTGCCGCGGTGGCTCGGAAGAAGCGGGATTCGTCCATCTGGGTTGGAACGGACCTCGTGAAGACCGGTCAGGCCGATGCGATCGTGAGTCGTCCCGGCAATACCGGGGCGAGTATGGTCGCCTCGTTCTTCTTGCTGGGGTTGGCAAAGGGGGTCGAACGACCGGCCATTGCCACCAGCCTGCCGACGCTGAGCGGGGAAGCGATCATGCTGGATGTCGGAGCGAATGTCGACTGTACCGCCACGCACCTTGAGCAGTTTGCGTTGATGGGGAACGAATATGCAAAGCATCTGCTGGGGAAACCGAATCCTCGCATCGGGCTGCTGAGTATCGGAGAGGAAGATACCAAGGGTAACGAGGTTACCAAAGAGGCATTTAAGCTGCTCAAGAGCAGTTCCATGAATTTTGTCGGGAATGTTGAGGGGCGCGATGTCTATAGTGGAATCGCCGATATCGTGGTATGTGACGGATTTATCGGCAATGTCGCGCTGAAAATTTCGGAAGGGGTCGCCGCGATGATCAAACGGCTCCTGATCAAGGAAATCTCGGGCCATTTTCTTGGCCGGCTTGCGTACCCCTTCATCTCCGGTCCGCTACAGAATCTCAAGCGGAAAATCGACTATGCCGAGTTCGGCGGGGCTCCGCTTCTCGGAGTCAACGGGATTACGATGATTTGTCATGGGCGTTCGTCGGCCAAGGCGATTAAAAATGCGATTCGGCGAGCCAAAGGAATGGCCGAAGGGCGGGTTCGAGAGCAGATCCAGCGAAACATTGAGGCCAGTCACTCACATCCGCCGGTGGAACTCGAGACATGAAAGCGCGCATCGCTGGAACCGGTTCCTATGCCCCCACCAAGGTGTTGACCAATGCGGACCTTGAGAGCATGGTCGCCACTTCCGATGAGTGGATTCGAGAGCGGACGGGCATCCGTGAACGCCGAATTGCCGCGACGGGAGAAGCCTGTTCGGATCTGGCGGTTCAAGCCGGGAAGCGGGCCTTGGCGGCTGCCGGTGTGGCGGCGAGCGATCTCGACATGATTTTGGTGGCGACGTGCACGGGTGACTTCCCGCTTCCGGCCACCGCGTGTCTTGTGCAGCATCAACTGGGCGCCACGAAAGCCGGGGCCTGTGACCTTTCCGCGGCCTGTTGTGGATTTGTCTATGCCTTATCCGTTGCGGACGCTTACATCAAGACAGGTATGCGCCATGTCTTGGTGATCGGATCCGAAGTGATGTCCGCCATTACCGATTGGACCGACCGGAATACGTGTGTGCTGTTCGGAGATGGGGCAGGGGCGGTTGTCCTTAGTGCGAGCGATGGTGAGAGGGGGATTCTCTCCACCGACCTCCGTTCCGATGGAGCGCTCTGCGAACTGATTATGGTGCCGGGAGGAGGTTCGCGGACTCCACCATCCGAAAAAGTGCTGGCCGAACGTCTGCACTACATCAAGATGAAAGGCAACGAGACATTCAAAGTCGCGGTCCGTACGCTGGAAGACATCGCTCGTGCGACTCTTGCAGCCAATCATGTCGAAGTGGAAGATCTTGATCTCTACATCCCCCATCAGGCCAACGTACGGATTCTCAAGGCGGTGATGGAACGGCTCAGGCTTCCGATGGAAAAGGTGCTGCTCAATCTGGATCGGTATGGGAATACGTCGGCGGCATCGATTCCGATCGCGCTGGATGAAGCGGTGCGCGAGGGGCGTATCAAGGACGGCTCTTTAGTGATGCTCGGGGCGTTCGGAGCTGGCTTGACCTGGGCCTCTGCGATGATTCGGTGGTAGACGGCCATTCTGGCCGTTCAGTGAAGGTGGCAGGTGAAAACTTTTCCCGTTGACTTTGCACGGTATTTCTAAGATATCTAACCCCCCATGGCTTTAGAAATCGGGTTTGTTTTTCCAGGGCAAGGGTCCCAATCGGTTGGAATGGGAAAACTGCTCTATGACGCGTATCCCTCGGTCAGGTCCGTCTACGAGGAGGCTTCCTCGGTCCTGGGATATGACGTCGCCGCATTGTGTTTTACCGGACCTGCGGAGCGGCTCAATCTCACGGAATTTACCCAGCCGGCTCTCCTGGTCAGCAGCATGGCGGCATTTACACTCTTGGAACCGGCTGGGATCAAACCGGTTGCGGTCGCGGGTCATAGTCTCGGCGAGTACTCAGCGTTGGTTGCGGCAGGCGGACTCCGATTTCGAGATGCCGTCGGTCTGGTTCAAAAACGGGGGCGCTACATGTCTGAAGCCGTGGCCCCAGGAACTGGTCTGGTGGCAGCATTGTTGGGGTTGACGGCTGAGGTGGTGAAGGATGTTTGCCGACGTGCGTCAGCTTCCGGGGTTGTGGCGGCGGCCAACTTCAACTCCCCGGGACAGGTGGTCATTGCCGGAGAAAAGGCAGCGGTAGAACGGGCGATCGAATTGGCGAAAGCCCAAGGCTGTAAAAAAGCTATTCCTCTACCAGTGAGTGTGCCGGTTCATACGCCGTTGATGCAACAAGCTGCTGATCGATTGGCAAAGGATTTGGCCCAGGTTCGGTGGTCGGACCTCCGTGCGCCCCTGGTGAACAACGCTGAAGCGAAAGCGATTCGTCGTGCCAATGAGATTCAAGCATCGCTGATCCGCCAGTTACCGTCTTCTGTCTTGTGGGAGGATACCGTGCGCACCATGGGAACGATGGGAGTCACGACGTTCGTCGAGGTCGGCCCAGGGACCGTCCTCACGGGATTGATCAAACGAATTTTGCCGGAGGCAAAATTCATGAACGTCAACGATCCGAAGTCGCTCGATGCGACGCTCGCGGCGGTCAGCTAAGCCCTGATGGACTTCACAAAGAAAACCAGGTGACGAACTCCCTATTGGCCTGTTAACGTATCGACTGGAAGGTCTCTTATGTCACTACAAGGAAAAACTGCGATTGTAACCGGCGCTGCTCAAGGTATCGGCCGAGCTATTGCTGAAAACCTTGCCCAAGCCGGTGCCGATATCGCCGTGGCCGATCTCGATCCTGGGCGCTCGCTCGAAACCATCGGGGCCATCGAGAAGCTCGGGAGAAAGGCATTAAACTTGAAAGTCAACGTTGCTGACAGCAACGAGACCAAAGCGATGGTTGAGCAGGTGATGAAGAGCTGGGGAAAGATCGACATCTTGGTCAACAATGCCGGGATTACTCGCGATGGGCTGCTCTTGCGGATGAAGGAAGAGGATTGGAATCTCGTTCTTCAGATCAACCTGAACGGTACCTTTAACTGCACGAAATCCGTGTTGCAGCCGATGACCAAGCAACGATATGGCCGCATCGTGAATATCTCGATCGTGGGGGTCATCGGGAATGCCGGCCAGGCGAATTACTCTGCCTCGAAGGCCGCCGTCATCGGATTCACCAAGACGGTTGGGCGGGAATATGCCAGTCGCAACATGACGGTGAATGCGGTGGCGCCGGGGTTTATCGATACGGCCATGACCCATGGGCTTCCCGACGATGTGAAGGATACGTTGTTGAAACAGATTCCGCTGGGTCGATTAGGAACGCCCGGGGATATCGCGGCAGCTGTGCGGTTTCTCGTGTCCGAGGAGGCAGCGTACATCACCGGTCATGTCCTGCACGTGAACGGTGGGATGTTGATGGTCTAGAAGCATACACTTATCTTTGGTGTACGGCCGTTTCAGATCCCCATGGAACGGTGGAGAGGGAGTCATATTGGGGAAGGAGGTAGTCATAGCGATGGCAACTGTCGAAGAGCGAGTCAAGAAGATTATTGCTGAGCAACTCGGTGTGGAAGAAGATGAGGTGACGCCAGAAGCCTCCTTCGTCGAAGATCTTGGCGCGGATTCGCTCGATACCGTCGAGCTTGTGATGGCGCTCGAAGAAGAATTCTCGATCGAAATTCCCGATGAGGATGCCGAGAAGATTTTGACTGTCGGGAAGGCGTTGGATTATATCAAGGAAAAATCCTAGGCATGGCACAAGAAGTCTCCAATCCGGCCGCACGACGTGTGGTGATAACCGGTCTTGGGCTGGTTACCCCACTCGGCACGGGTGTGGAGAAGACCTGGAAGGCGATCTGCGCCGGTGAGTCTGGGATCGCGAGAATCACCAGGTTTGATCCGACGGGATACGATGCGCAGATTGCGGGTGAGGTTAAGGATTTTGATCCGGCTCGGTTCATTGAGAAGAAAGAAATTAAGAAGATGGATACGTTTATCCACTACGCCGTGGGGGCTGCCCAGTTGGCGGTGGATGACGCCGGGTTAAAAGTCAAGCCGGAGGAAGCTACCAAGGTTGGGGTGTATATCGGTTCTGGAATCGGCGGGCTTGGGTCGATCGAGCACTATCATGATGTGCTCAAAGAAAAGGGACCCGGTCGAGTCTCCCCATTTTTTATCCCCATGACCATTATCAATCTTGCCTCGGGGCAAGTCGCGATTCGGATCGGCGCCAAGGGTCCGAACTCGTGTGCCGTGACGGCGTGTGCTACGGGCAATCATTGTATCGGCGATGCCTACCGACTGATTCAGCGAGGTGATGCCGATGTGATGGTCGCCGGAGGAGCCGAAGCCGCGGTGACCCCGCTCGGGGTTGCTGGGTTTGCCTCAGCCAAAGCGTTGTCGTTCCGGAACGACGAGCCGACGAAAGCGAGTCGCCCGTTTGACAGGGACCGAGATGGGTTCGTGTTAGGAGAAGGGGCGGGTGTGGTGGTCATCGAAGAGCTGACACACGCCCTTCGGCGCGGAGTGAGAATTTACGGTGAAATCATCGGGTATGGGATGAACAGCGATGCCTATCACATAACGGCCCCACCGGAAGAAGGTGAGGGGGCTGTTCGTTGTATGGAATTGGCGCTCAAAGATGCCGGGATAGAACGTAACCAGATCGGCTACATCAATGCGCATGGGACCTCGACTATGGCCGATGCCATTGAGACTCGAGCGATCAAACAGGTGTTTGGTGAGCAGGCCCTTCGTATTCCTGTCAGCTCAACTAAATCCATGACTGGGCATTTGCTTGGCGCCGCCGGTGGGATTGAAGCCGTTTTCAGCATCCTCGCCCTCTATCACGGGATTCTTCCGCCTACGATCAACCTTGACCATCCTGATCCAACCTGCGATTTGGACTATGTTCCTAACCAGGCACGGCCTGCTGCCATACAAATGGCGCTGTCAAATTCGTTTGGATTCGGTGGGGTCAACGCCTGTTTGATCTTCAAAAAGCTAGACCATTAAGTACGCGTGTCGCCATGAAACCGGCTTCTTCAGCCGATTCTCCTCCGAGCATATCCAACTACCGATTTGTGAATGCAGCGTTCTTGAACGAGGCGCTGACACACAAGTCGTACGTGAACGAGCAACGAGCCTCAGGGCAAAACCACAATGAACGGCTTGAATTTCTGGGCGACGCGGTCCTGTTCCTTATTATCAGCGATTATCTTGCGAGTCGATACACTGAATTGAGCGAAGGTGCCCTCTCGCAGCTCAAGGCCAAATTGGTGAGCGAGGCTCCATTAGCCAAGGCCGCCAGGCGTCTTGATCTTGGCTCGAGGTTGAAACTTGGTCGTGGCGAGGAGCTCTCGAAAGGTCGGGAGAAACCATCACTGCTCGCCGATGGCTTGGAAGCAGTCATCGCAGCGGTTTATCTTGATGGAGGTCTTGAGGAAAGTCGCAACTTTACGATCCACGTCTTGGGTGAAGAGCTACGCCAGATCGATGAGTCGCAAATGAAGCCTGGCGGAGGTGACTATAAGACGCGCTTTCAGGAGTGGTGTCAGAAGCATCATGACGTGTTGCCACAGTACGTGATTGCGCGGGAAACCGGGCCTGATCATCAGAAGTTGTTTGAGGTCGAAGTATTCCTGAATGATGCAATCTATGGTCTTGGTCAAGGGTACAGCAAAAAAGAAGCAGAACAGCAGGCAGCGCAACGAGCACTTGAGCGGGTTGAGCGCGGTGGCACTTTTCCATTAGGATGATAGAAATCAGTCATATGTACGGTTGGGGAGGGCAAGAATGCTGAAGCAAGGAAGAGGGCAAATACTTATTGGGCTGTTGGCATGCGTAATATGGTCAGCCTCAAGTATCGAGTCAGTCATGGCTGCTGATACGGCACCGAAGGCGCCGAGGGCGATCATCAAAACGAAATTCGGCGATATTGAAATAGAGTTCCATCCAAATGTGGCGCCGAAACATGTGGAGAATTTTATCAAGCTTGCGAAAGACGGGTTTTACAATGGAACAATTTTCCATCGTGTCATTCCTGGGTTCATGATCCAAGGCGGCGATCCGAATACGAAGGATTCCCTCAAGAAGGAGACCTACGGGCAAGGTGGACCAGGCTACACGGTCAAGGCGGAGTTCAACGATATCCCACACAAGCGCGGTATTGTCTCTATGGCACGAGCGGCTGATCCGGACTCGGCAGGTTCTCAGTTCTTTATCGTCGTAGAAGACTCACGGTTCCTGGATCGTAAATATTCCGTATTCGGCCAGGTTAAAAAGGGAATTGGAGTGGCCGACAAGATCGTCAATCTACCTCGAGACGAGCGGGATAATCCAAAGGAACGTGTGGAGATGACAGTGACCATTGTTGAGTAATCACTACGATTCGATGATCTGTTGAGGAGCACACTGGTTCCCCTGGGCATTGTCCAGGGGCCGTGTCTCTCCGCTCCATGTGAGTCATCCCGTACTCTCGGAACTCCCTACTCTTGAGGGGTGGCTTTCGAGGGGTTTCCCCCAACCTGTTTGGCCGCTATTCTTAGCGTCGCGTTCTTCGTCTCCTCATAAGGAGGGCTCATGAACCCAGTGATGACGCGCCGTATGTACCGTCGGGTTTCAGCCGATTATGCAAGCTGTTATCTCATGGGCTCGGTACTGCGACAGGCCGTCATACGAGACATCTCCCTAAATGGAGTTCGGATCCAGTGCTTTTCGGAGCCCCCAGAGAACCCGTTGGTCATGGTACGTCTTTGGTTGCCGGGCCAACAGGAGAGTCTCGATGTTGATCAGGCGATGGTACGATGGGTGCGAGGGCAGGAATTTGGTGTCCAGTTTGTCTCCCTTTTAAACGAGGCAGATTTTCGCCTGGGCGTTCATATCGAACGGATCTTACAACAGCAGCTCACATGGGCAGTCTAGTTGCCGCGAAAGCACTGGTTAATGATGGTGCTTGCAGTCAGGTCCATGGGTGTGAACTTCGGTTGCCGGAGGTGGTAAGAAAGATTGCCCAGGTACAAGGATATGTCCCGGTTCATGCTTCTTCTTCAGATCCGCTGCAATGTCCGGATGCATTACCTTGACATAACCAATCAGACCTCCTAGAAACCGGCTTGATTGAAAATCATTTTCCGAAAATTCAGAGACAAATCGAGCGGCATGATCCAAAACTTCCAAGGCTTCTGATGACTCAGCAATTTGGTCGGGATTCTGCTTGTGAAACAGCTCGTATTCTTTCTTGAGGTGCTCAGCGAGCACAGGCATGGGCGCAGCAGGCACATGAAGAGGACTCAGTGAACGACGGAGCGCTTGCAGTGCCGCGACGATCTCAGCATCCTGCCCATCCCTACGTCCTTCAAAGTAGCCGAAGATGACGACTTCGATTAGGTTGAAGAGAGCGACTGCTTTACGGCCCCCCAATTGCTCCAGCTCCAGATAGAAATTCCGGCGAACAGGGGCAAATTGCGTGGCAAGTCTCTTTTGTTGATAGTCGCTTCCACTATCAAGGTAGGTGCAATCAGTAGGGCAACTGATTCTCGTCATCCGGTGTTCCCCACAGCAGAGGCTACAGACTAACCCGTTAAGGGCAGGACAAGGGCGTTTGCCCTTTCGCTCGTGGCAATACGCACAGGAGCTCATTTGTTGGTCCCCTCGGCACCGGGTTTTGGAGGGGGAGGGATGAAGCCATAGTCGGCAAGCGTACGCTTCTCACCCTTCGACTTTGCTGAGGATGGAGTTTCCAACCCATTCATTTCGGCTGCATGCATGTAGTGGTAGGGAACCAATATCAGGTTGTTCGCACGGTCGATGCCGATATCGGCCGGGGCGGGGAGATGCTCGGCAATGACTTGGAATCGATGATCCCTGGTCATGCGCCACACCTTCCCTTTGGTAAAATCGGACACATACATGTTGCCCCATCGATCAAAATCCACGCCGCTCAGGTTTTGAAAGCGGCTGGTGAAAAATCCGTTCGGTTCTAATTCGGTTAGCTGTCCATCCGGAGTGATTTCAAGGATTTTACCTTTCTCCCAGCTCACGGTAATGAGGTGGTTGGTTTTGGGATGGATCGCAATCCCAGCAGGACCTGCCAGCCTACTGTCTTGAATCAGGAGGTCGACTCGATGGTTATCGGTCGGGGTGATGCGGTAGATGGCATTGGCCATCTGATCGGTGACGTAGAGGAGACCGGTCGGCGACGCTGCCACGTCGGTCAGCGACACTGGGGCCTGAGAACGAGAGGAAAATGAAACGGTGGCAACAAGTTTCCCTGTCGTCTTGTCGAAACCTTTCAATTGATCCAGGTCCGCGACATAGAGCAGCTCTCCTGCTAGAGCCATTCCTTTGGGAGCATGTAAGGAAACGTCTGGCCCCCCGCCTTGTATGAACTTGAGGTGGATGATCTTCCCCTCCGCGCTCAGCTTTGTGATGAAGCCATTATTATCTCTGGCGTCCGGCTCTCCGTTAATGTTCGAGATAAAATATTCGCTGCCGGATGGGTCGCCCACAAAACTATTGGGAGAAGCCAATCCTGTGATCTGTGCTGCCTGGGTGGGCAACACAAGGCTCCAAGTCAGTATCAGGAAAATAAAAACTCGGTATGGGAACTGAAAAGGCAACGGCGGGATGTCCTCAATTGAACTGGACACTATCGTATCCAAGGGGTCAAGAGGCTGTCAAGAAAGGGGTGGACAAAGACAGGTGGAAAAGCCGAAGCAGAGAACCTCTGTGCCTGACTGCAGGCGGCAGCTAGAAATCGAACAGCGTTGACTTACCTAAAATTCCCCTGTTAAGTTGCGACATTTTTACGGGCCAACTTGTGAAGGGGAGGACGTTGTGGCCGCAAAACTTATCGATGGAAAGGCGCTTGCTCAGCAAGTCCGTGATCGGTTGGCAAGGGAATCCGCTGAGCTATTAGCTCAAAAATCGATTAAACCAGGTCTTGCAACTATCTTGGTCGGTGATGATCCAGCCTCGCATGTCTATGTCCGGAACAAGCAAAAGGCTTGTGACCTAGCAGGGATCCATGTCGACGATCATAAACTTCCCGCGAGCACCACACAGGCTGAATTGCTCTCGCTCATTGAGAAAAAGAACGCTGATCCAAAGATCCATGGAATCCTCGTGCAACTCCCGCTGCCGAAGCATATTGACAGTAAGGTGATCCTAGAGGCTGTCTCACCGCTCAAGGATGCAGACGGGTTTCATCCCTACAACTTCGGCCGTCTTGTTGAAGGACATCCCGTCTTCGAAGCCTGCACTCCCAAAGGTGTCATCAAGATGATTGAGTCTGCCGGCGTTACTATTGAGGGCAAGAGAGCGGTCGTGGTCGGTCGGAGTAATATTGTCGGTAAGCCGTTGGCGCTCATGCTTCTTCAACGGAATGCCACGGTCACGATTTGTCATTCAAAAACAAACGATCTCCCGGCCGTGTGTCGTGAAGCCGACTTGCTTCTTGTCGCCATTGGAAAGGCGAAGTTTGTGACCGCCGATATGGTGCGCGAGGGGGCGGTCGTCATCGATGTAGGCACGAACAAAACGCCTGAGGGCAAGTTATGCGGGGACGTGGATTTTGAAGCCGTTAGCCAAAAAGCCGGTTGGACCAGCCCTGTGCCGGGTGGAGTAGGTCCGATGACGATCGCGATGTTGCTTGAAAATACGGTGGAGTCTGCCAAGCGATCAGTCGGACTCCGATAAGGAGCCAGCGATGACTCGAGAGCCTCAGCGCCTCATAGACGTCCTCAATCGAGGTACCTTCGCGGTTACGGTTGAGTACAACCCATCTAAAGGTACGCACATCGCATCGCTATTGGAGAGTGCCAAGCAATTGGTCGGTAGAGTTCACGGAGTGAACGTGACCGACAATACCGCAGCTGTGGTTCGTGCCGGGTCTCTCCCCGTGTGCCGTCTACTCTACGAATTAGGGCATGACCCGGTGATGCAGTTGACCTGCCGGGACCGCAATCGGATCGCAATGCAGTCGGATTTAATGGGCGCGCACATGCTCGGCATACGAAACATTTTATGCCTGACAGGAGACTATCCCACGGTCGGTGATCATAAGGAGGCTAAGCCGGTCTACGATCTCGATTCCGTTCAGGTGATGCAGCTGGTCCAGGGGTTGAACAACGGCAAAGACATGGTCGGCAACAAATTGGACGGTGCTACAGCGTTCGCGATTGGTGCGGCCGTCACTCCTGAGGCTGATTTGGTGGGACCGGTGTTGGCGAAGTTCGAAGTGAAGGTGAAAGCCGGCGCCCAATTTTTCCAAACCCAAGCGGTTTATAATCCGGACGTCTTCGCCAGTTTTATGAAACAGGTTCGCCCGTTCAAGGTGAAGGTGCTGGCCGGGATCTTGGTGTTGCGAAACCATAAGATGGCCGAATTCATGAATGCGAACATCCCAGGCATGTCGGTACCGAAAGAGATGATTGATGAGCTCAAGGCTGCTGGAGATCGGGCCGAAGACGTGGGAGTTGAGATCGCCGTGCAATCGATCAAGGCGGTGCGACCCCATTGTGATGGGGTGCATATTATGGCGATCAAAGCCACGCATCGCCTGGCAGAGATCATCACCAAGGCGGAACTGGGCTGATGACGGTTCTCGAACTGCAGCAATACAAGAAAGACCGGAAGAAGCTGGTTGTCGTCACGGCCTACGATGCGCTGTTTGCTCGCATCGTCGAACAAGCAGGGATCCGGGTGATTTTGGTAGGAGATTCACTCGGAGTTGTGGTACAGGGAAGACCTACTACGCTGACCGTGACGATGGAGGACATGCTGTACCATACTAAACTTGTGGCTGGTGCGGTGCAGCGATCCCTCGTGATTGCTGATATGCCCTTTATGTCCTACCAGGCGAGTACGGAAGAGGCTGTGCGAAATGCGGGTCGCTTGATACAGGCCGGTGCTGTCGCGGTGAAGCTCGAGGGTGGCGCCGTGATGGCAGATCGAATCAAAGCCATGACGAGTATTGGGATTCCTGTCATGGGTCACCTGGGTATGACACCCCAATCGGTCCATGCGCTGGGCGGCTACAAGGTCCAAGGCAAGGTCGACGATCAAGCCGCTAAGCTATTGGAAGATGCAAAGACCCTTGAAGCTGCCGGGGCGTTCGCACTTGTGTTGGAGGCGGTGCCCGCCGATCTGGCCAGAAAGGTTACACAAGCGCTGTCGATTCCTACCATCGGCATTGGAGCGGGCCCGCATTGTGATGGCCAAGTCTTGGTGATTTACGATCTGTTAGGACTTTTTGACTCGTTCGTCCCCAAGTTTGTGAAGACGTATGCCCATCTGAAAGCCGATGCACTTCAAGCGCTCGGCCGTTATAAAGAAGAAGTCGAACAGGGGAAATTCCCCAGCGACTCCGAAAGCTACCACTAGTACTCCCTATCAGTTGTGTGCTTCATTGCACTGGACTTGAAAGACTTTCCTATCTTCCAGGCGAACGGCAGTTAATTCTCGTCCCCACACGCAGCCGCTGTCGAGCGCGAGCAAATTGGGCTCCATGTGCAGGCCAAGTGCAGCCCAATGACCGGTGATGACGGTCGTATCGGCGCTGAGGCGAGCAGGAATACGGAACCACGGGAAATAGCCTGGAGGTGTCTCCGCTGGTGGACCGGAAAAACTCGACATGTCTCCGTCCGGTGTGCAGGTGCGAAGTCTGGTTAGCACACGGGCGATGGAGACCAACCGTGAGCTGCCAATGAGGCCAGGGTTCCACATGGGTACAGGCTCATGAAAGAGCGATTGCAGGAACGGTCGGAAGCCGTCACCTTGCAGTGCAGTTTCAACCTCGCCGGCCAATCGGGCAGCTTCTTCGGTCGTCCATTGAGGAAGAAGTCCCGCATGGATCATAAAGAAGGGCCCCTCGCGATGATGCAGAGGTTGGTGCCGAAGCCAGTCCATCAACTCTTGACGGTCGTCGGCGTTCAGAACCTCGACGACGGTGTCTCTAGGCCGAAGCCCGACCAACCCTTCCGAGACTGCGAGAAGAAAGATGTCGTGGTTACCGAGCACGACTCGTGCGGACGGTCCTAACGAGCGGATATAGCGAAGGACACCGAGAGAATCAGGGCCACGGTTGACCAAATCGCCGACGAACCAGAGACGATCAGTGCTCGGGTCAAACTGAATGTGATGAACGAGGCGTTGCAAGGCATCGTAACATCCTTGAACGTCGCCGATTGCGTAGGTCGCCATGGTTGGGTGATGAGGGTACCGTGGTCATGGTCTCCATGCAAGTCCTGAGCGCAGAGTATGAGTGGTGCCGACTGAGTCGAGGCGCTCACAATGGATTCCCCCACGGGATGTGCCGGGAAATTCTTAACGAGCTGTTTTAGGCCGCACGTTTGTCGGGTGTTTCGGATGTGCTTGGTTGGGAGCGCACGCCTTTCTCACCGGTCCAGCGCTGCAGAGTTGTGCGCAATCCCTCCAGTGAAAACGGTTTGGATAGATAATCATCCATCCCGGCCGCCAGGCATTTCTCACGATCCCCTTCTAATGCATTTGCCGTTAGGGCGATGATGGGCATGTGTCGGGTGGACTTGTGCGATGCTTCATGCGCTCGAATCATTGCAGTTGCAGTAAAGCCATCCATGTTCGGCATCTGGCAATCCATAAAAATGAGGTCGTACTGCTGTTTTGCGGCGGCCTCAACCGCCTGACCTCCATCCTCGACCATCTCGACATGGCAGCCCATGGACTCCAGCATACCCAATGCCACTTCTCGGTTGACCGGGTTGTCCTCCGCGAGCAAAACACGGGTGCCGACGACTGGAGATGCGGAGTTGGGACTAGATAGGGTATTTGTGTGGGGTACAGGTCTGATTGATGATTGGCCGAGCGCAGACCCAAGCTTCGCAGTAAACCAAAATGTGGATCCGTGACCGGGCAGGCTTTCTACCCCTATTTCCCCACCCAGCAACTGAACCAATTGCTTGACGATTGTGAGCCCGAGCCCTGTGCCACCAAACCGGCGTGTAGTCGAGCCGTCTGCTTGCGAGAACGCCGTGAATATCCGCTGTTGAGCCTCTTCCGTGATACCGACACCGGTATCCGTTACCGCGCATTTCAGCTGAATCCATTCGGTATCCAGCATCAGGCAGTTTACGTGCACAGAGATCTCGCCTCGTTCCGTGAACTTTACGGCATTTCCGATCAGATTCAACAGGACTTGACGGAGACGCACGGGATCGCCGATTGCGACTGTAGGAGTCTCCGCCGGTATCACACAGGTGACGGTCAGTCCTTTCTTTCTTGCAGTTCCGGTAAAGAGTTCGATCGTTTCAGTCACCACCTGATGCAGATCAAACTCAATGTGTTCCAATGCCAGTTTGCCTGCCTCGATTTTTGAAAAATCAAGAATATCATTGATGATACCGAGTAACGCACGCCCGGATCGGTGAATCGTGTCCACCATGTGACGCTGTCGCTCATTGAGCTGAGTGGTTCCTAGGAGCTCAGTCATCCCCAGGACTCCATTCATCGGTGTGCGAATCTCGTGGCTCATATTGGCGAGGAACTGAGACTTGGCTTTACTGGCCGACTCGGCCGCTTCTTTTGCGAGGGTCAGCTCTCTTTGGACGATCTTGAGAGAGGTGATGTCAGACGCCACGCCAAGGAAGGCGCTGATGGACCCTTCGGGAGTGCTCAAGGCGGTGATACTCAGGAGGACCGTCAGTCGACGCCCGTCCTTTCGGATGTAGGTCCACTCATGTTCATTGGGAAGGCCACGACGGCACTTCTCTACGAAGACATCAAACCCGGGGGTGATGGGCACGCCCAGTTCGGCTGAAAAGGAGTGGGCACGTGCGGCGACTTCTTCCGGATCGTGGAAGACCGCTGGTGTTTGTTTGCCAATCATCTCCTCTGCCGAATACCCGAGCAATGCTTCCGCTGCAGGGTTAAAGACACGGATGATGCCATCTGCAGTGGCTGAGATGATTGCATGGCCGGCGTTATCCAATATCGCCTTCTGGAATGCAGAAAGGTCGAGGAGGCGTTGCTCAGCGCGCCGCTGCTCGCTCACATCCCGCACCGTCGCCTGCAGCCCCGTCTGGCCGTTTAGTGTTGTACGGGTGAGAAGGACGGTCGCCGCAAACTCGGCACCGTTGATGCGTCGATGTGTCCAATCGAAGCTGTGGGATCCGTTCTCCATTGCCCTCTGAATCATCGACGCGGCCTTCTTGTTGGAAGGCTCTCCGTCCGGCTGCAGGAGCGGTGAGACATCCCAAGGACCTAAGGTGGTGAAGTGCTCGATGCTGTCGGCTCCAAAAAGCGCGACAGTTGCGGGATTACATGCAGTGAATTTCCAGTCCGGTGGGGATAGCAGCATAATCGCATCTCGTGATGACTCGAAAAGCCCGCGGTACTTCGTTTCGTTCTCACGCAACGCTTGTTCCGTCAGGGCTCGCTCGGCTGTTTCCCGTTTCAGATCTTCGACGGTGTCATTCAGTTGTGACGTTCGGCTCGCGACGGCCTCCTCAAGCCAAGAAGCGAAAGTCCGAATTGACTCAGTCTGCCTGGTCAGGAGTCGAATGCTGTGGTTGATGAGTTCGACCGTTCGCTCGATCTCTCCGGACTGAGGTGAAATCGTGAGGGCAGATGATGTGTGCGATTGGTCGCTAGGAGATCCAAGACTCGGAAACTGTTGGTGGAGGGAGGTCAGCGTGACCTGCAATCTGCTGGTCGTATCGCGAAGCAGGACGGAGATCCGGCGCATACTGAACCGAGCGATGAGTATGCTGATTCCGATTAGCAGGACGGCGATTAGTATGGATCCACGAGCTGAGCGAGCTATTTCATTCTGTATCTCGGCAAGAGAAAACTCGATACGGACCCAGCCGGTAATCAGATCTCCCTCCCGAAGTGGCTCGACCACAACGAGCAGGGAGGGCCCGCGTGCGATCTCGTCGTACGCAATGAGTTCGTTGCTGGCTTCCAGTGCCTGCATCGTCTGGTGATCAGTCAATATCCGTCCGATTCGCTCCGGTTCGGTGGACGCAATGATCACGCGATTGGTGTCGAGGACATCGGCGCGGGAGACAGAGGTGGCTCCGGTTGTTTGGACAGAATCTTTCAGTTCATAAGTGGTACCTGGTCGGTTAGGGCCTACGCAGCGGTGGGCTGTGCAGGCTGGTTGTCATTATACACGCGATCGGGCGTGCGTCCGTCAAGCGCGCGATGCGGCCTGAGTTGATTGTAGAAAGTCATATAGCGGGCTACGCCTTCCCGCGCCGCCCCGACGGTCTCATAGGCGTGCAGATAGACCTCTTCATATTTGAGACTCCGCCACAGCCGTTCGACGAAGACATTGTCCCGCCAGCGCCCGGTTCCATCCATACTGATCTGAATACGGTGAGCCTGGAGGAGTCCTGTAAACGCCTGGCTGGTGAACTGGCAGCCTTGATCGGTGTTAAAGATCTCAGGAGGGCCACACTGGCCAATCGCCTCTTGCACGGCCTCCACACAGAAGTCGGTCGTCAACGTGTTCGCCAGCCGCCAGGCCAACACCCGGCGACTGGCCCAGTCCAGGATGGCACACAGATACACAAAGCCACGCTGCATGGGGATGTACGTGATATCGGCGGCCCACACATGATTTGGGCGTGTGATGGTCAGCTGTCGTAGTAAGTACGGATAAATCTGGTGAGCGGGATGCCGCTGGCTGGTCCTCGGCTTCCGATAGATCGCCGTGATGCCCATCCGTCGCATCAACGTTGCGACCTGTCGTCTCCCAATAGCGTGGCCCTCTTGCCGGAGGAGATCACGCAGCATGCGGGCGCCGGCAAAGGGATACTGCAGATGCAACTCGTCAATCCGACGCATCAGTGCCAGTGTCGTATCAGGAACGGATCTCGGCTGGTAGTAGGCGGTGGACCGAGCCAGCTGCAGCACCTGGCATTGTCGCCCGATCGGTAATGGATGGGTGCGATCGATCATCGCTTTGCGCTCAGCAAGCCCGCCTTGGTGAGCGCGCCTTCTAAAAAATCATTCTCCAGCGTCAGTTGCCCGATCTTTGCGTGCAGGGTCTTGAGGTCCGGCGCCTCTGCCGGTGGTTTCGGCCCGCCAAACACGTCCGCCGCCCGGGCCAGGAGCTGCTGCTTCCACTCGGTGATCTGGGTGGGATGGACCTGGAATTGCTCAGCCAATTCCGCCACCGTCTTCTCTCCTTTGACAGCGGCCAACGCCACCTGGGCCTTAAAGGGCGCTCCATGATTCCGTCGGGTTCTTTTCATCGCCTCGCTCCTTTGTGTTGCCACCACTCGATGGCCTTGGTGAAGCCAGGCTACCACTTAGCACACTGTCCGAATTTCTGGAGCCCTCTCTGACCTCACCATCATCGCGAAAGCTGATCAAGGCTTTCTGAATGCGATACAGGTTGTCGTTGAGGGCTGCAGATCCCAGGACTGTAAAGGTTCGTCCTATGGCGTGGGCGCGGGATCGGGACGATTCTTCAAGCGATGTTCTGATTTCCTCCAGCCGCCAAACGGTGGCAGTGAGCAAGATGGCCCCTAACAGGAATGAAAGTATGACTGTTGTGCGCAGGCGAATATCCTGTCCCCAGGTTGCATGGAGGCGAGAGAGGATCGACATGGTGGCGGTTAAATGCGAGACCTCAACGGAACGCAGATTCTTCTCATCAAGTTCTCATGTCCCTGTCTAGCGGGACGCGCGTACCTTCACGCTAGTATCAGACACTATTTTTGCAGTAAATGCGAGAATTCTTAAATTTGTTCAGTGGGTTTGGGGCATGATCGAGCTTGGTTTGGTCCTCGAGTACTTGTTTTCGGCGAGACCAAAACTTCCTCAGAATTTGCTCATTGCCCAAAAGGCGGAGGGGAGGAAGGATCTATGGCCTGTGGGTGAGAGGGTAACGGGCTTCGATTTTGCTC
>BQXA01000015.1:0-91004 GCA_036984345.1 Nitrospira sp. | reverse complement strand
TGTCCGCAAAGAAGTTGGCGAAAGCGATGACCGGTTCGGGGGGGCGTAGGCAGCTCGCCCAACTCCTACGGTCTCGGTAGGCGATCTTCACATGGCGGGAGAAGGAGGACAGTTGTGGCTGTACATTTGAGGCTGGCTCGAACGGGACGACATAAACGACCGATGTATCGCGTGGTAGCGGCGGATTCGCGAAAGGCTCGCGACGGGCGCTTCCTTGAGATCCTGGGGATCTTCGATCCCCTCAAAGAGGCCGGTGTGCCGGAACTCAAGCAGGAGCGGGTGCTTCGGTGGTTGCACCACGGTGCACAACCGACGGTGACGGTCCGGACATTGCTGCGTCGGGCCGGAGTCTGGAAGCAATTCGAAGCTGAAAAGGCTGCGCAGAAAAAGGCGCCGGCCAAATCGTAACGTCGGTCTATGATGACGGATCAGCTCGAGACCGTCACGGTAGGACAGATCGAGCGCCCCTTCGGCGTGCGTGGAGAGGTCAAGGTTCGACCGCTCTCAGATGTGCCTGGCCGGTTTGAGGGATTGAAGCGAGTGAGTCTGATGGGAAGGGACGGCCGGACTTTTGAGACCGCTGTCACGCATGTGAGGCGAGCCGGTGACCGGTTTATCCTTCGACTGGCCGGTCTCACGACACCGGAGGAAGCCTCTCTTTGGCGCGGCGGATACATTCAGACGATTCGCGGGGTCGTGCCGGATCTTCCGGATGGGCAGTACTATGAATGTGATTTGATCGGGTTGACCGTTTCTACCGAAGAAGGGCGGACAATCGGGAGATTGGAAGAAGTTTGGAATTTGCCGGGAAATCCGGTATTTGTTGTTCGGCACGAAGAGAAAGAACTCCTGATTCCAGCGGCGAAAGACGTGGTTCGGGCGGTTAATCTCCCCGCGCGAACGATGACGGTTCGGGTGATCGACGGATTGGATGTCTAGCATGTTGCAGTTTGAGATCTTGACATTGTTCCCTGGGATGTTTGAGCCGGTGTTGGCTCACAGCATGCTGAAGCGAGGACAAGAGAAGGGCCTTCTTCACGTCCACATACGCAACCTCCGGGACTTTGCGACAGATCGTCATAAGATGGTGGATGACACGCCTTATGGAGGCGGGGCCGGGATGGTCATGAAGGCTGAGCCGATCCTCCGAGCGGTCGCCTCAGTGCGTGCCGACGCACAGTCGAATGGAGAGGATATTCGGGTCATATTTCCAACTCCTCAAGGGCGCCGATTGACGCAGTCCTATGTGCAAGAGTTGGCCGGTGATCCTCGCCGTATCGTGATTCTCTGCGGGCATTATGAAGGTGTGGATGAGCGTGTGCGTCTGGCCTTGAATCCGGACGAGGTGTCGCTCGGAGACTATGTCTTGACCGGAGGTGAGTTGCCGGCTCTGGTGTTGATCGATGCCGCCGCACGGTTGGTTCCGGGTCTTTTAGGAGATCCACAGTCTGTCGTGGAAGAGTCGTTTTCTGAATTGCTGTTGGAGTATCCGCAGTATACGAAGCCGGCTGAGATCGACGGAATCGGGGTGCCCGACGTCCTGCTGTCCGGCCATCATGAGGCAATTCGGTTGTGGCGTCGAAAACAAGCATTGCGCAGCACGTATCTCAGACGCCCCGATCTTTTACGGGATCGGTTGTTTACGGAGGAAGATCGACGATTACTCGATGAGTTGATGAACGAAGGCTTAGTAGCGGCTCCGATATCATGCCGGGAGGAGGGATAGGGATATGAATCAATTGGAACGAATTCAACGATCGTTGACGAAGAAGTCAGTGCCACATTTCGAGATCGGGGATACCGTCAGGGTCCACGTCAAAGTTGTCGAAGGTGAGAAAGAGCGCATCCAAGTGTACGAAGGAACCGTGATTGCCCGCAAGGGAAGCCTAAATACGGAAATGTTTACGGTCCGAAAACTTTCGTATGGAGTCGGAGTTGAGCGCATTTTCCCGGTGCATTCTCCGATCGTCGCCAAGATTGATGTCGTCCGACAGGGGAAGGTTCGACGGGCAAAACTCTACTATCTGCGCGGCAAGAAGGGAAAATTTGCAAAAGTCGAGGAGCGTGAATTTGTAGGCGGAGGAGAGAGCAAGCCGGCTACGCCGCCTGCTGCCTCGGAGGAAGCGACAGTTACGGCATAGGTCATATCTCTGAAAGTATGTTCCATCATGGCAAAATGATTGTATGATTGCCGGTGAGGGATTGTTCGATGGGGCCCACCCAAGAGTTTGAGCGGGTCGCCAGGCTCTGTGGCTATCGACGCATCGCCGGTATCGATGAAGCCGGAAGAGGCCCACTCGCTGGTCCCGTCATTGCGGCGGCCGTCATCTTACCAAGTCGATGCCGACTGTTGGGGATTAACGATTCGAAACAACTGTCGGCAAAGGATCGTGAGGATGTGTATGCTGCGATTGTTGAGCAGGCCGTCGCGATCGGAATCGGGTCGGCAGATGTTGCGGAGATTGACCAGCTGAACATACTTACGGCAACCCGGTTGGCGATGCGTCGAGCTGCCGATCAACTGGTCCCCCCTGCCGACTACCTACTGATTGATGCCGTCGTGCTCTCTGGGTTGACTGTACCAGCTCGTCCCATCATCAAGGGGGATTCCCTCTCCGTATCGATTGCTGCGGCGTCCATCGTCGCGAAGGTCACGCGAGATCGCCTGATGGCGAGGTATCACGAGACGTTCCCTGAATATGGGTTCCTTTCCCATAAGGGGTATGGCACCGCGGAGCACTTAGCGCAACTTGCTCGCCATGGCCCCTGTTCCATACATCGACGAACGTTCTCTCCGGTGCAGGACGTGATGATGGCGTCGAAGATGCAAGCTGCTTCTCAGGAGAGTCCAAAGCTCTTCTAAACGATAACCCCATGGCTATTCCGGACCAACGTCATGTGTATGGTCAAGCCAGCGAAAACTTGGCGGAACAGTTTCTGTGCGCCAAAGGCTATCGGATTCTTGATCGCAACGTCCGGACGACCATCGGAGAATTAGACCTTGTCGCGGAAGACCGTGGGGTTGTTGTCTTTGTCGAAGTCAAAGGTCGGGCGACCAACGCGTTTGGTGGGGCCTTGCTCGCGGTGAATCATCGGAAGCAGGCCAAATTGGCAAAGCTGGCTGAACAGTACTTGGCGCGGCGCCATTGGTCCGATAGACTCTGCCGATTTGATGTGGTGTTGGTCCATGGGCGACCTTCCGCGCAGGGACACATCGAGCATGTTCAGAATGCGTTTGACCTCACCGAGCGGTGATGGTATCGACATCTCTGTAAGGGAACTCTGTGGACGCGATCATTCAACTCATCCATGTTTCGAAATGCTACGATCGGCGACCGGCGCTCTCCGATGTCACGTTAGAGATCGAGAAGGGGGAGTTTGTTCTTCTCATGGGGCCAAGTGGAGCGGGAAAATCCACCTTGCTTCGTATGCTGATCGGTGAGGAGCAGCCTGATGAAGGACAGATCTTCGTTCACGGTCGAAACGTCACCAAACTGAAACCTTCAGAGGTTCCGTATCTCAGACGGAAAATCGGTACGGTCTTCCAAGATTTTCGGCTTTTATCGAAAAAATCCGTGTTTGACAATGTCGCGCTTCCGTTGGTCGTGCAAGGTGTATCGGAAAGGGATATCCGACGCAAGGTGACTGAAGCGTTGCGCGCCGTGGGTGTGGATCACAAGAAGGATCAACCTCCCAATAGCCTCTCGGCCGGAGAGCAGCAACGTGTGTGCATTGCGCGGGCGATCGTCAATGGTCCGGTCGTGCTCCTCGCCGACGAACCGACGGGGAACTTGGATCCCGAACGTACCGGGGAAATTATCGAGTTGTTCAAGCTGATCAATGCCCGTGGGACGACCGTGATTGTTGCCACGCATGATCCTCAGGTCGTGAAACAGATTCATCGGCGAGCGGTGACGCTGGTGGATGGCGTGCTGACGCAGGAGCGCCGGTCGACCGAGCGAGTCGAAGCATGAGACGGTTTATATATATTGTTCGTGAAGCTTGGGCCAATATGCGGATCAACCGCACGACGACGATCGTGGCCATCTTGACCACGGCCTTTACCCTCGCTTGCGTCGGGATCTTTCTGCTTCTGTACGTAAACCTCCGTCATGCCGCTGGATGGCTTCAAGAAGACGTCAAGATCATGGTCTATCTGGATGACGGCGTTTCTACTCCCTTGAGACAAGCTTTGGACCAACAGCTCAAGGTGGATCGGATGGTCGCGGAGGTGGTGTTTATTTCGAAGGAGCAAGCGCTGAAGGAATTCCGCGCACAATTTCCCGCAGAGTCTCATTTGCTTGAGGGACTGGGTGAGAATCCGCTTCCGGCGTCGTTTGTGGTCACGCTTGCCCCGAATTATCGGTCTCCCGAGTCGATGCAAGGCTGGGCTGACCGGGTGCAAACGATGGAAGGTGTCGCCAAGGTCGACTATAATCAGGAATGGATTAACGTGCTGACCGAACTGATTGGCTACATCGAGCTGGTTGCGATTGGCGTGGGGCTGCTGCTGTCTGCCGCCTCAGTGACAATCATTGGCAACACGATTCGGCTCGCACTGTTTACCAGGCGAGAAGAGATTGAGATCCTTCGTTCGATAGGGGCGACATGTACGTTCATTCGTATTCCATATTTTATTGAAGGGGCTGCGCTCGGAGCGTTCGGGAGCGCGTTATCGTTGGGGATCTTAAAGATTGGATTTGAACTGTTTCGTCAGCAGATGCAATTAGCCGGTCGGTTTAGTGGAATTGAGAGCATGTTGTCGTTCTTCCCCGTATCGCTCTGCCTAGCCCTCATCATGGTTGGAATGGGGTTGGGGCTTGCAGGAAGTGTGGTGTCGCTCCTCCGCGTCGGGGAGGGACGCGCATGAAGCTCTTTTGCATCTTCTTCCTGTGTTGTGCGGCGTTCGGTGGGTTGGTCTCTGCCGTGGAGGCTGCGGATGATCCCATTTCAGAAAAGATTGAACGCCAACGGAAGACTCTGGAGGCGCTGAAGGGAAGGATCCAAGAAAAACGGAAGCGAGCCGATGAGGCGGAGAAGAAATGGGAATCGGTTCTCCATGGCATTCAATCATTGGATGAACGGTTAATCCGTCACCGACAGGATCATCGAGACATCAACCAGAAAATCAGACAAAAAGATCGAGAGATCGAGGAAATCACCGCAGAACTGACGGCGATGCGCACTGGTATGCAGGCTCGGCGTGAGGCGATTCGCTCACGGCTTCGGGTGCAATACATGGAAGGGCGGTTCGGGCATGTGAAGGCGCTCTTGGCGTCCGATTCGTACGGCGATCTCCAACGTCGGGCGCAGTATCTTTCCACTGTTTCGCGAAAGGACTACGAATTGCTTGAGACCTTCCGGACGGATATGGCCAGGATGGAGGAGGTTGAGCGTCAGCGCGCTGAGGCCAGAGCCGGAATGGTGACATTTATACAAGACATTGAAAAGAAATTGGCCGACATTCGGAGCATTCAAAAGGAAAAGAAAGTCTACCTTGGTAAGATTCGGCACCAAAAAGATTCATATCATCGTGCCGTGAAGGAGCTGGAACGATCGGCTTCCCGCCTAGATAGCTTGTTACAGGAATAAGAACGGCGCCGCCGCCCCTTTGCCATGGGCCCGCCGCCGACGTCGGCGCCGCCATTGCCGCCGCCGCGTGCCGCCAGCCGGGGGATGCTGCCTTGGCCGGTAGAGGGGAAGGTCGTCTCATTCTTCGGACGCCAGAAGCACCCGACGTTCGATACCTATGTGCAGCGTAAAGGAATCGAGATCCGAGCCTCAGAGGGAAGTTTGATTCATGCGGTGATGCCTGGGAGTGTGGTCTACTCTGACTGGCTGAAAGGGTATGGACTCGTTATAATCGTGGATCATGCCAACGGCTTCTTCTCGCTCTATGCGCATGCGTCCAAGATTCTGACGCGAGTCGGTGAGCAAGTTGTCGAAGGCCAAGCTATCGGAGAGACCGGGGATACGGGCATGATCGGGGAAAATACATTATACTTTGAATTGCGTGAAGGGGCCGAACCGGTCGATCCGCTTCAGTGGCTGGCCAAGCGCTGAATCGGTTCTTGTCGCGGTTGGGTGAGTGGACCGTCGGATGACGCAGGAAAGAAGGGAAATCACGATGATGGAACAGCAGCCGCGGCGGAACTCTTGGGTGATCGGACCGGTGATCGCACTCGCCCTTCTCGGTGGAGTCGTCATTGGAAAAGGGTGGGAACGGACCGGACATGCAAGCGGAACCTACGAAGAGCTCAAGACATTTTCCGAAGTCCTCAACCAGGTTCAAAAACATTATGTTGAAGAGACAAAGCCCAAAGACCTTATTCAAGGCGCCATTCGCGGTATGCTGGCGACACTTGATCCACACTCGGCCTACATGACACCTGAGATGTACAAGGAGATGCAGGTTGAGACCAGAGGGGAATTTGGGGGAGTCGGTATTCAAATCGGGGTGAAGGACAACCGTTTGTCGGTCATTGCTCCGATCGAGGGGACGCCCGCTCATCGCGCTGGGATCAAGGCCGGGGATTTCATCACCAAAGTCAATGATGATCCGACCAAAGATCTGAGCTTGATGGATGCCGTCACCAAAATGCGGGGGCCAAAAGGCAGCAAAGTCAACTTGACCATTCAACGGGATGGCGCACCGGATCCATTGGTGTTCACCCTTGTTCGAGATACCATCAAAATAGAAAGTGTGAAATCAAAGGTCATCGACAATGTCGGTTATGTGCGACTGACGCAGTTCCAAGAAGCGACCGGCCGAGACCTCTCCAAGGCGATCAAGCAGTTTCGCGACCAGAAAGTGCAGGGAACGATTCTCGATCTACGCAATAATCCCGGAGGCCTCCTGACGGCGGCCGTCGATGTGTCCGAACAATTTCTCCCCAGCGGCAAGTTGGTGGTTTACACAAAGAGCCGGGAAGGGAAGAAGGACGAGTGGTTCGCAAAGTCTAAAGACCAGCTTGAGGACCTTCCGGTGATTGTCCTTGTCAACGAAGGATCGGCCAGTGCTTCGGAGATTGTGGCGGGAGCTCTGCAAGATTGGGGACGAGCGGTCGTCGTAGGAACCACCTCGTTCGGGAAAGGATCCGTGCAGACGATCTTGGCTTTAGGGGATGGTTCAGGGCTTCGCCTGACGACTGCTAAGTACTATACACCAAAAGGTCGGTCCATTCAGTCAACGGGGATTACTCCGGATATTGTGGTCAAACTTGCCAGTGCTTCTCCGACCAAAGGGCCTGATGGGAAACCGAATGAGAAGGAGACGGAGGGGAAGGCAGTGAAACCGCCGGCCGGTAAGGATACCTCGCCGCACGAGGGAAAGTCTCCAGACGAACCTAGTTTGAAAAACGGAACGCCTCCCCCGGCCTTGCCGGAATTGAGCGGGGAGCTGTCGCTTGAACAGGATGTCCAACTGCAGAAGGCGGTGGAGTTGTTGAAGAGCTGGAAGATCTTCAAAGAACTGAAGGTTTCTTAGGGATTGGAATTCTGCATGCGTTGGTGAACGGCGTGCATCAATTGCTCCTCTGAGCCGGAGAAGTTCGGCAACGTGCGAATCAGGTGTGATCTGACCAGTTGATCGAGATCGGCCAGCGTCCGTATTCCGAGTCGGAAGTACAGGTATGTCACGAGAGAGTCGGACAGTCCGGGAAGCGTTGCCCAATCCTGAACTTCTGCCGGGAGAGGGGTTTTGAGCTCTTCATAGGCACGGACCGTTCCCGTCGCAAGGAACTCTTCGATTTTTTTAGCCAGATCAGCCCCGATTCCCTCAATTTCCTCAAGCCCATGCCGATCAGCCACCATCGCCACATCTTCCTCGATCGCAAGCAGTGCATCGGCGGCCCGTCGATAAGCCCGGACTCGATAGGGATTAGCTCGTCGAGATGCCAAGAGGTCGGCCATCGATCGAAAGATGGTGGCCAGCTGTCGATTATTCTCGCTCATGATAAGCCCATTGTGGGGTGTCTAGGCCATTCCACGCAAGCGTCGCTTTGTTGACAAGCCGAATTCTGGTCTCATAGGATGACTCATATGGAAGACGATATCCAGATCCATGTAAACGGACAAACTCGGCCTTGGCGCGGCGACGCCACGGTTGCTGATCTGCTGCAAGAACTGGATATTAAGACCGAGCGGGTTGCAGTCGAACTCAACCTTGAGATTCTTGACCGTGCAGTATTCGGGGAACGTGTGCTTAAGGATGGGGATCGGCTTGAAATTCTTGGTTTTATCGGCGGGGGCACATTTTAAGAGGATACAAAGGCAGAGGATCGGCTGATTATTGCTGGGCGTGAGTTCAAGTCTCGGCTCTGGGTCGGGACGGGGAAATATAAGGATTTTGTCGAAACACAAAAGGCGATTGAAGCGTCGGGCGCCGACGTGGTCACTGTCGCGGTTCGTCGGGTGAATATCACTGATCGATCAAAGGACAATCTTCTAGACTACATCGATCCCCAAAAATACACGATTTTGCCAAATACGGCAGGATGCTACACCGTCGAAGATGCCGTTCGCTATTCTCGATTGGCTCGAGCAGCCGGAGTCTCGGATCTGGTGAAGCTCGAGGTCCTCGGCGACGAGAAGACGTTGTTCCCAGATACGGCCGGACTGATCGAAGCTGCTAAAATTCTTATTAAAGAAGGCTTCGTTGTGCTTCCATACACGAATGATGATCCGATTGTTGCCAAGAAGCTTGTCGATATCGGATGCCCAGCAGTCATGCCTTTGGCTGCCCCTATAGGATCCGGGCTCGGCATCCGCAACCCCTATAACTTAAAAATTATCATGGAGACCGTCAACGTGCCGATTATTGTTGATGCAGGCGTTGGGACCGCATCCGATGCAGCCTTGGCGATGGAGTATGGTGCCGACGCGGTGCTTATGAATACCGCGATTGCAGGTGCTCGTGATCCGATTGCCATGGCGGAAGCGATGAAGTATGCCGTTCATGCCGGTCGACTCGCCTACAAGGCCGGCCGTATTCCGAGAAAGTTGTACGCAACCGCTAGTAGCCCGATCGAAGGAATGCTGTAACGACTCCATCAAGGTGAAAGTGGGGCAAGGAGAAGAGCCATAACTTACCGCGAGGCTCCTTACGCCCCAGTGTTTCCTTGCTAACCGTCTTCGAGCATGCCGCTAGTCAATTTCCGTTTACTCCTGGTCACTGATCGTCACCAAGTGCGAGGACGCGCACTCTCAACGGTGCTCCGGCACGCGGGTGAGGCTGGTGTACAGGCTATTCAGTTACGAGAGCGCGATCTCTCAACACGCGAACTCCTTTCGCTGGCGAGGGAGATCCAGAGCATGACGGCATCAAGTTCAGTCTCGTTGATCATGAATGACCGTGTGGATCTTGCGATGGCTCTTGATCTGTCTGGTGTGCACCTGCGGGCGGATAGTTTATCCGCTCGTGCGGTACGTCGGATGGTTGGTCCGGCTCAACTGGTCGGTGTGTCTACTCATTCGGCTGAGGAAGTGCGTCGTGCTGGTCGCGACGGCGCCGATTACGTTGTTCTTGGCCCCATCTTCGACACCCCATCCAAACGATCTTTTGGGCCTCCGTTAGGGCTTGATCTATTGCGCGAGGCGTGTTGCCACTCGCCCATCCCGATTTTTGCCATCGGAGGGATTACATGTGATCGCGTCCGTGAAGTCCGTCTCGCCGGCGCCTATGGAGTTGCCGTCATGGGAGCGTTGTTATCACGTGACGACATCGGGATGGCGGTCCATGAGTTCACGCGTGCATTGGAGATGTAAGTTCTTTTCCTACATGACGTGCTTAGCAACATCGCGAGATCGCCAGTTGGAGTTGACCACCTCTAGGTCGGGTGTTAGAATCCAAAAACCAGCTTGATTCGCGCTCAGTTCTGCGAATTATTCATGTCGTCTCGATATGGCGGAAAGCAAAGGTCAGCCAAATCGACTCCGTTCCCTCCGAGATTCTGTCAAGAAGATTACGAAGCGCTTGTCAGAGGATGATGGAGAGATGATCCACAAGAACGACGAACACCCTCGGGAAGTGGATAAGCTGCGTGTCCAGATTCAGTCGATGGAAGAAGAGATCCGTCGGCTGTACCAGTCGCGACATCAACTCGATCAAGCCAACAAGCAGAACGAAAGACTTGCAGCGACGCTGCAGGACGCCAAGGCCCAGATCGAGGCGCTCCGGACTGAAGTTGAGAAGCTCACAGCACCACCGTCGTCCTACGCCATTTTTTCAGGTATGAACGCGGACGGCACCGGAAATGTCTATGTGTCGGGACGAAAAATGAAGGTCAGCCTTCATCCCTCGATCAGACCAACGGAGTTACGTAAGGGCCGAGAAGTTGTGCTCAATGAAGCGCTGAATGTGATCGAGGTGAAGGGATTCGACAGTCAGGGCGAGGTCGTTCGACTCAAAGATGTGCTGGAGGGAGGGCGAGCCCTCGTTACGCTCCATTTCGATGAAGAGAAAGTGGCAGAGTTGGGAGATCCGTTGCTGGCGGAGCGACTGAGTGTCGGGGATCATCTCCTGTATGATACCCGATCGGGTTATGTGATTGAGAAGTTACCGAAGTCCGAAGCGGCAGAGCTTGTGTTGGAAGAGGTTCCTGACGTCGATTATGAGAATATCGGGGGTCTTCAAAAAGAATTGGAACATGTGCGTGATGCGGTCGAACTGCCGTTTCTGCATCCACAGGTGTTTTCTGACTATAAGCTCAGTGCCCCAAAGGGAGTCCTGCTGTATGGTCCGCCTGGCTGCGGAAAGACGCTGATTGCCAAAGCCGTCGCTAACTCAATCGCCAAGAAATTGGGGCATCGAGCCGGGAAGGAAATTCGCAGTTACTTTCTTCATGTCAAAGGACCTGAACTGCTGAATAAGTATGTGGGTGAATCGGAACGGCAGGTGCGTGAGGTCTTCAAGAAGGCAAAGGAACGGGCTGAAGATGGTCATCCGGTGATCGTTTTCTTCGACGAGATGGATGCACTATTTCGGACACGTGGTACCGGAATCTCGTCGGATATTGAGTCCACGATTGTTCCCCAATTCCTCTCAGAGATCGATGGGGTGGAGCGGCTGCGGAATGTCATCGTCATTGGGGCGAGCAATCGACAAGATTTGATCGATCCTGCCGTGCTGCGTGCCGGTCGATTGGACGTCAAAGTCAAAGTGGGACGACCGGATGCCGCCGCAGCGCGAGACATTTTTTCGAAATATATCTCGATGGACCTTCCATTTGCTGACGAGGATCTCGCACGGCATGGAGGCGATCGGCAGGCGCTTGTCGATCGATTGACGTCGTTGACTGTCGACACGATGTATGCGGCCACCGAGGAAAACAAGTTCATCGAAGTGACCTATGCCAATGGTGAAAAAGAAGTGCTCTACTTCAAGGATTTTGCCAGCGGGGCATTGATCGAAGGCATTGTCTCGCGTGCAAAAAAGTTTGCCGTGAAGCGTGTGATCGCACAAGAAGGTTCGGGATTGCGCTCGGACGATTTGATTCGCGCTATTCGAGAAGAATTCAAGGAGCATGAGGATCTCCCCAACACGACCAACCCTGACGATTGGGCCAAAATCGCCGGGAAGAAAGGTGAAAAGATCGTTCACATCCGCACCATCAGCGGCGGGCCGGCGGAACATCGACAAATTGAAACCATCAGCACCGGCCACTATCTCTAGCAACCCTATGCACGATTCCATTCCCACGAACCGCCCACGAGTGTTTGGAACCGAGACTGAGTTTGGTATTGCGGCGAAGGACGGGTTTGCGATGGATCCGGTTTCCGGCTCCTTTGCTGTGATCGGCCATTATCCGGTCTTACCGGCGCCAGGAGCGCTTTGGGATTACGAACATGAAAATCCTCTTCTGGATGCCCGTGGCTTTGAGGTCGACGGTGAACGGGAGCGTCCGAATCCCGACTATAACCGACAGTTAAATAAAGTATTGGCCAACGGAGGCCGGTTATATGTCGATGGAGCTCATCCTGAATATTCGACGCCGGAATGTTCGACCGCTCGTGAGGTGGTGGCGTTTGAGCGCATCGGAGAGCGAATCCTTGCGAAGTGCCTTCAGGAGATAGCTCGTGTGAGGGGGAGCGAACAGTATCTCTTGTACAAGAATAACTCAGACGGCAAAGGCAACAGTTACGGATACCATGAAAATTATCTCGTCTCCAGGGCTGTGTCCTTCGACAAGATTGCGCGTGTCCTAACCCCATTTCTCGTGACGCGACCGATCTTTGCAGGAGCAGGCAAGGTTGGAGCGGAAAACCAGACCAGTCCGGCAGAATATCAAATCTCTCAGCGTGCGGATTTCTTTGAGTGTCTCATGGACCTCAACACGATGGTCAAGCGTCCGATCATCAATACACGAGATGAACCGCATGCCGATGCGGCACGCTTTCGAAGACTCCATGTCATCACAGGTGATGCGAACATGGCTGAGGTTTCGACGTATCTGAAGGTGGGGACCTTGGATATCGTGTTGGAATTGCTCGAATTCGGAGCGGACTTGCCTCAGGTGGAACTTGATGAGCCGGTTCGAGTGTTCAAGCAAGTTTCGCGTGACCTTGATGTGAAGCAGACGGTCAAGCTGGCCGGTGGGAGGCCGACCACCGCGCTTGCGGTTCAGCGAGCGTACCTGCAAGCTGCCCAGACCTTTTATACTGCTCATGGTTGCCCAGCCGCCACACAGGATGTGCTGGTCTGCTGGGATGATGTGTTGACCAAGCTGGAACGCGATCCACGGTTGCTCGTGAAAGAGTTGGATTGGGTGGCCAAGCGCCACATGATTGAATCCTATATGGAACGGAAAGGGTGTGGATGGACTGATCCACGAATCAAGCTGATGGATCTTCAGTATCATGATGTCCGTCCTGAAAAAGGATTGTTTTATACTCTGGAGCGTAGCCATCTCATCGATCGAATTGTTGAGGAAGAAGACATTCAACGGGCTGAACTTAATCCTCCGATCGGCACACGAGCCTATTTTCGTGGGCGCTGCGTACAGAAGTTCTCGAGGTCCCTCTATGGTGCGAGTTGGACATCCGTTCTGTTCGATGCCGGCAATAACACCATCAAGAAAGTGCCGTTGATGGATCCACATCGGGGGACACAATCCTTGACCCGCGAACTGTTGGACACCGCAGATTCGGTGGATGAGTTGCTGGAACGACTCCAAGTATGAGAGAAGGTAGCCTAAGAATACGATGAAGCTGCCCTATCTCCCCGATCACGACGACTCCAGTTTTTTTGATTTTCTCACCAAACATTATCCAGGCTTAACCCCAGGCGGCCATGGCCAGCTCCCGGCCGTGGAGCAGACACGGAGCGCTGGGTCCATGGCTGTGCCTCACGCCACGACGGTCTTGGCCATCAAGTATCAAGCGGGTGTTGTGATCGCCGGTGATCGCCGAGCAACAGAGGGATTTCAGATTGCGGATCGCCGCATTGAAAAGGTGTTCAAGATTGATGAATGGTCGGCGATGGCAATCGCCGGAGCGGCCGGGCCATGCATTGAGATGGCGAAATTGTTTCAGACCGAGCTGGAGCACTATGAGAAATTGGAAGGGATGGTGCTGTCCTGCGAAGGGAAAGCCAACAAACTTGGACAGATGGTCAAAGCCAATCTCCCGATGGTGTTCCAGGGGCTGGTGGTGATGCCGCTCTATGTAGGGTACGACGTCAAGCGTGAGGAAGGACGGATCTTCAAGTACGATATCACCGGTGGAAGGTATGAGGAATCCGATTACCACGCCATCGGTTCCGGAGGGAAAGACGCCCGCAATACGATGCGGGAGCATTTTCGGAAGAATCTGTCCGAGGCTGAAGCGCTCAAGCTGGCGTTGTTGTCGCTTTATAATGCCGCTGACGATGATGTCGGAACAGGTGGACCGGATCTCATACGTGGGATCTATCCGACGGCCAAGTTTGTGACGGCTCAGGGTATCGTGGATGTTGTCGATGACCAGCTGAAAGCGGTCTATGACGAGATGATCACCGCACGTCGCTCAAGGGAGACCTGATCATGGCTATGCCCTACTACGTCTCCCCCGAGCAGATGATGCAGGATAAGGCCGAGTATGCCCGGAAGGGGATTGCCAAAGGCCGTTCAATCATCGCGATGGAATATGTCGACGGCATCCTCTTAACCGCGGATAATCCAAGTGCGTCTCTGCACAAAGTCTCAGAGATATACGACAATATTGCATTTGCCGGAGCCGGCAAATACAGTGAGTTTGAAAATCTTCGAAAAGCAGGAATCCGTCACGCCGATCTCAAGGGGTTTATGTACAGCCGGGAGGATGTCACCGGACGTTCTCTTGCAAACGGCTACTCACAAAGCCTCGGCACGGTCTTCAGTCAGGAAATGAAGCCGCTCGAAGTGGAGATTTTGGTCGTGCAGGCTGGCGCCAATAACCATCCGAATGAGATCTATCGTATTTCGTTCGACGGCAGCATCATCGATGAAGAGCACTTTGCAGTGATCGGGGGACGATCCGAGGCCGTTCAAGCTGTATTGAAGGACAAGAGCCCCAGTCATGCTCCTCTCCTCGACGCTGGCTTGAAACTTTGCGTCGAAGCACTTGAACAGACGGCGAATCAAAAGCTGCAGCCTGAAGGCTTGGAAGTGGCGGTCTTGGACCGAACCCGCAGCGGCCGAAAGTTTCGTCGTTTGTCGGTGGGTGACGTCCGACAAATCCTCTCCTCATAGCTTCCACTTTCGTGAACGCGTCGTTTGTTGCACATGCAGGAATGGGCGTGTAACCTGTTTCTATAGCCTGTATGGTACCTTTAGGTCCTATGAAACAACGGATATTTGGTCTCGAAAACGAGTACGGCCTTATTTTTTCTCCCAATGGCCGGATCTACCTTCCCATGGAGAAGGTACTCGGGTACATCTTCGAAGGATTGATCCCGAACAGCTGGCCATCGAACGCGTTTTTGGTCAATGGGGCGCGGTTCTACCAAGATACCGGTTGTCACCCTGAATACTCGACTCCGGAATGTGACAATATTTTTGACCTTGTGGTCCATGACAAGGCTGGAGAACGACTGTTGGAGGCCTGTCTGCCGGCGGCAGAGGAGCGGCTTCGCGAAGAAGGTCTATCGGGAGAGATCTATATTTTTAAGAATAATACGGACTCATTAGGCAACACGTATGGCTGTCACGAGAATTTCCTCATGCGGCGCGACGTCGATTTTTGGAAAGTCACTGAACAATTGATCCCATTTTTTGTGACCCGTCAGGTCTTCAGTGGGGCGGGAAAAGTCCTGAAAGTATCCGGGAAGCCCCAGTACTTCATTTCTCAACGGGCTCAGCACATTCATGAGAAAACATCGTCTTCTACGACGTCTTCCAGGAGCATCATCAATACCCGTGATGAACCTCATTCCGATGCGGAACGGTATCGACGGCTCCATATCATCGTCGGTGATTCCAACATGTCCGAGTATGCCACGTACCTCAAGGTGGGGACAGCGGCCTTGGTCCTGTCCATGATCGAAGAAGGGTACACGGTGCATGGGATGGAGCTGGAAGATTCGGTGAAAGCCATCCGGGAGGTGTCTCGTGATCCGACGCTGAAAAAGAGAGTCAAGCTCGATGATGGTCGGCACATGACGGCGATCGAAATCCAGCGAGTCTACTTAAAGCGGGCTCAAGAATATTTGGCCCAGGAGGACCATGAACCGATTTTGGACGATGTATGCGACAAGTGGGAATCCGTGCTGCAGCAATTGGAGGACGACCCCATGCAGCTCATGCATCAGATCGATTGGGTGACGAAGAAACACGTGATCCAATCGTACGTCGATAAGCGGCAGTGCGGGTGGGACGACCCGCGGGTATTCTTGTTGGATTTACAGTACCATGATGTGAAACGGACGCGTGGGTTGTATTATTTGATGGAGTCTCGTGGGTTGATCGAACGAGTCGTGGAAGAAGGGATGGTTCAACGGGCGATGTCCACGCCGCCACAAACGACACGGGCCAAGGTGCGTGGCGACTTTATCCGGTTCGCGCGAGCGAAGAATCGATCCTATACGGTCGACTGGACGTATCTCAAATTGAATGGCTATTGGGAAGAAACCATCCTGTGTATGGATCCCTTTAGTGCGGTGAATCGGCGTGTAGAAGAATTGATTTCCCAAGTGTCTGGTGGGAGATTTTATCGATGACATTGATGTGTGACTCGAATACTCGCGATCGTACCGTGCTACGGCATATTGGAATCGGCGCGATGGTTCTTCTCGCAGCAGCGTTTCCCATCGATCTCTTGGCAGACTCCTCGCTGAGTACCCAGCCCTTCAAGGTGGACTACAGCGGCAAGCAGGGACAAATTCTTGTGGTGATGATTCCAAACGAAGTTGGAACCACCCGCATGCGGGGCACCTTTCTTGGTCGCTCCGTCAGTTTCTTCCCGGATACGAGACTTGAAGCGCGGAACGGCTTCGTGGGGTTGCTTGGCATCGACCTGCAAGATGAACCTGGAATCCATGAGCTAACCGTCGACGTAGAGACCGAAGAACGAGACGAGACGGTGACGTACCGAGTTGAGGTCCTCAAGGAGGACTTTCATGTGGAGCGTCTTACGCTGCCCAAAAGCAAGGTCGATCTCGATAAAAAAAGTCTGGCTCGATGGAAAAGGGAACAAGCCCGGGTTAAAAAATTGCTGGCAAACGAGTCAGTCGCAAAGTTATGGGAGAGGGGATTCGTCGAGCCTGTGGCAGGCAAGCGAACGGGGATCTTTGGGAGTGTCCGGATCATGAACGGTCAGCCGCGCAATCCCCATAACGGTGAAGATATCGGCGCTCCGCTCGGGACTGAGGTGGTTTCGACGAATGATGGCATTGTACGGCTCACCGTCGATCATATCTTCTCTGGGAAGGGGATATTTGTGGACCACGGGCTAGGTTTGTTCTCAATGTATTTTCATCTCTCCGAGGTGTTGGTCAAAGAGGGTGATCATGTAAAGGCGGGAGCGATCATCGGGAGAGTGGGCGCCACCGGTCGTGCCACCGGGCCACATCTGCATTGGGGTGTGAAGCTCAACGGCGCGCGTGTGAATCCCTATGCCTTATTGGATCTGCCGTTCAAGGGAAGCGTGCAATCGGCAACCCCGATCCCTGTCACCGACTCGGGATCTGGTGTAGGCTCGCCAGAGCCATGATCCTAGTCGCCGTTCGCCTTCTGTTTCCACGGCTTGTTTCTGGTTGACCTGGTTCTGCTTGTAGGCATACCCTCTGACTCATTCTTCAGGTATCACACATGCGAATCTTCCTGTTCGTTCTTTCCATCGTGTCCCTCTTGCTTGCGACCCGGCAGTTCTCGATTTCTGAACAGACCGGACAGTTCAAGGGGGCGCTATTTCTTCTCCTCATCGGCATCCAGCTGTTGGTTGCCGCCGGGCTCATCTCTGAACACCGAGAAGAACGTACGAAGAAGTCATCGGCGTCGGAGGAGAAGGGTAAGAGAATTGGAGTTAATCCAACTGACGTCAACGCATCAAGGTGAGATTTGACCGTTGTAGGTTTCTTATTCCGGCGAGATTCCCAAACCACCGAGTAATGGCATCAGGCTCTCTTCTCCAGGCCCTTTCCCTTCTTTTGATGCCCGAGTGATATCTGACAAGAGTTGTCCGGCTTCGGGGCTCAATTGTTTCAGCCGTTCCCCCAGGTTGCCCGACATTAGGTTTCGTTTGATTTCGTCATCAGTGATTTTTCCATCCTTAATACTCTGCTGGAGGATCTGTGCCAACGATTGAACCTTCGCCAGCATATCCGGAGGCATGCTATTGAGGATCGTTTCCGCTCTCTGTTGTCCCCCTCCAAGTTGCGCATGAGATGGGGTGGCCAATGAGAGAAGAATCCCACAGACAGCGATCAACCATTTCCCTAGAAGCACCATTTCAGCCTCCTCTCTGTGGATATCGTACGTGTGGTAATCGAGTAATCCTGCAGGATGTCTGCCAGATCCGCTTAGAAACGGCGCGGAAGTTATAAAGTACGTCAGACGAGTCAAGTATACCCGGGTGTGAGCCGATACAGTCCTATACCCATTTGAGAAAATGGAGAATTTCTGAGATGTCTTACCGGACGCTTGATCTTGGCAATCATCTGAAGCTGGTAGTGGAGGGTGGCCCCGATGCTTGACGGGTGGCAATTTCCGGACGTGACCATCTATTTGGTGGGCATTCTTGGCCTTCTCGTTGTGTGGCAATACTACCAGATGCAGATCATGGCCGGCCGCATCCTTGCTGTTGATATCTTCGACCGTTCTGGGATTCGCATGTATCTCTATGTTACTCCCGATGACGACCACATCTGTGACGTCTGTGCCGCTGCGAATGGTGGAGTGTATTCACCGTCTCAAGTTGCAAAGAAGAACTTTTCACCTCTCGATGGGAAATGCCGACGACCAACTTCCTGTGTCGGTGTGTTGATTGGACTATATGGGTCGTGGCTCGAAGCCAGGGGTGTGTTAGAGAATCTTCGTCGGAATATCAAGAATGGGGGGATCCAACTCTCAGCGGAAGAAGTCCGGGCTTTGGTGAACGGACAGTGGGAACGGTGTATCAGTGCCGATACGGATCGATTGGGAATCCAGATGATCGAAGCGCTCGCCTACGAAAAGATCAACCAGGATATTGCCATCCAGGGGTATCGCTATGTTGTGGAAGAGGCCAGAGAAGTCCGGCACCTACTGCTCCTTGTGCCAGCATATCTTCGGCTCCTACAACTGCTTCTTCGAGCCGGCGAGGAGGCTGAAGCACTCGAAGTGATCGAGCGATTTGAAAGTCGATTCCCGTCGGGGAAACGGGGCCCGCATTTTCCGTCGGAGAAACAGCGGGAGGTCATGAAAACAAAAAAAGCTCAGTTGACGAAAAGCCTGCCGTTGAAGATGTCGGCCTAGGGATTCTCACCGTCCCAGAAGCGTGCCACTACCCCTAATAATTTGATTCCAGGCTGGTCGGTGTTTTGTTCAACACAGTTGCGGCCGCTTGAGACAGGGTGCCGTCGTGGGTATGGTCGGGTGAATAGATCCGAAATTGGATCAGTCGCGTAGGGAGGAGGTCCAAGAATTCTTCCAGTGGTTCGGGAGACACCTGGCCGGTGCCGGGGTCGTAGACATATAAGAGGTTCCCGCGTCGATCTTTTGGATCGGGTCGTGGATCTAAGAGTGCCATATCGACCCGGAATTGGAGTCGTTTCAAGCCAGCCGGCAATTCTTTGACAATCTGCTGTTCGAAGTGTCGGTGGCTGGGAAACGCCATGCCGCGCTCCTGACCTTTTTCTTTTAAGGTCGTACTGTAGGCCATCTTCCATTTAACGTCACGGTCTAAAATCCGTGCCCATTCTTGACCCAATTGTCGTCGGATTTTCTGGCGAGAGTGGTTCCAGCCGCGAACTTCTTCCAGGAGTGACCAATCTGTCAGTGTGCGATACCTCTCCATGTTCTTTCGTAGGTCACGTGGGCACAGCAGCTTCATCGTTTCACCGAAAATATCGCGGAGGTGGATGTCGATCGCCCTGGTCGTGCGGTGAAAATACACGTTGGAGTAGAGATACATCCTTGTGTTCAAAAACATTTGGAGTGCAGGAAGCCCGGTCTTATGAATCGTGAATCCCTTCTCTGTCACGATCGTGTAATGAATCAACCGTGTCAGATCGACAGGACCCACGGCCACACCGCACATGTAGGAATCCCTCAGCACATAGTCGAGGTTATCACCGGTGTAACTTCCTGAGATAACGGGCTGGAGGATGTTAAGCCACCGTGGAAGGCGTGAATTGTCCTTTCCTTTCTCTTTGAGGATAAGATGCGCAATCTGATCCGGGTCCAATTCTTCGCCCTTGGCAAAAGGGCCAGAGGGGCTTCGGCGTATTTTTCTGATGATCGGCGCCAGGTACTCTCGGAAGATAATCTGCCCCAATCGTTCGTGGGAGAGCCCCATGGCATGGAGAAAGTTATCGTCGAAGAAATGGCAAAACGGACCATGTCCGATATCATGCACCAAAGCCGTCACCCGCAGAAGTTCCTCCACGAAGTTGGCGGAAGGAACATCGTTGACCGCTTTCTTGAGAAAAGGGTACAGATGCCGGGCAAATCGTCCTGCCACGTGCATGGTTCCTAGGGAATGAACGAACCGGGTATGTTCGGCCGAAGGGTAGACCCAGCGGGCGCTTTGAAGCTGAAAGATGTATCGTAGCCGCTGAACCCAGGGGGAATCGATCAAATCCTTCTCGGTGAGTTCATGCGGATCGGGGGTCGCAAAGGGAACGGTGAAGGTAACATATTTGTGAATCGGATCAGCGATCAGGGCCGATCCACCATAGGGGGCGGTTGATCGGTCTGCTCGTTCCATGGTTAATGCTCATCTTAGCCTACCGAGTCTGAAGGCGGCAATGCTTCAGGAGCGGGAGCGTCTGACTTCTGGCGGTATTTCACACAGAAGAAATATGCGAGGGGGTACGACAACACTGCTCCGAGCACACTGAGCACAAATCCCCCCAGCACGAACGGACCGACGTATGGAAGGACCTGGTGGTAAATCCCACTGGTGGTCAAATCATTCCAGTCGAACGTCGGCGCGTCTGTGCGACCCAACAGCAGAGCGCCGGTCCAATAGGTTGCGCCCAATATCGGAATGATCGTCCAGGGGTTGTTGATAAAGGCCCCGGTCAATAGCGCCAAAAAGTTGAGGCCGAACAACCATGTGCACAGTGCCACCATGGCCGTATGGAGGCCATAGGCCGGTGAGAACGCGATGAAGACCCCCAGCGCAAAGGCAAGCGCAGTGCGTCGTGGTGACTCTTGAAGGTGGAGCACGTGGCGGAGCAGTGCTCGGAACGAGCGCCTTCCTCCAGTAGAAGAATGTTTGTCTGTTTGTGCCATCAGCGAAAATGCTCGTAACTGGTCTGAGGAAGGGGCTGCGTATGGCCTTGGGTTGTCATCTGGATGCCAAACCTTCTTGGGCGAATGGTTCCGATATAGGTCATGCGATAGCCGTGTGCCTTTGCTTGTCGTTCGAGCGTATGACGGAGCTTTGGCGACACGGTAAACAGCAGTTCGTAGTCCTCGCCTCCGGTGATGGCGAGTTGAACCGGTGAGACGCCACGGGCTTTCGCATATGCTCGACAAGCGGGTGAGAGCGGAAGATGGTCGCTCTCCACCTCTGCGCCGACCCCACTTTCCGCACACACATGCCGGAGATCCCCTGAAAGTCCATCAGAGAGGTCGATGGCGGCTGATGCCAGTCGTCCGGTATTGAGCCACTGACCTTCGGCGATCCTTGCTGTCGGATGAAGGTGCCGACGGATCAGGAACTGTCGATGAAATCGTGAGAATGATGACCGGTTTTTCTCAAATGATCGGCGAGATGTCTCCTGCGCCAACAACCGACAACCGGCAAGTGAATCTCCCAGCGTGCCGGACACATAGATCAGGTCCCCCACCTTTGCTCCGTGACGAAAGAGTGCGCGGCGCTTTGTTGTGGTCCCGATCAGGGTGATACTAAGAAAGAGCCCCGACTTGGATGCCGAGGTATCTCCCCCGATCAGCGTCACGCCGTAAGGCCGGCAGGCTGTCATCAGTCCTTTGTAGAAGTCGTAGATGTGTGATTGACTCACCTGCTTGGGGATGGCGAGCGAGATGAGCAGATACCGAGGGGTCGCTCCCATTGCAGCAAGATCGCTGAGATTGGCGATTGCGGCTCGGTACCCGATCGACCTGGGAGCAGCAGAATTTAGGTCGAAATGAATGCCTTCGACGAGCAAGTCGGTTGTGAAATGCCACCAAATCGGTACGGTCGTCTCAACCACTGCCGCGTCATCACCGATGCCTTGTACTAGGCCCGGTGCGTGACGGGAAAACTGGCCCTTCACTCTTCGAATCAGAGCGAATTCTTGCAGAGGTTTGGCCGCACGAGAGGCCACGACACGTTCCTATGGTCGAGGCGGCTCGCGCCTGGCTTTCAAAGCGGCAGGGAGCTCATGCGATCGACGGTCTTTCCCGGGTCGCAATGGGCGGATACGAGCAGGCGCCGGGGGGGCCGACGGTTTGTTTGAAGTCGATGGTGTCTTAGGTCTTTTTCGAAGGGCAATCCTCATGACATCATCCATGGTATCCACGAAGGCCAATTGGATGCCTTTGAGGAGATGCTTCGGAATCTCCTCGAGATCTTTCTTATTTCGACGTGGCAGGATGACGGTGGTCAGCTTGGCTCGTTTAGCCGCCAAGATCTTTTCTTTAAGCCCACCGATCGGAAGCACACGACCTCGAAGAGTGATTTCTCCAGTCATGGCGAGATCCCGCCTTGCAGCAGTTCCGGAAAACGCCGACGCGATTGCCGTGGCCATCGTGATGCCGGCTGAAGGACCGTCTTTGGGGATAGCCCCGGCCGGGACATGGATGTGGAGGTCTTGTCTGTTGAACACCCCGGGATTGAGATTCAAAGTCTTCTCTCGTGAACGAACATAGCTGAGGGCTGCCTGAGCAGATTCCTTCATGACATCTCCCAGGTGTCCGGTGAGTGTCAATTGGCCTTTCCCCTTCATCACGGTCGCCTCGATGTACAGGACGTCGCCACCTGACTCAGTCCAAGCCAGGCCCGTTGCCACCCCAATTTCGTCTTTTTCGAGTTCTGCTTCCGGCACGTATTTCGGCACACCCAGGTACTTGTGGAGGTTGGAATGATCGATCGGAAATCCTTGGTTCTTGCCTTCGGCGACCTTCTTCGCAACCTTGCGCATGACATTGGCAATCTCACGCTCGAGATTCCGCACCCCAGCTTCCCTGGTATAGTGGGAAATAACCTGCCTAATTGCCGGTTCCGTCAGTCGGACGTGTTTGCTCGTGATGCCATGCTCCTCAAGCTGACGTGGGATCAGGTATTTCTGGGCGATACCGAGTTTCTCTTCTTCCGTGTATCCTGGAATTTCAATGATCTCCATACGATCGCGTAGCGCGGGCAGGATGGGATCGATCAAATTCGCCGTGGTGATGAACATGACTTCGGTCAGGTCGAACGGGACCCCGAGGTAGTGGTCGGTGAATGCGCTGTTCTGTTCCGGGTCGAGCACCTCCAGCAAAGCTGCCGATGGATCTCCTCGAAAATCCATACCAACCTTGTCCACTTCGTCGAGCATGAAGACAGGATTGGCGGTGCAGGCTTGCTTCATCCCCTGGATGATGCGTCCGGGTAACGCGCCGACATAGGTTCGGCGGTGTCCACGGATTTCCGCCTCATCTCGAACACCGCCTAAGCTGATACGCACAAACTCTCGTCCCAATGCACGGGCGATCGACTTGCCGAGTGAGGTCTTTCCGACTCCCGGTGGGCCGACGAAGCACAGGATCGGCCCTTTCATTTTTTCTTTCAGTTTTCGGACGGCGAGATATTCCAGGATCCGTTCCTTGACCTTTTCAAGATCATAGTGATCGTCGTTTAGTACCTTTGTAGCGGCTTTCAGCTCGAGGTTGTCCTTCGACCGTTTCGACCATGGCAATTCAACCATCCATTCTAAGTATGTGCGTACGGTCGCGGATTCGGCGGTATCCGGATGCATCTTTTCAAGCCGCTTGAGCTGTTTCTCAGCTTCTTTCAGAACTTTTTCCGGCATCTTGGCGTCTTTGATGCGTTTGCGAAATTCCGTGACTTCTTCAGCCCGCTCATCAAGCTCACCCAATTCTTTTTGGATGGCCTTGAGCTGTTCTCGGAGAAAATACTCGCGTTGGGTCTTGTCCATCTCGCCTTTGGCCTGTGCCTGAATCTTTTGCTGCATCGAGAGGACTTCGATTTCTTTCCCGAGGATGTCGCTCACCTGGCGAAGACGTTGGATGGGATCGGAGATCTCCAGGACGGCCTGAGTGGTGTCGACTTTCAACCCGAGATTTGACGCGACCATATCGGCCAAGCGGCCGGGTTCTTCGAGATTTTCGATGACCACCATGACATCAGGAATCAAGACCTTGCCCAAACTCACGATCCGTTCGATCTGCTCTTTGACGGTCCGCATCACGGCTTCTGCCTCAAGCGTCGTCGCCGTAGACTTGGAGTCGGCGAGCTTGTCAATTCGAACGGAGTAGTATGGATCGGTCTGAATATATTTGGTGATCTTGGCTTTGGCGATTCCCTGGACCAAAATCTTGATGCGTTCATCCGGCAGCTTCAGCATCCGCATGATGATGCCGACGGTCCCGATCGCATGGATGTCTTTGGGAGACGGATTTTCGACATCAAGTGCTTTGTGGGTGGCAAGGAACATCATTCGATTTCCGGCGAGAGCCGCTTCGATCGCCTTGATCGACATATCGCGACCGACAAAGAGCGGGAGCACCATGTACGGGAAGACCACGATATCCCGGACCGGCAGCAACGGTAGCTGGGTTGGAACTTCGATATTTTGTGGAGGCTGAATATCTTGCTCGTTTGGGTCAGTCATGTCTGTGCCTGTTCGTTACATCAATGAGCGAAGTGCGGGCTACGCAACCGTACTAATCACCCAGCATACCATTCGCTCAGCATACCATATGCCGGCGCTTTTCCTAATCCTTCAACCATTTTTACAGGCACCGAATCGCTCGCTACAACGTTCGCTCGACGTGTGGGAATCGCTCCGTCGCCTTTCTTCGTATGCTGACTTCGATACAGACAGATCCTCGGGACACGACGCGCAGGCTGATGAGATCAACTCCGTCGAGTATTCGGTGTGGTACGCATACGGGTCGAAAGGTAGTCGCGGAACTCTGCTCCGAGTGCCGGATTCTTCAAGGCAAACTCCACGGTGGCAATCAAGAAGCCGAGTTTGTCTCCCGCGTCATGACGTTGTCCTTCGACCTCCAGCGCATACATGGGAGATTTCTTCGCAAGCTCTTTCAGGGCATCGGTCAGCTGGATTTCTCCGTTCTTTCCTGGTCGAGTCCTCCTCAGAATGGGAAAGATTTCAGGAGGCAGTACGTATCGCCCGATGACAGCCAGTGTGGAGGGAGCATCAGCCGGAGACGGTTTTTCAACCAAACCTTCAACTCGATGCAGACCATGCGCCAGGCGTTTGGGAGTGACAATTCCATATCGACTGACATCGGCCTTTGGAACATCCTGCACTCCCAGGACCGCGCCATGGCGCTTTTTATACACGTGCGTCAATTGCGCGAGCGCTGGAACATGCGCATCAATAATCTCATCCCCCAATATCACGGCGAACGGTTCATCTCCGATCAAGTGTTGTGCACACAAGACAGCATGTCCGAGACCAAGTTGCTCCGATTGCCTGACGTAACAGAAATTGGCCAGGTTCGAAATCTGTCGGATTTGATGCAGGATTTGACTCTTGCCGGTTCCTTTCAGCGTCTCCTCCAATTCAACCGAACGGTCGAAGTGATCCTCAATGGCTCGTTTGCCTCGGCCGGTAATCAGGATGATATCTTCGATCCCCGAAGCTACGGCTTCTTCAACGGTGTATTGAATCAGTGGCTTATCGACCAAGGGCAACATCTCCTTCGGAGAGGCCTTGGTCGCGGGAAGGAATCGGGTTCCCCAGCCAGCCGCTGGAATGACCGCTTTTCTCACCGTGAAACGAGACATAAAGCCGATACTATGTGATGGGGTGCATGAAGTCAAGAAACCGAGGCTCCGATCCTTTTACAATTGATGGTTTTGACGCGTTCTCCCGAGATGGATGGTGTGAGTAGTATGGATGAGAAATCAGAACCGAATCGATCCGACGGTTCTGGCGTTCGGCGGGCTGTCAACTCCTTTACAATATTGGATCACCTCAATATAATCCTGAAGTTTTGCATGGGCAGGTGGAAGCGACGTCTTTATGCTGGTTGACTTATGGTGATGGTGTTTGTGCGTTCTGATGGGCAATCCTATGCGGAGTGTATTCGAGTGACGGAGGCTCGTCTTGGGCGGTTGAGCATAGTGGGGAACAGTGGGGTGTGTCTGCTCGCCCTATCGTTCTCGGCAGTTCTCTCTAGGAATCCTCATCGGTGACCCTGCATGCCGCCTACAGGGCTCGCTCGTTTATCGTCGTGGCATTGGTCGCTTCCGTGTTGTGGGGCCTGGTTGAGGCACTTGCCCAGGTGCCCGAGTCTAGGGTGGCGTCGATCGAAATTCGTGGAGTCAAACGAATCGAAGTGCCAGCCATAGCAGGGCGGCTCACCCTGAAATCCGGCGATCCGTACACCGCGGAAACCGTGCGTGGTCAGGTCAAGATACTCTATGACACAGGCTTCTTTGAAGATGTTCAGGTTGAAACGGACTCTGTGGCCGATGGAATGGCCGTCACCTTTGTAGTGCAGGAGAAGCCATTTATCACGGAAATTGTTTTTGACGGGAATGATCAGTTAAGCGACGATAAACTGAAGGAGAAGACGACCATCAAGAGCCAGACGTTTCTTGACCAGCAGGTGGTGAAGGAGAGCGCTGAGAACATACGGCAGCTGTATCAGCATGACGGGTATTACAGCGCGCAGGTCATCCCGGTCATTCAGACGTTGGACGAAGACCGAAAGCGTCTGATGTTTCATATTCGGGAGGGAGAGAAAGCCAAGATTAAAGAGGTGATTTTCGAGGGGCTGCGGGCGGCAACAAAGGCCGAGATGTTCAAAGCGATGTCGACCAGAGAGTGGATTCCATGGTACGGGTTCTTTACCAAGTTTAAACTACCCTCTATGGTCTCCGATGCCGGCGTGTTGAAGCGAGACGAGTTGGCTAACGATGTGGAACGGATCAGGGAAGTGTTGCTCAATAAAGGTTACTTCAACGTTCGAGTCGGTCAACCTTCGGTCGAGCTGAGCGAAGACAAGAAATGGTTCATCGTCAATTATCCGATTGCTGAAGGCGAGCCTTTTACCATCGGTGAAATCGGCTTCCGAGGACATACCGTGTTTGAAGAGCCGGAGCTTCGGGGAGGATTGAACCTCAAGGAAGGAGAGATTTTTCAGCGGGCCAAAATCCGAGATGAGATCACCCGACTGACCGATCTCTACGGCAGTAAGGGGTACTCGTTTGCCGAAGTGGTACCCAGCGTCAATCCGAACAATGAAGAACGGACGGTGAGCATCATCTTCAGCCTGAAAGAAGGAGAGATGATGCGGATTCGGCAGATCAATGTGTATGGAAACGACAAGACACGAGACAACGTGATCCGCCGAGAAATTCGGGTGGATGAACAGGATGTGATCGATACCGCCTCATTGAAACGAAGCTTCCAACGATTGAACAATTTGAATTTCTTTGAGACAGTGGAAATCCTGCCGGCGCAAGTGGCTCCGGATAAGGTGGATCTGAATGTCCGTGTCAAAGAGAAGCCGACCGGCATGTTCAGCGTCGGTGGAGGATTCAGTACGTTGGATCGACTCGTGGCGATCGCCGATATCACGCAGGGTAACTTAGGAGGGTATGGCTGGCTCGGGCGTATTCGCGGGCAGCTCGGCCAGCGACGGACCCTTGGCCACATCACATTTCGCAACCCATACCTCAATGACTCATTGACCTCGCTGCAAGTGGACGGTTATCGAAGTATGACAAATTTTCTATCCTATCGCGAAGAGCGAACGGGAGGCAATGTCACACTCGGTCGGTGGTTATCGGAGTATGTCACGGGTAGTGTCGGTATCTTTGCAGAACAAATCACATTCCGAGACCCTCAGCTCGGGATCTGTCCCGATCTGGTACCGATCGTCTGTCGGCAATTGGGAACTCAGTCCTCCACAGGATTTCGGACCACCTTGTTCAGAGATACTCGAGACTATTACATCGATCCCAGAAGCGGCTGGCGGTTTGGCGGCGGGTTCGATGTCGGAACCCCCTACTTGGGAGGGACGAACAATTTCATTAAGTACTATGTGGACGTCATTAAGGTCACACCTCTGCCGCTAGACCTGCGGATTTCATTGCGGGCCAGGTACGGAGAGGTGCATGCGCTTGGAGGCACACAGGTGCCGTTGAGCGAACGATTCTTTGTGGGGGGGATCAATACCATGCGAGGGTTTGCTTTCGGTCGAGCCGGCCCTGTGGTTCCCACGACGCGCGCGCCATTCGGTGCGGCGAAGCAGTTGATCTTCAACACGGAATTGATCTTTACGATCTCTGCTGAGGCGAAACTCAACGGGGTCCTCTTTTTTGACTATGGGAAGGGCTTTGATGACGGTGAACCGTTGTCGATCGATCTCAGGCCTGCTGCGGGTTTGGAAGGGCGCTGGATTTCTCCTTTCGGTCCCTTGCGCGTGGCCTATGGGATCAACCTTGATGCGCGCACCGGCGAGCGTCAAGGTGTGTTCGAATTTACGATCGGGACGTTGTTCTAGGCGGAGCATGAACGTGATGGGTCTGATGGCGAATACACGGCGATGGCAAACCGGATGGATGTGCTTCTTCAGTGTGGTGGCTATGACAATCTCGTTGAGTGGGTGTGCGGGAACGGTCACCAGGGTTGAAGGAAAGGTAGGGGTGATCAATTCGCAGCGGTTGCTCAATGATACGAACGCCGGTAAGCGGGCAAAAGAGAACCTGACCGCCTATTCAAAAAATCGACAGGCCCTGATGGAATTGGAAGAACGAGAGTTGCGGCGAATGGAGGAGGACTTTGTCAAACAGTCTTCGATCCTGAGCCCTGCCGCCAAGCGTGATCGAGAAGAGCAATTTCGTCGGCGCATGCAGGAATATCAGCAAAAGGCGGCCGAGTTGAATCGAGAAGTGCAAGAAAAGCAAAAAGATGTGCTGGAAGGGTTTCGTGAGAAGATTGAAACGGTGGTGGCTAAGGTCGCTAAACGTCTGAGGTTGCAGGTCGTCATCGATAAGAGTAAGGGCGGTCCGACGGTCTATCATGAAGAGGGTCTCGACATATCAAGCGAGGTCATCGAAGAATTCAACCGCGAATATCCCTAGGAGCGGTGGGAGGAAAAATCATGAGGAGTGCGGTGAGCGTGTTAGCCGTGAGCAGTGCGGTCGTGCTGGCACAGTGGGTTGGACTGCTTCATGCAGCAGAATCGGTACGCGTCGGTGTCATCGATCAGCAGATGGTCATGGAGCGGACTAAGGCCGGGAAGTTGGCCTTGGAGGACATGAAAGGCTATTCGATGACGAGACAGAAGATCATCAATTCTGATGAACAAGAGCTCAAAGATCTACAGCTGTCTCTTGAGGATCCGAATGGGAAATTGACCGAGGCTGCGCGGCAGGAAAAAGAAGAGCAGTTCCGAGGCAAAGCCGAAGCCTTTCAGCACCGTCTTCAAGAATTCAACCGAGAGGTTCAGTTGAAGCAGCGCGAGCTGGTCACGGAATACTCACGGAAGATCGCCACCGCGGCACAGGCGGTGGCACAGAAGGAAGGCTATATTGCGATTGTCGACAAGGGCAGCGATGCATTAATGCGGATCGTCCTCTATCATCAGCCCGCGCTGGATGTGACGCAGTCAGTGATCAAGGAATTCGATCGACAGAACCCTTAACTATCGGCATTATCCATGAGCGAGAGGAGGCAGAGCCAATGGCAGTGGTCGAGCAGGCTGAAATTCAGGCATTACTTCCCCACCGGTATCCCTTTCTATTGGTGGATCGGGTCAAAGATTTTGAACCACATAAGCGGATTATTGCCATCAAGAATGTCACGGTGAATGAGCCGTTCTTCCCAGGACATTTCCCTGGTCGTCCCGTCATGCCCGGAGTCCTGCTTATTGAAGCGATGGCACAGGCAGGTGGTGTGTTGGTGTTCAAGTCAGGCGGAACGGTCGGGAAGACGGTCATGTATTTGACGGGGATCGACGAGGCAAAATTCCGGAAGCCGGTGGTCCCCGGCGATCAGCTCCGTTTGGAGATCGAGGTGCTCAAGAAGCGTCCACCATTCTGGAAAATGCAAGGCAAGGCCTTTGTCGAGAACGAAGTGGTCTGTGAAGCCGTGGTGACTGCGATGGTAATGGATGAAAAAACGGAACAGGGCAGTAAGTAGTCACTCTGCGTCAATTGTGACAACATAAGGGTGCATGGTCCATCAGACACCTGTCTGGTAGGTGACGAATCACCAGAGACGTCTAATGTTTGTAAAGGGGGACGTGTGAAGATACATCCAACAGCAATCGTGCATCCCAAGGCGCAGGTTCACGGCGACGTAGAGATCGGACCTTACTGCGTGATCGGGGAACATGTCACTCTCGGAAAGGGAAGTCGACTGCTCTCGCATGTGACGATCGATGGATGGACGCAGATCGGAGAGCGAAATGAAGTGCACCCGTTTGCGTCGATCGGCGGTCCGCCCCAACACCTCGCGTATAAGGGCGAGCCGACGAAGGTCATTCTCGGCGATGACAATACTGTCCGGGAGTATGTGACGATCAACCGAGGAACTGTTCAAGGGGGTGGCGTGACGTCGCTCGGATCGAAGAGTATTCTGATGGCCTACGTGCATGTGGCTCATGATTGTCGGCTCGGCAACAACATCATCATGGCCAACGCGGCAAGCCTAGCCGGGCACATCACGATTGGGGATCATTCCGTCATCGGAGGGTTGACAGGTGTGCTTCAGTTTGTGCGCGTTGGTGACTATGTGATGGTCGGCGGTTGTTGCGCAATTGGTCAGGATATTCCGCCGTTTACGTTTGCAGCCGGTGGGTATCGAGCCCATCTCTATGGGCTGAATACGGTCGGGTTACAACGGCACGGCTTCTCGGCCGACCGCATTGCCACGCTCAGAAAGGCGTTTGATCTTCTCTTTCGAGAAGGGCATCGAACCGCGGAGGCAGTTCGACTGGCTAAAAAGGAGTTCAAAGGGCAGGCAGATGTGGCGAAGATTCTCGCCTTTATGGAAGGGACCAAACGCGGAATTTCGCGGGCAGTCAATCTTGAAATGGAGCGAGAGTTCGATCAACAAGTGTGAGACCATCCGCTATGACCAGTACCATGCCCATACCGGACGGCCGAATCGGAGTGATTGCGGGGAACGGACGTTTCCCGATCATCTTTTCCGATAACGCGCGCAAGATGGGGCTGCACGTGTCCGCGGTGGCACATGAAGGGGAAACAGATCCCGAGCTTGAGCGACATGTCGATCGGTTGCATTGGGTTAAGATCGGGCAGCTGAATAAGTTGATCAATGCCTTCAAATCCGATGGCGTTCGGAACGTGGTGCTGTTGGGGGAATCAAGAAGACCCATATCTATAGTCACGCGCGCCCCGACTTTCGTGTCTTGGCTCTTGCCACAAAATTGGTGCTGTGGAAGGATGATGACATCCTTCGAGCACTGGCCGCAGAACTCGAACGAGATGGCATCACGATCTGTGAATCGACGTTCGGTCTCGACGGAATCTTGGTCACAGAAGGAACCTTGACATCCCGCCGACCGACTAAGAAGGAGTGGATCGATATCAGATATGGTTGGGATGTGGCAAAAGAGACCGGACGTCTGGACATCGGCCAATGTGTGATTGTCAAGGATCGGACAATTGTGGCAGTCGAAGCGGTTGAAGGAACTGATGAGGCGATTAGACGTGGCGGCACCCTTGCCAAAGATGGAGTGGTCGTCGTGAAACGGTGTAAGCCGCAACAGGATCTCCGCTTTGATTTACCGGCTATCGGGCCCAAAACAATTGAGGTCATGCGCTCCGTCAAGGCGTCGGTACTCGCTGTTGAAGCCGGCCGCTCCGTGATGCTGGATCGAGAACAACTGCTCAGACAGGCGGAGGAAGCGGGGATTGCCGTGGTGGGACTTACACGTCAAGAAGAACCAAGCACGGAGCGTTCAACCAACCAATGACCGATCAGACCCTGAGAGACTATCGAATCCACCAATGCCTGGATTCCGATCAATCTCTTGATGCGAAGCCTCTTCAAACGTTAGCCACATAGGCCTATGACAAAGCTGCGCGCTGGTGTGATCGGGGTGGGACATCTTGGGCAGCATCACGCGCGTCTCTATGCCTCGTCTCCAGACTCCATGCTGGTGGGCGTGGTTGACCACGACCAGGGCCGGGCGTCTACCGTCGGCCAGAAGTACGGCGTACAGGTCTTCTCTGATTTACAAGATCTGCTGACGCATGTTGATCTCGTCACCATCGCCGTCCCTACGTCCAGTCATTATTCGGTCGCGAAAGCCTGTCTCCAAGCCGGCAAGCATGTCTTGATTGAAAAGCCGATCGCAGTCTTGCCGCTGGAAGCCCAGGAACTTGTGGAATTGGGACACCGCCATGCGTGCACGATCCAGGTCGGGCATAGTGAACGGTTCAACCCGATCATGTCGTTGATGCGGCCTTACATCCACGAACCGTTGCTGATCGAGTGTCATCGATTGGGAAGTTATAGTGAGCGTGGCATCGATGTTGATGTCGTGTTGGACTTGATGATTCATGATCTTGACTTGCTGTTGTCGTGCAATCCAGGTCCCGTCGAGGAGGTGAAGGCAGTCGGCGTCTCGGTGCTTTCCTCAATGAACGATGTCGCCAACGCGCGAATCCAGTTTCAGAGCGGCTGTGTCGCGACACTCACGGCCAGTCGTGTCTCGCCGAAGGCCATGCGACAATGGCGGCTGTTCCAGCCAGCAGAGTGTCTCTCAATCGACTTTCAGATGCGGCAAGGAATGATTGGAAAGCCGTCAGTTGAACAGGGTCTCAGGCCGAGCATGACGGTGGAAGAGGTGCAGGCAGGTCATGATGAGCCACTGAAATTACAGCTTGAGTCGTTCCTCCGCGCGGTTCGTGCGCGATCTCGTCCTGCTGTATCGGGTCAAGACGGCGCCGATGCTTTACAACTTGCGCATCGTGTGCTGTCCGCGATGAACGGGCTCGATCGGACGCAGATGTCTGAGTATCGCAGACAGGTTCATGGGTGAAAGTCTTAACCACTGTGGACCTCGCATCGCAATTATGCTCGATGCGCCTCTAGATCATCATGGCACGCATTCTGATCGTTACCGGTGAAGCGTCAGGAGATCTCCACGGAGCCAATCTTGCCAAAGCTCTCAAGGCATGCGACCCGCAGGTTTCATTGGCGGGAATTGGCGGACGTGCCATGGGAGCGGCTGGTGTGCAACTGGTCGGTAAAATGAAACAGTTCGACGTGATGGGGATGGTCGGACCCTTGGCGTTGGTGGCCATCATGCAGCGGTTTTTCTTCATGCGACGATTGTTCCGCTCGGAACCCTGGGACGCGGTCATCTTTATCGATAACCCAGGGTTGAATCTGAGATACGCCTATTTTGCTAAGGCTGCTGGATTGCGTGTATTCTATTACATTGCACCCCAAATTTGGGCTTGGGGACCATGGCGCATATACTGGATCAAAAAACGGGTCGATCATGTGTTGGTGATTTTGCCGTTTGAGAAATCTCTTTTTGACCAAGCCGGAATGCGGTGCACGTTTGTGGGGAATCCTATCTTAGATGCCGTTGAAGAGACCTACGATCGTGCGGCGCTACGTGCCAAGTTCGGCTTGTTGCCTCATGAACGTGTGATTGCGTTGTTGCCAGGGAGTCGGGCGCATGAAGTTCAGGTTCTGATGCCCATCCTTCTCGACGCCGCAGAGAAATTGGCACGGCATCAGCCAGGAACACAGTTTCTCCTGGCTCAAGCCTCCACAATTCAGGATAATCTGTTGCAGCCGTTCCTCCAACGGAGTCGAGTGCCGGTCACCGTAGTGAAAGAGCAGTCCAGCGAAGTGTTGGCGGTTTCGGATTTTGGGCTGGTCAAGTCGGGGACGGCAATATTGCAAGCCGCTGTGGTGGGGACTCCTATGGTGCTGCTCTATCAGATTAGTTCAGTGGAGTGGTGGATTGCGAGCTTCTTTAAGCGAGTGGAATGGATCGGACTTGTCAATTTGGTGGCCGGTCGATCAGTCGTGCCGGAGCTTGTTCAATCCGCAGCGACGGGACAGCGTCTCTATGAAGAGGCTGTTCGAATCTTGGACGATCGAGTCGTCTATGATGAAATGAAGCGCGAGTTAGCGAAGGTGCGGACGGCATTGGGTGAACCGGGTGCGTCGAAGAGGGCGGCGGAAGCCGTGTTGGCGGGATGTCGGGTTTAGAGCGATTCAAACGACTCATGGGGTATGTAAATCCGTACCGAGGACGGTTCCTCGCGGCCTTTGCCTGTTCCGGCCTCGTAGCGGTTCTCAGCGGTATCTATGCCTGGCTTGCCAGGCCGGTGTTGGACGATATCTTCATTCAGAAAAACGAGCAGATGTTGCTGGTCCTGCCGTTGGTCCTCTTGGGCGTGGCCACGTTGAAGGCACTGTTCAGTTATGGCGTGAACTATCTCATGGCCTATGTCGGCAATCGGGTCGTGGCTGACATCCGGCAAGAATTATTCCAACAGCTGATGCGACTTTCGGTCGGCTTTCACGATACGAACACGTCCGGGCGCCTGGTTTCTCGCGTCGTCAACGATGTGGGGATGATGGCCAACGCCGCATCGAGTGTCGTTAAAGATATTTTTCAGAACAGCCTCACATTTCTGGCCATGATCGGAGTCATCCTGTATCAGAATTGGAAGCTGGCGGGTCTCTCGCTCATCGTCATTCCACTCTCAGCGGTGAGCATGGTGCGAGTCGGCAAGCGATTGAAGCGATTGGCCACCAGCGGGCAAGAACAACTGGGTGACCTGTCTTCCACACTTCAAGAGATGTTGTCTGGTATCAGGATGGTGAAAGCGTTCGGACGGGAAGAGGCCGAGGCGCAGCGATTCGAGGGGCGAAACCGTAAGGTACTTTCGACCACCCTGAAAAGCAATCAGGTGTGGGCGATCGGGCATTCTCAGATGGAAATCATCGGAGTGATCGGTGTCGCAGCTATTATCTGGTACGGAGGCTATCTGGTGATCCATGACACCATGACTCCCGGTGCCTTTTTTTCATTTATGGCGGCATTGTTCATGGCCTATACCCCGATTCGGAAGCTCCCAGGATCAAATAACCTGGTTCAGCAAGCGCTTGCAGCTGCCGAACGGGTCTTCGACGTGTTGGATCTCAAGACCGAGTATGCTGAGAATAGCGGGACCGTGTCGTTGGTAGGGATCAATCAGGCCATCGAATTTCAAGGTGTCTCCTTGCGGTATGAGAATCACACGATCCCCGCGCTGGCCGATATCGATCTCGTGATCCGACCGGGTGAAATCATTGCGCTGGTGGGGAGCAGTGGGAGTGGGAAGACCAGCTTGGTGAGTTTGCTGCCTCGTTTTTACGAGCCGACGGCAGGACGCATTCTCCTGGATGGACTCCCGATCACGTCCTACGAGCTTCGCTCGCTGCGTTCGCATATCGGGATTGTTTCGCAAGAAGTGTTTTTATTCGACGAAACCGTCAGAACCAACATCGCATTCGGCAGATCCGGCTCAGTCCAAGCTGAGATCGAGCAGGCGGCGAAGCTGGCGTATGCGCATGACTTCATTCTCCGCTTACCGCAGGGGTACGATACGATGATTGGCGAGCGGGGAGTCAAAATATCCGGTGGAGAACGGCAGCGTCTGGCGATTGCCAGGGCCATCCTGCGCGACCCGCCGGTGATGATCCTGGATGAAGCCACCTCGGCGTTGGATACTGAGTCAGAACGGATCGTGCAATTGGCGCTGGCAAACTTGATGAAGAATCGAACGACCCTCGTGATTGCCCATCGCCTCTCGACCATCCAGAACGCCGACCGCATTATTGTCTTGGATCGAGGCATCATTGCCGAATCGGGATCGCATGAGGAGTTGCTGCGGCAAGGAGGCGTCTACCACAAGCTGCATGCCATGCAATTTCAGGATGTGACCAGTGTCTGACCTCATTAAGTCCTGGGAGCGTTGGGCGAAGTGTTCGCTTCTCCCTCCAGTCGGTGCCGCGGCCATCCGATGCATCGCACGGTCGATACGTTGTGAAACACGCGGACATGAAGCGGTCGATGCCTTGTATCGGAAGGGGGGGCAAATTATTCAAGCCTTTTGGCATTCCCAGCAATTGATGATTCTGTTCGGGTATCGTGGGCCCGGTGCACATGTGTTAATCAGTCAGCATGGTGATGGAGAAATCATCGCACGGATCATTGCCCGATTCGGTCATCAGGCGGTTCGTGGATCAAGTACCCGTGGCGGAGCTGGGGCATTACGGGCGCTCATTAAGGTGGGACGGTCAGGTCATGATATCGGGGTGACGCCCGATGGTCCCAAGGGGCCGCGGCACGTGGCAAAGCTTGGCGGGATTCATCTTGCGAAGGCGACGGGCCTTCCAATCGTGCCGTTAGCCTTTGCCTGCTCAAAAAAAAACTCTTTGCGAGCTGGGATCGCTACATGGTCCCGTATCCGTTTTCGAAAGGCGTGTTTCTGTATGGGCATCCAATCTGGGTCTCTCGCGAAGCCGACGAGACGGCACTCGAAGAGGCACGTGTGATGCTCGAGACGACCCTCAATCGATTGACGGATGCGGCTGAGCAAGCCGTGACGCCTCGAAAGTGTGAAACGTAAAAGATCTGGAGCTACGATGGACGTGGTGCCTTTTATCCCGCACGGTTCACGTCGTGATCATGTGGCGATTTCTCTATAATGTTATTCTCACCCTTGCGGCCCCGGTTGTCGTGGCGGTGCTGCTTGCCAAGCCACGCTGTCGACCTGGGTTCTTCCAACGGATAGGTTGGCATGCTCCGCCGTCCCCAGCTGAAGGATCAGCTCAGCCGGTTATTTGGATTCACGCTGTGTCCCTTGGCGAAGTCGTGGCGGTTTCGCCACTTGTGAAGGCACTGCATCAGCACCATCCGGAATTTCGGTATATCGTGACAACTGTCACGGAAACCGGACGTGAAGCCGTCCTCCAGCGCCTCTCAGGTATTGCCGAACATCGATACGCTCCGCTCGATTTTTTTTGGGCCGTGACGGGCATGATTCGGCGCATGCAGCCCATTCTCTACATCTTCGTTGAAACCGAACTCTGGCCGAACCTCCTGTGGTCGTTGCGAAACCACGGCGTGCCGTCGGTGTTGGTGAATGGACGGTTGTCGTCGCGCTCGTTTGGCCGTCAGGATCTTCCCCTGATTCGTTCATTTTATCGGTCGGTGTTGCAAACCTTGACCCTGTGTTTGATGCAAACCGAAAGGGATCGTCAGCGGATTGTGACGTTGGGAGCTGAGCCGGATCGTGCGTATGTGACAGGCAACATCAAGTTCGATCAACCTCTACCGGTTGATACCTCGGATGAGTCTCTTCGAAGGAGTTTCGGACTCAACGAGAATGAGCTGCTCATCCTCGCAGGCAGTACCCATCCAGGAGAAGAGGAGATCCTGCTCTCGGCCTATCACCAGATGGCCAAGATGTATCCTTCCACGGTGTTGATGTTGGCACCTCGTCACATCGAGCGAGCTGACCGGGTCGTCACGATGGTTGAAGAGGCCGGCTTTGCGGTACAACGAAAGAGCAACCTTCAAGGGAGCCCTTCTGGCCCGCGTGTGGTTATTCTGGACACGAGAGGAGAGCTGGCTCTGGCATACCGCGAGGCTGCCGTGGCCTTCGTTGGTGGAACACTCGTTCCGGTAGGCGGACATAACTTGCTGGAGCCGGCTGTGTGGGGCACACCCGTGGTGTTTGGGCCTTATACGGATCATTGTGCTGAGGTCGCAGCACTCTTGCAGGAGGCAGGAGGAGGGTACCGTGTGACAGGAGGTGAAGACTTGGTTACTCTGTTAGCAGGGTGGCTGAGGGAGCCTGACACCAGAATTCGAGTTGGGCAGGTTGCAAGCCGTGTTGTGTCGGAAAACCAAGGTGCGCTCACTCGGAGTGTGGAGTGCATCGAATCCTGTCTCCAGGCGGCTCCATCCTATTCCGATCGATGTGCCTCGGAAGGGCCTGGGCCATTGATGGCCAAACCATAACGAATATGGCATTGTTACAACCTGGCCAACCGGACCGCCGTGGACTTCAATGGGTTGCTGGGCTATATAGTCTCGTTACTCGCCTTCGCTTATGGTGCTATCGTTACGGGTGGTTTTCGATGACCTGCTTGCCCTGTCGTGTCGTGAGTGTGGGCAACCTTACGGTCGGAGGAACGGGCAAGACTCCTGTCGTCATTCTCCTTGCGCAGTGGCTGCTAGCCCATGGACAACGAGTGGCGATCTTGAGTCGAGGGTATAAACGAACGAGTACGGCACCACATCTTCTCGTGTCGAGTGGGTCGGAAGTCCTGGCTGGTCCATCAGAGGCGGGGGATGAACCGTTCCTGATTGCCCAGCGGTGTCCTCAAGCCATTGTCGCGGTCGGTGCTGATCGAGTGGCACTCGGTCGTTGGGTGTTGGAGCAATACGCTCTCGATTACATCGTGCTTGATGACGGCTTTCAGCACGTGGCGCTTCACCGGGATATCGATCTGGTCTTGCTGGACGCGACTGATGGAGCTGGGCTAGATGCGATGCTTCCTGCTGGAAGACTCCGAGAACCGCTGAGTGGGCTGGATCGAGCGAGCGCGGTCGTCATTACTCGAGCCGAGGTTCGTCAAGAGGTTGACGCTATTCGGAACCGATTGCGCGATGCTGTTCCTTCACCATTACCTGCGATTGAGGTTGTGTTTAAGCCAATGCTCTTCGTCTCGATTATTGGAAGGGAGCAAGAGCCGGTGGGATGGGGCCTGAAGAAAAAGGCGTGGTTGGTGAGTGGGATCGGGAATAGCCCATCCTTTCGCCGATCCGCGGAGTCTATTGGTGTCGAGATTATGGGAGAATCTGCGTTCGAAGATCATCATCACTATACGCTCAGTGAGATCGAGCACATTCGCCAGGCTATGCAAGGCACAGGGAGCGAGATCGTGCTGACCACTGGATGGAGGGAAACTCGGGCTGTTGCTGTCGGCCAGCGATCCCTGGTGGATGCTTCGGGTTGGGGCAGAAGTCGTGCATGGTGAGGAACAGCTGCGTGCTCTACTCGGTCTGCAACCGGTAGAGGAAGATCGGCCATTGGAGGCTCGTGCATAGGACGCTCCCACAAAGGATCCTCGTACGCGTGCCGAATTGGATCGGTGATGCGGTGATGTGTGAGCCTGCCATTCGTGGGCTTCGGTCGCTGTTTCCAACGGCGGAGTTGACGATACTGGCCAAACCTAGCATCGCGGAACTGTACACCGGCTGTTCGGGAGTGGACCAGGTGTTGGTCTACGATGACCAGGGTAGCCATGTCGGGATTGCCGGGAAATGGGTACTTGCAGGATTGTTACGCCGGCACCATTTCGATTTGGCCGTCCTGTTTCAGAACGCCTTCGAGGCGGCCTTCCTTGCGTGGCTTGCTGGCATCCCCAGGCGATATGGGTATGCCACCGACGGAAGGGTTTTTTTTCTCACTCAACCAGTCGCTGTTCCCCGTCCTGAAAGCCTGGTGCATCAAGTTGAGTACTATTGGAACATGTTGAAGCCGCTTGGGGTAACCGGTGACGCTCCGCTGCCCACACTCCACGTGTCGACCGACGAGGACCGTCTAGTCGATGACAGACTGGCATCGGCCGGAATTGACTCGGCACATCTCATGGTCGGTATCAACCCTGGGTCGACATATGGCAGTGCCAAACGATGGTTGCCCGAGAGATTTGCGGAGGTTACACAACGGGTGGTTCGGCAACTGGAGAAAGAAGCAGGAGTAGGTATCGCTGTAGCCATCCTCGGAGGAAGAGGGGAAGAGTCGCTCGGGAAAAACATCGCGTCTCGCCTTGACTGTCGATCGATTGTCCTGTCCGGAACGACGACCATTCGCGAGCTCATGGCCGTGGTAAAGCGTTGTTGCCTACTCGTTACGAATGATACCGGTCCGATGCATATTGCTGCAGCCTTTGGTGTCCCAATTGTTGCGGTCTTTGGGCCGACAGACTCGCGCACGACGGCCCCCTATGGGCAAGAACAGGCGGTGGTGCGAGAGCCTGTCGACTGTGCCCCCTGCCTTCTCAGGGACTGCCCTATCGATCACCGTTGTATGACGCGTATTTCCGTCGATCGAGTGCATGAAACAGCCCTGAAGCAAATAAGTGCGGGCAGGATCACGGAAGGCAGGGTGAGCCCGGACAAACTGAATAGTCAAGAACCGGTCACTATTACAGCGAAGCACTCAGCCCATCAATCTGGAAGCGAGTCAACCATTCTTGATGGCTACACTATCTTTCTAGATCGAGATGGAACGCTGAACGCAGATCCCGGTTATATCAAGTCTCCTGATCTGTTAGAGTTGTTTCCTGGGGTTCCAGAGGCCCTTGCGAAGTTAAAACGAGCCGGAGCTCGATTGATTCTTGTGACCAATCAATCTGGGATCGCCCGGGGCTTCTTATCGCACGATGACCTTGCGGCGATTCACACGAAGCTCATTCATATTCTAGATCGTGCGGGCGCATCGCTCGAGGCCATCTATTTCTGTCCCCATCATCCGAACGATGGGTGTGCCTGTCGAAAGCCGAATCGGGGAATGATCGACCAAGCAGTGCGCGAAAGGCGAGTGGACCTCAACCAAGCCTATTTGATTGGCGATCAGGCTCGAGATATCGAACTCGCGAAGCGTGTCGGAGTGCGGAGTATTTTAGTGACGACGGGAGTGATTCGTCCGCAGGAGCTTGAAGGGCTAAAAGCATCGACAGGAGCCCCAGAGTGGATCGCATCTTCACTGAGCGATGCTGTCGATTGGGTGTTGTCCGATGCAGGTCAATTATCGGCTCAAAGAAACAATGGGCGAATTACGCATCAGTGAGTTTGTGATCGTACGAGAGCCGCGCATGGACAGTTTTCGAGGGACCTGGAGATGAACCAACTGGTCAGTTCGTGTTCGATCCCATGTAACCTTTGCGGCGGGAAAGAAGTTTCGATCCTGTCGAATCAAAGTCGGAGTGGAAATCCCTTGCAGACTGTCATTTGCCGTGCCTGTGGGCTCGTATGGTCGGATCCTCGACCGCATGATGCCAGGCGGTTTTATGAGGACGACTATCGTCTTGCCTATAAGCAAACCTATAGCCCAAAGCCGAAACATGTGTTGCGGGCCGGTCAGGTTGCGTTGTCACGCTTCGAGAAGATTGAACAGTTGCTGCCGAGTCGAAAAGCGGTGCTCGATGTCGGGACCGGCGGCGGAGAGTTCGCGTATCTGCTTCAAGCGCTGGGACACTCCGTCAGCGGGATTGAGCCCAATAGGGGCTATGCCGATTACTCGATACGAGAATACGGCCTCGCGGTTCAAGTCGGATTCGTGCAAGACGTGGTATTTCCTCCTGAGTCCTTCGATGTCGTGACGATTTGGCATGTGCTCGAGCACACCGAGGACCCGGGTTATGTGTTGGCCTTGTTGCGCTCATGGCTGAAGGTGGAGGGTGTACTGGTCGTGGAGGTTCCCAACATCGAATCGACCTGTCAGGCTCCGAAGAACACCTTTCATGAGGCGCATCTCTACAATTTTAACGTGGTGTCGTTGCGCAGGTTGGCCAAGAAACACGGGATGCAAGAAGCCTGGCATGTGATCTCACGAGACGGTGGTAATATCACCATGTTCCTCACGCGCACCGAGCCATTGCTCGAACAGCCGTACGAAGCGGAGATTCCGGGGAATTATGAGTGGGTGTCCAAGATTGTGCGAGGACACAGCGATCTCCGCCGCCACCTGACACCGCTTCCTTATCTCAGGGCATGGGAACGTCTTTGTCGATCACTGAGAGAGAGAAGAGAAACTGCAGGCCTAACCGATGGGAAGGCGATACTTGATCAGCTCTATTCGCATCCGTTGAGGAACTATTCCGTAAGACAATGAATCAATTCAAGGAGCGAGGGACTAGGCAAGGGTGTGCTTTGAGCGTTGGTCTGTTCATCAAGGGATGGGTTCCGTGCAAGTTTCTCCGGTATCAGCTGTAACTGCAATCGATGGTGCCACTTCTTCAGTTTCGGGTCGCCGCCGTATACTTCTGATCAAACCCAGCTCTTTGGGGGATATCGTTCACACGCTTCCTGTGGTCTCCGCCATCAAAGCGCAATGGCCGGGATCACATATTACTTGGCTGGTTAAGCGTCAGTGGGCCGACCTTGTCGAGCGTGTCGAAGGCGTTGACCGTGTGTGGCCGGTTGATCCCACCGTATGGAGTTGGGTGAAGCAGGGAGGGGTGCTCCAAACGGAGGGATTTGACCTTGCGATCGACCTGCAGGGATTGTTGCGTAGTGCTGCGCTGGCTTATTTGAGTGGGGCCCCGATGCGCATTGGATTTGCCAATGGACGGGAGGGGAGCCCCTGGTTCTATACCCACCGTGTACCTGTTCTCAATCCGGATGTCCATGCTGTCGACCGATACCTACTGGTTGCTGCGGCTTTGGGCATCGTCGTGCCTAAGAGGCCACGGTTTGCTTTTAGAATATTGGATGAAGATCTCGCAGTTGTTCAAGGGCTATTTGAGCGCAATAACTTCTCCATCGACAGGCCCTGGGTTGCCATGAATGTTGGGGCGCGCTGGCCGACTAAGCGTTGGCCGCTTAGGTTCTTTGCTGCCGCGGCGGATTTGCTGTATCAATCACATCGTGATCCGATCATCCTCATCGGAAGTTCAGATGACCGGCAGGATGTCGAGAGGCTTCGTACTCTGATGAAACGACCGTGTATTGATTTATGTGGTCAGGTCCCTTTGAGGTGTTTGCCGGCTTTACTCTCAAAGGCGGCGGTCATGATCACTAATGATTCAGGACCCATGCATATCGCTGCAGCATGTGGGATACCCGTGGTCGCGATGTTTGGGCCAACCAGTGCGACGCGGACTGGTCCGTATGGGGAAGGTCATCGTGTGCTCACGGAGCGCGTCTCTTGCAGTCCATGCTTTAGCCGTGTGTGCCGTCACGATCCGGAGATGGAGTGTCTTACGCTCATCACGCCGACTCACGTGACGGATGCGGTCCGACCGCTGTTAGCGGCCCGTGGGACATTTCCATGAACGTGCTGATTGTTCGGCCAGATGGTATTGGAGATGTACTCCTTTCTCTCCCCGTTGCGACACAGCTCAGAAGTCTGCTGCCGGGCATCACCATAGGATTTCTCACCAGCCCGACAGTCGCCCCTCTCCTGGAATGTCATCCCGATGTCGACTATGTTCGAACGATTGGTTTCACGGCTCCCTTGAGCGAGCTGCGTCGTGCGTTTTCTGGGGGAATTGATGCGGCGATCTTTCTAAAACCATTTCGTCGCCTGATGTGGGCTGCCTGGCTGGCTCGAGTTCCACTGCGTGTGGCCACCGGGTATCGATGGTATAGCCTACTGGCCAATCGACGTGTGTACGAGCATCGCAGTGAATTCTCCAAGCATGAATCGGAATACAATGTGGAGATGCTTAGCGGACTGCAGTTGCATCCTGGGAAGGTTCATCCTCCCACTCTGGCTCTAACAGATCAGGAGCGAGGTGCGGGGGCGTTACGCTGGGCGGCTGTGGCGAGCCCGCGTATCGTGGTTCACCCAGGAGGACTCTCCGCACGCCGCTGGAGGCAAAGCCACTATTGGAATCTTGCGGTCGAACTGGCACGTACTGGTTGTGGTGTGATGTTGACCGGCAGCCAAACCGAAAGGAGCCAATTCGAACAGGATGCATCATCTACCCCAGCACTCCCCGCAGGGACCATCAACTGCATGGGGCAACTTTCTATCCGTGAACTCATGGCCGTCATTGCAAATGCGCATGTGGTGGTATCTGGAGCTACGGGGCCGGCTCATATAGCGGCAGCGCTCAAGATACCAACAGTCAGCCTATTTGATCCTCGACGAAATAATTTACCGGTCAGATGGAAACCACTGGGAACAGGAATCTTGCTGCGGCCGGACGTTCCCACCTGTGATAAATGTCAGGGAGAGATCTGTCCCTACTGGGATTGCCTCGATCGGATCACGGTCGACAAAGTCGTAGCAGCTGTTGCCCGTGCCATTGAACCTTCAACGCGTCTTACCATTCTTCATCTTTGAATTGGTGTCATCACGAACCTATTTGCCAGGTATCACGGCTTAACACTTGACTCATTTTTTCATCTATGTTCATATTCTGAACGTAGTAGTGAACGATACATAACTGTATGGATCTTCAAGGCCAACGTGACCTCCTCTTGTTGACGGAAGTTGAGCGAGATGGGGCCGTCACTCAACGGTCCTTAGCTATGAAGTTAGGGGTTGCGCTTGGTTTGACCAATCTTTATCTCAAGCGACTTGCCAGGAAAGGGCACATCAACATCATCAGCACTCCGTCTCAACGGGTTCGATATCTGGTGACTCCGCAGGGGGTTGCCGAAAAATCAAGGCTCACCTATCTCTCTATGCAATACTCATTGTCCCACTATCGAGATATGAGAGCACGGTTCCGGGAAACCCTCTCACTTGCTGCTCAACAGGGGATACAACGGGTAGTCATTTATGGGACCGGTGAGTTGGCCGAGATGGCGTATCTCTCTCTTCGCGAAATGCAGCTGACGTTGGTCGGGTTTGTCGGTGATGGGCAACAGGAGTCATTTCTTTCCTATCCGGTGTGGCGATCGAAGGCTTTGGAACAGTGGGAATTTGATGCCGTGCTGGTGGCAGACTTAGAAGAAAGTTCACGGTATCAGGCAGAGCTTGACCGTCGATGCGTTCCGAATAAGAAGATTCTCGTGCTAGGTCCATCCGTGTAGAGGCACGAGAAAACAGCGTTTCTTTTCGACTGTAAGTGAGAGGGCGAAGCTGTGTCCGCCGACAGCGGGTATCGAGATAAGGAAGGTATCGAGACCGAAAGTCTTCACTGGTATGCGTTGCGTACGAGGTCACGTCACGAAAAACTGGTGCGAGATCAACTCGACAAGCAGGGAATCGAGCCGTTGCTCCCGACCGTCAAGCGGTTGAGTCAATGGAAAGATCGAAAAAAGGAAATCGAGGTTCCATTATTTTCCGGTTACTGTTTCGTGCGGTTTGCTCACAGAGAAAAGACGCCGGTACAAAAAGTCACCGGTGTCGTTGAAATCGTGGGCAGCGGAAGTCGGCCCGAACCGATTCCCGAACAAGAAATCGACGCATTGCGCCGTCTCATAACCAGTGTACTTCCGTATGATCCCCATCCATACCTTCACGAAGGGATGAAGGTGGAAGTGATCCGTGGGTCCTTGCAGGGCGTTCAAGGAATTCTGCTTAGGAAAGAGAAGCGCCATCGGCTAGTCATTGGTGTTCGATTGATTGAGCAGGCAGCGGCGGTGGAAATCGATGTGAATGATGTGGCGTCGGTGTGAGGATGACCGATTGCTTGAGGTGACTCTAGGCTCAAACGGACGCAGATGAATGGTGTATGGTGCTGACGTCTACTCAGACGTCAGTGGGATCCTAGCTAGCGGCTACTATGGAAAGATTATGGAAGACTCCTAAAGTTATGGGGGTAGTTGCTGTGGTCTTTGCGCTTGGAATTGGGGTAGGAGGGTATCTTGGGGCAGCCGGGTATTTCAGTATGAAACAATCATCTAAAATTGATCTCTCAACAATTGATATAACTTTGAAGTGCCTTTCCGGAAATTCGGTCGAGGTTGCTCGAGGTGATGGGTCGATCGATGTCTTGTTTCCTACGTGTGCTCAAGAATTGCGGATTGCGCTTGGCGAAGAGTTTCAGGAAGTCGGTAATGAATCACTTCGAGCCATACTCGCAACGGTGGTCGCAGCTAACTTTGCTGAATACGGAGCGAGTTCTGCGTGGTCATACGAAGACATAAAGAATTCTAGCCATTTGAATTGCGGCAATACAATTTTTTTGGTGGGGTATCTGCTTAATGCATTTGATTCCGAAAACCTTCAATCCATTGGATTTGATGGTGGGCTTATTGGGAATCACGCACAATTGTTGTTCAGGGGAAATGGCGAGACCATTTTACTAGACCCAACGACGGGATTAATTGCCAAAACGAATTTTAATGACTTGCTACGTGGAGTTCCTCTTCATGACAACAAAATTAGGACGTTTTCCATAAAGGACAAAACTAAAGACATCAATTCGTTTAGAGAAAGAGTCTACATCGCAATACGAGGGGGAAGATACAAACCGTCAGACCTTATGTATATGCATGGATCTCTTGCTGAGCACAAAAGTAAGGGTGGTTCGAGTAGCTATTTTACTCCGGGCGGCATTACGCTCAGGGCGAGATTGAAGGTACAGCACTTGGCGAGCGAAGCTAATTAGAACGAAACAAGATGCCACGCACAAATGCTTACATGAAAGTCGTGCTTGTCATGTGTGAGTAAAGATTCAGTTCGTTTTATGAAAGGAGGTTCTCAGAGTCTGATCTGATTGGACGGCAAACAAGGTTGATTGTTGTTTCGATCCATATCCATCAAATATTGGAGTGAGAGGGGTGAATTGTTAAAGTCATCAACGAATTGTATCCGATCTAGCGGCCTGACATGGCATTCGGCGCAGTATCTGATTAGCCATCTCGGACTATTGCTCCGGGTGTCTCGCAATGAAGTAGCTGCACGATATGCTGGGTCGCTGCTCGGAATTGGATGGGCGCTTCTTGCTCCATTAGCGATTTTAACTGTTTACGCGGTTGTCTATCTGTATATCTTTGCCGTACGCCCAGCGCAGATGAGTTCACTGCAGTATGTCCTTTATATGTTTGCCGGTCTCGTGCCTTTCATGATGACAGGAGAGGCTCTGAATGGTGGCGTATCATCGGTTGTCGTCAACAAGTCAGTGCTTAACAATACTGTGTTCCCAATCGATCTTGCTCCTGCTAAGCCGGTTCTAATCAGTCAGACAATCCCGCTGATTGGTTTTGCAACGATTATAATGCTGTCGTTCTTAACGGGAACCATAGCGTCGAGCGTGCTCTTATTGCCATTTATCTGGGGGCTCCAAGTGCTGTGGCTTGTGGGACTGAACTGGATCCTCTCGTTGATCCATGTGGTTTTCAGAGATTTGCAATATTTGATTGGTATCTTGCTTATGATGGTCCTGATTGCTTCTCCGATCGCCTATACACCTGACATGGTTCCTGCTTCCCTCAGGACCATAATTATTCTTAACCCATTCGCATATTTTGTCATTGCATATCAAAAGGTTCTTGTGTTGGGCGAAGTGCCGCATTGGTATGAATGGGTATCACTCGGTGCAATGTCTCTTGGAATGTTTGCAGTGGGGGGGTGGCTTTTTGCAAAAGGAAAGCGAGTCCTCATTGACTATGCGTAATCAAGTGGCCATACGAATGAGCGGTGTGGCCAAGATGTATAAAGTGTTCCCTTCTCGAGTGCAAAACTTTCTCGACGCCATAGGACTCCCTCCACTGCTCTCTACTGGGCGAAAGCGATATAAAGAATTTTGGGCTTTGAGAGGCATTGATCTTGAACTGCCCGCAGGCAGTCGAGTGGGAATTCTAGGCCGTAATGGCGCTGGAAAGTCGACCTTGCTGAAACTCATTACAGGGAATATTCCTGTCACTGAGGGGCATATAGAAGTTCATGGAACGATTCAGGCTCTTCTCGAAGCTGGTGCTGGATTTCATCCTGAATTCACTGGCTATGAAAACATTCATGCAGCGCTGACGTTTCAAGGAGTGACGTCGGCACAAATGAAGGCGACCGTCGAAGACATTGTAGCTTTTACGGAGTTGGGAGACTTCTTGACGCAACCATATCGAACCTATTCCGCTGGGATGCAAGCTCGTCTTGCTTTTGCTACCGCTACTGCCGTCAGTCCAGAGATTTTGATCATCGACGAAATGCTGGGCGCTGGAGATGCGTATTTCCTGAGTAAATCAGCTGACCGTATTCGTCAACTTGTAATGGGAGGTGCCACGGTTCTACTGGTGTCGCATTCCCTTGATCAGATCGTGAAGTTGTGCGATCAAGCGATTTGGATTGAGCGAGGCCGGGTGGCGTGCCGAGGGACAAGTCTGGAAGTAGTGAAGGAATACGAGCGGTATATCCGCTACTTGGACAATGAGAGGCTGCAGGCTAAGAACAAGCTCGTATGTGAAACAAGATCGCATGCGGTCCAGGTTAACCCTGCTGATGAGAAAGTTGAGCTTCGGTTTGCTATACCTCGTGGACTGGAGTGCGATATCAGTAAGGTAGTTCTCGTAGGAGAGGATAGCGAGCAAGCGATGGTTCATGTTGGTGATGCGCAAGATGGTGACATGTCACAGCGAGCGTATGTTGACCTCGAGGGGGAGCACTGGTCTGAACCAAGAGTACAAGAGGGAGTATGTTTTCGACGACTGGCGCATCCAACTGCGTCGCTTTCCTTCGGGTCTGTCATCTGTCGAGTGTTCCATCCGTCTACCACCGAGCTCTATCGGTGCCGGGTCACCTACAAGGCTCATGGCACTGGACTTGTGTCGTTAATCATCTTCTGGAAAGGTGCGATCCGCGGCCGGTATGATCTTCCGCTTCATGAAAGCAGCTGGGGAGTTCATGAACTGGCTCTTCCGGTATTGGAAATGAGTGACTCATCCGCCAAGGAAACATTCGCCGCTCAGGACAGTTTGGTGCAAAGTGATGGCCGCTCGATCAGTCGGTGGCCGGGCGACGGTCAGCTTCGGATAGAATCGGTTCATCTACTTAACGAAGAAGAGAAAGAACAGGCGGTCTTTGTGGTGGAGTCGCGTATGATGGTCCGGCTAAACTTTATGGCTCGAGGGGCAGGAACTTATGACATTATTCCGGTGGCTGTTCTCTTTCGACTTGATGGGGTCCTTGTTTCCACTCATATTGGAAAGCCCGAATCACTTCAATTGAATGAAGGTGAGAAAAAAACGCTCTCTTTAGATTATGGGCATGTGATGTTAGGAAATGGGAATTATGTTTTTTCAGTGGCCCTGTATCGCAAATTGTCATCTCTTGATGCCAGCGAAGTGTATGATCTCTTAGATCGAAGTTATGAATTTTGCGTAGTAGGGAATCCACCGTTAGAGAACGGTCTTATCCGCCATCAGACGACGTGGACACTCTTATGACGTATGGATTTGAGCAATATTGTGTATGCCCTGGATGTCGAGGGGATCTACATGTTGCGGGCTCTTCCCTCCAATGCGGGACTTGTCGGACCTGTTACGAGGTGAAGAACGGCATACCTGTGCTTTTGCCGCAGTATGCCGATATGGAGCGTGATCGGTACTTGTGTTGCTATCAGGGCTTGGCCCAGGACGATCTGGACACGCCGCTCGAGGGGAGGAGAGAGGCTCGTCATTCAGTGCTAATCAATTTTATCGGGAATGTCAGAGGAAAAAAAATACTCGACATTGGGTCGAGTAATGGCATCTACCTTAGGCAATTAGAAGCTAAGTACAAGGTGGCGCTTGATCTCGCCCATCCATTTCTTGCAGCGATTCCTGAATCAGGAGAGGTTATTCCCGTATGTGGAGACGCAGAAACGCTGCCGTTCAAACCAGGGTTCTTCGATGTCATTATTATCTCAGACATTCTTGAGCATCTCATCAAGCCTGAGAATTTGGTGAACTACCTCCATCAAATATGTACAAAGGATACACGCGTCATTGTCCACGTGCCTTGGCGTGAGGATATCTCCCACTACAAGAACTCAAAGTATGAGTTCGCCCACCTGCGGAGTTTCGGTTCTTATACATTTGCCCAGCTTTGGACGAATAAGTTCCGTATCATTCGAACGCGATCCACCTATCCCTCCCTGGAGGAGCCAATCGTGTTTCATCTTGAGGATCGTTTGCCGACCATGCTCTACAGCGGCCTGGTTCAGCTCTATTATGGTAGTGCGAAGGTGAGTCAGTATGAGACTGATAGGCGGACGGTATGGATGCGAGAGCTTCCGAAGAGAGAAAAGTGGCTGTTGCAAATCTATCCGCCGAAATTCAAAATGTTTGAGTTGCGCTTAAATAGGGGCTCATTCTTGGCCACCCTAGTCAATAGCCTCTTATTTAGGACTGGAATTTTGAGGTTGAAACAACCGATGTCTTTATCACAGGATAGTCCTCATGCGTAACAAGCTGGTCGTGGTTCACATGGGGGATTCGATCACGTTTGGGCAGTACATAGATCCCTGCCTTCGCTGGACGTCTCTGGTTGCCGAGCGACTTCAAGGCCATGCTTCCCAGAATGGGATTCTGATCGAATCGCACAACCGGGGTGTTTCAGGGGAGACGACTCGAATGGGGCTTGAGCGATTTCCGGGTGACGTGCAAGATCTCTTCCCGGACGTGCTTACCCTGCAATTCGGTCTGAATGATTGTAACTGTTGGCAGACGGATAGGGGAATGCCACGTGTTTCTGAAAGGGCATTCAAAGCGAATTTACTAGAAATGATCATGCGATCGCGCCGGTTCGGTGCACAGCAAATAATTCTTTCCACGAACCACAGGACCTTACGAAGAACCGAAATGGTGAGTGGTGAGGTCTATGAAGATGCGAATGAGCGATACAGTGAGATCATCAGGGAAGTTGCAAGTGAAACAGCGGTGACGTTGTGTGATGTTTGGCAGATATTTAGTCGGTTTTCCGACGATGAGCTGGCGAGACTTCTGCTCCCTCCGCCAGATCAACTGCATCTCAGTATCGAAGGGAATCGAGTGTATGCGGATACAATATGGCCATACCTGGGGGAGGCTGTTGCCGATGTAAGGTTAGATTATGACGAGGAGGCTTGCGTGTATGAAAAGCGCGACTGACGTGCATTGGAACGATCGCGCATCCACCATCAAGGACGATATTGAAGTCAATATCATGGATGTGTTCCAACGTGAGATCGAGTATGACCATGTCTGTGGGTATCTCACGGAGAAGATGGATGTGCTGGAGGTAGGATGCGGCAATGGATTTTCAACGGCGCGATTTCGTAAACTGGTCAAACACGTCGATGCGTTCGACTATTCTGAGAATATGATCCAGCGTGCCCGCGAAAGAGTGGGTGAAGAGAATAACCGATTTCTGGTCGATAATGTGTTGGCGCCTACACAGCTGAACCAAACTTATGATACGGTCATCTGCATCCGTGTGCTCATTAATCTGCGTGATCTGGATGAACAGCGGATCGCGCTAAGGACATTGGATACTCACACCAAGCCTGGAGGATTGCTCCTCTTGGCTGAAGGATTCCGAGAGGGCTTTGTCAACCTCAACGAACTTCGCGGGAGAATCGGTATGGTGCCCATCAAGCCGGCCTCCATAAACGTATATTCTGCGGTAGAGGAGCTCTTACCATTTTTCAAGGACCGGTATGATCTCGTTGATGAGTTCCATCTCGGTTCTTATGATTACCTCACCCGAGTGGTATACCCGCTGATTGTTGGTGCGGAGAACGCCACACATAATACCGTGTTTAGTGAAAAGTGTGCGCAGCTTGCCCGTCAACATAACCCTGACTGTCTGAAGTCCTATTCTCGCATGAGAGGCTTCGCCTTCAAAAAACGACACTAACGATCCAGTGTTAAGTTCAAGAACTTCTTTGGCGATTCGAAAATCGCATCGTTTGGCCGATCGTTTTTCCGTCCTGTTACTGGCGGATGACGATCCATCTCACGCTGGCACCATTCTTGACCATATTGCCGCGTTTGGAAGGTATTCACGTCACAAAATCGATGTCGTTAATCCTCGAGGAGTGAATGATTTTGTCACGCTCCGTCTCGATCGGTATGATGTTGTTGTAATTCACTACTCGCTGTGTGTCTTATACGAGTCGTACCTTTCTGGACCTCTCAAGCAGAAACTTAAGCAATTTTCCGGTCGTAAAATCCAGTTTATCCAAGATGACTATCGCTGGGTGGACGCCATTACAGCGGTGATGCGAGAGATTGGAATCGATGAGTTGTATACGCTCGTTCCGGAGGGTGAAATCCAAAAAATTTGGACGGAAGAGAGACTCCCCGGTGTCCAAAAAGTCAACACTCTTGCCGGTTATATTCCTGAGCGGTTACGTGGGCTCAGCACGCCCCTTACTGCAGCGAGGCCCTTAGATATTGGATACCGCGGCCGTGTTCTGCCGTATTGGTTGGGGCGGATTGGGCAGGAAAAGATGTGGATTGGCCAGGGCGTACAGGCACGTGCAGAACAATTTGGCTTACATTGCGACATTGCATGGAATGAACAAGATCGAATCTATGGACAACAATGGGACACGTTCCTGGATTCATGCAAGGCCACTCTGGGGACTGAAAGCGGGGCAACCATTACCGATTTCGATGGTTCTATTGAAGCGGCAGTGAGGAAATATGTCTCCGCCTATCCTGAGGCTGATTTTGAAGAAGTATATCAGCACGTACTACATCCCAACGAGGGGAACGTACGGATGAACATCATTTCACCCAAGATATTTGAAGCAATCTCTCACCGTACGGCGCTCATTTTGTTTCCAGGTTCCTATTCAGGAGTCTTGCAACCCTGGAAACACTATCTACCTCTAGAAAAGGATTTCTCGAATCTGCCAGAGGTTGTGGCCAAAGTGAAACATATCGAGTCGCTTCAAGACATGGTAGATCGGACGTATCGAGATATTGTGGAATCAGGAGAGTACTCATTTCAGACGTTCGTTCAACAATTTGATCGCTCATTAGAACGCGGTGTCCAGATCCGGAGCAGAAACCGTACGGTTAAAGAAGTCCTTTGGCAGAGTGTTCCTGCGCAGTTCGCTCCGCGATGCGAAAGAGGGCTGCGAATTCATGCGTTGAAGCTGAAAATCGTGGTGAGCCGGGTTACAGCGATGCTACGAACGGCTGTTTCGAAAGTTATCAATCCTCCGACAGCGAGGCTCATCGGGTTGTCCGTGATGGTTGCCCAGGGAGTAATCACCAGCTCTTTTCTTTGGCGCATCGCGCTTCGATATTGTATTCACCACCGTCAACGGTCAAGCGTGCATCTGGGAAAGCTTGTGAAAGAGCTTCTGTTGCTAAGACTTTTGGAGAAACTTTCGTGTCGGGGTCCGTCCACTTTTCAACCGTTTTTCATAGTCGCCGCGCTCCAATTGAACAAGGGATTTGTTTCATTTCGGAGTGAACCGTGGACTTCTATGGGTGGGGGATCTTTTGTGGAGTTGGGAAGGAATTCAGACTCAACAACACTACTGCCATTTCACTGGCGGACGATCTTTCGCGAGATACTGAATGGACAAATCAAGCAGTTTGTTTGGGATCATTCTGCCGTAGGGAGCCAGGTTTTATTTCGGGTTGCGAGGATTGTACCTATGTCCATGGAGGTGGGTGAAGGTGGAGTGGAGTCATTTCCCAATCTTCTCAAACTACCAAGAAGAATGACTGATCGGTCGATCACTTCTCCACAAGTAGGATATAGCCAGGGACTCAGGCAGGCCCGGCAGAATCGCCGATGAAACGGCTGTTCGCCGGAAGTCTCATATATGGTCTTGGGAATGTCGTCAACAAGCTCGTCACGCTCTTGCTCCTGCCGATTTTTACGGCTTACCTGACACCGAAAGATTATGGGGTCGTTTCGATGCTTACGGTGGTCGGAGGGTTCGCCGCTCCAATCTTTGCGTTGGGGCTTGGTAGCTCCATCGGCATCTTGTACTTTGATACGAGGGAACCACGCGAGCGTCAAGGTATTATCTGGAGCGCTGCTGTTGTGCTGGTTACGAGCGCCGTGATCATGACATTGGCCGGATGGATGCTGGCTACGCCATTAAGTCGGCTTTTTCTCAGCGATGACGGTTATGCCGAACACACGAGCATCGCTATGGCGACGGCAGCGGTCGGTATTGCAGGGATTCCATGGCAACTCCGGCTCCAATTTGAGGAGCGCCCGCTCGCTTTCGTGATCGTATCCGTCCTCGGACTCGTGATCAGCACTGCAGCTAGCCTCTGGTTTGTGGTGATGTTGAATCAAGGTGCGGTAGGGGCCTTGGCGGGAAGTCTTGTCGGACAGGCGGCAGGAACGGTTCTGCTCATCATAGCGGCTGCTGATAAACCCTCACTCGATGAGAGTTTTAGTCTTGTGGGTCGGTTGATCTATCACGGTCTGCCGTTTATTCCATCGTATGGCTTCCTGTTTCTGCTTCAGAACTGGGTGCGATGGCCATTAGAGTGGTACCATGGTTTAGATGACGTCGGTATTTACTCAGTGGGGGCAAACATCGGGGCTGCGATCGGCCTATTCGTGAATGCGTTCCTGAGCGCCTGGACACCTTTTGCGCTGTCATATGCTGGCCGAGAGGATGAGGCTGCCGCTGTCCTTGGGCGGATCACTTTATACTATGTGGCGGGGTTTGGTTTCTTGACCTGCCTTTTCTTTTTGTATGCTGCTCCAGTGGTACAGTGGTTTGCTCAGCCAACGTTCTCTAGGGCTGCAGAAGTCGTGGGGCTCTCCGCCGTGGGACAGTTTCTTTCTGGGCTGTTTATGATGATGCTTCCGCCGCTCTACTTCGTGAAACGAGTGCGGATCGTAGTGTTGACGCAAGCTATCGCGACTGTTGTCGTCGTTGGTTGCGGAGAACTTATTGTACCACGATTGGGAATCTACGGGGCTGCTGTATCGGTCGTGCTGGGATTCGTAGTCCTAGTCGTTGTTCAGTGGGTGGTCATGAATCGGTTACCTGTTCTGAAGATCCGGTATGACTATCGACGGGCAGGTGTTCTCATGCTGTTGTTTGGAGTAGTTGCCGTACTTTCCTTTGTGATTAGCTCTGCCACGTTTGGTCTTAGTCTTCTACTCGCGAGTGGGATGGCAATCGGTACCGGAGCCGCTGCATTACTCCAAATGTTCCGTTTAGCGGATATTCTCCAAACAGTGAAAAGGACACCATGGTTAGTACAGAGCAAATGAACGGGATCTATCGCTGTCCACCACTACGGTATCTTGAATTACCTGGCGGCGCTGTTCCTGTGTATTCCGATCGCGATGCCTACATCGCGAATTACGAGAAGATTTCCGAGGATCATGTCGCGCATATGGATAAAACTGGGCTTAACCCGTTCATGGCCGAAGAGCTGTGGCAAGCAAGTGAACAGATTACCGAATGCTTGGTACGTAAGCATGGAGTTCCAGGCGCACGAGTCCTTGATGTTGGATGCGGGCTCGGCCGTCTCCTCTCACGATTCCCTGAGTTTGAGCGCTATGGAATGGATATCAGCCCTTCCTATCTCCGACATGCGCAACGAGAGGGAATTAATCTTTGTCTCGCGCGTATAGAGGATATGCCTTATATCGACAATTACTTCGATCTCGTCATTTGCACTGATGTGCTCGAGCATGTCTTTGATCTCTACGGTGCCTGTACACAACTGCTTCGAGTGACGCGACCTGGGGGAATCTTGGTTGTGCGTACCCCATACCGTGAGGATCTATCGAGCTATTTGTCTCCGAACCTCCCGTACGACTACGTGCACGTCAGAAATTTCGATGAGGATGGGTTACGGTTGATGTTTGAGAAGATCCATGACGGTCAGCTCCTCGAGCTTGTGAAAGGGCCTCTCCTGATACCATGGGTTTCGCCTCGTTGCAGACTACGGGTTCCAGGATTAGAGCGACTATTTCGGATGACTGCCAGGGTAAGTCGGTTTGGAGGGAAATCCTTCCACCAAGCGGTTCTCGGTTGGGCTTATGATCCGTCGGAGATCAATGTTGCGGTGCGAGTCAAGATCAATGATTGACCAAGGATATTTTCTCGCCAGACATTACGATTCAGGTCCCTCGGACTTTCTTTCCTGCCCACTCAAGTTTTGGTCGTGAGCAAACAGGGCACCATTCTCGTTTTGTATCATGCAAGGGGTACCTATCCCCTACGCGATACTATCCGCACTCACCTATATTGTTGGAGACAATATTCGACGTTTCACTGTATCTACGTCAACATTGCATTTGGATTTCCCTGGTGGATATTGCAGAGAACTCGGGTTGATTGTGTGGTGTACCACACGACATTTCTTGGTATGCGGTGGGTACCCAAATTGTTCGAACAGAGGGCAGCGTTATGCAAACCGCTCGCAAACATTCTCATACCGAAAATTGCTATCCCGCAGGATGAGTTCCTTTATTCTGACCTGTTGGGGCGATTCCTTGCAGACCAACAGATTACCCATCTTTATACCTGTGCTTCGGAAAAGGATTGGAAGTATATATACGGGCCCCATCTTGACTTTACTAAGGTGGTGGTCAGGACGGTTTTGACGGGGTATTTGGATGAGGCTACAGTTTCCAGAGTTGATAGTTTGAAGCTCAAAAAAAACGCGCGGTCTTATGATATTGGCTATAGGGCTTGGCGGGCGGCATCGTGGCTAGGGCAGCATGGGCAGCACAAGGTTCAGGCAGGAAGTGTGATTTGTGAGGCTGCAAAAAAGAGAGGATTCCGTGTCGATTGCTCCATGCTCGAAAAAGACGTGTTACTCGGGGATGATTGGTTTGAGTTTCTTCTTAATTGCCGTGCGACCGTGGGCGCTCCTGGTGGAGCGAGCGTATTAGATCGCGATGGCTCGGTTAAGGCGTCTGTAGAGGCCTATGAACCGGCCCATCCTGGGGCGACCTTTGAAGATGTTCGTGGGGCTTGCTTCCCAGATCGCGATGGCGAGCTTGACCTGGCATGTATTTCCCCTCGACATTTTGAAGCCTGTCTCACCGAAACATGTCAAATATTGGTAAAAGGAAACTATAATGGCGTCTTGCATCCTTGGAAACATTACATTCCTGTCCAACCAGATTACAGTGATGTGGAAACGGCCTTAGAGGTCTTGGCGGACGAGGAGACTGTAAACGGTATCGTGAAAACCGCCTACGAGGATGTCGTCGCCAGTAAGCGGTGGACCTATGAGTCTTTTGTGAGAGAGACGGAACTCGATGTCTTCGGTACGCGATGTCTTTGGGGCACGACTTGGTCTTCGCGATTCATAGACGCCTTTTTTCTGGTAAAAGATTGGCTCCATTGGCGTTTTGTACAGTTCCACGCTGGAGTATTAAGAATGAAAGGAAGATCTCAAGGTATTCAATTTCTCTACCTATGGCTCAAGCAAATCACTGCTCGATGATGGACGCGCTAGGCTGCTTTTTAAGCGATCACTCACGCATGGTCATTGGGCCATGAAATGTGTATCGGTAGTTGGAGCTAGGCCACAATTTATCAAAGCGAGCCCTCTGACGCTCGCTATCCGAAAGCAGAATCGAGACGTCTTAATTCACACAGGCCAACACTATGACCATGGCATGTCGGATGTTTTCTTCCAAGACCTCGGGATCCCCATGCCTGAATATCATCTCGGGATAGGAAGCGGCTCGCATGGTGTGCAAACGGGCGCTATGTTGAAAGCGATCGAGGAAGTCCTGGAGAAGGAACGACCGGATGTCGTGCTGGTCTATGGAGATACCAATTCGACGTTAGCGGCCGCACTAGCTGCTGCAAAGTTGCACATTCCAGTTGCGCATGTCGAAGCAGGATTGCGAAGTTTTAATCGAGCAATGCCAGAAGAGATCAATCGCGTTATGACAGATCATCTTTCGACGTGGCTTTTCACACCGTCTACGCTGTCACGCGATAATTTACGTCGAGAGGGAATTGAGCACGGCGTTCATGTTGTTGGTGACATTATGTATGATGCCTTGCTCCTCCATCGAAGGAGCGCAGAGCATCGGTCAGATGTGTTGACACGCCTCGAGCTATCTCCCCGTTCGTACTATGCGGCTACGATTCATCGGGCTGAAAATACCGACCTGCCTGATCGCCTGCGCGCGATCTTCAAGGCCTTGCAGGTCCTGGCAAAACCGGTCATCGTACCGCTTCATCCACGGACGAAGAAGAAAATAGAGGAGTACATGATTCACGTTGGGCCCAATGTGCGATGCATCGAACCGTTGGGATATTTGGATATGGTGCGATTCCAAGAGCATGCCGCCTGCGTATTGACTGATTCAGGTGGTGTGCAGAAGGAAGCTTACTATCTACGAGTCCCCTGTGTCACACTCAGAACTGAAACTGAATGGGTTGAAACGGTTACGGCTGGTTGGAACGTAGTGTGTGGAAGCAGTGTCGAGGCCATTTTGAATGCGGTCGAAAAAATGGAATCGTGCAGCGCTTCGCAAAGCAATCTGTATGGGGATGGGCATGCGGCAGAACGGATCGTGAGCATCCTTTCTGCCTGTAGGGAATAATATCTTCATGTGTGGCATCGCCGGCATCTTAAATCTTCGCGCAGAACGAATAAGAAATCTTCGACCCTCTCTGGAAGTCATGAGCGGACTCCAGCGACATCGCGGCCCAGACGGTGAGGGGGTGTGGCTCCATCCCGCGAACATGGTGGGGTTGACCCATCGACGGCTGAGTGTGATCGATCTCGTAACCGGGCAACAACCAATGGGCGATCGAGCAGGGAATTGGATAACCTACAATGGAGAGATTTATAACTATATCGAGTTGCGGGACGAGATAGGGGAGAACCTGTTTGCCACACATTCGGATACGGAAGTCATCTTGCATGCCTATCACAAATGGGGAGTCGATTGTCTCAGCCAGTTTCGCGGGATGTTTGCGTTTGCTATTTGGGACGATGCCAACGCCACATTGGTGTGTGCGAGAGACCCATTTGGGATCAAACCGTTCTACTACTGTGTCGTTGGCGGACACCTCTATTTTGCCTCCGAAGTGAAGGCCTTGCTGCCATTTGTGCGTGAGATCGCAACTGATTTGGAAGGGCTGAAGGACTATCTCACCTTTCAGTTCTGCTTGGACGGCAAAACCCTTTTTGGTGGTGTCAAAGAGCTCCAGCCAGGCCATGTCTTGATCGTGCGGAACGGTCAGATCCAAACACGCCGGTATTGGGAGGTGTATTACCATCTGGATTTTGATCATACGGCGAAGTATTTCGAAGACCAGATTCGATCGTTGTTGGAGGACTCAGTGAGGCTGCATCTGCGAAGCGATGTATCGGTTGGGGCGTACGTGAGTGGAGGATTTGATTCGAGTATTGTGGCTTCGCTGGCGTCCGAACGGCAATCCCATGAGTTGATCGGCTTTACTGGAAAATTTTCTCTTGGGGACGCCTACGATGAGAGTCACTATGCTCGTGACTTGGCACAGTTGAAGTCGTTTTCGCTGCATGAGGTTGATATCACAGGTAAAGACTTTGTCGAGCAGATCGAGCGGGTCCTGTATCATCTTGATTATCCCGTCGCTGGTCCTGGGTCATTCCCTCAGTTTATGGTATCCGGGCTGGCGGCCCGGTATCGGAAGGTTGTCCTTGGAGGGCAAGGAGGCGACGAGATCTTCGGAGGATACGCGCGTTACCTCGTTGCATATTTTGAGCAATGCATCAAAGCCGCCATTGATGGAACCGTCCATTCCGGGAATTTTATTGTGACCTATGAGTCCATCATCCCGAATCTCACAGCCCTCCGAAACTACAAGCCACTGTTACAACAGTTCTGGCGAGAAGGATTGTTTGAGGATCTCGATAAGCGTTACTTTAGATTAGTGAATCGCTCGGCGTTGCACGCAGACGAGGTGCGGTGGGAACTCCTTGGGGAATATTCTCCATTCGAAACGTTCCGTAGAATTTTCCGTGGTTCCAATGTTCAGAAAGAGTCCTATTTTGACAGTATGACCCACTTCGATTTCAAGACGCTGCTTCCTGCTCTGCTTCATGTAGAGGATCGTATGAGCATGGCCCATGGGCTTGAATCCCGTGTGCCATTTCTCGATCGGCCGCTAGTGGAAATGGCGGCCACAATCCCGTCGAATATCAAGTTCAAGGATGGGCATATGAAACATGTTCTGCGAAGCGCATTATGCTTTGGGTTGCCGGAGTCGATCGTGCAACGGACGGATAAGATGGGTTTCCCTGTTCCGTTGCAGGAGTGGATTGCTGAGAAAGGGATAGTTCGTGATTATGTCCGCGACATATTGTCCTCACGTGCGGCGTTGGAGCGATCTCTGATCGATAATCGAAAGGTTCTGGCTGGACTGGGGCGGGAGCTCAAATTCGGACGTAAATTGTGGGGTTTCTTGTGCTTAGAGTTATGGCAACAAACATTTCATGATAAGGCTTCTGAGTATAGAGGTTTGTTGAGGAAGGGGGAGAAACCAGTATGAGAGTGCTGATCACAGGGGGTGCAGGGTTTATAGGATCACATCTGGCTGATCGTCTCATCGGGCAGGGGCACGAGGTTTGTGCGATCGATAATTATGCGACTGGGCGTCGGGATAATCTCACGCCGCATAGTCGGCTTATAGTCGTGGAGGGAACGATTGCTGACCGTCCTCTTGTCGATCGCTCGTTCGACGAATTCAGGCCGGATACGGTCATTCACGCGGCCGCCTCTTATAAGGATCCTGATAATTGGACTGAAGATACGTTGACGAACTGTGTGGGTACCACTCATGTAGTACAGGCAGCAAAACGCCATCACGTACAGAGACTCGTGTATTTTCAGACCGCATTATGCTATGGCCTCAAGCCACTGGAGCAGCCGATCACACTCGGCCACCCAATTCGGTCTGAGGGTAGTAGCTACGCTATCAGTAAGACATCCGGAGAACAGTATGTGATGCTGAGTGGACTGAACTGGATTTCGTTCAGGCTCGCCAACGCCTACGGTCCACGCAATCTCAGTGGGCCTCTCCCGACTTTCTATCATCGCTTGACCAGCAACAAGCCTTGTTTCGTCATGGATACCAGGCGGGATTTTATTTACATTGATGATCTTATTGAGGTCGTGTTAATGGCGGTTGAGGGCAAGGGCCAGTCCGGGCCGTACCACATCTCGTCCGGGTCTGACTTTGCTATCAAGGATCTCTTCAACGCCACGGTACAGGCACTGGGTATCACGCTGGAACGGGAGGTCGAAGTACGCCCTCGGAATCCCGACGATGCCTTCACCATTTTGCTAGATCCGTCAAGGACGCTGCGAGACTTTCCCGGATGGAAGATCCGTACACCATTAGAAAAGGGAGTTGCCTCCGCACTTGCCTATTACAAGCGCTTCGGTATCACCGAGACCTTTACACATTTGAAGGCGCTCGATGGAAAGAAGTGAGAGTGAATTCCTGTGTGAGGAGCAATAATGAATGAGTTTCATCGACAGGTATGTTTAGTAGTGGGAGGAGCCCGATTTGTCGGGAGCAATTTGGTTCGGATGCTCTTGGAGAGCGATTGTGCTGAGGTAACCGTTATTGACAATTTGTTGTCCTCGGAGCAGGAGAATCTACCGTCCGATCACCGGGTTGTATTTACTCGAGGATCGATTTCAGACGACCAGGTTCTGAAATCCCTGACTGATAGGTACGACTATGTGTTTCATCTTTCGACTTATCACGGTAATCAAAGCTCGATTGCGAATCCGTTAGCCGATCATGACAACAATTTGATCACGACCCTAAAGCTGTACGAGCGAATCAAAGGGTTCCATCGTGTTAAGAAGGTTGTCTATGCCGCATCCGGTTGCACTTTGGCTCCCCATACCTATGATCAGGCGGAGGCCACGAGCGAAGATGGACCTGTGCCGCTCGAATTGGATAGTCCCTATCAGATCTCTAAGGTGGTGGGAGAATTCTATTCAGTGTATTACCATCATCAGCATCGACTTCCGACGGTGCGGGCGCGATTTCAGAATGTCTATGGGCCTGGGGAAATTCTGGGAGCGGGTCAGTGGCGTGGGACGCCAGCCACGGTTTGGCGCAACGTGACTCCCACATTTGTATACCGAGCGTTGAAGAAGCTTCCTCTCATGGTTGAGAACCAAGGGCTCGCAAGTCGAGACTTTATCTATGTTGAAGACATCGTCAGAGGGCTTATGCGGTGCGCCATCGCCGGTAAGCCGGGAGACGTGTATAACCTTGCTCGTGGCGTCGAAACCTCGATTATTGAGCTAGCCGAGCTGGTCAACAAGTTCAGTGACAATCCCACGGCTATTGAGTTCCTTCCGGCCAGGGCGTGGGATCGGTCTGGAAAACGATTCGGCAGCACGGAAAAAGCCAAGCAGCAGATCGACTTTGAGGCATCCGTACCTCTTTCAGATGGGCTCTCTAAGACGGTGGAATGGACCAGGCAAAACCTTCCCTTGATTGATCGCTGTATACTTCGACACGAGCCCTACATGAAGGTGTTGACTCAAGTATAAGAATTTGGCTACTCGGATAAGTTGGGCTATCTCGGTTCAGTGAATTCGGTTCTTCCTAGTTAGACAGTTTGATAGTAATCCTCCATGGCGACGATCCTCGTCATTTCATTCACCGATCTTAAGCGAGACCCTCGTGTCCGCCGGCAAATCGAGGCCCTTCGAACCCATCATGCCGTCATTGCAGCTGGAACCGGTGATCCTGAAATACTGGATGTACGGTTCTTGGGCTGTCAGCGTACCGTTCGGACCTTGGGCGCAAAATGTGCTGAAGGCGTTGAACTGCTTTTGCGCCAATACGAGTCACATTATTGGCGAAGGAACCATGTCCAAGACCTTTATCGCAAGCTAGAGGGAGTTGAGTTCGATGTAGTCATCGCAAACGACATAGAGGCGTTGCCTCTAGCGATTCGCCTCGCTGAGGGGCGACCAGTGATTCTGGATGCCCATGAGTACGCTCCAAAAGAATTGGAAGATCAGTTGATTTGGCGACTTTTTCACAAGGGGCATGCCAGTTATCTCTGTGAGACATACCTCCACAGGGCTGCGCGAGTGTTGACGGTGGCGGACGGTATCGCCGAAGAGTATCGCCGCATCTACGGGGTCAAGCCAATTGTCATCAATAATGCCGCCTCGCGTTATACGCTGGCTCCCCGAACTACCCCCCTCAGGCCGATACGCATGGTACACCATGGTCATGCCATGCCCTCGAGGCGGATTGAGAATATGATTGAGATCATGCAAGGGTTGGATGATCGGTTCGAGCTCGACCTCATGCTGGTGCCGAGTTTTCCTCAATACCTCAACCGTCTAAAGGCACAAGCTTCCACTGACAGAAGGATACGCTTTCTTCCTCCGGTATCGATGGAGCAACTTGTTCCGTTTACCAATGACTACGATATTGGTCTGTACCTTCTCCCGCCCTCCAACTTCAATAATGTTCATGCCCTCCCTAATAAGTTCTTTGAATTCCTCCAAGCTCGGCTTGCGGTTGCGATCGGACCTTCTCCGGAAATGGCGCAAATCGTGAGACAGTTCGGATGTGGGCTCGTGGCTGAAAATTTTTCTTCTGCCCTCCTTGCGAAGGAGCTGCGCCAGCTGACAACGGCCGATATTGATCGCATGAAAGCAGGCTCGGACCGTGCGGCGCAGGTTCATACGGCGGAACGTAACGCTGAGAAGTTACGTGAAGTGGTGGCGAGCGTGATGAAGGAGCTGTAACCATGTGTGGTATTGCAGCGATCTTTAGCCAAATCCCACGGCCGCTGGAGGAACTTATTCGGACGATGACAACGGCGGTTCGACATCGAGGTCCAGATGGAGAAGGGGTGGCTCTTTTCTCAGAGAAAAAATTTCTTTCAACCGCTCTTGGTGGGCCGGATACTCCAGAGGATGCGTATGAGTCGAGGCTTCCTTACAAGCCCACGAGGAAAGATACTCCTGTCATCGATGCGGTGGCTGCGCTCGGGCATCGCCGTCTTGCCATCGTTGATCTCAGTTTAACCGGCCATCAGCCCATGTGCACGATAGATCGTCGTGTGTGGATCTCCTATAACGGCGAAATCTACAATCATCTCGAGCTCAGGGATGAGCTGCAGCAATTGGGACATGTTTTTGTGTCGCACAGCGATACGGAGGTGATTCTACAGTCATACTTGGCCTGGGGTACGCAGTGCTTGGATCGGTTCAACGGCATGTTTGCATTTGTCATCTTTGATCATCGTGCGGGAGGACGCGTATTTGCCGCACGCGATCGGTTTGGGATCAAGCCTTTTTACATGTGGCGTTCGTCGGAAGGGTTGGTCGCCATGGCCTCGGAGATCAAGCAATTTTCAGTCTTGCCAGGCTGGTCGCCACGCGTCAATGGGCAACGAGCGTATGACTTCCTGAATTGGGGGGTGCTCGTTCATACCGTCGAGACAATGTTTGAAGGGGTCTCTCAGCTCCGAGGAGGGGAATGCGTGGATGGTTCCATCGCAGACCTTCACAAGGCATATCCGATTCGGCGTTGGTATCAGTTGACCCCACGTCATTTTTCCGGGGGTATGAAAGAGGCCGCTGATCAGTTTGTTACCATATTTACGGATGCTGTGCGATTGCGTTTGCGGGCCGATGTCGCGGTCGGGTCTTGTTTGTCTGGTGGGCTCGACTCATCCTCGATCGTCTGCATCGCTAATCAGTTGCTCCGGTCGGCCGGTGTCGCATCCCAACAAAACACGTTTTCTGCCTGTTCGACGGTCAAACGATTCGACGAGCGTGAGTACATTGAGACAGTTGTAGCCCGAACCGGTGTCGATGCGCACTATGTCTACCCCTCGTTGGACACCTTATTTGACGTGCTCGATGCCATGACGTGGCATCAAGATGAGCCGTTCGGGTCGACGAGTATTTATGCGCAATGGCACGTGTTCAAGCTGGCCGCAGAATCGCGAGTAAAGGTGCTCCTCGATGGGCAAGGGGCTGATGAACTATTGGCCGGCTATCATCTGTTTTTTGCCCCGCACTTCGCCAGTCTCCTCCTAGCCGGTCGCTGGCGAATGCTGACACACGAGATGGTCTTGGGGCATCGGCTACATGGCCTTAGCGCGCTCAACGTGATCCAACATCTTGCGAATGCGGTGTTGCCCGAGCTGATCCGGCAACCCTTGCGACGCCTCGTCGGTAAACAAGCCTCGGCGGCAAAATGGCTCGATTCCAAGCGTCTCGAGGCCGAAGACCGGGACCCCTCGCTGCTGTTTAGCGCTAAGACGACATCGGTCAATCAGATGTCTTTCGGCATGCTGACCGCGACCAGCGTCCCCATCCCATGTTACTGCATTGGGAGGACCGTGATTCCATGGCCCATTCGGTCGAGTCACGACTGCCGTTTCTCGACTTCCGGGTCGCAGAGTTTCTTATGGGGCTTCCCGCTGAGCTTAAGCTGCAGGACGCCACCACGAAGCGGGTCTTGCGCGAGGGAATGTGCGGCATTCTTCCCGAGACCATCCGTAACCGGAGGGACAAGATGGGGTTTGTTACTCCTGAGGAAGAGTGGATTCGGAAAGACTCGCCCGTGAAGTTCCGAACGGCGTTGCAACGAGCCATTGATGTTTCGCAAGGCATCATCAAGGACTCAGCTCTTGCGCATTTTGACGCCGTCACGACCGGACGGGAGCCGTTCAATTTCACGATTTGGAGAGTCATCTCCTTCGGCGCATGGATGAATCGGTTCTCGATCCGTATGTAAGGCAAGGCATAGCTCGTGGGAGATTCCTAGTGGGCAATGGCGCAACTCTTTACTCAGAATCCTTACGGCCGGAAAACCAATCGCGCGAAAAGACCCGTGCGGCAGGTTCTGACACGTGTCTTCGCATTCTCATTGTCACGACGGCATTTCCACCGCTGAATTCGATTGCCTCGCATCGCCCGTATAGTTGGGCGAAAGTCTGGAGGGATGAGGGCCATACGGTCCATGTTCTCACGTTGACAAAATACAGCTATGAAGGTCCAGCAGACCTGACGTCTGACATAACCAACATTCATGTCCATGAAATACCGTATTTGGGGGCCTCCGGTGCCCCTCAGAATCGAGGGAGTGCCCTAGCCTCACAGTGGGAATGGCTGAAGCGAGTGACGCGCCGAATTCGACTTACGCTCGGTATGTTTGGGGATGTGCGGGTTCTGGCCTATCCCTCGATGGTACGCGAAGGTATCCGTATCGCTCGGCAGCACAACATTGACCTCATTATTGCAACGACGCCACCGGAGATGGTGTTGCTCGTGGCACGTACGATTGCTTCAAAACTGAATATTCCATGGGCTGCTGACTTTCGCGATGCCTGGTTCCCTGATCTTCGTCTCTATCATACGAAGTGGGTGGGAGGCATCGCGGGACCCATCACGAAGTGGCTCGTCAGGAGCGCTATGACGTGTGTGACGGTGTCGCAGGGTCTACGCAAACGCTTGTCGAGCTATTTGGGGAGAGAGGTTTTTCTGGCCTATAACGGGTATTTCATGGGCATTCATGGTGAGACTAGTGCGCGACCCTGGAGTGATCAGAAGCTCCACATTGCCTATACGGGCCGTGTTTATCCTGGTAAGCAAAATCCTGAGCCACTCTTTCAGGTCCTAGCTTCGTTGCGCCGTATGCGACCTAATTTGGCTGATCAGCTGTCCGTGGACTTCTACGGACTGGATGGGCCGTGGTTGCAACCCATGATCAAGCAGTATGGCGTAGAGGATTGTGTTCACGCCCATGACTTTGTTCCCTACCAGGAAAGCATCAACGTACAACGAGCCGCGGACGTTCTGCTGTTTCTAGACTGGGTCGACGGTCGAGGCGACGGAATGTTGACCGGTAAATTATTGGAGTATATGGGCAGTGGGCGGCCGATTCTTGCTCTTGGTTCACGCAAGGAAACGGAAGCTGCTCGATTGATCGCCGACACAGGATGCGGTGTGACGATGACGGACGACGAACAACTCTTCGCTTACCTGACTCGCATTCTTGCCACTGGCCGACCAGCAGAGACTTGCTCGCCTCTTCGTGAGGAATTCTCTAGAGAGCGGCAGGCACGAGCATTATTACAACATCTTCGTAGTCGGCTTTGTTTGCATTTTCCTTGAGATGCTAGTCGATTCCTGTAACCTGATGCTGGAAGCCGGCATGTTTCGGTGCAGGCATGGGTTCTCGCCATACCCATTGTCATAAGGTGGCATGAACGGACCACGCATTGTGATTTCGATTGTCAGTCACCAACAAGGTGGTCTCGTACGAGATTTGCTGCTGGATCTCGCTGCTCAATGCAAGGCCGACGTGCGCCTTGTGTTGACTTTAAATGTGCCGGAAGTACTTCCGATTAATGTCAGCGACTATCCACTTCCGATCGAGCTTATTCGGAATGAGCGACCAAAAGGTTTTGGTGCCAATCACAACCAAGCTTTTCAGCGGGTTTCCGGCGACTATTTTTGTGTGGTCAACCCAGATATCCGATTAATCGATGACCCATTCGATAAACTCGTCGCGTGTCTGCTTGAATCAGGTGCCTCACTCGCAGCTCCGGTGGTGACCAATCCACAAGGACAAATCGAAGATAGTGCGCGACGGTTTCCAACACCGATTCGAATTCTAGGGAAAGCTATCGGCCTTAGTCGGCCCACTGACTACGAGCCATCCTCTCGGCCATTCAACCCGGATTGGACGGGCGGAATGTTCATGCTTTTTCAATGGGCTGCATTTCAGGAAGTCAGTGGGTTTGATGAGCGGTTTTTTCTCTATTATGAGGATGTCGATCTTTGTGCGCGGCTGCGTTTGTCAGGGCATGACATCGTCGTATGTCCGAGTGTGCGCGTGACTCATGCTGCTCGTCGAGCCAGTCATCAGGACCTTCGGTATCTCAAATGGCATTTTGCCAGCATAACGAGGTTTTTCTGTTCGCTTGTCTTTCTCAAACTTGCGATCCGAGGCTTGTTATCGAGCCGTAGTGTGACAAGCTAATAGGCAGCAATCCTTGCGTCTTCAGTTCTCATCGAGGTGCGGGGTCGAGAAGTGGCTACTGCAAGAAGGCTCCTATATCTCCAGGAGAAGCGGAGTGGGGGTCGCTCCAATAGCAAACTGACGGGGATCTTCGTTGTAATTTCATGGTATGCCTGTGGCGGTCCAGCAGAACGGCATTGTGACTGGTAGTGGATGGTCTGGTGCTGATAACGGGTGCCAAGGGGTTCATTGGGGCGGCACTCGGTCTTCGTCTTAGGAAAGTCGGGTGTCTTGTGCGGCAGACTATTCGACAAGATGCCGCGCTGCGGGATGGGGACACGGCAAACGATGAGGATCATGAGTGGGTGGTGTTGCACGATCGATCGACGCCAAGCGACACGCAGCGGGCGTTGGCCGGGGTGAAGACGGTTGTTCACCTGGCCGGACGGGTTCACGTTATGGAGGATCGAGCGGCCGACCCACTTCGTGAATTTCGCCGCGTCAATGCAATTTGGACCGAACGGCTGGCACGGACTGCAGCAGCTCAGGGTGCTCGCCGATTCGTGTATATGAGTTCGGTTAAGGTAAACGGTGAAGAGACGACAGCTCCATATACGGAGCAGGATGTTCCTGCGCCACGTGACGCGTACGGCATTTCGAAATGGGAAGCCGAGCAGGCCTTGGCAAAGGTTTCGTCAGAGACAGGTCTTGAGGTGGTGATTGTACGATCCCCTCTTGTCTATGGCCCTGGTGTGGGAGGAAATTTTCTGCAACTCCTGAAAGTTCTGCATAGGGAGATCCCGCTTCCACTTGCTCGAATAGAAAATCGGCGCAGTCTCATCTATTGTGGTAATTTGACCGATGCGCTCATCTTGTGTATACGGGATGCTCGGGCGGCTGGCCGAACCTATTTAGTCAGTGATGGGGAGGATCTGTCTACCCCGGACCTGATTCGACGACTTGCCAAGGCACTGGGATTGCCGCCTCGCCTATGGCCAGTTTCTCCGTCGACACTCCGATGGGTGGGGCAGATAGTCGGGAGGGAGTCGATGATCGACCGATTGCTCGGATCGCTGCAGATTGATTCGTCCAGAATCAGGCAGGAATTGGATTGGCAACCCACCTATTCGGTTGACCAAGGTCTCGCTGAAACGGCGACTTGGTTCACGGCGCGATCCTCAGGCGGGGTAGTCGCCGTATGATCAAGCCGGTCCGCGACCAACCAAAAGACCGGTTTGAAATCGTGAGGTGATCATCGGCACGAATGGCTTGCCTATCGCCAACGGACATATCCTGGCTATGAGCCCTGATAGCATTATCTACCCCCTCATCTATCATCCGATGATGATGGCGCTGCCTGCGGCCATCGCCTTCCTCGTGGCATGGTGGTTTACGAGGCGCTTAGCCTCCCCAAAATCGTCTTTCTCAGCACTGGCTCATCCTACTGAACGATCGTTGCATTCTAGACCTACCCCGCAAACCGGAGGGTTAGCCATTGTCGCAGGAGTGGTGATCAGTCTGATGGCGGCAGCGAGTGTGCTGGCTCTTATGGAACCTTCTCGGACGCTGTTGCCAAAGGGGATGGCCTCGGGGAGCGTCTGGATTGTGCTTTCCATGCTGCTCATTTTTACTGTGTCCTTCATCGACGATTACATCGGTCTGCCTGCCAGTCTTCGCCTGGGTGTGCAAGCTATTTCGGCGCTTATCATTGTGAAGGGGGTTGGCTTGACCTTGTCTGCCATCTCGATTCCCGGAGAAGCGAATCTCTCGATTGAGGTAGCCGCAATCCCCGTGAGTATTCTTCTGCTGATGTGGATGGCAAATCTCTACAACTTTATGGATGGCATAGATGGCTTTTCGGGTGGGATGACGGCAATTGGTTTCGGTTTTCTGGCTTATTTTGGATGGGAGATGGGCTCTCCTCTGATGCTCATAATCGCGCTCTTTGTGACAATGAGCGCCCTAGGATTTCTTGTACATAATTTTCCACCGGCTCGTATCTTCATGGGCGACGCCGGAAGCATTACACTCGGCTTCTTGGCGGGTGCATTGATGCTCCTCGGCGTTCGAGACAAGATGTTCGACGTATGGGTTCCGATCATGATTTTTTCTCCCTTCATCGTTGACGCCACTGTCACGTTGATCAGACGCGCTATTCAACGTGAAAAGATCTGGGAAGGTCATCGCCAACACTATTATCAGCGACTGGTCTTGAGTGGATGGAGTCACCGTCAGACTGTGCTTGTGGAATACGGGCTAATGATGTTTTGTGGAGGATTAGCGGTGCTGTACCAACACTCGACTCCTATGTGGCAGCTCCTAATCCTTGGAATCTGGCTGATCGTGTTTCTTGTACTAGGGGGACTCGTGAATTGGTTTGAACACCACACAATTCATCGTCCGGTGCGAAGCTCAAGAGCGGTCGGCAGTCCAAGCAAGGTACAGGCAGTGTTAGCCGAAGAATCCGATAGAGTAACCATCAAGACATAGTTTAACCGTGCTCGATTTGACTTCCTACCGACAGAGAAATCGCAGCGACTTCTTGCGGCTTGCTGTTCGACTACGTGAAGCAGGGTTACTTTATAAACGAGGGAACCCGGAATTGGAGGATTTGTTCAAGGGAAGCATCGATCGGTTCTGCGAGATTGCAGTTCGGCTAGGGAGGACCAAGCAGGTGCTCGATGTGGGAGCTGGGCAAGGTTTGTTGCTCTCATTTCTCACCGAGCTGGGCCATGAATGCCACGCCCTCGATGTCAAAGATCAGGCCTCAGCATATCCGGATATATATGGGAAAGGTGTTAGGTTTCAGGTTTGCAATGTAGAAGCACAAGAGATTCCCTACCCTGATGAGTTTTTCGATGCAGTTGTCTGTTGTCAGGTATTGGAGCACTTCTCACACTCACACCTTCCGGCGGTCCGGGAGATGAAGCGAGTGCTGCGGCCCGGAGGTGTGTTGGAGATCGACGTGCCGAATGTCGCCAGTTTTCGTAACCGTGTTCGGTTATTGCGGGGGAAGCACATCACTTACAACTATGCTGAACATTATCTCCATGCCACCCCGATCTTGTACAAAGGTATGTCGTATTATCCTCTCCGACATAACCGAGAGTTCACAAAGGGTGATTTAGAGTTACTGTTGCATTCCTCTGGGTTTGAGCGGTTCGAGGTTTCTTTCCTGAAGTCGCGACGCTATCGCGAGGGGATTCAGCGGGTGAAGTCGGTTGGTACAGCGATGAAGGACATGATTCCCTCCTTTCGAAAATCTCTGATTGCCTTTGCCTACAAGTGAGGAGCTTGGCAATTCACCGCCTGCAGGCGGAGGCGAGGCGAGTAGGTGGTTGGACGACGACTGCACTCGGGTTTACCATTCCAATTTGGGTGGTGGCGGACAGTATCCTTGTCGTTCTACTCGTATTGTGCTGGGCGGTTTGTGGCGGGTGGCGCGAGAAGTTCCACCGAATTGCGACCAATCCAGTGGCGTTGAGCACTCTCTTGTTGTTCGGTTGGATACTCGCAGGATCCTTGTGGGGTATTGGTTCTATAGAAGATCGAATGTTGTCGGTCAAGAAGTACGCGGATCTTTTGCTCATTCCTCTTTTGATCTCCATGGCAATTGAAGTTCGAGAGCGAAATAGGATGATCATGGCGTTGGCGGCCTCGTTGGCCATCACATTGCTGCTGTCGCTCGTGCTGGGCCTTGGAGTTTACCCGATCCGTGGAGACGTCGATTGTAATGCATCCAACCCGTGCGTATTTAAAAAACACACTACGCATAACGTTCTGATGGCGTTCGGCGCATTGCTGTTTGCCGTATTGGCCTGGAATTCGTCAAATAGATGGGAGCGATGCGGGTGGGTCGGCGCGTCATGCCTGGCTGTGGGCAATGTGCTGCTGATGGTGCAAGGTCGGACCGGATATGTGGTGTTGGCTGGAGTTGTTGTTCTAGTCTTTCACATATATTTCGGGTGGCGAGGGATACTCGCAGCATTCCTGGCACTCTGCATTTCATTTTCTACAGCCTATCAGGTTTCATCTTCATTTCACGAGCGGGTGAGGCTTGCCGTTTCTGCTGTGACACAGTGGAATCCGAACATTCCCGCTGTCGATGATCCGATAGGATGGAGATTGGAATATTTCTATCACACGTCCGAGATCATTCATGACCATCCACTCATGGGTGTCGGGACCGGAGGGTTCGTTCAAGCCTACCGCGCACGTGTCGAACACGCGGGGTTTGATGTTCCTCCCCATCCCCACAATCAATACCTGTTTATTCTTGTGCAAGTGGGTGTAGTGGGGCTGTGCTTATTGCTCTGGCTCTTCGTTCAACAATGGCGATCGGCTACGCGAGTCGAGGGGGCTCACTACAGGCTCCTTGCCAGGGGGGTGGTCGTCACCATCGCGCTTGGATGTCTCTTCAATCCTTTCCTTGTCGATCATACGGAGATGCTCTTCTACTGTTGGTTCTCCGGCCTGATATACTCGGGGATTGATTCGCACGCTGGTGAGAGCACATGAGCCTTTCAGTTTATATCATTGCGTACAACGAGGCGAAAAAAATCGCAGACACGATTAACAGCGTGTTATGGGCTGATGAAATCATTGTGGCTGACTCCTCGAGTACCGACGAAACTCCACGGATTGCACAGGAGTTAGGTGCGAGAGTGGTTCAGATTCCGTTTCAGGGGTTTGGTCATCTACGTAATGAGGCCATTAAATCCTGTACCCATGAATGGATCTTGAGCCTCGATACGGATGAGCGATGCACACCGGAAGTTCGAGATGAGATTCTGGGGCTGCTTGCTGGAGTGCCGGCGCACGATGCCTACCTAGTCCCCAGGCGAAATTACTTTATGGGTCGGTGGATTAAGCATTCCGGCTGGTACCCTAATTTTCGCCAGCCGCAACTGTTTCGAAACGGGGCCATGAGGTATGTGGAATCTCCTGTCCATGAAGGATATGAACTCTTGACCACTAAACCAGTTGGTCGCCTGGAGCATGCGATCTGGCAGATTCCCTTCAGAGACTTTGAAGAAGTTGTCAAGAAAGCGAATCGCTATTCGTCCCTGGGTGCATTAAAGCTCGCGGATCATCAGGTATCTATGGGTACCGCTCTGTTTCACGCACTCTGGTCGTTTGTCAAACATTACATAGCGAAACGGGGATTTTTGGACGGCTGGCCCGGGTTTGTGATTGCCTTTGGGAATTTTGAAGGTACGTTTTATCGGTATGCCAAACGGTATGAGCAGCAGGAAATGTGGGTCCTTCCCAAGCAAGCTCCGCTTCGAAGGCATGACCGTGTCCCATCGAAATGAAAACAGCGGTGATCGTCACGACGTACAACCGCCCTGATGCACTCACGGCCGTATTGGAAGGCTATTGTGGGCAAAGCGATCAAGGGTTTGATTTGATTGTGGCGGATGATGGTTCTCGAGAGGAGACGGCAGATGTCATCCGGCGGTTTGCTCGGCGTGCGGCATTCTCAATCATGCATGTGTGGCAGGAAGACCAGGGATTTCGAGCTGCGGAGATCCGTAATCGCGCCGTTGTATCGACGAGTGCCGAGTACGTGATCTTCACCGACGGCGATTGTGTCCCCTCCCGACATTTCGTGTGGACCCATAAGCATCTGGCAGAGGCTGGGTACTTTCTTGGCGCGAATCGCGTCTTGCTCTCAGCAGAATTGACGAACCGTGTCGTACGTGAGCGAGTCCCCATTCATACGTGGAGTGAGGTCGAATGGACACGTCACTGGTTGCGGCGTGATGTCAACCGCCTGCTCCCGTTGGTGCAGTTGCCTGACGGTCCGTTTCGAAAATGGTCACCGAATCGTTGGAGTGGGATTAAGACCTGCAATCTCTCTGTATGGCGGGAAGATCTGGTTCGAGTGAATGGGCTGGATGCATCATACCAAGGTTGGGGTTTGGAAGATTCCGATTTAGTCATTCGGCTGCTTCATGCCGGAGTGAAACACAAGAATGCGCGGTTTGCCGCGACGGTGTTTCATTTATGGCATCCGGAGCATGATCGCAGCCAGTTCCCGGTCAATCAGGAACGCCTAGATGATCTATTGCAGTCGAACACAGTTCGTGCGAGGGTCGGGCTCGATGAGCTTAATAGCGTCTGATGGTGGGTGGCTCTCGTCTTATGTGTCGTTGCCCAGTCGGTTGTGATGACGAGTTGCGTGAAACCACGGTGTTCTTGTGGGAAGGCAGCCTTCTGAGCTGCTCGAGTATGGCCAACGCATGAGCCAGATCGACGAATCCTGCTCGAAGTCTGGCACGTGATGAAGCCAGATATCGCCACCGCCTTGATCGTCTGTACGCGGCGAATCGGGGATGTGCTCTTAGTCACACCTGTCATCCGTTCGCTTAAGACGGCGTTGCCTCATCTCCTGATCGATATGTTGGTCTTCGAAGGAACTCAAGATGTCTTGTCAGGCTATAGGGATCTACGGCGAGTGTTGACCATTCCTGAGCGTCCATCGGTTGGGGCCCACTTTGAAATACTTCGTGCGATCTGGCGTCGCTATGATGTCGCCATCTCAGCGTTGGCCGGAGACCGGCCGACGTTTCACGCATGGGTCGCCGGTCGATATCGAGTCGGAACAGTGCTGTCGGACAACAAATCATGGTGGAAGCGGCGTCTGCTTCACGAATGGGTACCGTTCGACAACATACATACGCATACGGTAGCCATGAATCTGCAGTTGCTGGCGCCGTTTGGAGTGAGGAAGCTTGGAACGCCTGTTGTCAGCTGGACGTCGGCAGATGAGGCATCGATTCAACGCCGGTTTCCTCAACGGGACATGCAACGATACGCGGTGATCCACGTTTCACCAAAGTTCGCCTACAAGATGTGGACCGTAGCGGGATGGATCGCACTTGGCCGGTGGTTGATGGGGCAAGGGCTTACGGTCGTCGTAACGGGAATGGAATCAGCCGAGACCGCGTATTGCGAACAGATTGTTCAGGGCTTGCCTGGCGCCGTCAATCTTGTGGATCATGTGGCTCTGCCGGAGCTTGGCTCTCTACTCAGTCGTGCCGCGTTGTACATTGGAACTGATACCGCAGTGAGTCATATGGCGGCCGCCGTGGGGACGCCGTCGGTGGTGCTATTCGGACCGTCGAATCCGGTGAAGTGGGGACCTTGGCCGAAGGACTTTCCTCCAACCACTCAAAGTCCATGGTGCAGGCATGGGTCTCAACGGCAGGGGAATGTGTTTCTTCTTCAAGGCGAAGGTGATTGTGTGCCCTGTCTCGCTGAAGGGTGCGACCGCCATGTCGAGAGCCAAAGTGAATGTCTTCAACAACTTCCTGTGTCTCGTGTGATCGAAGCAGCCGAAACCATGCTTGACGTGCGCACGTGCCTTACTCCAACCATGGCTCCTGTATGAAACAGATGGTCGCCCAACTCTCTCACGCCGTTGCGAACCGATATGGAAGCATGCTGCTTGCCTATCGATCGTCACTGGTCATTACCGTCCAATTGCTGCTGATTCTGACGGCAAACCTTACGGCCTTCATGCTTCGCTTTGACGCGGACATTCCTCCTGAATACGCGCAGGTCATGTGGGATCATCTCCCTGCCGTGCTGCTGATATTCGGGTCCAGTCTCTGGGTGTTTGGCACGCAGAGAGGGCTCTGGCGATACGTTGGGCTCCACGACATTGGGAAGATCATATTAGCCTCTCTGACCGGCGTCGGTGTGTTTTACGTGATCCTCCATGTGTTTGGTGGAGTTATTCAATATCCGCGATCCGCCATCATTCTCACGGGTCTGCTGAACGCATTGTATTTGGTCGGCATACGGTTGGCGGTGCGCTGGTTTAAGGAATGGTTGCGAATTGTGGGATCCAGCGCCCGAAGAGCGTTGATAGTCGGTGCCGGCAATGCGGGAGAGTTGCTCGCTCGAGATATGTTGTCAGGTGGAGATTATGATTGTCGTCCGGTAGGGTTTTTGGACGATGACCCAGTCAAGCGGAAAATGAGGATTCATGGAATCCCGGTCGTAGGAACCATCGCCACCATCAAACAGGCCGCTGATAAGCTTGAGGCTAACGAGATCATTATCGCCATTCCGTCCGCATCAACCACCGTCATGCAAAAAATCCTGACGGCATCAGAGGGTTGTACCATCCCTATCAAGACCTTGCCGAGTGTAAAACGTCTGCTCGATGATCCTGTCTCACTTCGACAAGTGAGGCCGATGAACTTAGACGATTTGTTGCAGCGTGAGCCAGTCGAGACAGATCGTCAAGAGCTGACCCCCCTGATTACGGGGAAGACACTGCTCGTCACGGGAGCTGGAGGATCGATCGGATCGGAATTGTGTCGACAAATCGCTCAACACTCACCTCGTCTGCTAGTCCTGTTCGAACGATATGAGAATGCCCTTCACTCGCTCACGCTGGAGTTGGGAACGGCATTTCCGGAAGTGAGGATTCTCCCGGTCATCGGAGATGTGACGGTGTCGGACCGCGTAGATGAAATATTTCATCAGACAACCCCCCACATCGTCTTTCACGCCGCAGCCCACAAACATGTGCCTCTGATGGAACTGAACCCCAAGGAGGCTATTCGTAACAATGTTTTGGGAACTCGTACGGTGGCTGAGGCGGCTGTGAGAAATGGTGTGGAGCGTTTTGTGCTGATCTCGACCGATAAAGCGGTCAATCCATCGAGCATCATGGGGGCGACCAAGCGGGTTGCCGAGCATCTGATGCAGGAGTTCAATCAAGAAGGCCTGACAAAGTTTACGGTGGTACGGTTTGGCAACGTGTTAGGAAGCAATGGGAGCGTCGTTCCGTTGTTTTATGAGCAAATACGCAGAGGTGGACCGGTCACAGTGACTCATCCCGAGATCAAACGTTTCTTCATGACCATTCCGGAAGCTGTCCAACTGGTTTTGCAAGCGAGTGTCATTGGCAAGGGCGGAGAGGTGTTTGTCCTCGATATGGGTGAACAGATCAGGGTTACCGACCTGGCAAGAAACATGATCGTCTTGGCCGGCCTCGTCCCGGGTAAAGATATCGAAATTGTCTTTGCCGGCCTACGGCCTGGAGAGAAACTCTATGAGGAACTGTTTGAAGAACATGAGCAAGCTGAGCCAACGAGTCACCCGAAAATTCGTCGGGCTGTGGGGGCTCCTGTTCCTGTTGGCGAGTTAGGGGCGTGGTTGGAGTCTTTGCAGGAGAATCTTCCGAAGTGGAGTGAAGCGCGGGTGCTTGATGATCTCAGGCGCCTGGTGCCGAGCTATGAATCGGTCCTCGTTCGAAGGACATCTTGAAGATTTCCAAACGTCGCGACCCTAAATGGTCAAGGTCTTTTGTACATCGTATCCAACCTGATACGGAGATCATGGTAGGAGCATGAGCATTCTCGTCACCGGCGGGGCCGGGTTTATCGGTGCAAACTTTGTTCTGGACTGGTTAGACCAACACGATGAATCTGTTATCAACCTCGACAAGCTCACGTACGCCGGGAACGTGGAGAACCTTGCCAGTCTGCAGGGCGATGCGCGCCATATCTTTGTTCATGGCGACATCGGTGATCCTGTCCTCGTCAGCGGATTGTTGACGAAACACCGTCCTCGTGCCGTAATCAATTTTGCTGCAGAGAGTCATGTCGATCGGTCGATCCATGGACCAAGGGAATTTATCCACACCAACATCGTGGGCACCTTTTCCCTACTTGAATCTGCGCGTGCCTATTGGGAAAGGCTGATGGGTGACGCCAAAGGGTGCTTCCGTTTTCTGCACGTGTCCACCGATGAAGTGTACGGGTCATTGAGAGCAGATGCTCCTGCGTTGTCCAGTGAAACGAGTCGCTACGAGCCCAATAGCCCTTATTCAGCTAGCAAGGCGGCCGGCGATCATCTTGTTCGCGCCTATCACCATACCTACGGTGTGCCGGTGCTCACCACTAATTGTTCGAACAATTACGGTCCCTATCACTTTCCTGAAAAGCTGATTCCACTTTGCATTCTTAATGCCTTGGCTGGGAACCCGCTTCCTATTTATGGTGATGGTCGACAGATACGTGACTGGCTCTATGTGAAAGACCATTGCAGTGCCATTCGCTTGGTACTTGAAGGGGGGCGTGTGGGCGAAACGTACAACATCGGTGGTGGGAACGAGGTAGCCAATCTGGACGTCGTGGAAAAGCTTTGCGCCATTCTGGATAACTTGAAGCCTCGGGGTGATGGACGTTCCTACAAAGCACAGATCGCCTTTGTCAAGGATCGCCCGGGGCATGATCGCCGGTACGCCATTAACGCCAGCAAGCTCAAAGGTGAACTTGGCTGGAAACCTCAGGAGACCTTTGAAACAGGTCTTACCAAGACGGTTGTCTGGTACCTTGAGAACCAGAGTTGGGTAACCCATGTCACCAGTGGTGTCTACCGTAACTGGATGAACAGGCAGTACGGTACCTAAATCGCGATGAGGATACTGTTAACCGGCAAACATGGTCAGGTTGGCTTTGAGCTACAACGAGCGCTTGCTCCGTTGGGCGAGGTGTATGCGGTCGATTATGCGGAATGTGATTTGGCCAATGCGTCTGCTCTGTGTGAACTGGTACGCTCGGTCAAGCCAGACCTGATCGTGAATTCCGCAGCCTATACGGCAGTGGACAAGGCCGAGTCAGAGCCGGACCGGGCGCACGCCGTCAATGCCGTTGCGCCTGGAGTTCTGGGCGAGGAAGCAGCCAAACGGGGTGCATGGGTCGTCCATTATTCGACTGACTATGTATTCGATGGCGTGAAGCCGAGCGCGTATACCGAAGATGATTTCACGAACCCGCTCAACGTGTATGGACGGACAAAAAGGGACGGCGAGATCGCGCTACACGCGAGTGGGGCACGATATTTAATATTCCGCACAAGCTGGGTTGTTGGCGCGCACGGAAGTAATTTCGCTAAGAACATTCTCCGATTAGCGCGTGAACGGAAGAGTCTGAATGTTGTCGCAGATCAGTACGGGGCGCCAACCTCTGCGGCGTTGCTGGCAGATGTCACCGCTCTGTTGGTTCGCCAGAAGCAACGGGAGGGCGGCGACATCTTTCCATTTGGGTCGTATCACTTGGCGCCAGGCGGTGAGACCACTTGGTATGACTATGCACGGTTTGTCGTGTCAGAAGCAGGTGCGGCTGGTAGACTACTCATGCTCACACCTGATGCCATTCGGGCGATTCCTTCATCGGAATATCCCAAGGCTGCCGAGCGCCCAGCCAATTCACGGTTGGATACCGGCAAGTTGTGCAAGACATTTGATCTGGAATTGCCTGATTGGCGAACCGGAGTTCAGCATATCCTGCAACAAATTCTGACAGAATCATGAGGAAGCGCAAAGGCATCATCCTCGCCGGCGGTACGGGGAGCCGCCTGTATCCGGCTACACTGGCCATTAGTAAGCAACTACTGCCGGTGTTTGATAAACCGATGATCTATTACCCGCTCAGCACCCTCATGCTTGCGGGAATCCAGGACATCCTGATCATTTCCACTCCACAAGACACGCCGAGATTTGAACAGCTCCTCGGAACTGGTAAGCAGTGGGGGCTGACGCTTGACTATGCGGTACAGGCTTCACCCGATGGCCTCGCGCAAGCGTTTATTATCGGGGCCTCTTTCATTGGAGATCACCCATCGGCTTTGGTCTTAGGCGACAATATTTTTTATGGTCATGATTTTCATCGGCTGCTTGATCATGCGATGAATCGCTCTGAAGGCGCCAGTGTGTTTGCCTACCATGTACAAGATCCAGAGCGCTATGGAGTCGTCGATTTCGACCTAGCCGGCAAAGTAAGGTCGCTGGAAGAAAAGCCCACACAACCGAAATCCAGTTATGCTGTGACAGGATTGTATTTTTACGATGAACAGGTAGTTGATCTAACCAAGACCCTAAGACCTTCGGCTCGTGGTGAGCTCGAAATCACGGATCTCAACCGTTTGTACTTGGAACGAGGCCAGCTCAATGTTGAAGTCATGGGCCGTGGCTATGCCTGGTTGGATACCGGGACTCATGAGTCGTTGCTCGATGCCAGCCAGTTCATTGCTACGTTAGAAAACCGGCAAGGCTTAAAGGTTGCGTGCCCTGAGGAAATCGCCTATAGACAACAATGGATTGACGACGCTGAGTTGGAGGCGCTTGCGCAACCACTGGCCAAGAACGGCTATGGTCAATATCTACTGCGAGTGCTTAAGGAAAAGCTCCATTAAAGAACACAGCAGGTCGCGGCTGTTACCCGTGGGTCACGTTTTTATTTTGCAAAGTCCGCTTGGGCAAGTATCATATGTTTTCACGTATGTTGTTGAGTAGATCCCTTGGCCTCAGCGCATAAACCAAGAAGACGTAGTTCTGTGCGCAAAAGGCTATCCCGCGATGTCCTCCAAGAGATTCGCTTGGTAGCGACCGATGTGGACGGCGTTCTGACCGATGCGGGTATGTACTATTCCGAGTCGGGTGACGAATGGAAAAAGTTCAACACTCGAGATGGAATGGGCATCAAACTGTTGCAGAAGGCTGGGCTTATTACGGCTATTGTGACGCAGGAACGAACTCGCCTCGTGGCGAGGCGTGCTGAGAAACTTGCCATTCCGGAGCTTCACCAAGGCGTGATGGACAAGTTGGCGGTGATTCAAAATATGGCCGAGCGGCATGGGATCTCGCTCCGTCACATTGCGTATATTGGAGATGACGTCAACGACATTGAAGCATTGAAAGCAGTGGGTTTTTCTGCGACCCCGGCGGATGGTCTTCCGCAAGTGCGAAAGGTTGTTGACCATGTCTGTCAGCTGAAGGGTGGCGAGGGTGCTGTCAGAGAACTTGCAGAAATGATTCTGCGGTCACGCGGTGAGACTAAAAACCCAGCAAGGAGGCGGTGAGAGAATCTATGGCAAAGACGCAGGCACTCTATCCGGTAATTATGGCTGGAGGGAGCGGAACCAGGTTTTGGCCGTTGAGCCGTCATCTCTATCCAAAACAGCTGCTTCGGATCGGAGGGGAACATACCCTTATTCAGCAGACCATGCACAGAATTCTCGGGTGCGCGCCGGCCTCACACGTTTTGATCTCAACGAATGCGGCCCAGGCAGATTTGATCCGTGTCCAGTTGACGGATTGGAAGGAAGAGATTTCTAACGGATTCTTGCTTGAACCGGAAGGGCGAAATACTGCGCCGGCTATCGCGCTGGCCGCGCTGGAGGTATTAACGCGGGATCCTGAGGGCCTGATGTTAGTGGTTCCGGCCGACCATGTGGTGACAGGACAACGTGATTTTGAGGCAGCCGTTCAGCTGGCGTCCGAATTGGCCGTCAAAGGCTACTTAGTGACGTTTGGGATCAAGCCCATCCGTCCTGAAACGGGGTACGGCTATATTAGACCTAAGGACAAAGTATTGCTTGGAAAGCGTGGGACATTACGAGGATATCTCGTGCAAAAATTTGTAGAAAAACCCAATGTCACGAAGGCGACTCAGTACCTGAAGGCTGGTCACTATTATTGGAACAGCGGCATGTTTGTTTGGCGAGCTGCAACAATCTGGGAAGAGATCGGTGCGCACCAGCCGGCTCTGCTGGCTGCGATGGAGCAAATCAGGGCTCTCAAGAAAGAGGGGGCTACACAACGGACAAGGGATGAGGTGTATCGCCAAATTAAACCGGTGTCTGTTGATAGCGGGGTGATGGAACGGTCGTCGAAGGCCGCGGTGGTACCGGTGAAATTCAAGTGGTCCGATGTCGGGAGTTGGGGTAGTTTGGATGAGGTGGCCGAGAAAACCTCTGCTGGGAACGTGATGACTGGGCGAGTCGTCGATCTTGACAGCAAACAGTCGATTGTCTATGCCGATCGGCGTGTGGTTGCAACGATCGGTCTACAAGATATGGTCGTGGTGGATACGCCTGATGCCACCTTGGTCTGTCCAAAATCACGCGCACAAGATGTGAAAACGATTGTCGACATTCTCAAGCAGCAACAGGCTCCCGAGCACTTGGAACACCTTACGGTTCAACGGCCCTGGGGTTCCTATACGGTGTTGGAAGAGGGGCCAGGATTCAAAGTGAAACGAGTCACGGTCAATCCGGGTGGAAGACTGTCGCTGCAATTGCATCATCAACGCAGCGAACATTGGGTTGTGATAGCCGGGACCGCACGTGTGACAAGAGACCAAGAAGTATTTGATCTAAAGGTAGGAGAGAGCACAGGAATTCCGGTCAAAACCAAGCATCGTTTGGAAAATCCTGGGCAGGAAACCGTCCATATTATTGAGGTGCAGAACGGGCCTTATCTAGGTGAGGACGATATTGTGAGATTTAATGACGACTACGGTCGAGTAGCGAATGCCTGATTAGGATGAGGTTGTACAGTATTGACTGGGGGTGGGATTGGCGCTGTTCCAAGATCGATCTGGTAAAGGAGGAGGTCGTGGGGTTATTTCGGGAGTATGATCTTCGGGGAATCGTCGGCAGTGAGCTGACAGAAGATCTGGCCGAGCAGCTAGGTCGCGCCTACTCCACGTATGCAAGTCCGCGTGGGGTGACGACGATCAGTCTCGGACGGGATGGTCGGTTAAGCTCTCCGGTCCTCCATAAGGCTCTTCTCAAAGGATTGCTGTCCGGTGGTCTCAATGTCATCGACATCGGAGTCTGTACGTCTCCGCTGCTCTACTTCTCCCTATTTACCCTGCCGGTTGGCGGCGGCATCATGATTACGGGTAGTCACAATGCAGCCGAGTACAATGGATTCAAGATCTGCATCGGCAAGACCGCTATCCATGGCGCGGAGATTCAGGAACTTCGGCGTGTGATGGAAAAGGGCGCATTCCTGTCTGGTGAAGGGCGTCTGTCAGAACATCCGATCATTCCTGATTACCTTGCCTATATCGGCAATCATTTTGCGCATGTCAAAGCGGACCGATTGCATGTTGTGATCGATAGCGGAAATGGAGCGGCTTCGATCGTCGCCAAACAAGCGCTCGAATTGCTCGGATGCAAAGTGACAGGGCTCTATTGCGATCTGGATGGGCGGTTTCCTAACCATCATCCGGATCCGACTGTTCCAGAGAACCTGTCCGACCTCATTCAGGCGGTCAAGGAGCATCACGCAGACGTGGGCATCGGATATGACGGTGATGCTGATCGAATCGGAGCCGTCGATGAGCAAGGCGATATTCTGTGGGGTGATCGTCTTTTGGTGCTGTACTCACGTGATATTTTGGCGGTGAAACCCGGGAGTACGATCATCTCTGAAGTGAAGGCTTCGCAAAGTCTGTACGATGATATCGCGAAGCGTGGTGGGCGCGGTCTGATGTGGAAAACCGGCCATTCACTGATCAAGGCGAAGATGAAAGAGGAGTCCGCCGTGCTGGCCGGTGAAATGTCCGGGCACATGTTTTTCGCAGATCGGTATTTTGGATATGACGATGCGGTGTACGCCTCATGTCGACTGGTGGAGATTCTGGAGAAATCTGACCAACCGCTCTCCGCGTTAGTCTCAGATCTGCCTCCTTCGGCGGTCACTCCGGAGATCCGAGTGGATCTGCCGGATACGGTGAAGTTCGACGTGGTTGAACGAGTGAAAAAGAAGTTTGTGGAATGCTTGAACGCACAGCAAGGCCTCGGGCCTAAGAAACTTGTCCTTCGCGACCTGATTACCATCGATGGCGTTCGCGCGATATTTGAGGAGGGGTGGGGGCTGATTCGGGCGTCCAACACTCAGCCGGCTCTCGTGTTACGGTTTGAAGCGGTCTCTTCTTCGCAACTCGGCATCATTCAATCGCTCATTGAGCATGAGCTCATGGAGGCGAGACGAACTCTCGGGTGCTAGTCCCTCACTCTTCCAAATCTACCGTATTGTGGGGGGTGGGGACGCCTCGTTGGTATATTGCGATTGTTACAGTCATCGTTCTTCTCCCGCTGTTTGCTCTTCCCATCGAATCAAAACCGTGGGCTGACGTCCAACACCCGTTCCAGGTCGGGGAGCGACTGACCTACACGGTGTCCTGGCTCAATATGAGTGCGGTGACGGCGGTGATGGAAGTGGTACCGATCTCAGGCTCATCCGGTCACGGCGTTGCCAAGTTGGTGGGTACGGCCCGGTCGACGCCCATCCTCACCAAGTTTTTCCCGGTCGATAATCGCGTAGAGTCAGACATTGATCTCGATACCCTTGCTCCGGAGCATATGACGTTTCGGCGGCGAGAAGGACGGAAGAAAGAAGATATTGAGTACATCTTTCATCAGCAAAATGGCATGGTGACAGCAATTAGAGGGGACACCACCGAGTCGCTACATATTCCAGGTGGGACACAAGACATTCTTTCATGTTTGTACTACACGCGCGTGGCCTTACCACCAAAGCCGGGCGCCTCTCTCAAGATGAACGTGTATCATGACAAGAAGAATCGACCGGTCGAGGTGCGCGTCGAGGGGATTGAGATCATTGAGGGGGCTTGGGGAAAGGCGGAGACTATCCGTGTGCTCGTCATCATGCCGTTTCATGGGTTGTTTATGAATCAAGGCAATATCCGCGTGTGGGTGACGACCGATGAACGGAGAACTCCGCTGCGGATGAAAGCAAACGTGACGCTCGGCTCGGTCGTTGCAAATTTGGTGGATGGCCTGGAGAGAGGGTAGCCGGAGGGAAAAAGGAATAGTCTGAATGTGGATTGTTGTTCACACAAACTAAACCGGCTATACTGGGCTATAGTGAAGAGACCATGAGAGAATTCCCTCTTACGCTAAGCCAGTTTATCATTCAAAGTCAGGCCGCCTATCCAGGGGCAACGGGAGAGTTTTCAAGTCTTCTCACCCAAATCGGCCTAGTCGGTAAGCTCATTGCGCAGGATCTCCGGCGCGCCGGCTTGATTAACATTTTAGGAGCGACCGGCGGCACGAACGTCCAGGGGGAGACCGTCAAGAAGCTCGACATGATCGCCAATGACGACTTCGTGAGGGTCTTTCAATCAAGTGGATATGTCTGTGCCCTAGCCTCGGAGGAAATGGAAAAGCCTGTCTTTTTGCCGGGGAATTGGCCACGTGGTAAGTATATGTTGCTCTTCGATCCTCTCGATGGCTCCTCCAACACAGATAACAATATGCCGCTCGGCGCAATTTTTTCCGTCCTTAAGTACGATCGAACCGATCGCTTGCCGACGGAAGCGGACCTGATACGCCGAGGCACCGAACAAGTAGCCGCCGGATATCTGCTGTATGGGTCGAGTACCATGTTGGTGTATACCGTCGGGCAGGGTGTGTACGGATTTACGCTCGAGCCCGGCATTGGGGAATATCTGCTGTCGCACGAGCGGATCAAGATTCCAGATAAAGGGAAAGTGTATGCCACGAACGAAGGGAACTATTCCAAGTGGTCGGAGGGGACAAAAAAGTATCTTGATTCACTGAAGGTCAACGATAAGGCAACCGGCCGCCCCTATAGTGGCCGCTATTCTGGCTGCTTGGTGGCCGATGTGCACCGTCTGTTGCTCGGTGGTGGGATCTACCTCTATCCAGGGGAAGTGGATAAACCTGAAGGGAAGCTACGGTTGCTCTACGAGGCAAATCCGATGGCGTGGGTTGTCGAGCAGGCCGGTGGCAAAGCCTCAGCAGGGACCTCAAGAATTCTGGAGGTTGAAGCCAAGAAGCTCCATCAGCGCGTGCCCTTGTTCATTGGTAGCCGCCACGATGTTGAGCAGGCGGAGACGTATATTCAGGGCAGAGCCTAAGCGCGTAGTTCTTTTATTTTATATGGTACGGTAATGTCGTCGGGAGGAAACTATGGGAGACCGGGTACAAGAAATTTTAAGCTGGTACGGGAGTGACAATGCCGGGACAAGGACCAATATTGCGCGGTTACTCCGATCAGGAAAACTTGCGGGAACCGGTAGATTGGTGATTCTGCCGGTCGATCAGGGGTTTGAGCATGGTCCAGCACGGAGCTTCGCACCAAACGCGCCAGGGTACAATCCGCACTACCATTTTCAGCTTGCCATCGATGCGGGATGCAATGCGTACGCAGCTCCTCTCGGGTTCCTGGAAGCCGGCGCGGACCACTTCGCTGGGCAGATTCCCCTTATCTTGAAGTTGAACAATCATGATGTGCTGCATGATGAGAAAGATCCGCTCCCATCGGTGACAGGGAGTGTCAAGGACGCCCTTCGATTGGGCTGTTCTGCCGTGGGCTTCACGATCTACCCAGGTTCGTCCCATTGCAACGCGATGTATGAGCAGTTACGGTCGATCGCCGAAGAGGCGAAGTCCTCCGGTCTCGCCGTCGTGGTCTGGTCCTATCCGCGTGGGTCGGTCCTGAGCAAAGAAGGTGAGACGGCGATTGATGTGGTGGCCTATGCTGCTCAGATTGCGGCTCAACTTGGTGCTCATGTGATTAAGGTCAAGCTCCCAAGTGCCCATCTGGAGCAGGCAGCAGCCAAAAAAGTTTACGAAGCTGAAAAGATTCCGATCAAGACCTTGGCTGAACGGGTTAGGCATGTGGTCCAGAGTGCATTCGATGGGCGACGGATTGTGGTCTTTTCCGGGGGAGCGAAAAGCGAGGACAAAAACGTGTTCGACGAAGCCCGGGCCATTAGGGATGGAGGAGGATTCGGGAGTATCATCGGACGGAATTCGTTCCAGCGACCAAAACTAGAGGCGGTGAAGTTCCTCCACACCATCATGGGAATTTATGCCGGAGAGACGCAGTGAGCACCCTGTCTTTCAGAAAGATACATTGAGTGTATGAGTCAGCTGGAGTTCGATAAAAAACCTGCGCGGGGAGCCAGAAGCTGGATCGTGGCCGCCACTCTGTTGACGGCGGGAATGATTATCGGTTTTGTGGTTGCTTCGGATCTCGGTTGGCTTCCAACGGGGCACGCGGTACCGGACTCAACTTCCGTTGCTCCGTCTCCCACGGTTGCCAGACCAGTTTCAACTGCCCCGCAGCCGACGTTAGCCGGCGGCAGTCAAACCTTCGTGGAAATTGCCAAGTCCGTGAAGCCGGCGGTGGTGAATATCTATGCGACCAAGAGCGGACGCAGCGGTGGATCGGGAATGACCCCGTTCGATGACCCGTTGTTTCGAAAGTTTTTCGGCGACGAATTTTTCAGGAAGTTCGAGCACCCGAAGGAACGAAAAGAGCGAGGGCTTGGATCCGGTGTCATCGTTGAATCGAACGGCGTGATCATTACCAACAACCATGTCGTCGGCAAGGCTGATGAGATTCGGGTCACGCTCTCGGATAAGCGTGAATCCAAAGCGAAACTCATCGGCACCGACCCGAAAACCGACGTGGCCGTCGTGAAAATCGAGGCGACGGGACTCCCCACCGTGGCCTGGGCTGATTCCGACAAGTTGGAAGTCGGGGAGTTTGTCCTAGCCGTCGGTAACCCGTTCGGATTGACGCAGACCGTGACCTTGGGGATTGTCAGTGCATTGGGGCGGGCGGCCGGCATCGCGGAGTACGAGGATTTTATCCAGACAGATGCGGCCATCAACCCTGGTAACTCCGGCGGAGCACTGGTAAATGTCCGTGGCGAGTTGGTGGGGATTAATACGGCAATATTCAGTCAGAGCGGTGGTAATATGGGGATTGGGTTTGCCGTCCCGAGCAATATGGCTCAGTCGATCATGGGACAGCTGGTCCAAACTGGAAAAGTCGTTCGAGGTTGGCTCGGTGTATCGATTCAAGAACTGACGCCGGAATTGGCGTCCCAATTCGGCGTCGGTGACACAAAAGGTGTATTGGTCAGTGACGTGATGGATGATAGTCCCGCCAAAAAGGCCGGGTTCGAACGGGCCGATGTCATCATCGAGTATGACGGGAAATCCATGGATTCGCCGACACATCTCCGGAACGCCGTCGCCCAGACACCGGTTGGCAAGAAGGTGACTATCACGTTTATTCGGGATAAGAAGACGAGAAGCTTGGACCTCACGATCGTCGAGCAGCCCAAATCGATGACGCAAAACGGGGAAGAGGATGGTGGTGAATCTGCCACACCGACGGGTGTGCTCTCGAGTCTTGAAGTTCGAGACTTGAACGAAGACTTGGCCAATCGGTATGGGCTCAAATCGCGCGAACGAGGTGTGGTGGTCGTCCGAGTCAAGCCTGGAAGTCCGATCGAAGAAGCGGGTGTTCGTGAAGGCGATATCGTGGTCGAGGTGAATCGACAAGCCGTACCATCGGCGAAGGTCTTCGAGCGGATTGCTGGAAAATTGCCCGACGACCAAGCCGTGTTGCTGTTATTGAAGAGACAGGATCGGACAATTTTTCTCACACTCCGTCCATAATGAGCAGAGAAGAGAGTAGAGTCTTGAGAAAAAAGAAGTGTGAGTCCATGGAGATTCCTCTCGCGGGTTTTGTCAGCAGCCATGACGTCTGGATGTAGTCTGTGAGTAATCGCACAGTGGCCCTCGTTCCTGCCGCCGGGCGGGGGCTTCGTATGGGCGGGTCAGTGCCCAAACAGTTTCTCTCGCTGGGGCACCAGCCTCTCATTCTGCATTCTCTCCGTGTCCTTCAAGCGTCTCCCGTTATTCAAGAGATTATCCTGGCCGTTCCGCACGGTGATATGGACTATTGCCTCAAGGAAATCGTTGCCCAACATCACTTCACGAAAGTAACCAAGGTGGTGTCTGGAGGAGCGGAGCGACAAGATTCAGTCCGACACGCGCTTGAGGCGGTACAGGATGACGTCGAGGTGGTGCTCGTCCATGATGCGGTCCGGCCGTTCTTGACCGAGCGGATGGTCGAGGAGGTCGTATCGATGGCTCGTGCGAAGGGGGCAGCGATTATCGCCTTGCCGATGAAGGATACGGTGAAGCAGGTCGGCGCAGACCATGTCATCGAACGCACGGTTGATCGTACAGGATTGTGGCTTGCTCAGACCCCCCAAGCGTTTCGACGAGATTGGCTGTTGTCAGCCCATCGAAAAGCGCATGGCGAAGGGGTCCGAGCCACGGATGATGCATATTTGATGGAATGGTGCGGGTACTCCGTCTCCGTCGTTGAAGGGAGCGGGGAAAATATCAAAGTCACGAGGCCGGAAGATCTGGTTATCGGTGAAGCAATCTATGCCTCGCGACAAACCCATGCCATGAAAGGGTGACTATGAAAAAGGGCTGTCGCGTAGGGTATGGCTATGACGTGCATCCGCTTGGACCGGACCGACAATTGATTTTGGGCGGAGTCGACATTCCACACACCAAGGGACTGCTGGGCCATTCCGATTCCGATGTCCTTGTCCATGCGATCTGCGACGCCCTCTTGGGTGCGATGGGAGAAGGCGATCTCGGTCGACACTATCCCAGTTCCGATCCCAAGTATAAGGGGGTTTCAAGTTTGAAGTTGTTGGAAGACGTCATGTCGAAGCTCACGGCCAAGGGCTATCAGGTGGGAAACATCGATACGGTCATCGTGGCGCAGGCGCCTCGCCTCGGCCCGCATCTCTCGGCGATGCAAAAGAAAATTGCGGAGGTGGCAAAGATTGATCCCGATTTGGTCAATGTGAAGGTAAAAAGCGGAGAAGGATTGGATGCAGTCGGGCATGAAGAGGGAATGATCGCGCACGCCGTTTGTTTGATCGAATCGATCTGACGTCGTAAGATATTCTGTACATGTTGAGTCAGATCAAACAAGACCTCCAAGCGGTCTTTGACCGAGATCCTGCCGCGACCAGCAAACTGGAAGTGATTCTCACTTATGCGGGGTTTCATGCTCTGTTGGCCTATCGGATTTCCCACTGGCTGAAGGGACACGATGTTCCCATCTTGCCACGCGTGCTCTCTCAGCTTGCTCGCTGGTTGACCGGCGTGGAGATCCATCCTTCGGCCAAGATCGGAACGGGTTTCTTTATCGATCATGGGATGGGGGTCGTAATCGGAGAAACGGCCGAGATCGGCGATTACGTGACTCTTTTTCAAGGCGTGACCTTGGGTGGAACCGGCAAGGAACGAGGCAAACGGCATCCGACACTCGGGAATCATGTGGTCGTGGGCGCCGGGGCAAAAATCCTCGGTGGAATCACCATCGGGGATAACGTCAAGATCGGGGCCAATTCCGTCGTGCTCAAAAGTGTTGCCCCCAATTCAACCGTGATCGGTGTTCCAGGCCGCGTCATCAAATCCCAGGGTGAGCGTCTGCCGGATGCCACGATGGATCAAGTCGATTTGCCTGATCCCATCAGTGACCGCTTCATCGCGCTCGAACAAGAGTTGATCGAGCTTCGCAAGAAGGTCGAGACAAAAGATGAACGTTCACCTACGTAGCGCTTATTGATGCCGGTTGATTTCCTGACAAAATGTCTCCGGCGCGGCACATGCCGCGCCGGAAAAGAAGTTTAGGCTGAAAGACAGTCGCTCATGAACTTTTTCCGTTCATCACCCTTCAGCTCCTTCTCACCCGCTTCTTTATTACACGCCTTCATCTTATTCTGCTGAGTCTGTTTACTACCTCCACCTTTCGCCGACTTAGCGGAGAGACATTCCTTCATAAAGGCCCTCCGCTCCTCACCTTTCCCCTCTCCTAACCCCTTTGCAGTTGCCTGATCGTTACAAACTTTCATCTTGTTCTGCTGGGCGGGTGCACCCATCGCATATGGAGTTCCTCCGAGACTGAGCACAAACAACCCAAGAGTGAGCGTACGCGCGGCTGTCCACATACCGACTCTCCTTTATGGTAAGGGGTGAGATGCACATATGAGTGGCATCATAACAGAGAAATACGTAAGTGTCTGTAGGCTGAACCGAGGCAGACTCCCGGTCACAGATGGAATGATTTATTTTAGGAGAAAGAGTATCCTTGTCCGTTACGGGACCTGGATGCTCCAGAGACGTCATGCTGTAGATTGTTTTGCTCGACACAAAGAAAGGGACTCATGAGTGCAACGCCTGATATCACGCGATCGCGTCAATTTCGCAAGCTGCTCACGTCAGATCAGCTGGAATTCATCTGTGAAGCTCATAACGGCCTGAGCGCGAAAATCGTCCAGGAAGCAGGGTTCAAAGGCATTTGGGCCAGCGGTCTTTCTATTTCGGCTCAATTCGGGGTACGTGACAATAATGAAGCCAGCTGGACACAAGTTCTCGAAGATCTGGAGTTCATGTCCGATGCGACCGCGATCCCGATTCTGCTCGACGGCGATACAGGGTACGGCAACTTCAATAATATGCAGCGGCTTGTCCGCAAACTGGAGCAGCGCCACATCGCGGCCGTCTGCATCGAAGACAAACTCTTCCCCAAAACGAATAGCTTTATCAAAGGGGATGCCCAGCCGATGGCGGATATGCAGGAGTTTTGCGGCAAGATCAAGGCAGGCAAGGACGCTCAGATCGATCCGGACTTTTGCATTATTGCCAGGGTGGAAGCGTTTATCTGCGGCTGGGGGTTAGCCGAGGCGTTGCGCCGGGCCGAGGCGTATCGTCAGGCCGGCGCCGACGGCATTCTCATTCATAGTGCCCTGGCGGTGCCGGATGAAATTCTGGCCTTTAAACAGGAATGGGGAACTCGATGTCCTGTGGTCATCGTTCCCACCAAATATTATGCCACGCCTACCGAAGTATTTCGGCAGCATGGAATTTCGATGGTCATTTGGGCCAATCACATGTTGAGGGCGGCCGTAGCGGCCATGCAGAAGACAGC
>BQXA01000014.1:0-93040 GCA_036984345.1 Nitrospira sp. | reverse complement strand
GTCGTTGACTTACTAAAAGTTATACATGGTGAATCGTAATTCTACGAAAAGATGGAATTTCTGAAGAGAAAATGGACTATTGAAGAGCACTTGAGCCCGTGAGCTAAAGGGATGTGAGCAGTAGGAAGCCCCTTATCTGATCAAACTCCCTCGACGCTACACTGTACTGACTAAGACATCGAATCCCTCTAGCAATGCTTCTACGCATTACTGCAGCAGCGTATCGCGAATGATCTGGTCTTTGCGGATCTCGTATTGCTTTTGATCAATTTTCCCCGTCTTGAACTCTTGCTCTACCCGGTCCTTCTGGCGCCTCAGATGGTACTCATAACTGCCATCCGTCGCTCCGGCGCCAACGACTCCACCGGGGATGCCGCTTCCCACGGCTGACCAACCTGTCAGGCCGGTCCACATCGCCAAACATGCTACTGCTAAAGCCAGAATCCTCATCATATGTATCTCTCTAGACAAACCACCACCATGCCTCGGTTCAATCCAAGCATCACTTCGATAACCATCGTGTGAAGTGCTTTGACTGTGTGTACCTGTGGTTTCCGAACCGATCTGGTGGAGACTGCGGTTTGTAGCAGGACCCCGACACTAACCGGAGAACTATTGGTCTTTTCGTGGACGACCGACAGGCAACTTGCCTTTTCGCTTCTTGAACCGCTTTCCTTTTTCCAGTTTGTTAAGCGACGCCTGAATCGCCGATTCGACGACACCGGTGAGCGTCAGCTTGGGACTCCAGTAGACGACGGTACGCAACCGCTCCACCATATCGGCTGAGAGAGACAGCGTGACCCTCTCTTTGCGTTTTGTGACCTGCTGTGTATGTTTCATGTATCTCTCTCCTTCATAACGTGACAGACTCAGCATATCCTCACATATGCTTGCATATCACGCGCGATTCTATGCGCGCAAGGGGACTTACGGCACCCTCAGGAAATTACCGGACGTACGGATGTCGTTCAGCTGAGACGAGCATGACGGTTTATCGAGAGAAATCAACGGTGTAGAAACGCACGTTGCGAGTGGATGAACAGGATCGTCCAAGAGTGAAACAGTGTAAATTAGTCGGTCCCGTTGGTGTTGACCGACATCCATGATTTGAGGCCTCCCATCCATTTCTCCACTCAAAATCCGATCCCAAGCCCTCCTCCACCGCCGATTCTTCCGGCTGTGCCACCTCCGATCCCGATTGAAAACCGAGGGTAGGTGTAAGCACGACCGTAGTCAGGGGATTGATCCCGCCAGGTATGGAGATGTTTCACGATCAAAACAGGGTATCGATACTCCACATCGTCGAGATGATCGGTCTTGGCCTCGGAAACTTCCCCGACGATGGTCATCAGGGCCCCAGCCTCAATGGTCGCAGGATCGAGAAACTCTTGTTGGACAGCGAAGAAGCGCCCGTCTGATCGTTGGCGGTTCAGGATCGGTCTTTCGTCCTTATCGAGCGGCAACTGTAGAAGCTCGATCTGTGTTCCGTCTTTCAGTCGCTTGGCCTTCAGCACCTCTCCGCCCAAGACCAGCATCCTTCCTTGATATGATTGGGGCGCTTCAATCACTTCTCGAAACGTCACCGCTCTGTCGACCAACGGTTTCAGCTCGTCAGGAACCACGCGGGGAGACGCACAGCCCGACATCAGCAACATGATCAGCACCCAATAGACAACGCTGTGACGGAGAACGTGCATGTCCCACTATAGCGTTATCGAGATTGCGTTTCTATACATCGAGCACTGATGAGAACGACAACCCTAGGTCTTTCCCCTTCGTCCCCTATCGGGTATCATACAGAGCATGTCACTCGGTTCAGCTCCTAGACTATTTGTTCCAGGGTTTGTGTGAAGAGGTGTGTATGTCGAGATTCGTCTTAGCCGTTATGCTGATCGGTCTCTCTATGAGCTTCTCTTCCTGCGACAAGGCCTATCTCGCCACGATGGAAAAAATGGGCTACGCCAAACGCGACATTCTCAGTAGTCGCGTGAAATCCGCACGTGACGCGCAGGAAGATGCCAAGCAAGAGATTCAAACCACCTTGGAGCAATTCGGAAAAGTCGTCTCCTACGAAGGCGGTGATCTCGAAGATACGTACAAGAAACTCAGCGGTGAGCTGGAGGCGAGTGAAGATAGTGCGGAGGCCGTCAAAAAGCGGATCCGAGATGTCGAAAGTGTCGCCGATGCGCTCTTCTCAGAATGGGAGCAGGAACTCGGCCAGTACTCCAGCGCCGACCTGCGCCGGAAGAGCCAGGCAAAATTGACGCAGACCAAAGGTCGATACAAAGAAATGCTCTCGGCCATGAAACGGGCCGAACAGCGGATCGAACCGGTCCTCAAACCGTTGCGCGACCAAGTGCTCTACCTCAAACATAATCTGAATGCCCGAGCATTGGCGGCCATCAAAGGCGAACTGGTCAAAGTCGACGCCCAAGTCGATCAGTTGGTCAAAGATATGAACCGGTCCATTGCGGAGGCCGATAAGTTCATTCAGTCGATGGAAAAAGAATCGGACTAATCCTCAGCATCGAGAGGCGGCGATGCGAATCGGAGGCCAGAGAGGAAGCGACAATATTGAAGATCGTCGTGGCATGGGACCAGCCCGCCTGGGCAGGAGAGGCGGCTTCGGGGTCGGAACGATCGTGCTCGTGCTGGCCGTCAGCTATTTCACCGGTGCTAATCCCTTGACCGTGTTCAACATGATCACCGGCGTCCAGGGCATGACCGATACGATGGCACCGTCAGCCCCATCGGAATCCGGACCGGTCGGCGCGCCAAGCGATCAACTTGGTCGGTTTGCCTCGGTCGTCCTCGCCGACACTGAAACCACATGGCACGCGTTGCTCGGTTCTCGTTACGAGGATCCGCGTATGGTCCTGTTCACCGACGCCGTCCAGTCCGCATGCGGCACCACATCGTCGGCCGTCGGTCCCTTCTATTGCCCCAACGATCACCGAGTCTATCTGGATCTTGCATTTTTCGATGAAATGGCGCATCGTTTAGGAGCAGCAGGCGACTTTGCCCAAGCGTATGTCATCGCGCATGAAGTCGGCCATCACGTGCAAAATCTTCTCGGGGTTGCAGAAAAAGTGCATCGCCTCCGGCGGCAGGTCTCCGAAGCGGAGGGGAACGCCCTTTCCGTTCGGATGGAGCTCCAGGCCGATTGTTATGCCGGCGTGTGGGGTTACCACGCCAAATATGAGCGCAACTTGATTGAACCGGGAGACTTTGAGGAAGGGCTCCGGGCGGCAGCCGCGATCGGGGATGATCGGCTGCAAAAAATGTCCCGCGGCCATGTGCAACCGGAAAGCTGGACGCACGGCTCATCGGAACAACGGATGACGTGGCTCAAACGTGGGCTGGAGTCGGGCGATCCTGCCGTCTGCAACACATTTGAGGAGAGCCGATTATGAACGCTGTACACACTTCAGCTCACAGCGGGTTCTTTGGGAAGACGTTCGGTACGATTCTCACCAGTCCCCCATGGACAGCCAAGCCTTTTCTCGCCGCCGGTGCCACGACTGTCGCCGGGTTCGGCGCCTGGCTGAACGACATGATGTCCCCGGCCCTGGCCCGTGGAGGTGCCAGTTTTCTCGGTGGTTTCCTGATCGGATGGGCGCTTCGGAAGACCCTGATGCTCGCGCTGCTGATCACCGCCGCATTGGCCGCACTCGTGTTCGTCCTGAAATCCACCGGCTGGATTCATTTGGAGTGGAACCTGATCCAAGCGGATGTGACCCACACGCTCGATTGGGCACGGGAAGGCGCAAGGCCTTAAGGAAGCTGCGGGCGGCTATCTCTCTGCATTTGGTGCCGGCGCCGCCGGAGCCTTGTTTGGATTTCTGAGGAAGTAGGAATAGGTTATACGACCGATCCAACTCAAACCGTATCCGGAGTCCCCTGGTATGGTTACCAACCCCACTTAGCGCTTCCTCACTACTCTTACATCCAACGTTCCCAAATAATGTCCCTCGATCGTGACCTCATCGCCGTCACGGAGCATGACCGGCCCCATCTGGCAGAGCGCCGCATAGCTCGCCCGGATCATTCCGGTCCCATCGTCCACCATAAAGTCTTGGATGCACTTCTCTAACTTGGTATTGCTTCCGATGAAGTGATGCATTTGGTACCCGCTAACGGTTCCTTCCACCTGCACCACTTTCATCTTGTAGGCTTCAGGATAGGTCTCTAAAGAACTGATCTTGACTGGTTCCGCAGCCCAGGCCGTAGGTGCCAGAAAACTGAGTGCACTGATCACGAATCCCACTAGTCTCAAGGACCGCCCTGACTTGTGCGTGTGAGGTTGCATAATAACTCCTCCTCTTCTGTTGAGTTTTACGGGGCGGGGCGCAGTGCTTGACCAGTCGCGGCACTATACGCATCCGCGAGGGAGTACACTTGGATCACCCCAATGGATCGTTCGGCGCCCGTAAAGCTGAGGTGACTGTTGTCCAAACCGTCGGGCACAATCATGGTGGTCTTTTGGAGATCGCGGCAGGCCCCCATCTTATCAATCAATCCTCCGACAGGCCTGATCTCCAAATCAGGTTCGATCGTCCCCGACATGCAGATATCCGGTCGAATCGAATCCCCGAGCAATGCCGCGGCAATAGCAACGGCAAAAATTCCGCCCGCGCTTGGCCCTTCCATTGGCGTTGGAATCAATAATCGAACAGATACGTATCGTGGGTCGTACCCCACTGCCTTGGACGCGGCGGCAACAGCCGTCCATAATGAATGGACCGACACCGGCATCATGTTCGAATCGGGAATCACCTCCGGCCCCTTCCCATCAGCCTTGTAGGAGACGGTGAGATGCGCCATTAACCCAATCCATGACCCGGTAATGAAACCCGGCTTGGGTTGTGTGACACCCAGCACTGGAAATGACAGTGAGGCTTCCGAAAAAGGCATGGGCTTCTTGCCATGAACTTGTGAGGGAGCGTGAAGGGTGATCGTGCCTGACGCTGGTGGCCGCACCCGAGCTGGTTGTGCGGGTCGCGATGAAGGAGAAATCTGTAGAGGGGAATAGGTTTTTGGTTCACCCAGTTGCCGACAGCCGGGATATTCACGATCTGTATACAAATCCGGCTGACCAGGACGAGGACAGATCCAGGTTTCCGCCCAACTCGTCTCGAGGAAACCCTGGGTTGATCCAAGACAGGTGAACAGGAAAAGGAGAGCGTACAGGGATCGAGAGTGCTTAGGTATCGAGGACTCTGGGTGCATGCTGGCTTCTGCGAATGAGGGGCATCAAAAGCCTAGCGCTAGAAGCCACTTTCGTCAAAGCCACGGTATTGTGTGAGAAATCGCGGAGCCTATCCGCTGAATATCATCCTGGCATGGCCTGATACCAGCCCTTGGCCTGAACCAGGGTCATCTTGCTCTCGAAGAGGGTGCTGACGTGATCGTTGGTCAGCAGCGCTGATTTTTGACCATCGGAGAGAATCTTCCCTTCCTTCAAGAAGATTACACGTTCGATCTCCGGCGGTATTTCATGGAGATGGTGAGTGACCAGGAGAACCGTCTTCCCTTTTGCAATTTGGGCCCGTAACAGATCGAGGTACTGAAAGCATGCCTTGGGATCGAGCCCGCTAGTTGGCTCATCAAACACCAGCACCGGTGGATCATGCACCAACGCTCTCGCCAACAAAAAGCGTCGCTGCTCGCCGGTTGAGAGATGGCCGAACCGTCGACCAGCTAAGGCTTCAATGCCCAATTCCTGCATCAGCTCATAGGCCCGCGTCAGCTGAGTTTTGCTGAATTCTTGGTATTCGTAGGTGTCATTGCTGGCGTAGAAACCAGAGAGGATGACATTGAGCCCTTCGGCACAGATCAAGTAATCACGCTGGAGATCATGCGACACAATGCCAATCTGTTTCCGCACTTCCCAGACATTCCAGCGCGCATCACCGAACAGCGCCATCCGCGTTTCGTCTTTCGGCATGGCATGGACTTCACCTGAAAGCAATTTCAGGAGCGTCGACTTCCCCGACCCATTCGGACCTAAGACTGCGGCGTGCTCACCTTCTCGAAGCATAAACGACAGATCCGCGAACACACAGGTGTCACCTCGATAGACCGTGGCATGTTGGATATCGAGAATCGGAGGAGAGTCGGCTGACTGAGCCGGCTCCTGTGTCTGTGTGGAAACTCGGCCCATGATCGGCTGCCTCGTGCGACGGACCTGTTCAAGACCAGCACGAGCTAGGGCGTCAACTCGTTCGTTCTCCGGATGTCCGTTGTGCCCTCTGATCCAATGCCATTCCAGGTTATGACTCGAAGCCAGATGATCGAGCCGTCGCCACAAATCTTCATTCTTGACAGGCGCTTTTCCTGCTGTTTTCCAACCTCGCCGCTTCCAACTGTAAATCCACTCACTGATGCCTTTTTGAACATATTGAGAGTCGGTGTAGACGCGAGCCGTGACCGGCTGGGTGAACGACTGCAACGCCTCAATCACGGCGAGTAATTCCATCCGATTGTTCGTCGTCGACGACTCGCCGCCACAGAGTTCCGTTTCGGTCTCACCGTTTCGCAATAAGACTCCCCATCCTCCTGGTCCTGGATTCCCGCTGCAGGCACCGTCCGTATAGATATCGAGCATTCAACGACTCCATGTGAAGCGTAGCGTCCGGATTGTACTACATCACGTATACCCGAACCATAGTTACCCAGGACCGTCCTCTACGAACGGCGTGACTCGGCTCAACCACTTGGGTACAATGGGGCGTGAATCGTACCCTCTCATGTGGAGCCAGTCACACTCTGCGTACACTCTTGCTCATCGGCACAGGCGGGTTCATTGGGTCGATTCTGCGTTACCTGTTGAGCGGCTATGCTCAACATCTCAGCAAGAGTATCCAGTTTCCCTTCGGCACGCTAGCCGTCAATATTGTGGGCTGTGCGTTGGTCGGATTCTTGGCTGAGCTTGCCGATCATCGAGGGGTCATATCAAGTGAACACAGAGCCTTTCTTATGGTGGGGTTATTGGGGGGATTCACGACTTTCTCGGCATTCGGCAACGAGACCATGAACCTCCTACGCGACGGAGAACTTTGGCTGGCCTGCGGCAATGTCGTCGGTCATACTGTCCTGGGGTTGGCCGCTGTATGGGTCGGTTACTCCACCGCCTATCTGCTCTGGAAATAATCGATGCGTATCGAACAGAGATGTCTACTTCGGATCTTCGTTGGTGAGCGAGATAAGCAGGATGGACGACCACTCTATGAATGGATCGTCATCCAGGCCCATGCTCGGAAGATGGCTGGTGCCACGGTCTACCGTGGGTTGATGGGATTCGGCGCCCAGACCCGCGTGATCCATACCTTCAAAATCGAGCGGTTAGCAGAAGATCTCCCCGTCACCATCGAAATCGTCGATTCGCGCGAGAAGGTGGAAGCCTTTCTCACCTGGATCGAACAGCAGATCCACTCAGGCCTTATTGCGACGGTCCAGCCAGTTGAGATTCACACTTCCGAAAACCGCACGAAATTATCGTAGACATTACTGAAACCAACAGACTAATTGCTGGGCCGTCTGAGCGAACCAGCAATCTTTGGGGTCTTTGTCACCACATCGGCATTCTGGGCTCGATGCAGGAGCGCATGGTCCATGAGGACAAGCGCCATCATGGCTTCAGCGATCGGCGTGGCGCGGATGCCGACGCAGGGGTCGTGGCGGCCGTTGGTTTCGACCATGACCGGGTTGCCTTGCTTGTCGATAGATCTGCGTGGGATACGAATGCTCGATGTCGGCTTGATGCCGATGGTGACGACGATGTCCTGACCGGTCGAAATGCCGCCGAGAATGCCGCCGGCATTGTTGGTCACAAATCCTTCCGGCGTGAGCTCGTCGCCATGTTCTGAACCACGCTGCGTCACCGAGGCAACGCCTGATCCAATCTCGACGGCCTTCACCGCATTGATACTCATCATGGCACCGGCCAGATCGGAATCCAGCTTCGCGTAAACTGGGGCTCCCCACCCGACCGGCACATGCTCCGCAACCGTTGTGATTCTAGCTCCGACCGAATCACCGGCCTTCCGCAACTCATCCATGAATGATTCGAGCGTGGGCACGATATCTGGATCAGCAGAGAAAAATGGATTCTGCCCTACGACCTCCCAAGTCTTAAACGGCAATTCATGAGGCCCGAGCTGGCTCAGGTATCCCCGAATCACAACACCATACTTTTCGTTCAACCACTTCCTCGCAATCGCAGCCGCTGCGACCCGTACCGCGGTTTCCCGAGCCGATGCCCGTCCCCCGCCTCGATGGTCGCGAATGCCATACTTCTGCCAATAGGTATAGTCAGCGTGACCGGGCCGGAAGGTGTCGATCAAGTTTCCATAATCTCGGCTGCGTTGGTCCTCATTGCGAATCAGCAGCGCGATGGATGTCCCAGTAGTCTTCCCCTCGAATACCCCGGAGAGAATTTCAACGGTGTCTGACTCCTGACGCTGCGTGACATGGCGGGAGGTGCCTGGCTTGCGTCGGTCCAAATCTTTTTGAATGTCTTGAGTGGACAACTCCAGACCTGGTGGACACCCATCGACGACACATCCAATAGCCGGACCGTGGCTTTCGCCAAACGACGTGATGGTGAAGATGTGACCGAACGTGTTGGCAGCCATAGTAAACTATTGCACGAGATCCAGTTTGATGCGCAATTCTTTCAGTTGATCGGACCCGACAGTAGACGGCGCATCGGTGAGGGGACATTGCGCCTTCTGAGTTTTTGGGAATGCGATGACATCTCGAATCGAATCGGCGTTTCCGAGGAGCATGACCAACCGGTCTAATCCAAATGCGATGCCGCCATGCGGCGGGGCACCGAACTCAAGCGCCTCGAGCAAGAACCCAAACTTGGCCGCGGCTTCTTCTTTGCCGATCCCAAGCAGATCGAAGACTTTACTCTGTACCTCTCGACGGTGAATACGGATGCTCCCGCCGCCGATCTCGCTTCCGTTCAACACCATGTCATACGCCTTGGCTCTCACCTTCAATGGATCAGATTCGAACAGCGCGACATCGTCATCGACAGGCGCCGTGAAGGGATGGTGCATGGCCACGTACCGTTTCTGTTCCTGGTCGTAATCCAGCATCGGGAAATCGATGACCCACAGAGGCTGCCATGCCGTCTTGTCGATCAGGTTCAATTCTTCACCCAGCAGAAGTCTGATCCGGCCGAGCACATCGTGCACGACCGACGCCTTGTCCGCACCGAACAACACCAGGTCACCCGGTTTCGCGTCCGGTAAGACTGCTGCAAATGCGCTGGCATCGAGAAACTTGGCGATCACCGATTCCAGCTGGCCCTCCGCCGTAATCTTGAGCCAGGCCAGGCCCTTCGCACCAAAACCTTTGGCCGTCTCCCCTAACGCATCGATCCTGGTTCGAGAGAGAGTCGATCCCCCCTTGACGATCAGGGCCTTGACGATGCCTCCCTTCGTCGCGGCATCTTTGAAGACCTTGAACTGGCTCGCGGCACCGAACGCCGTCACATCATAGAGCGGCATCTCGAACCGAAGGTCCGGCTTATCGGAACCGTAACGACCCATAGCTTCCGCATAACTCATTCTCGGGAACGGCGTCGGGAGCTGAACCGATCCCACTTTGTTGAAGATCGTTACGATCATGCGTTCCATCAGCCCCATGATCTGCTCGCGATCGACGAACGACATTTCCAAGTCAATCTGGGTAAACTCCGGCTGCCGATCGTTACGGAGATCTTCGTCACGGAAGCACCGCGCGATTTGATAGTACCGGTCCACTCCACTCACCATCAGCACTTGTTTGAACAGCTGTGGCGACTGCGGCAGCGCGAAGAACTGGCCAGGGTTGACTCGACTCGGGACCAGGTAGTCTCTCGCTCCCTCCGGTGTACTCTTAGTCAGGATAGGGGTTTCGACTTCCAGGAAGCCTTCGCCATTCAAGAACCCCCTCGTCGTCTGCATGATGCTGTGACGAAGCTGCAGGAGCCCTTGCATTCTTGGACGTCGAAGATCCAAAAAACGATATTTTAAGCGAATGGCCTCGGTCACGTCCGCGTCATCTTCGATCAAGAACGGAGGCGTCTTGGCTTCATTCAACACCTCCACTTCATCGACGAAGACCTCAATCTCCCCGGTTGGAAGATCAGGATTCTTCGACTCCTCCGGTCTTGCCATCACCTGCCCGGTCACAGAGACGACACATTCGCTCCTCAGCGCATGGGCTGCTTGATGGCACGGTAGATTGCGCTCAGCGTTAAACACGACTTGTGTGATCCCCGTCCGATCGCGGAGATCGATAAAGATGACCATCCCATGGTCGCGCCGCCGCTGAACCCAGCCGTTCAACACGACGGTTTGCCCCACCTGTTGCTTCTGTAACTCACCACATCGGTGCGTGCGAATCTTCATACCACCCGTACTTTCTTTGAAGAAAACTTCTTGGCTTTTTCCGGTTTGGCCCAGCCTGCTTGGCGGATCGGCCGTTTCGGTTTGGTCACCTGGCCTGTTCCACGTTCAACCGCTTCGCGTCGTTCTTCCACGAGTTCCCTCAAGGCATTGGCTTCGCGATCCGTCAGAAACCGAAATCCGCCAGACTCCAGATTACCGAGGGAGAGAGGGCCCATTCGAACACGAACCAGTTTAATCACGACGTGCCCAATAGCTTCCAACATACGTTTGACTTGATGTTTCCGCCCTTCGCGTATCGTCAATTCCAGCCACGAGTTCTGTTCAGCCTTCTTCACTTTTTTCACAAATGCCGGGCCCGTCATACCGTCATCGAGCCGAATCCCTCCTTCTAATCTCGCGATCTCTTCATCCGTCAGTATGCCTTTGACCTTAATCAGGTAGGTCTTCGGGACATGGTACCGCGGATGCAAAAGGGCCTGTGCCAGATCGCCGTGGTTCGTCAGCAGCATCAGTCCTTCGCTGTCGAAGTCAAGCCGACCGACCGGAAACACCCGAACGGACACGCCGCGCAAGAAGTCCTTTACCGTTGTGCGACCACCTGGATCGTCCAGCGTGGACATAACATTTTTGGGCTTGTTTAGTACCAGGTATACGAACGGTTGTGCGGCAGTCAGATGCTTCCCGTCCACCTTCACATGGTCACGTCCAGGATCGACCTTCGTCCCAAGCTCGGTCACCACCTTGCCATTTACCGTGACACGGCCAGCGGCAATCAACGTCTCTGCCTTCCGGCGTGATGACAACCCCGTGCTAGCAATAAGTTTTTGAAGGCGAACTTCCATCGGCTCTCTCTTCCCCTCTCAAAACTGGAAGTAGTCCTACTGGCTCTCACTGCGCGCATCCAACGAGCACGGCCCGAAGAGAGTCATGGAATAAAATCTTCGTGCGCGCTGGGCGAGCACAAGAGACAGTGGGACTGCTTCCGTCCTCCCTACTCCCATTCTATTGTTGACGGCGGTTTCGAGCTGATGTCGTACACCACTCGATTCACACCTTTCACTTCATTGATGATCCGGTTCGACATGCGGCCCAGCACGTCGTTTGGAATCCTGGCCCAATCCGCCGTCATGCCATCCACACTCGTGACTGCACGAATCGCGATCACATGCTCATAGGTCCGTTGATCACCCATCACCCCGACCGTTCGAATCGGCAATAGCACTGCAAAGGCTTGCCAGATCTCGCGATAGAGGCCCGCGGTTCGGATCTCCTGATCGACGATCGCTTCCGCTGCGCGCAAGATCGCCAATCGCTCCGCAGTCACGGACCCTAACACGCGAATCGCTAAGCCTGGCCCTGGGAACGGTTGCCGCCAGATGATTTCGTCCGGCAATCCCAGCTCTTTACCCAACACCCGTACTTCATCCTTAAACAACTCACGCAGCGGTTCGATGAGCTTGAGTTTCATGCGAGCCGGGAGTCCGCCGACATTGTGGTGCGTCTTGATCGTGGCTGATGGACCCTTGAAGCTGACGCTCTCAATCACATCAGGATAGAGCGTGCCTTGCACGAGATACTTGGTGCCTTTGAGCTTCTTCGATTCCGCTTCGAACTGCTTGATGAACTGTCTGCCGATGATCTTCCGTTTTCGTTCTGGGTCCGTCACATTCTTGAGACCGGCCAGAAATTGCCTGGTGCCGTCCATGATCCGTAGATTCAGATGCAGCTGCGAGGAGAAGGTCTTTCGGACCTGTTCCCGTTCCCCAGCCCGTAACACTCCATTATCTACAAAAATACACGTCAGTTGGTCGCCAATCGCTCGGTGCGTGAGCGCCGCGGCCACAGACGAATCCACACCGCCACTCAACGCGCAGATCACTCGCTCGTTCCCGACCCGTTCACGAATTTGTGTGATAGCCGTTTCCACATAAGACTGCATGGTCCAGGTCGGTTGGCAGCCGCAAATCTCATACACGAAGTTACGGAGGATCTGCGTCCCTTCCTGCGTATGCGCTACTTCTGGATGGAACTGCAGACAATAGATGCGGCGAGCATGATCGTCGCACTTCATGGCCGCGATAGGCGAGTTGCTTGTGTGGGCGATCGATCGAAACCCTTGCGGCATCCGCTCGATGCGATCTCCGTGTGACATCCACACCGCCGTCTTCTTTTCAGTGCCGATGCCTTTGAACAGATCGCGCTCATCGTCGATCATGAGCTCGGCGCGACCATATTCCCGATGCGCCGATTTGCCGACTTCTCCGCCGGAGAGATGCGTGACGAGCTGCATGCCATAGCAGATGCCGAGGATCGGAATCTGTTGATCGAAGAGCTCCTTGACGACGAGCGGCGCCTTCTTCTCATAAACGCTGGAGGGTCCGCCGGACAACACAATCCCCTTCGGCCGATAGGCCAGAATGGTGGCCAGCGGGGTGGTGCAAGGAAAAATTTGAGAATAGACGTGGGCTTCGCGAATGCGTCGAGCAATCAGCTGCGTATACTGTGAGCCGAAATCGAGGACGAGGATTCTATCGTGCCAGAGTTCCATCGCAGCGTGAAAAGTAAAACGTTAGAGGTTGGATGAGAGCGATCGATGAAACGCTTTACGACACACGTTTCACATTTTACCTTTCACGTATCTATTCCCAGTCCATCCGGTAGTTTGGCGCCTCTTTGGTAATGATCACGTCATGCACGTGGCTTTCACGGAGACCGGCCACGGATTGTCTGATGAACGTCGCGTTCCGTTGCAGATCGACGATCGTTTTGCAGCCGCAGTACCCCATCCCGGATTTGACGCCGCCGACCAGTTGATACACAACCGCGGCCAACGGGCCTTTATACGGAACACGACCTTCAATCCCTTCGGGAACGAGCTTCTGCGCCGCACGTCCGGCCTGTCCGTATCGATCTCCCCCGCCTCGCTCCATCGCCCCGATGGAACCCATGCCGCGATAGACTTTGTAGGTTCTCGCTTGATAGAGGACCGTCTCACCGGGAGATTCTTCTGTTCCTGCGAAGAGACCGCCGAGCATGACGGACGAGGCCCCGGCAGCCAAGGCCTTTGTGATGTCGCCGGAAAACTTGATGCCTCCATCGGCAATGATCGGGACTCCGCTTCGACTCAACACCTTGGCGCAATCTGCGATGGCGGTCAATTGTGGCATTCCGGCACCCGACACGATGCGCGTCGTGCAGATCGATCCCGGTCCGACCCCTACCTTCACCGCATCGACTCCGACTTTGAGCATGTCTTTGGCTGCCTCCGCCGTACCGATATTTCCAGCGACCAACTCGAGATCCGGATACAGCTTCTTGATCATCTTTGCGGTATCCAGGACGGCCTGCGAATGCCCATGGGCCGTGTCGATCACCACCAGATCCACACCGGATTTTTTCAGCAGTGTCACCCGCTCTTCCGTATCACGGCCTACTCCGACCGCAGCACCGACACGCAACCGACCGTGACTATCCTTACAGGCATTGGGATACTTGATCCGTTTTTCAATGTCCTTAATGGTGATGAGCCCTTTGAGCTCATATTGTTTGTTCACGACAGGCAGCTTTTCAATTCGATGTTCGTGGAGAATTTCTCGCGCCTTCTCCAGACTGGTGCCCTCAGGCGCCGTGACCAACCGGTCCCGTTTCATGACTTGGGACACCTTCAGGTCCATCCGGCTTTCGAATCGGAGATCCCGATTGGTGAGGATCCCGACCAGCTTGCGCCCTTTGGTGACAGGAATGCCGGAGATCCGATACTTCGCCATCAGCTGGTGGGCATCGCGAATCGTTTCATCCGGCGAAATCGTCACCGGATCCAGGATCATTCCGCTCTCCGATTTCTTGACCTTATCCACTTCGATCGCTTGATCGGCCGGAGACAGCACCCGATGAATGATGCCGATCCCACCCTCGCGCGCCATGGCGATCGCCAGTCGGGATTCCGTCACGGTATCCATTGCGGCACTGAGGAGCGGAATGTTGATCCGGATATTGCGCGACACCTGGGTACCGGTTTCGACATCGCTGGGCAGAATTTGTGACTTCGCCGGCATGAGGACCACATCGTCGTAGGTCAATCCCAGTCGGGGTTCTTTATCAAGCATCGTTCCCTCTTCAGACGTTCTGGGTTCGTTGCGTCTTCTCCAACTCCGCCAGCTCCTCGGCTTCATCCTGCAACCGCTCACTGCCTTCTTCCGCAGGCATAAACTGCTGCACGCGCGTGTTACCGCTATCGACGACAAAGACACTTCCCTTTGCATCGACCGCAATCCCATACGGAAAATTGAATTGCCCGTCACCGTTTCCGAACCCACCCCATTGCGTGATGAAATTCCCCTCTCGGTCGAATTTCTCGATGCGGTGATTACCCGTATCCGTCACATATACGTCACCGGCCCCATCGACGGTGATTCCCCAAGGAGAGCGTAACTGACCGGCTTCCTGTGCCAAAGGACTGCTGGCATGGCCGGCGGCCGGACTACCTCCCCACTTGGTCAACAACTGCGGCAAGACATTGGTACTGGTGTCGAATTTCTGGATACGATGATTCCCCATGTCGACGACGTAGACCGACCCATCCTCCTGATCGACCGCCACCCCACGCGGAAAATAGAACTGCCCGTCGCCGTTCCCAAAGCTACCCCAGGCCATGATGAACTCACCCGTCATGTCGAACTTCTGCACACGGAAATTCGCGCTGTCGACGACATAGAGGTAACCTCGAACACGGTCGACTGCGATTCCCCACGGTGCATTAAACTGCCCCTCACCGTTCCCGCGCGAACCGAACTTCATCAGATAGCCACCAAGCTTGCCGTCGAACTTTTGCACACGATGGTTGTTCGTATCGACGACCCAGACGTCGCCTTTTCCGTCGCAGGCCATCCCCGTCGGATTGTGAAAGTTGGCGTTCGCCGACCCGAAGTTTCCCCAGAGGATGATGAAGTTTCCGGCATTGTCGAACTTCTGAATACGATTGTTTCCGTTGTCGACGACAAACAGCGATCCCTGCTGATCAACGGCGAGTCCGTACATGGGTGCCATGAATTCGCCGCCATGTAACAGCGACGCGCCACGACCCGGCTTCCCCCATTTCGCCACGCATAGATATCCGGATGTATTGACCAGAATGGTCGCGGTCGCTGGGGTCGAGACGTTATTGCCGACGTCCTTAAACCACACGTAAATCGTTTTTTGCCCGTCCGCAGGGGACAGGATAAAGGGAATGGTCGCCCCAAACTTGATGGCGGACGTCACATCAACCCACCCCGGAGTCCCGGCCATGGGAGTCAATGGGCTTTCCGAAATGAAATACGCGCCGACCCCTGTGTCTAAGTCGGTGGCTGAGATCGTCACGACGACATCCGGTGAGTTCGTCATAAACGCTCCGTGGTTGATCACTGCATAGGGATTCTGGGGTGCCGTGATATCAATCAGGACTGGCGTCGCCGTCACTTCGTCCGACAAGCCGCTTTCCGCTCCATCCTCAAAAGAGGCTGTCACGGCATAAAAATAAGGGGTATCGTTCGTCAGACCTTCGTGCGTGTAGGGATTCGTCACGCCCTCGATCTTGGTCGCTCCTTGTACTGTGAGATGGGGAGAGGTGCTGAAATAGAGGTTGTAGGCCTGGGCCCCCAGCACCTCCATCCAACTGAGGAAAACCTCTGTATCACCGGCCTTGACTGCAAGGCTTCGGGGCGGCTGTATCGATCCGGCCTCCTCCGCCTGTGTCGGCTGCTCTTTCCCTCGATTCATTTCTTCTTCGGTCGGTACGTACTTGAGCACGCGGTTATTGCCGCTGTCGACGACGAAGACGCACCCTTCCTTATCCACTGCGATCCCATAGGGGAAGTTGAGTTGCCCCTCGGTCTTCCCTCGATTGCCGAACGAGCAGAGAAACGTTCCGTTGCCGTCGAACTTCTGAATTCGGTGATTTCCACTGTCGACGACATAGACGTTCCCCAGCGCATCGCACGCGATGCCCCACGGCGATTTGAACTGTCCGGGCCCACTTCCCTCCCGGCCCCACTTTGTCAAAAAGCTACCGCGGGTATCGAACTTCTGAATTCGGTTGTTGCTCTCATCGGCGACATAGATATTCCCGACAAAATCCACCGCTACGCCACGGGGGAAAAAGAATGCCCCGTCGAAGCTGCCGTCACGTCCCCATTTCAACAAGGGTTGACCATCGGCCTGAAACTTTTGGATACGCGAGTTGCTGGTATCAGACACGTACACATTCCCGTCTTGATCCGTCGTGAGTCCCCACGGCACGTCGAAGCGGCCCATATCGGCGCCGCGCCAGGCAAACCCAAACTTCCCCCACGCCTTCTGCACATTGCCTTCCAGATCGAACTTTTGCACGCGATTATTTCCGCTATCGGCCACATACACAACGTCGTCCGGTCCAACCGCCAGCCCACGGGGATAATAGAACTGCCCTTCCTGGGAACTGGGTTCACCGCCCCATCGAGCCAAAAACGTGCCGGCCTTATCGAATTTTTGGATCGAATGATTGTCGGTATCGGCTACGTAGATGTTGCCGTCCTTGTCGAGCGCAATCCCTGTAGGGGAGCAGAGTTCACCATCGTCCACGCCTTCGCGCCCAATCACCATCGAGAGGAGATACGGCGAAGGGATCGCCATTACTTCCTGCGATTCAGGACTTTCTCCTTTCGAGGTGACCACCGTGACCACATAGTGATAACAGGTCCCATTCGCAAGGTCGTCGTGAACATAGGGACTGGTCGGCCCTTCGATGCAACTGGCGTTCTCTTTCTTCACACCAATCACACTCTTGAAATCGTCAGGGCTGGCAATCGGACGGGTCAGCTCGGAAAACTTGATCCGTACGCCTTTCGTCGTCTGAAAATAAAGGTTGTAATACATGGCATCCGGAACCGAGTCCCACGTAATCGTAATACGCCCGTTGCCCGGTTTAGCCTGAACGTTCTGGGGAGGAGACGGAAGTTCTTCCTCTTCCGCTACTGAATCCCCACCACCCCATTCATCATGAAGGCCTTGAACGAAAAGACGGAACCGATCGGCGTAGCGGATGTCATCAAAGAGCCAGTCTTTCATCACGGTGTTGCCTCGAATTGCTTATGGGAACGGTTCAGAAACAGTGGATCTTTCAATCGTTTAGACTTGGGTTGATCACTCTAACAAAGCGACTGAAATGGAGTCAAGATAACGGTCGAGGATGCAGTTGAACGAAAGCAGATATTGCCTACTATGGTATCCACGGTCGAATCGATTACAATGCTCGGACACGGTCGTACCAGCAGTCCCGTTTCAGGTAGGGAATTACTACGGACCTCTGGTGGCTGCTGATCAAGGACCCCTCAGCGGGAGGGAAAGGATCGACCATCGACTGTACTTTTGCGATCACGTATCACTTGCTCCAAATAAAGGTGACCAACTTATGAAAATGTTTCAGGTTAGACAGACCATTACGTACGATTTGACACTGGCTGCGGGGACCGAGCAGGAGGCGATCTTGAAGGCGAAAGGTATACCGTTGGCTCAATGGACCGCTGAAGCCGACGAGATCACAGCTGAGATGATCGACGAGACAGACGAGATCGATGACTATTGATCCGGTAACCTGCTCTTGGCCTTTAAAGGGAGAATACACGATGCCTCGTTCTCACTCCGTTCTCACTTCACTTCTTTGTCTATTTCTGATGATGCCGGTGATGGCGGATACGGCGGCCGCGGGGGACAAGGGGCAGAATATGGGCCAGGTGAAACCCTCGGACACGAAATTAGACAAGACCACTGAGGAACGGGGTCGCTATCTTATCAAGATTGCCGGCTGCAACGACTGCCACACCACCGGCTATGCAGAAGCGGCTGGAAATATACCTGAGCACGACTGGCTCAAAGGAGATTCAATCGGCTGGCGTGGCCCATGGGGAACGACATACGCAAGCAATTTACGGCTCTATATGCAGAATCTCTCTGAGGACCAGTGGATCCAGGTTTCGCGCGCCGTCGAGTTTCGCCCCCCGATGCCGTGGTTCGTCCTGCGCGAAATGACTGAACAGGACTTACGTGCCGTTTATCGGTTCATCAGAAACCTTGGACCAGCCGGAAAACCGGCACCCACCTATCTTCCTCCGGATCAAGAACCACCTAAACCCTATATCCTATTCCCGTCTGGCGAGGAAGGGTCGAGATAAATCGCCCTCTCTCTTATGGCGTTTAGGACAAGACACCCGGAGGCGTTAGACAATACTCAACCACGAGGCACCGGCACATGCACATCGTACCGGTGCATCAACCGTCAATCAGAGTAGAGGAACGGAAAGCTGAACGAATTCCCTTCTCCGTCGTTCCCTACTCGCTTTTTTTGTAGACGACTATTCCACCGAGGAGAATCGCGAGCATGATGACCCCAAACATGACGAGTGTGTCCATGGTCAGTTCCTTCCTTTCGAACCATAACTCCAATGCTTGTGCCTGCCGACGTAATGTACTCCCGCCTACCCCAATTCTCTCTTTTGACACTAAATGACACCATGACTGGCGGCCTGTCTTCTCGAAACAGACCGCCCGCCTAGGGCGCTTAGGACGCCGGTGTATCTAACGTATAAAAATGTAGACCCACACGAGAAAAAGGATCGAAAACGCCCCACCTGGAGCAGCAGGTTCGTTTATTAGCAAACGAACCTCACGACTAACCTATGCTTCCACACGGGTCATCATCATGATCACATCGATTCCCTACGCGGGAAAGCGACGACCGATGGAACGTTTAGATTAGTGTGCTTGGCAAGACGCCCGCCCAAGACTCGGCGGGCCACTGTGGTCCGGTGGACTTAGGTCTTCCATGGCCACCTCCTCCCTTGCTGAATGACTTGAGATTACGTGTATCGTCAGATAACGCTTACTTTTGTCATACAGTATCGAGATGTACTTTCTCCTTACTCCTCCTCGATCTTTCCTGTCAATAGGAGAATGCTTGTTTCTCTCATCGAACAGTTGAGATGGGTCACCGCTGAACGCGGAGAATAGGTCCCAGAGCCAGCCATTTTGTCGGACCTAGGGCTGCCCTATGGGGGAGGTGAGCCACGTACCAGAACACAATGTCTTGTTCTTGAACACCTTGATTGTCTTCGTCATACCCAAGCTGGCCACGTGCTCCAAAGCTCCAGGGCACATCCTCGCTCGCGTTGGCACGACGGATGGCCACGTCGAAATCGGCAAACTTATCTCGCTCGCCATCGTCCTTTAGGGGAGCGTACCCGGTACCGGGGATGACCCAAACCCCGTGGCCGTTCAGTTGATCACGAATCAACCAGGTTCTATTGAGCGCAGGAATCTTAACATCATTTCGCTCATTTCTGTACTTCCGCCACCCTGGGCCCCATCCATGATCCGCCCCGCCGTCCTGATGCACAAAGTCTTGATCCATTCCATTCCCGTTAATATCAAAGTCGACGCGCCTATAGGGCTGGTGATCATGGTCGGTATTGCACGATAAGCCTCGGCTATGCAGCACGGGACGGATTTCCCCATCCTCCGAGAAATGCCATGATTGATACAGATGATATTCGCCGATTCGCGCATAGATACCAACCTCAAGCCACTTCGCTGCATTCTGGGTCGAGCTTTCTATGCAGACCTTTTGGTCACCGCAATTCAGGATCGGAACCAGATCCTGCCATCGCAGCCGGTCTTGAAATGGTCCGCATCGCCCGCTATCAGCACGCGAGCCGAACCACGTAAACGGATTCCACCAGACCCGCTCCTTGACGTACTTCACACGAACGACCGGCATGCTGGCCTTGGCGAGTATCAGCTCATCGGCATATTTCACGTTTCGCAGTGCAAGCCCTGTGTTATCGCGGACCTCCCAGTCGAAACTCCACGGCCCCCAGGTCACGTGTTCGGATTGGGTCTCGGCGAAGGCTGCCCCCGACCAGAAAAGCACGCAGAGCAGCAAGACACCGATAGCGCAGATTCTCTTCATCACCCTCCTCTCACGAGCGAGGCGGCTCTTCACCGGCCTCGAGAACCTTATCTTCCGTGAGATCCACCACCGCCCAGTATTTGGGATCACCGCCCTGTCCCTCTGAAAACGTGATCCATATCGTCCGATGGCCGTAACCGGGATCATTTCGAAAGAATCCTTGATCAGGCTGCATGAGGAGTCCGTGCCCTTGGAGTTGGTCGACTTTCCCGGCCAGGCGAGGATCCTCTTTGGCTAGTTCGATCCCCCGTTGCACATCCTGTTGACCTTCCGGAGGCTGGTACCCCTCACGCCGGCCGACATTGAGAACACCTGATTTCTTCACACGGACTTCGATAGCCACATTCTGGCTATAGCTGTAATAGAGCAGACGAACGAGGCTGGTGGTCTGCCGACAACAGCCGAATGTAAGTTTCCCCTCCGGTGGAATCCGGTCGGCGTCGATGAAGGCCCAACGGCTGCCGAGCTGCAGCATGACACCACGATCGTTCTCAGCCACCGTTCGGAAAGTCGCCACCGCGTCGGCAGTCAGCACGACCGATTCATTGGTGGTCCTCTTCACAGATGTCTCTCCGGAAGCACCAACCATTTTGGGCTTGTGGTGCCCAGCGGGCTCTTCACCGGCAAACTGAAGACTGCGAGGGGAAGGAACCTCCTCAGGCAACATGGCCTTCTGCACTGCGGTTTCCGGATCCTCAGGTCCAAAGGGGCCACGAGAGCCGGCATCCAGGGTGCACCCGCTGCCCATCCACAGGACCATGCAGAGAAAGAACGCCTGTCGCATCGATCGGTCTTTCACACCTTCACACTGCCAATTTCCCAGCAATCCCGATCGCGAGCCTCGAAACACGCGCGGCAGCCTTAATGACTGCAGCTCGTTTCTTACGAGATGCCGCGTCGAGCACCGCCTCTCTCATCAGTTCTTTGTAGGTCTTGATTTCGTCCATGCTGAACGGGACGACCTGGGCAATCGTCTCATTATTGAAGGTATTGGCGAGCTGCACATAGAGATTGGAAATCTCTGCTGCATAGATTCCGCGACGAAGGGGGTCGTTCTTGTAGGTCTCGAACTTTTTCCGCAGCGCCGCGACGGCTTCCAAGAGCGCCTTTTGACGGACTCTCGTTTCATCCGTTTTCCCAACCGCAAATTCTACGGCCCCGAGCTGATCGACCAAGACCTTCGCCTCCTCGCGGGCATGGTCTACCTGAACGGACAAATCACCGATCTCCTGATGCGCACTCTCGGCAGTCTCCATCAACTGTTTGATCAGACTGTCGTTGTTTTCCAGAAAACCCACGACCCCCGCGATACTGGTTTCCATGGTGATGTGTCCTCCTATTGCCCGTCGTCTTTCTTCAGGTTATCCAGAAGGTTCACCAAGTCGGATGTCAAGGTCTGGGCACGTTGCAACGCGTGCATGCGCACGATGCGCGCGCCCACGACTTCTTCTAACGCATCATTGATGGTTCGTGAGTGGTTGACAATCTCCATGATCCGATCCGACTGTCCTGGAGCCTGATCGATCAACGCGGACACAAACTCAGGGTCGACCGACGCGAGAGCTGACTTGTCAGCATACCGCCTCAATTGGGCATGGAGGGCTGCCGTCTTTTTCCAAGAGTCATTCAAAGCATTGGCCGCATCGCGCAGACCGCAGAAATCATCTTCAAATTGATTCCACACGGCCTTTTCCAATCCTTGATAATCAGCCAGATAGATCTGACTGACGAGATAGGCCGCAGCATAGGCCGCCTCGCCTTTTTTGCTCGCAATATTGCGATAGGATGAGAGGACGAATTGATGTTTGGTCTCGTGTGTCCGCAGCGACTTGAAGGCTTCGTGCAACTCATTGCGAGCCTTTTCTAAAAACGTGATGCGTTCTTCCGTTTCTTTTTGAAACAAGTCGATGTTTGTCTGAGCCGCGTCGATTTTCGCGCCTTCCTTGTGCAAGAGATCACGAACGGCATCACTGTGAATCGAGTTGCAGCCCACCACGCTTATGAGAACCAACCCGATTGCCAAGGTTGCAGATTGTCGATTCATCATCTTCCGACCTCCCCAGCGAACAGAACATACTGCATCAGCGACGCAGCGTTCTCACGGCCTCGCCCAGTGAGTGCACTTCATTGCGGGATAAGGTGACATCAATATCCAAGTATTGTTTGATGATCGCGTTGATCCGCCGGACCGCCTCGACGTTCGCACGATAGTGACCGAACGCCGCCATGTCCATCGAGGAGGACGCTGCCGAATCTTTCTCGACACGCTGTTCCACTCGCCCGATCAATTCAGGGAGCTTCTGTAAGAGCGTGTTCATATCTGCGGTGCCGGCATGAAACACGACCTGCCCCGTCGGCCCTTTTCGCTCCGGAAGATGCTTGAGCCGGATGTCGTTGATCAGCACGATCACCTCAGGCCCTAAGAGATCAGCATCATCGCCGGCTAAATCCGCATCGCCGACGTCAGTCAACTTCGGATTCGTCGTGGCCCATTGCAGCGCAAGATTGAGTTTCAGTCGAGTTTGGACATACCGATACCACTGGTGATGACGCGAGGTGACCTGCTGGACCAGCTCGCGGTATCCCTCCATCAAACGCTGGTTCTCGAGGTACGCGTGATCCTTGGCAATAAGGGCTTGTTTCACCTCTGGTGGAGTGACACACCCGGTGAAAACCAAACTCAGCGCGGCAAGAAGAATGTGCGCCGCTTTCATGGTGATTCCTCCTTCTGACTCATGCCCGGAACGAGCACGAACGAGAACGCCACCTGTCTACGGCCGGCGAAATAGTTGAAACGCGAGTTCAGGGTAGCGAGGGGAATCGTCGATTGCAAGGGAAATATCGGGTATTTCTTGATTTTAGTACGGGCGAGGTCTACGCATGCCAGTACAATCAAGTAGCATTACTAGGGGAGCCCTCGGATGATTTCTTGATAGTAGGCATCGATCATCCCCGACCGAGCCCGCTTGTCGATCACGACTTGCCGTTGATCGAAGGTGTTCGCGCAGTACAAGTAGGAGAAGTCGCCGCTCGTGCCACGTTCAACATGCACTTGTCGGCCGTCCGGTTCTTGCCGAGTGGTCTCGTGCATGACGACACGATCTCGCAACTCCTCCCACACGCCCTGAGCCGACGGCCAATGGTTTTCGTACAACAGCCTCTCGGGATCGCTCACGGAGTAGGTCCTATCTTGAACAAACGGGGGACCGTCGTCTTGCTCAGGCCTTTCATCCCATGATGAGGATGTTTGGAATCCTCGATGCACACAAAATAGAGGTCCATCATGAACGACTTCTTCGATAGTTCGATAGTGAACCAATTCGGGCGATCCCACCAGATCGAATCCCCTCCTGGATAAGGCCCGCTGAAAGGGCACACGTCGGCCAAGTTGCCTGGTTTTCTCGCTCACGATCATGCGGCCGTTTGGGCGCAAGACTTCGCAGATTCGATTAAGCTTGATCTCGAGCCCAGTCCGCTGCTCAAACCCGGATTGCTGTGCCGGATCATGCCCGCGCTCGAATGTTTGCCAACTGAGGCTGGGAAGTCCGGGATCATGCTCGGCTTGCATCAACACATGGGTGGCAATCACCAGATCATAGGAGCCTGTCACCGAGTCTGTCTCAGCATCGAGACAATCGAAGCGAATATTGCCTAGGCCTAGCTCGCCCGCCATGTGCCGTGCCCGCTCGATCGAACTACCCGAACGATCAAGTCCTACAAACGTTTTGTCGGGAAACTGCCTGGCGTAAAAGGTCGTCAAAATTCCTGGGCCGCAGCCGAAATCCAGGAAGGTCTCTGCCGAGCCAAGCAACCCACAGACTCGGCACCCAAGTTCCTCATAGTATTCATAGCGCTGGCTGTAGAGAACGGGAAAGATCGTTGGGGATGCCGTGCGATCATAAAAAGCGATCTCGTCGGGGCGAGCCCCCCCGCGTTTTTGTTCAGCGAGACGTGCAATCTGCGCGAGCTCGTCAGATGAGAGTTGCTGTCGCTGCCATGCGAAATATCCTGGATCTGACGTGAAATGCCGAAGCCCCCACCTGGCTAGATGCTCACGGAGCAATGCTCGAATCCGATCGTTCGCGTCAACCGACACAGAGCATGCTCGACGAAAAACGTTTCACGCTTCACACTTCACGAGACTCACGGCCGTTTGAGCATGATGGCATCGAAGTACGTATCCGGCACCGGATGCGGCAATCGGAGTTGCCCCGTCCCACATGCCACGTACTTCTCGCAGGTCAATTGCTCCAAGCCGATCGGACCTTTAGCATGCAGCTTCCCCACACTCAATCCGATATCGGTTCCCATCCCGAAACCGTCGCCGGCGTGAAGCCGAGTCGACGCGTTCACTAATACCGCACTGGCATTGACCTCTCGAGTAAACTGCATGGCCGACTCATAGCGACTGGTGGCAATCCCGGCGGTGAGACAGGGGCCATGCGTCTCAATATGCTGCACGGCTTCGCTGAGATTCTCAACCATCTTGATGGCCAAAACCGGACCGGCAAACTGCGTCTGCCAATCACCGTCCGTAGCTGGAACGATGGCCGTATGACCTGTCATCGCCATCTGTCCCATCAGCGCGACCGTCTTGGGGCACGCGCGTATTTCAATCTTAAATTGGTCCAGCAGGCGATTGATCAGTGGAGGCAAGAACTGCCGTCCCACGACCTGCTGCACAAGCAACGTATCGAGCGCGTTGGCAGCCCCCGTGTGTTGCACCTTTGAATTGATCACAAGATTCTGCGCCATGGGAAGATCGGTGTCTTCATCAACATACAAATGCGTGAGCCCGCCGTCATCGCAGAGGATCGGCACCTTGGCTTGCTCTGCAGCGGTTTTCCGCAAACCAGGTCCGCCTCGCACGATCATCGCATCCAGACCTTTTCCGGCTCGCATCAATTCGAGCGCCACTTCCTTTTCATCGCGGTCGATGAGTACCCATGACCCCGGCGGGAGACCACCCCCTGCCGCTGCATCCCGCAACAGAACGTCGATCGCCTGATGCGTCCATCGCCACTCCGCAGCCCCGCGAAAGATGCATAGGTTACCCGACTTAAGACAGAGCGCGATCGATTCCACCATGACAAACGGATTCCGCTCGGAGATGACCCCGATGACCCCGATAGGCACCCTGACCCGTGACACTTGCAGCCCATCCGGACGTTCCTGTCTCGAGGTCACGAGTCCGACGGGATCCGGCAGATCAGCGATGAGATGAAGTCGATCGGCTATCTCCTTAATATGGTCGGCCGTCACACGCACTCGCTCGACCGCGGCCTTCATGCGATTTCTCGTATCGGCACGGTCGAGAGACTTGCCTAAGGCTTCAATATCCTTGGCGTTGGCCTCAAGAATGGTCGATTCATCCGATACGACCAGGTCGGCCATGGCATGAAGCGCAGCCGACTTAACCGCACCAGAAAGACGAGACACCTCCAACGACACTTTTCTGCTATTCTTTAAGAGCTTATCGATATAGAGCTTACTGGGGATTTCTAGTGGCATGGGAGATAACGCTTTTGTGAGATTGCGCCCTAAGGATTCATTGCATTCAAGCCGAGACCCTGAGAAAATGAAGCCGACCCGTCGGGGACTATATCACGCATTTTTTTGACGAGTAAACCGGGTATCGTCTGTTGTGTTTTGCCGAAAACAATTCAGGCCTGAGGATCACGCCTCAGAAGTTGGTACATAGAGGCGCAGATTACCCACGTGAGAGGAGGACCGATGTGGTGTGAGGCACGAATGGCTGGGTATGGCCCTTGGGTGATGCTCTGTATATTCATGGCTGGTGCACTAGGAGGCTGTACGGAGCTGAAACCTCTGAAGCCCATGAACGCTCCGACGCAAGCGACCCCTGAACAAGCAGCAGAACGAGATCGAGAGAGCCCTACTCCCAAGGTCGTGCAGGCACGTCCGGAGGGGACGAATCAGCAACAGTGTATGGTCGATTTCGATGATGAAGGCGCGCTGAGCCACATCCTCGCCCAGGCCAGGGCGACCATTGCCCACAAAACAGGCCGATCGCCTTCCGGCCAATTGCAGATGTGCGATCCCGCCAAGCATAGTGACTGCTGGACCTATCGCCAACACTGCTCCAGGCATGATGTGAATCTAGATAGTATGGGCCTCGCTCATTTTCACCTGAGTATGGAAACTGGGATCGAGTGTTACACCTTGCCGGATCCCGGTGACGGTCTAGGGCGAGGCTTTGGCAGGTTGGTCGAATGGAAATGCACAAATGTCGATTGGGCCAGAACCCCCCGCGTCCTATCCTCCCATGACCTCAACCAGTGGATTAAGGTCTGGGTCAGTGATGCCGAAAACCATGCTCCCACATATTTCGACATGGAATCTATTCGGATATTGCCGGATACTTCCATCCAACTATGGTTCCGAAAGCGCGATGGGACTTGGTGGTTCTGGCAGGAGCTGAATGCAGGTACCACCTGGAATATTCGCGAGTGGGTACGCGATGTGTCGGAAGTGCGGCTGCGAGGAACCAGAGCAGGACGAGCCAGCTCCTACGTGATCGGTTCGCTGGTGATTCGAGACTAACGAGCGTCATGGTGCCACGTAATGACTAGGTTCTCACCTCGAGAGCGATACACGACTCGAAGCCAATCAGGTAGATGCTGATCGCCGTTTTTCTTCCCGAGCCAACACCGTCGCAAGCCACGCCCACAGTCCCATCATGGGAACCAAGGCCCAGGCGATATGAGTCGTCGTGGAGCCAATGGCTTTCAGACCCGTCACCAGCCAGGCTGTCGAGGCGTCGCCGCCGCGTGAAATAGCCGTATCGATGAAGTTCTTGGCCTTATATTTTTCTTCGCGGCTGACGACCGTGAACAGGACCTCCCGCGCCGGTTTTGAAAGCGCGTACTCCCCCACTCGCCGCAAAACGGAAAAGACAACATAGAGCACGAGGGTCGGCCATACCGCGATTCCCACGAACCCGGCCAAGCTGACGAGCGGGAGAAACAGTAGCGGTACAACCAGGCCGAACCGGCTGATGACGCGATGGGTGACAAATATCTGGGTCAACCAGGTGAGAAGACTGGTCAGGAAATCTACCGAAGAGAAGAGCCTGGTACGCGCCTCCGGTTGGTCGAAATACTCCGATACCAATCGAGTCTGCTCAAGATACAGAACGGTGGCTGTCATAGTGAGAAGACTCAGATAGCCGCAAATCCCAAGTAAATACGGCGAAGAAAACGTCAGACGAATTCCGGCGAGAAAGCTCCCATGAAGCGGCTCGCCTTGCTGAGCCCGATGATGGGCACTCTGCCTCCCTCCCCATCGTTCTAACCGATAGACACATCCGAGACAGGCCACGAGAAATAAGCTCGATGCCAGCATCAGCACCGGAACCGGGAATAGAAACGTAAGGCCTGTTGTGAGGAGTGGACCAAGCAACGCTCCACTGCTCCCCCCTGCGGCGATCACTCCGAACAGTCGTGCCCCCTGCTCGGGTGTAAAGAGGTCGGCCATGAAACTCCAGAAGACTGAAACGATGAACAGATTGAATACCGACAACCAGATAAAAAATCCCCGGGCCACCCACTCCGGAGCCGTCTGACTCGTCATGAGCCCATAAAACAACATGAGGTTGGTGATAAAGAACGTGTAGACAGTCAAGAGCAATCTGTACCGCGAGCATCGCGCCGAGAGCCATCCGAATAGCGGTGTGACACAGAGCATGGTCAGGAAGGTTCCGGACATCATCCAGGGAAGATTGTGTAGCCCCCCTTCAATCGCCATTTCGTCACGAACCGGACGGAGGATGGAATAACCACAGAGGAGACAGAAGAAATAGGCAAACGCCCAGGCCAATGGAACGAGCTCTTCCTGTTCGGCTCCGAGAAACTCGGCACAGCGAGTCAGAGTTGATCGATCAGATTCAGTCATGCCTCAGCACTGTATCAGTTATCGTTTCGCCTGTAAGTACTATATCTGCTAGAATGCCGAAACCATGGGGAATGCCCAGGAGGGAGCATGCATGATCGACCTTCGAAGCGACACCGTCACCAAACCAACGGACGAGATGCGGAAGGCCATGGCACGTGCCGAGGTCGGCGATGATGTCTATGGGGAAGACCCGACCGTCAATCGTCTTCAGGATATGGCGGCCAATATGCTCGGCAAGCGCTTTGCGCTCTTTGTCCCTTCCGGCACGATGGCGAACCAACTCGCAATCCGATCACAGACTCAGCCTGGGCAGGAAATTATCGTGGAGAGCAAGAGTCACATCGTCCGCTATGAGCAGGGCGCTGCGGGCGCGTTGGCGGGCGTACAACTCCATTGGATCTATGGTGAGCGAGGCGTCATGTCTGCCGAGCAGGTCGAAGCGGCAATCCGACCGAACGATCCCCACAGCGTCACGACAGCCTTAATTTGTCTTGAGAACACCCATAACGCCGGAGGCGGGACCATTTATCCGCTCTCCACCATCGAGCGAATCCGTGCCATCGCCGTCCGACACGGAATCCCTATGCACCTCGACGGGGCTCGACTGTTCAACGCCGTCGCGGCGACCACACTGCCACCAACGGTGTATGCTCAACACTTTGAAACCGTGTCGCTCTGTTTATCCAAAGGCCTTGGAGCCCCGGTCGGATCCCTGTTGCTCTCGAACGACCAACAGCTCCTCGATCGCGCGCGCCGATTCCGTCGGATGTACGGCGGCGCCATGCGTCAGGCCGGCATCGTGGCCGCCGCTGGGATCTATGCACTGGAGCGGCATGTCCCACGCCTGAAGACCGACCATGAACATGCAAAGAAACTTGCACGCTTACTTCAGCAAATCCCCGCGATCCAGATCGTCCCCCAGCATGTGGAAACGAACATTGTGATTTTCGACATCATCGACGCGCGGCGGACCTCTGCCGAGGTCGTGGGCGCCCTGAAAGAACAGGGCGTGCTCGTCAATGCGCTTGGTGGAAACACATACAGAGCAGTCACCCACTTGAATATCGCGGGAAAGCAAATCGACGAAGCCGCCGCCATCTTTGGTAAAGTTCTTACGCATTGACCGTTCAACGTTGACACCTTCCTTCTTGCCCCATAGAATGCCGAGAGAGATGTCTCAGGCAGGTCCCCTCTCATGCATCGGCCTGGGCCTCAGCAGGAGAGCCACCGGCAATCCCCAGATGGCATACAGAATTGATTCATACACGTGATGACTAACACACCCGAGACGGTCATGAATACAGATACCGCGACTAGCCTTCCCTCTCGTGAAGAGCTGAATGCGGAGCTTCTAGAGGTCCCGGAGCCGCCGGAACAGCCAGAGCTCCCCCCTCCGCCTGGATTTGAAGATGGCTTGGAGGTCGTATTACGTCATGTGAAAGGCCGACGGGGTGGTGATTTGGTGGGCGTCATCCTCGTGGGATCAGGCGCGCGAAGGTCCGTCACGCCTCACAGCGATATCGACGTGATTGCGCTCGTCAAGGGAGAGGCCGACCACCACGAGATTCTTCGCGTCGGCGACCGGCTCACAGATATTCGATACCATGGGTACCAGTCCGTGGAAGAGGACCTTGCCTATTCTCTCCGACTTCCTTCCCTCCTTCGAAAGGGTCGCATCCTGTACGATCACGACGGTGTCTGCGCAAAACTGATTGAAAAAGTGCATCATCGGTTCCGACAAGGACCACCCCCGGCCTCTATCAATGAACAGATTCGCCTGAAAGCGCAATGCTATCACCTGCTTGGGAAAGCCCAGGATCTCGTAGAGAAACCTGGAACCGCCCACTATCTATTGACGTTATTCTACGAAGACTGCATCGGCGCATTCTTTCGTCTGAGAGGGTTTTGGCTGGTCGCCCCGGTGGACGTTCATCGGTTCATGTTCTCGCGCGAACCGGCTCTCGCGGACTTGGCCGGGCAGTTCCTCACAGCTACAACTCTTTCCGATAAGCTCAACTTTGGCCGACAATTTGCCGATCTTCTCTTTAAGGATGTCCCAAATCCTGCTCGCATCGACTGACCGCAGGCCTCTACGGAACCAGTGTGTCCTGCCGAAGGGTCTGACTTTGTAGGAGACGGAAGGAACATCCACCTGTTCGAACAAGGGTCGGCAGGCACGACACCCTCGATTATCGTCTTTCATACCAAGGAGTCCTTATGGAACTGGGATTTGTTGGGTTAGGTAAGATGGGCATGAACATGGTCATCCGTCTGCGGCGCGATCAGCACCGGGTCGTCGTCTATGATCGTTCCCGCGAGCTGATCAAACAGGCAGAAGGGCATGGATGTGTCGGTGTCTCATCGCTTGGCGATCTGGCGAGCAAACTTAGTAGCCCGCGTGCCGTCTGGATCATGGTGCCCTCCGGTGCGCCAACGGAAGAAACAGTGCAGGCGGTCGCCGCCTTGTTGAAACCCGGTGACACAATCATCGATGGCGGAAATACCCGTTTTCACGACGATGTTCGTCGCGCCGCTGAACTCAAGAAGCAAGGACTCCACTATGTGGATGCCGGAACGAGTGGCGGCATCTGGGGACTGACGATCGGCTACTGCCTCATGGTCGGCGGCGAAGAATCGGCGGTGCAACGGCTGGCCCCGGTCTTCAAGACCCTTGCGCCGGAGAACGGCTGGGCTCACGTCGGAGGGGTCGGAGCTGGTCACTATGTCAAGATGGTCCACAACGGTATTGAGTACAGTATGATGCAAGGCTATGCGGAAGGGTTTGAGTTGATGGCGAAGAGCGAGTACAAACTGGACCTCGCTCGCGTCGCCGATCTGTGGATGCATGGCAGCGTCGTCCGATCCTGGCTCCTCGAGTTGGCCGCAGGGGCACTCAAACAGGATCCCAAGCTGGAACACCTGAAAGGCTATGTGCAGGACTCTGGAGAAGGCCGCTGGATGATTGCGGATGCGATTGAAAAGGACGTACCGGTTCCAACCTTGACGACCGCGTTGTTTACCAGATTCCGGTCTCGGCAGGAAGAATCGTTTGCGGAAAAAATGCTGGCGGCTCTCCGGAATGCCTTCGGAGGTCACGCAGTACGACGGTAGCACTCGAGCAGAATAGCCTGGTGGGAGGACTTGATGGCCCCGACGACAAGTCAACGGATCGATATTAGCCCTGCGAAGGAAACTCTTCCTCCAGTGGAGCCTTGCACGCTTGTCATTTTTGGAGGATCTGGAGACCTCGCCAAACGACGCCTTATTCCTGCCGTCTACAACCTTCTCCTCGACGGCCTCCTCCCCTCAAACTATCTGGTCTTGGGGTTAGGTCGAACGTCCATGAGCGACGAAGAGTTCCGCGCCACGGTGCGTGAAGGGGTCGTGAAGCATTCCAGGCAGGCCTTGATCGACGACACATGGAACAGGTTTTCCGAACACCTCTTCTATCTGGCCGGAGAAAATGACGATCCCCAGACCTATGCGCGGCTCAAAGCACGAGCCGAAGAACTCGAGCGCCAGTTCCAGTTGCCCGGCAATCGCATTTTTTATCTCAGCATTCCACCCAGCTCATTCACCGCCGTCTGCGAAGGGTTGTCTCACTCCGGTCTGGCAGGAACTCCGGGAGCTCGCGCTCCCTACACCCGCATCATCGTCGAAAAACCGGTCGGACGGGATCTGGCCAGCGCGAAAGCCATCAACGAAGTCACGGGTCGTGTCTTCGACGAGTCACAGATTTTCCGGATCGATCACTATCTGGGAAAAGAAACCGTGCAGAATCTCATGGTCGTACGCTTCGCCAACAGTATTTTCGAGCCGATTTGGAATCACAAATACGTCGACCATGTACAGATCACCGTGAGTGAAGCGGAAGGCGTCGGCACCAGAGCCAGCTATTACGAAGAAGCCGGTGCGTTGCGCGACATGATTCAGAATCATTTGCTGCAACTGCTCTGCTTGGTTGCGATGGAGCCGCCTTATTCGCTCGATCCGGACGTCGTGCGGAACGCCAAAATGGAAGTTCTTCGCTGCTTGCGGCCCATCACGGCAAAGGATGTGGAGAAGTGCACCGTTCGAGCCCAGTATACGGAAGGGAAGGTCCATGACGCCCCAGTCCCAGGCTATCGCCGTGAAAAAGGGGTCAAACCTGACTCCACCACGGAGACCTACGTGGCAGTAAAATGCTTCGTGGAAAACTGGAGATGGTCCGGAGTGCCCTTTTACCTGCGCACCGGAAAAGCGTTGCCCTTACGGGCCAGTGAAGTCGCCGTTCAATTCAAAGATATCCCGCAGATCCTCTTCAACGCCAATGCACAGAATCCCCAAGCTCCGAACGTGCTCGCGTTAAAAATTCAACCTGAAGAGGGTCTCTCATTCCGCATCGTCTCTCGCGTACCGGGTACCCGTGCGCAAACGCATCCCGTTGAAATGGATTTCCAGTACGGAGAAGTGTTCGGACGACCCTCTCCGGAGGCTTATGAACGTCTTCTTCTCGACGTGATGGCTGGGGACGCCTCACGCTTCATGCGGCGTGACGCGGTGGAAGCGTCCTGGGCGTGGATCACTCAGATCCTCGAAGCCTGGGAGAAGTCGGGCCAACGATGGCTCCCCGAATACCAAGCCGGAACCTGGGGACCTGTCGAAGCCGACCGCTTGATCCAAAACGACGGCCGCACCTGGCGGGTGCTGTAGCGCTCGTTCCCGGCGAGCCTATGCTTGTCAGGTAATCCTCCACCACGTCTTCTCACCGTATCGATCTCGATACACCGAATCATCCAAAAGGATTCATCCCCTCGGTTTCCTCTCCTCTAAAGTCCTCACAACGCTTTGAAAACCAGACCACTTCACAATGAATCATCCTGGCCTGCTCCTTGCTCTACCTTCGTTGCGTAGTTGAAGAGCTTCTTAGCCGTTAGGAGAGGAGACCATATGGGAAAGTATTCTGTATTCATAGGCTTGGCACTCATGTCGATCATCGGTTGTTCCATGCCGACAGTATTTGTGCCGGAGATTCCCGTGAATCCCCCTGTGAAGGAGGTCCGGTGGCTCGAGCAGGGATGGTCCTCAGATGAACGGTTCTGGTTTCACCATGTCTCACAAGGCACCTCTACTCTCCCTGTTCCCTACAGTTGGTTCTTGGCACTCGAGCAACCCGAACTTTCGCCAATGAGCACCCCGGTTCTACTTTCTGATCCCAGCTATCTAAGTCGCTATGGTTTTATCCCCAGCCCTAAACAGGCGGGACCCGGTACAACATACCAAGACACATACACCTCGTTTTTAGGTAACCCGGATGGGTTACCGGTCGGGTTCAGCAAGTTGCCCGCTGCTCCAGATCCAGTCACCGGTGCGATGCAACCTGACCTACTCGGATTTACCTGTGCCGCCTGTCACACGGGACAGATCGAGTATCAAGGCACCAGCCTCCGTATCGATGGAGCGCCTGCGATGACCGATCTTGGGAAGTTTCGAAATGCGCTTGGCCTTGCATTGTCTCAAACCAATACTGTGCCGGGGCGTTTTGGACAATTCGCAAGGCGAGTCCTAGGTGAGGGCCATACAGCAGAACAAGCTGCGCAGTTACAAGGCCAACTGAATGGACTATTGGACCGCATCGAGCAACTCAAAACAATCACCGATACGGTCGCCCACCAGAACGTCGAGGAAGGCTTTGCACGTTTGGACGCCATCAATCGAATCGGCACACAGGTGTTTTTTACCGATTTACTGGGTGCGCCGGGGCTTGATGCCAGAGTCAACTTGGCCGGCAATAGTGCACCGGTGAACTTCCCACACATTTGGGATACCTATTGGTTTACCTGGGTTGAATATGATGCGTCGATTTTGCAGCCGATGTTCCGCAACGCTGGGGAAGCGCTGGGCGTTGGCGCTAAGATCAATCTCATTAATCGTGCACAAACGCTGTACAAATCCGCCATTGGCGTTCAGGAATTGCACGAGATCGAGGAATTACTCGCTGGTAAGAATCCACACTCCAGCACGCCTGGTTTCAAAGGCCTCCGCTCACCAGCCTGGCCTGACGATATTCTTGGGACCATTGACCCAAGGCGCAAGGAGCGCGGACGAGCTTTGTATGAAGAGTTGTGTCAGAGCTGCCATCTGGCGCCAGTGAGCGACGCCGCCTTCTGGTCAGATTCGCGCTGGCGGCAGCCGAATGCAGCTGGTGAGCGGTATCTTGATTTAGTCGAAATTCCGGTTTTGGAAATCGGTACCGATCCTGGCCAAGCCAGGCTTTTGGGAGAACGCCGAATCACTCTTCCTTCATACCTGGATATTCCTGGCACAGGTGCGGGAAATACGGGGCTCGTCGACGGAACGTTTGGTCAGATGCTCGCCGCGGTTGTCGAGAAGGCGACGACCCTGTGGTATGACGAACACCTCATCTCGGCTGCCGATCGAGTACGCATGAACGGCAACCGACCGAATCTCCTCCAGACCAAGAACATATACAAAGCACGGCCACTCAATGGAATCTGGGCGACCGCCCCGTTTCTCCACAATGGTTCGGTCCCCACATTGTATGCCCTGCTTTCGCCTGTTGCAGAACGACCACAGGCCTTCTGCCTGGGAGATCGCGAGTATGACCCGGTACAACTGGGTTATCGCACGCAATGTACGGAAGGAACCTTCCGACTTGATACGTCTATCCCCGGCAACCTGAACACTGGTCACGAATTTAAAAATGGCCCGGCTGGCCCAGGTATATTGGGAAGAGGACTTAGCCATCAAGAACGGCTTGACCTGATCGAGTTCCTGAAAAGCCAGTAACTGCCTCGAAGGGTACTACCGACACCATGGTAGGATAGGGTTAGTCAGGAACAGATTGAACGGAGGTTTCTTGAGCTTGATCTCCTCGGTGGAGTCTCACACCCTCTCTATCTGCTTCAGGATCTCGTTCTTCTTCCCAATGCCCCCAATGAACTTTACAAATTCGCCATGTCGATAGAGCACGAGGGCTGGGAGCGACACGACTCCCAGCTCAGCAGGAATCTGAAAATTCTCATCGACGTTCATGGTCAGAATCCGTACTTGATCGCCGCATTCTTTCTGCAACTGCTCCAGTTCTCTCATCAAGGGCTGACAATGGCCACAGCCTGGCCTCCAGAACTCAACCAAGACCGGGACCGTGATGTCCCCAACCACTCGGTCAAACTCTCGATCGGTTACAGCGTGAAGAATGGCACTCACGACGTGGTAGATCGAGCTAAGAGTGGCTGTAGAATCTGGGCGACCATGTGGGCGAACAACTGATAGCCGGCCGTGGTCAGGTGAATCCCGTCGTTCGAATAGATCGCCGCTAACTGACCACTATCCGGCTCGGCAGTGGCAGTGAACAGATCGACATACCCAATGCCTTTCGAGCTGGCATAGTCCTGAATCAGTTGGTTCAGTTCGTGTCGCCGAGCAAGATGGCCGGCTATCCACTCCCCTCCTTCAGCACTTTCAGAACCATCTTCCACGCGGATCGAGGGAATCGTCACGGGAATCGGCAGGCTGCCCATCGCGAGAGTTTGTTCATACATCGTGCCCAAATTGCGCATGATCTCTGAAGGAGACGTGTTCCATCCCAGATCATTCGTTCCTCCGAGGAGCGGCACATAGCCCGGTGCATGACTCAGGACGTCGCGCCGAAATCGCATGACCATCTCTCCCGTCAATTCTCCACACATTCCACTCGTTCGGACTTCTGCCGCATCACCCAGGGAAGACTGTAGAAACCTCCCATAGGGAGTGTCAGCTCCGGTCGGGTGGTCTCTGGTCGGGGACTGAAACCCGGCAGTCAGACTATCCCCGAAGCAAATCACGAGCGTTGATCGATTCATATCCACCACCTAAAGGCCCCGGGTCTCCGCAGACGACACGGCTACCGATGAATCTTACTGTGTGGTTTCGCCCAACACAAGCTGCCATGGCAGCGACCAGTGCGTTTCGACAATGCTGGAAAATAGTGATTTTCTTGACGAATCATTGAACTGCCGGTACGTGTTACGTATGTCGACCGAGCTGAAGTCCACGCAGGAGATGATCGCGGCTGCGATGGCTGCCCGGGCGGCGGAAGACCCAGAAATCGTCTCGATCAAACGAGTTCTCAAATTACTAGACAAAACGGCAAAATCGAATCGGACTTACGGCTCAACCAACCCCGTCGCCCAAAAATTCTCTCAACAGCTCTTTGAAGAGATCAGCGCCCACCTGTCTACCTACTCGAGACTGTCCGTCCTAGTTCAACGGAATGAATTGCTCTGTAAAGACTGCGTCGTCTACGAAGCTGAGAAGGAGGGAGGGAGCGAGAACATCGCCTTCAAACTTTACGCCGATGGTGTCCGAGAACTGGCGCTCTTTCAAGATCTTACCCGCGAGGATCTATTTTTCTTTTTGAGTGCGCTTTGGGGTACCTCGACCTCAGACGAAGATGACGACGATATTGTCACGCGTATCTGGGCTCGCAATCTCTCGACCATTACGATTGTGACCGCTGAAGATGTGTCGAATTCATCAGCGAATAACGATGGCTTCCTTCGTCTCGATGGAAGTATGAGCTCCTCGGATTCGACCCTCCGCGAGTTGCTGGATCGCGAGATGGCACGCAAGAAGCGATCGGGCGAGCAAGCCGATTCCAAGAGTGGAGGCAGCGGAAACGCCAGTAGTCGCTTTCAATCCGGACTCGCAGGCTACGAGGTCACGGACGAGGAGCTTGAGGCCCTGGCCAAGGAAATCGAAGCAGAGAGCAAGCAAGACAACTTGATGTATATCTTCGATATGCTGACGGCCATTCTTGCTTCCGAACGCTCCTCCGCTCTACTCACGAAGCTGTTCTCGCTCTGGAGCAACATCGTCGACTCGCTCTTGCGCGAAGGGAAATGGACGGTTTTGGAGAACGTGTTGGGCCTACTCCATGAATCGGACGCCGTCCGCCCCGACCTCAGCGATGAACACAAACAACAATTGATGTCGGTCTTCAACGGACTCAGCCGAACGGAACGGATCAAGAACATCGAGCTGTACCTCAACGGCACCCCCAATGCGAACACCGAAGGACTGTCGACTGTCCTGCTGCTCATGAAATCCGATGCGGTTCCGGCCCTCTGCACGCTCTTGGCAAGCCTTGAATCGTCAAACCACCAAGCGATTGTCGCGGAGGTGCTCGGTGTGTTGGCCAAGGAACAGCCTGAACCGCTGCTGAAAGGCCTTCTGGACCGCCGACCGATCTATGTTCGCAACCTCTTATCAATTCTCATCAAGTGGGATGACCCGAAGGTGATTGAACCGATTGAAAAGCTGATCCGGCACAAAGACCCACGAATCCGCAAGGAGGTTCTGCGAGCCATTGGACTCTTCCGTCCGAGCGGGAATGGCTCAAAACTCGTCACCTGTCTCGAAGATGCGGATGAGGGTGTCAGGATTGCAGCCGTGAAGCTGCTCATGTCCGGGCAATATACCGTTCCCTTTGACAACTGGAAACCGATTATAGCCGGCGAGGGATTTCTGGATCTTCCGATCAGTGAGCGCCGCGCGATTTTTCAAGCCATGAGAGAAACGTGTGGTGATGAAGCCGTCCCCTATTGGGAAGGCCTGATGACCGAATGGGTGTGGACAAAACGGAAGAAGAAAGAGGAATTGGCGGTCTTGGGTGCGGAAACACTCGGAAAACTGGCGACGCCCACAGCCATCGCCTCCCTCACCGTCGGATCAAAAAAAGGAAGCGCTGCAGTGCGGCAAGCCTGCGCCACAGCCTTATCGCAAGCCCAACGGCAACATCGCGGGAATCCTTCACTAGACCCAACTCAGTAGGAGCATCGACTCGTGAGCGCACCGAAAGCACAATCGATCCAGCACCCATCGAAAACCGATACGCTCCAACCAATTCTCACACACGAAAAGTCTCTCTCTCAGAAGATCGGGCAGGGCTCGGAGGCTGACGATATCCTTGGCCAACAGCTGGTGATGTTGGGCTTTCAGCTCATCACACAGCTCAACACCCTGATCAAAACGTCGAAGATTCATGGCCGTGCCAATGCGGCTCTCGACAAGCCCGTCGAGGCGATGCTGACCCTCATCGAGACACTCGCCCATGATCAGCCGATCACCGTGTGGCTGCAGGATGATTTTCTTTTCCTCGGCAAGCAGCATTTGAAGGTGACCTCGCAGCAAATGCTGGTTGTGTCGAGCGTCATCGACTTTTTACGGAAGTGGAGAATCGGCGGCTTGACGTTTTCCCCATCAACCTCCCCCAAGGATATTCGAGAGTTTGCCCATGTTTTTGTCAGCCTTGACTCAACCACCAAATCGATCGATGACTTCAGGGCAGAGCTCAAAAACCTCGGTGTCACCGCCATCGAAATCAACGATCCCCGACAACTGAACCTGAGAGAAGATCTCGCAGGCGACGGAAACTCGAAGTTGAGGCACAAAGCCCGATCGAAAGCGGCCTATGGGAAGGCCTCCGACGCGGTCGGCAACCTGACCCAATCGGTTCGTGAGGGCAAAGGCCTCAGTTTCAAACATGCCAAACGGGCTATCCAGAACATCGTCGACCTCATGATGCAGGACGAGCCGGTTCTCTTAGGTCTCACAACCCTCCGCTGCCACGACCAATATACCCATAATCATTCCGTGAATGTCTCACTCCTTTCGATCGCGCTGGCAAACAGAGCGGGATATCCAAAAGTCGAACTGGCCAATCTTGGGTTAGCGGCTCTTTTTCATGACATGGGGAAATCCAATATTCCGCTCGAAGTTCTTAACAAACCTGGAGAGTTTACGGAGGATGAATGGACAGCCATGCGAAATCATCCCGTAGAAGGCGTCCTCAGCTTGACTCAGTTGCGCGGGATTACCAATCTCCCGGCCCGGATGGCCGCCGCATCGTTCGAACACCACATGAATCTGGACTATTCAGGGTATCCCAAACTCAAGACGCCGTGGAAACTCTCGCTGACCGGGCGGATCCTGACGATTGCAGACTGCTACGACGCGATGACGTCCTCCCGCGTCTACCGTCGTGAACCGATGTCGCCTTCGAAAGTCTTGAGCATCATGTCCGGCAAATCCGGAAAGAGTTTTGATGCGACCTTGCTCAAGCTCTTCGTCAATTGCGTGGGCATCATTCCTATCGGAAGTCTGGTCGTCCTTGATTCCGAAGAATTTGCCGTCGTGCTCCAACCGGCTGCTGAGAAGACCGAGAGCGAGCGCCCGGTGGTCAAGGTCATCGCCGATGAGCAGGGCAATCCCATCGACAACGGACCAGAGCTGGATTTGACGGAGAAAGACGACACCGGGACCTACCGGCACAGCATCGTCCGGTTGATCGACAATACCGAGCATAAATTCGACACGAGCCGATATTTCGTGTAACTCACCCGCTCAGGAACGATCTCGCAAGGCTCCGCACTTCCTTCGAGGGCGCTTCGCTTGACAGGCCCAAAGACGATCTTCGAGAATGCCTCCATGGTCAATCAGATCATTATCGAACGACTGGAGTTTCGCGGCCGCTGTGGCGTGACGCCGGAAGAACGGGCGCGCCCACAGGCATTGGCAGTTGATCTGGAGCTTGACTGTCAGTTCGAATCTGCTGGTCGATCGGACGACCTACGGCATACCGTCGACTACGCCATTGTCGCGGAACGAGTGGTCGAACTGGGAACAAACCAAGAGTCGCAATTACTGGAAGCACTGGCTGAGCGCCTCGTGACCGCGCTCTTTGAGGAATTTCGTGTTGATCGAATCAAGCTCTGGTTGAGAAAACTCCACCCCCCCATTCCCCAGATCACCAGATCGATGGGTATTACCGTGGAACGCACCAGGCTTGCGCAGCAATTGATCGGAGCGGAGCCTCGCCCGGCCAACTTTCTGATTCAGCAGCTTCCCCGTCTTCCTCCTACAGGAAAGGTCCTCGATGTCGCAGCCGGCACAGGGCGACATACACTATTCTTGGCTGCATTAGGCTATCAGACTGAGGCCATCGACCGCGACAGCCAAGCCCTCACACAATTGTCTTCAACCGCTCAGGCGCGAAACCTCGCAAAGATCACAACACGAACGGTCGATCTTGAACCGCTTCCACCGCAGAAACCAAATCTTGGACACAGCGCCTACGATATCATTCTCGTATTCTATTACCTGACTCGTCCACTTTTCCCCTACCTCATGGATGCACTGAAACCAGGTGGTCTCTTGCTATATGAAACCTTCCTGATCGATAATCACCTCCAACATCAACATCCGAGCCGCCGTGAATTCTGTCTTCTGCATAATGAGCTCATTCGGCTCACCTCCGATCTTCGTATCCTGCATTACGATGAAGGAGCGCACACAGGTCATCATGATACACGCTCGGTCTACACCGCACAGCTCGTCGCACAGAAACCACTACCCTCTGGATCGTTGACATGAGCCGCTTAGATCTCCATCTCCATACCACCCATTCCGATGGAAGTTGCACACCGACCGAAGTGATAGGGCTGGCACACCAGGCTGGAGTCACCGCCCTGGCGATTACCGACCATGACATCACGAGCGGCATTCCGGAAGCCATCGTAGCGGGTGAACAATATGGGATCGAGATTATTCCAGGAGTAGAGATTAGCTCGCTCACGGGAAACTCCGAACTTCATATTCTTGGATACTTTCTCGATTGGCAAGACACTGACTTGAACCAACGATTCAAAAGCTTGCGAGACAGCCGGCACCATCGCAATCCTCAAATCGTCGACCGATTACAACGCCTAGGCATCGATATCACCTACGATGAAGTCCGCGCACTCGCAGGCAGTGACTCGGTCGGCAGACCGCATATTGCCAGGGCGCTCATGAACAAGGGAGTCGTCACCTCAGCCAAGGAGGCCTTCGACCGGTTTCTTGGTGACGGGAAAGCAGCCTACGTTCCTCGTGACCTCCCGAGCCCGGCCGATGCCATTCGCTGGATCAAAGACGCACATGGACTCGCCGTCCTGGCCCATCCGACGTGGGTAAAGCTGGCAGACCAGCCGCTCGCTGAATTGGTTCGCCGGCTCAAAGCAGATGGACTTGATGGCGTGGAAGTCTATTACAGCACCCATGCAGCACGGCAGACTCGAGAATATCTCAGTCTTGCTCAACACCTAGGTCTCCTCGTTACCGGTGGGAGCGATTTTCACGGTCTCACTAAGCCAGACATTGAAGTCGGCATTGGCAAAGGTTCACTTCATATTCCTACCTCTCTGCTGCCAAAGATGAAGGAGCGAGTCGCTCAATGCTGAGATGGCCGTCCCGCACATTTTCTCCGATCCGTTGACTCTTCTTCGGTATCCGCTAGACTTTGGAAATCTTTCGGATCTTGTCACCCATGACCCATGCATCGAGTTGGGCCTTCCAATATCTTGTCGCTGCGCTCATCGCCCTTGTTGCCGGTCCATTCTTGGACAGTCTACCCGGCACACAGTCGATCCCGTTCACACTGTTCGGGCTGAGCAGCGGCCAGACTATTCGCCTGTTCATCGAAGCTACCGGATTCGCCATGCTTGGATGGTTGTGTCTCCGTGGCTTCCGACGGATGCCCGATAACGGTCGTGGATTCTCGTTCTTGCGACAGCTGGTGCTCCCTGTCACGATACTGCTCATGGTGATCGCGGCGGACAAGACCTTTCGAGCTTTAGGACAGTCTTTGATCGATCACTTCGGCTCCACACGCTATACAATCGCGCAGGCCGTCATGCTGACACTCACCGGCCTCTGGATCACGATTGCCTGGCTGATGAGTCTCGATGCACTCCAACGATTCCTCTCAAAGCCAGCTGCATCGACCGGCCGCACCGGCGCGACGACGCTGGTCGAGGACACGGAGGACGTCCATGCAGAGGAAGAGAGCCGAGAACAAGAAATAGGGACTGGCCTGCCAAGTGCGCCCAACGAGCCGCCCACCATGCTAGGCCGCTATAAGGTCTTGAAGGAGCTGGGGCGCGGTTCAATGGGTGTGGTGTACCTGGGCAAAGATCCAACGATCCAACGGTTCGTGGCTATCAAAACGATGCAGCTCGATACCATCGACGATGTCGAGAAACTTCAAGAGGTGAAGACGAGATTCTTCCGAGAAGCCGAATCTACCGGACGCTTGTCCCATCCGAACATCGTGACGATCTTTGATGCAGGGGAGGAGCAGGATCTTGGGTATATTGCTATGGAGCTACTTCAAGGGACGACACTGAAGGAGTGGTCGAGAAAGCCGAATCTGATGCCGTTTCAAAAAGTGATATCGATCCTGGCGACCGTTGCAGAAGCCATGGACTATGCCCACCAACAAGGCGTCGTACATCGGGACATCAAACCAGCCAACATCATGGTCACCAACGACGACGTCGTGAAGGTCATGGACTTCGGCATCGCTAAAATGGCGACCTTTTCAAAAACGCAGACGAATATTGTGATGGGCACACCGACCTACATGTCACCGGAACAGATCGCCGGGAAGAAGGTCGATGGCCGCTCCGATATCTTCTCCTTAGGCGTGGTCATGTTCGAACTCCTTACCGGCCGCCCACCGTTTATGGCGGATAATGTGTCGGCCTTACTGTTTGCAATCGCTCATAACCCTCATCCCAGCCTCAAAGCCATCAGACCCGACATGCCTCCCCTCCTCAAGATTATCCTGGATCGCGCACTCCATAAAGACCCAGTCCATCGTTATCGTCGCGCCGGCGAGTTCGCCACGGAGCTCCGTTCTTGCGTCGCAGGCTTAGCTGCCTGACGGTGTCCACGTTAGAGGAAGTACCTGAGATATCTTTAGTTCCTAGTTTGAAGCCGTCCTTTGGGCAGGCTTTGATAGCAGCCTTCTGAGAGATCCTGCTCATGTTCTTGGAGGCATTGCAAGACACCACCATCTGCAGTTGGAACCGTACGGCAAAACCGCCTTACATCGACGACACAGGCCACCTTATATCCCTCGGCTTCTTTCCAACGCACTAAGCGCTGCTGCACGATCTGTTGGCAGGATGCATCGAACCGCTTGAAGCGTTGCATCACGCAGCTTCGACGGTCTTCTCCAGAAAGGGAATCGGGACAGTACTGCTGAATCTCTGCGTCACACTTCACTTCCGCAATCTTCCTGGCACGGCTATCGAGCGGAACGGATAATCCCCCCTGAGTCGTCACTGCTGCCGCCTGCCCGGTGCCAACCGAGCTTGTTGTCGGCCGGCTGGGCACACCGGGAATCGAGAGGTCGAGAGCCGGTGCACGCGAGGCTTGAACCGAGGATGCCCCTGATTGAACCGACACCAGCTCTTCTTTCGATGGCAAATTCGCCCATACGATGGCCCAGACCAAGCTCAATCCCCCGACGGTGACGACGATAGTAATAGGTTTCGCGGATCGGTCTGAGGGCTTCGACGTCTTCATGAAACTGAGGATAGAATAAAGACTCTTGAAAATCACTGAAACGGGAGTTTTGCGCAGAGCCTATCACTTATGGGAATGGCGGATACTGGTAGATCGAAGGGGAAAGGCGGGAACTCAGTTGTCCGGAGTTTCAACGATATGATTCTCGAATCTGGTGCAGCCTTCTGCCAGCAACCGGTTGGTCAACATCTCACCCGGCCACTCGATCGGCAGGTCGGCGGTAAAGACCCATACATCCGGAGAGGTCCACACGGGGCCGTGTTCGTCCGGAAGTTCAGGATCAAAGAGATCAGTCCAGACCGGCATATACACCCCATTTCCGCATTGCGTATGGAGGTGCACGATGGTGCGGGACCTGACCAGCGGATCCAGTTCTCTCCACACCGCAGCAGTCTCGTCGGCCAGATGATGCAACCGCACCGCATTCTGTGCGTCAAACATGGCATAGGCTGCATAGACCGGCGCCTCGATGGTATCAGGTGCGCAGGCTAACTCCGGACATTGCTTGACCAACCCATCAAGCAGTTCCCGACGTTGATGATCTTCCCATGAGTCAGGCAACCCCGGATCCGACGCACCGATCAGTTCGAATAACAGAAACGCCGTGTTTTCAACCGGAGGAAGAAGTCTCGCAGCCACCGATTGCGCGCGCCGTGAATCCGCGACGGTGACCAGGTGATCATGGAGCATTTGGAGATTCAACATCTCCAAGGTGGCATCGGTCAAAAGCCGTGACTCGACACGCACGACCGTCCCGGCAGGAAGCTGGAGATAACGATGGAGAAGATCAGCCGTCGCGATGGGGTCGATCTTAAGTTTCAGAGGCGCGGTGAGATTGGCTTGTATGGGCAGCTCCAATGCGGCGATGGTCGCATAGGTCGGCTTTTCATCACTCGGCCCATCCAGCAGTAAGGTGCAGCTCGCCTCCGCTACAAGATCGAACAGCCATTCCGCCATTTCTTCGTCGAGCGCGGCAAGCACCGTCAGAAGATCATGTTCGCGACCCTGCTCAAGAAAGGCCTGCAGCGTATCGATCGCATCATCCGTGTCGCCGTGATCGTGACGACGGGCGTTGATCAGATGGATAAGATCACGCGTGAGCGGATCAGGGCGAGACCAGGTTAACATCGCTGCCCCCTACAACCACACAAGCCACAGACGATCACGAGAACCTTAAAATCCATGTTGCCAAACTTTTCATACCCATGCAAGCATCGCCACATTACTTATATCCGTGACTGCGGCCCAGCTTTCTCTCATCGTCACCGGCGTTAGTCTCCGATGATCTTCACCAGCACGCGCTTACGACGCCGTCCATCGAACTCGCCGTAGAAAATCTGTTCCCATGGACCAAAGTCGAGCTTGCCCTCGGTGATGGCCACGACGACTTCTCGTCCCATGATCTGCCGCTTCAGGTGTGCGTCGCCGTTGTCTTCACCGGTGTTGTTGTGCCGGTAACGCGCGTCATGTGGAGCAAGCCGTTCGAGAAATTCATCGTAGTCCTGCAACAGACCAGGCTCATCATCGTTAATGTACACGCTTGCGGTAATATGCATTGCGTTGATCAACACCAAGCCTTCCCGGACCCCACTCTGCTTTACCAAGGCTTCGATCTGTGGCGTGATATTCAGATAGGCTCGTCTAGTCTTCGTCTCAAACCAGAGTTCTTCTCGGTAGGATTTCATGTTGGTCGATCAGAGCATTTTGCCTTCCGGTTCGATCGACATGCAAGAGGTCCCGACAAATCAACGCTGCGATGAAAATCTTGGTTCGAGAGAAGAGGTTATAATATCCATGCACGATCTTGGCCACCCTGCGTTCATCACCTCGACTCTCAGCAAATGCCCTGACGGTCTTGCGACAACGCTATTTGGCGAGAAACTCGCGTGGCGTCACCGTGGAGTCACCTCATCATATGTTCCGCCGAGTCGCAACTGATATTGCCTTGGCCGAGCCTGTCAGACAGCAAGACAAGGTTGCCCGGCAGTTTTACGACATGATGGCCTCCCTGAGGTTCCTCCCCAATTCACCGACCTTGATGAATGCGGGGCGACCACTCCAACAACTCTCGGCCTGTTTTGTATTACCGATAGAGGATTCCTTGGAGTCTATTTTCGATGCAGTGAAGCAGCAAGCCCTCATTCATCAATCCGGCGGGGGAACCGGTTTTTCTTTCAGCCACATTCGCCCCCGTGGTGACCGCGTTGCGACCACGAACAGGCTGGCATCGGGCCCTCTCTCCTTTATACGGCTGTTCAACCTGGCCACCGACGTCATTAAGCAAGGTGGCACGAGACGGGGTGCCAATATGGGCATCCTGCGCGTCGACCACCCCGACATTCTGGACTTCATTTCCCTGAAGACAGAACCTGATAAAATGACGAACTTCAATCTCTCGGTCGGACTCTCTGACCGTTTCATGCGCGGAGTCAGACAAGGTCGATCGTACCGCTTGATGCATCCCCGAACCGGCAAACCGGTCCGACAGCTCCCCGCTCAGATGATCTTCGACCGGCTCGTGAAAGCGGCTTGGCGATCCGGAGAGCCGGGCATCCTGTTCCTCGACACGATCAACAAGGCAAATCCCACACCTCAACTCGGCCTCATTGAAGCAACGAATCCTTGCGGCGAACAACCACTTCTCGCCAATGAATCCTGCACGCTCGGATCGATCAATGTGGCCCGCTGTCTGACGGTGTCCCGCGGGAAAGCCGCCATCAATTACGTACAACTGGCCGAGATGATTCCTCACACGGTTCGGTTTCTCGATGACGTGCTCGATCGCACTCGATTTCCGCTGGCATCGATTGAAAGCCAAACCAGACAAACGAGAAAAATAGGCCTTGGGATCATGGGATTTGCCGATGTGTTGATCAAGCTTGGAGTCCCATACGATACCGACGAAGCCCTACAGATCGCAGACCAGTTGATGGGATTCATCCGGTTGCATGCCCACAAGGCATCTCAGGAGCTCGCACAGGAACGGGGAACCTTCCCCGGATACAAGGGAAGCCGCCTCGAAGCCGAGGGGCTGCACCGGCGCCACGCGACAGTCACGACGATTGCTCCGACCGGGACGATCAGTATTCTGGCCGATTGTTCGGCTGGGATCGAACCCCTGTACGGCATCAGTGTCATTCACACAATCATGGAAGATATTCGCTTGGAACGTCTTCATCCTGAATTTATCAAGCAAGTCAAAACCCGTGGCCTGTCCCTGCCATCAATACACCGGGCACTCAATCATCAGGAGTCGATTCAACACCTCTCGCAGATTCCGAACGATCTTCGTCGGTTGTTTGTGACGGTACACAATATCACCCCCGACCACCACGTCCGCATGCAGGCCGTCTTTCAGCGACACAGCGACAGCGGTGTCTCCAAAACGATCAATTTGCCGCCTACCGCAACGACGAACGACGTCGCTGCCGCCTTTCTCTTGGCACACGAACTCGGCTGCAAAGGGTTAACGGTGTACCGCTCAGGCAGCCGAGAAGGTCAAGTCCTGTCCTGTTCGCATGTGCAATCCTGTTAAGCCAGAACGTGTCTCAGAACAACCCGTGCTGAATATGCATACAGAATTGACAGCCTATGCCCTTGATGATAAGTACTTTTTCAGGCTGTACGATGCAGTCCGCTGCAGGGAGGTGCTCGATGTTTGCATTCGCGGGAAGCCCGTCGTTGGGCGGCAGTCCTCTGACTTGGAACCTCTTCTTTGCTCGCCAACCTGAACCGGATCTGGAATTCACGGAAGAAGAACTCGAGCAGACGACCACCGTCCGGTCACCATCTCCGAAGAAACCACCCAAACAATCGAGTGGGCGTCCTCTCTTGTGGGTGCTCCTGCTGGTCCTGATCGGCGGCGGTGCCTATGTCGCGATGGAGCCGGAGATGGTCATGGAGTACATCGAGCCGCTGCTCGGCGAGACACCGGCGCCGCCGGCTCCGGCCCCTGTTGCACAACAGCCGGTGCTGCCGAAGCCTGCACCAATAGCGCCGCCGCCTCAACCTATGGAAGCGACTCCAACGGCACCGCCAGCCGTTGCACCGGCCGAGGTACCACAGGCCGCCACAGCGCCCGCCGCCCCGGTTCCGATGCCGCCCGCCGCCCCAGCGGTACCGGCCACATCGATTACAGGAGACGTCACACCCACGCCACCCCCGGCCTCCGAGGCACCTCTCACCAATACGCCGCTTCCGCTGTTCGGTGAGGGACAGCGCGTCAGCGTGCTACCGAACCCTGCTGCTCCGGGAGAGAAAGTCGTTCTTGCCAAGGATGCAGAGGGAGTTCAGCCAGGGCCAGCCATTCCACCAGGAACCGTCTTGACCGTGCTGGACGGGGATCTTCAAGAAACCGGCTGGGTCTACTCCTTACGCAGCGACTACGGCACCAAAGGCTGGCTGCCCGAACGCCAGCTGAAACTGAAACCCTGAACCGTTCGGTTTCCATAAATACAGATTGCACACAGAGGATGGTCATTGCATCACCATCCTCTGTGCTATAATGCCGCCCGTTCGTCCCTCACATCTTATAGGTGGCACATCACGAGCTCCGGGACCCCATGCAGGCCGTAATCTTCGATTTCGACGGCGTGATCGCCGACAGCGAACCGTTGCACTTTGAAGGGTTGCGTCGAACGCTGGCAGAGATCCACATCGATTTAACGGAAGAGGACTATTACACCAATTATCTCGGATTTGACGATCGAGGATGTTTTCTGGAAGCGCTGCGTGTCAACCAGATTCCAGCGACTCCCTCGCTCGTTGAGAGCCTCATGACAAAGAAGGCCTCCGCCTATTTGGCGTCGATCAAGGACCATGTGGTCATTTTCCCGGGGGTCAAAGAGTTTGTGGAAGAGGCGGCGGCAACCTGTCCCGTTGCCATCGCCTCAGGCGCATTACGAGTAGAGATTGAGTTGGCCTTGGAGCACATCGGGCTCCGAAAGGCGTTTTGTCATATTACTAGTGCCGAAGATGTGGCTCACGGCAAGCCGAATCCCGAACCGTTCCTGCATGCACTGGCTGGAGTGAACCGGCAACAGGGCACCGCTTTGCTTTCACCGACGTCTTGTTTGGTCATTGAAGACTCCCGTCCCGGCATTCGAGCAGCGAAATCTGCAGGCATGAAAGTGTTAGCCGTCGCCAATACACATACTGTGCAAGACTTACACGAAGCCGATGCCATCAGCCATAGCTTGCGTGACACCCGCCTTATGGATGTGTGCGCGCGCTTGTGGCCGACATAGGCGCAGGATCCCTATGAGAATCTGCTCACTGGTTCCCGGTGCAACAGAAGTGATCGCCTCCCTCGGTTTGGCCGACCAGCTCGTCGGTATCAGTCATGAGTGCGATTTTCCTCTCTCCATTCGAGCCGTTCCGGTAATGATTGAGCCGCTCATCGAGACCCACCGGACCTCAAGCCTCGCAATCGATCAACAGGTCAAGGAGCAAGTTGCATCAGGGAATCCCTTGTATCGCCTGAATGAACTGGCATTCAACCAGGCCCGTCCGGATGTCATCCTGACTCAAGCCCTCTGTCACGTCTGCGCCGTCACCCCAAACCAACTCGCCCGTGCCGTCGAATCTCTTCCCCTTCCACCTACCATCCTCACGTTGAATCCGACCACTCTCGAAGGGATGATCCATGATATCGAGCGAATCGCCGCAACTGTCGACCGAACCGAGAATGGACAGACCTTCACCAACGAACTTCGGCATCGCGTTGATAGGATCAAGCGGAAGAACTCGAATAGGCAGTCCCGTCCTCGTGTCGCCTGCCTCGAATGGCTCGACCCATTGTATGCGGCAGGGCATTGGGTTCCGGACATGATAGACTTGGCTGGTGGATATGATGTACTAGGGTCTTCAGATAGCCCATCGCGCGAAACCACATGGCAAGAAGTGCAAGCCGCTCACCCCGATATCGTCATCCTCATGTCCTGCGGCTTTTCCGTCGATCGTACCATCAACGAACTCAGACAGAGCGGGTCCGCTCAAGAAACATGGCACCGGGCCTGTGAGCAGTGGCCGAATCTCTACGTCGTGGATGCCGCTTCCTATTTCAGTCGTCCAGGTCCACGGCTGATCGATGGGGTTGAATTGTTGGACTCGATTCTGCATCCACGTCCAGATCACGGGATCGACCCCATCAACGCCATCAAACTTCAAGCTTCGATGCTGGTTGGAGGCAGCGCGTGATGAAAGCTGCTGAAGCACAGGCCTATTGCACGGCCTACACCAAGAACAGCGGGAGCAACTTTTACTATGCGTTCCTCTTCCTACCCAAAGCCAAACGCGAAGCCATGTATACCGTCTATGCCTTTTGTAAGGCCATCGACAGCGCCGTGGACGAACCGGCAGCCGGGACGAACCCAAAGGATGAACTGACCCGTTGGCGGAGCGAGCTTGACGCCGTCTATTCAGGGGTACCAACAACCCCGATCATGGTGAGCCTCGCTTACCATGTGAAATCAATGGGAATCCCTAAAGCCTACTTTGAAGAATTGATCAAAGGCGTTGAGATGGATCTCTTTAATAATCGCTACGTCACCTTCGACGAGCTGTCGCTCTACTGTTACCGCGTGGCGTCCGTCGTCGGTCTCATTTGTCTGCACATCTTCGGCGCCACGTCCGCCCGGGCACAAGACTACGCGGTGGCACTCGGCATGGCCTTCCAGCTGACGAACATTCTTCGCGACGTTGGTACCGATGCCCAGGAACGTCGCATTTACCTTCCTCTCGAAGACCTCAAAAAGTGGAACTATGCGGAAAAATCCATGCTCAATCGGAGCTATTCGCCGGAGTTCCGTGCGTTGATGGAATACGAGGCGTCCCGCGCCCACCACTATTACCAGCGAGCCGATGCCGCGCTCAAAGCTTTGTCCCCCGCAGAACGCCGGGCACTGACGGTCGCGGAAATCATGCGTGGCATTTATAGCCGAATCTTGGATCACATCGAGCGATCGAACTATCAGGTTTTCGGACCACGGATTAGTCTGACCACCACACAACGATTGATCATCGCCATACGCATTTGGCTCCGTTCCCGCTACTCGTGACCGCTCCATCCTCACAAACCGTCCTCATCCTCGGCGCCGGTCTGGCTGGTCTGACCGTTGCCTATCATCTACGCCGAGAGGACTACCGCGTCACGCTCCTCGATCACCCCGAATGGCGCGATGGGTTCTGGCTCAATCCATCCGACCCGGTACCGGTTCTGTTGGGATGCTACCGCGAAAGCCAACGACTCCTTCACTCGTTGGATCGGCACGCATCACCACGACGAGATCAACCTATTCCACTCGAGTTTCGCTTATCTGATGGCCGTCACGTGTCCTACCAGTCGGGTCGACTTCCCGGAGCGTTTCAATGGATGATGAGTCTTTTCAGCTTCCAGGGCCTGGCCTGGCAAGATCGGTGGAGACTCTTCTCACACGTCGAGCAGATTTGGGAACAGGCACAAACCCTTCCGACAGACCTGGAAAATCGAACCGCGGACGAATGGCTCGCAGCGAGCGGGCAGAGCCTCGAGGCGAGGGAGCGGATTTGGGGGTGCCTGGCGCATTGGCTGACCGGAAACGATCTTGCCCGCCTCTCAGCCGCAACCTTTGTGCAATTGCTGTCGAACGTATTTCTGAGCGAGGCCTCAGACGCCAGGCTCCTCGCTGTATCCGGGTCGATCGAGGAACGATTCCTCGCGCCCATAAGACAATCGCTGCCTCACGATCGCATGGAGTTTCGCACGCTGACGAATCCTCCATGGCTACGCTTCGATGAGAACCGGATGCGAGATGTCGGACTTCATGACGGCACAACACTGTGCGCGCAATGGTACGTTCTCGCGCTGCCGCATCAACAGTTGCGTGCCCTGCTACCGGAGCGATTATTAACCCGGTTGGCCTACTTCGCCCATATGCCGGATCTGACCGATCTCGGTGAGTTCGTCGTCCAGTTCACGTGCCGGTCATCGACTCAAACGCCACGACTCGTTCTACTGACAGGACACCCCTTCTACCAACTCGCCGTCACACCGGCCGGACCTGGGGAAATCGTCTGTCAACTCTCCGCCTCAGCCACCACGCTGGAGAACATGAATGATGACCAAGTCAGAAACAGCGCCATCGCTGAGTTACTCCAAGTGTTCCCAAACATGAAGCCTGAAGACGTGCTCAGCCATGCCATCATTCAAGAGCCCCATGCGAGTCTCTCGCTCGTACCAGGGACGGCACGGCTCCGACCCCTGCAGCGGAGTCCGATCCGGAACATGCTCGTCGTGGGAGCCTGGACGGACACCGGATGGCCGACCAACCTTGAAAGCGCAGTGATCAGCAGCCGTCGATGCGTGGAGACCATCAGAGGTCATGTCGATAACCCTGATTGATCTCTCGACCTGTAGCTGGTATCAATACCTTATGAAAAGGCAGTATAGAGGCCTTCTGATTATTCTTCTCTTGTCGGGGCTTGGCTGTGCACCAAGTCCGTACGAGCGTGGCGGTCACCCAAGTGGGCTCACCCGCTATGACGTCGAGCGGGACTATATAGAATGCGAGTACAAAGCACGGTTAGCCAACGAGCAATACTTCTATAGCCAGAGCTCCCCATTCCCCTTTAGTCCTGGCCCTCAAAGCCCAGCCGACCATGCCCGCGCCCTGCATGGTCTTTCCATGATGAACGCCATGCGGGATACCTGCCTCTCAGCGAAAGGGTACCGTCTCAATTAGCCACGCGCAGATAACACAGATCTTCAAGCCGTTCCTCTCCCACATACTTTGCCACCACGAGCCACTCTCGCCTGCTATCTGTTAGACCCACATAGGTAGTGCCCTCGAGGATGAAGGGATTGACAGAAAACGTAGTGGCCAACGCAGGAGACGCCTGGCCTTTGTCAAACTGCAGCGCCGTCAGGGGATAGATGCCACCAGTCCGTTCGAACTTGTCGTGAGTCGCCAACAGAGGACTCAAATCTTGCCAACTCGTTTCTTCTAGGACAGTGCTCTCAGCGGGAAAGATATAGAGGCTGTCGCTCGGATCCCCTTTCATACAGAACGTGGTCTTCACCACCAAATCCTTGCGTCCATCATTGTCCAGATCGATGATTGTCTTATCGAGACTCGAACAGCGTCTTACCGTGGGACCAACTCCTTTCAGATCAATACCCTCCCACTGCACCGTTTGCGACAGACTGCTTTCGAATAGGAACCGGGTTCCCGACAGTCCGGCCACCTTCTCACAGAAATCCTTATCCGCAAACGCCACCAGTTCCACGGAGGCCGCAGTCGCCATCGTCGGCAACATGAGTAGTACCATACTGGCTAGGCTCATATGTTTCATGGCCGCTTCTCCTATTCTTTGCCCGCATGATCGTGATTGACAACCCGACTTGCCAATTTCTAAGATACTGCCACCACTTTTTTCACGTTTATCACGCATGACGCTCACACCACTTCAGGAACTTGCCAACTCGCTTCATGATTGCCAGCGTTGCAAACTAGCCAAGCTGGGGCGCAGCCAGGTCGTCTTTGGCGTCGGTAACCCCCACGCCAGTATCATGTTTGTGGGGGAAGCGCCAGGTTTTAACGAAGATCAGAAGGGCGAGCCGTTCGTCGGTGCGGCGGGTAAACTCTTAAACGACCTACTGGCCTCCGCAGGCCTCTCGCGCGATCAGATCTACATTGCGAATGTAATCAAATGCCGACCGCCGAATAACCGCGACCCCGAACAAGACGAAGTGGAAACCTGCAAACCGTTCCTGCTGCAGCAGATTCAGCTGATCAAGCCGACACTGGTCTGCACCTTGGGGAATTGGGCCACTCAGACCCTCTTGGAACGCAAAGTCGGGATCACTAAGGTGAAGGCGCAGGCCTTCCACCTAAAAGACTTCGTGCTCTTCCCACTCCTGCACCCAGCCGCAGCGTTGCACCAGGGCAATCTGTTGCCCACGCTAAAGGAAGATTTTAAGAAGCTGAAGGAATTTCTAGATAAGAACTCCAAACCAGCCGAACCAGACAGTTCAGCTTCTACCACAACTGCTACAGCCTTGAAGATTGAATCCTCCAAGCCGGCACAGATGGACTTGTTCGGCGCGTAGATCAATTCTCGACTTTTACCTAGCCTTTTGAGTCTTCAGTGAAACTCCGTCGGATAGCGTCGCCTGATGAGGCATAGGCAGCATGGCTTCGCCATGTTCTGAAAAGTAGAATGGTCACGTTTTGTGGCCCAGACATTCGATCTCTGTCAAGATAGAAACGGAAAACCCTGGCCGCTTCTGTCACACAGGCACCTTCCTATTGACAGAAAAGAACATGAGATGGTGCTGATGTTCAACCGGATATGGCATAAGCCATTTCACAATGAAAAACGTACGGGATAAACGACACTAGTTCTTTTCCTATGCCAAAATCGAAACCTAATACCTCTTCCCGAACGCCAATGAGTGATGAAGAAGCATTTCACATGCTTCTTTCCTTAACTAATCTCAAGAAAACATGGTCCACGCTTCGGAAAGAGCTTAGGCAGATACCACTTAGAGATGCTGTGGATTGGATAGATTGGGTTCACACTATCGATATTACCTTGCCTATCTTAGCTGATGAAATTCGAAATGGTCAGTACCAGCCGTCTTCTCCCACACGGTATGAATTGGCCAAAGGCAAAGGTGCATTTCGATATATGACAATGCCAAACGTGAGGGACGCGTTGGTGTTTCGTCACATATCTGACGAGATCTTAAAACGGTCAATACGTCATAAGGCTAAAGGTGCGTATTATTCCAGACGGCATTCAGCTACCCCAATAGGCCCTCGCTTCGAAATTCGTGAGTCCGGCTACTCCCATTTTATGCACATTTGGCTAAGATATCAGGAGTACAGGACTCGTACGCTTCTTAATAGTCCGTACGAGGTACTCGTTGTCACGGACATTACAAACTATTTTGACTCTATCCAACATGACCTCCTTATGGAGTACTTGGCCCCACTTGGACTTCCACGCAAGGCAATTGCTCTCCTTGGAAGACTCCTTGAAGTACTCAAGCCTACCTCCGGTCATTCTCCAAATCCCCGCGTTGGCTTACCAGTCGATGAGCTAGATTGCTCGCGCCAAATCGGTCACGTATTTCTCTTCGAGCATGATCACCGAGTTATAAAGAAAGTCGGGGAGGACCACTATGTGCGCTGGATGGATGATCAAAACATCGGCGCAAGATCAATGAGCGAAGCCAGAGGGATTGTAAACCATTTGGCACACTCACTACTTGAGCAACGACTTACGCTTAACGCCGGCAAAACACTCTTTTTGACTACGGACGAAGTGGTCAGCGAGTTTCATCTCGACACGAATAAAGCATTAACAAAACGGTCAAAGAGATGGAGGAAGGCCACCAGGATCAAAACTCACTCCAAATTAAAACGTGACCTAAGAACGATTTATGAAAAGTCTCCTAACAAAGGAAAAGGACACTGGGACAAAATCCTAAAAAGATTCTATGGGTACGTAGTTCAAACTGGTGACTCTTGGCTCGACAAAAACTCCTTAGAGCATCTCATAACCCATCCCGACCTCAACGACCGAATCTTTGAGTCATTCGCAAAACGAGGTCGAGTGAAGGCTTTGCTTGATCTGTTCAGGAAATATGTCGATGAAGGTGAGTGCCTTTTTGAAGCGACAGAAGCTGCTTTCTTTAATGCGCTTCTCCTTACCAATGCTAACCCCAAGCAAGAGAAGCTATGCTTAAAACTGACAAATAATTTTATTGGTCGAAGATTGGGCAAAACTAGTGGAAGACCATTGAGCATTGCATCCGCCATTCTTTCCTACTACTGGTTTGGTGGAGATATTACCAAACTCCCTTCACTGATAAAGATCTCCAGATGGGCAGCGGTACCAGAAGCAGTAGTTCGTTCAATCCTTGCTGCTTCAGCAGCGCGCAGGCCAAAAATCTTCGCAAGCCTGCTTCCCAATTTTGTGGGATATCCTGGCGATGATGTTGGAAGGCTCGTGCAATTCATCAATGGCATTCATACAGGCAGAATAAGTGATCTTGTAAAGTTCGCACATCCGAAAGAGCGGTGGCCGCTATCTGGGAAACACTACGACGCGAGGGCATGGCTATGTTTTGAAATCCTCGCACATTCTCCAAACCTCAAAATACGCCGTTGGCTACAAAATGAGCTTAAGAGTTTTTCGAAGCTCGTGGTAACCCGCCAAGAACAAAGAGTGGCTCGTCGGATCAGAAAGCTCTTGGCATAGGAAAGTTGTCAGGAGCCTTCTCCAGACGCATCAACTAGCTACCGGTCACCGTGGGTGGTTCCAGAAACTTTCGGAGTGATTGACCCTTTGCATCAGAACACGACCGAACCCATGAGACAGACATTACGCGTTCGATTTTATCGTCGGAGAGGAATCTGAGTCGGCGGCTCCGCCGCTTTCTTCTTCGGTAGCCTTCTCTTCTTCCGGCACATCAAACCACTGTACTAACATCTCTTCCCACCAGGATTCGGTCACGTCCTCGCCTGGGTCTATTCCCAGGAAGGCCACATCCTCTTGCTTGAGAGACGCCCCGACGAGCTGCGGTTGGAACTTTGCGCGAGTGATGACTTCTTTCGTGGCATAGCCGCCGATGATCCAGGAGTCAGGATCGGCTCGGCGAGATTTGTAGGCCTTCAAGCCCTGCTTGAGGTACATGAAGATCTGCTGTTGGATCGGATCAGCCACGCCGGATTGGGGGAGACTGAGAGTCTTTTCGATCCGCTTTCGCCAATGCCGATCATCGTAGCGCGATGTAATCAGCTGGAGCATTTTCTTCCCGAGTTCGGCATCAAGCGGCATGATGGATTCTTCCTGTGTTACACACAATTCACGAGGCTAATCAAAAACACTTTCCGGCAAGGCCGCAAGGAGAGAAACGACTGAGAACGAAGCCGAAGGTCGTTTTCATCAACCCAGGTGCTGCTTGAAGAAGGCCTTCGTTCTGGCCCATGCATCCTTCGCAGCTTCAGGCCGATACACGGAAGGATCCGTATCCCTGAAAAACGCATGTGGCGCGCCGGGATAGGTCTTGACCTCTCCGGGCTTGTTGTACTTCTTCAACGCCGCCGCCAATCGTTGTACATCGGCCTTTGTAATCCAGCCGTCGTCCTCACCGTAGAGATAGAGGACCGGACAGCCCAGCTTCTGGATCGGTGTATCAGGATTCGGCACTTGGCCATAGAACGGCACTGCCGCTTTGATCTCCTGATTGATGCAGGGCAGCATCAGCGCGTAGGACCCGCCCATGCAAAAGCCGGTGATGCCGATCCTGGCCGCATTGACTTCAGGAACTGATTTCAGATAGGCCACCGTCGCATTCAGATCGGCAAGCCCATCTTCTTGCCTCAACATGTTCATGAGTTTGCCGGCTTCGCCCGCGTCGGTCGTCAGCGCGTGCCCCAAGCGGGAATACAGGTCCGGAGCGATGGCGACGTAGCCTTCCGCCGCATAGCGCCGTGCAATATCCTTTATATGGTCCGTGAGCCCCCACCATTCTTGGACAATGATAATGGTCGGCCGTTTTTCCTTCGTCTGTGGAGCGGCCACGAAGGCCGTCATGCTCACTTTTCCACTCTGATATTGTACGGTGGTCTCTCGAATGGATTCAGCCATGCGTCACCTCCGTGCCGTCACAAGTGTTTCGTGCTGAGTTCTGAGTAGGAAAAGGGAAAAGGGAGAAATTTCGACTCGGTACCCAGGGACTCAGCACTCGCATTTGCTCAGCTCTTAATTACCTGCCACCATCATTTCTGAAATTTTCAGCGTGGGGCTGGTGATGCGCCCTCGAAACACTAGATCGCTCCCGACGATTTCAATATCCTTCAACATCTGTTTCAGATTGCCCGCGATGGTAATTTCTTCGACCGGATAGGCCAACTCTCCGTTTTCAATCCAAAACCCTGCGGCTCCGCGGGAATAATCACCGGTCACCATATTGATGCCAAATCCGATCAGCTCAGTGATGTACAGACCATCCTTCACCGACCCAATGATCTCCTGTGCGCTCTTCGTTCCAGGAACCAGGTAAAAGTTCGTCGGACCGACCGAAGGACTTTCCCCCACGCTCCGGGACGCATTTCCGGTCGAAGGAAGGCCCAGCTTCTTTCCCGAGTAGGTATCGAGCAGATAGCTCTTCAGCACGCCACGCTCGACTATCGTATTCTTGCGAGTCGCCAACCCTTCTCCATCGAACGGGCGAGATCCCAGCCCACCGACCATACGGCCATCGTCATACACCGTGATCAGCTCGGACGCGATCGTTTGCCCCAGTTTGTCGAGAAGAAACGAGGCGCGCTTGTAGAGCCCATAGCCTGACACCGCACCGCAAAGGTTTGCGAGCAAGCTTCCCGCCGTCTCCGGATCGAACACGACCGGAACTCGTTTCGTCGAGGCCTTGCGCCCGCCTAAGCGTCGAACAGCCCGTTTTGCAGCCTCTTGTCCGATCGATTCCGCGGAGGCCAACCGCCCGAACTTACGCTGCACCTCGTACCACGCATCACGTTGCATGGCGCCCGTTTCAGAATCGGTGGCAATCGGAGAAACGGACAGGGAAAAGCTTGAACTCTTGTAGGATCCGACGAATCCATGACTATTCGCCAACACCACCCGTCCTGAGGATGAATCGAACTCCGCACCCTCCGAGTTAGTCACTCGCTTGTCGGTCGCGAACGCCGCGGCTTCACCTCGTTTCGCCCAGTCGATCTGCGTCTCCGTATCGAGCACGGTGTCATCATACAGATCAAGGTTCGGCTGATCTGTGGCCATCTGCGCAGCATCGGGCAATCCCGACACCGTATCCTCGACCACCGCTCCTGCCAAGGTACAGGTATCTGCGACGAGCCGTTCGAGGGATTCGTGTGAAAAATCAGAGGTGGAGGTTGTCGCCGACCGTTTCCCGATAAAGACACGAAGGCCGAGCCGCTTCTCCCGTGCCTTGGTCAATCGATCGACGGCACCGACCCGAACCTGGACGGAAAGGGTCTCGCCATCAGCCACCACGATATCCGCTTCCGTCGCGCCACAGGTCTTCGCGCGAGCGAGGACCTCCGACGCAAGTTGGGCGTACCCGTTCGCTGTTTCTACTGGAACCAAACTTTTTTTAGCCATCGGTGTGTTGCATCAATACGTTAACCATTGCTCATCGATCAGTGAAACGTTCGCAGATAGCGTGGCTAGCTCCTCGTGCCCCCGACCGTAATTTCGTCGATCTTAATGGGCGGTAAACCGACTCCCACCGCGACCGACTGACCATCCTTCCCACAAGTCCCGATGCCGTTATCGAGTTTCAGATCGTGTCCCACCATGGAGACTTTAGTGAGAATCTCAGGTCCATTCCCGATCAACGTGGCTCCCTTCACAGGCTTCGTAATTTGGCCGTCCTCAATCAGGTAGGCTTCGCTCGCAGAAAACACGAACTTCCCGTTCGTAATATCGACTTGCCCGCCTCCGAACGAGACAGCGTAGAGCCCTTTTTTGACTGAGCGGATAATATCCTGTGGGTCGGACTCCCCCGCCAGCATAAAGGTATTCGTCATACGAGGAAGCACCACACTTTGGTAATTCTCCCGCCGACCATTCCCAGTCAAGGGGATCCCCATGAGCCGTGCATTGAGCTTATCGGTAATATACCCACGGAGAATGCCCTTCTCGATAAGCGTCGTGCAGCTAGTCGGGGTGCCTTCATCATCCATATTCAACGAGCCACGACGAGACGGAAGGGTTCCATCATCCACGATCGTGCAGACGTCGGATGCTACACGCTTGCCTACCAGACTCGAAAAGGCCGAAGTTTTCTTTCGATTGAAATCCGCTTCCAAGCCATGTCCGATTGCTTCGTGGAGTAAGATGCCGGGCCATCCACCGCTCAAAACGACCGGCATCACCCCAGCCGGTGCGTCGACCGCCGAGAGGTTGAGAATCGCCTCTCGTGCCGCTTCTCGAGCGTAATCCAGATGGCGCCCTCCTTCTCGATAGAACTCAAACGCAACCCGGCCGCCACCACCGAAGCTCCCTACCTGCCGATTATCACCCTCCTCGGCGATACAGGTGATCTGCAGGCGGGATAACGGTTGAATATCAGCTACCAAGGCTCCATCGGAGGTGGCCACCGCCACCACCTTATACTCGGTGTTAAAGGACGCCAACACGTTCTTGATGCGAGGATCGTATCGTCTGGCTTCCGCATCGATTTCGTTCAAGAGGGCCACGCGCTCCGCTGTCGCGACTTCGGCCTTGGCCTGTTCCATTGGATAGAGATCTCTTGTGGGGCGCTGTTGCGTGGGCACCGGTACGGGCGAATCCCCTTTGGGGGAGTTGGCAATATACCGCGCCGTATCCGCCGCAATCTCGAGATCCTTTTTCGTGAGTTCATCCGAGTAGGCAAATCCGGTCTTTTCCCCGGCCGTTGCACGAACTCCGACACCTTGAGAAATACTTTTAGCCGCACGCTTGACGATGCCCTCCTCCATAGACACTGATTCCGACGTACGCGACTCGAAATACAGATCCGCATAATCCACGTCGCGGACATTGAGCCGATCAAGGGCATGCTGCGCTTCGAACTCAGTGACGCCAAATTTGCTCAATTGGATAAGATCAGACATAGGTCGGTCTTTCTAGTCTCAGTGTGGCGTTAAGAAGTGGGCAGTATAGCCCAATCATTTCCGCAGTCGCAATGCGCTCAGGCCGCTCCGGCATAATTCCAAGGAAGTGTTCATTCTAGAATTACCTTCTTAGAATTACCGAGTTATCGTTTGACATTCCCTAGGCCCACCAGTAGACTCTGACCACTTCAGCCCGTCTGCACACTAAACCTGTTAGGAGCTGATTCTAAAGTTCATATGGCACACCAGCCATCTTTAAACCTCGATCGCCTTTCAGAAAGCGAACTCACCGCCAAATTGGAGCTGGATCTGCTCCCAAAGCATGTCGCGGTCATTATGGACGGCAACGGTCGCTGGGCTGAGCTACGTGGTCTTCCTCGAATCGCTGGCCATCGTGAAGGTATCAATTCCGTCAGAGAAATGATCACCTTGTGTCTGGAATTAGGCATTCGGGCCCTGACGATCTACGCGTTCTCTCAGGAGAACTGGAATCGCCCAACTCACGAAATCAGCGCCCTCATGGGACTCTTGGAGCATTACCTCTCCACGGAACGGGCCAGTTTGATCGAGCAAGGGGTTCGCTTCCGCGCCATCGGACGCCACGATCTCCTTCCACAATCCGCCCAACACTGGGTTCGTACTACCGAGAAAGAGACCGCTCATCTCGATAAGATGACCCTGACCGTCGCGTTGAGCTACGGCGGACGAGCAGAGATCGTCGATGCCGTAAAAGCGCTGATCGGCGATGTCCAAACGGGCACCCTACAGCCGAACCAAATCGATGAAACCATGTTCACCGAGTACCTCTCCACCCATCCGCTTCCTGACCCAGACCTTCTGATTCGAACGAGTGGAGAAACCAGGATCAGCAACTTTCTCCTGTGGCAGTTAGCCTACACCGAACTGTGCTTCAGCCCGACGCTATGGCCGGATTTTCGCCGGCGAGAGTTCCTCCTGGCGCTGATCGAGTACCAAAAACGGGAACGTCGATTTGGTCGAGTCCTAAGCACCGTATCGTCATAACACTTGTGGGATACCCCCTCGCTACAGAAATCCTGACCCATAGCTCTAGATTTGTGACGACCTCACCGGCACGCACCCGACAATTCGACCTCCGCCGTCTCTACACCGCGCTTGCGCTGATTCCCGGAGTCTATCTCATCATCGCACACCTTGTTCCCTGGACCTTGACCCTGCTTTTGCTCGTGGTTGGTGTGATTGCCCTGCTGGAACTCTACAAGCTCAGCTTTCCCTCAGGCTTGAGTCATCTCCTTCTGGCAGGAGGTCTGACAGGATTTACCCTGACACTTATCCAACCACACTTTTCGTTCTCCTGGTCAGAACTGCTCGTGGGCTGCGTCCTGGTGGCCCTTGTGGCCGTATTTATCTCCGCGGCATCAGCACAACATCGATGGAACGATGCACGCGTGATTCTCCTGGGCATGCTGTACGTGGGGTTCCCTTTGAGTACCGTGGTCTCGGCCCGCACACTACCGGATGGCCAGTGGCTCGTGCTCTTCCTGGCAGTGGTGACATGGGCGTCAGACATCGGGGCCTACTATGCGGGAACCTTGTGGGGAAAGCGTCCGTTACTCCCTTCGATCAGTCCGAAGAAAACCGTCGAGGGGGTACTCGGTGGACTCATTCTGGCGGTCGCGGTGGCGCTCCTAGCGCAGCAGTGGTTTGCTTCACAGCTCTCGGTATCCGATGCGTTGATCCTTGGCGCCCTCCTGACGATGGTGGGCCTCATCGGAGATCTGTTTGAATCGTTCATCAAACGACGAACCGGGGTCAAAGACTCGGGCGGGATCTTACCGGGCCATGGAGGAATGCTGGACCGTCTCGATAGTCTCTTGTTCACCGCCCCCACGTTCTACTACTATGTCGCCTATATTCGAGGCCTGTCGCCTCTTTCCTAAATGGGCGCAGAGGAGAAGCCATGAAGCCGATAATCATCTTGGGATCGACCGGATCGATCGGAACCAACACCCTCGATATCGTTCAACGGTTTCCCGATGAATTTCGCGTGGTGGGTCTGACCGCCGGCAATAATATCGAGAAGCTCGAGGAGCAGATTCACCGTTTTAGGCCTACAGCTGTCGCTGTTTCCTCCGAGTCCTCTGCCGCCCTCCTTCGTAGCCGATGTGGGGATCTCCGAGTTGAGATCCTGTCCGGAGAAGACGGCATTACCCACGTGGCATCGGTCTTGGATGCTGAATTGGTCATTTCCGCCATCGTGGGAGCCGCTGGGCTTGTTCCGACTCTCTCCGCTATTCGAAGCGGCAAGCATATTGCCTTGGCGAATAAAGAACCGATGGTCATGGCGGGAAAGTTGATGCAGGATGAAGCTCGCAAACACGGGGTAAGGATTTTCCCGGTCGATAGCGAACATAGCGCCATCTTTCAGTCGCTGGAGGGGCATCGGATTGAAGATGTCAGGCGACTGATTCTCACGGCATCCGGCGGAGCACTCTGGACGCTGACGCACGAACAACTTCAAGACGTGACACCTGAACGAGCCTTGCAGCATCCCAACTGGAAGATGGGGGCCAAGATCACCATCGACTCGGCGACGTTGATGAATAAAGGGTTGGAGGTCGTGGAAGCTCGATGGCTGTTTGATATCCCTGAGTCCAACATCGAGGTCATGGTCCATCGAGAAAGCATCATTCACTCGCTGGTTGAATACAAAGATCGTTCGATTATTGCCCAATTAGGGCTTCCTGACATGCGAACTCCCATCTCGTACGCGATGCACTACCCCGCACGGATGACGCTTGATCTTCCTTCGCTGGAGTTGACGGAGATCGGACGACTATCCTTTTCCAAACCCGACCATGATCGATTCCCCTGTCTCAATCTCGGATATGAATCGCTTCGCATCGGAGGCACCATGCCGGCCACGATGAATGCGGCCAATGAGATTGCCGTCGACGCGTTTCTCAACCATGGCCTCCGCTTCGTTGAAATCCCGCAGGTGATTCGCAATACCATGGAAGCGCATAGTCAGCAGGAAATCACGTGCCTCGATGACGCCTTGGAAGCTGATCGTTGGGCAAGAGAAAAGGCCGAATCATTGGTACACGCACTCTCTCACTCATGATTGTTTTGCATTTCACATAACGTCTGTTAGAGTTAGAGAATCGAGTACGCAACAGGGAGTTCTCATGACATCCGCATTCGCCTGGTCCCCCGATACGCTCTGGCTTCTCCTCCAGAAAGCGTGGTGGTTTCTCGTCGTCCTTGGTGTCTTGGTGGCCTTCCATGAACTTGGCCACTTCCTCGCCGCCCGCTGGGTCGGAGTGAAAGTCTTGAAGTTTTCGATCGGATTCGGTCCGAAGATCTTCGGCCGTCAGGTCGGCGAAACGGAATACCTCGTCTCGGCCGTTCCCCTTGGCGGCTATGTCAAACTATTCGGTGAGGATGAAACAGAAGCCACGACCCCCGATGACCGACGCCGGTCTTTTTCTCACCAAGGCCTGTGGGGAAAGGTTCTGATCGTCGCCGCCGGACCGGGGTTTAACTTCATTCTGGCTTACTTGATCTTTGCCGGATGGCTATCGACCGGATCGCCCCTCTTTGTCCCGACCTTTCGTGATTTGAGCGCGGATGTCGAAGCACTCGTTCCCGGATCCCCCGCATCAGTGGCCGGCATGGAAGTCGGCGACCGTGTCGTCAGCGTGAATGGGAAAGAAATCTCTACCAAGACAGAATTGCTGGACCTCATCTCCCGGAGTAGTGGACAGCCAATCTCACTGGAGGTCCGACGAGACGGACACCTCAAAACGCTCACGGCGACTCCCGTGCAGATGACTGGGGATGAGATATCGACAGAAGAACCGCTGTACACCATCGGGGTTGAAGAAATGCCCGCGTTGGTTACCTCGGTCCTGCATGGATCACCGGCATCCACAGCTGGACTCCAGCCCGGTGATCGGGTGGTCGCGATCGAGGGACAGACGATCTATTCGTGGTCCCAGATGACCACACACGTGCGAGAGCATCCTGAGACGCCCTTGAAATTCGAAGTGCTCCGGGAAGGACTGCGCACCACATTGACTGTCACGCCGGCTAGTGAAAAGCTCACAGTGAATGGACAGACCACTGAAGTGGGAAAGATCGGCATCTCCGGTCCCGGCCGCTCGTTGATGCGGTCCGAGAACGTGGCGGAAGCCGTGTATCAAGGACTGGAAGCCACGTGGGGATGGACTGAATTGACGGCCATCGGTCTCTATAAGATGGTGGTCGGCGACATTTCGAGCAAGAATATCGGCGGCCCAGTGACGATCGCCAATATCTCGGGGGAAGCCGCCTCTCAAGGTGCCTCCAGCGTCGTCTTTTTGATCGCCATTCTGAGCATTAACCTCGGAGTCCTGAATCTGCTGCCGATCCCCATTCTTGACGGTGGCCACTTGCTCTTTTTCTTGATTGAAGGCATCCTACGTAAACCACTTGGCGAACGACAGCGAGAGGTTGCTCAACAAGTAGGATTGGTGTTATTGGTCGGTGTCATGATCTTCGCCTTTTGGAACGATCTAGAACGGATCTTCTCCCGCTAGACAGAATGCTGAAACAAGTCCCTAACCTCGTTCTCGGCTCCAAGAAATCCTCAACGTACCCCAGAGGGTACGCCTCCGGTTTCTTTTCGCCTGCGGCCTCGTTAGATGACTCGTTTGAGCATTCTGTAAACTCTTCCACCGTTCGACTCATATCCTAACCACCACTGCGCCATGAAGATGTCCCAATTGTTAATTCCCACGCTGCGGGACGATCCCGGAGAAGCCGAAACGGTCAGCCATCGGTTGATGTTGCGCGCGGGGCTGATCCGCAAGGTCGCGGCAGGGATCTACACCTACCTTCCGCTCGGCTTACGGGTCATCCGAAAGATCGAGCAGATCATCCGCGAGGAGATGAATCGAGCCGGCGCGCAGGAGTTGCTGATGCCGATCGCGTCCCCTGCGGAACTCTGGAAAGAAACCGCTCGTTGGGAGTACTACGGGAAGGAGCTCGTTCGGTTCAAGGATCGTCACGAACGTGATTTCTGTTTAGGTCCGACTCATGAAGAAGTCATTACGGATCTCTTCCGGCGAGAAGTCCGTTCGTATCGCCAGCTCCCGTTGAACTTTTATCAGATCCAGACCAAATTCCGAGACGAGATCCGTCCCCGCTTTGGTCTCATGCGTGGGCGTGAATTCATCATGAAAGACGCCTACAGCTTTGACCTTGATGAAGCGGGCGCCAAGGTCAGCTACCAGAACATGTATGACACCTATACCAGGATCTTCACACGCTGCGGTCTGACCTTCCGGCCTGTCGAAGCAGACACAGGGCTGATCGGTGGGGATGTCTCGCATGAGTTCATGGTGCTTGCCGAAACAGGTGAAGCCACCGTCGTATACAGTACCAAGGGATCCTATGCCGCCAACCTTGAACGAGCTGAGGCCGTGCCCCCCGCTGAAGTAGAGACACGTGCGTTACTCCCGTTGACTGCTGTCGAAACGCCTCAGCGCCGGACGGTCGAAGAGGTCACAGCCTTTTTAAAGATTTCTTCTCAGCAACTGGTCAAGACGTTGCTGTACCGAGCCGGAACCGAATCCGTTGCTGTGCTGATCCGGGGGGATCATGAAGTCAACGAAGTCAAACTGGCGCGGTTGCTCCAGGTGACGGATGTCACATTGGCGGATCCTGACACCGTACAGCGTCTCACAGGGTGCCCTCCAGGATTTGCAGGACCGATCGGGTTACAGCAGGTTCGCATTCTTGCCGATCGGGCCGTCGAAGGAATACAAAACGTCGTGATCGGCGCCAATAAAACCGACACGCACTACCAGAACGCGAACGTCGGTCGCGATTTTTCCGTTGAACAATTTGCCGACCTTCGGAATGTGCAGGCCGGCGATCCATCCCCTCGTGGCGCTGGTGTATTGACGCTCGCCAAGGGAATCGAAGTCGGGCAGGTATTCCTGCTCGGAACCAAGTACAGTCAGAAAATGAATGCCACCATCCTCGATGAGCAAGGCAAAGAGCGCTTAGCCATCATGGGGTGTTACGGCATCGGTGTGGGACGCACGGCCGCCGCAGCGATCGAACAGCATCACGACGACAAAGGCATCACCTGGCCGTTTCCCATTGCACCGTTTCACGTACACTTGCTGACGGTCAGCCAATCTGAACAAACGACCGAAACCGCCACCCGGCTCTACTCAGAATTAGAGCTTGCAGGATTTGAGGTCCTCTGGGACGATCGCCCTGATCGAGCAGGGGTAAAATTCAATGACGCCGACCTCATCGGAATCCCCTTTCAAGTCGTCATTGGCGACAAGGGCCTCGCCGACGGAATCGTGGAGAGCAAGATCCGGAAGGGAGGACACAAGTCACGGATCTCCCCTCACGATCTGGTCGACCACTTGAAAACACTTCGCCTCGAGCATGACCCATCTCTTCGGTGAGACGCCCACACTCGCGCACCTGCTCCCTCGCCATTCGTTGATCTTCCCTCGATGGAAAATGTCTTTTCCTTGCCTTCCCGTCTCTTTCGGCTAGACTGAAACTCGATTCATAACGGAAGCCCGCGATCGCGACCAAGCGTCTTCTGATCCATCGCGCAACCCGATTGTTCCGCGTCTCAACGGCAGCGAAAAGAAAGTCGGATGCAAGCCAAGCCTATCACTCCAAACGTCCAGGAATTACAACAAAAGGTTGAGCACGCGGAGCATGTCAAACGCATCACCACTCAAATTCATGCGGCCAACAATCTCGATCAAATCCTTCTGGACCTGCACAAAGATATCCTCAGTTTGTTCGACGCAGAAGACTTGACCCTCTTCGCGTTCGACGCCGACAAGAAAGAGATTTTCTCAAAAGTTCCCCACATTGACGGCGTCGAAGAAGTCCGAATCCCTATCACCGAGCAAAGCCTGCCAGGGTTCTGTGCCAAATACCTCCGTCCGGTGAACATCGCCGATGCATACAACATGGCGGAGCTCAAGGCCACTCACCCCGCTCTCGTTCATGATACCTCCTACGATAAGCGGACCGGATTCAAAACCAAACAGGTGCTGACGTACCCGATCGTTGCCGACAATAAATATTTGATGGGGGTGCTTCAACTCCTCAACAAGAAGAGCGGAAGTCGGTTTACCCGAAAAGATGAAGAAGCGGTCGATGAAATTGCGAAGGCGCTTGGAATTGCGTTCTTCAACCTTCGAAAGATCTCAAAAAAGAACCCTACCAAATTCGACCTCCTGGTCAGCAATAGCCGGATCACGCAAAATGAACTCGACCAGGCTATCGCCGACTCTCGAAAGGGCATGAACGACCTTGAGAGCATCCTCATAGAAAAGTACAAAGTCCCCAAGATTGATATCGGCAAATCGCTGGCCCAGTTCTATAAGTGTCCCTATATCGAGTACAGCGAACGCACGATCGTCGACGTGGAGCTCTTGAAAAATCTGAATGTCGACTATCTGAAGAAAAACCATTGGATGCCGTTAAAGCGCGATCGTACGGCCATCGAAATTCTGACCGACGATCCAGGCGATCTTGACCGAGTCCAGGACATTAAACGGACATTCCCTGGCCTGAACATCCGCTTCGCCGTGAGCCTCCGCCGAGACATCTCGCAGTTTCTCGGCTCAGCGACCGGACAGGGAGGAGATGGCGGAGGACGCAAGCTCGACGAGAACGTATCCGATATTCTCGGAGAACTGGTCACCGAAGCTCAGGCCGAGATGATGGAAGACTCCGGTTTGGGTGGAGGGCTGGACGAAAACGACAGCGCCATCGTCCGTCTGGCCAACCAAATCATTGCCGATGCCTACCGCCAAAACGCGTCGGACATTCACATCGAGCCCTACGGAGAAAAACGTGAAACGCTGGTGCGCTTCCGCGTTGACGGTGAATGCTTCGAGTACATGAAGATCCCGCAGAGCTATCGCCGTGCGATCGTGTCTCGGCTCAAGATCATGGCCAGTTTGGATATCGCCGAGCGCCGGAAACCTCAGGACGGAAAAATCAAGTTCAAGCTCTCGGAGTCAAAAGAAATTGAGCTTCGTGTCGCGACGCTCCCTACCGCCGGGTACAACGAAGACGTGGTGATGCGTATCCTTGCGGCGAGCGAGCCGCTCCCACTCGATAAAATGGGATTCTCCGAGCGTAATCTAAAAGAGTTGAAGGACATTTCCGAAAGGCCCTACGGCATCATTCTCTGTGTCGGTCCGACCGGTTCAGGAAAGACCACGACGCTCCACTCGGTGTTGGGCAACATCAATACTCCGGACATCAAGATATGGACCGCCGAAGATCCGGTCGAAATCACGCAATACGGCCTTCGACAGGTACAAGTCCAGCCGAAGATCGGGCTTACCTTCGCTGTAGCCATGCGCGCATTTCTCCGGGCCGACCCCGACGTCATCATGGTGGGAGAAATGCGGGATAAGGAAACCGCTGACACTGGCATTGAAGCATCGTTGACCGGGCACCTTGTCCTCAGCACACTCCACACCAACAGCGCCGTTGAAACAGTCACCCGTCTTCTTGACATGGGTTGTGACCCGTTCAGTTTTGCCGATGCCATGCTCGGCGTCCTTGCGCAACGACTGGCTCGTAGAATCTGCAAGGAATGCAAAGAGCAATACATCGGAACCAAAGAAGAGTATGAAGAACTCCGGCTAGGCTACGGCGCTGAGTATTGGGACAAGCTCGGCATCAAGCAAGATAACACGTTCCGGCTTTCACGCGGAAAGGGGTGCGAGACGTGCAATCGCTCAGGCTTCAAGGGGCGAGTCGCCCTCCACGAGCTGCTCCTTGGCACGGATGAAATGAAACGTATGGTGCAAATGAAAGCGCGCACTGAGGATATGCTGAAAACCGCGCTCCAGGAGGGCATGACAACGCTCGTTCAAGACGGAATCCAAAAGGTCTTGCAAGGGCACACCACCTACAAAGAGGTCAAAGCGGTAGCGATTAAGTAACGACTTCGACTCACCTCATGACAACTCGTTTTGACCTCGCCGGTTTTTCTATTCTGTGCGCACCACCTTACACACTACAGCCCCGTGAAGAACGACGGCGCCTTTGGGCAACTCCCCGCTCGGCCGACAGAAGATGAGCGCGGACGTGAGCATGGTTCGTCTTTAGCGTGATCAGAACTGCCCGAGAAGCAGCAAACGGTGTGAGGCCCTTAGGCCGCGACTCTTGGTCCTGACTTGGACTGGTGGGTCATGAAGGCCAGGATGTGTTTGTTATCGTTCGGAGAGAGCCCTTCGAACTCCACGCCATACGTGTGTTCTTTGCCCCATCTGACAGTAGCAGCTTCGATGACCATTGAAGCGGCCTGATCAGGCAATCGTAACTGCATCGCGATTCGGTCTCCAGGTGTGATCACGGCTTCAGTCATGACGCGAACCCCTTTGGTGGAAAGATCATAGATAATACCCAACCCCTGCTCAACCGCTCCCTTTTTGACCATCCCCACCCGTGCCAGCGCACAGGGGAACGGAGCGGACACCCGCACGCGAGGATATTTTCGCAATTGCGGCGTGCCGTGGGCACCGAGAGACTTGAAGTCTGGATCATCCATGTTCTGCTACTCCTTCGCTAAGCCAGAGAGACCCATGTACTCGGCCAACCGCTTCAAAGACGCTTCTGAAAGCGCACTGAACGCAAGTCCATGGAATTGGTAGTTTGTCCAACACACGGTGGCCATCGCCACCTCAACCGGAGGGGTGCTCTTGTTCAATCGAAGCACGAGAGAAACCTGATCACCGGGCTTGATGGCTGCATCGGTACTGACGCAGGCGCCGTGCAGCGATAAGTCATACACCAAGCCAACGTCATGGACCGGCTTTCGAAACCACCCTCGTGTCGGTTGAGAAGATACGGAGCAGCTGAACGGCATTGAGATGCGAACCCTGGAACACTGCCGAGCTTTGTTTCGCGTCAGCTTCTGCTGATGAACCAACTGCATACCAATCTACCTCGTGAGAGATACTCTATCCCACGAAGTAGATTTTGCGAACTGTTTTTACACTTTACGAATGTTTCGTCGCAGAAGGATTGGGCATGGAAGATTCAGCACGAGCGGCTCTCGACATCGGACGGCGGTAACGTCCTGCACTCTTCGCATGATTGGTGGAGGAATGCTCATGCCGACGGACATGTTTGGCTCCAGCAGTCACAGCAGATGGCGGCGCTCCACTCCCAGGAGCAAGCGGAACGGCATGGCCCAACAGCCGCTCGATGTCTCGAAGTTGAGACCGATCTTCACCTGTCACAAAGCTCGTTGCGCGACCGGTCGTTTTCATCCTCGCCGTCCGCCCGATACGATGCACATAATCCTCCGGACAATTGGGCAAATCAAAATTGATCACGTGGCCGATATTTGCGACATCGATCCCTCGAGCAGCGATATCCGTCGCAACCAGCACCCGAAAAGCTCCGCGTTTAAACCCCTCTAGCGCCGCACGTCGCTGTGACAGACTTCGGCCTCCATGCAGGATCGCCACTCGATGGCCCGCACGACCCAACATGCGTCCCAACCGATCCGCCCGATGCTTCGTCCTCGTGAAAACCAAGGCCGTATCCTTATCGGCCCCTAGGAGGGATAAGAGAAGATCGGACTTATCGGTGTGGGATGTATAATGGATCGCTTGAGTCACTCCGTCCGCCGTCGTCGCCGAAGGGGCAACCATGACACGCACGGGATTCCTCACGCTGGCTTGAACCAACCGGGCAAGATCCGCCGGCAATGTGGCCGAAAAGAGTAAGGTCTGTCGCTCTTCAGGCAAGGCATCAAGAATCTGATTGATTTGTGGGGCAAAGCCCATATCCAACATCCGATCCGCCTCATCCAATACCAACATCTTGATAGACGACAATAAAATCGTGCCGTTCCACATGTGATCAAGAAGTCGACCAGGCGTCGCCACTAAGATGTCCGGTCGCTGCCGCAAACCTCGTACCTGCGCTTGCATGTCAGCTCCTCCCACAATGACGGTGGCGGAGATGCCTCGACTCCGCCCGAGCTTCTCAATCGTGGTCAGCGTCTGCAAGGCGAGTTCGCGCGTCGGCGCGAGGATCAGCGCCTTTGGCTGCCCCTTCGGGAGGGTAGCCAGGCGTTCGACAATCGGAATCACAAACGCTGCCGTTTTACCGGTGCCAGTCTGGGCACACCCGATCACATCTCGTCCAGCTAAGGCCGAAGGGATGGCTTGCTCTTGAATGGGAGTTGGTGAGGCAAACCCAGCCTCCGCTAGGTCGCGTAAGAGAGCCTCGGACAAACCGAGAGCGTGAAAACTGCGTTGAGCAGACGTATCCACTACATTATCCTTTCAGTTTGATCGCATTATGACGGGATCAGAGAACCGAGGGGAGAAACAACCGGGGTGGGTGTAGCTCCAAACTGGACCTGGTCGCGATGCGATCGCGAAGTCCGTTATGGTTGAGCATCTTCTCGCCGGACTACCACGAGTTAGATACATGATCACCATACAGGACCAAAGACCTCACGTCAACTCACTCGCTGATTTCTGTTATCGTAATTGTTTAGTGCGTAAGCCTTTCGACCCATGGTCACGGACATCATAACATTCACCAGCTAGGAGGTTTATGAGATAATGCCCTATGATCCTGAAACGCTGGCTCGTCGGGGACCCGCTGAAAACTGCTCAGGCTGCAGACCAGCGGTTGTCCAAAACTCTTGCGCTCGCTATTTTCTCCTCAAACAATATTTCTTCCGTCGCCTATGCCACGGAAGAAATCCTGTTGGTGCTTGTCTTGGCCGGAACTGCAGCCATTGCATGGTCGATCCCCATCAGTCTTGCTATCCTTTTCCTGGTTCTGGTCCTCACGATTTCTTACCGTCAGATCATTTACGAATATCCGGAGGGTGGTGGAGCCTATACCGTTGCCAAGGCAAACTTAGGAGAACTTCCATCTCTTGCTGCCGCCGGCGCGTTAATGATCAGTTATGTCGTCACGGTAGCCGTCAGCATTGCGGCCGGCATTGCTGCGCTGACGTCTGCCGTTCCAAGCTTGTTTGTACACCGAGAAGCCTTGGGGCTTGTGACCATCCTGTTCATTGTCATCATGAACTTGCGTGGCGTTCGCGAGTCAGGTCAATTTTTTTCGATCCCCACTTACTTTGCCATCGGAGGGTTGAGCTTGCTGGTAGTCGTCGGCGTCGTTCGGTCTCTGTACGACCCCACGCCGGTTCCTCTCGTAAGCACCCCCGTAGAAGTCAGCGGAGGCGTGGAAACCCTCACGCTCTTTCTGATCCTTCGCGCATTTGCCGTAGGTTGTTCGGCTGTTACGGGGATGGAAGTGATCTCCAACGGCGTCAAGGCGTTCCGCCCTCCGGAATCGAAGAATGCCGCCACCACCATGATCTGGATGTCCGTCATTCTTGGGTCGCTGTTCATGGGAGTCAGCTGGTTGGCCTACTATCATGGCATCTTGCCGAAAGCTGATGAAACCGTCGTGTCCCAGCTGGCTCGTCTCACCTTTGGCACCGGCGTTATCTATTACGGTGTCCAGATCGGCACCATGATACTGTTGATCCTTGCCGCGAACAGCGCCTTCGCGGGCTTCCCTCACTTGTCCTCCATTCTCGCACGAGATGGATTCATGCCTCACCAAATGGCGAGTTTCGGCGATCGCTTGGTCTTTTCGAATGGGATCCTCATCCTTGGATTGTTTGCGTGCGTACTTCTGGTGGCGTTTGGGGGTGACACCCACGCCTTAATTCCCTTGTATGCCATCGGTGTGTTCGTCTCCTTTACAATCTCTCAATCCGGAATGGTCCGCAGTTGGCTCAAACGAAAGGGAGACCATTGGCGGAAGAAACTGTTGGTCAATGGCGTAGGAGCCTTTACAACTGGCATTGCCACCCTCATCATCGCAACTACGAAATTCTGGGACGGGTCCTGGATCGTGTTGGTACTTGTGACCCTCCTGATCATGATGTTTCGGGGGATTCGATCTCATTACAAGGCGGTCAAGGAGCAGATCACACTCACTCGCGATTCCCGTCCCCCCCGTCCCAGGCACAACCTGATCCTGATTCCAATCAGCGGGGTAAACCGGTCGGTTGTCCGAGCGGTGGACTATGCACGCAGCCGGGGGGGAGATATTAGGGCCCTGTTGGTCGATGTCAACAAGGAGGAAACTGCGCTCGCGGAAATACAGTGGGCACAGTGGGGATGCGGCGTTCCGCTGATCGTTTTGCCCTCCCCCTACCGCTCCATCCTGGGATCGATCATGGACTTCATCGAAGAGCAACGACAAAAAGACCCAGATTGTTGGATCACCGTGGTGATTCCTGAGATTCTCCCGGCCCGTTGGTGGCAAAATATTCTGCACAACCAACGGGCCCTCATGCTAAAGGCGTCCCTACTTTTTAAGGATCGTGTCGTCCTTACCGACGTCCCCTTCCACCTGACGAAATGAACACGCGCGTGACCTCTGGCTTATGAAATGGAGGACCTCAGCTCGGGTTGTGTGCCAGTTCCTACTTCCGCTCTGCCTGACAATGACCTCTCCGATCCAAGCCTTCACCATTACGGAGCCGCTTGCAGGCGCCAAGCTGACCGCTGGAAGTCCCGTCACCGTGCAGGTGGACTTAGGAAACGATTCGGGTATCACGAAAGTCCGCTATTACTGGTACGGCGAACAGGACGAAGCGCTGGTTGAACAGGACGATTCAACCGCCATCGGCTTGATCGTAGCACCAGTGGCGATGGTTGGATCAGTTGAGCAGGATCCGCCTTTCGGCGGACGGCTGAACATTCCACAGAACAGCATCGGCCCCATGCGGCTCTTGGCAGTAGCCGAAGTCTCCCGTGGACGATTGGGTACCAGATCTATCTTCGATGAAGTGGTCGTGGATGTTGAACCACCTGCCCCTCTGACAGCCATTGATTTTGAGACGGATAAGCCGTTGCAACTCGGCAGAGCAGGGCAGTCCTCCGCCTTCGGCCATGTCGATTCGATGGGCAAGATTTTCGAACTCCCGGTCGTCGCCGACTTTGCCGATGGGGTGACCCGGCCTATCACCACACCAGCCAGTGAAACCAGCTATGAGTCTTCTAACGAACAAGTTGTTACGATCTTACACGGCGGCTTCCTGCAGATTGTCGGTAACGGTAAGACGACCATTACCGTGACCAACCGTGGCAAGCGGGGCATGCTTGATATTGACGTGAATGTGAACGATGAACCGAATGAGCCTCCGATCGCCGATGCCGGCCCGAACAGGACGGTCAAGGCTGGCTCGAGGGTGAAGCTGAATGGGTTGCAAAGCAGAGATCCAGAAGGCGAAGCGCTCTACTATAGTTGGAGTCAGGTGCGCGGCAGCAAGGTTTCATTACTCGACCTAAACAACTCCGAAGCCTCATTCCTTGCCCCGGCCGTATCCGAGTCACGAACGTATCGTTTTAAGTTGCGCGTCACAGACAAGAAGGGAGCCGATAGTCTCCCTGCCTTTGTGGATGTGACGGTGGAGCCTTGACGGTACCCCTCAAAAACCATTAGCATGACCATCGACTGTAGGACTCCTTAATCCCCACCCTAGGATATCGACCTCACTCACCAAGCTACCGATAACCTAACCTCCTGATCTCGACGGTTTCGAACGGTCGAAATGGTTCGGGTGTCCCGACATCGATCCGTTCAGATGCTGGGGAGACAAGGCTCGTATGATCTTGAAACGCTGGCTCGTCGGGGACCCACTGAAGACCGCCCAGGCAAGGCACGAGCGGCTTTCAAAAACCATCGCGCTTGCCATCTTTTCCTCCAATGCGATTTCATCCGTCGCCTATGCAACGGAAGAGGTCTTGCTCGTCCTGGTGCTCGCAGGGACTGCTGCGGTCGCCTGGTCTATCCCCGTCAGCCTCGCCATCCTCTTCTTGGTCCTTGTGCTGACCATCTCCTATCGGCAAATCATCTATGAATATCCAGAGGGAGGCGGCGCCTACATCGTCGCCCGATCAAATCTTGGCGATCGCCCAGCTTTAGTGGCAGCGGCAGCGCTGATGATCGACTATGTCCTGACCGTCGCCGTCAGCGTGGCCGCCGGGATTGCAGCACTCACCTGGGCTATTCCAAGTTTGTTCATTCATCGCGAAGCATTGGGGCTGGTCGCGATTTTGTTCATTATCATGGTGAACCTCCGAGGGGTTCGAGAGTCAGGCAAGTTTTTCGCTATCCCGACCTATTTTGCGATAGGCGGGTTAGGCCTCCTCGTCATACTAGGCACCATTCGATCCCTTTCAAGCTCTGGGGAACCCCCTCCTATCGTCGGCCCCATCGAGACAGAAACCTTTACAATGTTTTTAGTACTCCGCGCCTTTGCTGCCGGATGTGCAGCCGTCACAGGCATGGAGGTGATCTCAAACGGAGTCAAAGCGTTTCGGCAACCCGAGCCCAAGAATGCCGCCAAGACGATGGTCTGGATGTCGATCATCCTGGCGTCACTGTTCACTGGTATCAGTTGGATGGCCTATCACTACGGGATCGTGCCCAAGGCTGACGAAACCGTGGTCTCTCAGCTTGCCCGCCTGACGTTCGGGACCGGTCCTGTTTATTACGCCGTGCAGATCGGCACCATGGCCCTACTGGTCCTAGCCGCAAATAGTGCCTTTGCAGGCTTCCCCCACCTGGCCTCGATCTTGGCGCGGGATGGATTCATGCCTCATCAAATGGCCACGTTCGGTGATCGCCTGGTCTTTTCGAACGGCATCATGATTCTTGGACTCTTTGCCTGTCTCCTACTCGTCGTGTTCGAGGGAGACACTCATGCGCTGATTCCCCTCTATGCCATTGGTGTGTTTGTGTCGTTTACGCTCTCGCAAGCCGGCATGGTAAAACGATGGCTCGTCAAGAAGGGACCGCAGTGGCAAACCAAACTTGTCGTCAATGGCGTCGGTGCTCTGACGACCGGCATCGCCACCGTTATTATCGCGAGTACCAAATTCACGCAGGGAGCCTGGATCGTGTTCCTGCTGGTCGCCACTCTGATGCTGATGTTTCAGGGCATTCGCGCTCACTACATGGCTGTTAATGAACAGATCGCACTTGATCGTCGAGGGGCACGGCCGCCTTTGCCGGGACGTAATATCGTCATTATCCCGATCAGTGGCTTGAATCGAGCGGTGGTTCGTGCGCTCGACTTTGCCAGAAGTCGTCCGGGTGAAATCCGAGCGGTGTTTGTCAATGTCGACCCGGAAGAGAGTGCCAAGGTCAAAATCCAATGGGCTCAATGGGGGGGCGGCGTGAACTTGATTGCGCTCCCCTCCCCCTATCGCTCAGTCTTGAGTTCGTTACTGGATTACGTCGAGGAACTTCTGGAGAAAGACCAGACTACCTGGGTGACGGTCGTGATCCCTGAAATTCTTCCCGCAAAGTGGTGGCAGGGCATTCTGCATAATCAGCGGGCGTTGATGCTGAAAGCTGCATTACTCTTCAAAGACCGCGTCATTATTACCGATGTACCCTTTCATCTGACACGATGACGGAGAAACGGGCTCAGGCACTATGTAATGCTCAGTCGAGCATCACCACGAACGTGTCGATTCAAACTATGTGTCACGGACAAGAAGGGAACCGATGGATGGACCACAAACGCTACTTTTCCGCCTCCCGTAAGATTTTTATTCCGAGTTCATCATGCAAGTTAAAACCCAGTGCAAGGTTAAGTCTTCTTACCGACTTTCTTCTGAATCCACTTGGTCAACGCATCCTTGTCCAGCTCGCCAGCTGCAACCTGAAGTGTTATTGATTCCAGCTCTTTCGGAGGAGGAAGGTTTTCGATCTCGTTCACAGTGAGAAAGGCAAGCGCAGAGAGAACTGCCGCCCTCTTGTTTCCGTCTATAAAGGGATGATTTTGTGCGATATGAAACATGTAGGCAGCCGCCATCGCAGGAAGGTCTTCGTGGAGATATGCTCCCCCGAACTGCTGGCGCGGCATTGCCACCGCAGCATCCAGCAAACCGTGATCTCTCACGCCATATGAACCACCATCAATGTCGATGGTATCGGTGTGGAGCAACAGAACGTCGTCCACGCTGAGAAAAATGATGTTTTCCACTGCATCAGTCGGCGAGCCGTTTCAGCATCGGCCCATACCTTTTCCGCAGCTCTCTAAGCGTAGTCTTCATACGCTCGGGACCGACACCAACATTGGCCGGTGTAATAACAAGCGCATTCCCATTGACTGTGACTTGCAGTGGGGTCTCTTCTGTGATGCCCAGTGCCTGCATCACCGGTTTTTCGATGATCAGCGCCGCACTGTTTCCATGTTTCTGTAATTTCTTGATCATTCCGCACCTCGCGTCCTTACGATGTTATAACATGCTACTTGTGATGTCTAGTTCGAGAAAGACTGGCTCTAGGACAGAACGGGACTATATACGCACTATTCAAGCGAACCGAAGTAGTTTTGAGAACTTGGTGGAGTCCTTTGATGAGCTTACGTAGGACCAAGACGATATTGAATGCACTCGCTAATTTGGAGTCTTCACTGTTCTCGACTAGTGATTCTACTTCCAGGCAAGCGTTGGACAGAAAGTAACAAATCTATTAATGCTAGGCCCCCTGCTTCCCTTTGCCTCTCACAACCAGAGCAATCACTTGAAAAAACTTTTCGACTCGGGCCTTGTATTGATTCATGAATTGAGCCGTCCACATCTTGTTGTATTCGATGGCGGCGCTCTTCTTCATGCCTGCATCCTTTTCGCCAAGCGGTGAGGAATAGTGCGCAATGAGGCGGTCCAATTCGTCTTCTCTAAAATTGCTCGAGTACGCTTGCTTTAAATGGTCATGGAGCGTCTCAACTTGTCCGATCGACTTTCTCATGTCCTTCAAGAAGACTTCCAGGAGGGTCTCAATTTGTTTCTTTTTGTCACCCTTCAGATCAGGATACGTGCTCACGATGGATTTTCGTATTTGTTGCTCATAGTCGCTGACATACTTCTGCGTGAGTGCGTCGTACTCCGATTCCAGCTCAGCCACTCGGATGAGAGCGAGAAGCTTCTCCACCTTCACGGCCTTGGCATTCTCAAAGGCAGACGCTCCCTCGGGGATCACACCAGATACAAGTGGCACACAAACACACGACATGATCAGCGCAGCGTAGGAAGTTCTCACACGAGATGTCGGCATGAACATCGGCATGATCCATACCTCCTGTATCGAGTCTACATCCTGTGGTTCGATCGTCAAGAAATAGAGAGCTTCCATCACCCGCTCAGGTCTGCCTAGGTTGCGCGACGGACCCGATCAATACGGCTGAATCGACACTCACGCCTTCCCCAATCTCATTGGCCCATACATGTGGCGAGCCCGGTGAAGTTCTTTGCTGTGCTTCCGCAGCGCCGAACCAAACTGTGAATGCTCCACGTCATGTTTAAATTGTTTACCCATCGATTCAACCTCATCAATCGCTTCGGCTAATTGTGCGACCAGGCGCCTCCCAGATCCAGTCAGCCATCCGAGATGATGATCGGCGTAACGAAGGTCTTGCAGGGAGTACCGGACAGATTCGATCTCCTCCAAACAACGAAACCGCGCTCGGTGGAGGTCTTGCTTGCTAAGTCCTGCCTTCTTCCACCGTTCCGCCCCCCCTCGGCCTGACGCCCAGAACGAGAGCCGCTCGAACAAAAGGGCGCCCATGGTGAACGTAAAAGTCGCATGAAGAATGCCCCGGAGTGGCCGGAGACTTCGTCGCCAGGGCGAATAGAAGATCTGTTGATGATGGTCGCCACGATACATGACGTATTTCCGGAGCACGAGATTCAACTGGTGATGGCTGTTCTCATGGATGAGATCGTCGATCAAATCGAGGTTGTCGCGGTCGAAGCAGTTGATGAACGACAGTCCCGGTCGATGCCGATAGCTGAAGCTCACGACCCCTTTCGCCTGTAGTGGGATGACGCGAGATGTGAGAAGCGCAAGTATCTCATGACCTTCTGGCCAAGCAAGCTGGATGGTCTGCCACGCACGAGTGATACGATCAACTTGTCGTTGATCAGTGGCCTTCACAGATCTTGGCCGGCGGTCCTTCCCGTACACAAGTGTCGGGCCGACGGTGATCGAATGCTTATCTGTCTGGCTGACAATCTTCGGCGGATGGTACACCCACTGCCATTGTCCCTGTGGTCCCCACCCTAACCAGACCGGCGAAACGCTCTTTCCGACCTTTACAGAAATTCTGGTTGGCTCCACCAGAAATACCACGCGGTCTGCCGATCGACGCAACGCTCGTCTTATGTCGCCCGGTGCCTGACACCAGGCGCCGGTGTCACGAATGGAGAGGGTTCCCTGGACTTCGGCTTTCTCAAAATTGTCCTTGAAGGTTCCCTGTACCGACCACCGCGCCAGCTTTCGCTGTCGACACCACGTGACCGATACGGCCGGATCAAACCAGAGAGACTCTTGAGTCAACTCATTCGCCAAGGACCGACACAGATCGTACAGCCGTTTTTCAAACCCGCTGACCCGTGCCTTGCCCATTGGGAAGAGATCATCACAGTATCCGTGTTCAAAAAACTTCTCCTGACATTCGTCGAACAACTGCTCCGTAAAATCTGCCCAATCCTGTTCCAGTTTCCACTGTTTGAGCACATCGAAGAAGTAGACGAGGTCATTGAGCGTCTCAATCCATCCGACCACTTTCCAATTGGAATAGGCCTCGAGTGCGAACCGTGAGCGGAGACGTTCAAAGAGCCCCGTCGGTAGGCATAATTCTCCGGTCAGATCAGCGTGCTCAGCATGCAGTTCTCGGCAAAGGTCGGTGAGTAACCGCCGCATTGACAGGCGAAACTCATTTCTCAATCGCACGAGAGGCTGAGTATCAAGCAGGCGCATGAAGGAACATTGGCGTGAACAATGTTACTCGGACTCTAGCGCAATGAAGGAGCGGTCGCAAGCTACACGGCTAAAAAAGCGGATACACCTTATCGACAGGCTCTTGCCTGTACATGCGGCACATCGTACATTGGCTCTTCAAGAAATTGCTCCCAGATGAAATGCTCTCGCTATGCTGAATGTGTCGGATCTTGAACAGGTCATTAAAGACATCTCCCCTGCTCTCCGTGGCGGGTGGATCCAGAAAATTCATCAGCCCGGCACTCGTATGCTCGTGTTCGACGTTCGAGTCCCTGGGCACACGCACCGATTATTGATCTCATGTGAGGCGAATGCGACTCGCCTTCATGTCACCACTCGTCCACAACTCAACCCTCCGGCACCACCGCCGTTCTGCCAATTTCTCCGAGCCCATGTTCAAGGGGCACGCATTGACGACATTCGCCAGTTGTCGAATGACCGCATCGTTGAGCTGGCTCTCACCGGAAAGGAGGGGGCAGGCACGATCGTATGCGAGTTGACCGGCAGGAGCGCCAATCTCCTAGTCCTCAACGCCGAACGCCGAATCGTCAGAGATCTCTCTCAACAGAAAACCCTTGTCGGACAGCTCTATACCCCTCCAACCACACGCACAGGCGCACAAGAAGGAACATCGCCTCGATTCACGGGGGTTGCCGGTACCCGGTTCCCCATCTCGGCTGAAATCGACGCCTTTTATCAGGATCGGGCATCAGCACAAGCTGTTATCCAAGCCAAAGAAACCCGCATCCCTTTCCTGAAGAAGGCCATCAAAAAGGAACTGCGATTGATTGATGCCTGGCAAGGAGACCTGTCAAAGGTCACAGCCTATCGGGGCTATGCTCGATACGGAGAACTGCTCAAAGCAAACCTGTCTCAGATCAAAAAGGGCGATGGCCATATTGAGGTGACGGATTATTTTGACGAGCTCCTTCCTCAAATCTCGATACCACTCGATTCCACAAAATCGGCGCAGGGGAACATGAATGACTACTTCCGCAAACATCGGAAATATCTCGCTGCCGAGCGTGAGCTCACACCACGCATCCTACGAGCGGATGAATCAGTGAATCGTCTACGTGATGAGTTGAAAGAAGTAGAGCGTGAGGGCTGGCAGCCCTCTGATCACCCCTCACACCAACAGCGCCGCGCTCCACTCACTCAGCCGTCTGCCGAGCGTCCTCCACTCTCCATCGAACAAAAAGGTCCCTTCCGACGGTTCACCTCGACAGATGGTTTACCTATTTTTGTTGGACGGAATGCCCGTGAGAACGACGAGCTCACGTTCGGCCTGGCCAAAACTGATGACCTGTGGCTCCATGCCCATGGGGTGCCGGGATCGCACGTCGTCGTTCGATTGGACAAAGGCACAGATCCTCCTTTCGAAACACTCCACGATGCGGCCATGTTGGCTCTGCTCTACAGTGACCTGAAGAAAAGCGGCAAAGGCGAGGTGATCTATACACGCCGCAAATGGGTCAAAAAGGCGAAAGGTCAGGCACCCGGTGCTGTCATCGTTACCCAAGAGAAAACGGTACATCTGACCTTAGATAGGGTACGTTTGGAAGCGCTCAGGTACCGCCACAATCGAGAATGACAACACAGCCAATCCCAGCCTTCTATCCTCCTCTTCCCGTGGGGCATAGTGGAGGATAGAGGTCCACCTGTTCTAAGGCGCACTCGGTACTTCTGACTGCCCGGTGGCCATGAGCGATGGCTATTTTTTTCATCGGTACGATCAGGTACGATTGATTCTATTCTTCGGGTCGCTCCGGTTCCGCCTCATTGCCCCGAGCCAGAGGACACACGGTGAACTACGTCGCCCTTAAAATGCTGTTCGGCGATCGCGCCAAATATCTCATGCTCCTTTGCGGCTTGAGCTTTGCCGTAATGTTGATCGTTCAGCAGGGCTCCATTTTCTGGGGCCTGATGATGTGGTCCCAAGCGAGCATCACCAATGTGAATGTGCCCATCTGGGTCACAGATCCAGGCATTGCACAAGTCGATGAGGTCAAGCCGATCGCTGATACGGCCGTTGATCGTGTCAGAAGTATAGATGGGATAGAATGGGCGGTTCCGCTCTACAAAGGGCTTCTCAGAGCCAGACTTGCTAACGGCGAATACCACCAAGCCTCGCTGACCGGACTTGAGTCGGCCACCCTGATCGGACGTCCGGCCGAAGTCCTTGAGGGGCGGTTCGAAGACATCCGTCAGCCGGACGCCGTCGTCTTGGATCAATGGGCGGTCGAACGAATGGGGGGACCAACGGTCGTTACGGTCGGGACCATCTTTGAATTAAACGACAAAGTTGCCCGTATCGTCGCGATCGCCAAGACACAGAAGAGTTTCACCAATATTCCTGTCGTCTACACCACCTACGAACGCGCGATCCGCTATGTCCCGCGAGAACGCCGCACCTTGTCCTATGTGTTAGCCAAGGCCAAAGATGAAATTCCGGTTGAGGATGTCATTGAACGGATACAGAGCCAAACCGGGCTAGGCGCTTTCACGGCCGAAGGCTTCGGTATGAAAACCATCATGTGGGTTCTGAAAAACACGGGAATCGGGATCAACTTCGGAACGACGATTCTCCTCGGATTCATCGTGGGAATGGCCATTGCCGGACAGACTTTCTATTTCACCGTTGAGAACCTCCGCCAGTTCGGCGCGCTCAAAGCGATGGGGACGTCGACGTTCACACTCGCACGAATGATCACCCTCCAAGCATTCACCGTTGGGCTGACAGGCTATGGGGTCGGGGTCGGTTTGGCCACACTGTTCGGCTTCTTGGCAGCGCATGGAGGCAACCTCCCGTTCGCCGAGACCTGGCAATTGCTGCTTTTGGTCCTTGTGGCATTACTTGCCATCTGCATTGTGTCGGCCTCGGTCAGCATCATCAAACTGGTTCGACTCGAACCCGGGATTGTCTTTCGGTGAGAGAGAAGATGAACGACGACTCACGACCGGCAGCCGTGCGTGCCCAGAATGTGGTGAAATCCTTCGGCAGCGGAGACACGCAGGTCACAGTCCTGAAAGGTATCGACCTGGACATTTATCTCGGTGAGTTGCTGCTACTCGTGGGAGAATCCGGTGGCGGCAAAACTACCCTGCTTTCTGCCATCGCCGGGATTCTGGACATTGATGACGGTCAGATCGAAGTGCTGGGTGTTCCGCTCAGCGGCCTACCATCAAGCAGACGGACTACTTTTCGGGGACAAACCATGGGGTTTATCTATCAACAATTCAATCTACTCCCTGCGCTGACCGCAGCTGAGAACGTGGCCGTGCCGCTCTTCATCCAGAAGATGCGGCGCCCAGAGGCCTTACGCCGAGCACGCGCCATGTTGGAACGAGTCGGCCTTGCGGATCGAACCGAATTCGTCCCGAAAAACCTCTCAGGAGGCCAGCAGCAGCGGGTCGCTATTGCGAGGGCTCTGATCAACGAGCCACGCCTGCTCATCTGCGATGAACCGACTGCCGCCTTGGATGGACCCAACGGCCAAAAGATTATGCAGCTCCTGCGTGAAGTAGGACGCTCTCCGGATCGCTGTGTCATCGTGGTCACACATGACAGCCGCATCTTTCACTTTGGTGACCGGATGGCCAACCTGACGGATGGACGCATCGTTAATATTGAGCGCATCCCGCAGGAAGGAACCGCATGATCGTCATGAAGCGACTGAGCGTCTGGCTGGCCATCGCAGGCGTGGGGTTCGCCGGATGGGTGCTCACGGGCGCAAATCAGAAAGACCCGATGCCTCCGCCGATCTCAGAACCGCCCAGATCACCCTATGAACAAACCGTCGCCGCCTCCGGCATTATCGAAGCGGTGAATGAGAATGTTCGTATTGCGCCACCAGTTGCCGGGTTAATCACCAAAGTCTTCGTCAAAGTCGGAGACCAGGTCGCTGAACAGGCTCCGCTATTTCAACTAGATGACCGAGAATTGCATGCTCAACTCTTGACCCGTGAAGCCGCTATTCCCCCATTACAAGCGCAGATCGAAGAGCAGAAATACAAGGTGGGCGACCTCGAGACCCAATTCAAACGTCTGCGATCGGTGTACGATGAACGAGCCGTCAGCGAGGATGACCTCCAGCGCACCTGGTATGCGCTTGAGATGGCCAAAAGAGGCGCTCAACGTATCGAAGCAACTCTCAGGCAGGCGATGGCCCAACGTGATGAAATCACGATCCTGTTGGAGCGTTTGACTGTCCGCGCTCCCAGACGTGGGACGATCCTACAGGTCAATATTCGAGCCGGAGAGTATGCCCAGCTGGGATCGGCTGAACCCTTGCTGTTGTTGGGAGAAACTGAGCAATTGCAGATCCGTGCCGATATCGACGAAGTCAATGCCCCACTTGTCGTTCCACAAGCGGGCGGAACGGCCTCTGTCAGATCTTTGGCCGATCAGAAAATTCCGCTTACCTTTGTGCGTATCGAACCCTATGTGATCCCCAAGAAATCACTCACGGGCGACAATACCGAGCGAGTCGACACACGGGTACTGCAGGTCATCTATCGATTTAAACGGCCGCCTTTCCCCATTTATGCTGGTCAACAGGTCGACGTCTTTCTCGAACGGCGAACCTCAACCGCATCAGATCAAGAGATACCACCTTCCAGTCCGACAGAAGAGGAACCATCGTGAACGATCAGGCTTTCCCATTCGGAGCTCTTGATTGTATAGGGTCCGACTCGCTGAGATGGTCGACTTCTTTAAGGCATTGTGTGGGGGAAGGATAGGAACCGTCTCCGTCTGATCCTCCAGTCCGATCTAAAGATACACTACGAGAAAATTTATGGTTTTGCTCGCCATGCAGCCAGTTCAGCACTAAGATGACCATGGTAGATTACAGAGATGGAACAGAATCAGGAAAATCCAATGGCAACGGCTACGTCGACCATCTTGGTTGTGGACGACGAAGTCTCGATCATCAACCTCTGCAAGGCTCTTCTTGAAGAGGCTGGGTTTACGGTGCTTGAAGCCGAGGGTAGTTCGGAAGCCCTCAGACTCTGCGCACACCACCAGGGACCGATCGACCTCCTGATCACGGACCTCGTCTTACCTCCACCAAGCTTTCAACTCGCCTCTAGCTCCAATCAGTTCCCTCATGTCAATGGCCATGAACTGGCCGTTCGTGCCACCATGATTCGGAACAAACTCCGCATTATCCTCATGTCCGGGAACCCTGATAAGGAACTGGCTAGTTATGGAATCAAGCGAGGGACACTCCCGTTCTTAGCCAAGCCGTTCGAAAAGGACCGCTTGATCACCCTCGTACACAACGTACTGGCACAGCCGGCGCCGACGTTGGCAGTAGAACCATGGGCATGTGCGGCCAACGATACCGACTGGTTCGGCTGACAGTCTGAAGACCCTGCCGTTGAGCTGCGATTCCCAAACTGTGAAGCTCTGTCTCGATTTACACGCGAACCAATGTTCTTGGAGTCCTAGGCGTGCTCAGTCATAAACCATCCTGCGATCGACAACCGGCGATGCGATCCGGCTGTGAGATCCACACGACAAATCCTGTGATACCGAGGGACGGTAAACATGACAAGCGTTCCCGGACGTGGTTCGATGCATTGTGTCGGTACAAGATCGACGGAATCCGACGATCGGCCTGCGCGCCTCGCGTAGATGATAAGCTCCCCACCCCAATCAGGCTTCCATTCTTCATGAAGATAGCTCACGACGGCGATTCGACGCCGCAGTGACGGACGTCCCACCGTGAACCGTCCTTGATCGGTATCATCATGGGTTAAGAGGCAATCACCTGCCGAGTAGGAGTAGTAGTTAAACCCGATGTGACGCCCGATGATATTCGGGAACGACTCAACATGCTCACGAATGCATGGAAGCTGTAGCCGCGAGAGAAAGTGCTCGCCCTCTGCCGAGCCGATTTCAGCCTTTGCCCAGTTACCAGAGTTTGGAAAATCCTTCAGGACATTTTCCATATCTGAGAGCTGCTTCCAGGTCGCCTTGTTCATCCCTTCACGAAAAAACCGGCGCTCCTCGGCAGACCAAAAGTTTTCCACCACGGCCACCGGCCTCTTTCGGAACGAGACCGAAGGTAACTCCGCTACTCCTATCGCTGATTCCAAAAGCGTCATCATTGGTCACCGTCTGACGAGGAGGGAAATTCAGCATCCGTTCGGATTACGTGATGCCACCATTTTAGCCAGAAAAAAGAAGGGGTGCCATTCACATGGCACCCCTCTTCTACATACACATACAGGTCGTCAGTTACCAGCGGTCACGCTTGCCGCCGCCTCCGCTGCGGCCGCCGCCACCGAAACCACCACGACCACCGCCACCCGTGCGCGGTTCTTGTGGCCGTGCTTCATTGACTGTAAGAGTGCGGCCACCCATATCCGAACCATTGAGGGCCGTAATCGCAGCTTGAGCTTCGGCATCGGAGGACATTTCCACAAAGCCGAATCCCCTCGATTGGCCGGTGAACTTATCCGTAATAATTCGCGCCGAGGCGACTGCCCCATGGGCCGCGAATAAGTCACTCAATTGCTGCTCGGTCGCCGAATATGGCAACCCACCGACATAGATCTTCGAACCCATCGGGGTTCCTCCTTTAAAATAATGACATTGTCTTGAGCACGAGGAACGGGGAAGGAGCGGGCCGAAGACGCAATCGCAGCAGCGACTTAGGTCTGACTTCCAACGAAATTCCCGGACAAGGCAACATCGACATTGTGGGCCTCCTCTTGTAGTCACTCAGCACCGCAGAGGCCCCGGGCGATACGAGTCCAAGTAAGGGTAGCACAGAGGTTTTTAGATTACAACCTTACTCCCCCACCCGCACGAGCAATCCCTGATCCTTACAGTACGCCATCGTCCGGTAGAACCAGATGACGACACCGACCAGCAATACACTATTGAGTCCGACTGCCCACACAAGATTCGAGAACGGGGCTTCTCCGGATATCAGGACTTCCCGCATCCCTTCAAATATATGGGCGGCGGGGTTCGCCCAAGCAATCGCCTTGAGCCACCCAGGCAAAACCTCCATGGGATAAAACACGCATGAGATGGGCTGGAAAAGAAACACCATGCTCCAAGCCAAGACCTCAGCCTCCTGTCCGAACCGCATGATCAGTGAGGTCGTCAGTACCCCGATAATCCAGCCCGTGATGACAAGATTGAGCACGAAAGGGATCAGCCAGACTCCGATGATGAGGACGTCATAGGAGTAAAAAATGAGCGCACACCCGGCTAGCACGATCGAAACAACAGTCACTTTCATCACGCTCATCGCCATCGTGGCGGCTAAAAATTCACTGGGCTTCAGCGGACTGGCGAAGAGATTCATCAGATTGCGCGCCCAAAGCTCCTCCAGAAAAGTGATGGTAATGCCCTGTTGAGCACGAAACAACACATCCCAGAGAATCAAGGCTCCGAGAAAAAATGTAACAAACCCTGGCACTTCGCTCTGATATCTGGCCAAATACAGCGTGATAAATCCCCAGATCACGAGATCCAAAAACGGCCAATACAAAATTTCCATGATCCGGGGAAAACTTCGCCGGTACAGATAGAGATGTCTCAAAATCAACGCCGTCACTCGATACAGTTTCATCGACACGTCTCATGATCGTGATCAGAACGGCACCCTCCACATCGTTGATGCGCTCCCAGGAGATCCGCCGTAAGTGATCGGATTCCTTCGGTCAAATGTGAGCCTGCCGTTTTTCCATCAGGCATCAGTCGGAAGGAGAGCAGTAGCAGAAGCCCCGGAATTGCGATGAACCCGCTCGCAAACCAAAATCGATCACCTCCGGTTCCCAGATACCACCACATAAGACCGATGAACAGCGAACAGGGCACACAACCTCCAACAAGCCCTTTCGTCACAATATCCCCCCCACAGGTACCACGGTTTAATCCGATCAGGCCAATCACAAGCCAAAACATCCCCCAGGCCATGCTCACAACCAGACCGCCGGTCAAAAATCCTACACCAAAATCCATGAGTGCTCCGTTCATGGCGTCGAGGGCACGTTCGATTCCCTCGCAAGATTCAGGAATACTTCTTCCAAGTCTGCCTTCCCAAATCGATCCACAATTGCCTTGGCTGTTCCTTCAGCAACGAGACGTCCTCGTTGAAGAAAAATAATCCGATCCGACATTTCTTCCATCTCACGCATGTTGTGCGAGGTGTACAAGATACTCAATCCCGATGATCGACGCTCTTCCTTCAGGATAGATCGTATTTTATAGGCAATGTCGGGATCCAAGCTCGCCGTTGGTTCATCGAGAAAGAGAAGCCGCGGCGCCGTGAGAAGCGCCTTCGCCAATGTCAATCGTGTCATCTGCCCTGATGATAATTTCCGCGTGACCTTCCGTCGAAATTCCTCCATCTCAAGTTTCTTGACGATCTCGTCTACTCGACTGGCTATGTCGCTCATACCATAGAGTCTGGCTACCACCCAGAGATTTTCCTCGACGGTAAGAGATTGTGGCATTGCGATATAGGTCGATGAAAAATTGATCTGTTGCAGCACCGCCTCTCGGTGTGTGGACAGATCCAAGCCGAACGCTTCGATTGTACCCGATGTGGGTGTCACCACTCCGAGTAACATCTGGATCGTCGTCGTCTTTCCGGCACCGTTCGGCCCCAGCAACCCCAGAATTTCGCCCGGTCGAATCTCGAACGACACTTCATCAACCGCTGTGAAATTTCCGAACCGCTTTGTCAGCTTCGACACGGTTAGAACAGAATTCGACATCCGATCCATCGCGTGATCGACTAATTGAATAGGAGAGCACCGCTGATCTTCTCAGGGACGTGGCATGTACCGCATTTTCGTCCCAGAATCTTGCCGTCATACTGTCTCTTTCCATCATGACAGCTGAAACAGTCACGGAGGGCTCGCTCACGCAGGTACGATCCCTCAGGATGAATTGGATACCACGGCTTGTCATCAGCAGACACATGGCCTCGCGGAATGACAATGGGATATCCCTTGATGGGTTGATCATGCACCACGCCCGAATGACAGGTCGTACAGCCTTCATTGTGTCCACGAACTTTGAAGGCCTCCATGTGTTGGCCATGGTTCATGATCAGTCCCACTTCTTTGACCGGTGAAGGAAGGTCGCGTGCCGCTATTTCCGACACACGAAGGATGTGGCGATGGCAACTGAGGCAAACATCGGAATCCACGTGAGCCGCGAGATTGTGTGCTTCCGTCGGTGTGCCAAATAGATAGATGGTGGTGTCTTTGACTCCTGCCCAAACCTTGTCATGCAGCCCCTCCAAGCCAGGCCGCACGTGACAGGCGACGCAGGTCACTTCTTTATGGGAAGATTTGGCCCACCTTTCGTACGCCGGCGCTATCGTGTGGCATCCTGCACAGAATCTCGGTTGATCCGTGAGAGGGGTCGCGACCCCCATGAGAGCCAGCCCTCCCACAGCAGCGATTAAGACTACTGTGGCCTTAGATGTCCAGCTCATGCTCCCGGCGTCTGAGAGGGAACTGCTTGATCAAGAGAGCAGCCACACCACCCACATCATCCACATGGAGCACAGGCACCGGAAGATCGATCACCGTATGTGAGACGACCGCCAGCAGACCGTCGGAAGAGTAGGAGATTTCACCCAATTGATCACGAACAACGACGATTTTTTGATACCCCTCGCTTTTCCATCCCTCTGCAATGATGAGATCGTAGGAGGCGTCCAAGAAACGGTCTCGGACCTCTTCGACCTTGAGCTGATCTGAGACGTCGGTAAACAGGGCAAGGCTTCCTTTTGAGACAACTACGACACTGCTCGCGCCGGCACGCTTATGACGCCAACTATCCTTCCCCTCCGTGTCAAGATCGAACCCATGCCCTGCATGTTTGACGGTGGCCACACGGTATCCAGCCTTGACCAGCTCTGGAATGACACGTTCGATTAGGGTCGTCTTTCCGCTGTTCGAACGACCGATAAAGGAAACAATGGGGACAGCCATGGAAGTACCGTGGTACCGGTCAACCGAGTCATCCACAGAGCCAGAATCAATTCCTGGCTTGGTTGACTGCATGCAAGATGATGGGTGGCGTCCTTTCTAGCAACAAGAGAGGTGGTGTGGACCAGCATGCGCAGGCTCCGCCGTAGCGGGCCATGCCTCTCCGGACAACAACTGGACGGCAACATGATCGCCCGGTTTTAAACGCTCGACCGTGACAGGCACATCGATGAGACAATTGGCCTTTACCATCGACGTAAGAATACCCGATCCTTGATCACCGGTCGTACGAACCTTGAAGATACCGTCTTCTCGAGTGAGAATACCGCGCAAAAAATGGCGTCGATCAGTGCGCTTGGAAAACGTTTCCTGAAAAACCGCCTGCACCACGGGACGGCCATAGCTTCGGCACCCGCTCATTTTCAGCAGAGCCGGCCGCACCAACTGTTCGAAGGTCACCATCGATGAAACCGGATTGCCTGGGAGGCCGAACGCGAGTTTATTGTGAATCTTCCCGAAGGCCACCGGCTGACCAGGCCGGATGGCGAGCTTCCAAAAATTCATCTCAGCGCCCAGTTCAAGAAAAACGGCCTTGGTAAAATCGTAATCGCCCATCGACACACCACCCGACAACACGAGCATATCCGCGTTCAGCCCTTGGGAAATCTTTTCTTTGAGTGCTGCAGGTGTATCGCGCGCAATACCAAGCAGCAAAGGAATACCGCCGGCTTCCTGAACTGCTGCCGCAATCCCATAACTATTGGAATTAATGATCTTCTCATCACTGTACGGCTCGTCCAAGTCCGCCAACTCATCACCCGTCGAGAGGATCGCCACGCGTGGTCGCTGGTAAACAAAGACGAATGACTTGGCCAAAATCGCCAGCATACCAGCCTCACTGGGACGCATTCTGGTCCCTTTCCCGATGATGCATTCCCCTTTCTTCACATCCTCACCTTGAGGTCGGATGTTGGCCCCCTTAGGTTCAGCTTTCAAGACACGGACGGAGTCAGGAGTGTGGTCTGTATCTTCAACCTTCAACACCGTGTCAGCCCCCCGAGGAATCGGCGCACCCGTCATAATACGGATTGCCTGGCCTGGGCCAACGTCTTTTGACGGCATCCTCCCGGCTGGTACATCTTCGATCACCACGAGGGAGACCGGTTTCTGGATCTTATGCTCCTGCCTAATATCCTCCCACCTGACGGCAAACCCATCCATCGCCGAATTGTCCCATGGAGGATTGTCTCGGCCTGCCATGATGTCCTCAGCCAATACACGTCCCAGGACATCAAGAATAGAGACCTTCTCCACTTCCAAGACCGTAGCGGCATCAAGCACCACGTGCTGCGCATCGTGCAGTTGAGTCAATCCTGTCATGGCATCAGCGGCTTTCACAGGTTCAGCCCCTTGATCGATTTGGCCGTGGGTCGTCCGACATTCAGCAGCGACCCGCTCTTCTTACAAAAGGCTTCGATCTGATTCGCAATCCGGTGGTACGCTTCTGCCGTCGGTGTGTCGGAATTGAACAGGGCGAACGGCTCACCTGCATCTGATTGCGTGACGACATCGGGATCAAGCGGAATCCGCCCAAGAAACGGGACTCCCATATCGAGCGCGGATGCCTCTCCTCCACCCTTCCGAAACACCTCGATCTCCCGATGGCAGTGAGGGCAGTCCAACCCACTCATGTTCTCGACGATGCCGACAATCGGCACTTCGCTGTCCTTACAGAAGGTGACGGACTTCCGTGAATCCAGAAGGGCCACCTCCTGTGGGGTGGTCACGATGACGGCACCGTTGACATTGCCGAGCAGGTCGATGGTCGTGACCGATTCGTTGCCGGTCCCTGGGGGAAGATCGATGAGAAGAAAATTCAGATCCTGCCAATCGACACCGCCCAGTAATTGGTTGATGAATTCATACTTGTATGCATCGCGCCAGATGATCGGATCATCAGAGTTCTGCAACAGAAACGACATCGACGCGATCTTTAAATTATAGGCCTGAAAAGGAATGATCCCACCGGACGTGCTGATCTTGAGCTTTTGGCCTTCGGCGCCGACCATTTTGGGAATGTTGGGGCCATGAATATCCATGTCACAGATGCCGACATGCCACCCCTTGAGTGCGAGACTGACAGCAATATTCGTCGTACATGTGCTCTTCCCCACCCCACCCTTATTACTCATGATGAGTACTTTGTACTCGATCCGTTCCATCCGCTTCGCAACCAGCCAACGGCTATGGCCTTCCTTGTCCTTTTGGCAGCTTTCATTTTCATCACAGATGGCACAGGCCCACATATAAGTACAGGCGTCTCCGCTTCCTCCGCGTCCCTCGTTGATGATGTTCAGTTCACGTCCCATGATTCCTCATTCCGGCAAACAAACGATCTTACTCACCGTCTAGCGCCGCCGTCCCCCTGGAACTCCGACATACTCCTCATCTGAGGACTTCCCCACCGACGACCTCGAAACATTCCCCCCAGCCCCCGCTCCAGCCATCGCCATAGCCGGAGTACCAGATTGACTCGTCTCCGACGTTGGTGTCTTGCCAAACATCTTTGCGCCAAAAATACCGACCCAGTACAACAGAAACATAGGGCCAGCCATGAGTGTTTGATTGAATGGGTCCGGAGTCGGAGTCAGAATGGCTGCGATGACGAACGATCCCAATAAGGCCCACTTCCAGTACTGAATTAAGAAGGGCGCATCGACCCACCCGAGCTTCGCCATGAGCGTAAGCGCCAACGGCACCCCAAAGGTCAGCCCAAAAACCATCAGAAACCAGAGGGCAAATCCCACATACTGCGCGATCGAAATCTGAGGCACAAATCCCGCGTTCACCCCATATGCAATCAAAAAATT
>BQXA01000013.1:0-98941 GCA_036984345.1 Nitrospira sp. | reverse complement strand
GCTGGGGCGCCGCGGTGATCGGCATTGCGCTCACGGCCTCGGCGGTACTCTGGGTCTTGCGGATCCTGAGGGCATAGACCACTCGGGATCTCGTGATCGTGCCTGGAGGCTTAGGCTCCAGGCCAGCCTTCATCGGCAAAGCTGAAATGACGATGCTCACCGAGGATGAGATGATCCAACAGCGTAATCCCCAACAGGTCCCCGGCCTCCCGCAGTCGTGTGGTCAACAGCCGATCTTCTTTACTGGGCGTCGCGTCTCCCGAGGGGTGGTTATGACTGGCCAGCCAGGCCGCGGCATTCATCACGATCAAGGGCTTGAACACTTCTCGCGGATGGACGATCGAGAGCGTCAGCGTGCCGATGGATACCAGATTGATTCCGATGACGCGATGTTTTGCATCGAGTCCGCAGACGAGGAAGTGTTCTCGATCGAGTCCTTCAACGCAGGGCTGGAACAACGACAGGGCATCGTTCGAGGTCTGGATCGGTTCGGAACATCCGGATCCGATCTCCTCACAGACCAACGTGACGCGATATCGAGGAGCTCGATATGGCTTCGATGGCCCGATGGATTCCGATGGCCGACTGGCCGTTGCTGCGAATCGCGCTGATTTCTTCATCCGAATTCCTCCTTCCAAAAATGTGCCCCACCCCGCACAAACCACGGGGGTGGGGCAGAAGGAGGAAGAGGGCACAGCGCGCTCGCAGCGGGCAGGCCTGGACGGAGGGCATCACAGGACACGAATAAACGGGAAGGCCTGATCCGCTGCTCCGTGGCGATGGCCCGCCACCACTGGGGGCTCAGTCTTCAATCCACGCCGGCGGTAACGCGGGCGCATCTTGGGTGACAGGGGGTGTCGGAAGACTTCCCCGACGCGAGAGGTAGAGCAGGAAAAGCAGGTAGGTGAGAAACGTCATGAAGAATCTTTTGACAATGGATGAGGCGGCGAAGTATCTAGGCATATCCAAACTGACCCTCTACGGGTGGGTGTCCGCGAGGAAACTGAGTTACGTCAAGATCGGACGCTTGGTGAAGTTCAAGCAAGACCAGCTCGACGCCTGGATCGATCAGCAGACGGTCAAACCACGGAGAGACAATCATGGGCCTCACGAAGCGACGCGATAGCTACTACGTGGAGTTCCGTGTGATTGAAGCTGAGGACGGCAAGTCGTTGGTCCTCGCGAGTGGTGTCCCTGGTGCACGTAAGAAACGTTGGAAGGTGGGATGCCTGAACAAGACGATTGCTCGAGAAATGGAAACGGTGATCAAGACACGCATTCTACTTGGCCAGGAAAAGAGCGATCGTTCGAGACCGATTCTTTTCAAAGAGTGGGCAACGACCTACCTGGAATTAGAAGAGGTCAAGGCACTTCGTTCATTTGTCGGCCGATGCCATAGCGTACAGACTCACCTGATTCCATTTTTCGGAGGAAAGTTGCTTGGAGAGATCAAGCCTGCGGATGTAGAGACCTTCCGGGCTCAACGTAAAAAGCCAAACGGGAAGCCAGCAAGCATCCAAACAATCAACCATGACCACGTTGCCCTCAAACACTGCCTTAACGTCGCCATCCGTCGAGGACTGCTTCAGTACAACGTGGCCTCAAGAGTCCCATTGCCGAACCCTCGTAACGAGCGCGACAGGGTCCTAACCGATGAGGAGTGGTCCAAGTTATATCGCAAGGCCAAACCTCACTTGAAACCGGTCCTACTGTTGGCCTACCAGTTAGGGCAACGGTTTAGTGAAATCGTCAGTCTCACCTGGAATCGCGTTGATTTGAAGCGAGGATTCATTACTCTCCGATCCGTTGACACAAAGAACAACACTGGACGGCAAGTGCCGATGACGCCAGATGTCAGGCAGGCTTTGCAACGGCTCGCGAAGGTTCGGAGCCTTGCATCGCGCCACGTCTTTTCTTATAAGGGTAAACCACTGCAACGTATAACGAGGTCTTTCAAGACGGCATTGAAGGAAGCTGGTATCACGGATTTTCGGTTTCACGACCTGCGCCACTGTGCGTCAACGAACCTTCGAAGGGCAGGGGTGGATACCGCGACCGCTATGAAGATTGTCGGGCATAAATCAGAGAAAATGTGGAAGCGCTACAACTCAATCGCAGAGCGAGACTTGACTCAAGCTGCTCAAAAGGTTCACAAATACCTCCAAGAGAACACGCCGGGAACACTAGCGGAGTGTTCCGGAACCTATCAATCCGTAAGTCGTTGAAAAATAAAGTGCGCCCGTAGCTCAGTTGGATAGAGCATCAGCCTTCTAAGCTGAGGGTCGCTGGTTCGATTCCAGCCGGGCGCACCATACAATCAGTAGGTTCTGCACTCGCCTCATAAGTGTTTCGCTCGCCGGTCACGGTTTTGGTCACGGTTCCTCGGAGACTTCCCAGATTGACCGCGTCGCGCAGATGGCGCGGATCAAGATGGCTATAGCGCATTGTGGTCTGAATGTTCCGGTGGCCGAGGATTTCCTTGACGGACACAAGGTCCACGCCCGCCATGACGCGCCGTGACGCTGCGGTATGTCGCAAGGTATGCCACGATGCGCCTGTGATGCCTGCCCTTCGCAAGGCAGGTTCAAACGATCGACGCAAGAAGGCCCGGCTATCCATCGGCTTCATGGGGTCCGTGAGCCCGGGAAAGACCCACGGTGAACAGGTCCACGATTGGAAGGAGCGAAGAATGATCTTGGCCTGTTCGCTGAGCGGCACATAGCGTGTTCGTCCCCCTTTGGACATAGGTAGCGTGAGCACCCCGGTTTCACAATCGACGTGCTCCCACCGAAGCCCGAAGAGCTCTTCACGTCGCAGCGCAGTTTCGACTGCCAAGGCGACAAATTGCCAGTCCTTTGAGTCCATCACGCCACACAAGCGGGTCAATTCCTCGTCAGAGAGGAACCGGGTTTTCGAGACTTCAGGAAACAGCTTGACCCCGGCAACCGGGTTGCGCGTGACTTTGCCATCTTTCAACGCGAGATTATAGACATGCTTCAGATAGGCAAAATGCCGGTTGATCGTCCCATCACTCCATTGCCGTTTCGGCTGCCAGGTCTTGGGGGCTTGGGCGGGTTGTGGTCGCATCTTGAGTTGTAACCGACGTTGAAACTGCCGAAGTTCGGTGGCCGTGACCTCACTGAGCCCACGCGGGCCGAACCACAAGGACCAGCGACGATTGTAGCGGGCCTCATTGATACGGTTCCGGTTGGTGCTACCATCTAAACAGCGTGTGAGCCAGACGCGGAGCGAGATGTCTTTCCGTGGGGCAAACTTCTCCGGAAAGAAAGTCCCTTCCCGAATATCGGCCTTCAGTCGACCGTAGAGAGCTTTGGCTTGGGACTTTGTATCGCAGCGAAACCAACGCTCTCGACCATTGACGTACAGTCGAACCCACCAGCCCTCTCGCCCCTTGCGCTGAGTTATGCCTCGATCCTTACCGTGTTTTCTTGCCATTGGAAGACCTCCCCTTCGGATTGTTCTTGAGACTCTGCTTCTTCCGCTGAAGCGTGACCTCCGTTTGAGCCTTATCTACCGCTCGTCGCTTGCGCATTCCTGCTACTGAGTGGCAAGTACGTCCGCAGTAGGCGGCATTCCCGCGCAGTTGAACAAACAACTTCTGGCAATGCGGACACCGACGGATCCGATCGACAAATTTCTCCTCTTTACCGCCCGGCTTACGGACAGCTGTCTCTTCCAGCAGTTGCGCAGTTCGGAGTAGGAATTCGTTCTGCCATGTGTGACTGCCGATTGAAATTGTGGCCATAGGGAAAATGAGATACGGAGGATAACCTGCCTGTCGTTCGTTATCGGTGGCCCTACGAAACGTGGTGGTATGGCTCACCGAAACAGGTCCAAACTTGGCATCCCTCCCGTCGGCTAGATTATTGAGAGGTGGAGCAATAGCCGCCCGGATGTTCTGTAGATCATGACGTTGTGGCGTAGAAGCATTGGACCCGTACTTGTATGGGTATCGCATCCTGTCAGATAAAATCGAATGAAACGGCACTAGATGAATTGCCATACACTCATCCAGCAAGTTCTGGGTGTCTCCTGCGCTCAGCTGTTCAAAATCCTTATTGGCAAGGTCTATAAACCACTTCATTTGAGACCAACGGTCCCGCCCGATCCTAGTCCATGCCTGATCCATCGCGATCCTGAACGCATCTGCTGACTGTTGAGTCATTATCCCTCCCCATTAAATGAGTTGAGTAAACCAGCGCCAAGCTGACGATTTGCTCACAATGCACGTTGAGCTATATACGTTATTAACTCATCATGATATATCAGGATCAACATCATGTCGCAATAGTAACTATTATTCATAAGGGGGTGGATGATGAACGAAGAACGATTACTTTCGGTGGAGCAAGTTGCGGAACGGCTAGGACTCAAGGAAGCGACGATCCGGCGAATGATTTTTCAGCGACGAATTGACACCGTTAGACCATCAGTACGTGCCGTCCGGATTCCCGAGTCTGCAATTCGCAAGATTCTTGAGAGGGGATTTCGTCCAGCTGTAGCTGTAGTAGGGAGATCAGAGAGTGAGCGCTAAGGACATGCTCGATAGGCTCGATGGCGTTCGGTCTCGCGGTTCAGACCGATGGTCAGCGCTGTGTCCAGCACATGCAGATAGATCGCAGTCCCTGTCGCTTCGAGAAATCAACTCTCGAATTCTTCTCCATTGCTTCGCGGGATGTAAGCCAGAAGAGATTGTTGCAGCTCTTGGGATTGGGCTGAAAGATCTTTTCACAGACACGCCCGTTCATCCAGGACAACGGTCTATCCCAAAATCCAGGCGGCTCGATCTTGTAGGCGTGGCCTTTAGGTTTGAATTGGCGGCCCTCGACCGAGGACTCCGCGCTGATGCCGTACTCCAGGCTGTCCCAGATTTCAACGGCAATGACCTGAGCGAGGAAGACCGGGACCGACTTATGAACGCGGTCGCCTGTGCCTATGCCGACAGAGACCGAGCCGCATTCCTGGAAACGGTGGCCGATGAGTTCCGACTGAAAGCCTTTCACGAAAGGACCACACGCCATGCCGCCTAGCATTGAGGAAATTGAGGAGCTGGCAGCACAACCTTTGTTGAGCGGGGGATTCTCTCCATCGGCACGTTATGCACACCTGCTTGATGGGCCTGACGCACTCCCAGCGCCTCGACTCCCGCAAGACTTTCGTCAGGGAGTCCTGAGTATCGGCGTGCTGCTTGACGGCCAAGCCTACGTCATTCGTGGAGATCGCGAAATGGTTTCCGCTGAAGAGTTCGGGACTGATAATCACGGACTCTGCAATGTGCGCTTCTCTAAAGACGGGATCAAGCGGTTCTTAGACGGCCAGACCATTTCGGGGCCGGATCTATTGGAGCAACTCGAATTATTCCTTCGTCGCTTCGTGGTGATGGGTGAGGACCTCCCGGCTCTGCTTGCCCTCTGGCTGATCGGGACGTACTGCTACACGGTCTTTGAATACTTCCCCTACTTGGTCTTGCGATCACCGGAGAAGCGCTGCGGGAAGTCGCGGACTCTGGACCTCATAGCCTTGCTCGGTTTCAACGCGCATCAACCGACCGCTTCCCCGACCGAAGCACAGATCTTTCGAGAACCACGGGAAGATGGAGGGGTCCAGATCTATGACGAAATGGAAGGCATGACGGGAGATAAAGAACGATGGAGTGCCGTTACCAGTGTCTTTAATTCTGGGTTTCACAAAGGGCAGGTGGTCACACGATACCGAAGAAGTGCTCAAGGCCAGCAGAAGGAAACATTTGAAACCTATGTGCCGAGAGCCATTGCCTCCATTTCCTCCCTTGAATCGACGCTGGAAGATCGCTCGATCATGGTCATGATGCAACGGCTACTCCCTGGACAACAGACGGAGCGCTTCAGCCTTCGTCGACTCGATCATCAGGCCCAGATTCTGAGGGACGACCTCCATATCTTCGCGCTCACCACGGCTCCCATCATTGCCGAACTCTACGATGGATCGGAATTTCCCGGTCTGTCCGGACTCGACCATCGAGCAGTGGACCTCTGGGAACCCTTGCTCTCCCTTGCCGCGGTCATTGACGCGAGCGAGGGAACGGGAACCTTGACGAATCGGATGACTCAACTCGCGGAACGGCTTGGTGGAGAACGTGCCTCCCGCTCCGCCGATGATCCGAATCCGATCATTATTGAAGTCCTGGATGAATGCCTTGGTCTGGGGATAGAAGCCAAGATCAATGGCCAGGAACTCGCGGACAAAATCAGGGCCCGTTTAGGATGGGATTCGCTCACGCAGAAAGCACTCGCGAACCGTCTTCACCCGTTAGGACTGAAATCAACTCGTTGGCGGGAAGGGCGGGAAAATCGACGGGGGTATGCGTTCACCCGAATACAGATCGACGATTTAGCTCGTCGGTATACCCCTGGAAATCTGGAACACCTGGAACATGGAACAGGAAAACAACGATAAACAATCATGATTTCAATAGCTTCTATCGTGTTCCAGATGTTCCACATGTTCCAGATAGAGGAGGGTATAGGCAATGACTAATGCGCTCTTAGACAAAGCACGGGCGATTCTGGCGCATCCGAAGCTAGTGCCTTCACCAAAGCTGAAACCACTAGAAGACGAGGATAATAAGGCCCCCGTGATTGAACCCGCTGTCCGGCCACCCAGTCCTAAAGACATTGAGATAGAACCGGCGGCGAAGCCGGACGGCAGTCCATTATCTCCGATCTATTGGGAAACGGGAGATGGTCGGATCATAGGCCCAGCGGTGCCAGAATTCTTTCTGCGAGATGGGGACGAGTATTGGATTTCGGTCACCTTTGAGGAGCACATACGATTCATTCGTGATGATCGATTGCGTTCGCGGAAAACGTTCCTAGAACAAAATGAAGTTCGAGAAGTTGAGCTGATTCGGTTCTAAAATAGAAGGAGAGTAGAATGGCATTCAGAAAAGGGAAAACAAAGACTGGCGGACGAAGGGCCGGAGTACCGAATAAGGCGACCGTGGAGATTAAGGAACTCGCTCGCTCATTCTTGGAAGATCCTATGTATCAGGCAAAACTGAAACAGCGCCTTCGTAACGGGGACGCGGGACAGATTGAACAGTTGTTCTATTACTATGCCTACGGGAAGCCACGCGATAGATTCGAGCCGTCGAAGGAGATAACTCTTGAGGAGCTTGTCTTAGGATCGATGGAACTAGAGAGCCATACTTCGTGATCATCTGGACGTAAGGCTGTAATAGTCGGTATCCGCCCTGACAGACAGTGTCAGGTGCGCTGAAAGCGGACGTTCTGCCGGCTTCAGAAAGAATGTCTCAAATCGACCCAAAGCGGCCCTCCACGACCGACCGCTATCAGGATGGGTTCTTATGTCGATCCGTCTAAGAATGCGTGGCGAAGGGTCACACCGTCGCGACCCATTGAACAAGCGTCGATTATGGAGTATTGTTCGCGAACCGTAGTGGCGTGTTATACGGACAAAAACTGTCGGATCCAGCTCTTACGCGAATCCATCTAGATATTGTTAGCCATATGGTGCACGGAGAAGAATGAAGAGTATTGCGTCGAAAGTTGGTGCAGGCCTCGTCGTATTAGCTATTCTGTTTTTTGGCCTCAAAGGCTGCGTAGTGACGGTCTGGAAGTCACCAGATATTCCTACAACCTATGCTATCCATAGCTCCGATGGCCGATCGTTAGCTATGATTTTCTTGCCCAAGAATGAAACCCTACTGCTGTACACGGAAGAGAAATCCGAGTTCATGGAAGCCGCGTTGACAAAGATGCGTGGCACTTACGGAACCCACTACTTGTGGCGGATCTGGAGTATCGAAGGCCCTGGTACTGGAGGAGGATTGCTGGGCTATCGAATTTATCCAGAGGGTGCGGAACCTGTCGTAATGGAAACGACCGTTCTGAAGAAGTTTATTCACGGCACATCAAAACCGACCCTCAGAAGTGAAGGAGACAGAACTCACCCGGTAATACTCTTCTCTGAAAACGCCGTCAGATTTGAGGACATGTGGCTGGAGAAGGAACCAACCAACCCGGAGTTGGTGCAGGCGCTTTTGAGCAAGCTAAGGGCGTAGTGAGGTCAAATGGCTAACAATCGCTTCGAGAGGGACTGTCCCAAAGCTGTCCTCGCCACCTTTTGGCCATCCATTAAGCTAAACGTTAGGTATCACACACCATGCCAAAACTGCACGAGATTACTGATCCCAACGAACGCGCTGTAAAAATCGGTTATATCAACGAGCTAGGGGCGTTTTGGCGGGAGGTTCGCGTTCAAACCTTAACAAGAATCACCGGTTATCTTTTTGTATTGAATGCGGGGGCCCTGCTTGGGGCACTAACATACGTTGCAACCAAACCATCGAATTCGTCTATCCAGTGCTCCATTTGGCTCTTTGGGATCGGCACCTTGCTTAGTTTGCTTCATGCCACCCTTGACTACTACCTGACTGAATCCTCTTTCTCGTCATACAGAAAAGATGTGGGAGAGTTCTACGAAAACAAAATCGGCTGGAATGTTCTCGTCGATAGAAACCAAAAACGCCCTGGCTTCGATTGGCTTTTGCACGTGTTGGGTTGGGCTGGCGGAATAGTATTTATATTTGGGCTCGCCATAGGCATCCCACAAATCAAATGACACCTACGCATTCGGTCAAGCGGGACGTTCTGACAGCAAGCCAGCTCCGCACCTCTTAACTCCAACGTTAATGCGACAGGGCTGAGGTCCGCTTTATGGCAATGCACTCTCGTGGGCGAACGTCCGCTCTTGGCCGATCTGAGGCAACGACGGCCCGAAAGTGGAGACAATTTGAACGTCTGCTTTGGAGCCTAATTCCTATTCAATCGGACACTGTCTGTCAGATGAAGTGTTGAGTTATACACCTAATCACCTGCATCGAGAGCCGACAGATACCCGCTTACCGTAACGCGCATTGTCCCGTTCATCCTCCTTGCCGGGCAGCAATCCCATGCTCACTTGAACACTCGTGAGGCTGTTTACGGCTGAGACTGAGAGATCGTGTTGAGCGATAACCGATACCTCATCGTGAAGAATGGCGACGTAGGGTTCTCCATCGCTTCCCCGGGAAGGGAGTTTATACGCGTAGACATCGCGAACCTCAGTTGGCCTTCTCTTTCGGAAGTCGTCTGGCATTTGTGTTACCTGCGCTATGGAAACCGGTAAAAAGCGTCCTACAGGTGACCAGTTCTTCCATTCTTTTGTGATGGAGGTCCAAGGGAATATATGACACTCGCCAACTTCGCGTGTCCCAGCAAAAAAGGTAACGTGATAGACCATCCCCCCAACTCTTTCTTGAAAATACCGAGTGGTTGAACGATTTTCCCCTAGTTGGACGAGCGTCACCCTTGTGCGGGCGCGCTCACCAGTATCGACATGATGGTCCAGCCTCCCCGCGTCTGGGGTTGAAAACAGAAGCATCGCCTGAGCCAATCGTACGCTTCCACCGAGAGCTTCAACAGCATGCGACATGGCCTCATGGATACTCTCTTTAACTCGGACTGTGAACGACACCTCTAGGCTAAGGTGGTTTGAGTCTCTTGGCATCAATAGGGGTTGAACTGCTCCAACCGTGATAACTTGCCCGCTTGTCACCATCCTATTGACCAGTTCATCGACCACTTCTTTCTCGCGGCTTACAGATTGAACCAGTTGCTTGCCCGAGACCAAGCGCTGAAATAATTCCTCTTCTCTCTGCTGGATATATGCGAGCGCCGTTGCTCCTTCCCGGATGCGATCAAGAGCCCTATCATGATCCGATCCTTGAGTGGTCTTGGTCGCTTGCTGTTTCCAGGCTTCCAACTCATTGCTTAGCCTCATGTACTCCACTTTGAGGTTGGCATACTCCTGAGCTACATCTTTCCCTTTGATTCGAGCAACCAGCTCGTCCACTTTGTCCGTGGTCACGGTGGCTCTGATTTTCATGTAGACCCGAAGCCCGTCTCCAACCAATGTTCGATTCTTTTCAAGTATCTCAACCTGTACTACGCCACCGGCAAGGGTCTGAATCTCGTCTTTGGTAAGGTCCTGGTTCACACTCCTCGTGTAGCTCTGGACATACGTACCAGCCTCTTCCAATGCGGTTTGTTTGGCCTTCTGGAGAGCCATTGCTTCGGCGAAGGAAGGCGTTTCTCCGTCACCCATGATGTAGGTGGCTTCTGCGGTCAATGCTTTGGTATCGGCGTGGGCTAGAGAAACACTCGCAAGAAGGCAAATACAGAGAGCTGACACACAATACGAGAACATCCAAAGACCCTTTCGAATCACATGCTTACTGATAAGGCTAGGCTGCTTGCCGTGACCCTGTCAAGGATCCCTAGGGTACCGTGAAGAGGTCCCGGTTGTGGTCACGGTTCCGGTCCCGATCATGCGTAAAGCTCTTGTTTGTCATAGAGTGTGACAGATGCTCAGCATCTCTTCTCATATCAAGGGGAATGCCACCATCTAGCATTCTCCATCACACTCAGGCCTATGTGCCTCCGGTAGGTCTTCTAAGCTGAGGGTCGCTGGTTCGATTCCAGCCGGGCGCACCATGCCAAGCTTGTACGTGCCACGCGCTCTCTTACGGTTCATCGACTCAATGCGCGTGGATAAACACCTCAAGTTTTTGACGTCGAGTTTTCTTGCTCGACCCGGAGCCTATTCTTTCGTTGAGGCGACGGGATAAATCCCTCCAGTATTCTGAACCGCGGAGTTGTGCAACTACCGCGTGCAGATAGGCTCTTTGAGGGATGTGATCTACTGAACTCTCTATTGCATCGGGCTGCTGAATGTCCACTACGCGCAGACGATCGATCTGGGCGTTGAATTCCCTAATAAATCCCCATGCTAAAGAGGGGCGCTTGCTAGTAGACATTTAAAGGTCTCGTCCCCTATAGTTTTGCTTCTCATCCAAATCCTTTCAAGGTTGGTCTGAGTATGCGTCGGCTGCGTCGTCCTAAAGTCGTGATCGCTGTGCTGGGAGGGTTGATTGCCCTGTACTCGCTCGTTGGGTTCCTGCTGCTTCCCTATCTGATAAAAGCATACGGGGTACCTGCGGTTTCGGAGCAGATCAAACATCCGATCGTATTGCGTGAAGCGGCGTTCAATCCATTCACGCTCGCCCTTCGTCTTAACGGGTTGGAGATACGGGATCAGAATCAGGCGGCGATGCTGGGGTTCGAAGAATTGCTTGTGAATCTGAGAGCTGTGACGCTGTTCGCACAAAAGGTGGCTTTCGACGAGATTCGTGTGGTGATGCCGTTTCTAGTGGCCAAGGTTAATCTGGAAGGACATCTGAATCTCAAGTCGTTGGCCCCACCGCAGGACGAGGGTGCGGCCAAGCCAGCCGACGCTGCAGGCGAGCCAAAGAAGATGATGCCCGTGGAAATTGATCTCCTGGAGATCGAACGAGGGGTTCTTGAGTATCGAGATGATTCGAAATCAAGGCCGGTGTTGATCGATGTGGTACCCATTAAGTTTATGCTACGAAATTTCAGCACGCTGCCAAGTCCGGATGCCGAAAATGCCCATGCCTTCAAGGCTGAGCTCGACAAAGGTGAGACTGTGGCGTGGGAGGGCACAATTTCGTTGGAGCCGATCGAGTCCGACGGCAAACTGACCTTATCCGGGATCCAATTGGAGACCTTCTATCAAGTCGTGCACCACATGTTTGAGTTTGATATCAAGCAGGGTGTCCTTGGCATTTCTGCGGGCTATCATTTTGATCTGCGTGGGGATGCTCCTCAGGCAACGGTGAAGAATGGGAAGGTGTCGGTTCAGAATCTGGAAATCGTCGAGCGTGGAGGGATTCTACCTGTCGTCGGCGTTCCGGTTTTCGATATCGACGGTATCCAGCTGAATTTGAAGGAGCAGACGATCGATGTCGCTAGCGTGCATTCAGCCGATGCGCGATTCGATGCGTGGATGAATGCCCCCGGTGTTCTGAATTACCAAACGCTCTTCACTCCGGTCGGTAAGGGTGGTGCAGCATCGGAGTCGGCGTCAGCGTCAGAAAAGACCAAGGCCGATAAATCTGCCAAGCCGTGGTTCATCACCATCGACGAAGTCGCGCTGCGAAACTACGGAGCCAATTTCGAAGACCGCACACTGGAGCGGCCAGGACGTGTCACGGTGAACACGATGAACCTGACGGTGAGGGACATACAGATTCCGTTTAAAAAACCGCTTCCGATCGACCTGGCGTTGAATCTCAACGAGACAGGGACTGTGGGTGTGAAGGGAATGGTGACGGTTGAGCCGTTGAAAGCCGACGCGGATCTCACGTTAGAGCATGTCGAGATTCGTCCATTTCAACCATACTTGGCGAGCTTTCTCAATGCCGATGTGTTGGACGGTGCGATTGATCTCCTTGGAAAGGCACATTTTCTTCAGGACCATGGGAGCAACCCCTTACTCCAGTTTCAAGGAGATCTGGCGGTCAATCAGTTGGCAATCGCGGATCATAACTCCTTCGACGAGGTGGTGGCATGGAAGGCCTTGAAGGTGAACCAGGTCGCATTGGATGTCGAGCCGACGGCGGTGAAGATTGGCGAAATCGTCTGGCAGGAACCTTCCGTCCAGATCGTGGTCGATGCCGACGGACAACTCAATCTTTCACGTCTCGCCAAGTCTCCGGCACCTGCCGATCACCCGTTGCCAGCAGCCGAAAGCCCAAAGTCGAAGCCGAAGCCGAGTGAGCCGGTATCTGTGACAATCGATCAGGTCAAACTGGCGAAGTTGGCTGCAAGATTTCAGGACTTATCCATCGAGCCGAAAGTGCGGACGAGTCTCACGGACTTTGGGGGAACCATCAAGGGTTTGTCGTCCAAGCAGCTCAAGAAAGCAGACGTCAACTTGGTGGGAAAAGTGGGACGAACCGCTCCATTCAAGATCGTGGGAAAGATTAATCCATTGAGCGAGGATGCGTTTACCGACCTGGTCATCACATTGAACGGCATGGATCTCAGGCCGACCGGTCCGTACAGCGGCAAGTATGTGGGCTATGGGTTATCGAAAGGCAAGTTGTCGCTCGATCTGAAATACAAGGTTTCGCAAAAGGTGTTGGAGGCAGAGAACCTTGTCCATGTCGATCAGCTGACATTCGGTGAGAAAACGGATAGCCCGGATGCGACGTCGCTGCCGGTTCCATTGGTCGTGGGTCTCCTCAAAGACCGTAAGGGGTTGATCGAAATCGATATGCCGATTCGCGGCAACCTGGATGATCCTGATTTTAAGTACGGCAAGGTGGTGATTTCGACGTTGCTCAATTTGCTGACCAAAGTCGTTGCCTCGCCGTTTGCCTTGATGGGGAAACTGGTTCCTGGAGACGGGAGTGCAGAGGGCCTTGAGTTCATAGAGTTTCAGCCGGGGAGTGCGTCCCTCATAGAGGAAGAGCTGAAGAAGCTCGAGGCGCTGGAACAAGCCTTGGATGAACGCGCCGGACTTCGGCTCGATGTGAAGGGTACGACTGATTCGAGGCTCGACCGCACTGCTCTGCAGGCAATGAAGCTCCGAGCGCAACTTTTTGCGATGCAAGGTGGTGCCAATCCGGATGAGGAAGAGCTGTCCCCGAAAGTCGAACAGCGATTGGTGGAGAAATTATTTGCAAAGCTTCCTCCGCCTGATCCCGCAACCCCGTCGGGCGAGTCTTCTCAGCCGAGCGTGGAGGAGATGAAGCAGAAACTCGCAGCGGCAATCGAAATCTCAGACAAAGAGTTTGCGGCATTAGCTCGTCAACGAGCAGAGGCGATTCGCCATCGACTGCTCGAAGGTGGTGTGCTTACTGAGGAACGAGTGGTACTTCTCGATATGGGCGAAGCTGAGTCTGGGCATGAGAAAGTCAGAACGCAATTAACCCTGTCTGCCGGCTCGTAAGCAGCGTGATCCTCACCCGTCATTTCTGGGGTCATTCTTTATTGTCGTAATCTCAGAGTGCCTGCCAATCGACATGTTTGGTCCTTCAGGCGAGATCGGTCCCATGAGGAGAAGATGAAAGTGATGCAGCTATTTTGCGCGGTAGCGCATTCGTGTCCCATGTAAGAGGGAGAGCTCGATTTCCGATGCGCTGAGCTCATTGGGAAAGAGAACACCTGAGATTTTGCAGGCATTAATACTGGCACCGTCTAGTGTTGCTTTACTGAGGTCGACCCCGCGAAGATCCGATTGCCGAAAATAACAGTCACTCAGATCCAGCCCATCGGCATCTAAACCACGTAGGTCCAGGCCTCGTAAATCACACCCCCGCAGGTCGCATTTATCGCCGGATGCTTTCTTGGCGTTGAATTCTTTGATGCAGCCCTCACGTAGCATGAGGTACATCGGATCCTTCGAAATATGGAGCTTCGTCCGCGTTGGCTCGTTTTGATCCATGGCGCTCTCCGCTAGAGGTCCTTCGAGATGCCTATCGGCTGAAGAGGGAGAAATCTTGAGTCTGGTCCGGGGCAGTAGGAAGTGCGGGAAGCGTCAATCGTTCGCCGGCATGGAGGGTCAAGGGGTGGCGCTTCTTGGAGCCGAATGTATGTGCCGAGCGTCGATTAATGAAAAGGTGTGACTCACAGCCTCTTGCACTGAGATCACGTGAAACAGTATTGTTTAGAGCTTGTGTGCATCTGGATATCTTTCATTATGAGGCTTAAGGAGGTGTGCCATGGCGATACGATTGGGCGATGATGCCCCAAATTTCACGGCTGAAACGACAGAGGGTACGATTGATTTCCATGCCTGGTTAGGCAATAGCTGGGGAATCCTCTTTTCCCACCCGAAGGATTACACCCCAGTCTGTACGACCGAATTGGGGACGGTGGCCAAGATTTCCCCGGAGTTCAAGAAGCGAGGCGTCAAAGTGATTGCGGTCAGTGTGGATCCCATGGATTCTCACAAAGGGTGGATCAATGACATCAATGAGACCCAAAAGACGACGATGAATTACCCCGTCATCGCAGATCCGGATAAGAAGGTGGCGACGCTCTATGACATGATCCATCCGAACGCGATCGACAATATGACCGTCCGATCAGTCTTTATTATTGGTCCGGACAAGAAAGTGAAACTGACGCTGACCTATCCGGCCTCTTGTGGGAGAAACTTTGATGAGTTATTGAGGGTCATCGATTCCCTTCAGTTGACGTCAAAATATAAGGTTGCCACACCCGCAAATTGGAAGGACGGGGAAGAATGTATTATTACTCCCGCTGTGAGTGATGCAGAAGCGCAACAACTGTTTCCTAAAGGGTTCACGACTGTGAAGCCGTATCTCCGCTACACGCCTCAGCCCAACCGCTAAATTCAGACCAGTCTGCCGAAGATGCCTGGCGGAAGATCATGAATATCTTCTGCCAGGCTCTTATTTATCAACGCGTTACATCGTGCAACTGTTTTATTGAGCAGACACACAGCTCAAGGCTGTCGGTCTCTTGTTCACTGTGCTAGCCGATATTGTTGTATGTCGGGAGCTGGGGTACAAGGATTGCTTTACACGCATTAAGCTCCATGGTGTGAGGGGGGTGGAATGCGCGCAGGTAATAGCCACATCAGTATCGAACCTGATCGTTTTCTGCATTTAATTGGACAAGCAAAAATACACATGTATAGTCCTACACTATGAAATGATGAGGCAATCTTTCTGTATTGTTCGAAGGCTTAGGCATACTCCGCGCAGAATGTTTTGGCGCGAGCTGTTGTGACTAAGAGGAGGCGGTGGGCAGTAGATGTTTCTTATTCACAAGGGAGGGCATCAGTATGAAGGGACATTTTAAAAGGCGGTGGAAACAACTTGTAGTTGCTGGAGCCGTGACGGCGCTGGTGGCTGGAATGGGGTCCACGCTGCCGAGTGCCTTTGCTGGTGGCACGATCAAGGCGGATGACGACAAGTGGATCTCGATCGGGATGGGGATCCGGACCAGTTTTAATGCCATCGAAGGGGCCTCACCGGGAGGGCACTACAGCAACGACTTCACCATCAACAATGCCCGTATCTACATCAATGGGCAGCTCCACAAGTATGTGAAGTTTGAGTTCAACACCGATTGTTTCAATTGTCAGGCCGCAGGCGGGGCCGGGCCGTTTGCCGGGGGGCAGAACTTCGGGGGAACTCCTCGATCGGCTTGCTGGATGCGATCGGCAAATTTGAGTTGAATGAGATGGTCAACCTGTGGGTCGGGCGCATGTTGCTCCCGAGCGAGCGGGGCGAGCTGAACGGGCCCTTTTACCATGCGACCTTCGATGGGTTCCGAACCCCGTTTTCCCCGCCGACCTCAGCGCCAACTTCAATGGGCCGACAGCGGGTGGCGGCGGAGCCGGGCTCTATGGTCGTGACAATGCGGCCACCTTCTGGGGCAAAGTGCACCCCTTTGGGACTACCCACCTGTTATATGTCTTGAGTGTGTCCCAGGGCTTGCGGAATGGACCGAACCTGGGCAGCAGCTTAATGTACACCGGACGGGTGCAGTGGAACTTTTTGAACGATGAGCCGAACCCGGGCTACTACACCTCGGGGACCTATTATGGGACGGCCGGCGATATCTTTGCGATCGGGGCCAGCGTGCAGCATCAAAAAGATGGGGCAGGCAATGCCGCTGCCGCCAGTGTGTCGGATTTCACCGGCGCCTCGGTCGACGTGTTGTTGGAAAAGGTGCTGCCCAATAACATGGGTGTGTTCACGTTCAACGGAGAATTCAAGCGGCACTGGGCGAACTATGGGACGGGGGCGTTTGCGACGTCGCCGGCCACGTGTTTCTGCACCTTCAACGGCCATTCGTGGACGGTGTATGGGTTGTACCTGATTCCGCATGAAGTGGGGATTGGGCGGTTCCAGCCCTATGTGCGGTTCACCAGCATCGATCCGCTGTACAGCGCGATGCGGCAGGAGTGGGAGACGGGGGTGAACTACATCATCGCTGGCCACAATGCGCGCATCTCAGCGTTCTATCGGTACGGCGATCTTAATACGAAAGGGTTCTTCAACAACTTTGGGCCTGGGGCGACCGGCAACAAGGTCGATTCGTTCCACGTTGCCTTGCAGCTCCAGTATTAAGCAGCGTACGTGAGATAGAGAGGCCAGCGCTCTCAGAAGAGCCGGAATCCGCACCGTGGGTTCCGGCTCTTTCTCTTTATTTGTGTGATTAGGCGCACCAAGGTATGTTGTGAAAGGGTAAACCGGTCAATGCGGACTATACCAGTACGAGGCCGGCGGAGCGAATTCTTTCCCACGTCGGGGTTTGAAGAAATGTCCTCAAATCCACATTAGTACCCGGATACGCACTGCACACTTTTTGAAAAGATGGATATTCTGTCGGCGATTGTCGAGGGATGGCGTCGAGAATCAATTGCTTGAGCCATCCGGCTTGTGCTTCAGATAGAATGATCACGTGAGTCTTTCCACGGTCGGTGTAGATGAGTCGAGATCGGTGTCCCTTTGGTTCAAAGGTCACGGGGCTTCCCAACCAGACGCATCGCCGTTGAACTGCTGAACGGTCTTCGCGTGCGCGACTCTTAAGGAGTTGGCGTAACCATGCGGAGGAAACCGTTGGGCGGGGAACTTGTTCATCAAACCAAATGCGGACATCGAGGTCAAGTCCTCGGCGCTCGAGGAAGTTCAAGAGTGAGCGGCGAAGCCCCTCACCGATCCAGTTTGGAGTCAGGGCGCGGCGATCAATATGCAGAAGGTCATTCTCGGCGAATCCCTGAAACTCAGGGCCAAGAATGTGTAGACCGTGTGCCTCTGGATTGAGCCCAACGGGGCTATGAGCTGTGACGGTAAAGCGGTGCCAAAACGCGGATTGCACCAGATTTGCGGATACCAGCTGACGAACGCGCTCCAGTGAATCAACGGTTTCCTGGATCGTTTCCGATGGGCACCCGTACATGAGATAGGCGTGGATCAATATACCGGCCTCCTTAAATCCGGCTGCAACGAGTGCAGTTTCATCAACCGTAATCCCTTTCTTCATACTGCCTAAAAGGCGGTCTGAAGCCGCTTCAAGTCCGGCAGTGACCGCGATACAGCCGGAGGCAGCAAGCAAGCGACACAGATCCGGCGAAAATGCTGTCTCAAAACGGATGTTGCCCCACCAGGTGATCTTGATCCTTCGTTCCAACAGTGCCAAAGCGAGGGCCTTCAGTGCGGCGGGCGGAGCCGCTTCGTCCACGAAGTGGAATCCGGTGCGACCAGTCTCAGTGATGAGGCGTTCGATCTGCTGGACCAGCCGATCGGTGGGCGTCATTTCGTATCGACTGATGTAGTTGAGCCCCACATCACAAAATGTACATTGTTTCCAATAACACCCGTGAGCCACGGTTAGTTTGTTCCAATGGCCCTCTGACCAGAGACGATGCATCGGGTTGATACTGTCCAAAATGGTGAGATAGCGATCCAGCTCCAACCCTCGGTAGGTGGGACAGCCGATGTCGTTCATCGCGAAATCGGTGGCCGACGGATTGTCGACATACACCACGCGGTTCTTGGCGCGATACATCGTGCGGCAGAGCGATTCACGGGAGCGTGAACCGGACAGATACTCCACCAGGGAGAGGAGCGGTCGTTCACCGTCGTCGAAGGTGATGAAGTCGACGTAATCGAACACTCGAGGATCAGTAACCCTGCGCAGTTCCGTATTCACATAGCCACCGCCGATCGCCACCGGAATGTCTGGGTAACGCTGTTTGATGGCATTTGCGATAAGAAATCCACCGTAAAGATTACCTGGAAATGGAATGGAGAGACCGACCAGCGAGGGGTTGACTCGATCGAACTGTTCCCAGAATGCCTCCAGCAACCATTGATCAATCAGGTTGGGAGGAGCCGTCAGCCCATTGATGATCTGATCAAATGAGGAGGCCGAGCGTGCGATGTGTTCGGCGTATCGACTCAAGGAAAAGTGTGGAGCGATCGTAGCCTGAACGAGATCTGCAAGGTCCTCAAGAAAGAAGGTTGCCCATTGTTTGGCCCGGTCATCGACAGTGACTGATCGTGCAAACTTCTGCCGGCCTCGAAATCGTGGGCCTTGTGGAAGTGCACCCGGTTCGATCAATCTCGCGGCACCCTCCGGGATCCGTCCTTGCAAGAACGACACGACTGGTTCAATCATCTGCACGTAGGCGAGCTCAGCTCGCATCATTCTGACGGCTTCCTTGGGAAGATCATTCGTGTGGGCACGAAGTTGTTCGAAGACCCGGCGTAGTCCGTCTGGGTTGAACAGGCGCAGCACCATTTCGATGCCTATGTCGGCCTGTTCTGCGTGTACGCCGCGTGACTCAAGAAATCCTGTGAGATAGGCGGTGGAAGGATAGGGCGTATTGAGTTGTGTGAGTGGAGGGATGACTAGTAAGACACGAGGGAGAGTCATGGACTTCGGATAACATAGTGAGCGACGGGAAAGCTAGGCCCAGCATACGATCAAAGACATGTGATGCCTCTGTGGCTGCGTTGATAACGATTGATGATGAAGACAACGACCTGCGTGCGCTACTTTTTTAGGTCAAGGATACTGCCTAGGAGTGCGTCACCAGTTTTGATGGTGTGCAGATTTGCTTCAAGACTGCGTTGCGCTAACATCTGATGCACGAGTTCCTCGCCGAGATCAGTATTCGAGAGTTCGACCTCCAATTGATTGTGACCTGTATCTCGAAGCACCGTTGGGCCGGAGGATGTGTCTTTATCGACGACAGGGAGAACGCCGCTAGCAGGAGCTTCGACAAACGTCGTCTTGAGTTTTTTGAACCCATCTGTGTTGACGTTGACGATGTTGTGTGCCACGACTTCGAGTTGTTTGCCGAAAGCAGTCAGGCCCGTGAGTGCGGTGTGTATGGCGGAAATCATAGACACCTCCTGTGGACCATCTTCTACTCCCCATCGCGTATTGTATCGGTTTATCTGGGATGAACTTGAGGCACTCGACGAGCGTGATCAGGAACAGGTCATAACCGCTCCTATCCGGCTCAGTCACTTAGAATTCAAATAGATTGAACCTTCAGAAAGACGATGAGTTTGCCGATAGAATTGCAGGAAAACTGGGACTTCACCTCGCACGATGTCTATCTCTAACGCTTCTGGTCCTGCGTCTCACTCGTCCATCCCACAGCCCTGGTCACCCGCGGCAGACGATGCAACTCTCCTCATGGAGTCCGTTCCGCAAGGTATTGTCTTTGTGGATCGCGAGAATCGAATCGTATCGATGAATTCTGTCGCCCAACAACTGCTCGGGCGAGGTCGCACGGTCGTAGGAACAGGGTTTCATGACATTCTTCGGTGTTTCATATCCGGTGAACAGGAGGCTGCGCAGTGTCCCTTTAATAGGATGGTGAGGACCGGCGAACTAGTGGTCATCCCGTCCCATTTCTGGACACGAGAGGACAACACCCAATTTGAGCTATCACTCTCATTCTGGCCTCGAATGCAGGATGGAGTTCAGATTGGGGCTGTGGTGGTCGTTCATGATCTGACTACTGCGATGGAGATTCAACGAGACGTTCAACGCGCCGCGCGACTTGCCGAAGACGCACCAAATCCCATCGTGGAATTCGACGAGACAGGGGCAGTGCTGTACGCAAACCACGGCATGCTCCATGTAATGGAACAATGGGGATTACTTGAATCCGGGATAGAAGCGATGTTCCCTTCAAATCTGTCGACCATGCTCCATGAATGTCTGGGAACCGATGTCCCGTTAGCCAGGGTCGAGCATGTTCTGGTTGATCACGTCATTGCCTGGTCACTATTCCCGCTCAAGGAATTGGGGCTGGTCCGTGCGTATGGTCTTGATATCACGTCGGATGTGGCATTGCGTCGTGCGAAAGAAGCCGCAGAAGAGTCAGCTCGAGCGAAGAGCACCTTTCTGGCGACGATGAGTCATGAATTGCGAACTCCGATGAACGGAGTGTTGGGATGTACGCAGCTGCTTAAGGATTCGTCGTTGAGCGATCAGCAACGAGAGCTGATTGAGACCATGCATCGATCCGCCGACGCGTTGCTGACATTGGTGAACGACATTCTGGATTTCTCAAAGATCGAGGCAGGTAAGATGACATTGGAAGTCGCAGACGTGAATCTGCGGGCCTTGATCCATGATGTGATGACGTTGACCGAGGGGTTGGCGTCTCAGAAAGGTCTTGCCCTTGAGGTGAATATTGCGCCGGATGTGCCGGAGGAGTTCCGAGGGGATCCGATCAGGCTACGGCAAATTCTCTTCAATCTTGTCGGGAATGCGATCAAGTTCACGAAGCGTGGTCGTGTGGTGGTTGCTGTCTCACTGCAATCGACCTTGCCGGATCGTCCTGAGGGCGTGATCCTGCAGTGGAGCGTTCGTGATACTGGTATTGGGTTGACCTCTGAACAGCAGTCTCACCTGTTCAAAGCCTATGTCCAGGCAGAAGCCTCAACTGCGAGGCGATTTGGAGGAACCGGGCTTGGGCTGATGATCTGCCGCCAACTTGTCGAGCTGATGGGTGGGACGATCACCGTCGACAGTGTCGTTGGCGAAGGCAGCACCTTTCGCTACACGACTCATCTTCTGCCTGCTATTCATCGGGAAGTGGTCGTTTCATTGTCCGGAACGGACCAGCATGGTGAGGGAAATCAAGTTGGGCCACTCCGCGTGTTGGTTGCGGATGATAACGAAATTAATCAGGTCGTGGCCTGTAAGTTCCTGCAGAAGCTCGGCTGTCAGGTCGAGTTGGCCCGTACGGGTCATGAAGCCGTGGAAGCCATCAGCCGAACGGCGTATGATGTTGTGCTGATGGACTGTGAAATGCCAGAAATGGATGGCTATGAAGCGACGAGAGAAATTCGTCGTCGCGAGGATGGAACGCCAAGCCATTTGCCCATCATAGCCCTTACGGGCCACACATCCGATGACGATGCCCAGAAGTGTTTTGCGGCTGGCATGGATGCCGTGTTAACGAAGCCGCTCACATTGCCCACACTCCGCACAAATCTTAAAAAGTTGCTGCAACACACCCACTCCTGATTTCAGAATGCCTCTGCCACTTATTTCAGTCTGATCCTAGTAGATTCTTTCAATCCACTTCGGTAAAGTGGTGACATGACGACGATTCCTCCATCCGGAAGGTTCTTTCTGTATAGCGATTTCAACTGTCCGTTCTGTTATGCGTTGCATGAGCGATTACACGAGCTGGAGTTGCTTCATCTGTGTGAGTGGCGTGGAGTTCAACATGCCCCCCATTTGCCGAGGCCTATGAGACCTTGGGATGGCTCCTTGGGTGCTGAACTGAAGCATGAAGTGACGGTCGTGCAGCGACTCGCTCCCGGTCTTCCAATCAGCCTGCCGAGTGGGAAACCGAATACCTTGCCAGCGATCGAACAAGCAGCCGCGCTGCTGCGACAAGATATTCATCTGGGGATGGACTTCGTGAAACGAATCTACAGTGTCTTCTGGCGTGAGGGGCAAGATATTTCCGATCCTCACGTTATCAAGCAACTCGCGGGAGAAGGGAGCATCGAAGACGTGGATGATGAGAGCCGCGTGATCGCCCAAAAATGGGAAACAGCTTGGCATGCAACTGGTCAGAATGGTGTGCCACTGATTGTGTCTCCAGATGGGGATCTCCTAGTCGGCTGTGTGCCCACAGATCAGGTCAAGAGTTTCTTTTCCAGCCAAGCCTGAGTTCGATGAGCGCCGATCGATTCTTCTGTTCCTCGATCGTGATCGCCTCGTATAGGTCCTGCCGATCAAGGTCTTGTTGCGAGAAGCGCTGCCACAATCTCGATGACGTGGAGCTAGAAACTCTGTGTTGAGGACGAGCCGAGTCGATCTCGAAAGGTCAATTCGGCAGCAGCGGATTTATCAAGATCGCCCTTGCCCAGTTCAATCAGGCGTCGATATTGACTGAGCGCAGACTGTCCGACTGGAAGGGAGAGACCTGCCTGCGTGGCTAAATCGAGCGCAATGGCCGAATCCTTTGCAGCATGAGCGACTGAAAAGTAGCAGTCATGTGCACGTTGCTGCATATCTTCCCCGTCCGTTTCCAGGACTCGCGAAGCGGCTCCTGTTTGGCTGAAGACCTCCCGGAGTAGAGTCAGATCGAGACCGAGCGCCGAACCCAACCCTAAACCTTCAGCCAATGCAACGGTGTTACTATTCATCACCAGGTTCACCAGGGCTTTCACCTTTGCCGCCTCTCCGGCTGGACCAATATATCGGATCGTCTGGGCAAGGGCATCCAGCACTGGACGAGCCCGTTCGAACACTGGTTGCTTACCTCCGCACATGAGATAGAGCGTGCCCTGACGCGCTTGAGTGATACTGCTCGCCATGCAGGCTTCAAGAGCAATACCACCACGTCGTTCGACCGCTCGTTCGATGTCAATGTGAAGAGTTGGTGTCACAGTTGCGCAGTTGATGAACAGGCGATCCTTCGCGTATGCCATCAGGCTGGTCGAGTCCGCTTCGGCATAAATGTCACGCATGGCCGCGTCGTCGGATACGACCGTGATGACGATATCCGATTGTTCAGCGACACGCGATGGTGACGCAGCCAGTTCTGAACCCAGCTCTTGTGCCAGAGTTTCTGCCGCTCCGGTATGGCGGTCATGAACCGCGGCAATCTGGTATCCCCGCTCATTCAAGCGTCTGGCCATATTGGCTCCCATACGGCCGACTCCGACAAATCCGATATGTTCAGGCGGACGCGCCATCAGAGAGAGTCCTTTCAACAGAAACGCGGAGAGGGAATCTCATCATTAGAGTTGATGGTCTTCTGCTAATTCTGGAGTGAGCCTACTCCAGCGAAGCGTATTTTTCCCATCGGTGGTCGTAAGACCATGGTCATAGAGGGCGACGACACTGACTCGTTGGCCTTTTTGTTTCTTGATCGGTTGAAGTTGCAGAAGGTTGTTCTTGGTTTGCACGGTCCCTCGGAGTGATTCGACGATCAACAAGTCGGTTGCTGCAGAAGGTTTAATCCCCCACACAAATGCGGCGGAACCCCCTGCATAGGTGCCGAGACCTTCCCACTGACCGACTAAATCAGGATCAACGGTTTTGATTTGGAACACGGGGACACTGGTTGAGTCGCGTCGCAGTTTCCAGAGTTCGGTTGGAACGAGTGTTGGCTCTTGACCCGTTGCAAGCCGTGACCACGTGGCCTGGACGCTTCCGGTGCTGGCGAACGAGTTCGCTGTGTTTTTCCGGTAGGTGCCCTTCCACCCAAGTCCTTTAAATGTGTTGGCTCGTTCGAGTGACCACAAACCGGATTCGGCATTCAAGACACCATCAAATTGCATCATGGAAGAGAGGGACCACGAGAGGTTTGGCTTGATGATCAAGAGCATATCATGCTGAGTCGTTCCTTGTGTGAGCCGTGAGTGCCAGGCACCGACAAGGTGGGTCGGATCGAGAGCCGGAGCTTTGTGCGGACCGGACTGGGTATCGGATGGGCCAGGACGTGTTTGGGAAAGCATGACTGGCGTTGGCCGCGAGACCGCATAGGGACTCGCTTCATCCTTTGCAGTCAGGTTGGAAACGGTAGGGGGGAGGGTGGTGGATGTTGCTCCGGAATGGCTTGCGGCAGCTAGACTCAACCGGGTGACGGACTCACTCAGATGTTTTTGTTTTGTCGATGCGACGATAACAGTGACTAGGGCGTCCCTATGCAAGAAGGTCAATCGAGATAAGGTCGGTGAGTCGACTCGAACGGCACCTTCGCCGAGCCCTGCAATGAGACGACTATCACGGCGGAGCCGCTCTTTGTTGAACCACGCACGCTGATCTTTGCCGGCGGACTCATCGACTTGAACGGTGACGACATTGTGTTCGTGCCGTTGAGCTTTGAACAGACAGGTCGTTGGATCAGTAAGAATTCCCTCCAGGACCGGCTCACCTAGTGCCTCTTGTGCTTCAGCCACTGTTAGGAGCGAACAGGGGCCGGTCTCGGAGGTCAATACTCCACCTGACTCTCCACACGAAATCAGGAGCGGGGGAAAAATCAGAAATGGTAGTACTCGGCGGAACATGACGATTTCGGTTCAATGATGCGTACCGACCGATTGTACTGCGAACCGGTGGATAAGTGCTAGCGCTAGTTCAGCCGGCCGGCCGACAGAACACGGTCTCTCGAAAGCCTGCATATCCGGTCCGGAAGGTGATTATGCAGGAGAATCATCCCGCCATGAATTTCAGGGCTGCTCCGTTAATGCAGTAGCGTAGCCCGGTCGGCTTTGGCCCATCCTTAAACACATGGCCCTGGTGGCCTTCACAGCGGGCGCAATGAACTTCCGTGCGAGGGATGAAGAGTCTGAAGTCCGTTCGAGTCTCGACGACTCGCGGATCGATCGGTTGCCAAAAGCTCGGCCACCCGGTACCGCTGTCGAACTTGTGTTCCGAAGAGAATAACGGCAGGTCACAGCCTGCGCAATGATAGATCCCAGATTCATGATTCTCATGTAACGGATTCACGAACGGACGTTCCGTATCTTCATGCCGAAGGACCCGATAGGCGGGAGCGGACAGCTGTTTTTTCCACTCGTCATCGGTCTTCGTAATTTTGATGATGGGATCGATTTGAACTTTCTGGGGCATTGGGGTTCTCCTTCCTAGGCCGGTACAGTTGGTTCTTCGTCGATCAAGCCAAAGGACTCTTACAGGCTCAAGAGGATGATAGAGCCGATCAGCAGAAGCCCATATCAAAAAAATGGTACGGGCTCAGGCGTTCTGATTGCAAGTCTCCTCTAAGGCTCGGGCATCAGTCCATTGACGACTTCCTCAGGTGGTTTAAGGAGGGCCATCTTGCTGAATGATGATCGAGGAGAACGCACTCGTACTTCTGTGGATTATTCATATTCATCATCCTCCTCATCGTGCGGAGTCTGCCGCAGCAGTTTCCACATTTGACGGACTGATAGCTGTGGTTCCGTAAATTCGCACAGGGAGAGATCGATACGGATGTTGTAGAGACGGTTACTCGCACTCTGAACTTGGACGACGGGGTACCAGTATTCGTACCGGTGGGCCCAGCGATCGCGAAATGACAATCGTAGGTATCCACGGCTCAAGGGTTTCGTGCGGATTGGAGCCTCGGGCCCCAATACGATCGGGATGGAATGGCTCCGATATCGAGGGCCATGCGGATACAGCGCTTTCACGGAAAAACTTCCATCCCATCCGGCCAATTGGAGCACACAATCGTAGGCTACTCCAGGCCCCAAGTTCTCGACTTCTGGTGTCACGGTAATCACGTCTGCTGTGTTCATGATCGAGAGGTTGGTGATACTGAGGGCCGGCTGATATTCACGGAACTCGTTTGTCGTATTGTTGATGAAGCGGCGAATGAAAAACCACGCGATGCCTCCGATTGAAAGAGCGACAAGTAGAGGGACGACCAGTGACAAGTCCACGGTCCTGATATCTTGGGCAAATGTGTCCATTCGCGTGGTGAATGAGGAAACCTACGTGGGGAGAGAGGTGGGTGTCAACTACAGCCGACTGAACTACCGTCGGGACGTTTCGTCTTGATCAGGCTTGATACAGGAAAACCAAGATTCTTGGCCTTGGTCACCAAGCCTTGATACGTGGCTATCTCCAGATTCGGAGTGCGTGACAGAATCCACAGATACCGACGGTCCGGTGTTCCGACCATGGCGACCTGATAGTCAGGGTCAAGCTCGAGGATCCAATAGTTGCCTTGCCGGGACGGACCAACAAGTCGTGCGAAGAAATTGTCGAATGTCACCGCTAATCTGGCATTCGTCGTGGAGTCAACGACCGTTCCAACCCCGTCGGCTTGCTCGAGGGTCCCTGAGTCAGTCACACATTCGTTATGCACATGAACCCTGTTATTTGGGAGTATCGCATATACGGCCTTCGAATCGACGCAATGTCGTTGAAACCACATCGGTAGCCTGGCGATCTCATACCACGTCCCAGCATAACGAGCGAGATCCACCGAAGGGACAGGAGACAGCGGTTGCCGGGACTCGATCCCGGCACAACCAGCAATGATCAACATCCACGCGCTTATGGGGAGGAGTGTGATCCTGCCTAGGGTCGAAGTGTAAGAGCGTTTCATCCTGGTGAATGGAAGAGGGGTAAGGGATGGTCCCGATACCTATGTCAACATTATCAGTGAATCATCGCAAAACCAACCCCCGATCTCAACTGGTCAGTTCATCTTGATGACGCGTTGCTCAGCGCGTCGTCGTTTGAGTTTATGACCCACTTGCACGATGGCGTCGATCGCGGGAGTCAGTTCATGGCCGAGGTCGGTGAGAGAATATTCAACGGTCGGCGGGGAAGTGGGCATGACCTGACGGATCACAATACCATCCAGCTCCAGCCGCTTGAGTCGCGCTGTGAAAACCTTCGGCGAAACGCCGGGAATATCCGCCATCAATTCACTGAACCGACGCGGTCCTGCCCGCAAATACCAAATCACATTTGGAGTCCAGGCCCCCTTGAGAAACTGCATGCAGGCAGTCAGCGGGCACCCTGGAGGGGGAGGTACCACGCTGGACCGACGACGTTTCACGGCCATCTGAGTTCCTCCTTGTCGCGCGGCGATCACTTTCCGAATGGAAAGTCGAAAGTATAGTTACCAAAAGATAGCATATTGCCAAATGACAGTGCGCGCCTTACCTTGATCTGCAGAGACACAACATTCACCTCGTGTAAAGAAAGGAGTTGTACGATGTCAACGAAGAAAACCGCGATTGTCACCGGTGCATCGAGTGGAATTGGGCTTGGTCTCACCAACGCATTCCTTGAGCGGGGCTACTCGGTCGTGGCTAACTCACGGCGTGTGACTGAGGCTTCGGTCTTGGAGCCGTCGGAACACTTGGCTCTTGTGGATGGCGATATCGCTCGTCCTGAAACGGCCCATCGAATCGTCACGACCGGCTTCGAGCGGTTCGGGCGAGTGGACGTGTTGATCAATAACGCTGGGATCTTCATTCCAAAACCGTTTACAGAGTATACGAAGGAAGACTTCGAACGATTGGTCTCCACCAATCTCGCAGGATTTCTCTATGTGACTCAAGAAGCCGTACGGGTGATGAGACAACAGGGAACCGGGCATGTCCTCAATGTCACCACGACCTTGGCGGACCAACCGGTGGCCGGTGTGCCGGCCGCGATTCCGGTCTTGACGAAGGGCGGATTAAATGCCGTGACGGCTGCACTTGCCATAGAATTTGCGGGTGAGGGGATCAGATTTAATGCCATTGGTGCGGGGATTATCGATACCCCTATGCATCAACCGGAGACGCATGAGTTTTTAAAAACGCTCCATCCGATCCAACGGATTGGGAAAGTCTCAGAAATTGTTGATGCGGTGTTCTACCTCACTGAGGCGGCGTTCGTGACCGGTGAGGTGCTGCACGTCGACGGCGGCGCACATGCCGGAAAATGGTAAGACCGTTTCTTTCAATCGGATGGCCTCGAGCGCTCAGGGGAACGATCGGGGCAACTCACCATGACGCGGCATGGTTCCTCGCTAAGGCTTTAGAATCGTCTTCCGGGGAGGGGTTCTCACGTGGAGGATCTTTCCTCGGAAGCAACAATCCAGCGCCGGGCTTGAACGTCACGTAGTAGTAGATCCACTCCAGCATCACGTAACACGTCGTCCTCGACTGGCTGTAACGCAATCTCGTGGTGTTTTGCAGTGTAGGCTATTGAGGAGGTCGAATCCATGGCATTCGATCGGAGAGGGGAGGAACCAGACGTGTATGGAGCAGGAACGGGTCGAGGCGGGAGCTCATGCGGCACGGCGGTGAGGGTGGTGCGTCTCCACGGAAGCTTCAGGAGCATGGTCCGTGGATCCACTCCCAGACTGAGCGCCAGGTTGTTCACTCAGCAATCTTGCACCCGGTTTGAAGGTCAGGTAGTACCAGGTCCATTTCGACATCACGCGTATTCGATTTCTCAATCCAATAAGGAAGAAAATATGAACCATACACCAGAAGGTCCAAGCCCAGAATCCTGAGGCGCGGAACGGTCCGATCTGGGTAACGGCCTGACCACGGCCGATCGTGGCCAATATGCCACGGTCCGTATACGCAAAGGGTAGGCGTTGCTCAGGCCTGAGGTCCTCATTGATAACAGTCGCCACATATTGCCCCTCTTTTATGGCGACTGGGGCGATTCCCGGCAAGGGGTTCCTAGCCCGGTCAAGACAATGGGCGGCGTCACCGATGACAAAAATCCACGGGTCATCCGGGATCGTCAGATCTGGCTGAACCTTGACCCGACCACACGGATCTTGGGGAACCGCCAATGTGTTCAGGAGAGGCGACGCCTTGTTATCTGCCGCCCAGATGATATTGGCAGATGGGACCCATTCGTTTCCAACCATGACCCCGTCGGAATGTATGGCAGTGACCGGGTTGTTCAGTTTGAGGGTAACGCCCATGCGTTCGAGGGTAGTCATCGCTTGTGCAGACAGCTTCGGATCGAAGCCTGGTAGCACGCGTGGGCCGGCCTCCACAAGGACGATCGAGAGATCCTCCAAGTGCAGGTGCGGGTAGTCCAGTCCCATGGCCTTCCTTCCAATTTCCACGAGCGAACCGGCTAGCTCAACTCCCGTGGGCCCTCCTCCAACAATGACAAACGTGAGGCGATTCTGTGTACCGGTCTCGGCCCGTTGCCGTTCTGCGACTTCAAACGCGAGCAGCATCCGTTCACGTAAGTGGACGGCATCACCAATGGTTTTGAGTCCCGGCGCCAGGGCTTCCCACTCAGTGTGTCCGGAATAGGCATGTCGCGAGCCGGGTGCCACGACAAGTGCGTCAAATTCAATCGGAGCGCTGTCTCGGAGGCGCACCACTCGGGCGGTTCGGTCTATGGATATCACGTCATCCATGACCACCCGAACATTCGGCTGGGAGCGGAAGAGGGTGCGAAGAGGCCAGGCAATGTCGCTGGGCGACAGCGCGGCGGTGGCGACCTGGTAGAGCAACGGTTGGAAGACGTGGTGGTTCGTACGGTCGATCAAGACGACATCGACATCTTCTAGGAAACGTGCAGCCGTCATCCCCCCAAACCCGCCCCCTATGATGACGACGCGTTTGCGAATCATCGGGTGAGCTAAGCGGGTAGAGGTAGCCAAGAATCTACTTTGTTTGAATTGAACGGTGAATACAGCGACCTGGCATGTAGGACGATCAGCCACATCCCCCACACTGCTTGTGTGCCGACTCTCTAAGAATCGGCAGGCTGTGCAGATTTCTTGAGTCCGGGGGCGAGCCAGACAGACAGCCTAGCCATCGCGCTCGGTGCTGCTACACTTGTTGTCGTAGGTTGAGGGATTTCATACGGGGTGCCGAGGGTTCCCGCAGAAGCAGAAGGAGTGTACCGCATGCTTGTTGAACTTCGTGCCGCGATCTGCATGATTCGTGCAGCTGGTCTCACTGCCGCTTGTATGATGATCCTGGCTTGCTCCACTGGCTATGTGACGTCGAATGTGAATGGTGAGAAGAAGGTCTATCGGGTGGACGAACAAGGGGCAAAGACGCTTGTATACGAGACCGACCAGACCGGAAAGTCGACCATCCATGAGGCTGATGATCCGATAGCACAGCAGCTGGGTGCTGCTCAAGCCACGGCGGAAGATGTCGGTGCCGGACAGATGGAACAACAGACGCAAGCTGACCTTGTACCCAAACGACAACCAGCCGATCCTATCTATGTAGATCTTGTCCCGCCAGTATTGGATGACAACATGCAGCGGGCAGAGCGGTCAAAGGGAGTGGTGGCGGAACAGATCCGACGCGAATTTGTCGGAGACCCCATCATCAAGCTCACTGACGAGCATAGTGACCGGTCAGGCCTCTTAAGGCCACGCATCCGGGTGGAGGTTGTCGAGGTTTCACCAAAGGTGTCGTTGAAAGAAGCCTATGGGATTGATCGAAAGACGGGCAAGCGGAGCAAGATCCTCGCAGTGGTGTTTGAAGCCACCATTGTGTCCAAGATGCCACCCGCAAGTTACAAGGTCTCGGAATCTGGCCATGTGCTGAAAAATGTGGAAGTCTCCAAGCGATTTGCCAAGCAGGTTAAGCACGTTATCCTGGAAAAGATCGGTCCGAACATGCCTGCCCAATGATCAGAGCAGGAACTCAGATCTATCTGGCTTCTCTGCCCATAACGATGCCGTAGAGTTGGCATAGCTGGTGGACCAGAAGCCGGAACTCACGTCTGTACCATCCAGCCAAATCCTCTGGGACTCACCTATCCGGACATGTCATAATGGCTGCCGTTTGTAAGGATGCATCCGATGGCAAAGATCCAACCCCATTCTTCTCGAGTCACCATCGCGGACACATCGCAGGGGCTACGCATCGTCATTCCCTATACCCGTAGTTGGTTTGTGATTTTCTTCTTGGGGTTTTGGATCTGTGGTTGGGCAGTGGCTGAATACATGGTCTCCAGCCAGTTCTTGCGGGGGGATGCTCCGCCGGAAGGGGAGCTATTCATGCTGGCTTGGTTTGGGGTCTGGACGGTCGGTGGCCTGTTCGCCATCTATGCCCTACTCTGGCAGATCATGGGGAAAGAGATTGTCATGGTGCACGGACAGGTCTTTCGCGTTCGGCATGACATCGGAGGATTCGGGCTTAACAAGGACTATGATCTCATACAGATGCGAGATCTTCGCCCTGCGCCGACCCCCTTCAATCCGTTGGATCTCTCATCCAGTCTGCAATTATGGGGAGTCGGTGGCGGAGTGATTGCTTTTGACTATGGGGCGAAAACCATTCGATTTGGCGCGGGCCTGGACGAAGGAGAAGCTAAGGAAGTCGTCATTGCGATCAAGCGACGCTACCGTTAAAGTCTTTGGAAATCCATCCATTTGTTGAGTAGATAACTTCAACTCCGTTGGCCTTGAGCGAGTCTGGCTTTCTCACCACTCGCTTGGTCATACACCCAGCTGGAAGGAGTATTATTCATTCAATCGCCGTCTCGAGACGGCAGAGACCTTTGTTTCCTATCGCTCCGGTCTTTCCGCGTTGTGGAATTCTTTGGGCAAGATGCCAATTCTTGAACGATGGAAAGATTCTGTTTTCCACTGGCAGACATTCTATCTCTATGTGCGTGGCACTCGACGGAGCAGCGCAGACCTGCTATTCCGTTTCCCCATACTGTGACCACTTCGGTCCTGAACGTTGCGGAGCGAGAATAAGTTGCCTGTTCCGTACCGACGAAAAAGATTCTGTCTCGAAAGTGGGGCGGCCGTTTGTGAGGATCTGGGCGCGAGCTGAGGAGCCACGCGCGCCAGGACCAATTTTCTGATCGACCCTGGCGGCGTGAGACTGGCTGGTTGGAGTCCTATTGGACGTCTACGCTGATGGTCTGGCTGGCTGCGACTAGGGCATGGTCCTTCGTGGCGCCCGTCACGGTGATCTGGTGCGTCCCTTTGCTGAGGCCCTTGAACGTTCCGCCAAACCCCTTCTGATATTCGTTGTCTACGAAGACGTGGGCATGAACCGCTTGCGACCCCTTGGTCAACTCGTATTTCAGTTCAAAGCTGTCGCTGACCTTGTCCCCGGCTTTGGGGGACGTAATCATGATCTTCGACCCATCCTCTATTGGTTTATCGGCTGCGAAGACCGATGCTCCGCTCAGATAGCCGGTTAAGGCGATTCCTAACCCCATAAATGCCAGACGTCTCATTACATGCATCAGGACCTCCACGTGTAAAATTGTTTGTGAACTCTTTCACTCTAACACCCCATCAGGGATCAATGGTGGTCTGAATTGACCAGTTTGCAGAGGAGATGTTTGAGGACGCCGTTCTAGTCCACATGATTCATGAATGCTTCTGCTGCAAATGCGGATTCGCTGTCCCGACCTACGTCGCTCGTATCTTGTGAAGCGTGAATCCCGTCTCACCGACTCAGCGAGGCGAGCGCAAGATGGAACGAGAACGTGTTTCATCTTGGTTTACGAGATATGAGATGCGCTACATGAAATCGATCATTCAAGCCATTTCGCGAGAATCCGTCATGAATAATGCGAGCTCGGTTCGCTGTGCGGACCGTCGCGCCACTATGCCTCCACCGAGGTTTTGGCCGAGCAGGTGGTGTAGGTGCCTGTAGTTGCGGCGCTTTCCGGTCCAGTGCTAATCTCCGTCACTTCGATGTTCTCTCCTCCCATGTCCTACACCATGGCCTGGCTGACATGAGGGATGATGTGACGGGACTCAACGATCCGCACCGGTTGGATGCGCGCTACAAGGCTGATGAGTTTCTCCGTTCGCTCATCGAGGGGACCGTCGCCTCCACCGGGGCGGACTTTCTTCGAGAACTGGTCAAACACGTCGCGGGAGCCTTGAGCATTCGCCACGCCTTCGTCGGGTATCTCCTTCCGGAATCCCGTATCCGCACGCTCGCCTTTTGGAAAGGCGACGGCTACATGGATCAAGTCGAATACAGTCTTGACGGCACTCCCTGCACGAAAGTCATAGAGGGCGAAACCTGCCACTACGCACAAGACGTCCAGAAGCTCTTTCCTCATGATCAAGACCTCGTCACACTGGGCGTGTCCAGCTATTTAGCCGTTCCCTTGAAAGATCCCAAGGGTAAGGTCCTTGGCCATTTGGTTGCGATGGATGTGAAACCGATGGTGCGAACCCCGGATGAGATCGAGGTGTTCAAGCTGTTCGGCGAACGGGCTGGTGTTGAGCTCTACCGCCAGGTGATTGAGAACTCACTGCGGGAGCGGGAAGAAACGCTGCGCGTCATTGCTGAAGGTACAGCGGCTCAAGTGGGCGTCGATTTTTTTGCATCGCTGGTGAAACACGTTGCGACGGCACTCAAGGTCGATTATGCCTACATCTCTCATCTCGCTGAAGACGGCACCACGTTCCGTTCGAAGGCCGCGTGGGGTAACGGTCAACTGTTGCCGCCTTTTGATGTGCCGGCGCAAGGCCCTTGCGAAACCGTGTTGACGAACGTCTGCGTCCACCATACAAGCAAGCTCCGAGAGCTCTATCCCCACGTCCCGCTGATCCAGGAGATCGGGGTCGATAGTTATTGCGGTGTGCCCTTGGTGGATTCTAGCGGGGAGATCCATGGGCATCTCGCGGTGATGGATTCCAGTCCGATGCCGGATGAGCAGCTGGCACGGTCGATTCTCAGCATCTTTGCCGCGCGGGCAATGGCGGAACTCGAGCGTGCACAGATGGATACCCTGTTGAAAGACAATGAAGAGCGGTTGCGCGATCTTTTCGATGAAGCACCGATCGCCTACGTGCATGAAGGTCTCGATTCGAAGTTCATTCGAGCCAACCGCATGGCCATGCGGACTCTCGGGATTACTCCGGATCAAGTTGAGGGGACCTACGGCAGGTCGTTCATTCCAGATACACCCGATGCACAACGACGCTTGAAAGCCGCCTTCGATTCCGTCGGTCAGGGAACCGACACGAACGGGATCGTGTTGGAACTTCGCCGCAAGGACAACGGCAAGCCGCTGTGGATCAAGTGGTGGTCGCGACCGGATCCAAGCGGGACCTACACGCGCACCATGTTCGTGGACATCACTGAACAGGTGCTGATCGAGCAGGAGAAGGCGCGGCTGGAAGCGCAGAACGTCTACCTGCAAGAAGAGATCAAAGGGAATAACAATTTTGAAGAACTGATCGGTTCATCGACCTCGCTCAAGAAGGTGTTGAAAAATGTCGAACGTGTGGCGCCGACGGATTCGACCGTGCTGATCACCGGCGAGACCGGTACGGGTAAGGAGCTGATTGCACGCGCCATCCATAATCTCAGTTCCCGCAAAGATAAGCCGCTCGTGAAGGTCAATTGTGCGGCGATCCCAGCTGGCCTGATTGAAAGTGAGTTCTTCGGTCATGAAAAAGGCGCCTTTACGGGCGCATTGACGAAGAAGATGGGCCGGTTCGAAGTGGCGCATAAAGGGACGATCTTTCTTGATGAGGTAGGAGAATTACCACTCGATCTGCAATCCAAGCTCCTCCGTGTCTTGCAGGAGGGTGAATTCGAGCGGGTGGGGGGCACGCAGACGTTCAAGGTGAACGTACGGGTGATCGCCGCGACAAACCGGAATCTCGAGCAACTTTCGAAATCCGGCCAGTACCGGCCGGATCTCTACTATCGTCTGAATGTATTTCCCGTCCATGTGCCGGCCTTGCGAGAGCGGGAAGGTGATATTCCGCTGCTGGCGCAATATTTTGTCTGCAAGTTCGCCGCAAATCTCGGGAGGAAAATTGACCGAATCCCGGAGCGGATGATTGCGGCGCTGCAACGATACCATTGGCCCGGCAATATCCGTGAGTTGGAGCATGTGATCGAACGTGCCGTGATTCTGAGCGAAGGGCCTGAGCTCGAGCCGATCGATTGGCTTGCTCAATCTGAGAGCAAGGCAGGCGTTGCCAAGACGCTGACGCTCGAAGAAATGGAACGGCAACACATTCTCGATGTGCTTGAACAAACTAACTGGCGGGTGAGCGGCGAGAAAGGTGCCGCGACCATACTCGGGCTGAAACCCACTACGCTCGAAGCCAGAATGAAAAAGCTCGGCATCGAGCGCAAGGGAAAGCCCTAACGCTTCAGCTACCCTCAATCCTATTCTTCCAATACCCATTCCCAACATTTCGTGACGATCCCAATATTTTGGGAATCGTGACGTTTCTTCTGTTCTGATCTTTCTCCAGTATTGAGCTGAGTCAGTTCAATGAATCAATGGTTTGCATCGAATTCGTTCTCACTTCTTCCTCTGGCACTGTGGTTGCTCAATAGGCTGGCATCACCATGAAGCCGAAGGAGATCCAAGGGGATGTTGAAAATCACAAAAATACAGGAAAGCGCGACCTGCGTGCTCCTCAAGCTAGAAGGCAAGATTACGGAGCAATGGGCGGCACTCCTCGACGGCGAGTGCCGTTCCTATCTGCGGCAGAGAAAGTCCGTACAGTTGGACTGTTCACATGTCGAGTACATCGATGCGCGGGGAGTCGAGGTCGTCAACAATCTTCCCCGTAAACACGTCACCCTGATAAGCACTCCGGCATTCGTCACGGAGTTGCTCCACATTGGAGGCCGATCATGAACCTTGCGACTACGACCTACACAGAACCATTTGAGCGCCCGTTGTCTCCTGTGACCCAGCCCCTATGCGTGGGAACTGTTGCAACGAATCCTGAGGAACCGCTGCTTGCCAGGCTTCGGAGGGGTGATGGAGGAACCTTCGACAAGCTGGTTACCAAGCACCATGGTGCGTTGATCCGTATGGCGATGGGGTATGTGGCGGATCGGGAAGTGGCTGAAGAAGTGGTGCAGGATACCTGGATAGCGGTGATCGAAGGATTAGGCCGGTTCGAAGGCCGGTCTTCGCTCCGGACCTGGATCTTTGGCATTATGATTCATAAGGCCAAGGACCGTGGTGTGCGTGAGAAACGGCACGTCACCTTTTCGGCATTCGACTCGAAGAGCGATGAGAACGATGAAGCGGTTGATCCAGCTCGGTTTCATCAATCCGGTGAATGGGCCGGCCACTGGGCCATTCCTCCCCAACCTTGGGATGAGCAAACACCGGAAAAATTACTCGCCAGCCAACAGGCGGTCAGTGCGATGCAGCGAGCGATCGAGGCGTTGCCACCGACTCTGAAAGAGGTGTTGATTCTCCGCGATGTCGAAGGTGTTGAGGCCAAAGAAGCTTGCCACATCTTGAAGATTACCGAAACGAACCTCTACGTCAGACTTCATCGGGCCAGAGAACGAGTGCGGGTGGCCGTTGAAAAGGCGCTTGGCTGTGGAACAGATCGGACTGGTAGCGAGTGAGAATGTGTTCAGTTTGTCATCATCTTAAGAGACGATGTAAGAAATCTGTGAGGTGGGAGACTCATGGCTAACGCGCCTGAACCGGAGGCTCCCCTCATGACTGACCATCCTTCTCGATCGATCGACAGCGAGTTAACGTGCCGTGAGATTGCCAATGGGGTAACGGATTTCTTGGAAGGGCGGCTTTCCCCCGGCATCAACATGAAGGTCAGAGACCATCTCGCATCCTGTACCGGTTGCCGGACCTATGTCAGGCAGATTGCGCTGATCAAAGATACGATAGCGCTCCTCCCCAGTCAGTTTCCATCACCGATTAATCGGCATCGGCTGCGTGAACATTTTATGGTGCGGTATGCACCTTCGTCGTCGACAAACTCGTTCTGAACGACAACGGTGGTGTCCACGTGTGATGAGGTGAATGCGCTCATAATGATTTCGTGAGAGGTCGAGACGGAAACTTACCTTCGGCCGTCGTACCAGATAGAGAGATGCTTCCTGTCGTACAAAGTTCTTCTCGGCAGGAAAAAGATGCGGAACATCAGAACGGCGACCTCACGGCCGGAGTAGAGAGAGACTTTCCGCGAGGACGTTTCCATCGGGTGCTTGGTCAGGATCGTGAATTGAAGCCCGCGCTGCCGTCCCCACTGTTTCAACTGTTTGCTGAGTCGAATTTCGTCTAACGCATAGAGCTCCTGGTCAAATCCACCTACCTCCTGAAATGCGTCACGACGAGCGACGACTAGTGCCCCAGCGGCCCAGCGAATGAGAACGGAGACTCTGGTCCAGAACTGCAGCGTCAGGTTTGCCCACCAGGGCAAGCCGTCCATGCGCAGCGTGCTGCCACATCCCACGTACTTTCCTGACCCAATCATCTCCAGAATGTCGGCAAGCAGGCCAGGATTGAGCAGGCTATCGGCATCCAAGAACAACAGCCAGTCGCCTGTTGCCTGAGCGGCTCCCGCGTTTCGCGCCCGTCCGATTTGATTGATCGGTTCGAAGACGACCTGTGCGCCGGCCTCTCCAGCGAGCTCTGCAGTCTTATCCGTGGAATTATTGTCAACGACGATCACCTCTGAGGTGAAACCAGGTTTGGCGTTGGCCGCAGTTGCAGCAGCGACCGACCGCAAGCACTGTTCGATCAGGCGTTCTTCGTTAAAAGCTGGGATGATGATCGAGAGATGCATGATTGCTATGATGCCATACCTATCGCACACTCTGAAATGGGCAATCTGTCATGAGTCGGTGAGGACGTAACAAAGTAGCTGCGGTGCCCATCTGTCTCGTCCGTGGTAAGATGCCGCTGATGCATCTTTCCGAATTCCATCCGATTATCTCCCAGTGGTTTTCCTCGCATGTGGGTGAGCCCACTGATGTTCAAGCCCAAGCTTGGCCGGCGATTCAGTCCGGATCTGATGCCTTGATTGCCGCGCCCACCGGCTCCGGCAAGACTCTCGCGGCTTTTCTGTCTTCCATCGACCGGCTCTTTAAACAGGCCGTCACACGAGAACTTGATGATCACACCCATGTCCTCTACATCTCGCCGCTGAAAGCGCTGAGCAACGATATTCAAAAGAATCTTCAGAAACCGTTGGCTGAGATTGGGCAACTGGCGATGGAAACTGGGCTGCTGATGCCTGAGCTGCGCGTGCTGGTCCGGACGGGTGACACGCCAATGGCGGATCGCCAGCAGATGCTGAAGCGGCCGCCTCATATTCTCGTCACAACTCCGGAATCACTATTCATTTTATTAACGGCTGAAAAGAGCAGACGACTGTTACAGACAGTACGAACGGTGATCGTGGATGAAATCCACGCCTTGGCTCCGAACAAGCGAGGTGCCCATCTCGCACTGTCGTTGGAACGGCTGGAGGCGCTCACATTCGTCAAGCCTCAACGTATCGGTCTCTCCGCCACGCAACGTCCCATCGAACTAGTCGCAGACTATCTGGTTGGATCTCGTCCTCGCCCAACGATCATCGATGTCGGCCATCGGCGTGAGCTGGACCTCGCGGTAGAGGTACCAAGAGATGAATTGAGTGCCGTGGCCACGAATGCGGTCTGGTCCGAGGTGTATGACCGAGTGGCGGAACTTGTCCGTCAACATCGCTCGACGCTGGTGTTCGTCAATACCAGACGGTTATCGGAGCGAGTCTCGCATTACTTAGAGGAACGGCTGTACGATCTTGGCCCCGATGCGGTAGCGGCTCACCACGGCAGCCTTTCTCGAGAGATCAGGCTCGCGGCGGAAGAACGATTAAAAAGCGGCAGGACTCGTGTGGTGATCGCGACAGCCTCATTGGAACTGGGTATCGATGTGGGCACCGTGGACTTGGTCTGCCAGATCGGCTCTCCTCGCGCCATTGCCACCACGTTGCAACGGATTGGGCGCGCAGGCCATTGGATTCACGCCATTCCCAAGGGTCGCCTCTTTGCCATTACCCGGGATGAACTCCTGGAGTGTGCCGCGCTCGTGCGGGCCATTCGCACCGGAGTGCTGGACCAGATCGAGATCCCTCCGGCGCCGCTCGACATTCTTGGTCAACAGTTGGTCGCCGCTGCTGCGACACAGAGCTGGAGTGAGGACGAACTATTTGCGTTGTGCCGGCAGGCCTATCCCTATGGAGGCCTGCTGCGAGGGGAATTTGATGCTGTCGTGCGGATGCTGGCAGATGGTATCGCCACGAAGCGCGGCCGGGGGCTTGCGTATCTCTACCACGATCGAATCAATCATCGGCTCAAGGGTCGACGTAGCGCACGGCTGGCAGCGATCACGTCCGGTGGTGCAATTCCCGATACAGCCAACTATGCCGTGGTTGCAGAACCGGACGGGACCGTGGTCGGATCGGTTGACGAAGACTTCGCCGTCGAGAGCCTGGCCGGGGATATCATGTTGCTAGGCAATACGTCGTGGCGCATCAAGGGAGTTGAGGCCGGGAAGGTCCGTGTCGAAGATGCGCAGGGAGCGCCGCCGAACATTCCATTCTGGCGCGGGGAGGCTCCGTCACGAACGGCTGAACTCTCTGCGGAAGTCGCCGGGCTCCGGCAGGCAATCGTGGAACAGGCTGATTCATCGGTGTCAGCCATGCAGTGGTTAAAAGAGGACTGTGGTCTTGATCCACGCGGAGCGCAGCAGGCCATCGAGTATGTGCTAGTAGGAAAGATGGTCCTGGGAGCGGTGCCAACGCAGGCCACCATCGTTGCAGAGAGGTTTTTCGACGAGAGTGGTGGAATGCAGCTGGTGATGCATGCTCCTTTCGGTGGCCGAATCAATAAGGCGTGGGGATTGGCACTTCGGAAACGGTTCTGTGTGACCTTCGACTTCGAGTTGCAGGCTGCGGCGACCGATAACGGCCTCGTCATTTCCCTTGGTGAGAAGCACAGTTTCCCGCTGGAATCGGTGTTTGGCTATCTGCACTCGAAGACGGTTCGCGAAGTACTGGTTCAGGCTGTGCTGCTGGCTCCGATGTTCACCACGCGCTGGCGGTGGAATGCCTCACGATCGTTGGCGCTGCTGCGATTTTCCAACGGTAAGAAGGTGCCGCCGCAAATCCAACGGATGAAATCAGAGGATCTCTTATCGGCTATTTTCCCGGATGCCATCGCCTGCCAGGAGAATCTGACAGGGGAGCGGGCGGCGCGCCAGATTCCGGACCATCCGTTGGTCAAGGAAACGCTCCGCGATTGCTTGACTGAGGCGATGGATGTCGAAGGATTGACGGCAGTGCTGCAACAGATCGAAGCGGGTCAGATCCGCTGTCTTGCGGTCGAGACGCCGGCCCCGTCCGTCTTCAGCCATGAAATTCTGAACGCGAATCCCTATGCCTTTCTTGATGATGCGCCACTGGAAGAGCGTCGAGCGCGAGCGGTTGAAATGCGGCGAACGTTGCCGTCAGACCTAGTCGGGGAAGTCGGGGCGCTTGATTCTGAGGCCATCGATGAAGTCGTCCGTGAGTCTTGGCCCGTTGTGCGGGATGTCGACGAGTTGCACGATGCGTTACTCACTCTCGTTTGGGTGCCTGAAGCTGAGATGGCACCATGGGCTTCTCATCTGTTGCCACTCGTGGAATCCGGCCGTGCCGTCTTGCTTACGTTTCACGTGTCAGGCATCACGCCGGACCAGGTCAGAGGATGGGTTGCTACAGAATATAAAGAAAGAGTTGAGAGGTTATTCACAAGCAGTTGTGAGCAAACATGTGATTCTGTAGTTATCGGATGGATGGAGACTATCGGGCCGACAACCACACGTCAGTTGGCCGAACGGCTGTGTCTTTCAATTGATACCATCGATGCCGCGATGGTCCGGCTGGAAGCCTCCGGCCAAGTTCTTCGTGGCCGGTTTACACTTCACACTTCACGCTCCATGAGCGACGAGATTGAATGGTGTCATCGGCGATTACTCGCGCGCATCCATCGGCTGACGATTGGAAGGTTGCGCAAGGAGATCGAACCGGTTACGGCAGCCGAATTTATGCGGTTCTTGCTCCAATGGCAGCATGTGTCGCCAGGGTCACGCCAACATGGAGAAGCCGGTCTCTCGCAGGTGATTCAGCAGCTGGCTGGATTCGAGGCGGCTGCATCCTCGTGGGAGGCTCAGCTTTTGAGACTTCGTATGGCCAAATATGAGCCCGAACTCCTGGACCGACTCTGTTTGAGTGGAGCGGTAAGCTGGGGTCGCCTCTCGCCTCATCCGATGTTTTTACAAGAGGGAGAATTGAATCGGCGCCGCATCGTTGCCACGAGCCTTGCTCCGATCACTGTCTTCCCTAGGGAAGACAGTGAGTGGTTGATGAGAGTGTTTCACGGTGAAGCAGCAGTCAGCGGCGAGAATCCCTACGCGCAGTTGAGTGCGGTGGCCCAGGATGTTCGACGTTTGCTGCACGAACGTGGCGCGAGCTTCTTTGCCGATCTGGCGAAGGGGACCAACCACCTACCAGCGGAAGTTGAAGGTGCGCTGTGGGAACTGGTCGCAGCAGGGATCGTGACAGCCGATGGGTTTGATAATCTTCGTGCGCTCATGGACCCACGTCGACGTCGGGCCGAGGGGCGAGAGCGGGCTCGCCGGCCACGGTATTCAGCCGGACGGTGGTCGTTGCTGAGACAGGCCTTGGGAACCGGTGGTGGGCTAAGCCAGCCAGAGAGCGTACGGTCCTCTGTTATCGAGAACGCGGCTCGTCAACTCTTGCGCCGCTACGGCGTTGTTTTCCGCGATTTGCTCCAGCGGGAATCGCTGGTTCAATCATGGCGTGATCTCCTGGTGGTGTATCGCAAGCTTGAATTGCAAGGTGAGGTACGAGGCGGACGATTTGTAACCGGATTCACCGGTGAACAGTTCGCTCTGCCGGAGGCAGTAGAAGCCTTGCGCGTGTTACGTAAGAGCGGTAACCCGAATGCCGGAGTGGAGGTGAAACTGTCTGCCTGTGACCCACTGAACCTGGCAGGAATTGTGTTGCCGGGACCGCGCGTTCCCGCGGTCCCCACGAACTTCCTCGTGCTCAAAGATAGTGTTGTTGTACGAACGGTGATCGGGCGGCAGGCTGAAGGCGCGGGTACCGCGCAGGCACGGATCGGCACCCAAGCCGTATGACGCCTTCGCTGACCGTTCAGCTACCGAAGAAACGCCCTGGAGGTATTCCGAAGCAGCGTGAGCAGTGCGACTGGATCTTTCTCGACCGTCTCGGCATAGCCGGCCTGAACGGTGGAAAAAAACATCGGTCGTTGCTCCTCCGGAACACCCAAGAGCCTGCTCACTGAGGACAGGTATTCACCTCGCCCGGCTGCCACGTCTTGCTGAAGATTGTCTTGATTCAAGGTGACAAAGGCCGTGGTTTTGAAGTCGGGCTTGATCTGACCGTCTTCATTCCACCAGGCCTGTCCGGATGTGGTGCCGGTGATGTTCGACGTCGTATCGGTGATTTCTTTCAATGTCGCTTTTATCGTGCAGCCGGTTGTGCCAACAATCAAACTGACTCCGACGATCACCAGACTTCCGAAAAGATTTCGCATGAACGCCTCCTTGGCCTAAGAACTACACAGTTGCTTTGACTATATATAGCATACTGTTCCTTAAGTTCAGCCATTTCCGTGCCGATAGAGGAATGCCAGATGGCTCACCCCCAAGGAGAAAGCAGGAACCACGCATGCAGAGTCAATCGTTAACGGGCATCGATCCGCACCGGTTTTTTGATCTCCGTTCGACGTCCGATCATGGAGCACTCAGATTGGAGACGGGTATCACTGGGGTGACAGCCTCTAGCGAGTTTTCCGGTCGCCTGACCGTGAGGACGGAAGAGGGCGATACCATTACACTCGGAGCGGACCTCGACACAAGTTTTCATGCTGGTCGCTTCTACGCCCATGAAGGTGTTGGACAACAGAACGTTGGCATCGGTGCGGAATATTTTCGCTACTCCCTGCAGCAAGAATTCGGTATCGCCGTCGATGGCGACCTCAATGAGCAGGAGCTCAGCGATCTCCACACGCTCGTCCAAAAGATCTCCGGTATCTTTCGTGGGTTTGTGGAGGGGCGGGATGAGCAAGCCCTCGCACAGACGGCCGCACTTGCTGAGCGATTTAGCCAATTGACGACGCTCTCCGGTCTGGATCTCAGTGTGGAGGTGCTACGATCCATTACCGTGGTGGCGGCATCGACCTACACCCCGGGTGGGGCGTCTGTGACGGCGGCGGCGATCCCGCTACTGTCCAACGGTACCACGGCGCCCACCCCGTCATTCGATTCATTCGGGGGTGGTGGTCTCTCTGTGTTGGGGAAGGAGAGTCAGCTCGAGTCGCTCATCCAACAGGTCTTTGATGCTTTGAAGGAAGCAGAAACTGAATTGCAGAAATTTCAGACGTACCTTCCAGATTTCTTTGCGCAATTGCACAAGGATCTCCTGGAAAGGTTAGATGGTTCCGGGAAGCCCAAGGAAGAAGAGCACGCGCAGTCCGTGCAGCCCTCGTCCTCAACAATCTCCAATCAGAATCTCTTGACCGCCTACAGCTCGGTGGAGCTTGATACCTTGTTCTTCTCCATCCAGAGCTAAGTTGCCGAATCCGAATTGAGCCGATGGTTGGAGCGAGTGGGCGAGACCTGCTTGAAGCCTCGCCCGCCTGCGTGTGATCTAGTTGTTCCAGATCCGCTGATACCATTTCGGCTCCTCACCTGTTGGGAGCAAGGCCAGATTTATCGCGTGCCGTATCTCACCGATGTTCCATCCAGTCAAATTGGCCAATGTTTGGGCTTCACGTTCATAACGTTCCCGCAATTGTTGCCGGTAAGTTGTGGCCGCCGGACAGTCGTCCGTCCCCATCCAGGCGTGGCGGAGAATGTATCGCGTCTGGAAGTTATTGCGATCCGACGTTTCTTGGAACATTAGATCTTCGGGAAAGTGGGCGGCGTCGTAGCGCACATGCAGGCGAGTCAGAAAGACGTTCTGCGCCTGCGGCATGACGCCTCGTCGCTGTATGATGGCTGGGCTGTCCTGCCAAAACACGCCGAGACTGCGCAACTCTTCAGCTGAGAGCGGGTTGGCGGCGCAGGGATCGCACCAGTTCATATTCCAGGCATATTCGAGAAAGACACCTCGGTCGCTCTCACGTTTCACTTGTTGGGTGAACAGATCCTTATAAAAATCGCCGAACTTGTCTTTCACGTAGACCGGAATGTCCTGCGCATCCGGTAGGCGGACCGTTCGATAGTTTGTCGTTTCAGCCCGACCTTGCTTGGTCAACATGTAGATGAGGAGTTCTTGAGTTCCTTCGGCATTCACGGTCCCGAGCCGAATCGGTAACATGAACTTTGGCGACTCAAATGCGATCTGGAGAGGGCGGAGATGAGTAAAACCAAGCTTCGACTGTTCCATGAGGTTTACTTTTGCGACAAAGAACTTCATATTCTGCTTGAGGTAGCTCTGTAATACTCTTGATGCACCTTGCGGAATCTTGTACCCATTGTCGTTCAGCCAGGTTTCAAGCCCGTGGTTCTCTTTGGCCGAGAGAATCAGGATGTCGTACTCACCGACCTGATACCGCGCTTCGACCGTAACGCCAAGCGCCTTCTTTTGTTCGAGCCGAGCCGGTGCTTCGGCTGACTTGGCCATCATATCCATGGCCCGGCTTTCGGGATATGGCATCTGGCAGGGATTGGGATCGAAGTATTCGACCAGCCGCGGTGCCGAATAGTCCGCGAGATGTTTTAGGACGGCGGCATCGCCGATATGAATCTGGTCCTTTTCCAGTACAGTCGGCACCGGCACGACCATCGCAAATTCTTTGACGTCGCCCTTAAAGTCATTGGCCATGGTGATGACTGTTTTATTGTCATGGCGAACCATGACGACTTCTGACGCCTTGTTAAAAAGCTTGGTATCAGCTTTCCCGACGTAGAATCCGCAGAAAGCTGAGGCGTGGTTGTCCCAGATAAACAGACTGACGACCAGTGTGAATAAGGGAATGAGTGCTGAGATCATGAGAGCCTCCTTTGTGGGTGAAGCGATAATGAGATAGGTATGGATTGGGTTGTTCGACCAATCGTGGGTGTAGCCCAGTTGTATCGAATGCCGGGAAACAGACGATCCAGCATCGGAACACATAATGAACAGGCGATGAGCCCCCAGAGTGGTCCGTTTGGTGTGAAGAGCCAGAATTGAACGTAGAGAGCGGCGAGCGCGACGATCAGGGCAAAGAGGATACGGCCCGTTCTTGAGTCAGGTGTCGTCTTCGGGTCTGAGATCATGAAGAAGGCAAAAATGAGAAGCGCACCGCTTTCGATCTGGTGCAGTGGAATCGTCAGGGGATCGCCAAGCCACAGAGCTCGCGTGACCAACAGACCGATGTAGAAGACAAGAAAGGCGAGGGTAACATCAGCCCGCGCCGCCCGCGTGATCACGAGACTGCCGAGGCATGCGAGCAGAAATCCAAACCAGGCGACCTGTCCCCACTGCCCAGGCGACATCCAGCCGAAGCCGGTTGTGAGCACGACGACCAGTCCCAGATTTGTGGGGTTGAAGATGTGTTTGTTGTTCCAACGGATGACGAACTTGCTGGCGATCGCAATGAACGCTGCCATGGCGGCCACGGCAAGGTCGTTGGTCCGAAGGAGTAAGCAGAGGGACAAAGACGAGATCAGCGCGCTCTTCGGATCGAACGACGGTACGTCGAAATACTTCGTGGCGGCATATTGAGTCAGTTGAGCTGTGCTGAGTGTGACGATGATCTGGAAGATCGAAACGTCGAAGTAGAGGAAGACCAGTCCATAGAGCAGCAGGGTCGAAAGGCTCACGATTTGATAGAGGCGGGGATCGCGCCACGAAGAGGGTCTAACCGGCTGGTATGTGTCCTTCTCGTGCCCCATGGAATCCTCCTCCTCCGGCTCGCCATGGCTTCGTGGCGGCCTTCACCAGAGGGTATGGCACGAGGGGAGATATCCTTTCAGCGCGGGTCCAGGGTGTTTCGAGGGCCCATTGAGACTGCCCAGTTCCGTTTGTCGCATAGACAATTAGGGCTGTCTCAGCTAGGCTACGGCGTAGATGATGATTCTGAGAGCGGACGGATGAACGAGAAGCCTACCAGTGAATCGGGACCGAGGTTGCGAGAACTTGCCCAACGTTTCAGCATTCGTGTCATCCTCCAGTTTGGCTCGACGGTCACGGGAACGACGCATGGGGGTAGTGATGTGGATTTAGCGGTGCAGCTCGATACTCATGGCGCGTCGCTAGAGACCATTCTGGAGATTCAGGAAGCATTGCAATCGCTGTTTCCTGGGCGAGAAGTCGATGTGGTGATACTCAATCGAACAGATCCGCTCTTCCGGAAGAAAATCATGGAGGCCTGTCGGCTGCTTTTCGGGACAGCCCAGGACTTCGCCCGTCTTCGGTTGCACGCATTCAAGATCTACCAAGACTTTCAACCCTACTTGGAACTTGAACGGTTGTATGTCACTCAGCGACTGTCTTTGCTGGCGGGGGAGTCTTCTCGGTGATGACAACCGATCTTGCCAAAGAAATGGCGATGGCTGCCGGGCTCCGCAATCGGATTGTCCACGAATACGACGACATCGATCCGGAACGAGTGCACGAAGCCTTGCCTGTCGCCGTCAGTCGGATTCCCCTGTATTTGGACCACGTTCAGCGCTTCCTTCAAAAACTCCCGTCCTAATCGCGTTCCCTTTGGATAACATCGCTTGCGCCACAAGGCTGGCTCGATCAGTTGGACCATGCCCTTGTGTACTCCATTTCATTCTTCCTCCTGCTCGCGATGGTTTTGTGGCGGCCTTCACCGGAGGATGTGAGATGAGGAATGAAATCCTTTCAGAAGAAACTGAGAAATACACGACGTTGACAAGTTGTTGGGCCATTGTAAGAATAATGCGTACTCATATGGATAGCCTCATTCCGTGAAGAAGCTTGATGACTGGTCTGGAACCAATCTAACTTTGTGAGGCCTTGACGATGCCAGCCTGGCTCTATCCTGCGTTGAAAGCTGTTCTGCCGCATGTGGGGACAATCTTGTCCGCAGCAGCCCCTGTCTTTACGAAGAAGAGTGCTGATGCGACCCCCAATCAACCCTCAATGCTGCAAGAGCAGGTCACCGAGCTACAGGCGGCTGTAGCGAAGAACGACACCTACATCAAGGACTTGGCGATGCAGATACAAACCACGCTTAAGGCGTTGGAGCTGGGTGCGGCTCTCGCGGAACGTCGGTATCAACGTCTTCTGACGATGTGTCTCGCGACAGCAGTGGTGGCTGTGGTGTCAATGGGGTTAGTGCTGGTATTGCTGTTCAGATAAAGTTGTGGTCCTGCACTGTGCCGTGGGAATAGGATGGATGCGCGGTGGAGAAAAACTTGGGCAATTCTCAGCAACCCTTAAACTGTTTTGACCGACATTGCTCTGATAGCCGTTTGGCTTCGGAGATCTGTGCGGGGGTCATGCGCTGGGCGACATCATCTCGATTTTCTTCGGCTTGTTTCTTTTCCTCACCCTGCATGTGTCCGGAGGCAAGGGTGACCCACATATAGGCGCGCACATAGTCTTGCGGGCCTCCGAGTCCAGCGAAGTAGAGTTCCGCGAGATTGTTCTGTGCCAGGGGATGACCCTGGGCGGCAGCTTTCCCGTACCACGCTCTCGCCTGGGCGTAGTCTTGCGGTACGCCCATTCCCTTGGCGTATAGCTCCCCAAGGCTGTTCTGCGCCTCTGCGTCTCCTTGGTTAGCCTGTGCTTGGACCGCATGCAGATCGGGACTGTTGGCTGGGGGAAAGGCCGCGGTCTGCCCAATGGTAAGAACGAGAATGACGAAAATGATCAGACTCAGGACTTGCATACGTGCTGGAGTATGACGTGCTCCAGAACGGATCGTCAAGACGAAAGGCGGTGGAGTGATATGCGTATACCCCCGATGTTGGTAGTCTGATCTTGGGTCGAAAGGGCGGGGAAGGCGACTGGCAAGAATTTCGTGGACAGTGTGCAGGTTCGTCCCTTGCCGAAGAGCATGGTTTAGTCTACGATCTGGCCAGCCATGAAACGGAGGCGGTGTCTGTTGAGGAACTATGAGGATACCTATCTGGTATGAGTCCCTCACTAGATTTTGTTACCATTGAAGGGCTGCTCGCCTATGGTCGTGCCCTCGCTCGGCGAGCATCCGAGCGGGGGCTCATCCAACCTCCACCACTAGACCCATCCGATGATGCGGCTGATCGTGTTCAGTCCAAGATAGAACGGCTTCTCGTATTCGTTGAGGGAGCCAAGGCTGGGTTTGCAACCGCCGAAGCGTACCGGCGTGCCCTGTCAAACCTCATGGATGACGATCTGGTCTTCTTCGCGGCTTGGAACGTGCTCTTGGCGAGGGGCTCGCTGCAACCCTTGCTCCGAACTACCATCGGAGCGGCGACCAAACCTACCTCTCGACGTCCGGTTGCCATTGTGCCGCGTGCGCAGTTGACGCCTACCCTTGCTGAGGGCCGCATTGTCCTGGAACTGGGCGACGACCGGTTTTGGTTGTTACCTCGAGCCCTAGGCAATCGGACGCTCTTCTTAACGATGCGCCATGGTGTGTCGCAGGTCGACAGCAAGACCCATCGGGTGGGATGCCGCTTGCCGAATCAATTGGATCGCGAACGAGGGATCGCCAAGGCCGATGCCGTTGGAGCCGCGCTCGCCCGCATGATCGGCGTCGTAGGACGACAGCTTGATTTTCTGCATCTCGCCAATTACCTCGAGCCGCGCACCTTCCTCCATTGTGTGACTCATAGCCCGAATACTAGGCAGCTCTACGAACGGGTATCTGCGGCACTCTCGCAAGGTGTGTCCACGGCTGAACCGATCATCGAACCGGCTCTCGAATCGTCGGATTTCGGTTGGGTGACGGGCTTAGAGAAATCGGTAGAGATCGAAGAAGCTGCACAGGCGTTCGGCGTAGAGACTTCGACGGCCAAGCAGCTGATTAAAGATCCACTATACTGTTATCCGAACGGTAATTCTTTCTTCGATCTCTATGTCGACGTTATCGACGGTCTTCATCGGTTTGGTGAGGCCCACAAGGGCAAGGTCGCCTGCCTCTATACGCATAGTTCCACCCTTCGGGCGTTGATGATCTATCTAGACCCGAGGCCCTTCCATGAATCTTTCAGCGAATTCAGTGACTACAAAGAAAGCCAGGACAACGTGGTGCTGCTCACAGTTGAACAGGGACGGATGTCCGGCTACTCGACCGCGGTTGGGCTGTCCGAGCGGGAGCGCGTAGCACGCAACACATGGGTGACCGTGGAGCGAGCAAGGAAGGACCGCGTTACACTGAAACCTCGAACGCTCAAACGAATCGTGGCTCTTGTTTCCGGAGGTGATTTCGCCGGGGCCGGGGCCGCATTAAAAGAATTGCATGTGACCGGACAACGCCTGGGAGTAGAGGTGTATTTCGTCCGGCACGGCTATCTCGGCCTTGCCAATAATTGGATCGAACGAGTCACCGAGGAGCACGCTCGCGGCATGAGCAGCCATCCAAGCAGTCCCATCGGCAGCAGCCGTTTCGAGGAGTTTAAACTGGAGACAGTTCAGCAGGTGGTTATGCGGCACCTGACACCGTACTTGCAGGACGGCGTCTTGGTTGTGTTGGGTGGTGACGGCAGCATGCGAGGTGCTCGGGCCATATACGAGGGATTCGGTGTCCAGGTCGTCGGCATTCCAGGCAGCATCGACAACAATATTGAAGGCACGGTCTCCCTTGGTTTTCAGTCTGCGGTCGTGTTGGCTGATCAGTCCATCGAGTCGCTGAAAGCCACCAGTGCAGCGATGGGCAGTGTGTTCTTTGTGGAGGTCATGGGGGCCGGATCGGGTCATCTTGCACTGGCGTGCGCCTATCAGGCTAGGGCCGAGGGGTTGCTGGTCAATGAACATCCCGACCCAGACATGTATATCGAGGACGTGATCCTCGGCACGCTCAAGCGGACATTAGGTGTCCCAAACAAGAGCCACCTCTTCGTCGTCGCCGAGCGCACTCCACACCGGCATCACAAGGACGGCGGCGTACATGGACTTGTCGACTATGTTGGAGGGGTGATTGCTCGATGGCCTGAACGGCATGCTCAGCCCGGGCACTATCCGCTGACGCTGGCCACTAAAGCCACCATTCTTGGCCACACGCTAAGGGGTGCTAGGCCGATTCCGGAAGACAAGGTGATTGCGCAGCATCTTGCCCATGAAGTTGTGCATCGACTGATCGAATCACCTGATGACATTGTCGGATGTCTCTTGGCCTACCGTGAACGGGGGTCAATCGGTCCGATTCCGCTTCATGCGATGACGCCGAAACAGTTCGACTGGGAAGTCTTCAGTCGAATGCATGGCAACGGTCGCGTTTCATAACGCGGAGCCGCTGCTCGTGCACGATTTCCCCAAACTGACAGACTTCTTTTCCTGGCTGCCTCTTACACGTACCGTCGAAATTTCGGTCCGAGTCTCAGCACACGGTTTGGTCCCCAGCAGTGTGGATGAACCCGGTTCCCGCTGATCTGAAGAACGTGATGTGGGGTAACGCAAGATTTCTAGCGCGCCCTTTGTGGATAATCAGGAGCAGGTGGTTGAGCTGGAACGGCAGACGGAGGAGGAAACTGAATGGTCTGGTTGTTCAATTGAAGAGGCGGACCGAGATTGAGCCCAGGACTTTGCGGTGGCTGTACGGTGATGATTCGCTCGCCAGTTGGGAGATCAGTTGTGCTGTGTACCGCACCAGTGGCATCCTTTTAGACAGTAGTGCCTCCTTCAGCGTCGAGCACTTGTTGCAACCGTTCGTGCGCACTCGGCTGTTGTGACGGCTCCTCGCTTGACGCGAACGCAGGACCAGCCTCAATGAGTCCGATTGCCAGAACAAAGTAGATAGCGATCCATTGCATACGTGCATTATACTAGGATTCTATTGCTGGGCAAGAGGCCATAATAGGGGGGATTAGATGGATGAGACGGTCCAAGAGAAAAAGTTACTGGTGGCGATACTGCTCTATGACGGGATGACGGCGCTCGATGCGATCGGCCCCTACGAAGTGCTGCAGGCGCCGATGCTTGCGACGGATGTGCGCTTCGTGGCTCGGGAGAAGGGTGTCAAGCAGACCGACTTCGGCCGACTCCGGCTGACAGCCGATTATACCCTCGTTGAAACTCCAAGACCGGATATCTTAGTCGTCCCCGGCACGGCATTTCCTCAAGCAGTAATGGGTGATCAACTGGTGTTGGATTGGATTGCCCAGGTGCATCGGACGACGAAGTGGACCACGTCGGTTTGTACTGGGGCGTTGGGTCTTGCTGCTGCCGGTGTATTGAATGGCCTAAAGGCCACCACCCATTGGCTCGCCCATGATGTCTTGAAACAGTTCGGTGCCAACCCGACCAAAGCACGTGTCGTTCGTGACGGCAAGGTGCTCACTGCTGCCGGAGTTTCCTCCGGGATCGACATGGCCCTAACCTTGGTCGCCGAAGAGTTTGGTGCTGAGGCGGCGCAACTGACCCAACTACTCATCGAGTATGATCCCCATCCACCGTTCGATGCGGGAAGTCCGGACAAGGCACCGGCTGGGATTGTGAACAGGGCGCGTGAGGAGTTCGGGAAGTTGGTGACGATGCCGTAAGCCTTGTCGGAGATCTGAAGAACACAATCCTCGGCCTGCCGTTATCTCTCCCACATTCCATCTATTGCTTGCCGATTGCACTTTGAGCGGTCAAAATTTCCTCATCAACAAGCCCATGTAGGCCCAATCATGGAGCGATTCACTAAGGTCCTCGACATGGCTGAAATTCAACGAGCCGATGATCGCAGCAGAAGACTGGCGATTGTTGCCTTGATCATGGTGATGAGTGGCGGGGTGGTGCTGTGGGGGGTGTTTGAAGATTGGATGACCGAGGTGCGGAGCTTGCCGGTTGAGACGGCTAAGCAATCGCTATCCAGAGTCTTTCTCCTGTGTATGGGTATCATGATCGTCTGTGTGTGCATTGTCGGCTGGCATTCTTGGTGGGTTGGTAGACGCGTTCGGCAGACCCTGCGATTTCCCCCTCCTGGCGCCATGGTTGTGCGAGATACGGTTGTATTGTCAGGTCAGGCGGCAGCGACTCGAGGGAGGCTGCTCCATGTATTCGGCGTGATCCTGATACTCTGTGCGATGGTCTTGGGAGTGGTGGCCTGGTGGGTCTTGAATATGTTGCGCGGTGTCCTTGGCTAAGTTCGCAGGAGAGGTGAGCACGCATGGCGATGACGACCCCACCTCGTATTTACTGTATTCCCGCAACACAGGCTCCGGTGGTGGCAGTCTTTCGTCGAGGACCAAGCAACTGGGTGCATATCGGCCGGTGGGATTTGGTCGCTCGACGATATGAACCAGGAGCTTGGCTCGGTGGGCGCATTTTCCCACGGCGATCCGATCTGTCTCCCGATGGGCGATATCTCTGCTATTTCGCCCATAAGCCCAGTGCTACATGGGCACATGGTGAGGCCTATGTCGCTCTGTCGAAGCTGCCATGGCTGACGGCGCTGCACGCGTTTCCCACATGCGGGACTTGGACTCGTGGGTACTACTTTACCGAGGACGGTAGTCGGGACAACACTTTCATGGAAACGCTCCCGATTCCATACGGGCTGCGCTTGATTCCGGTGGTGCAATTCGCCAATGAACGACGGCGAGGGTGGATCGAAGGGGAGGACTCGCCGGTTCTCGATCCCGGCGATGCGTGGGACGAGCGGCGGAATGTCCGTATGAGGAAGACGCAGCCGCAAGGGACTCGTGTGCTCTGCATGGAAAGCATCGGCTGGGCGGGTGGGGCGTTCGGTGTCGACCAGTCCGTTGACGGACTGAATGTGCGGTATTCGCTGGAGGCCGACGGGAATTGTGAACTCTTGGACGACCTTCAGTGGGCCGATTGGAGTGGACAAGGATATCTGCTCGTGGCCACGAAGTCGGGTTGTCTGCAAATCCGTCAGCTTGACGGCGCGAGCCACAATATCCTCTTTCAAGCGGATCTCTCAAACCTGGACCCGAGTCCTACACCGGCGCCAAGTTGGGCGCAATCCTGGTAGTTGTCACTATCGTTGATCAGATGTGACAGCGGCCTGATGGCGGAAATCGTGAAATAAGTTGTCGGAAGCCACCTCTCGCGATACCTCTAGACGGCACGCCGGTTCACGGTATCAGAGTGGTTTCTAAACAACCATCAGGGAGGATGTAGTCATGCATATTGTCATCGTGGCAGTTATCGCAGTCGGACTGGTCTATCTGCTTTGGGAGATACGTCCGTAACGTGGGTCATTCGGCGTCATCTTCCCTGAGAATTGATCAGGCGGCTGATCGTCGAATAGTGTAACTCCAGGACATGGCCAATCTCGGACAAGGTGTAGCCATGTTCAAGGTGAGCTTGGGAGATGATTACGTTGCGCCTAGCTTGGTCGAGGTGGGAGCGAACATCAAACAGCTGGTGAAGAGGCGGTCGAGCTGCAAACCGTTGTCGACGAGGAATTTCCTTGAGTTTCCGTTTGTCCCGCAGCATGGGCCGCATGTGTGCGACAAATCGGTCACTCCCGAGTAGCACCTGCCCCTGAAGCTGTTCCCAGGGCGAGCGCTGGCCAATCCCATCAATAACAAAGGCGCGATACTTTCGCTGAGTAGCTGTCCGCTGCTTCCCGAACTGTGAGAGCAGCCAGTCCACCGTCAGAAAGGGCGGCGTCTTCGCGAGCCCTACCGTGGCTTGGTAGCTTGACCATTGATAAGTGTCAGCCTTGCGGGTCATTTTGGCACGCACTGGATTCAGTACCACGTAGCGGTAGAGTTCCAGCAAGTAACTGTCACGGTCGACGATGATCGCTTTGAATCGGCCTTGCAGGACGTGGCCAACCCGTCCATGACGACGGTTAAATCCTTGCGTATAGACGCCGTTGAGATGGCGCATGGCTTTTGACATGTTAGCCTCGGGTGTATCCACCACCAGATGAAAGTGGTTATTCATCAGACAGTAGGCGTGCAATCGAAGGTGAAAGCGGGTGACGACGAGCCCTAGCACCGTGAGAAATCGGTGGCGGTCCTCATGATCTAGAAAAATATCCTGCTTAGCATTGCCTCGAGCGGTGACATGGTAGAGGGCCCCAGGATATTCGATGCGCAGTGGACGGGCCATGAGCCCACTCTAACTCAACGGCATACACAGAATAAGATCTGACCCCATCGTTCTATAATTCATTTACCCGACCAAGACCGACAAAGCATTGACGCGGTGCACTCAATGACACCGTCAAAGTTTTGGATGAAACCGGTCACAGGTTAACTATGTAACGCATAAATCATTAAGATACTGTACTTCGATGAAGTGGCGCAAGTCTTGCTTGAGTGCATTACGTAGCTGCGTACGTAATCACCCTTGGAGGAAGCGATGGATTGTCCGAAATGTAAAGGCATGATGATGCTGGAGCGGTTTTCGGATTTCTTTCTCGTGTTTTATGCTTGGAAATGCATCAATTGCGGCGCCATCATCGACCGCACGATTTCGAATAATCGCCGAAAGAGTCTGGCTGCCCGAGGCTCCCAGGCTGGAGCCACGCGGTAAGGAGGTCACGCACATCGCGGAACTAGGCCCCGTGAGAGAGGTGGCCAAGAAGCAAGTCAGCTCGGTCGGTGTGCTCCGCCAAGGCTTTCCTGAACTGCTTCCGACGCTTCGAAGAGACCTGTTGCCACTGTTCAGTTTGCAGGGTGAGAGTGTCACGGGTATGCACCTCCTGTAATAGCAGATTGAGGCGATTTCCGAAGGGCCATCGTACATCCTTCCCTCGGTACGTTATCAACGGTATAGGCAGGCATCTACGGACAGCTGGTTGCCTACAGAAGCAACGGGCTTCTACAATGCGCTCGTGGTCTTGGCTATGAGGGATCGACCGCTGATGTTGATTCAGGAAACAGATCTCATCGAAACGTTGTGTTGAGCTAGGGGAAGCCGATGTCATCATCCAAGAGGCCATGGCTGTCAACATGCATGATGATATCTGGCGTTCTTATCCTAGTCGGATGTGTGACTCATGGTGCAGATGATCACAATCGAAAGAAGCCAGAAATGCCGAAACGCCTTCCTGTGTCATCAACGACGAAGGAGAAAAAGACTGTCCCTGACGATGTTGGACCCAGGAATGATCAAAGCCGGCCATCAATTCAGCGCGGCAAGACCCTCTTTAACGGGAAAGCTTTGTGTTTCGAGTGTCATGGCCAGAATGGTGACATTCACACGATATCAAACGCAGATGCCGGGCGATCGGACGCTACACCGACCGATCTCCGATTACCGACGGATAAATCCATCAGGCAACTTTTTTTGATCATCAAATATGGAATTCCAGCTACGGGCATGCCTCCGATCCAGGAAGTGGATCAGGTCAGCGATGCTGACATCGTCGATATCATTTCCTATGTTCTTGCCTTTCAAGGAACTCGACTTTCACCTGATACGATCTCGATTCAGCGGTTCCGTCACCATACCGAAACCGACCTCGTCATTGAAAGAATGTGTGCGGAAGAATTCATCGGAGGCTCTGATCTGGACGGTGACTGTGAGAACCGATACGCCGCACGCTATCGAGATCTCATCATCGGGCGCCCGCCGGATATTCCAACCAACCGATATATACAGATCGAGGCGCGTTGTAAGCGGCAGGCGAAGCATGACTTAGATAGATTGGCGCTCTGTTACCGAACGGAATATTTGGCATTACGACACCCCCCCACAGAACGATCAGTTCTCTCACCAGGCAACCGTGTTCCTGGCCCGTACGAGCATCAGGCCCCATCGTTAGAGCATCACAGACTGCAGTAGAGTCCTATCCAGACATTCAGCGAGCTGAGGCCATGCACTATTGTTCTGGTGAAGGATGAGGTGAAAAAGCTACATGGTTTCTCGGTAAGATTGTGATCTAGGCCAAAACCTTGAAATCTGTTGCCAGAAAAGCCGTCTCAGGATACCCGTAGACGGGGCGCTGATTCGTGGCGCCGGGTGCGGCAATACAACCTATTTCAGGGGAGGATCTTTATGCGATTCATTGTCGTCTCAGCCGTTGCAGGCTGGTTGATGTTTGGGATGGGGATATTCGTGCAGGCGGATGAATTCAGCAGTTTCGGTTCGGAATTGACAGACGAAGTAGGATCCATGGCCAGTGAAGCCAAGAGCGACTTGCAGGCGACGCCGGAGCAGATGACGGAGGATTTCAAGGCACAGAAAGATGAGATGCAGTCCGAGATGAAGGACAAGCGGGAACAGATGAAGTCTGAGATGAAAGGGAAGCGCGAGCAGATGCGGTCGGAGATGAAGGGGAAGCGCGATAAGATGAAATCGGAGATGAAAGGGAAGAAAGACGCACTGAAAGCGAAAAAGCATGACATGAAAAAGGCCGCGAAGGCGAAGAAGGCCAAAGCTCGTAAACATGCCGAGGATGCGGTGGAGTCGCTGGAGCACGCCGAACACTAAATGAACGAGTGTTGAGGGGATGATAAGGAGGGTGGTGTGCTATATGGCCTCCAGAGGGTCTCCTCTGGAGGCCGTTCTGTTTTCAGTATGGTGACCGGATGACAACGGCTGAACTGTTGTCGGGCGGAATCTCGCTCGGCGTAGTGGGTAGTGCCGCTAGACCACTTGCTGGCAGGGTAAGACAAAGACGTGGAGTGGGAACATCAGATCACCTGTGGACGCTTCTTGTCCGAGGCGGAACCGCTTGAACCCGTCTATGAGACGTTGAGCCGATTGTTCGGGAACCGCAACGAGGATCATCCGGTTGGTGGAGGGTGCCAGAAAGAACTGGCTGGTTAGTCCAGTCTCTCCTTTTCCAGTGACGTTGTGCAGTTCGCTGTATGAAGTCACCTCATAGTCCTTCAATATGGCATGTACCTGTTCAACCAGCGATTCACGAAACACGATGACCAACATTTCCATAGGCGCTGTTCCTTTGTTCCAGTGGGTGGCGACTCTCGACCTATTATCATTGGCGCTAAGGGCAAATACAAGCTCAGGCAAGGACTTTTTCAGTTCGCTAGACTGTGCGGCAGGCCTCAAGACCGGGGAGTCAGCTCGACAAGGGTGGAGGTGATACGTTATACATTATGTCCAGTATGCTCATGTGGTGGTCATAGCGAGGTCGGCTTTATGCAGCAACAAGAATATGCAGTGTATTATGGGACAGCCTGTCTAGTTCTATCCATCTATCTTCTCATCAAGGGATGTATGTCGGCTTCGCGGCAGCGAAGTGCCGATCGCTCCACAACGTTAATTGCATCCTATGCCTATGCGGTTGTGGCGTCTGTTCTGTTAACCGTGGGGTTGGGGTTCTTTCGGCCCACCTTACCATGGTGGGGATACCGCTTGATTTTCCCTGGTACGACCATGCTCTTTCCCGCCGTCATGTATCTCATCGGTCGTCGTCCACCTAAGCCAGGCTTGGATCGCGTCGATGCGTGACCTCTTCAGACTAGCGGTGCAGCCGATAGCCATCGGTGCTACTTTGCAATCGTAATGCTCGGCACTCCTGCCCGTGGGACCTCCGTGACCGTCATCTGAAACAATTGCGATAAGAGTTTGAAGGCTTCTCTATTCCAGCGAGCTTGAGGGCCGTTCGTGTTGACGGCATAATACTGACCATGGGACTTCATGGCAAGATCCAGTCCGGATGGTGCCGATGATGACACGATCAGATCGATCGTCTTGATGGGATTTTCAGAAACGTCAGGAGTCCGCCCATCCTTGTCGACATGGTATTCCGGTTCTTCATCGATCGAGAGTCCAAGAAAATTCAACATCGCATTGAAGCTGCGCAGTCGAAAGTCTCCCTTGAGCGGCCAGTCTCCACCATAGTGCCCGGCGCGAATATCAAACGTGACGTCGTGTGGAAGCTCGCGGTCGTTCTCGTCCTGTAACCGTGCCCGTTCTTCTCTGGAGAGTAAGTTCGGATCGTAGTTGGTGATCAGCGTACCGCCCTCGACGAGTTTTCGTAACGTATAGGTCTTGTCTTTTGGGTTGTACGACAGCTGGTACTCCTGCTCGAGCGTTTTGAATCCTTCAGCCGTGACAGAGTCGGCGGGAATGGTCCAGCTTCGCTCGAGGCTCAACGGCTCGACATAGAGGCTGTTGTGATCCTGAACGGCGGAGAGATGGAGTACCACTCGTCTGAACATTTCGTAGCCGAGGGTGTCAGCGGGATCATTCCGATAGGCGATGGCTCCGTCGCTGTGACTCACCCGCAGTTCCTTCGCCATCAACCGGAGGAGCAGATCGATATCGATGCCCTGACGTAGAAGCAGTGTCAGCTTCGATTCGTGAAACGGCGTGAGGAGGCGTTGTGTAAACTCCTCGCCTTCGATCGGGGCGATGCTGATCGTGGGATTTTCTGCCACGCTTCCACCGATGACCGGTAGGATGGTCCGACTCGCGTCTCCGGTGAGCGCCGGTGTCGCGCCGGCTGTGAAGCGAAAGTCGAACGTCGCCGCCACGTTGGAGACCCCGGTAAAATGAATCGGTTGGTGGTGTTGTGCTCTCGCGATATTGACGAGCAGCTGCTTCGATTGCGACTCGGTAATGGCCTCGTCATAGGCGAGGACGGCGCGTGTGAGGGTCACCGGTGAGAGGCATCCCGAACACACCATCAGAGCAACGAATGTGAAGATGGTGCCGGGGAGATTCTGGATCATCTGTCGGTTGCTGAGGATCAGGTGCGATGTATGATCGTGCGCGAGTTGTACCATATCGGCTACATGGATGCCCAGGACCTAGGTTTGGACATGGGGTCGGTCTACACGACGGCAGGGTCTGGTTCGTGGGCACTCAGTCGTTCGACGATCATTTTGACGGGGACCTTGGGGCGGAGTGTCATGACTGGATCGGGGAGGATCGTTTGTCCATCAAGCAAGCGTAGCCGGTATCGCGAGGCGACTGTGGCAAGGATCAATAGGCCTTCCAGTTCTGCAAAGGATTCCCCGAGACAGCGACGCCCCCCGGCTCCGAAGGGAATGTAGCTATAGGGTGTGTGAGTCCGTTTCGCCTCGTCGGAGAATCGTTCAGGGTCGAATCGATCGGGATCTGGGAACCATCTCGCATTGCGATGCACACTCCACGGGCTGATGAAGACCCATGCTCCAGGGGGAAGTACAGCCCCGGAGGGAAGATGGTCTTCGGCTCGACCGACACGTGTATGGAGGCTCCAGGCAGGAGGATACAGCCGAAGCGATTCCTCCCAGACCATCTTTGTGTAGCGCAAACGAGGCTCATCGGCAGTGGTTGGTAGACGGTCGCCTAATACCTCGTGTACTTCTCGCGCGAGCCGCTCTTGGACCGATCGAAATTGCGCCAGCAAAAACCAGGTCCAGGTGAGTGCATTGGCAGTGGTCTCATGACCGGCGAGCAAGAAGGTCACCAGCTGGTCACGGATCTCTTTATGAGTCAACGGGCGCCCATCGGTGTCTCTTGCGGCGAGCAACAGCCCGAGCAGGTCGTCGTGCCGCTCAGATGTGGTGCGCCTCTCCTCGATCCTTCTGTGGATCATGACCTCCATCGCATGGAGACCGCGGTTGAATGTTCGGTGGACCTTTGTTGGAATCCAGAGAGGGGTTATGCTCGCCAACAACGAATCGTACTGTGTCTTGATGAGCCCCTGACCGACGGCAATCGCTTCTCGTACGATGGCGGATTCCGACCCAATCGCTTGGCCAAAAAGCAGTCGCCAGATGATGGATAGTGTGAGATGCGCCATCTCATGTTCGATATCGACTGTCGTTCCATCTTCCCATCCTCCGACCATGTCGTGAGCCTGTCTCGTGATCAGGTCGGTGTAGGCCATGACGTGGTTGCCGTGAAAGAACGGAAGAAACAGCCGTCGCTGACGGTGATGCAGGTCCCCTTCCGTGTGCAGCACTCCGAGACCGAAAATTCGGGATTCAACAGGAGGAACCATTGCCTTCTGATAGTTGTCCTGATTCGTGATCAGCACATGTTTGATGTCGACGGGATGGTTCAGTAGGTAGGTGGCTGCGTCCCGCTTCCGGAGCAGGAGTGCGATGACCAGCCCCATCGGAAGTTTGACCACATCGCCGTAGCGCTGGCAGCGTAAGAAAAATCCAAGGGTATCGCGGCGAAGCTCGGGAAACGGTCCCCACCAGCGTGAGACGGGCGGACCGGAGAGTGTTAACGAAGAGGGTTTCTGATCTGGCATATGTCGAGTACGGTGCTGGTGGTCGCTGCGTAGGTATGGAGCATCGAGTATGGTTACTCTCGCTGAGGCTCGGCCCGAAGCTCCTCCGGCCCTTCTGTTCGTGCCTTCAGAAATGCAAACTGCCGCGTGAGCGTTTGGATTTTCCTGAGATAGGTGCGCACATCGTGGTCCCCGCATCGTTGGCGAACGGCCAACTGAAAATTGCGTGACACATAGGTGCGGCCAAAGCCGGCGCCGCACAGATGAATGATCGCGGCCAAATCCTGTTTCTGCTGGATCGTTGCTGGCCGGTTCCCAACCAGCCGAGTCACCTGTCTGTCAAGCAGCGCGGCGGTCATCTCCATGGCATGCCCTGGGATGACTCTAGAATACAGACTGTTGAACCAGCAAGAGGTGAGGTCGTGCCATGGCCCGTCCTCGACGACTTGGTGATTGTGGATGCAGTAACGCTTCCCTTCTTGGAAGGTCCCGTTGGTAATTTGAAACATCCCGACCGCACTCGACGCAGGTTGGTACCATTCCAATGGATTTCGTGATGTGAGACGTAATCGCCAATAGGTTCGTGCGACAGGGTTCCCGGATCCCTCCGCTTGTGCCAATGCGGCGAGGAGTTCAGGTGCGACAATATCGGTCGAATGGACATCGAACAGGGCACCATATTCCGCCCAGGTTTCCGATGGGCTCTTGTGAAGCGCTCGCTCCACCGGGAAAAACAACTCTGTCGGTTTATAGTAAGCATGATAGCCCCAGTTGATGCCCATCGACAGAATGACGAGGATCGAAAGGTAGATGCCGACTTGGACCGTCGGCGGAGCTTTTCGCACGGCCTGAAGGAACAGTTTGGCTTCAATCCACCGCCGACGGAGAAATTGTACAGGGGGTGAAAATTGTTTAGGTGGATGAGTCACGCGCGAACGGGAAGAGCGAGTGCGGCGACGACGAGACATGGTCTGTAGAGTAACAGAAAATGTCGATTCCTTCCTCATGCTCGTGCGGGTTATCCGTCTGACTTTGGGCACTCGACGCTAGGATTTTTGAAATGATCTTGCATTGCTCCAGAAACAGCGCCAAGATGACGCAGTGTGTAGGGTCAGGCATTCCATACAGATTGTTCGTCGAGGGAGGAGGGCCGCATGCAACATTCTTTTCTGCTGGGTGCCGTGCTCATGACGTTCACGATAGCCCCGAGTGCGGCGCTAGCTTCGTCATTCATGGACAAGGCCAAGAAGGACAGCGCAGTCGAGATGAACGATGAGGAGCCTGCCATGCAGTCGGCCATGGAACGGGCCCGGACCGGCTTGGACGATTTTCTTCGAAAGGCGGGCGCTCCACCACCGGAGACCGATTATTATTCGGTCAAAGTCAGAGTGCGCGAAGGAGACAATTTGGAGTATTTATGGTTGTCCAACCTCAAAGCACAGGGGGAGCTCTGGTCCGGTCGGATCGATAATGCTCCCATGATTCGATCGGTCAAGAAGGGGCAATTCTATTCCTTTGCCAAGAGTGAAATTGTAGATTGGACCTATATTGATCGGACCAAGAAAAAGATTGTCGGGAACTTCACGACCTGTGCCCTCCTCACGAAAGAGACACCGGACGTCGCACAGCAGATTCAGAAACAATATGGTCTGGACTGTGATCGATGAGGGAACCGGTCCGGCTACCCCGACCATCCGCATGACTAATCGATGCAGAGATCACATGGTTGCGGACTGGGTGATTCTGCTGATTTCCACGCAAGCCGTGCCAAATCTCCATCCTGATGATACTGTGGTCCCACGGTATTACTTGGACAGCTACAGATGGAACCAGCACGACTGTACAGGCTGTTCGCTCCTTCTGACCTAGAGGACTTGGATCCGGCCGAGTGCCGCGATCCGTTTCATCTCGCTCGTCCCCCCAAGCTGGATACCAAAAAACAGGCGGTTCGAGACCACTTCGATGCCTATGCCGATCGGCGGGCTTACTGGGAACACAAAGCCGCTGCCTACTACGAGGATCAGGCCCGTTATCATCAATTTCTGATACCCGAAGGGTTGCGCGTGTTGGAGATTGGGTCTGGGCTTGGCAACCTCTTGGCTGCCGTGAAGCCGCGTCGTGGAGTTGGGATCGACCTGAGTCCGGAGATGGTGAAGGAAGCGGCTCGGCGACATCCTGACTTAGAATTTCGTGTCGGCGATGCAGAAACGCTGAGCCTCAATGAGAAATTCGATATCATCATTCTGGCCGGCGTAGTCGGGCACTTGCTTGATATTGAATCGACCCTGAGGGGCCTCCGCCACGTCTGTACGCCACAGACCAGGATTATCGTCTCGTACTACAGCCATCTATGGGAGCCGATTCTTCGGCTTGCTGAAAGGCTGGGGATGAAAATGCCGCAGCCGGAGCAGAGCTGGCTCTCGCCGATGGATATCGCCAATCTCCTGCACTTGGCCGATTTTGATGTGGTGAAGGTGGAACGGCGGCTGCTCTTGCCGAAACGAATTCCTGCTCTCTCCAGTCTTTTCAACAACGTGCTCGCGCACCTCCCAGGTCTTCGAGCATTTTGCCTCTCTCACTACGTCGTGGCACGACCACGGATGCGAAGGCCGGAACGTCCATACTCGACGACGATCGTGATCCCATGCCGGAACGAACGAGGCAACATCGATGCGGCGCTGAGGAGAATTCCACGGTTCGGCGGTAGGCAAGAGATCATTTTTGTCGATGGGCACTCGAGCGACGGGACGCCGGATGAGATTCGACGTGTGATGGCGTTTTATCCCGGGAAGAACATCAAGCTGTTGGTCCAAGACGGAACAGGGAAAGGCGATGCGGTGCGGAAAGGTTTCGAAACGGCGACGGGTGATGTACTCATGATCCTGGATGCGGACCTGACGGTACCACCGGAAGCGCTTCCGAAGTTCTATGAGGCCATCGCAGGTGGAAAAGGCGAGTTCATTAACGGCTGTCGCCTCGTTTACCCCATGGAAACCCAGGCGATGCGTCTGCTCAATCTGATGGGGAACAAGTTCTTCGGTTTTACCTTCTCTTGGTTGTTGAACCAACGTATCAAAGATACGCTCTGCGGGACCAAAGTGTTGTTTCGAACCGATTATGAGCGACTGGCTACCAATCGACAGTACTTTGGGGAATTCGACCCCTTCGGCGATTTCGACCTACTATTCGGGGCGTCAAAGTTGAATCTGCACATTCTGGAGATTCCCGTTCGCTATCACGCTCGATCCTACGGCACGACGAACATCCAACGATTCGCCCACGGGTGGTTGTTGTTGAGAATGACGGTCTACGGATTTTTTCGTTTGAAGGCCGTGTGATGTCCGATGAGGTGTTGTATCGGCATCGCGCCGTGTGGCAGCAGAAGCCTGTGCTCCGTCATCTGTATGCGGATTGGTATCGGGCGATGGTCCCTTGGTTGGTGCCAGGCCCCACGGTAGAGCTTGGTGGTGGGACCGGTAATCTGAAGGAGTATCTACCGAGAGTTTATTGTACGGATGTGGTGGCGTTGCCCTGGTTGAACCTGGTCGCGGATGCGCAGCGACTTCCGTTTCAATCCGAGTCGCTCGGGAATTTGGTGCTCTTCGACTGCTTGCATCACATCGAAAGCGTGGCACAGTTCTTTGATGAGGCCCAGCGGACTCTCAGGGTAGGGGGCCGGATCATCATCATGGATCCCTACCTTTCGTGGCTCTCATGGCCGATTTATCGATGGCTACACCCGGAGCCGGTGGATGTTCGGGAAGATCTCCTGGCTCGGAAGGCTCCTCGGGCCGGTCGCCGGCCGTTCGATGCTAATCAGGCCGTGGCGACGATCCTATTTGAACGGGACCGATCTGGTTTCCACTCGCACTATCCAGGACTTTGGATCCAACATCTGCGGCGGATGGCCTGCGCGGCATACCCGCTGAGCGGAGGGTTCGATCATCCTTCACTGCTACCGCAGTGGCTGGTGACACCGATGCTTCGGTTGGACCATCACCTGGAGAAGCTGGGTCGATTGCTCGCATTCCGCCTGTTTGTCGTGATCGAGCGTCGAACGTCAGCTGAATAGGAAAAGATGACGCGATTGTCCGATGGGTCGTTCGGTGCTTGCAAGGTGAGCGAGGGCCTCCCTATAATGAGCGCCGATTAGCACTCGCTACCTTAACTGTCTGGAGGAATCGTAGACATCATGAGCGAACGAACGTTGGCCATCGTGAAACCGGATGCTGTGAAGAAACAGGTGATTGGCGATATCATTCATCGATATGAACAGGCAGGGCTCAAACCTGTCGCCATCAAGATGATCCACATGTCGAAGTCGGTTGCGGAAGGGTTCTATGCCGTCCATAAAGCCAGGCCGTTTTTCGGAAGCCTCTGCGACTTCATGTCCTCGGGACCGGCGGTGGTTTTGGTGCTCCAGGGGGAGAATGCCATCAAGAAAAATAGGGAATTGATGGGTGCAACTGATCCGGCGAAAGCCGATGCCGGAACTATCCGCAAAGCGCATGGCGCCAATATCGAATTCAATGCCGTACATGGCTCCGATTCGCCGGAAACTGCGCAATTCGAGATTGGTTATTTTTTCCCAGGCATGGAAATCTTTCATTGAGATGAGTTTCTGGGGGCCTTGACTGCAGGTTGTTTCTGGTCAACCTATAGGACGGAGGAGCCGGGATGATATTGGTTCGCTTACGTCTCTCTGTCTAAGGCTCTTCAGGAGGTGGAACGGGTTCCTACGAGGGTGGTCGATGTTCGTCGTCTTCATCTCGCCCGGATCGTTCCTTGACAAGGTCAGTCTGGCCAAACTACCATCCCGATAAATCAGCACTCAACCGCAGTGTTCTTCAAGAGGGAGCCGACATGATTCCGTCCGATTTGAAATTCCATACCGAGCATGAATGGGTTCGTCTGGAAGGGAAACGAGCCACTGTGGGTATCAGCGATTTCGCGCAGGATGCCCTAGGCGACATCGTATTTGTGGACCTGCCGAAGGTGGGCACTATGGTCAAGGTCGGGCAGCAGATCGGAGAAGTCGAATCGACGAAAACGACCTCGACCATTTACACGCCTGTGAGTGGAACCGTCATCGAGATCAATAACGAGCTGAAGGACCATCCTGAGGTTATGAATTCAGACCCCTACGGCAAAGGTTGGATTACAGTGATCGACCTTGCCGATCCGGGCGACGTCGATCGATTAATGACGGCCGCGCAATACGAAGCCTTCCTAGCCAGCCAGAAAAACGGGTGATGACTCGGTCAACGTCGAGTTTCCCAGTTGACGATCTCCCGATGCATTCAGCGCAATCTGCGTATTACTGGGCTCCAGCGGAGAGGATGGTTCACCTAGTCCGAAGAAAGAGCGGGCAATGGTGAAATCGTTCCTCTTCAAGGTGGGGCTGCTTATTCTCGCGATGGGAGTCAGTTTATGGGCGATTGCGGAGGATCGGCCCAAGGATCCCATTGCTGCGGTTATGGATGAGCCGTTAGCGGAGAGGCCGCTTCACCCTCCTGATCCTTCTCAACAGATTCCGAAGATTCACGAGGTGATAAAGGAGACACGCGGGATCCAGCAGGACCAGCACCTGGTCGATCTCAATCAGGCGAGCGTCGGCAAGCTTGAGGCGTTGCCTGGTATCGGAGCAGTATTGGCCCAGCGAGTGATCGCGTTGCGGACATCAACAGGAGGCTTTCGTGCAGTCGAAGATCTCCGTGAGGTGAAGGGGATCGGAGCAAAGAAATTCAACCGCATTAAGTCCTTGGTGAAGGTGTCGAGATCCGGACCCCAAGGGACGAAACAGCGTGAACTATGAGAGACGTTCAAGCACAACTGGATCTCATCCTCCGTGGGGCCGTCGAAGTGATTCAACAGGCGGAGCTGGAAGCGAAGCTCAAGCGGTCGCTTGCGGAGAGGCGGCCGTTACGCGTCAAGGCAGGGTTTGATCCGACTGCACCTGATCTGCACCTCGGACATACGGTCCTGATCCATAAACTAAAGCATTTTCAGGATCTCGGTCATCAGATCATTTTTCTGATCGGAGATTTTACCGGCATGATCGGCGACCCCACCGGCGTCTCCGAAACCAGGAAAGCTCTGACCAAGGAACAGGTGCAAGACAACGCCAAGACCTATCAACGCCAGATCTTCAAGATTCTTGATCCCGAGAAGACTACGATAGAATTCAACAGCCGGTGGATGGGACCCATGACTGCCGATGGGCTGATCGAATTGGCTGCGCACTATCGAGTTGCGCGCATGATGGAACGGGACGATTTCCAGAAACGCTACCAAGAGCAGAAGCCCATCAGCGTGCACGAATTTCTGTATCCGCTCGTGCAAGGCTATGATTCGGTCGCCTTGAAGGCGGATGTCGAATTAGGGGGCACCGACCAGAAATTTAATCTTCTGGTGGGGCGTGAGTTACAGCGAGACTATGGTCAGGAGCCGCAAGTCGTCATCACCATGCCGTTGCTGGAAGGAACCGACGGCGTTAAGAAGATGAGCAAGAGCGTCGGCAATTACGTTGCGCTGGAAGACACGCCTGGAGAGATGTTCGGGAAAGTCATGTCGATCAGCGACACGCTCATGTATCGGTACTATGAATTGCTGACGACGGAAGATCTTGGTCGTGTCAAAGCGCTTCATCCCATGGAGGCGAAACAGGCACTCGCTGAACTCATCGTGGCGCAATATCACGGCGCGGATGCCGGCAAACAGGGGAAAGCCGAGTTTCAGCAGAAATTTCAAGAACGAGAGTTTCCCGATGAGCCGGATGTTCGATTGCGTCTGACCCAGCAAGATTTGCGGGATGGGCAGGCCATTGGTTTGGTGGATCTTGTCGCGAAAACGGGGTTGGTTCCGAGCAAGAGTGAAGCACGGCGACTGATCGTTCAGGGCGGGATCGAACTCGACGGACAAAAGCAGCAGGACGCCAATGCGCTACTCACTCTTGTCGAGGGGAGGCAATACCGTCTCAAGATCGGTCGACGTAAGTTTGCGACCGTGGAGCGAGCCTAACGGCGTCTGTTCCTTGACTTGTTCTCGATTTCACGCGTAGGATGCATCCCTATGAGCGGGCGTAGCTCAGTGGTAGAGTCCTAGCTTCCCAAGCTAGTTGTCGTGGGTTCAAATCCCATCGCCCGCTCCAAACCGAGCTTGCTTGTGCCGACGGCTCTTCTGATGTTTATCGCAATTGTCGCCGTCGGATAAGCGCCTCCAGTGTCTTAGCGATCCATATCATCTTCATTGCAATTTCGATCGTCTTTCACGAAAGGGCTAGACATGATCCCTAAACACATGCTTTTGCTTTGCGTTGCGGCATTTCTTGGCGGGACAGTCGGAGGGGCGATCAGTCTTCAACTGTTTTCTCCGAGGTCGGTCGAAGCGCAGAAACCTAACGGGGTAAATGCAGAGGAGTTCCTCCTGTTGGATGCGCGAGGGAACGTGCGGGCAGGGTTAGGGTTAGATGCGAACGGGGAGGTCGGACTTGTACTCAGGAGCAAGGATGGTGAGCGTAGCCTCACCCTTTCTCCAGACGAACCTTCGGTCATCAAGTTGGTGGACCGTGGAGGTCGGGTTCTTTGGGGAGCGCCGTAATCCTACTGCGGCAGAGGGAGAATGCGTCAGACTGCTTTCTTGACCAATCCGGACCGCAAACAGCGAGTGCATACTCTGATGCGCTTATGACTGCGTCCGATCAGGGCACGAACCGTTTGAATGTTCGGATTGAACACACGCCTGGTCTTATTATTGGCATGGCTGACATTGTTGCCGGAGACCGGCTTCTTCTGACAAATCTCACACATGAGTGCCACGATCGTACTCCTTGCCCTTGGTGAATTCACACAGCTGCGAGGGGGGATACTATCACAGCGGAGCAAATCGCTACAAGCGTTCTATCATTCTGTATAGATAGATCCAGGGACGGGGTTCTGAAGCTTGAACATGAAGAAATCCGAGCGTGCCTGATTGATCTTGACAAGGTTTATTCCTCTCTCCTATTGTGCTCCTCATTGTGACTCCTGAGTAAGGGAAGAGGGTGGAAAGCCCTCGCGGTCCCGCCGCTGTAAATGGGGACGAAACCCGGCGAAGCCACTGTCTCGTAAGCCTGATTCGTTTGGGAAGGCACCGCACGTTCTTGCATGTGGCGGTTCTGATCAAACGATGCAGGGGGAAGATTGGGAAGGCTCGGGGAGTAGGGTGAACCATGAGCCAGAAGACCTGCTCGGAGAGGGTGATCATTGTTCCCTCGAGGCAGGGGAGCAGGTGAGGATGACGCAGCGGGTGCAATCCTCAGGGTCTATCCAGGCCTTGGGGATTTTTTATTGGAATCGATCGACGCGCGCGCTGCTCGTGAGTGCGTTGTGTCTTGTGGCTGTGCTGCTGCCCTCAAGTTCGTCAGCAGATGGCTGTGGTGGGGATGGGTGTAGTGACATGAAGCGGCGAGGAATTTTGACCGGCATGCCGTTCATGGCGCATGTATCGACTCGGTCGTTTGTCGATGATGCGGGGCATCGGATCTATCTGGCCAAGGCCCCGACGCGGGTCGTCTCGCTGGCTCCGAGCATTACCGAGATGTTGTTTGCAATCGGGTTGGACGAGCAGATTGTCGGCGTAACCGAGTTTTGTGACTTTCCAGCGACGGCGAAGTTAAAAGCCAAGGTGGGATATTCGAATCCGAGCGCGGAAGCCTTAATTGCCCTACGGCCCGAATTGGTCCTGGCTCCCCGAGATTTTCTCCGTCCGGATCTACAGAGGAAGCTTGAGCAGCTGAAGATTCCCCTTTTCGTTCTCGAGGCTAGAACAGTGGAAGATATTCTCCTACAAATTCACACGTTGGGAAAGATGTTTGAGAAAGATTCGACTGCCAATGAACTAACTCAGCGCATGCGGCAACGCATCGCCGATATTCGGCATAAAGTCGAAACACCGCCGGCGCGGCGGGTCCTGTATGTTCTGAATAGCCAGCCGTTGATCACTGTGGGACCAGGAAGTTTCATCCACCAGATGATCGGCCTTGCGGGAGGGGTCAACATCGCGGCAGAGACCGGCATGGCCTATCCGAAACTGAGCATGGAGGCGGTGTTGAAGGATGATCCGGAGGTGTTGATCTTCCCCAGTGGCGAAGTAGAAACGGTGCCGCGCAGCGAGCAGCAGCAGTGGCGGCGCTGGGACTCACTCACGGCCGTCAAAGAGCAGCGCTTTCACGAAGTCTCTTCAAACTTATTGAATCGCCCAGGCCCCCGAGTCGTCGAGGCGTTGGAACAACTCGCCCGTGCCATCCATCCGGAAATATTTGGTTTCGGTACAAGTGCCGAGCATCCATGAGGATCCTTTGAAGCCGACGCCTATGACGGTTCAGTCCGGTGCATGTGCCGGAGTCTTACCCAGCGAATCTGATCGTGTGGTCACCAAGAGCGGCATTATGACTCAAGGCGCCATTCTTACGAATACGAGGTGGATGGCGACATTGGGGATTCTTGCTCTCACGGCGATCGCTGCTAGTTTGGTCTGTCTTCACTTCGGCGCGCAGCCGATTGCGTATGGCGAGATTCTAAGGGCGTTTGTTGACACCCTGAGTCACAAGGAAATCAACGATGGGACATCCGATGTGGCGACAACCATTCTGCTGCACGTCCGACTGCCGAGAATGCTGCTGGGTTTCTTGGTCGGCTGTTCCCTGGCAACCGTGGGAGTGGCCTTGCAGGCATTGTTACGGAACCCGTTGGCCGATCCCTATGTGCTTGGCGTCTCCAGCGGAGCCGCACTTGGAGCGGCAGTAGGGGTCTTGCTTGGAGCGGGCACCACATTTTTGGCAGAAACCGCATTGCCTGCCTACGGGTTTGCCGGAGGCCTCTTGGCGTTGGTGGTCGTCTATCGAATGGCCGCCAGCTATGAGCAGTTGCCGATCCACAGTCTGCTGCTGACCGGGGTGATTCTCAACGCTATCTTTTCAGCCTTGATCATGTTTATCACCTCGATCCTGGAACCGAATCGTTCGTACGGGATGATGGCCTGGTTAATGGGCACGCTGACGGCGCCCACCTACGGCGGCCTTGCCGGGCTTGCCGTCTATCTTTCAATCGGCATGCTTCTTCTGTTCAGCCAAATGCGGGTCCTCAACATTTTGGCGTTGGGAGAGGATTCCGCTCGCACCCTGGGAATTGATACGGAAAAGGCGAAGCGGTTCATCTTTATCTTAGCGGCGCTGGTAACCGGCGCAGTCGTGTCCGTCAGCGGCATGATTGGATTTATCGGTATGGTGGTTCCACACGCCGTGCGCTTGATCACAGGTGCAGACCATCGGCTGTTGCTTCCCGCATCGGCTCTGGTGGGCGGCATCTTTCTAATGGGAGCCGATACGATTGCGCGAACGTTGATTTCACCCGCGGAAATTCCGGTGGGCATCATTACGGCCCTGGCCGGCGGACCATTCTTTGTGTATCTCTTGCTCTGGCGAAAGGATCGTTTGGCGTGAGCGAGTTGTCCGGCGGCCGATCGGAGCAAGAAATCAGTGCCGGCTCGGTCGGCGTCATCGAATCATCTTCGGCGTACGACCTGCAGGCCATTCGGTTCCGCTACCAGTCACGGGAATCGGATGCGAGCCGATGGATTCTTGATGACGTGTCCTTCGCCGTTGGTGCGGGGGAAGTTCTGGGTATCGTCGGCCCCAATGGGTCAGGCAAAACCTCATTACTGAAAGTGCTCGCGAGGCTTCTGCGCCCGGAGCGAGGCCGCATCCGTGTGTTCGGACGAGAATTGGCCGCAATGGCTCAACAAGAGATCGCTTGTGCTGTTGGTGTCGTTCAGCAAGATACCCAACAACTCTTTCCGTTTACCGTTGCGGAAACGGTCCTCATGGGGCGCTTTCCTCATCGTCCTCGTGGCCGATGGACCAGCGGATTTGGATGGGAAAGTCGAGAAGACGTGGCCATCGCCGAAGAGGCGATGATGACGGTCGACATCGTTCACTTGGCTCATCGCGCCGTGACGGATCTCTCCGGCGGCGAGCGGCAGCGGGTTATGATTGCGAGGGCGCTTGCACAGACGCCAAAGGTCTTGTTGCTCGATGAGCCGACCGCGTTCCTCGATCTGCAACATCAGGTTGACATCTGTTCGGTGTTGGTCCGACTCAAAGAAGAACGCTGCTTAACCGTGGTTCTTGTGTCGCACGACCTCAATCTCGTGAGCCAGTATTGCGACCGGATTCTGTTGCTGGACCAAGGACGAGTCGTTCGAATCGGACGTCCCGAAGAAGTCATTCAGCCGGAGACGTTGGAAGCCGTGTATCGATGCCGGGTGTTGGTGGATCGGCATCCGCAGACGGGGTTGCCTCGAGTGACGCTTCCTCGGCACAATCCGGCCGCTGGAATGTGGCGATGAGACTGGGCAAGATCGCACTCCTTCATCTTGAGACGGTTCCCGGCGCCGTGGAACAGAACCGATACGTGCTTGTTGAGGCGATCAAACATGCTGCGTCGGTGGGAGCTGACTGGATTGTCACACCGGAGCTGGCGGTTTGTGGGTTGCAATTTGTGCAGCTCATCGGAACGGATTGGATAGAATCGCAGCCTGATCCTTGGATGCAGCAGGTGTGCAGGATGGTGAAGAGGTTGAAGCGAACGGTCTTTCTCTCATGTCCTGAGCGGGATGGCCTCCGGCTCTACAATACGGTGTTTGTCATCGATTCAACCGGTGAGATCGTCGGGAAACATCGTAAGATTAACGTAGCGAGTGATTCTCTCTCGTGGTCAAGCCCTGGAGATACGACCGTTCCAATCGAATGTGATGGCATCAAGGTTGGTGTGCTCGTCTGCGCCGATGCCTATACCAGGAATATCGCTCGAGCGCTGAAGTTTGAAGGTGCGCAGATGTTGGTGTCCCCTGCCTCGTGGGGACCGGGCCTCCATGGACCGAACGGGGAATGGGAACAGCGGACGCATGAAACGGGACTTCCGTTGATCGTCTGCAACCGAACCGGTGCGGAAAAGACGTTGGATTTCTGGGACGCGCCGAGCCTTGTTGTGAAGGATGGGATGAGGCTGCTGACTCATACGTCTAAGAAATCCGCCGTGCTCACGTTCAATTGGGATTTCGATCGAATGGTTTCGCGCTCTTTACGATACTTCATCGATTACATGAGGAATTGATTCACAGCGTGAATATGCGGATTTGTGCATGTTTGATGGATGTGTCGTGAGCAACGAACCGGAGTGTCCAAGGTTAGGCCAGATGAGCAGGACGAGTTTGCACCGCTCGCTTGCTCTAGTCGTAAGGTGCACAACCATCATTCTGGAGGGATTCGTTCGGTCATACCGTCAGCGCCGGGGAAGATGGTGCAAGTCCATCACGGTGCCGCCACTGTAAGCGGGGAGTGACTCTGCCTGATGCCACTGTGTGCTTCGGCACATGGGAAGGCGCAGAGGAGCAATGAGCCGCAAGTCAGGAGACCCAACTGACGGGACACATCCGTACCCTTCGAGCTAAAGGGAGGTTTCTATGCGTCGTGTTCGTCTGTGGGTTGTCTTCATCTGGATTCTGTTCCTACCGAGTCTTTTTTTCTATTCTCGTCCCTCATTCGGTCAAGAAATCGCAATGGCCGATCAGCAAGAAACTATCGAAGCACCCGATGTCGTCGTCAGCGCGACAAAAACTGAGATTCCAGCCAGGCACGTGACAAGTGCCGTCGAGGTCATCACCGGCGAGGACTTGCAACAGCGGCATGTGAGAACGGTGTCTGAGGCGCTGCGTTGGGCACAGGGGCTATCGATCAACCAAAGCGGAGGATTTGGCACTGTCGCGAACGTCCGAATGCGTGGGGGAACACCAGAACAGACGCTTGTGTTGATCGATGGAGCGATCGTCAACAGTGCGACGGGTGGTGGATATGACTTTGCTAATCTGACGTCCGACAATATTGAACGAATTGAGATCTTGCGAGGAAGCCAAAGCATGCTCTGGGGATCGGACGCCATGGGTGGCGTGATCAACATCACGACGAAACGTGGACGTGATAAACCCAATGTCGCAGCGTTTGCTGAATACGGATCATTCAATACGATTCGAGAAGGGGGTAGTCTGGCCGGAAAGAAAGGGCCGATTGATTTTTCTGGATCCATCACGCGGCTCGATACGGCTGGCTTTTCAGCCATCAACTATCGACGTGGCGCAGCTGAGCGTGATGGATACCACAATTGGCAAGGGTCGGTTCGAGTCGGAGCAGACCTGCCGAGGGATGGGCGACTGGAGTTTAGTTTTCGATGGTTGGAAGGAATTGTCAGTTTCGACGGGTTTGCATTCAATCCCGTTACCTTCGCCTCAGATCCGGCTGATGTGTTGGGGGCGAGATCAAAAAGTTCCCAGTACATCTTTGCCGGAAACTATACTCAGCCGATGACTGACTGGTGGTCGCAAAAGCTGACCCTATCACGGTCAACGGAAAACCTGATGAGCGACGGTGGTGTGGTGGAACGGAATCTTCTGACTGGAGCCACTGGACTGATTGGGTTCCCGTTCAGGTCTCACATTGAAACAGCCAGTAATCGCATTGAGTGGCAGCACAATATTCAAGTCGGAAAACCCCTCATGCTGACGGCAGGATATCAGTTTCGAGAACAGAAAGGGAGCAACACGGATTTGCTCACGCAGACCGCTACCTTTACGGACAAGGTCCTGAGTAGCCATGCAGGATTTGGGGAAGCCCAGTTGAACCTTTGGGACCGGGTGTTTGGTACTGCCGGTATTCGGCATGATGAATATAATGTCGCTGGAAGCGCCACAACCTATCGGGTGACCGGAGGATACTTGCATCGAGAAACAGGCACAAAATTGCGCGGAAGTTATTCGACGGGGTTTCGAGCACCGACAATCAATGAGCTGTTTTTCCCTGGATTTGGAAATCCAAACTTGCAGCCTGAGAAGAGCCAAGCGTTGGACGCGGCGCTCGAGCAAACACTCCCCAATGACTGGGGTTCGATCAGCGTGGGCTATTTTTGGACGCGTTATCGAAATTTGATCTTGTCGGCTTTTGATCCAACCGAATGTACGGATCCTGGTTCATTTGGGTTCTGCGCACAGAATGTCGGGTTGGCTCGCGCGGAGGGTGTGGAGGTCAGCACCAAGTTGAAGCTGCTGCGTGATAGACAGTGGGCCAAGAGCTTGGATCTACAGATTCAATACACCTACGCGGCGACAAGAGATGTCAGTAATGGTCCGGACACGCGCCTTCCCAGGTGGCCGCTCCATCAAATCTCGACGATCATCAGCTATCAACCTATTGAGGGGCTGCGAGGTAATTTGGAAGGGCGGTACGTTGGCGAGCGGTTCAGCAAAACTGGAAACCTTGATCCGACTCCATCGTTTGTCGTGTGGAATTTGTCCGCTAGTTACGATGTCAGCAAACAAGTCCAGGCCTACGTGCGAATCGACAATCTGTTTAACGAGAAATACGAAGAAATTCTGTTTTTCGGTACGCCGATCCGCTCGATCTTTGGAGGTGTACGGATCAATTATGACCTGCCGCTCTAGAGGTACATGAGACCCTATCCACGATTGGTCATGGCCGGGACATACAGCGGTGTCGGAAAGACGACCGCGACACTTTCGATCCTAGCTGCGTTGCGTGAGCGAGGACGCACGGTTCAGCCGTTTAAGGCTGGTCCTGACTTTATCGATCCGAGTCATCATCGGGCGGCCACCGGCCGCCCGTCTCGTAATCTCGATGGGTGGATGCTTGGGAACGATGTCAACCGCTCGATCTTTGCTCGTGCCGCGGTTGATGCGGATATCTCTATTATCGAAGGCATGATGGGTTTGTTTGATGGGTCTTCCCCGCTCAACGACCTCGGCAGCACGGCGGAACTAGCCAAGCAGCTGGAGGCACCGGTTATTCTGGTCGTCGATGGAAGCGCGATGGCCAGATCGGCGGCAGCCATGGTGGCGGGTTATGCGAGATTCGATCCAACGTTACGGGTCGCAGGAGTCCTGTTCAATCGCGTCGGCAGTGACGCACACTATCAGTTGCTCAAGACTGCGGTGGAGCAAGACACGGATGTCGTTGCCGTGGGGTACCTGCGTCACGACTCCGAACTGGCGATTGGAGATCGGCATCTCGGACTGGTCATGGCCATGGAAGAAGGCAGTGAGCACCTGTACCGGCGCTTGGCCAAAGCTGCATTGGACACGGTGGATCTGGATCGTATCGAAGCACTGGCTCAGGCGTGCAAAAGCCTATCGGCAGTGGTATCGCAGCCGGTCAATGCGTGTCAACGGCGTACGGTTCGAATCGGGGTGGCGCAGGACCACGCGTTTTGTTTCTACTATCCGGACAATCTTGACGCATTAGAAGCAGCCGGTGGTGAAATCCTCCCGTTTTCTCCGTTACATGACGATGCCTTGCCAGATGTCGAGATGCTGTATCTAGGCGGCGGGTATCCGGAACTCTATGGCGAGACGTTGACCAGGAACATCGCCATGCGGGCGGCCATCAAGCGGTTTGCCGAGGGAGGTGGCCTGATCTATGCGGAGTGCGGTGGGCTCATGTATCTGACGGAATCCATCCGTGATGGTGATGGGCAGTCGCATACCATGGTCGGGGTCTTTCCTGCTGAGACGGTCATGCGAAAGACGGGCCTCACATTAGGATACCGAAATAGTGAGAATACGCGTCGCTGCATCCTTGGTGACGTCGGTGTTACAGTACGAGGCCACGAATTTCATTATTCCACGCTGGTTGCGCGAGGACCCTTGCACTATGCCTGTGGGCTGAGCGACGCCGAAGGACGCTCCAAGGGACAGGATGGACTCATGAGCGGCCATGTACTGGCACTCTACACCCATTTGCACTTTGCCAGTCAGCCGACCGTAGCCGTCTCGTTGATTGAATCGGCGGCTCGTGCAGCCAGTCATGTGAACAGTAGGCCTCGGCAGGGGCGAGGAGCGAACGGTTGAGAGGGCCGGTTCAGAAGACCTGTGAGGGATGCGGGCAGGACTTCGAGTGCGGCGGATACCAATGTTGGTGTGGCAACGTCGGTGTCACGGAGCAGCAGATGGATTGGATCTCTGCTCGATTCAAGGACTGTCTGTGTGCCGATTGTCTGAATAGGGTCATGCAACAAACAGTGAATGAGCAGGATCTCTCAATTTGTCCCAAGGAAGGGTAGCGAGATGCGTATCACCAAGGTCTACACAAGAACAGGGGACGCGGGGAAAACCAGACTGGCTGGTGGACAACAGGTGTGGAAAGACAGTCTGCGGGTCGACGCCTACGGGACGATCGATGAACTCAACGCCGTGGTCGGGGTTGTTCGAGTCATGAATACTGAGGCGGCTGATCGTCAGAAACATGCACACCAGCTGGAAGAGGAATTGCGCTGGATCCAGAACAAGCTCTTTGATGTCGGTAGTATTTTGGCGACGGCACCCGGGCAAACATTCAAAAATATGCCGCAGGTCACGGCGAAAGATGTGCTGCGTTTGGAACGGCTGATCGATCGGTGCCAAAAGAACCTGGAGCCGCTTAAAGAATTCATTCTGCCGGGAGGCGGAAAAGTGTCAGGGTTTCTCCATCAAGCCAGGACGGTCTGTCGTCGAGCCGAACGGTTGTGCGTGGCGCTCTCAAAAACGGAGCCGGTTGATCCGACGATCGTCAAGTTCGTCAATCGGCTCAGCGACGCATTGTTTGTGTTGGCCCGGTGGGTCGCCAAGACGCAGGGTGAGCCGGAATTCCTATGGGAGCGCGATGTCGCCAAGAACACCGAATAAGCGCCAATCGAGGCGACAAGCAAGGGGCCGTATCATTCTCGTTCTCGGTGGGGCCTCGTCCGGAAAAAGTGAGGCCGCTCTTCGACTGGCCGGTTTGCGAGGGCCACGCGCATTCATTGCCACAGGACAGGGCTTGGATGAAGAAATGGTGACACGAATCGCTCGGCATCAGGCCACACGGTCGACTGACTGGGAAACGGTCGAAGAGCCACTCGATGTGGAGCCATGGTTGTCCAAGCATGGAATGAACTATCGCACGATACTTCTCGACTGTGTCACATTGTGGCTGAGCAATCTCATCGGAACCGGCCTCACTGAAGAGGCAGTTCTCATAAGAGCTGGAACGCTATTGGAACACATGCGAGGGACAGGAGCGCGGGTGGTGCTCGTCAGTAATGAGTTAGGGCTGGGACTAGTTCCGATTGAGCCATCGGCGCGGGCCTTTCGCGATCTTTCAGGACGGGTGAATCAGCGCATTGCCACAGCAGCGGATGAGGTGTATCTGGTGGTCAGCGGAATACCGGTTCGCGCGAGGTGAGGAAGGGAGTCGTATGCTGATTGAAGAGGTGTGCCGTCGAATTCAGCCGTTGGATCTGAGTCTGCAGGCGAAAGCACAAGCCCATTTAAGTCGTTTGACGAAGCCGCAGGGTAGCCTTGGCCGCATCGAGGAATTAGCAGCTTCATACGTGACCGTGACAGGTGAGCTGAAACCCACTATTCCCCGCGGGATGGTATTCACCTTTGCCGCCGATCATGGCGTGACCGTGGAAGGGGTCAGTGCCTATCCACGTGAGGTGACTCCTCAAATGGTCTTGAACTTTCTTCGTGGTGGTGCCGGCGTGAATGTGTTTGCACGGCATGCGGATGTGCATGTCCGGGTGGTCGACATCGGAGTGGATTATGAGTTCGGATCTATCTCTGGGTTGATTCATCGAAAGATCATGCGAGGCACGCATAATTTAGCGCGTGAGCCGGCGATGACCCGCGAACAGGCGGAACAAGCCGTCATAGTGGGGATTGAGTTGGCGATGGAAGCGGTACGGGAAGGTGTCGGCTTGATCGGTACGGGAGAGATGGGCATCGGCAACACGACGCCCAGCGCCGCAATTGCAGCCGTGATGACCGGCAGACCAGTGGCAGAGGTAACCGGGTATGGGACCGGTATTGAGGAGGCCGATCGCTTGCACAAGGTGAGGGTGATTGAACGGGCGCTCGACCTTCATCGCCCGAGGCCGGTGTATCCACTCGCCGTACTGGCAAAGGTAGGGGGTCTGGAAATCGGTGGGCTGGCGGGCCTCATCCTCGGTGCAGCAGCGTCCCGTATTCCGGTGGTACTGGATGGGTTTATTGCCGGCGCTGCCGCGTTGATTGCGGTTGGGCTTCAGCCGTTGTGTTGTGAGTATCTCATTGCAGCCCATCGGTCGGTCGAACCTGGGCATCGCGCGATTCTGGACCATTTGGGATTGACTCCGCTCCTGAACCTTGATTTTCGCCTTGGCGAGGGGACCGGAGCCTGTTTAGGAATGGATCTTGTCTGTGCCGCGATCAAGGTCTACACGGAGATGGCGACATTCGAGGAAGCCGGTGTGGCGAACAAGGTGTGATCGCTTATGGGAGCTGTCGCTCGTCCATTCATCTTTGCGTGGCATTTCCTGACGACCATACCGTTAAGCAAGGTTCACCATGAACCGACTGCGCCGGAACTGGCTGCATCGATGGCCTGGTATTCCACGATTGGCCTCATGCTCGGCGGAATCCTGGCATTGTCAGACAGATGGTTGAACCACATCTTTGCGCAGGAAGTCGTCAGCATCTGCTTGATTGTGCTGCTGGTGTCGCTCACCCGAGGCCTTCACCAGGACGGATTGGCCGACACAGTTGATGGACTGGCAGGTGGTCGAACCACGGCTGATCGCCTCTCGATCATGCGTGATCCGAGAATTGGTGCGCTTGGCGCAACCGGTCTGTTCCTGTCGTTACTCCTTCGTTACGCGGGTCTGATGGCGCTTCCGCAATCCCTGCGTGTTCCGGTGTTGATTTGTATGCCGGCGCTTGGACGCTGCGCCATGGTCGCTCTAGCTTGGCTGGCTCCCTATGCAAGGGCCGATGGCGGGCTGGCATCCCCGTTTCTTGCTCATCTGTCGGTATGGCATGTGATCGGATCCACGGTAGTCCTGACCGCAGCACTGGTGATCGGGCTAGGTGTCACGGTGACCGTTGTGACGTTGATTGGCTGTGGCCTGATCATCACAGTGGTTCAAGCCATGTGCCGTGCGTTCTTCGGTGGAACCACAGGGGATACGTTAGGCGCCACGAATGAGATCGTGGAAATTCTGTTCCTTCTGTTGATGCCCCTCGTACTTGTTCTGTCATGATGGGTGGGGAACTGTTAGCGGCAGCAACTCTCGATGCCGTGGTGGGAGATCCACGCTGGTTCCCTCATCCTGTTCGCGGGATGGGTATCGTGATCGGATGGTGCGACATGCATGTCAGACGAATGGCCTGTCATCCCACTCTGCTCCGTGGAGCAGGCCTTGCCTTGGCGCTGAGTCTCCCACTGTTTGTCTTTGTCCTCAGCCATGAAGCGATCGCCAGAGCTGATCGAGTAACCTGGTGGTTTGGAAGTCTTCTGACGATCGGGGGCGCTTGGACGACACTCGCTGGGCGCGATTTGTGGGATCACGTTCGAGCGGTGCGTGCACAGCTGGAGCAAGGCAATCTCCCCGGAGCACGGCGGGCGGTAGGGATGATTGTTGGACGAGACACGGATCAACTCTCTCAAGAGGAACTTGCGCGGGCAACGATTGAAACCATTGCGGAAAGTACCAGTGACGGGATTATTGCACCGTTGTTCTATCTTGCCCTCGGTGGAGCGCCTTTGGCGCTTGCCTACAAGGCGGTGAATACGCTGGACTCGATGGTTGGGCATAAGGATGAACGCCATATTGATTTTGGCTGGGCATCTGCACGACTGGACGATCTAGTGAACTGGATTCCTGCGCGGATCTCCGCCGCACTCATCATCCTAACGGCTGCGGTGGTGATGAAGGAGCCTCGTCGAATCAGAACAGGGTGGCGTGTCCTGTGGCGGGATGGGCGCAAACATCCCAGTCCCAATAGCGGGCGACCAGAGGCGGCCATGGCGGGGTCACTAGGAATCCAATTAGGAGGAATCAATTTGTATCAAGGAGTGCCCGATGATCGACCTCTTCTCGGACAGGGTGGGCGGCAGCCCGATTTACGTGATATTAGAGCGGCATCTCGTATCATGATCGGTGTGAGCGCACTCGGCGTGACCCTCGGTGTGGGCCTTCTGTGCCTCGTCTAGGCCGTACGATCCATGGTGGGAATGTATACGCGGCCTCACGAGAGCTTAGTCGTGACGTACGCCATCTCACCGACTTTAGTGCCAGCATTAACCCGCTTGGTCCATCCCCGCATGTTTGGCGGACGATCGTCGCCGCGCGCCGACTTATTACGCATTACCCGGATCCGGATTGTTGGGAGCTTCGTCAGGCGCTTGCACACGACTGGCAGAGACAGGCCGAAGAAATTGTGGTTGGAAACGGCTCGACGGAATTGCTCGATGTTCTTCCTCGGGCGCTCAAGATTCGTCATCTCGTGATCGTGCGCCCAACGTTCTCAGAGTATGCTGCCTCCATGGCTCGCGCAGGTGGGCGTATTACCACTGTCTATGCGAAAGCGAGGGAGCAGTACACGCAGCCGATTGAGCATCTCTGTCGGCTGTTGGAGAAACGACAGAGAAACTCCGATCCCGTCGATGGAGTCCTCCTGTGCAATCCCAATAGCCCGACGGGACAAGCGTGCGCTGTTAAGGATCTTCTACGACTGGCGGACATCGCTCAACGGCGTAAGGTATGGCTCATCATCGATGAGGCATTTGCAGATTATTGCCCGGATAGATCGTTGCTTTCATCGGCTGCGTCGTGGTCACGCCTGGTCGTCCTGCGGAGCTTGACTAAATTCTATGCATTACCTGGACTTCGAGTCGGGTATGCAGTGGCCGAACCTACCGCGATTGAAGCGTTCCGTCGGTTGATGCCGCCCTGGTCGGTGAATGTCATGGGGCAGCTGGCGGCGTTGGCTGCTACGCGCGATGTGGTCCATGTCCGGAAGAGCCTGCGATTCATGGCCAGAGAACGAGAACGGTTCGGAAGAATGCTGACATCTCTGTCTGGTTGTTCGGTCATGCCTACGTATGCCAACTATTTCTTTGTCGAATTGCCTCGTGGTTGCCATGCGCGTGACATCACGACCAAATTGAGAGGTGAAGGGCTACTGATCCGGGACTGTTCAACCGTTCCCGGGGCAAATTCCCGGTCCATTCGACTTGCGGTGCGTGCTCAAAACGAGAATGATCGCCTGATCCGAGCTTTGTCGAGATTACTCCGTCACCAGTACCGTGAAGACCAGAACGTGTAAAAGGGTCCATACACCGTATCAGGTAATAGGACGTACGCTGGTGATCCGCCTGGGTGGCCGAAAGCGAGTGCTGTCGTCCTCCTCGCATGGCGGCGGGCTGGGGTTCGCATCACAGATTCTTAATCATCAGGTCGAAGCGAATGGTGGGCGCAGTACGCGCTACCCTATGCCTTCGCGCTACCTGCGAGACCTGGCTTCGCGACTAGGACTCAGTGACGAAACCATCGGGCTCATGACGGCGGTGCCCATGACACAGCTGGTCACCGCGCAGACGACTGCGCAGGGACTTTGGGTGGAATGTTTTGCGACGGTCGGGGTGACCAATGCGGTCAACGCAGGAGAGAGGCCGCTCCAATCCACCAGATCCAACGGAGTCACAAGGCCAGGAACGATTAATCTCGTGGTAATCACCAACGTGAGTCTCTCCATCGCTGCTATGGTCGGTGCTGTACAAGTCGTGACGGAAGCTAAGACCGGTGTGTTACGGGATCATGGTGTCAGGAGTCGCCGAACTCAGTCTTTGGCGACCGGGACAGGGACGGATGTGGTTGTGATTGCGTGTGCATCACGTGGAGAAGGACCGCCTCAACAATACAGCGGGACTCATACGGTGATCGGTTCACTCATTGCAAGGGCCGTGGCCAGATGTGTGTCTCAAGGTTTGGTCAAGGCTGAGCAGTGGCAGAGGGATTTCCGATGAAGGCTGAGGCACTTGCCATTCTTGGAACGGGTTCTGATGTGGGGAAGAGCGTCCTTGCTGCCGGAATATGCCGATTACTGGTACGTGGCGGGATCCGTGTGGCGCCGTTCAAAGCTCAGAACATGTCACTCAATTCGTTCGTGACTCCGGAAGGGGGAGAGATCGGGCGGGCTCAGGCCTTACAAGCCGCAGCCTGCGGAATTCCGTCCCATGTTGATATGAATCCCATTCTTCTGAAGCCGGAGTCCGACCGATGTGCTCAAGTGGTGGTGCATGGCCGAGTAATCGGGAAACAGGAGGCCTCGGCCTACTTCGATGGAAGACGGACGCTCTGGTCTGCCGTGACCGAGAGTTATCGCCGACTGGCGAGTCAGTACGAGATGATCGTCATAGAAGGCGCTGGCAGCGCAGCAGAGGTAAATCTTAGACGGCAGGACCTCGTCAACTGGCCGGTCGTGAGAGAGGCCGACGCGCACGTACTGCTCGTAGCCGATATCGACAGAGGCGGTGTCTTTGCCCAAATCCTTGGGACATTGGATTTACTGGAACCGCACGAGCGGGAGAGAATCTGTGGACTCGTGATTAATAGGTTTCGAGGGGATCCCCAATTATTTGACGACGGCGTGAGGTTCCTGGAATCGCGTGGGGGGATTCCCGTGCTGGGAGTGCTTCCATATTTGCGTGACCTCAGGCTCGATCAAGAAGACAGCCTTGATCAACTTCGAAGTCAGGGAAAACCCTTCGCCTCTGACCGAGTGAATATTGCGGTTGTGTTGTTGCCTCATACGAGCAACTTCACCGATTTCAACATCCTTGCGGGAGAGGAGGATGTGGCCGTAAGGTACGTACACACTCCGGCCATGGTTACCGAGGCCGACGTCATTATTATTCCTGGAAGCAAGAGTACCGTGAGAGACCTCTCTTACTTACGGGAGCAGGGATTTGTGCCTCTGCTCGATACGCACCTCACCAACCAACGAGAGTTAGTCGGGATCTGCGGCGGATATCAAATGCTTGGCCTGAAGATTGCCGACCCTGACCATGTTGAGCAAGGCGGGGTCTGTCCCGGATTAGGGTATTTGGAGGTTGAGACAACTCTGACGGGAACCAAACGGACGACCCTTGTCCAAGCTCGACCGACTGTTGAATTCATGCGGGATGTTTGTCTGGTCCGTGGGTATGAGATCCATATGGGGGTGACACAACGGGTGAACGAATCCCCATGCTTCGCTCTTCTCGCGACTCATGATGAACGTTGTGATGGCACGATTCGGAAGGATGGGCTTGTGTGGGGAACATACATCCATGGCGTGTTCGACGAATCTAGGTTTCGCCGCAGCTGGTTGAATCGGGCGCGCCAAAGGAAAAGACTTCCACCGCTTGAGACCACTGTATCGGAGATCGTCAGTACGCGTTTCAATACTGAACTTGATCGCTGGGCTGACCATGTGGCCTATCACATAGACATTCCTCATCTTCTCAACACCCTTCGACCTCGGTAGTCCTTCACTAGCTCGGAAGTTTGTCCCCGTTTCTGGAGCACCCGATTCTTCCCATATGGGACTTGGGTTCTAGGATGACATGCGGTTCACGATTTGCCGAGAATCACCGATTGCTTGCCAACTATATACAAGACGATACACTGCCTGTGAATAGCCTCAATCGGTGCACGCGGTTCTCCTGGTACGCGGGTACGGTTGATGTTCGTCATGGTTGGAGCGGGGTATGGCTTTGAGACGGTGAACAGCCTGGTTCATGGTCAAGGTGCCGCTGATGTGAGCCTTGCTCATACCAATCGAGGAAAGTCGGCCGAGCAGTCATGTCCGAGTATCTGGCGCTCCTGCATGATTTGTCTAAAGATGAGAAAGGTTTCACCGATAAGTTCCTAGTAAGCCGAATTCCAGGCAAATCCATGGCCAGGACGTGCGTAGGCCCGTCTTGCCAAGATTGGATTTCACGGGGTGAGGTCCTTCGGGAGGGGAGAGTTGTTTCATGAGTAAGATCGTGGTGGTCGATGATTCACAGGCTGAGCTCCAACTTATCGAGTCATACCTCAAGGCAGCTCACCACACAGTGGTGACATGCTCGACCACAGACAAACTCGAGGAGCAGATTGTCGCAGAACAGCCCGATCTTATCGTCATGGATGTCGTCATGCCCGGTCGAAACGGGTTTCAAGCTTGTCGGGATCTGAAGAATGATGCGCGCTTTATGAACATTCCCATCGTGCTCTGCACGTCAAAGGGACAAGAAAGCGACAAGTTTTGGGGGCAGCAACAGGGGGCAAACGGTCATGTAGTCAAGCCGTTTAAAGCCGAGGAACTTCTGCAGGCCATCAAGGTAGCCCTTCGGTGAATTTCGTAGTGCAGAGACAGAACGACGATGAACGTGCCCTGTGATCTACCGTTGCTCACGTCCGATGCTGGACTCGAGCAAGCCAAACCAACAGAGCTTCGCAGGGTGTGCCTGGTGGTTCTAGGAGGCGAGTCATTTGCGATTGATCTTCGCCAAGTCCGCGAAGTGTTCGAGCTCGAGTCGATGACTCCGGTGCCTGGAATGCCGGCCTCGCTGGTTGGCGTCGCGAACCTGCGCGGGACCATTATTCCATTGGCTGATTTACGTCAGTCCTTGGGTGTTGCGCTGTCTACGACCGCGCGATATGTCATCGTTGTCCGTCATGATGCCCATCAGATCGGTCTCCTGATTGATGGTGTTCCTGAGATCCGTGAGATCGTGACCGAGGACATGCTGAGCGATTCTGAAGCCAGTATCAAAGGTGGGCGTCGCTTTCTATCAGGTCTGGTCAGAGTGGAGAATCGTGTGAGTGGAATGCTGGCAATCCCATCTCTGCTAGCGTCTGTCGAAGACGCCGGTATGGAACATAGTATGTCCGAGAGCTGATGAATGAAGACTCGGATGCGCATGCACCGATGTGCGATCGAGTGTGTTGAGGAGGAAGGATGTTATGCCAAGGTCTAGCAAGGCGACGGTGAAGCCCACGACATCATGGTTTCAAAACCTCAAGACCTTGCCAAAGTTGATCCTCGGATTTGCTGCCGTGAGCGTCATCATGGTCTCTGTTGGGTTGGTGGGTTTGATGGGGCTTCACAAGCTGAAAGGCGAATTGCAATCGATTTACAACGGATCAACACTGGCACTGTCGAACGTTGGGATTAGTAGTACCACTCTTGGGCTCTATCATAGCGCCCTCTTGAATGTGGGTAGACAAACACATAGGAACAATTTTGAAGAGGCGTTAGCTCCCCTCGCAGAACTTAAGCGCCAAACCATGGCTCCGCTGGAAATCCTGCAGTCGTCGCAGCTCCACGAATCATCGACCGGGCGTAGCGAACGCAAAGATCTTGCGGAGCTTCATCAAGCATTGCGAGAGTATTTTTCTTCAGCCGAAGGGGTTCTGCGCGCGTTTGCGGACAGTTTTGGATCGTCGCTCGCTGAGGAACAGAAAGAGAGCATGCATAATCTCGCTCAGGCCACGCTATCGGTTGAAGTTGCAAACAAATACGGGGCAGCTACCCTGCGGGTGCGAGAACTCATGACGACTATTCAGGAAGTGGCGAAAGAGCTGAACGACAACGGACAAGCAGAGGCCGCGTACCGTACGAACATTGTGTTCATTGGAGCCGTGCTGGCTCTGGTTCTCGCCGGTGCCATCGGATATTTTCTTGCGCGTACGATCGCTCGCAACATCGTTCACGTTGCCGATGTTGCTCAGCAAGCCGCCGCGGGTAATCTTCAAGCCAGAGCTCGGCTCGAGAGTGATGATGAGGTTGGGCATATGGCCAAGGCGTTCAATTCGATGCTTGACAGAATTACCAGCCTCGTATCGACAGAGGAAGAACGGGACACCATGCAAAAGCGTCTCGTTCAATTTTTGGTGCTCGTGTCTGGTGTGGGGAAAGGAGATTTGACGAAGCGCGGAGAAGTCACCGCTGATATGTTCGGGAATCTTGCGGATGGCTTCAATCTGATGATTCAACGATTCGCGCAGCTGATGAAACAAGTGCGGGAATCTGCCGAACGCGTCAACCGATCGGCCGGGGCGTTGCGGGAGAATGCGGGGCAGATGGCGGGGACGGCGAAGCATCAAGCCGATGAGTCGATGAAGACCCTCGGTGCAGTCGAACAGCTGGCGGCTTCGATGCGGCAGGTGGCTGAAACCGCCGAGGCGTCCTCGGAATCCGCTCGCCAGGTCTTGAAGGCGACGGAAGATGGTCGGGTTGCCGTGCAGGAAACCGTGCAGGATATGCAGCGGATCCGATCCGCGGTGCAGCGAATGTCGAAGCAGGTGAAAGCGCTTGGCGACCGATCGTTGGAGATCTCGCAGATCGTCTCGACCATTCGTGACATCGCCAATCAGACCAATCTCCTCGCGCTCAACGCCGCGATCGAAGCAGCCGGGGCGGGCGAAGCCGGTGCACGATTTGCCGTTGTCGCGGATCAGGTGCGCAGGCTCGCAGAGAGCTCGACGCAAGCGACACGAGAGATCGCCGATCTGGTGAAAGTCATTCAGGGGGAAACGCAACACGCGGTAGTGGCGATGGAACATGAAACGCAGGCGGTCGAGGCTGGGTCTGCCTCAGCTCTCCGTACCGGTGATGTGTTTAAGGAGATTTCAACGATTGCAGAACGCTCAGCGGAGCTTGCCCAGAGCATTGCGGCGGCTGCCGTCAATCAGAGTGCATCGACGGATCAAGTCGGTCGTTCCATCAAAGATTTTACCGGCGGAGCCGTGGCGACACAGAAAGCGACGGACTCGGCCCGTGCGACGGTGGAGGATATGGTCAAGCTGGCTGAAAGCCTCACGGCCTCCGTCGCCCAGTTCAAGTTGGCCTAATCGAGTCGGTTCTGCTAACGCGTCTTCCTCAGTCCTAAGGCAATCTGATGGGATCGGAATCTGATCGGAGCGATTTGGTTCGCGTCTTTGTCTCAGAAACGTCAGAGGGACTGACGACGTTGGCGGAAGCTCTGCGCCTCGCTGCCGAATCGAGTCCTGCCCCGCACACGCTCCAGGAACAATACATCATTGCTCATCGGATTCGTGGTGCGGCCGCTTTGTATGGCTATGAAGGAGTCTCTCGCGTGGCCGAACAACTTGAGGGGATTCTCGAGCGTGCAGTCGAGCAGCTTCCGTGTGATTGGCCTAGGGTTGCTGCAGTCATGAGAGAGGCCATACAGGACATGGGTACCCTTATCGCATTAGTTGGCCAGGGAAATGGTGAGGATCATCATCTGGTTCAGCAGTGTCTGACATCTCTAGACCGTTTAAAAGCATCGTCGATCACCTTGTCGTTAGCCGCCGTGGACTACGTCACTCCCTCACTTGACCAGGAAATTCTGTCGTATTTCATTCCTGAGGCGGAGGAGTATCTGGGTGCCATTGATGAGTTGCTGCGTACTCTTGACCGCACCCCAGACGATGAAGAGGCGGTCTACCGACTCTTTCGTGCCACACATACACTCAAAGGCTCCGCCTATACGGTCGGCTTCCAAGTGATTGGGGATGTTTCACGACCCATGGAAGAGTGCATGATTGCAGTCAGGGAAAAGCGACTGTGCGTTACTCCGGCGCTTCTTGGCATGATGACTGCGGCGGCCAGCCTGATCCGTCGCATTCTCCAAAAAGAGTCGGCGGAGGTGTCAAAACTGCAACAAGAGGTGCCGGTTCTTGTGCAACGACTGACGCAGGTATGTGAGAGTGCCATTGTGGTCACTGCGGAAGAAGCTGTGCCGCCGAGTATGGAAACGGCCGATTCGAGTGTGGGACAGCACGAGGCGGTTGTCAATGTCGAACTGCCCGTCACGGACTTATCCGACGATTACTTGATCCCGGATCTCGACCCAGAAGTCATGTCCTACTTCGTGCCTGAAGCTCAAGAGTATCTTGAACTGTTGGAAGCCGAACTGCTGCGGTTGGAGAAGGATCCGCAAGACAAGGAATTGATTAATCAGCTCTTCCGTACCGCACATACCTTGAAAGGATCTGCTTATACGGTAGGGTTTCGATCTATCGGTGATCTTGTGCATCATGTTGAGGATTTCATGGGGGCGGTACGGGACGGTCGTTTCAGTGTGCTACCAGGGCATACCGATCTGTTGCTGCGTACAATCGATGTCGTTCGGGTACTGATGCGAAGAGATCCTAGCATGGTGATCGGCACGCGGAAACGTTTCAGTGAAGCCCGTTCTGAATTGAAGAGGTTGGATCAAGGCATGCCCGTTGAGTCGACGGTGGCACAGCGTCCGGCTGATCTGTCCGCAGGCGCCGATGCTTCAGGTCGTCAACGAGAAGAACCGCACGCTCACGAGAAGCCTCAGGATGCACGGACTGCTGAAGATCGTGAGGTGATTCGCGTCAGCTATGCTCGATTAGAGCGACTCATGAATCTTGTCGGAGAACTGGTCACCGGACGCAGCCGATTAGAACAGCGTTTACGGGTGTTGGAGCAACTCTCGCAGCAGGTCCTCGTTTTCAAGGCGCGCTTGGTGGACTCCGTCCAATCCTTCGGCGAGAAGCACACCTTTACGTATCAGGATGCACCCAGTCGCTCGATATCGGTTCCCGTGCAAGCGGTTCCAGCCTTCGGAGATTTTGGTAGTCTGGAGCTTGATAAGTACGACGACTTTAACATTCTCGCCCGACGCATCGGGGAAGTCACCGCCGATATTAGTGAGTCGATGTCACAGCTTGACGGGTCCATTCGACGGGCACATGAGGACATGAGCCAGCTGCAACATCTGACGCTCCTCATGCGAGATGAAATTTCTCGTGCACGTATGGTTCCGATCGGGACTCCGTTCACCAGGTTCCGGCGAGCGATCAGAGAAATCGCTCGTGCATCGAACAAAGAAGTATCTCTCGTGACGTCGGGTGAACAGACGGAAGTGGATACGGGTGTGGTCGAGCGGTTAGTGGATCCCTTGGTACATCTCGTTCGGAATGCGGTCTATCATGGTATCGAGCCGGCAGTCGATCGGGTATCGAGGGGTAAACCAGCCGTCGGCACGGTCTATTTGCATGCCGCCCATCGCGGTAGCTCCATCATTATTGAAGTTGAAGATGATGGTGCGGGGTTGGATTTAGCCAAGATTCGGGCAAAAGCCGTCAGGATGGGATTGGTTGATTCACGTCAGCTTCAAGCGATGTCGGATGAGGATGCACTTCAATTGATCTTCCTTCCTGGATTTTCGACTGCGGAGAAGGTAGGAGACCAGGCAGGGCGGGGTGTCGGATTAGATGTTGTTAAACGAGTCATTGAGGAGATGAACGGGCAGATCGAGGTCGAGTCCATGCCTGGACTTGGGACCAAGTTCACCTTAGCCCTTCCGCTCACCTTGCTGATCGCGACCGCCTTGCTGGTGCGCGCTGGGACAGAGCGGTATGCAATTCCTCTGCTGAATATCCATGAAGTGACGATGCCCACCGCGTCCTCAATTCAAGAGGTAGATGGGCGGACCTTCTTGCAGGTCGCCGATGAAACTATTGAGGTTCAATCGTTGTTTCACGTGCTCCGGAGGGAATCCGGACCCGTCGAGTGGACTTTGCCGGTGGTGGTGGTTCGGACGGCAACCGGTCCGCTGGGATTAGCCGTCGATGCGCTGCTAGGGAGACAAGAGATCGTCATTAAGTCTCTTGGGATGCTCAGGCCGCTTGAACATTCGTTGTTCGGTGGAGCGACGATCGATCCTGAAGGGCGCGTTATTTTGGTCATCGATCCGGCTCGCTTGACCCTACGAGAGGCGAAGGATAGCGGATCACCCTCGGTCTTGGCGAAGTCTGCTGATCGATACGAAGAAGTTGTGTCGGAAGAATTGGGTGCTCCTGAATCTCAGGAGACACGCCTATTGTTGGTCGATGATTCGTTAAGCATTCGGAAGTTCGTAGGGAAAATGCTGGAATCTGCAGGATATCTGGTTGACACGGCGGTGGACGGGGAAGATGGACTACGGAAAGCATCACTGACGTCATATCGAATGATTCTCACCGATCTCGAGATGCCAAAACTGAACGGATTTGAGGTGATTCAAGCGCTTCGGAGTCGCCCTGAAACACAACAGACCCCCATCGTAGTGATGACGACGCGCGCTGGGGACAAGCACCGACAAATGGCACTTTCTATCGGCGCGAATTCGTACATTGCCAAACCCGTGGAAGAGCGCGTGCTACTGCAAGAAGTTGAACAGTGGGTAGGGCGGACGTCTGTTCCGAGAAGGTAACCTTGCGGAAATATTCGTATTAATTGACGGAACGCAGGTAGTTGCAGAAAATGGCGATGAGAGTGTTGATATGAGCATCCAGGAACTGGGGGAGTCGGCGCCCGCAACGTCGTCGTTACGACACTTCATCATTGCTACGATCGGGAGGAGGTATCTGGCATTTGAGGCTGGATTTACAAAAGCGCTGCTGACCGTTCAAGAAGTGGAACGTGGTGAAAATCCAGAGCTACGAGGAGTGGTCGACAGAACGGTCGATCTTATTATGCAATTGAACCTTACCGATGTCCCCATACGTCCAGAGACCCCTGTTGTAATACTTGCCGATCAAGGGATCCAATGCAGTATTCGTGTCGGTCATATTCATGGGCGATTAGAAATTCAGCCATCTCAGATCCTGCCTCTACCTGCTCATTTCAGCAGTGTCGAACGACAGTGGTATCGAGGCTTGATACTAATCGAACACAGCATTGCACTCATCCTCAGCCCAGCATGGCTTCTCGGGGAACATGCCGGGTCCGATGCGACTCATGATCAGAAAGCCGCTCTGTCCTTTATGGATCTTCAGGACAGTGCTGCAGGTGAGAGACGAGCATGCTGAGGAGTGGAGGAATACGGCAGAAACACGCCACACGATCATCGTGGATGCTCTTGGTCTTTTCGATAGGTGGCAGGCGATTGGCAGTAAAGACATCGGAAGTCAGTGGCCTTTCAGCATGGAATGCTTCCATCCCAGTTGGCGGTCGCACCCCGTTTATCACGGCGGTCGTTCGCCAAGATCAGGCTGTTCTTCCGGTATTCGATCTGGCATCGGTTCTGCGTCTTTGTGTGCAGGGGAGCAATCCCTTGTGTCTCAGGATAAAGCATCCTCTGGGAGATATGGTGATCTGCATCGATGAAGAGATGCCGGTCCTTCAGACGCTCGAAGCAACGGCGGTCCAGGCCTATCGAAGCAAAGATATACCGGCAGAAGGAAGTTATGCCAGTGGACTCGATGAGATTCCGATTCTGGCAATTGCACAACTCGGATCGAGCATGTAGCCACTCCTCAGAGATGGAGAAAGATGAAAGGTGCAGGTATGCCGAAGATTCTCATAGCCGACGACAGCATCGCAGTTCGAAAAGTCGCTGAACGGCTGTTAACCGAGGCTGGTCTCGGTGTCACGCTCGCGGCAAACGGCGAAGAAGCCTTGGCCTATCTCACAAAAGAGCGACCGGATGTTGTCGTTTCTGACGTGATCATGCCTGATAAGAGTGGCTATGAAGTCTGCGCGTTTGTTAGAGGGAATCCCACCCTCGCAACGATTCCTGTGCTCTTGATCTCCGGCATCGTCAATGATGAAGTGACCAAACAGGCTGAATCCTGTCGAGCGGATGGGGTATTGAAAAAGCCATTCCAGGGCACATCGTTGAAAGATCGTGTCCTCGAATTGATGGCAAAACGACAGGAAACCCCGCCAGAATCGACCTCAGCGAGCCAAGCAGTATCAGATCAACCAATGGCGGCTATCGAAAGAGTTCCTTCGATAGCGAACCACGAGCAAGAGAGGGTGCATCAGGACGTCGGCAAGCTCAGGGAGATGGAAGAGCACCTTCTGGCAGAACGGGCGCGATCGGAAGATTTGACGAAACAGCTTTCCGAAGCCGCAGGGCAGCTAGGGAGAGTCAAGGCGATCGAGGCAGAGTTGGCCACGGAGCGTCAGCGTGCCAGTGATCTTGAAGCGAAACTCACAAAGCTTGAGCCTCTGGCTTCGAGAATTCACGAGCTGGAAGCCGCCCTCAAGGCAGAGCAGGCCCAAGTAGCGATGCTCCAGGAGGAGACTCTGGGTGCGCAGAAGATGTCAGAACGCCTTACGGAATTGGAATCTGCGCTGAATGCAGAGCGGGCAGCCGCAGAGCAACTGGTCCAACAACTTGCTGAGTTAGAAAAGACCTCATCAGAGGCTCAAGATGTGGAAGCACGACTGATCGCCGAGCAAACGCAAGTCGCTGAACTCCAACAGAGAGTCAAGACGCTTGAAACCGAACTCGCAACTAGACAGCAAGAACTTACCGAAGCGGTAGGCCGGCTGCAGGAGGTACAGAAGACAGAGACGAAAGTTCAGGAGTTGGAAGGGCTTCTGGTGGCCGAACGTGAGCGGAATGGAGTCCTCTCCCAACGGGTAGTGGAAACTGAGCAGGTTGCTGAACATGCCACCAAACGGTTTGAAGAGATGGCTCGTAAGCTGGGTGAAATCGCAGGGTTGGCCTCTCAGCTCGGAAGTGGAAAAGGACAACCCTGATGTAATTTCCCAACCAGTGCGATGGCTATGGCTCTTGTGGTTGGCCGAAAACAATGCCTGTTGAAACCGAAGATGCGTTCCAGAAAGAACTGATTGAACTATTCGTTCAAGAAGCACAGGAATGGCTTCAGCAGATTCATGTGGCTCTCGATGAACTTCAACAGGCCCCCCCTGCCGAGCGTCATCGGTCCTTGGCTCGGATCATTAAGGTCGGCATCACAAATCTCGGTGGATCTGCAGCGACCATTCACCTGAATGATGTCGAACGAGCGAGTTTTTCAGCCCTTCCCTTTGTTGAAGCTGTTCAAGAACCGGGGGCATCGATTTCGGCGGATGATTTCCTCGCACTCTGTAAGCAATTAGGTCATATTCATGGAGCGCTGACCCGGGCGACCGGTGTCACCTTTGAGACTGAGCCCGACCAAATCGCTGTCCAGAGTGCTCCGGCAGTGATTGGCACACAAGAGCTCTTGGCCCGCCTCCGTGCCATTCCCGAGCAAAGTTTAGCGCCAGGGATCTCCTCACGGAATTTAGTCCAGACCGTGATGGCTCAGACAGAGGGACTTATGAATCGCGGGATGGAACAGTGTAACCTTGTCTCGATCCAAGAGTTTCTCGACCGGTTAGAAGAAGCGGAACAGGGTTTTTTGGACCTTCTCCGTCAGAGGTCCTCCATTCTCCACCGTGTTCAGTACTCCAAAACGGCGGAGCCGCGTCGGCGCAACTGCAGAATGCCGTGGAGCGTGTTGCACAACTGTGGTCGGCAGCTCAGCAGGTTAACGCGTCCCATGCCATGACGTTTTTCATGGGGCTTCACAGCTTCTTGACACTCGTGATGGAACAAAGGATTGGTGTTGGCACCCATCGATATGAAGCCGTCCATTCGCGTCTGGTTCAAACTGTGAAGAGTCTGGAGGAATGGGTACAGGGCGGACGAACAGAGCGTGCGGCGATACAAGGAATTTTGCCAAGATGACTGGTGTGCCGGCCCGTCTCAAAGTCGTCGGTGGGATAGAAGTAGGTGAAACGGTGTCTCTTGAGAACGCTTCGCGTGAGATGTCCGGTATTCGGAGTTCAACATACGAGCCATACTGGGGCTTCCAACGGCGTCCGTTTGAAAATGTGCCAGACCCAACCTTCTACGTGCCATCCGTAAAACATGAAGCAGCCATGGCGTGCATGCTGTATGGGGTTCAGGCTCGTAAAGGAATCGTGATGTTGACCGGCGAGATCGGAAGCGGGAAGACCCTCATCAGTCGAGCGGTTATTTTGAAGCTTCCTCGGGCTCAGTATGAGGTCGGTCTTGTATCGAACCCGACCATCCCTGGGAACGAATTCCTGGGAGAGATTTTATTCCAGCTCGGCTTGGATCCAGGCGGAACCAGAGGCGAGCAACTCCGCCGATTGAACGACCAGCTGCTTGCCAACTACCATCACGGCATCGACACGGTTGTCGTGGTCGATGAAGCCCAAGCGATCGAGCATGACCGTTTATTTGAGGAGTTGAGACTCCTCAGCAATTTCCAGTTGAACGACCGGTTTCTCATCACGCTGGTGCTTGTCGGTCAACCAGAGCTGCGGGATCGCATTGCGCAAATTCCCCAGCTCGCACAGCGCGTGGCCGTCTGCCACCATCTTGAACGATTCGATCGTGCAGAAACACAAGCGTACATTATGGCTCGATTGGCTGCCGTGGGTTGTACGTTGCCGATATTTTCGTCTCCAGCGATTTCCGGAGTTTTTCAACAGACCGGTGGAGTCTGCCGTTTAATTAACTCATTGTGTGATTTGTGTCTCTACTATGGAAGTGTCGCAGGCGTGCATCGAGTGAGTCGAACGCTGGTTGAACGGGTTGCAGGACGAATGGTTCGTGCAAATGCGACCAGCGGAGTGGGTGCGTGCGCATGAACGAATGGTATCATCGGACAGAACAGGCTCTGAACGACACGGCGGCTGCCGTGCAAGGTGGCCATTCGTTTGCCTTGTCTTCGCTTGAACGGCTTGCAGCCGATCTGGTTGGATCGCTACAACGGAACGATGAACTGGTCGTCGAAGCCTTGTCCGGACGAGCAGGAGCACCATTAATTACAAACTTGGTCAATGTGGCGATCTTGGGAGCCAAGGTCGGGATAGGACTCGGGTACTACGGTGAGGAGCTGCAGCGATTGGCATTCGCAGGGCTCGTCCATGATATCGGCTTGTTTGCAGTCCCACATACGTTGATCACCAAGAATGGCCGATTGACCCAGGAAGAGCGGGCCGTGATCGAGCAACATCCCGACTTCGGCGCTCGGGTGATCGAGCGATGTGGTTCCGACTATCACTGGCTGGCACGAGTGATAGGGCAGGTTCATGAACGGTTTAACGGGCAGGGATATCCCAAGCGACTTAAGGGTCGAGAGATCAGTGAAATGGCGCAGATTTGTGGAGTGGTGGACGTATTCGACGCGTTAATCAGCGAGCGCCCCTATCGACGTCGTTTTCTCCCCCATGAAGCCGTGAAAGAGCTTTTGGTTACCGAACGAATGACGTTTCCACGCGAGATCCTCAAGGCGCTGGTCGAGCAATTGTCGGTTTACCCGCTTGGGACGATGGTCCGATTGGCGTCCGGCGATGTCGGCTTCGTGGCCAAGGTCAATAGTCGCTATCCGCTTCGTCCGGTCGTGAGGGTTGATCATGAACAGGGGAACGAAGGTGCAGAAGGGCGTCAACTTGACCTCAGTCTGATTCCTCTGATCTCGGTGGTTGAGACGATGAATCCTCCTGCCGTCGGGCGTGTCACATTTCATGCTCTCGCACCGCAGACTCAGAGCTCTGTATCACCGACAGTGGTTTCCGATCATTTTACGGCTCTTCTCGAAAGTCTTGATGCCATCGCATTGACGATGCAAGGTGCGGTGACAAGTCGTCGTGCCGTCATCAAGGAATCTGGAGCCGGCATCACTACTTCTGATACGCCGCCAAGCAACCACCCGACCATCTAGATTGAGGCACCCTTTCTAGCTGTTAATGAACTTACGGGGTCAGCACGCTCCGCCCTTCGAGGAACCTTCATCACCAAGACCCTTCGCCAAGGTCACCCGCCGTGATGGCGGTTCTGCTCCTTCCTGCCGTACACTCGTGAACGCTGAGCCAATTACAGGAGGCGAGGCATGGTTCTCCACTTTGCTGGAGCAAACGAGGTCGGTATAATGCGGTGCCAACCAGCCACTGTTTTGAGTTATGAGGAAGGGAGTATCGTGCCGAAACTTATTAACGTGAATCAGCCACAACACACAACACAGCAGGCGCTGGAGTATGTGAAGATGCACATACTGATGCCGTCTGGCTTCCTCGGTCTGATCTGTTTGATCGGCGGAGTCGGAGGGCTCGTCTATCAATGGTTTGCGACCGACACCTATACGTGGGATACGTTTTATGAGAGTTCCGGTTTGTTCCTGTCAGGAATCGGATTGGGCGCAGGACATACGGTGTACCAGCGCTATCTGTTCCGTGAATTCCCGGAGGTTTTGGCGGCGAGGATGAGACAGCGTTTAGAGAGAATGAAAGGCAGGCTTAAGAAGAGATCCGAGCCTGCTGATTTTGACCATCCAGGTCGACAGTTGATTCCGTTCGCGTATATTGCAGGCTTCACTCTCCTTGTAGGGAGCTCCATTGCTGCCTTCGCCTATGGACGGGTGCACATCGTTCCCGCGATGTTCCTGCCCTGGGCCGGATATTATTGGGCAAGACTGTTCTTATGGCGGAGGGTGATCACCGCACCAAAAGGGAAGACCTGAGACCTTATCTCTTTTTAGAACGAGTCCCTCTCGGTTGAGCAGGTCGTCTAGGGGATTTTTGCACGCGTGCTTCGAGCGTTGCCATACGTTGTTCCAAATCTCTCACGAGTTGTTTCAACTCAGGCAGTTGAAAAATGGCTCCTTGGACCTTGAGAGCTTTTTCTTTCGGCATCGCAGGAATACCGCCGACGATCTGATTGGATTCAACGCTGCGATTGACTCCGGCTTTCGCGGCAATCAGCACTTGATCTCCGATGGTCAAATGGTCGGAAAGACCGGCTTGGCCACCGATCATCACATGACGGCCGATTGTCGTACTGCCGGCAATCCCGACTTGAGCCACAAGAATGCAGTGCTCTCCCACGGTCACGTTGTGGGCGATTTGAACCAGATTGTCCACCTTCGTGCCCTGCTTAACCAGAGTCCGTCCGAATGTCGCTCGGTCGATCGTGACGTTGGCTCCCAGCTCAACGTCGTCCTCAAGGGTCACCCCTCCGAGTTGAGGGATCTTGTGATGCCGACCGTGATGCTGCACATACCCGAACCCGTCCGCTCCAATGACGGTTCCGCTGTGGACGATCACTCGTGCACCGAGCGAACAGCCTTCACGAACCACGACATTAGGATAGAGGATACAGTCGTCTCCAATGGTGACATCGGATCCCAGGAAGACTCCTGGGTAGAGTGTGACCCGATCGCCGAGCGTGACTCGATCGCCGAGCGTGACGAACGGCCAGATAGAAGGATCGGTTCCTATCCGTACATCGGAACCCTGTGTGACCTGTTCGGCAATGCCTCGAGGAGCCGGGGTCTGAACGAAGAAGTTTTGTGCGACATGCGCAAACGCCAGCATGGGATTGTCGACGACGATTTGCGGGACTGCGAGATCCGGCTGATGCCGATGAACCAACAGCGCCGCAACCGCCAGCTCGGCTGCTGCCTTCGCCATTTTGTCGTTTGTCACAAATGAGAGAGCGTGTGGATTGGCATGCCCCACGCTCGTAAGGCCAAAGATTTGTGTCTGGTCGTTGCCATGGAGCGTCCCGCCAACAACTTGATGGATTTGCGCGAGTGTGATCGGCGTAGGTCGTTGAGGGGTATTCATCTGGCTCCGACCTTTTTCTTTGTTTTTGAAGCGGTAGACGACGTAGCTTTCGGCTTCTTCACGGAGACGGAGGTACGTTTCATGGGTGCTGATTTGGAGGAAGCCGATTTTTTTGGCGCAGAGGATTTTGCGGATGTGGATCTGGATGGGCCAGATTTTTTTGATTTTGACTTAGTGGAGGCTATCGCTGGCTTGGCTGATGCAGGCTTGGAAGTCTCCGGAGGCTCGGCGAGCCGTCGTTGAACGTACGCGGCCACCGAGCCGACCGTGCTCAGTCCTGGAAGATCCTGATCCGGAATCTGTAGCTTGAATCGCTCTTCGATCTCGAAGAGGAGTTCAATAACAGCGACCGAGTCGAGCCCAAGATCATCTCGCAGATGATGGTCCTCGGTAATGGAGGCAGGGTCTCGCTTGAGATAGCTGGCGAGTGCATGGACAATTTTTTCTGTGATCTGAGGATCGATCCGTTCAGTCATTATAGGTGCTCCTTCGGTGGCATGAATCAGTTCGCAGCGAAATCGCGCTCATGAGCATTCATTCATTTCCTAGGCGACAAATTTCTTAAAGACGACCGTGGCATTGTTGCTGCCGAATCCGAATGCATTTAAGAGGGCATAGCGAATCTTTCGCTCCTGGACAGTTCGCCGAATCCCGTTCAGTTGGCAGTCTGGGTCCGGTTCCTCATAATTAGCGGTCGGATGGATCTGGCCAGTGTGAAGAGACAGGGTCGTGGCCACTGCGCCGATCGCTCCAGCTGCGCCTAATGTGTGACCCACGAGTGACTTCGTCGCATTGACGGCAATCTTATCTGCGCGCTTCTTGAAGAGCGTTTTGATGGCCTTGGTCTCGACGGCATCGCCGATGGTGGTGGAGGTCGCGTGCGCATTAATATAGTCCACCTGATCAGGGCTGATGCCGGCCGACTTGAGACCGATTTTCATCGTGGTGCAGATTTCTTGGCCATCCTCCTGAGGGATGACCATGTGATAGGCTTCGCTGGTCGCGGCATAGCCGGCCAACTCGGCATAGACTCGAGCTTTCCGCTTCTTCGCATGCGCCCATGACTCGACAATCAAGGCGGCAGCTCCTTCCCCCATCACGAAGCCGTCACGGCGTCGATCAAACGGACGTGAGGCTCGCTCGGGAGCATTGTTGAATTCACTCGAGAGCGCACGTAAGGAGCAGAAGCCGGCAAAGACCAGTGGCGTGATGCTGGCATCGGCT
>BQXA01000012.1:0-102989 GCA_036984345.1 Nitrospira sp. | reverse complement strand
GAGAGCCCCATAAAGACTTCGTAACTCAATAACTGCGCGATCGCCCTGAGACTCCCAAGAAACGCGAATTTATTATTGGAGGCCCAGCCTCCAATAATGACGCTGTAGGCCGCGAGGCTGGACATGGCTAGGAAGAACATGACCCCCATATTGAGATCAGCCACGACGAAGTTGGGAGCGATCGGCACGACGGCAAACGACATGAGGGCAGTGATCACGACGATGGCCGGGGTGATCACGAAGACCGCTTTATCCGCGAACGGCGGAATCCAATCTTCTTTTGTGAAGATCTTGATCATATCTGCGAGTGATTGCAGGCATCCGCCCGGCCCAAGACGGTTAGGGCCATATCGTTCCTGCCAGACCCCGAGCAGACGACGTTCGACCCAGATGAGCATCCCAGCCAGGGTCAGTCCACCGCCAAGCATGACGGCGATCGTGAGGGCTGTGTGGCTCCAGTCGATCATGCGACCCTCCGTCGTGACGCAGTCGTGATCGCCTTAAAGAGGTCGATCCAAACCGGCGCGTGTCCCATCGATACCTCAGGCCCAAGGAAGATGCCTGCCGTACCGATCGGCGTGAATGGCTCGAGGTGCACAGCAAGGCGGTACGTCGTCCCCTCCAACGTCAGGTCAATCATGCTGTAGTCATCGAGGCTGAGCCGGGCACCATCTGATGGGTGCAAAGACAGAAACGGTTGGGCCATTCGTTCGACAATCGCCGGCGATTGATTACTGAGCTCGTCGCTCCCAAACACGGCGCGTCGTGCCAAGACCAACCATTGATCGGAGCGTGGCTGAAACGGAGGTGGAATCGCGGTGAACCAAGCTGGTGCCTTTGTGGCAACCGGCTCGATGAGCCGAACGCCTGGCATTTCATCACGCAACGGTCCGCCGATTTCGTCTTGAAAGGCATTCACAGCCTGGATTGAATTCCAGCCAGGAGCCCAGAATTGGGAGATGAGCGGTGAGGGAACCGGTCCTCTGTATCCCTCCATCGTGAAGCCAAGCGGCGAATCTTGGTCGACAGGAGGAGGCGGTTCATGGACGGTCAGATGAGCGATCAGGGAGGTACGCCCGCTGCATCGCTCAGACTGTCGGGGAACTTTTTGACCCACGAGGCGAAAGCTCGCCGAAGGTGCGACCTGTCCAATGTGCTCGAGTTCGGGAGCCGCTCCGGCCGTGGCCGAGACCGCATCGTCGTAGTTGCGCCAAGTCCGTACTCCACGGTCGACATCTGTCTCCTGTGATGTAGCGCGGGCCAGCTCACTGAGCCACCGCCAACTTTCCCGAATCTCGCCCTCAGGATTAAATACTTGATAGAACCGCTGCGCGCGGCCCTCCTGACTCACGAAGGTTCCATCGGATTCCGGGGCAGTCGCGGCTGGAAGCAGTACGTCGGCTTTTTCAGTCGTGCGATTCGCGAGGGCATCGATCACAATCACGGTCTGTGCCGTATCGAAGAAGGCATCGACTTGTGCCTCCTCTGCTCGCCGGTATAGGTCGTTCTCCAACACGATCATCGTATCGGCCTTTTTCTGACTGATCGAGTCGAAGGCGTCTTGCAAGCGTCCACCACCAAGCAACGCCAGACCAGCGCTATTACACTCAGGAAGAACGAAGCTGAGCCGGGACGGTTTCCCTTGACGGTGTAAGGCCCACGCAACATTGGCTGCTGCTTCAATCGTCGCAAGCGAACCACTGCCGGTTCCAGCGATGATCAGCGGGCGTTGCGCGTGGCCCAGCGCGTCGGCGATGCGTCGAACGAGAATGGTGACGTCGCCGGGAAGATCCGAAACGGTCGGCGCATCAGGTGAGATATGTGCAGCCACCGCAAACCCTAGTCGTGCAATGTCGTCAGGAGCGGCACAATAGGAGTCCGTTGCATAGTCATGAAACCACGTTCGCTGGGACCCAGTAAGGAAGAGCGGCCCTCGTTTATTTTGTACAGCGTTACGCACGGCTGCCTCGTCCCATCGTGGAATCTGTAATTCGTCTACTCGTTCCATCGGTTGTTGGCGGATGGATTGGAGAAGGGCAAGTGCGAGGCGTGGAGCCTCGTTTAGTAGATCAGCGCCAAGGACAAGGACCGCATCGGCTTGTTCTGCGTCATGAATCGAGGCGGAGGGCACTGGTCCGGTCTGAAGTATATTAAGAACCTTAGAAACACACCGGTGTTCATGTTCGTTAATTCCAAGAACAAACTGTTGCGGTCCAACCAAAGTCCGGAGAGCCACATTGGCCTCGAGGGACGCGCGAGGCGACCCAATACCAATGAGCCCATTGGCAGACCGTAAACGCTCTCCAAGAATAGTAAGAACCTCAGATGCCTCCTGCGTTTGTGCAGATTTGGTACGATTCTGATCCGGTCGAACACGAGCGTGCCTGATCCGTTTGCTGCTATTGACATACTCGTACCCAAATCGACCTCGATCGCAGAGAAAGTAGCCGTTCACCTGGCTGTTAAAACGATTCGTGATCCGCCGAAGAATGCCCGAGCGTTCACTCGCGGTGGTATTACAGCCAAGACTGCAATGGGAACAGATCGATTGGGCGGATTGAAGGTCCCATTTCCTGGTGTAGTGATGGAAGAATGTCTTGTCGGTGAACACACCGGTCGGACAGACCTCCACAAGATTGCCGCTGAATTCATTCTCCAGAGTCCCATCCTGTTCCCGCCCAAAATACAGCGCATCATGTGACCCGAAGACATTGAGGTCTCGACCACCTGCATGGTCTCGATAAAAGCGTACGCAACGGTAGCACTGGATGCACCGATTCATTTCATGACGAATGAACGGGCCGAGCGACTGGTTGCGGTGGGTCCGTTTCGGGAAGCGATAGCGCCGGTAGACATGTCCGGTCATGACCGTCATATCCTGCAAGTGGCACTCCCCTCCTTCGTCGCACACGGGACAGTCGTGTGGATGGTTCACCATGAGCCATTCGATGACCGAGGCACGAAAGGCTTTGGCTTCTGGATCGTCAATTGAGATACGAGTGCCATTGGTCACCGGCGTCATACAGGACATCACCAGCCGACCAGACTGATCACGATCATCTTTGAACTGTTTGACCGCGCATTGGCGGCAGGCTCCGACGGATCCCATTGCCGGATGCCAACAGAAATAGGGTACGTTCAGCCCATGCCCGAGACAGGCGGCCAGCAAATTCTGCTGGTCATCAACGATATATGACTTGTTATCAACGATGATGGTGGCCATGCTTAAACCAACACTTTCAGTTGCGCAGGCTTGTGACTCCACGGACAACGTCCTAGACTGATGTGTCGCTCGAAATCGTCACGAAAATACCGCAACGCTGATTGCAGAGGTGCCATTGCCCCGGGGGCAAGACCGCAGAACGTATGACCTGGAGCCAGCCACTTCGTGTGCATGTCCAATAGCGCTAGATCATCCGTGCTGGCATGTCCTTCCTCGACGGATGTAAGAATTCGTGCTACCCACGGTAAACCCTCTCGGCAGGGGGTACACCACCCACACGATTCACGGGCAAAGAATCGTTCACCCACCGGTAAACGATCATAGTTCAGTCCCCAGTCGGCCGACCTGCGCTGGGAGCGAAGAACAAGATTCACGACGAAGATCGACCGGACAAGGTCTTCAATCGTCAGCAAAGAATGCCGGACGAACCCGACCGGACAGGTCTGGACGGATCATAGTTCCGGTCCCCAGTCGGCCGACCTGCGCTGGGAGCGAAGAAAAGTCCAAGGGAAGATCGAGGTGCTCTTCAATCAAAAATGCCGTGGAGATACCGCCGGGCAAGACGCCGCGAAAGTGCACGCCGTTGTCCATTCCACCGGCATGGTGCTCCAATATTTCACGGGCCGTTGTCCCGAGCGGCAGTTCCCACCAACCAGGATGGGTGACGCGTCCACTCACTCCATAGATCTTTGTGCCGCCGTCTTGCGTACGACTCAGACCGTGATACCACGCAGCGCCATGCTTGACGATATGAGGGAGGTTGTAGAAGGTTTCGACGTTTTGTACGACGGTCGGTTGTCCCCATAAGCCGACCGTCTGTGGAAAGGGGGGTTTCGCTCGGGGGACGGCTCGTTTGCCTTCCAGCGCATTGATCAGCGCCGTTTCTTCACCACAGATATACCGGCCGGCACTCGCATGCAGATGAAGGTCGAAGCGAAATCCTGTCCCAGGAAGAGCCTTACCGAGATACCCTTCGGCGTAGGCTTCTGCAATGGCGTGATTCAAGCGTTGAGCGGACAGATGGTACTCTCCACGCAGGAAGATGTAGCCGACCTCTGCGTCCAGCGCATACCCAGCGAGGATCATGCCTTCGACAAGGCCATGGGGATCTCCCTCCATCAACACACGATCCTTAAACGTGCCTGGTTCCATTTCATCGCCGTTGGCGACGATATACTTTGGCTTCGGCGCATCAGGACCCATCGGGACAAAGCTCCACTTGGTGCCGGTGGGAAAACCGCCCCCACCCCTTCCGCGCAATCCCGCCTCACTTACCAGCTGCTGCACATCCTTGGGAGCCAACCCGGCAGCAAGCTGCTGGAGGCAGCGATAGCCTCCGTCCTGCACATACTCACGCAATGTTCGCGTCGTACCATCCGGATGAATATGTTGAGTGAGTGGTCGTTCCATGGTGTTCAGCGGTGAAACGTGAAATGTCACAGGCGAAAGATTTGGCGTTGCGTTTTACTTTTCACTTCTTACGTTTCACGAGTTATTTGTATTTCTCCACGATCTGTTCAATGGTGTCGGGCGTAACGTCACCATGCACGTCCTGATCAATCATCATGGCCGGTGCCCGCTCGCAGTGCCCCAAGCACGCAATCGGCAACAGGGTCAGACGTCCATCGGAGGTCGTCTGGCCTAACTCCACGTCGTAGCGTTTCTTGATCTGCGCTTTCACTTGGTCACAGCCTTTGATCCAACAACTGATGCTGTCGCACATGAAGGCGACATGCCGACCGATGGGTTTCCGAAAGACGAGATTGTAGAACGTGGCGACACTATCCAGATCCTCGGCCGTGATCTCAAGAAATTGAGCAATCTCGATGAGCGAGTCGTCCGAGATCCACCCACGTCGCCGCTGGATGGTGAGCAGGGCATCGATGGCCGCTCCCCGTTTATCAGGATAATGTTTCACGGCCTCCTCGAGCTCTCGGAGTTCAGTCTCTGACAACATCTCGTGACCTATCCTTAGCGTTCAACGTATGACACGGCTGAACCGCGCATGGCGCGTTTACCGATCTACATCCGACAGCACATAATCCACACTACCCAAGACGGCCAAGAGATCCGAGAGCAATTCCCCTCGTGCCATGAGTGGCACCATCTGAATGTGGGCGAACGACGGAGTGCGGATTCTGGTCCTGTATGAAAGCTGTGAGCCATCACTCGTCAGGTAATAACTGGTCTGGCCTTTTGAGGATTCTGTGGGAATTTCTGCTTCACCCGGTGGAAGTACCGGCCCCCAACTGACTCCCACAAAATGATTGATGAGCGTTTCGATGTCCTGCATCGTGTGTGTCTTCAGCGGCGGAGTCGTGAGCGGATCGAGGGATGTATAGGGACCGGATGGCATGGCGTTCAGGCACTGACGAATGATTGCCAACGACTGACGCAACTCCAAAACATGCACCACGGCACGATCATAACAGTCGCCGTTGGACGCAACGGGAACCTCAAAATCGAACTGCTCATAACCGGAGTACGGACGGGCTTTGCGCAAATCCCAGGGTAAGCCGCAGGCACGCAGCATCGGACCAGTGGCGCCCCATGCGATCGCGTCGTCGAGAGACAAGACCCCGATCCCGACGGTCCGCTGCTTAAGAATTGGGTTATCCATCACCAGGCGTTCATAGTCATCGAGTCGGCTGGGAAACCAATCGACGAACTGTTGGACCAGTTGATCCCATCCAATCGGAAGATCACGGGCCACCCCACCGATGCGGAGCCAATTCGGATGCATCCGGCCGCCACAAATGGCTTCGGCAATCGCAAGAATTCGCTCGCGATCGGTGAACATGTAAAAGACCGGTGACAAGGCGCCCACATCCGCCGCAAAGGTTCCATACCAGACGAGATGACTGGCGATCCGATAGAATTCGGACATCATGACGCGGATCGCTTGTGCACGAGGTGGCACCGTGATGCCTGCCAATCGTTCGACCGCCAGACAATACGGCATCTCGTTCAGGACACCTTGAAGGTAGTCCACACGATCAGTGTAGGGAATGAATGAATGCCAGGTTTGCCGTTCGGCGATCTTTTCCTGTGAGCGATGGTGGAAGCCGATATCCGGCACGATATTGATGATTTCCTCACCCGCAAGTTGCGTCACGAGTCGAAGGACGCCGTGCGTGCCGGTATGGGCCGGGCCGAGGTTGATGAACATATAGTCGAAGTCGGAATCGTGGTCGTGATAGGTGCGAGCCAAGCCCCAGTCCTCCGGCTTGAATTGCAACGATTCCTGGGTCGTGACCAGCTTTTCCGGTGGCAGTTGGAACTGCCCGATTTCCGTCGCGCGCGACGGATGGTCCTTGCGAAGCGGATACCCCCCACCAGGAGGGCATGAGGAGGCGACGGAGAAACGGATGTCCGTCGAAACGAATCCCGAACATGTCGAAGATTTCTCTCTCATACCAATCGGCGTTCGGCCACAGCTCGATGCTCGACGGCAGCGAGAGGACTTCACTGTCGAGCGCCACCTTGATGCGAAGTGATTGGTTCCGCTCAAATGAAACGAGGTGATAGAACACCGTAAAGCTTCCGAGCGGTAACCCATCATGATGTCGGCGGAGCCGTTCGTCTGTTGCACTCAGGTCGAACAGCATGGGAAAGGGGCGAGGAAGCTCGGACCTGACATACCGAAGAATCTCCGGAAGGCGATGCTTCTCCACCCACAGGGTCGGGATGTCATCCAGTGTGTTTTGCACGGCCTTCAGCCAGCCTTCCGATCCGAAGCGACGTTCGAGCTCGATGACCACGCTCGTCCGTTCGCCTCTCGACGTTTCTTGAAAGGTCGATGATCGTGGAGTCATGACTTTGCTTTCGAAAGACCGTGTGGTTGTCCGGCAAAGTGCGGAGAGAGCAGATCTGTGCGAGGAAGCACATCGACACCGGCATATTCACGCTGACTCATCCGCTCTGCTCGTTTTGCGTCCCGCATCGAGGGCATGATCGGCTTCTGAACCTCTTGCGGACCGAAATGCCAGCTTAAAGGACGGCGCTCTGATCCCACCATGTTCTGGAGCAGCAGCAGGCATTCCATAAACGCGTGCGGAGGCGGAGGGCATCCCGGCATGTACACATCCACGGGAATGAATTTATCGACACCTTGCACGACCGAATAGGCATCAAACATGCCTCCGGAGTTCGAGCAGGACCCCATCGAGATCACCCACCGCGGCTCCAGCATTTGTTCGTAGAGTTGCTTGATCACAGGGGCAACCTTTAAGAACACCGTTCCCGACACAACCAACACATCAGCTTGCCGTGGTGAACCACGGACGACTTCGGCACCGAATCGAGAGACGTCATAGACACTGGTCAGACTTGTCGCCATTTCGACGAAACAACACGACAGCCCGAAGTTCAACGGCCAGAGTGAATTCTTCCGTCCCCACGCGAGGAGATCTTGGAGTCGTGCAAAGAGAACCGAGTCGCCGACGACAGCGGTCAATGACCCGTCACCACCATCGGTGATCCGAACACCCTCCAGTCGTCCGTTACGCCACTCGGTCATCGTAGAACTCCGTTGACTGTTGTATCCGAGGCTTCTGCTGGTGACGGGCTCGCGGACGTTGGGACTGTGCATGCCAGTCGAGCGCTCCGGTGAGCCATAAATACGCGAGGGATGCCAAGAGAATGGTCACAAAGATCGTCACTTCGATAAAGCCAAGCCAGCCTGTTTCCTGCACCGCGATTGCCCAGGTATAGAGGTACGCCGCCTCCACATCAAAAATGACGAAGAACATGGCGATCAAATAGTATTGGACCGGTGGACGGACTTGGGCGTTGCCGGTCGGTCGGATCCCACATTCATAGGGAATGGCCGTCGCGCTTTCGGTTCGACGGTCGTGCTTCCTCCAGTGTCGCTCGCCAAGCAAGGTAGGGAGGCCTAACATGACGGCAATCACCACGCCGACACACAGCCCATAGATACAGATCTGCCAAATTGGATCATCAAGCATAGCAATGACTAAATATCGGCAATAACGATCTATTTATTGAGGATAGGTCGTGGCTTCACTCAGGCTTAGGTATGCGAGCGAGCGAAGATTTCTGCATAAACTGACTACTTTACAATGACTTACGGAGAGACCTGCTAAGAGGTGTGGATTAGAGGATATGAATGGTACTGTGGGAAGACTATTCCGAGGACTGCGCTTCGATTCAAGCTATGGGAAGACACGTAGGCGATTGAACCGGCTCACCTGGATTTCCGGTGTTTCAAACCCTTCATTTTGAGTCGTAAATCACTTGTTGAACGAATTGTCGTTCCTCTGCTTCAGTTCGTACCTCGCCGTCCAGATGTGCGGCGAGCAATCGGTCGAGAATCTGTTTGAACTGCGGGCCAGGTTTCAATCCCATCGCCTTGAGATCGGTCCCAGTCAGGGTCGGCTTCACATGCTGATAGGTCGTGAGGAAGGCTGAGACCTGCCGCTTCACCGTCTCTCCCTTGCTCTTGGCCATGAGGCTCAACAGCGTCTCATCGGATAGTCCTGAGAGCAGACGATGGACTTCGGATGCCTTTGGCTCCGGTTTCCTTCCGAGACGTCGCAGAATAGCCTGCCCCCCGATACGGGATGTTCTGAGCCGGTCGGCTTCCCATTCGGAAAATGGAAAACGTTTCAACACCTCGACCACGGCACGCCCCGGCAACACTTCGAGGAACACTGCGACATAGACCAGCCAACTGTCCATCTTGCGATCTAAATATAAGAGGCGGTACCAATCGATCGATTCATCGACTGCATCAAGCAACGCCTGTAGTCTGGTCGACCATTTTAATTTTGGATGGATAAACTGGAGCAGGTTCAATTCCGCCAACCGTTTAATCGCCTGCTTGCACGCACGCTCGCTCAACAGGAGCTTGAGTTCCTCCAGCAGCCGATGGCCTGATAGCCGGTGAAATAAATTCATCTTCACGGCGCCCGCGATCAATGCCACGGTGTCTTTCCCCAAATGGAACCCGAACCTGGTTTCGAATCGAATCGCGCGAAACACACGAGTGGGATCTTCGACAAAACTTAAGCCGTGCAAGACTCGGATCACCTTTTCATTGAGATCCCGTTGACCCCCATAAAAATCCAGAATGTCTCCGAATCCCTTTTCGTTCAAACGAACCGCCAAGGCGTTGATCGTGAAGTCACGGCGGTACAGATCTTTCTTGATTGAGCTTTGCTCCACCGTCGGCAGAGCCGTGGGGAATTCGTAATACTCGGTTCTGGCCGTGGCGACATCCAGCTTGAATCCATCCGGCAGCAAGACGATGGCCGTACCGAATCGTTCGTGGACCTTGACCCGCGCATGCAAGACATCGCCCAGCTTTCGCGCGAAGGCGATTCCGTCGCCTTCGACCACGAGATCCAAATCCAAGTTTTTGATGCCCAGCAACAGAACTCGCACGCATCCGCCGACGACGAAGAGGGAGACCTCGCAACGGTCGGCCAACTGCCCGCCTTGCTCCAGCAATGTCACAAGGCGATGGGGCAACCGACTCCGGAGTAACCCCTTCACGTTACGGTGCGGCCCTCCGATCGCCGCCTCACTTTCGCCTGGCCGTTGAGCCCTCATTCGAGCGCCCTTCAAGACGTCGTCATGCAGGGTACGTAGCAGATCCGTTCTGGTAATGACGCCCACCACATTGGCTTCCTCGATGATCGGAACAAACCGCTGGTTCCGCTCGATCATGGCCGTTTCGATATCATGAAAGGGTGTTTCCATGTGAGCGGCATAGGCACCAGTCTGCATGATGTCCCGTACGGCCATTTTGCCGAGCCGATGAAACAAGGCCTTTTGAATCAACTCCCGACTGACCAGTCCAGCGTACCGGCCATTGTCAGCCAGAACCGGGAACACATTGAGCCCATAGGCGGTCATCCGTTTCCCGGCCTCAGTGACCGTCGTGCCACCCTCAATGGCCTTCACCGGACGGGTCATGACATCTTGCGCCAGCAAGGTCGGGCGATAGTGCGTGGTCAGGAGTCCCACAAGTTTCTCTTTGACTTCCGCGAGTGTGTGACCTTTGACCGTTGCAGCAGCGGCCACAGCATGTCCTCCGCCACCGAATTCCCGTGCGATCCACCCGACGTCGATCTCGGATCGGCGGCTTCTGCCGATCACCTGAACCCGATCTTCCATCATCACTGCCACGACAACGGCATCGATCCCCTGCATTTCTGCGAGCAAATGGACCACGCCGGCTGCTTCTCCGCGACGACGATCTATCGTGCTGGTCGCCACCAACACCTTTCGGCCTTCCAGGTAGTGCAACTCGCTCTGCTCCATCAGGTCGTTGAGAAGGGCGACTGTATCGGGATCCAGTGGGCGACGAAGCACATCCATCACCACGGTCAAATCCGCTTTACATTCCAAAAGAAACGCCCCGGCATTGAGATCCCGCACGGTGGTGGAGGTAAACCCAAACGAACCGGTTTCTTCATAGAGTCCCAACGCCAAGACTGTGGCTTCGAAGGGGGTCACGGCGATCTGCCGTTGGCGAAGCAGTTCAATCAGCAATGTCGTCGTCGCGCCGACAGGCTCCACGAGAGACAAAGGCGATCGACCGGCGCAGGGAGAGGCTTCATCCACATGATGATCGAACACCACGATCTCGACCGAAAGGTTGTCCACACAAGACTTGAGCGATCCGATGCGATCGGGATCTTGGGTGTCCACGAGGATCAGCCTGCTGATCTGAGAAAGGTCGAGCCCTTTGAGCTTGACGATGCTCAGATCATGATCGGCGAGAAAATTCCGAACCGTTTCTTGTCCTCCGGCAGGCAAGACCAACGTGGCATCCGGAAATAGCTTCCGTGCAGCCACCATGGAGGCCAAACCGTCGAAATCCGCATTGCTGTGGGTGGCAATGACTTCCATATGGGCATTCTAGCAGGGGATCTTAAGAGAGGAAAAGGATCGCGGCCTTCTGAATATGAGAAGCCTCTTCTGTGTGAAAAGGCGTGCTCAATAACACCCAAGGAACTTGGTTGGTATTGATTGTGAGAATTGGAGTTCGGGAAACCAACGTTTTGGGCCTGCTCAGTCTCTTCCGCGGCCGGTCCGATCTGAGCGATCGGGGCGTTCCACTTTCTCTGGCCGTTCGATGCGATCCGACCGATCTCCGCGCTCGGATCGATCCGACCGATCCAACCGATCAGATCGATCAACACGCTCGCGATCCGAGTCGTCTCGCCCACCTCGGTCTCCTCGATCATCGCGATCTCCTCGATCACCACGGTCGCCACGACCTGATCCGCTGCCGGATTCACCGCGATCTTTGTCCTTAAAGAGGCGGTCACCACGTTCTCCTCGTCGGACCTGCTCGCGAAGCGCTTTCAGACTGGCGCGACCTTCCTGAAAATCAGATCCGCGCCGTTTGACCTCACGACCCAGATCCAACAGATCGGACGAACGATACCCTTGTTTGATCCCCTCACCGACCAAAGCCGTTCCATCGTTCGAGGAAATCTTTCCTTCTTTCATCACGGCCAGGCTCTTCGCGCCGGCCGCAAGTTCCTCCTGAGTCGCCTTATGACGGCCTTCCTGAGATAGTCTGCTCAGCTCCCGCACCTCGTCGGCCGTCGCTCCACGCGCAAATGCTTCCGCCATGGTTTCCAACGCGCGCTGCCGATTGCCATCTGCTATTCCTCGGCCCTTCGCTTCTTGCAAGACTTCATGCGCGGACTCAAGTCGAGAGGTCATCTGTCGAAGCACCGGATCGATTCGCCTGGGATTGATTCCTTTCGCCAGCCCTTCTTTCACTTTATTGGCCAGTGATTCAACCGGCAAACCTCGTTCACCGGCCTTGGTGACCTGTTCGAGGAGAGGGGTGATATCGTCTGACGAATGCCCTTGCGCAGCCCGCAGCCGATTGATCTCTGCTCGATCTTGATCCGAAAGAGATTCCGCCTGGACAGGGCTGATCCAGTGTGTGAGTACCATGCTTAGGATGATGGATCGTGTGACCGTCCTGTTTCTCATGGCGTTTCCCGTACCACCACTATGCCGTTTGTCTGCCCGAATCCATCCGTCACAAAATCGTCGGCATGTGGTGGCGTGATCCACTGGTCTTCGTCAATCACATACATGAAGGGATACTCCCCTTCCTTCAAAGGCACGACCACTGACCAGACCGTTCCATCTACGATGGTCATCGGTGTCGCATGTTTCACCCACCCATTGAATGAACCGACAAGGCAGACAGCCTTGGCCCCTGGTGCTGATACGGTGAATTGGACACCTTGCACTGTAGTTCTTGGCCGTTCTGCCCTCAAAGTCTTGGTGCATCCCCAACTTCCGACCAATGCAAGGAAGAGGCTCAACAGGGCAATCGAGTGAAACAACCCACGGCGTCTCAGGGGTCTGCGCATGGCCACAAGAGTAATGCAGGTGGCCGATCGTTTCAAGGGAACAGGTGTGGCCGCTAGATGGCGACATCAAGCACCGCATTGTGCGCACCAAAACCATCGGTGGTTTCTTCATCTGCCAGCGGATCGGCAATCCACTCTTTCCCGTCGATGACGAACATATATTGATATCGGCCTGGATGCAGAGGAATGGTGGCAGTCCACATACCTCCATCGGACCGTTCCAACGGGGTTCGCGCTGGATTCCATCCGTTGAAGTCTCCCGCAACAGAGACTGAGTGGGCGTCCGGCTGGAGGAGGATCAGGCGGACAAATACCTTCGGCTCTACGTGCTCCATAGGCGCCGCAATTGTCTGTGCCGGCCCAGTAGGCGCTGGCGTTTCCACAACCCGGGGAGGGATAACGGCAAATACACCCACGACGGATACGATGACAATACAAGCCGCGGCAACGGCTCCGGCGAGATTCCACTCCAGTGTGCGTGATGCCGTGACGGTCGCCCACAGTCGTTCCCACCAAGTCGGTGACCGTGGCTCGAGCTTGTTTTTTAGCTCGGAGAAGAATTGTGGCGACGGTACAATCTTGGGCAGTGCCACGGCTTCAGCAACCACCATCTCAAGATTCAGCCACTGCCGGCGCAGGTCTGGTTCTGCATCGATGGCTTGTAGAAATCTGACTCGCTCCTCTGGAGTGAGATCGTGATCCACAAATCGTTGGACAAGGAGTTCGTGTTCATCCATAGGGTCACCAGGCCAGCGTTACATATCCTCTCCTGTCGGGCGTAAAGCCACCAGATCACGGCTGAGCTGGAGCCGTCCTTTATACACCCGCATTTTGAGTGTATCGCTGCTCACACCGAGAATCTCTTCCATCTCCTCATAACGGAGTCCTTCGACATGCTTCATGACGAAGGCCTCGCGATAGAGCGGCGGCAAGCGCGCAATCGCGTCTTCCAACTGGGTCGCCACCTGCTGTTGTGACAGCAGCCGTTCCGGGGTCCGCATCTCGGCGACAAGGCTATCCAAGGCCTCATCCACATCGAGGTCTGCCGGTCCCTTCCCTGGACGCTTGGCTCGCAGCCAGTCCTTACACTTATTGACTCCGATCCGGTAGAGCCATGTCGAGAACTTGGAATCGGCACGAAATGTCGAGAGCGCCTTGAAGGCCGTGAGAAACGCTTCCTGAGCCAGATCTTCAGCTTCCGCACGATTCCCCACCATCCGATAGGCCAGGCTCACGATCGTAGACGCGTGTCGCTCAATGAGCTGTCCGAAGGCCTCATGATCGTGCTTGAGGCTACGGGCAACCAGCTGCGCATCATCAGGTCCTACCTTCAGATCCGGCGGCATACTCCGATTCCGGTTAGTCTGGTCCGATGCCACAGGACCGTCTGCTTTGACCTACACATACCATTAGACGCAGGGGTCTGCGGGGCGTAAACAACCCTAAAATCCTGGAAAGCTTGATTAGAATCGGTAACTGGTGCCGATTGAGACCACATAGTCTGGCGCGCCATTGGAGACACCAACCGCCACACCACCGTTGAATCTCCAGGCAGCGGACGCCTTGTAATTCATCGCGAAAAAGAAATCTCGAATATTCACGAGACCTGGTACTAGTGCCCGATACTCTTCAAAATAGACGCTCGCCAGGAGGTTCTTGGTGAAGTAGTAACCGGCGCCGACGTCATACCAATACTGGTTCTGTAACTCCACGCCATCGGGATTCCCGATGAAATTGTACCCGCCGTCGAGGAAAGCCAACCACTTCTCCCCGATGAGTTTGGAGATTTCGATCCCGTATCCATGGTCAAGGGCGCCGGTGCCCAAGCCCTTTCCTTCACTGGCCGTGGGGATCTTTAAACGCCCGGTGATGGCAATCAGTGGGACATAGTCACGTTCTTCCACGAGGTAGTAGCGGCCCCTGAGGATGATATCGCCGAGGCCTGAGTTGGTCACCTTTTGTGCGGCCTGCCCAGCAACACCCTGGCCGGCATTAAGCAAGGCAAGACACTCCGGCTTGTCCGTATCGATTTCTGTCCCGCCCTTCTTCAGGCACCGTCCGGGCAACGTCTGAATCGGCTGACCACCGACCAACGTCGCTGTGCCGTTACTGGTCACAGACACAAACGGGATGACCAACGACACATCGCCATCTCGAAAATAACGACGTATCGACAACGGGACGTACACGAATTCATTGGTGGTCGTGGTCCCAAAGTTTCCACTGCTATAACTGGGGTTTATCCCAATTTGCCAGTTCCGTTCAGATGTTGACTGAGGTCTCTTGTCGTACGGATCTGTTGCGTATACACGATCCATCGCACAGACCATCATCCCGAACATTGCGACCACGACCACCATCCACCTCTGCATCGTCACTCACCATCCCTTTCTGGCTGCATGACTCCACCGCCATACCATCTCTTACGAAGCAATACATAGTTTGTAGATTAGCAACGGATTTCATGACATGCAACAAGTTGCCGCACAGAAAAACGGCGCCGAGACCGTCCCGGCGCCGTAGACACTCCTAGCAGTGATAATCAACCGTATTCAGTTTCTTCCAGAACGTTCCGGTCGTTCAGGGCGTTCAGGCTTCTCATGTTTTTCCGGACGATCCGGTCGTTCAAATCGCTCCATCCGTTCCGGTCGGTTCGGCCTATCCATCTGCATCATGCGGGCGTTCTCTCGCCCACCTCGACCGTGCTGACCGGCCACATGGTCGGCTCGGTCCAGTCCGCGGAGCTCCCCCCCGGCGTTTGAGCGATGATTGTCTCGACGATCCGCTTGCCGATCCATCCGGCGATCCTCTCGGCGGTCCTCTCTTCTGTCCGCCCGGCGATCCTCCTGGCGCACATCATCGACTTGGGCCACCACCGTATAGTCCCGCCCTGTGCGATCTCGACCACTGTTGATAGACCCATGCCCACTATTCACTGATCCTGAGCCGCTGTTGAGCGACCCATGCCCTCGGTTGTCTATCCGAACCTCCGATCCTTCACCATAACCGTTCATCTTTCCGACGGCCGGTGAAGCCATGATTGAAAGTCCTGCGAGGGTCCCGACGATGATTTCTTTCCAGCTTATGCGGTTCATGATGCAGCTCCTTTATTGACATCAAATGACCTCAGTCTAACGTGCGAACGAATCGACACCTAACTAATCCTCCAATTCTGCCTCATCCCATACCACCACAACTCCGTTCCGCTCACCCTTCACCTTTACCAGTGAATTCACCCTCACCTCTGCGAAGAAGTTTGCACGATTCATGGAAGAACCGCTTACGCTCTCAAAGTGAGTAACCGAACTCGTATCCACTGATACCCCGAGAATGACCAGATCATTGCCGGTGATCGATTGCACCGGCCCTTGAAGATCCAAATCCCTATCGGCAGAGCGCTGATCAACACGCGTGGCGATGACCGAAGTCGCACCGTTGATGCGACCGCGAACGCGTACGTGATCCCCGGGTAATATATTGCCCAGGCTGGAACCTCTCAGCTCTGTCTGGCTGTTCACATGAACGGTCACACCGGGTAAACCGGCGATCGTCAACGCATTCGATCCAATTGTTGCGATATCACCTTCGAGCCGCACACTTTCGTGGAACTTCACATGCTTGGCGACGAGCGTGCTGCCGTCAAATCGGCCTTCAGCGGACATTTTCGTACCGACCAGGATCTCATCAACTGTGCCACCTCGGAATTCTGTGTTGTCCGTCATCCTCACCGAAGTGGTCCCAATGCTAAACTCGATGCTGTTGCCGTTAGGAGTGCTGACCTGCGTCACAAACCCTTCGACCTCAAATTCATCGATCACCTGACCGACAGCCTGGTTCTCAGGCTCGACCGTCGTTGCAATGAGCGTTATCGAGGCACTGAGGAAATTTGTCCCTTTGACTTCCACAAAAAGGCCGTCCCAATTGTTCCCGTTGGGGACGGGCATGTCGCTGATATCTGCTCCACCATAGTTCACCGTAAGATTGCCGATCCGGAATGTTGCAGACCCAGAAGCATGGTTGCTCACAAAGCCACGAACTTCCGGTGTGACATTGACCAACTTCCTTTCAATATACGTTGCCTGGATGATGCCGTTCGGGCGAATGTGGCCATTCACCTCGACATGATCGGTCCCGGCAACAAGATTGAGGATACTCCTTCCAGGAATGTTGTCGTCGATCAACGTGGTGCTGTCGACGAACACCGTTTGCCCCATCACGACTAGGGAAAGCCTATCCGCTGCCACCGACTGAACGAGTCCCTCGACTGCATCCTTCTGAAGAACGGTGCGGGCCGACCGTTGATCCCCGTTGAAGGAGCCGTTGACCGTCACGGTCATCCCAATCTTCAGGTCGCTTTGGCTGCCGGACAGACCGTCGACAGTGAACGCAGAGTTAGCTGTCTCAAATTTCTTTCCATTGACGATAACGCTGCCAAACCCTGTAATGGTACCGGATGCCGATGCAGAGCCACTTGTAGCCCCACTTCCTGATCCACTGGCCGACACGGAGGGCGCTCCATCACTGCCACAGGCAGTAAGAAGCCCCGCCACCACCATTATGGCTCCCAGACTAATGATCCATCGTGAAGTGTTCATAGTGTGTTCCTTGTGAAACGATTGTGGTTACGATTTCTGGTTTCCATGGTTATTAAATGAGATTCTCGCCGGTTGGGGGATGTCGGCTAACACATCGGCCGACCAGGTGACCCGCGCCGGACACCATTGCCAGACGCCGAGCGTGATGATCCGCGTGAGCCCAGCCGGTATGCAGGCCAGGCGATTGACGGACACCTCCCGATTGATGACTTTAGTTGAGGCTCCACACCGATTCAGGTAATGCTCGCTGGAGACGTCATGTAGATCGACATGAGGAACCACAAATGCGACGACTGGGACCGGTAACACTGCGATGGATGAATCGTCTACCCATTCACTTCCGGAGCAATGTCCCTCCAAACCAGCCGTTCGCTTCACCTCATCACGAACGAGGGTCGAGATACAGCCCGATAGCAGTAGCGTCGTGCAAAGAATGGATGCGCATACCCTTGAATGGAATCGTTGCATTGCTTCCCTCCTTCAACCTTGTCTGATGGGTTAGACGGAGGAGGCAGCGGTTGGTAAACGGGAATTGAGAGAGGTTTGGCCAATCGAAAGTAGGGGAAGGCAGGCTAGCTCCAGTGCGATTCAGGCTGGATATGATAGTCACTTACTGAAGCAGTTCGTGCTACGGGTCCTGGAGAAATGGACCAGCCGTCAACGCACATCACTAAAGAATACACGCGGTAGGACCGGCAAGCGATATTCAACATGGAGGATGATTAATAAGACTCGGACAAAGCTCCGCCAAATACCCATCTTTACGAATTTCCGTGCCTCGGTCACTACCGGTGGATGGAGGAGGAGCGGGTTGGTGACTTTGATCAGACGTTCGCAGAAGGCGACATCTTCCAGAATAGGTCGATTGGGAAATCCACCGAGTTGTTCAAATAATGATCGTCTGATAAACAGGGCCTGATCGCCATAAATGATCCGGCTTCTGGTGCAGCGAAAATTGTCGAGGAATGAAATGAACCGAGGCCGCCAGTCGTCTCCTGCGAATTGGTGCATGAAGCCGCCGGCTTGGACCGTCTGATCCCGCTCCAAGTCATTGAGCCGTTGGAGTGCACCATCCGGCAGGGCCGTATCAGCATGGAGAAAGAGGAGCCATTCTCCTCTCGCCTTCTTAGCACCTGCATTCATCTGTGAGGCGCGGCCCTTCGGGGCGCTGCACACACGGATCGCAGGAAACCCTCGGGCAATCTCGCACGTCCGATCAGAACTCCCACCATCAACCACTATGACTTCAAATTCTCCGGTCTGAGTGAAGAGGGCTGCCAAAGTACTCGGCAATAGCCTTTCTTCATTGTAGGCGGGCATGACCACCCTGATCATGCCACACACCAGGTTGGCAAGAACGTGCGCACATCAGCTGCCCAAACGTCCGCATCCTCATCAATACTCTCGAAGAGATCGCACAGGGTCAACACCATCGCATCCGTCAAGTCTAGATAGCGCTGGGCCTGTCTCCTGAGTGTCTGTGGGTCTGTTTCCCCTCGTCCAACGGCTTGTTCAATCTGACGTCGACCGAACCCATGATGGGCTTCTTCCTGACGTGATAAGATCCGCCGAAGTCGCCCAAACGGTGCGGCCCGGTTCACCAACCCTTGTTCGATACGTGTGAGGACTGCTTCGCCCAAACCTTCTAGGACCACCTGCTCAGCAAGAAACGTCTCGATGAGATCTCGGCGCGCCAGCGCATCGCTCAGCATCTGTCGATACTCTTCCAACGCGGGAAGAAATGGCGAATCACGGAGGTGTTTTGGCGCCAACCACATAATGGCTCCCTGAAAGACCCGTGCATGCATGGCTTCCTGTCTGGCCTGGCTGAGAAGGAACCGGCGCGCTCCGGGGTCTTCGGATAAGGCGGCTTGAGCCTTTGCACAATCATGGGCCATCCGCTCGCCATGCTCCAGAAACGTCAACAGGCGTGCGATCGGAACTTTCTCATCAGGATGGACCACCATGATACTACTCCTTGAGCGAAATGCCGTTGAGATTCCAATCGTACTCGAGATACTCAATGCGATAGTCCGATTGCATGAGGTCTTGAACTAGTTCAGGGTCGTTCACATAGCGCGCAACATACGTAAGGACTGATCCCGCTGCTTCAGAAAAATCATCGTCAAACCATTTAAAGATCATGGAAAGCGATGCGACCTTGTTTATAGAGTCGAAGCGATTTCGTGTGGGATCATTGATGAAGGCTCTGGCAACACGGTCCAATTGAATATCAAGCTGATTCGGCTCATAGATCCACGGCTGAAGCTTCGGACAGGATCTTGAGGCACACACAATGGCAAAGTGCATGAGTGGTTCATGAAACTGCTTGATCAACACCTGCCGTTCAAGATCGTAGAGATTGATGGTCTCACCTCCAATGCGATAACCCTTTCCGATAAAATATCGATAGCGTCCCCAATAGGTCATCGGTGAATACCCATCGAGAATCCCCTTGATCGCGAAGGCGTTATACGCGTTGATCCAGAAGGCCAGTTGCTGATTCCGTGTCATGAACGCGTTCGGGTCAACTTGGTCCAGCTGTGAGAGATAGGCTCGTAGCCGCTCATCCGACTGAATTGCTGGATAGTCGACGGCACCATCCCTGACATGCGCCGCTAACAGTTCATCAAAGACCTTGTGGGAAAACTGCTCCGGTAGAATCGGCTCGGCAGGCTTGAACGTCGTCGGGACCGTTGAACAGCCTGCAGCAAGAACGAGCAGACTGAGTACTATCCATCGCATCACATCCTCCTTTGACCTACCACGTCACCGGTGTTTGCCATGCTGCAATCGGATGACGGAGCACTGATCCGACTACGCGCCCATCCAGTCTGTTACAGGATGATCGATCAGAACAGCGGTGAATTTCTTGTAGATCAAACCGCGCGATAATCTCGCGCAGCGAAGACTCAAGGAGATTCCCGGTTGCAGGAAGCGACAAGCAAGGAGAGACATTGCCCGATGCATCGATGGCAATGCTATAGCGTCCGGCATCGCAGCGCCTCAGCGATTCCCCACCCAACCAGGAGATATTGTCCTTGGCATACTGTCTCAAGTAGCCAGGCGGAAGCAAATCGTCTTCGAGCAATCGTTCGAAGACCGTGCGAACTTGCTCTCGTTCATACATCAACGTCGGATCCTGCTTTCCATACAGGCCAACATCCCAATGGTAGGCTCCTACAACCGGAAGGAAACCACGCGATCGGGCGAACCGGACAACCTCATGCACCTCATTCCGATTGACTTCACTGACAATACAGGTCAGAAACTTTGGATGACGATACGTTTCGAGCAAGTTAAGACCTAGGAGGACCAGATCAAGTTGATCGGCACCTCGAATACGTTCATATTTCAACGGCTCAAGCGTATCGAGACTGATCGAGAGTGATACCCCCAGCTCATCGAGCTCCTGTACGAGACCTGGTGTGAACCTCGTTCCATTCGTAATGAGTGTAAAGTGAAACCCAAGTTGAATGAGATCTTGAAGAATAGATGTTAAGTCCTTTCGAAGTAACGGCTCTCCACCCTGGAGAAATACAAGCCGAACTCCATCTTCATAGAGCCCCCGGAAGACCTGTCGAATTTCATCTCGCGTCATCTCGTATCGACCTTCGTTCAATGGAAGGTTGCAGTAACCACAGGACGAATTACACCGAAGATTTACTTGCCACACAGCCAGGAGAGGTCGTTGAAACACCAGATTCCTCAAGCCTCCCCAGAGTGCGTGCCGCAAGCTCGGTTTCTGGTCTCTTGTTGTGGCAGGATGATCCCGTTCTACTGAAGACCTTGGTCTGGCTTGTTCAATCTGAATGAGCATGGGTCACACGAGCAAGATGACGCGCAGATCTGTACAGCCACCTACCATTTTTTCTCCATTCGAACTCTCAGGATTTGATTCCTGCATATAGGCAACCTCATAACACTGTGAAATCTCTACCCTAGTCATCCGATATCACCGGCACGTGCCTTGCTCAGCCTGAATCCGGTCACCATGATTCATTCACTGGGAGGGTTCTCATGCACAAACATTCACCGCTGATCTACCCTGCTATCATCGGAACCGTAACTGTCTTACTCCTGGCTGCTCCGTCTCTCTCCGTCGCAAACCAAAAGCACCAGTCAAAAAAAACCATCGACTCGGCAACATCATTCACAGAACCCCCGTCCCCATCTTCAACTGCCGAACCTTCGCAAAAGAAGCCAGGTCCGGCCTGGAGGACCATCGGAGGGACCGTGAAGCAGGTGAAAGAGACTGTGTATACGGTTGAAGACTACGAAGGAAACCAGGTCCAACTCTTTGTCAGCAGAGAGACAAAACAACTAAGTGGTCGCAAGAAAATTGGTGATCACATTCGGGCTGAAATCACTCACAGTGGTTTCGCAAACTCCATTCAATGACCCGAGGATGTCTTTTCTTGCCATGAGTCCGGCAGCTCATCCTGCCGACCCTTTGTACCTTGCATGACCGCATAGGTCGAGTTACCTGGCTTTGAAAAAAGTAATGTCTCCGTAGTAGGCCACGGCCCGCTCCTTGGTATTATCCGTGTCGCTCATGATCGCCACACCGTTAATCATCGGCGGTTCTTCCCCAAATGCCTTCTTGTAATCCTCATAAATGTTTCGCTCCTCGTCGACCCATATGCCGAGTCTTTGCGGCCCGCTCTCGACGACCACCATCTTGACGAAGTCCGTATAGGCATTGTCAATGATCGCATTGACGGGCGCCTTTCTTTCCCAGACATAGTTGATCGCTCCGATTGGGATGTCTCCAAACACAACTTGCCCCGCCTTATACTTGAGCTTTTTACCAAAACTCACCTTATCAGGGTCGTATTCAAACGTGATGTACAGACGAGCCGGATAGTCGTCCCCGTCCTTCCGCGTGGCATCACTCTTCTTGAGCAGGTTCTCAACCTTCCAGGTCCACCGCACGACAGGAAACTCTTTCGGGTCGATCTTGACTTGTTTGGTCAGCCCCGATGCAGATGCCTCGCTCGTTGCTTTGACGACCACCTGTTCGCCATCTTTTACCAATTCATAGATGGTCAGTTTGGGGATATTCTTGAACGTCAACAGCTGCCACCCGCCGGGTAGACCTGGGCCCGGTTCATCTGAGGAAAACGTCCCCACGTTCACTACTGATCCACCCTCCGCCCATAGCGGCGGACTCCACAACGCGACCCACAACATCATGACAAACACGTGCATCATGCGAGTTCCTTTTCTCCGCAGACCTTTATCGCCTCATCCAAGCAAACAATTTCGTCAACCACTTCTTCGTACTCGACGTGAAGTGGGCCTTTCTCCAGAGATTCACTACCTTCTTGTTCACTTCGGCTTGTGTTGGATATGGGTGAATCGTACCGGCGATCATTCTTGCCCCTCCCGCTTTCATGGCGACTGCAAATTCACTGATCATATCGCCGGCACGTGCGGCCACAATCGTCGCTCCAAGGATCTTGTCTGTACCTTTCTGAATATGAACACGCGCAAATCCTTCTTCCTCTCCGTCCAGGATCGCCCGATCCACCTCATCCAATTTGTACGTATACGTTTCCAGCTCAATCCCTTTTCCCTTGGCATCCTTTTCATACAGGCCGACATGGGCGATTTCAGGTTCAGTGAAGGTGCACCATGGCATATGCCAAGTTTCGACAGAGGCGTACCCTAACCCCAACGGATGAGGAAAGAGCGCATTCTGGATGACGATTTGCGCCATGGCATCCGCGGCATGGGTAAACTTGTACCGTGAGCAGATGTCGCCAGCCGCATAGATCTTCGGATTGGTCGTTTGGAGGCGCGCGTTGACCTTGATACCGTTCCTATCGTAGTCCACGCCTGCTGCCTCAAGACCAATGCCCTCAATATTTGGCGTCCGTCCGATCGCCACAAGAATTTCATCGACAGTCACATCATTTTGTTGACCATGCGAATCAACGGTCAGACGTTTCCCATTGGAAGTCTTCTCTATCTTCAGGTCTTGTCCGCAGCAAAGTAGTTGGACACTATCACGACGCATCTGTTGTTCGACGATCGCGGCCGCATCACGGTCTTCATTCGGTAAAATCCCATGGGTCGCCTCGATCAGGGAGACCTGGCTGCCAAACCGAGCAAAAGCCTGCGCGAGCTCACACCCAATCGGGCCCGCTCCGATTACTCCGATCCGTTGCGGGAGCGTGGTTAGGGAAAAGACGGTCTCGTTTGTGAGATATCCCACCTCCTGAAGTCCTGGTATGGACGGTTCCGAAGCTCGCGCGCCGGTACAGACGGCGGCCTTCACAAACCTAAGAATCCGATCGCCTGCCGGTCCGTTGACTTGAATCGTATCGGTGCCCAGAAAACGCCCGCTACCGATGTAGACATCGACTCCAAGTGTGGCATATCTATGGGCAGAGTCATTCTGGCTGATACGCGCCCGAAGCCTTCTCATCCGAGTCATCACGGACCCGAAATCATATTTCACACCAGGGGGGATCTGAAGGCCGAATTCCGATGCTTTCCGTAAATCAGCCCATACCCTCGCAGCGCGAATCATACCTTTCGACGGCACACACCCGACATTCAGACAGTCTCCACCCATCAAATGTTTTTCAATCAAGGCGACTTTCGCTCCGAGACTTGCCGCTACCACGGCCGTAATCAAACCGGCAGTGCCTGCCCCAATCACTACCAAATTGTATCGCGCCGTCGACTCTGGGTTGACCCAGTCTGACGGATGCACATTGGCGACAAGTTGCCGATTGTATTCGTCGTTGGGATACACGAGAGACTGATCGGACTCACTCATGCCAATCATCCTTTGGACTGGTTGCCTGATCATCGGAACTCATCATTCCTTGTCTCTCATCAGTCGGTCTCATCAGGCAGATGGGGCTGTGTATTTCTTGTACACCACCGGGACTAGTGCGAGAAGTCCAAGCAACACAAAGGCCGCCATCACATTAGGTGAGGCAATTTCTTTTAAGGAATCAATGGTCCCCAGTTGTCGTCCGGCGTAGGCGTAGACAAAAGAACCGGGGATGATCCCGATGGCTGTGGCTGTAACATACGTTCCGGTATTGACACGCGTCAGTCCTGACACGAGGTTCACCACAAAGAAGGGAAAAAGCGGGATGAGCCGGATGGTCAACAAGTAGCTGAAGGCATTCTGAGTAAATCCCTCCTGGAACGGCCCCAGCCATTTCCCAAACTTTTGTTCAACCGTATCTCGCAATAAATAGCGAGCGGCCAGAAACGCCAAGGTTGCGCCGGTCGTCGCCCCGATATTGATGAACAACGTTGCCCAGCCCGCGCCGAACAAGAACCCGCCGGCCAGCGTAAGAATGACGGCCCCAGGAAGAGACAAGCCAGCCACAAGCACGTAGGCCATGATGAAAATCCCTACGGCTGGTGCGAAATTCGCGTCCGTGAATGCCAACAGAAGATCCCGATTCTCCTTCAGTGAGGCTAGGGATAGAAACCGTCCGACATCAAAATACAAAAAGGCCCCAATGCCGAAGGCGATCAGCACGGCAATCGCAATCTTGCCTGTGTTCGGCTTTTTGGATTCAGCTGGCTGTGACACGTGGGTGGTCATGACGGTATCTTGGCGTATCATGGTGGCTCCTCTTCGTTCTGTCAACGAGATAACCGGCTTGCTAGTCTGTCTCCCGATCCTCACAAATCTTACAACATGATGCGAGAAAGCAGTTGTCAGAGCAATCTTACTTTTCGTAGTCTGTGGTTGGGAGGCTGCAATGAACGAGTTCAATCGACTCACAAAAACCAAAGAACAGTGGGCAAAAGCGCGACGCGGTGGGGAAGAGCGTGAGGTCTTTTATGAGGGGGACGACCGGTTGCCGCCGGGGCAACATCTCGTGGAGAACTTTCCTGTTTTGGACCTGGGTTTCAAGCCGGATATCGCCCTAAGCGATTGGCAGCTGACGGTTGAAGGATTCGTCACAACTCCAGTTACGTGGACATGGGAACAATTCTTGGCTCAACCTCAATTCAAGGATCGATCAGACTTTCACTGCGTCACATCGTGGAGTCGCTACGATAACGACTGGGAAGGTGTCAGTTTTAAACATATTCTCGCTGCCGTGAAACCCTTGACCCTTGCGCGGTTTGTGCTCTTCAAGTCCTACGATGACTACACAACCAATCTTTCGCTCGAGGCTTGTGACGACGACGATGTGTTGCTCGCCCACAGCTGGAACGGCAAGCCGCTCTCAAGAGACCATGGCGGGCCTGCCCGTGTCATCGTTCCAAAACGGTATGCCTGGAAGGGAGCAAAATGGGTGAAGGAGATTACGTTTTCGGATAAAGACGAAAAGGGGTTCTGGGAGGTTCGTGGGTACTCGAATACCGCACTCCCATGGGAAAACGACCGCTACGGGTAGCGGTTATTTCTTGATCCACCCGCCCGGGCCTTCGATGAAATGTCCTGGCTTGGTGCTCTGGATCGCTTTCTCGCCTGCCAATGTCTCGACCGTTGTTATCGGCGTTCGATTACGCTTCGCGATGTCTTCATAGGCTTGCCGCCGCTTCTGATTGACATCTGCAATAAGCGCCTGCGCCTCCGCGTTGGAATTGTTGACTACCCCTAGATACCCGGTTGGTCGCTCCCCGACCAAGCCCTTTGCCTTGGCTTCGTCCAGCGATAATGCAGACACAACCGATGCCGCTGTCAGCACAATGACCGCGATACACATTGCGAGGCCCCATATTCCGCTCCGCATCGTTCCCTCCATCACCTAAAACAATCCACTGTCCTTCGAGATGACGTCATCGAGTTCTTTGTCTACTTTCAGCCGAATCTCATGATCAATCTTAACATTAAGATTGATGGTAATCGGTTTGTCTGATGGAGCCACTTCCACACGAGGAGCACAGGCTCCCAGGCTGATGAGTAGAGCTCCCGACAACAGCATTTCAACACTGATCAGCATCACTCTACTCCGCATAGTTATCCTCATAATGGTCATAAGCGCCCATACTTTCTCTCGATAGACCCTTGGATATCTTCCACCAGGCGCAGACTCTTCAGCAAGGTCGGAATGTGCTCCTGTACCGTCAAATTAAAATGAATGGGCGGTGTGTTCTTCAAGTCCGGGTTCTTTCCTTCGAGGCGAGCCCGCAAATCCAAGGTCCCCGTCTCTTCGTACCCTACTCCGACTCGTAGCAGCGAATAATGGAAGTTGTTCAATGCCTGCTCGACAAGTTGGAGCTGGCGATCTGACTCGGATGTACCCGTCGTTGTTGCAGACTCAGAGACATACCGCAACACACCACCTGGAGGCTGTGCCTCAACATGCCCATCTTTCACGCTCACCCCGGTGGATGTGAATGTCATCGGAACTGTCCCGTTAAGTATTCCCGTTCCCTGCAGCCCTCGCTGCTGCTCTACACTAAGTATTCTTGCAAGATCAAGCTGGTGCAGGAAAAAGGTTGTCGAAAACGGTGGCTTGTTTAATTCTACCACAAGACCGGGAGTCGTGATCTTCCCTCCAAGCACATCACACTGAAAATCTTTTATCTCAATGACGGGCAATTCATCGAGAAAGTGCCAATGAATCTGGTAGAGCGCGCCCAGATTGGAGATATCAACACCACTGCGTATCGATGTGACCAAAAGGGACGCCGGTTGAACCATGACAACGGAATCAGGTCCATCCATCTGCACCTTCATCGTCGTGCTCAGACCCTTCATCACATAGTCGGAGTAATATCCTGAGAGGTTCTGGCTCACGAATTCCGCAGCGGCTGCAGTAATTGTCATTTCATTCGATGACCCACCCAGGCCACCGGACCAGGAGGCGTCCACAGTCCCACGAAATGTCCCGTCAATGACATCGGTCGATGGGGGTAGCCCCGTCAAGATCTTGCTGAGCCGACCATCCGCACTATTGAATGTGAACGGACCAACCATTCCATGCAGCGTCCCTTGTTTCCCCCGGTACGGCTGTTCGATCTTCGCGGTAATGAATTCGGTACGTACCGGTAGATCGACGCGAAGATCCGCCTTCACGCCAACATGATCGGCAGCAAACCCAAGACTCCACATACTTGGAGTAAGCGCCAAAGAAGGAGAATCCAGACGCACGCCATCGACTGAGAGGGTCCCTTGAGTCTCCCATTCATCCCTTTTGGTTTGCACTTTGTCCAAACGTAACTGCCCTTGCGTCGTATGAACGTTGTGGTCCCCTATTCGTAACGTTGGTACCTGAACCGCTGCGGTCATTGGTCCGCCGCTACAGTGGAGCGCCTTCATATCGCACTCAATCGCCATCGGCTCCGAAAGTTCGAGCATGACACGAGGGATGTGTGTTGTCCCCTTTCCAATCTGCTTCACAGTCACTGAAGAAGCCGCCGACAGGACTCCCTCGACCTGCGTCCTGCTCAACTTGATAGTACCTCGAACACCCCCCACCGCTTCTTTTGCTGACAGAATCTCTGTGATGGCCTTTGGGAGACTTCCCTTCAGATCATAGGCCCCTTCAACCAGGACTAATTCATGACCGACCCCTTCGGCACGCGTAGTTTGGAATTGGGCGACCACCGACCCTATCGTCTGGCCATAACTGATATCCAACGGCCCCTGAACACTCATGCGTACAGGTGTTTCCCTCCAGTGTAAGGTCCCTTGTACGGGTTTCTTGTTTTCCATCCGCACCGGTTGATCACCGTGAGGGAGAATCCATCGAATTATTTCAGGGATGATACGCGGTTGTGTATTGACGGTAGCCGTGAGCAGAACCCCCGGGTTCATCACCCATTCGAAGTGGGAGGGATTCCCCGTAAACGTCCCTTCATACGTCAACGCAATATCCTTCGCGACCCCTTTGAGACCCGGCAGCGTAGCATTGACTTGGATATTCCCTGCCAGATGCGTTTGCGCATCCTGGTCTAAAGAATCAAGGGCAGTATCGGCTTCGGCCTTTCCGGCCCAATCGATCGCAAGATGACCCGTGACCTTTTCCAATTCTGGGCCGATAGGAACCAACAGCGCGATAAATGGAGCAAGTTCCTGCACGTTGACCTGCAGACGGCCGTTAACCTGAATCTGCGAACCGCTCGGCTGGGCTTGGGATTGCCATGCCACAATCGGAGACGCATGAGGTCGCTGGGAGGAAAGGATCGCAGACCAGGTGCTAGCGGAATTTCCCACGACCACGAGTCCATAGGAGGCGGTATCAAGGCCTCGAAACGAGAGATGACCACCTAGCTCTCGGTTACCGTACGTCAGGCTTCCAGCGATCGTCACCCTACGGAGCGGACCCGTCGCCTGTTCCCGAAAAAAACTGAGATGATCAAGCTGCAACTCCTCGAAGGGCAGGATCGGTAGGCTTCTCAACAGATCACCGGCCGTGATGAGGCTCAATGGTGATGAGTCGTCGTCGACCTCTTCGGCAGTTCTCCCATCGTCCTGGAGTCGACCCGTCGTAGGAGTGTTCAGGATTTGGATCGTCGCCTCTCGAAGCACGATCCGACGTGTTCGACCCTGCAATAATTGTGAAAGGTCATATTGAATCTCTGTATTCATCACCGAAACGATTACTCGCTCCTCACCCCAATCTTCCTGGAATGAGAGCACCGGAACCCGGATTTGTTTCCACCCTGGATAACCTAATTGCAGAATCACATGGCTATATCCGAATTCTCGAAGCTTGTTTGCCAGAAGGTACGACAGGCCCAACGGAAGCAGGAGGTAGCAACCAAGAATGACGACGAGTCCAAATAGTGCGGTAACCTGATAGCGTTGAGTTAGCATGAACGGTTCTCTTTAAGAGAGCGACCGTGTGGAATGTGGCTAAGCGTTCTTAGATAAACAAACAAGCCTTGTCAAGAGATCTGAACGACGCTAAGTGAGGACGGGGTCCCGATTGGACTCCTCCATCGTGATGCTGGATGAGTGATCAGGCACACATCGAATCCGGTTCGTTGTGATCATGCAGAAAAACGACCTCCTTATGCAAGGTAAATTATTGCTCACCGTACATTCAGACTCTCCACAGACTGATACCCCCTCGCCACCACCATCATCGAGGATCAATCTCCCAAGCCAACGAGCTTGTGTGAAGAAACACACCTAGGAACATGCCCGTGGTGTAGATGGAGACACATCCTCAGTCGGTTCCTCGCACTTCTTGCAGTTCAAATACGTGCCAAGATGTTCGTCTCGTCCGATCTGCTCGACCACCCAAGCACGGTTGAAAAATGGAGGATGATGGCGCACGTGTTGACCATGGCCACAGGCTAACTCAGCGACCCAATCTCCATATTCATCTTGATGATATCCGATGATCGCTTGTTGCATGATCTTAGCGCTTGGCAAACGGCAGTTCAGGACGTTGAAAGGAGGGGAAATACCTCCAGCGATGTTCGTCATCTTGGTCGAAGCTACCAAGGAAGATCACCTCTCGATCGAGATGACGAAACTCTGAAAGACTCGTTCGACAGGTCTGGGAATCAATGACGCGCGCGTCGTACTGTCCTACGACATACACCATACCTTTAGCGGCCTGATACACATTCCTCCGCCCCGCATAACCAGTGTCGGGAAACAACTCGGTTGATGAGGCACAACCTGCCGTTCCCTGGACCGTCATGGTGAGATTGAATCGCTGGAGGAACGGATCGGTCGCCATTCTGAGGATGGTTACTCGAAGCTGCGCAGAATCGAGTTCAGCAGAGGCTGGTTCAGGAATATTGCTGTTGCACCCTAGGATGATCCCCAGTGTACTGCCAAGAATAAGAAACCGTGTGAGAATGCTCACTTGGGTGTAGAAACCTTAGGAGCGGCGCCGATTGCGTCGAGCCCCTGCTGCGCGCAAGCATCATCAAGATGAGCACCCGGTGCCCCGCCGACTCCGATCCCGCCTACCACATCTCCGTTGATCTCGATGGGAAGACCGCCACCAAGAATCAGGATCTCGCTATTCATATCTCGAAGAGCCTCAAGCGTCGGGACTTTTACGATCAGATCGGCCAGTTCGCTGGTCGGGCGACGGATACTCACAGCTGTGTAGGCTTTTTTCCGGCTGCTATCAACCGTATGGGGCCCTGCTCCATCGGCACGTCCCATCGCACGCAGTACGCCATTACGGTCGACGATGGACACACTGACTCGATACCCATCTTTCTTACAGGCTTCGACCGCCGCCTGGGTCGCCTTGTTGGCGAGGTTAAGCGGTAAGGTGGCTTCTCTGGGGAGATCTTCCGCCGAACCGACCTGAGGCATCGCCGCGCTCAAGACCCCGATCGTCAGCATTCCAGCCACAACAATCCGCTGAGCTCGTATGCATGCATCCAGCTGTCTCATAACAGTTCCCCCTTGTCCCGCCTAAAGACGCCCTCACAGTACGGCTGCAGGGGAAACGCTGTCAAGGTCGCTCGGTGAGGGGATTCGGTGGCAGTCAGCCGCGCTGAGATTTTAGGTTTGTGTCGACTTGGTAGAAGCTCTTGGAATCGACATCCCAAGATCTTCGACCATTGCACGCAGGGGTTCGGCGATAGACCAGGATTGGGCGGGACAGCCCCGAGGATGGGGAGGAATCTCTCCGTCGAAGATTTCGGAGATTTGTCCGATGCAGGCTTCTTGTACATGCTCCTCTAATCCATCGAGAAATGATCGGGCTACCTTTTGGTTCTCAGGCGTTGATCCAAAGGTTTTTATCCAGGAGGTTATGAACGGACCGAACAGAAACGGCCAGACAGTTCCTTGATGATACGCACGATCTCGTTCCATCGGGCTACCTTCGTATCGTGGGCAATAGTTCGCATCATGCGGAGACAGGGTTCGTAACCCGACAGGCGTGAGGAGATGTTCCCTCACAATCTGAAGAACTCGTATGGCCTGATCCCTCGTGACAAGGTCATCACAGAGGGAGATCGCATATATCTGATTTGGACGTATCGAGGTGTCATTCCCTGCCGGTCCGTCGATCGTATCGTACAAATACCGGCCGTCCTCATACCAGAATCTTGTACGGAAGGATTCGAGAGCTCGTGCCCTATCCTGGCGGCATCTTTTGGCATAAGTGGGTTCCAGGAACTGCGTCGCCAGTCGTCGTCCGATATCCAACGCCTTCATCCACAACGCCTGCACCTCGACCGGCTTTCCGTGACGTGGCGTAACCACCGAGTCGCCGACTTTCGCATCCATCCAAGTAAGCTGAGTACCTGGTGTTCCACCTGTAATGAGTCCATCGATGTCCATATGGATGTCGTATCGCGTACCTTCTCGATACCTATTGAGAATCTGTTTGATCGCGGGCCATGCGACGGATTGTACGCGTGGTAGGTCGTTACTATAGGCAAGGTATCGATCGACGGCATAGATGAACCACAGCGAGGCATCGATAGTGTTATATTCCGGGTCGCTCCCGCTGTCAGGGAAGCGATTGGGGATCATCCCCTCCGACACATGCCCTGTAAATGATTCAATGATGCGCCAGGCAGTTTCATACCGCCCCGTCACAAGACACAGCCCGGGGAGTGATATGAACGTATCTCGCCCCCAATCGGTAAACCAGGGATACCCGGCGATCACCGTCTGCCTCGTCCCTCGCTGGACCAAAAAGCTTTCGGACGCGAGCCGACATGCCTCCAGCAATGAGTCGGCAGCCGGTGCAGTTTCTTGCAGCTCCGTGCGTCGCGCGCGTTCACTGGAGATGAGTGCTGTGATGTCAAGAGTATCACTGGCATCGCTCGTGAAACCTAGCGAGTGTTCCTCCCCTACTGACAACTCGAATAGGAACTCCCCCGGTGACCACCAGTCTTCCTCATACTCGAGCCCTCGCTCCTGTTCCAGGGGAAACTGTACATGCCGATACCAGTCAGGAGCATGGCGATAGGTCCCTGTGTGGAAGCTGTACACAGGCGGGAGACCGACATAGGGGTGCCAAACAACTTGTCCTGCTGACAGCATGAGGAAGGCGTCGGAGAGTTGTCCGTTTTCATGATGGAGCGCGTGATAGTCACGACCCGTCAACATCGGCCGCACCCTGAGAGTGGCAGTCTGAATCGGTGCTTCCATGAGAGTCCATCGTAGGATGACAAGGTCTCGGCCATAAATAGGGATAATTTCACGCCGACAGATTGTGCTCTGATACCTAAACAACCAGGTTGGCCAGGGTATGGATGAAAAGGAACTGCAGTGACGATATCCCTCTGGATGAACGGCTCCCGGGTACACATTCGTGGAGAGGGAATATTCTTCACCGCCGATCTGGAGCCATTCCTCGATGTGATTGACAAGCACATACCGATTGCTCTCGGTATGTGGCGCAGTCAACAACAGGGCGTGATACCGACGTGTGTTGGCGCCCGCTACAGTCCCTGACAACAATCCGCCACGCCCGTTTGTCTCCAACCATTCGAGACTGAGCCCGCGGTGCAGATTCTGACAATCTTGCGGTCCTATCCTCATCAGCTCCCTGCTTCCATGGATGCACCAAAATCAGGCACCTCTGCTTGTTGAGCGAGACCTTCGTCAGGCTTTCGCGTCGGAACGAACAAGGGCTCGGATGCGTGAGACGACATGAAATCTGGATTGTATCTTATTCGCCGGATTGCTGGATTAACTTGGCCACAAGCCCGGTCCAGCCTGTCTGATGACTGGCTCCGAGACCAGCCCCGTTGTCCCCATGGAAGTATTCGTAGAACGGAATCGCGTCCCGCCAATACGGATCTTCCTGAAACGTCTCGGCGCCGCCAAAGACAGGACGTCGACCTCTTGAGTCTCGGAGGAAGAGATGCGTCAGCCGGCGTGAGAGCTCAGCGGCCACCTCGTTCAACGAAACAAATTGACCGCTGGGAACCGGATACTCGACCTTGTACGCATCCCCAAGAAAGTAGTGGAATTTCTGAAGCGATTCGATCAGCAGATAATTGACCGGAAACCAGATCGGACCACGCCAATTCGAGTTCCCACCGAACAACCCTGTCTTCGATTCAGCCGGCTCGTAGTCCACTCGGTATTCATGTCCCATGAGAGACAATACATAGGGATAGTCTTTGTGGTGGCGAGACAGGGCGCGGATGCCATAGGGAGACAGAAACTCCTCCTCATCCAGCATGTAGCGGAGCACTGACTTGAGTCGCGTCTGATTGACCAGAGACAAAAACCTTCGCACCTCACCGTCACGGGACTGCGTTTCGACGTGAGCGCTGAAATCAGGCCGGTTCTCGATGAACCACTGCATTCGATGCTTGAACCGCGGCAGTCTATCGATCAACTCCGAATCCAGTGTTTCAACGGCGAATAGGGGGATGAGTCCCACAAGAGAACGAACTTTGAGGGGGAAGGTTTGCCCATCCGGCAAGTGAAGAACGTCATAGAAAAACCCGTCTTCCCTATTCCACAATTCGATCTTCTCCCCTCCGATGTTGTTCATCGCTCTGCAGATATACACGAAGTGCTCGAAAAACTTGCTGGCGACATCCTCGTAGGCACGGTTCTCACGCGCCAACTCGAGGGCGATCGACAACATATTCAGACAGTACATGCCCATCCAGCTGGTTGCATCGGACTGTTCGATATGCCCCCCGGTCGGTAATGGTGCGCTGCGATCGAACACGCCAATGTTGTCGAGCCCTAAGAATCCTCCCTGGAAGATGTTCTTACCTTCGGCGTCCTTGCGATTGACCCACCAGGTAAAGTTCAGCAGAAGCTTATGGAACACACGCTCAAGAAACACACGATCGCCGACTCCTCTCCGCTTTTTTTCAATCTTATAGACTCGCCAGGCAGCCCAGGCGTGGACCGGCGGATTCACATCTCCAAAGGCCCATTCATACGCTGGAATCTGACCGTTGGGGTGCATGTACCACCCCCGTAGCATCAGAATCAGGTGTTCCTTGGCCAAGGTCGAATCGACCAAGGCTAACGGAATGCAATGAAAGGCTAAATCCCACGCCGCATACCAAGGATACTCCCACTTGTCAGGCATCGAAATGACATCAGCATTGTACAGATGCGTCCAGTCTGAATTCCGTCCGCGGAGGCGTTCGGCAGGAGGGTCCGGCATACCGGGATCTCCAACCAGCCACCGCTTGAGGTCGTAGTGATAAAATTGTTTACTCCACAGCAATCCCGCAAACGCCTGCCGTTGGACCATCTTCGCATCCTCGGAGAGATCAGATGGCGCCAGTTCATCGTAAAACTCATTGGCCTCCTGAATCCGTGTGGTGAACAGGCGATCGCACGTCGTCACAGAGAAAGAACTTGAGCGTGTGTCGTCGGTGAGGCAGAGGTGGACCACGTCGGATTTCCCCGGCGGCAAGTCGAATACGTAATGAGCTGCTGCCTTAGAACCGAACTTACCAGGGTTAACCGCATCCGTTCGTTCGTGGATGACATAATCATGAAAACTGTCTTTCACATACCTTGCGCCTTCCTGATCGCCATAGAGTCTTCGACTGTTGGTCTCATTTTCCGTAAACAGCAACGTGGGAGCCCGTTCGAACAACAGGCGGCGTTCACCGTAGTACTCGTGATTTAATTCGATCACACTCCAGTCATTGATCGGTATTCCTTGACGCATTCTAGGTCGCCGTGCATCCAGTCCCCATGACCAGGTGTTCCGGAACCACAATGTGGGGAGCAATGTAAGCAGAGCGGGATCTGGACCGCGGTTGGCCACCTGTATCCGGATCTGTACTTCTTCCGGTGTCGCCTTTGCATACTCCACAACCACATCAAAATACCGATGTTCTTCAAAGACTCCGGTATCGATCAGCTCATACTCCAGATCGCCTCGCTGGCGCTGCCGACTCTCTTCGACAAGCTTTGCATAAGGAAACTCTTTCTGGGGATACTTGTACAGATACTTCATATATGAATGGGTAGGCGTTGAATCTAGATAGAAATAGTATTCCTTTGCATCTTCACCATGATTTCCCTCATTCCCTGTCAGCCCAAATATTCGTTCCTTCAGAATAGGATCCTGCCCATTCCAAAGTGCAATCGCAAAGCACACATATTGATGACGATCAGAGATGCCGGCGAGGCCATCCTCGTTCCACCGATAGGCGCGTGACCGAGCATGGTCATGGGGAAAGGATTCCCAAGCGGTTCCATGGGGGCTGTAGTCTTCGCGGACCGTTCCCCAGGCACGCTCGCTGAGGTATGGTCCCCACCGCTTCCAATGTTGTTTGCGAACCGCATCCTCGTCGAGGCGTTGTCGCTCAGCCCCTCGAGATCCTGCCGCATGCGCAACCGTCCGACGTACTTTTCCCATATGATCCTAATCAACCGAATGCGTCTATCCCGAACCTGCGCACCATGCACCTGCTCGCCCCAGGAATCAAGCCGAGCGCAGTCGATAGAGAACTCTGCTCATTCCTTCATCGGTCTCATGAGGCTTCAGACTGAGGCCCCTCGCTTGGGAAACCATCGAGGAACCCAGTCGACCTGTTTCGAGCAGTCTAAAGAGGGAGGACTGAAGGACTCGATTTCCTTGTGTAACTGGAGACAGGAAAGAACGGAGTTCCGATTGGAACGCTCAGCTCCAGACGACACGTTCCTGATTGAGGAGGTATTCGATCACTTCGATGCTATTGCGCATCTGGATCTGCGCCTGTTCGGACATGGGCAAGACCGCTCCGACGAGCTTACCGGACTCCATATCCATGAGGGAAGGAATTCCCTCACCTGATAGTTTCTCAAGGTCGCTGCGAAAGCTAGCCAAGGGAGACCTCCTGGTTGATTCCTTCTCGGTACCCTTGCGTCAAGACTTTAGGTCAGTGGATCGCTGGTCTTGGTCTGCTTGGAAAGCATACCATACGCATTGCCCCTAGCATGAGCAGGCGCTATCTACTTGTTTTTGTGACGTTATTGATGTTTCGATACAGGCAGACGGACAGGAGGAAGCGCCCCAAGGTAGCCAAACCCACCCCGATCGACCAGTGTCGTATCGGACCTCAGGCGAAAGTCATCATGCTCTGAATCCACGAAGTGAGGATCGCTCGTTATATCCGTCTCCACCTTGAGTTCCGGGGCCTGAACATTCGGCGGTCCGGCTCGCATATAATCAGCCTCTCCATTAAAGAGTACGTTATATGACGTCGTTGTCTGACTTGATGGCGCAATCAGCAAACCAACCTTATTCAAACTAAAAATATTCCCTGATACTTCGTTTTCCGACAAGCCAAGGAAGGCCGCTCCTCCACCGTTTTTCACGAGCGTATTATTGATCAGGACGGCCTTTGCCTGGTCACTGACCACCACCGCCTCGAATAGATTTCTGGTGATAATATTGTGTTCAAGCCGAACCGACGACTTGCCAGTGACATTCACACCATGATCGTTGTCGTGGATCAGATTCCCAACCATGATGGCCTGTGAATCAGAGAAATGTATGCCCGTCGTCTCGCTTCCTCCAATCTGACACTCTTCAATCCTGACATCCTGCACCTGCTGGGCAAACACCATTCCCTTCACATGAACCTGCCGCAGCGTAATGCGGTTTCCGTTGAAGATTCCGAGCGCGTGCCCCCCGTGTTCGTTAATCGTGAGCCCGCTGATCTCAATATCCGTGGCCCCATAGGGCCACTTCCCCACATGCAGCACGCCGACCATTTCTCTCCGTCCCATTAGTACGACTTTGTCAGTTCCTTCACCGATAATCTTGATCTTCTCCTTACTATGGATCGTGAGGTCTTGCGCATAGGACCCCGCCTTGATCAGCACCGTATCGCCCTTCCCGGCACTGTCGACGGCTTCTTGAATCGATGAGAAATCCCCCGAACCGTCTGCTGCGACGGTGATCATCCGTGCGGTGGACGCCCTTAGTTCGGGCTCGGCGATACCTAACCCAGTCCCCATGAACCAGATGCCGATCGCGATGAGAACTACCTTCCGCATGAAGAAATTCATACTCGCTAGAAACCAGCGATGTCAATCGTGGTTCCTCGAAAGGTAGGCCACGTGATAAGCTCGGCGGCATGATACTGATCGGACTGACAGGAGGTGTGGCCACTGGGAAAAGCACTGTGGCGAAGATGTTTGAGCAATGTGGAGCCGTGGTCATCGATGCCGATGTATTAGCACGAACGGTGGTTCAACCAGACAAACCGGCATGGCGCGACATTGTTCGTCGCTTTGGGAAATCCATTTTGAATCCTGACCGTACGATCAACCGTCATGCACTCGGTGCCATCGTATTCCGCCATCGCACAAAACGCCGGGCGCTGGAGCGCATCATCCATCCCCGCGTCGCCCGCGAGCAGAAGCGTCTTACACGAGAGGGCCGTCGCAAGAATCCGAACGCCGTCGTCGTCTATGACGTGCCCCTCCTCTTTGAAGCCGGTATCGACAAACGTGTGGATAAGACTATCGTTGTCACAACTGATCAGGAAACCCAAATCGCCCGACTCAAGAAACGCAACGGGCTCACGAGAGCTGACGCTTTGCGTCGGATCAAGAGCCAGATGCCACTCGCTAAGAAACGTCGCCTGGCAGATTATGTGCTTGAGAGCACGAGGGAGCTTCGTACTCTGGCCAAGTCCCTTCGCCAGTTGTATATGCTTTTCCAGTCTCTCTGATACGCACGCTCGCCTCGCATAGAGAGGCATCAAGCCAAGGACCACAAGGGTCAAGACCGCCGCCGGACTGATTGATCTCTATCAATTGTGTAACATCGTTCTACCCTCCGCTTCGTCCCCTGTGATAGAGTCACACGTTATGCATAACGTTGTGATCATCGGTTCAGGTCCTGCTGGACTCACTGCTGCGGTGTATACAGCTCGAGCCAATTTGTCTCCACTTCTTATCGAGGGGTGGCAGGCAGGTGGCCAACTGACGACGACGACCGAAGTTGAGAATTATCCTGGCTTCGCCAAGGGCATCATGGGCCCTGAGCTGATGAAAGAAATGCGGGCCCAAGCAGCCCGATTTGGGACGGTGTTTAGGACTGGTGATGTCACGGCTGTGGATCTAAAGACTCGCCCATTCAAAATCGTCGTGGATGATGAAGAAACCCTGGAAGCCAAGACACTCATCATTGCGACTGGCGCCTCCCCGATTACGCTCGGTCTTCCCAACGAAAAACGTTTGTGGGGCCACGGTGTCTCCAGCTGTGCCACATGTGACGGGTTTTTCTTCAAGGACAAAGAACTCGTCGTCGTCGGTGGCGGAGATAGTGCGATGGAGGAAGCCACGTTCCTCACGAAGTTTGCCACCAAGGTATCGGTCATCCATCGTCGGGACAAACTGCGAGCTTCTCGAATCATGCAAGATCGAGCGGTGAAGAATGAAAAGATTGCGTTTCTCTGGAACAGCGTTGTCGAAGATGTACTCGGACAAGATGTCGTGACCGGAGTTCGAGTCAAAAATATTGTTACCGGCAAGATATGGGATCTATCCTGTGCCGGCCTTTTTCTCGCCATTGGCCACCGTCCCAATACGGCACTCTTTACAGGACAACTGAAGATGAGCGAGACCGGCTACCTCTTCACAACCCATGGTACGGCGACAAGCATTCCTGGAGTCTTTGCTGCAGGCGACGTACAAGATGCGCATTATCGCCAAGCCGTGACCGCAGCCGGAACCGGCTGTATGGCCGCCATCGACGCCGAACGATTCCTCGAGAGTGCGTGAAACGTAAGGCGTAAAACGTTAAAAGTTGATGGCTGGTAGACCCGGATGAACAAACCCCACAAGAAGCTCGATGCTTGGGCTTCAGCTATTGATTTGGCTCAACTCGCCTATCAGACCACCGATCACTTTCCAATTAAAGAACAATACGGCTTATCGAGCCAAATCAGACGGGCGGCCGTCAGCATCCCCAGCAACATCGCCGAAGGCGCCGCCAGGCATAGCAAGAAGGAGTTTCTTCAATTTCTCCATATTGCTAGAGGTTCACTCAGCGAGCTCGATACACAACTTGAACTCGCCAAAAGACTGGAATACATAGATCAGAACGAGTGGGTGACACTGAATGAGCTGCTTGAGAGGGTTGACAAGATGTTGAGCGGTCTCATCCGACACCTGGGTGGTAAATTGTGAGTTTTTCGCGATTTCCTTCCCTACGGTTTACCTCTCACTTTTCACGTTTCACGGGATTCTGATGCGTTGCGCCATTGTTCACTATCATGAGCTCGCCCTCAAGGGCCGGAATCGTGAATCCTTCGAGCGTTGTCTGATCCATAACATTCGAACGGCGCTCCAAGATCTTGGAGTCCGGCAGGTCGAGAACCTTCACAGTCGGATCCGCATTCGACTCCCTCTGGAAGTGGATCTAGAAGTCGTTCGAGAGCGATTGCGACGTGTTTGCGGTATTGCGAACTTTTTGCTCGGCCAAGTGATCCCCCTCCAGCTCTCCAATCCAAGCCTTGACGTTCTCACAACTGCTGCCATAGAGGAGATCTCGCAGCACTCATTTTCCACGTTCAGAGTTACTGCAAGACGAGCAGATAAAAGGCTGGTGCTGACCTCAATGGACATCGAGCGAGAGCTTGGTGCCGCCATTTGCAACAAAACCGGTAAGAAAGTCAGCTTAAAAACCCCTGACTTGACCGTGTACGTCGAACTCTTATCAAAGGAAGTATTCTGCTCAGCAGAAAAGCATGAGGGGCCTGGCGGCATGCCGGTTGGCGTCAGCAGCCACGTGGCCTGTTTACTTTCCGGAGGCATCGACTCACCCGTCGCGGCGTATCGCATGATCAAACGTGGATGCCAAGCAAGCTTCATTCATTTTTCTGGCCGCCCTCTGGTTAGTCGAGCTTCCGAAGAAAAGGTCCGGGAGCTCGCGAGCGTCCTCACCGCATACCAGTACAAGTCCAGACTCTATGTCGTTCCCTTTGGAGAAATCCAACGGGAGATTGTCCTGACTGCACCCGCCCCATTTCGGGTGGTGCTCTATCGACGGATGATGGTACGCATTACCGAAGAATTGGCAAGGCAGGAACACTGCTGGGCACTTATAACCGGCGATAGTCTTGGACAAGTGGCGTCACAAACTCCTCAGAACCTCTGCGCCGTTGAGGAGGCGGCAGAGTTCCCGATTCTCCGGCCGCTCATCGGAATGGACAAACGCGAAATCATTGATGAGGCGAAACACATCGGCACCTACGATATTTCCATCGAGCCAGACCAGGACTGCTGCAAACTCTTTGTCCCTCCCCATCCCAGCACTAAGACTCGGATCGACGACGTGCTGAAAGTCGAGCGGATGCTGGATATCTCTTCACTTGTCAAACGAGGGATCGAACAGGCCGAATTGACAGAATTGTCCTTTCCTCCATCAGCCGGGTAGTTGAGACTTGTTTTTCGACCACATCAAAATCCAGGGAGCGGTCAACCCAGCCATTGCAAAACAGGACAGGTCAAGGTAAGCTCGGTACAGTTATCAACCTCACTTGTTCACACACGTACGATAGGCCAACCAACCAAACAGACAGCGACAAAGCGGAGAGGTGCGAGAGCGGCCGAATCGGGCAGTCTCGAAAACTGCTGTCGGGGTAACTCGACCGTGGGTTCGAATCCCACCCTCTCCGCCATAGCAACAGCTGTGTCTGCTCAGTTTATCTAACCCATCCAAGACCTATCGGCATAGGAACAACAGAGGGGGTGGGATTCGAACAAGAGGGTCCGCGGGGGAAACGTTCCCCCGCGTGGGGAGCGTACGAGGGGGCTGGCCCCCTCAGTAGGAGCGTGAGTGCTCCACGAACGCGACTTCGAATGCCCACCCTCTCCGCCATCCCAAGCTTGCTCGACCCAAAGCCCCTACAGATGCCCAGCCTTTTCTTTGAGCGCCCGTCTCAACTCCACCATCGCCAAGGTATCTCTTTCGCAGTACCTCAGCAGTGATTCACGAATTGTCGCCCGTTCGACCCAATCCATTTCAACAAACACCATGCGGTAGTATTCAGCTGCAGCCTGTCCACCCGCCCTGATCGCGAGGTCATCGTATCGCAATGCAGGGACCACGGCCGGCAGCACCTCCTTGAGCGAAAACGATCCACCGAACTCCGGGTGGTAATAGTGATCCTTGACGATCGGATGGAGATCCCAAATCCGCCTGATCAAGCGGCGCAGCTCCACGCGAAGCTCCGGTAAGGCCTTGGCTAACTGCTCGATCACCGATTTCTCGTAGGGTGAATAGACACAGATGCTTCCTTCTTCGCCGAGCGACTTCAACAGCTCCTCGGCGAGAGGCCGCCGCGGATCACTCATCTCCCCATGAAGAAATTCATGATGAAGGACCCTTCCGTCTTGTTCTTCGATGTGATTCGACCATTGCATCGGGATGGACTGGTAAGGCCGCGTTCCGGGATAGCGGGGGATGGCTGGGTTAAACGTTTCAAAATCCAGATGATGAACAGGGAATGCGACTGTCCTCAACTCTGCTGCAAGATCCTTGGAGATCCATTCAGTGTTGTCTTTTACTTTTCGTTGAACGATCGAAAGGCGTGTGTGAGGAGGAATCTCGTCGATAGTCTCAATTCCTTGAGACACGAGGTCGGTGGCAAGTTTTTTCGATCCCGGCAGGTGGAATATCCATCGTGCCGGCTTATCCTTTGTACAGTGACTCCAGAATGGACACTCGTAGGGCACCAAGCAATGGTCGTCCGGCTCCACGACGGGTATGGTTGGGCCAGCCAACATCGTTTTCATCGTAGCCAGCTTGTCTCTCACCTTGCTCGCTCGTTCCACAACGAGAGACGACACGTCATCGATCGCAAAGAGCTGAGTCAGATCAACGATTCCTCCAGCATAGATATACCCGGTATTGATCCGCATGAGTGCACTTGCGTCCACCTGTATTCCTGCCCGGATAAGCACATGTCGTTGTAACGAGAGATCATCGAGGTGAACATCCTTCACCTTGGTGGAGGATTTCACTTCGACAAGCCGCCACGTCGACTGATCTGATTGGCCATTGGAAAGTCGCTCCAAGATATCGACACGGATCAACGTTCCATCGGCCTGAATGGCTGCTTCAAAAATCGCTGGGACCGTGTGGTCTGCCATAAGCGCTGCGGTCTGAATCAATGCCGACTCAGTTTGTCGATACCCAGCCTCTACGAGTCGACCACCGTCGAATCGACGCCGAGCCCATTCACCTACCTCGGTCCCCATATCTAGAATGGCCCGCGTCGAGGCATCGGGCGGCGTGGCCAGCGCCGGGTGATGAATCTCCAAGTACAGCCGCTTGTGACATTGCAATCCTGAGAGGTACTTCGATTTTGAAAGACGCGGCGGAGTCGAACCGAGAGATATGTCGTTCTGAGAGCCACTGACCGTCATCATGATATCGATTGTCCAATCACTGATTTCTCACTGGGCACACGAGCGAAGTCTGCTAGGATACCCCTCCATGACGAACGCAGTCAGTCAGATCCGACGGTCCGTGATGACGCTGGCATTCCCCATTACGGTCAGCAGCTTTCTTCAGCGGGCGGAAGGCATTGTAGCAGTTTTCTTAGTCGGTGGGCTGGGAGCCACATCGATTGCCGCGGTCGGCTTGGGCCAACTACTCATTTTTATCGCCACCACCGTGGTGTCCGGACTGTCGGTCGGCAGCAACGTCATCGTCGCGCAACTGTGGGGAGCTCGCCGACAGCAGGATGCGGGGGAAGCGGCACGGCATTTTCTGTGGCTGTCCATCGGAATCTCGCTTGTGCTGGCCTCACTGGGGATCATGGGGAATCGCGTCCTGATGGAACAACTCGGAGCTGAGCCGGACGTCATTGCGTTAGCACTTCCCTACTCCACCTTTCTCTTCTATGTCATCCCTTGTACGGTGCTGATACAGGTCCTGTCCTCGGTACTTCAAGGCACCGGTGATACGCGCACTCCGATGTATGCCATGATCGGCGTAAACCTTCTGCATGTCGGCCTGGCCTATCCGCTCATCTATGGACAGTGGGGCTTTCCGGCCCTCGGTCTCATGGGAGCCGCCATCGCCGTCGGCCTTGCTGAACTGACAGGCGCCTTATATCTGCTGATACGTTGTCGTCAGATCATGAAACCGTCTCTAGGATTTCGTGTCGATCTGATTCGGTCGATGTGGCAGGTCGGGGCCTCAGTGTCTGGAGAACGGATCGTTCAGCAAGCCGGAGTCTTTGTCTACACCAAACTGGTCCTCCTCTATGGCACCGTTGCCTATGCCGCTCACCAAGTCGGTCTCTCGATCGAATCCTTCTCGTTTCTACCAGGATATGGGCTGGCGATCGCGGCGGCGACCATGGTGGGGCAAAGCATCGGAGCAGGAAAATATGCCAGGGCAAAGCTCGAGAACTGGGAGGCGAATCGCATCGCGATTGTCCTCATGGCCGGCATGGGTCTCATGTTTTACGTGTTCCCCGAAGAACTGCTTCGCACCTTCACGACAGACGAGGCGGTCGTTGACCTTGGAAGTCTCTTTCTAAAGATTGTGGCTCTTTTGCAAGTGCCTTTGGCCATTACGATGGTGCTAGCCGGATCCCTGCGCGGCGCAGGGGACACACGTTTCATTATGGGCGCCACGGTGATCGGCATGTGGGGTATTCGGATACCGCTGGCCCTCGTTGCAGCGCTATGGGTCGGTCAGTCGGTCTTGTTCATCTGGGCCGCAACGATCGCGGACTGGACAGCACGGATGGCGCTCCTCCTCTGGCGGTACCGCTCCGAACGTTGGCGGCAAATCCAGGTAATCCGCTAACCTGCCCTCGTCCCAGGCGCCATCTCACTCAATCCATCTTGTACGAGAAATTCAATGTCGCCGGTGACGACATCGTACATTGCCCCAACAATCGCAATTCGCCCTTCCCGGACCAAATTGTCGAGCGTCCAACTCTGTTGGCGGATCACTTTGACCACACGTAACACATTTTCTCTGGCCACGGCATCCGCGAGGGCGACTGGATCCATGGTTGTGGCCTCACCCTTTGTCCGGGCAATGACTTCCCACGCTGAAGGATGGATCTCGCTGACGATCGAATCGAGATGTTGACAACCAGTCTCCTCAGCAACCGTCTGGTGCGAGTCCAGAAGTTTCATCGAAGCGGACACAGCGCCGCAACGCGTATGACCAATCACGACAATAAGTTTCGCCCCCGCGACGGCACACCCGTATTCTGCCCCAGCCAACACCTTTGGGCTCGTGACGTTCCCAGCCATACGAATGCTAAAAACATCTCCTAAGCCAAGATCGAACATCAACTCCACTGGCGTGCGCGAATCAATGCAACTGAGCGCTACGGCTAGGGGATGTTGTCCTCCCGCTGTCGCGCGGACCTGTCGGTTGAAGTCTCTCGTGAGGTGACGCCCCTTGCGAACTCGTTCATGGCCGTCCTTCAGAATTTGTAAGACTTGCTGCGGGGTCATGGCTTGTTGAAGCTCGCGGGTCGAGTGATCCGTATATTGAATTTGGTCACGGAAACCGTACTCAGCGCGAAAGCCTACCAGACTCACCGTCACATCATGAGCTGGTCCCGTCTGTTCCTTAAAGTCCCGAATAAGGTCAAGCACGTCAGGGTCTATGTAATCCGTACTCTCTGCATCGAGCAGAACATGCCCCTTGCGAGGCACATCGTTCAGGGCTTGAAAAAGTGTGGCCCGGTTCAAGAAACTGACCTGGTTGGCGAGTTGGATTCGCACCACATCGCTGCCAAGATGTTGTTCGACAGTGCGATACACTGGACGACGCATATTGCTGTTGAGGATAAATCCGATTGCGACGGCAAGACCGCTCACGATACCGATCAACAAATCCGTGAACACGATGGCTGCCACGGTAGCCGCAAACGGAATAAATTGATAACGACCCTCGCTCCACATCTGCTTTACGAGAGCTGGACTGGCCAACTTGACGCCGGTCATCAACAAGATCGCTGCGAGGCAGGACAACGGAATCAGGTTCAGATACATCGGGATAAGCGGAACACTGATCAGAAGCAAGGCACCATGCACCAGCGTCGCCAGTTTTGTTTTTCCACCGCTAGTGACATTGACAGAGCTTCGGATGATCACCGAAGTGACCGGCAGCCCTCCGATCAATCCACAGGTCACATTCCCGATGCCCTGCGCCACGAGTTCCTGGCTCGGCGGCGAAGTCCGCTGCTGGGGATCGAGTCGATCAACCGCTTGCAGATTCAGCAGTGTTTCTAAAGAGGCGACAATAGCAATCGTGAGTCCGGCGATGTAGACAGCCGGATTAGTCCATTGGGTGTAGTCGGGTAACTCCAGCAACCCGATGAATGCTCCCATTCCGTCGGCTATCGGGACCTGGACAAGATGGTTTACACCAATCCGCCAAGGTTCCCCCAATTGCTCAAACCACAGGCCCAGACCAACACCGACGAGCACCACAACAAGCGGAGCCGGCAGGACGGAGTCTTTCAAAGGTTTCCATGCACCCCAGAGGACGAGCAGCACGAGGGATAAGAATCCAATCAAGGAAGCTCCCAAGTGAAAATCACCAAAGATGCTGAGGAGTTCAGAAAACGTCGTTTCAAAGTCCGGTTGGAAAAAGGCCATATCTCCTTCCGGATCAGGATCATGGCCAAGCAGATGCGGAATCTGTTTCAAGATCAGAATAATACCGATCGCAGCCAACAACCCTTTGATGACACTCGATGGGAAAAAGGCAGCAATGAACCCTCCTCTGGACAAACCCAAACCGATTTGGATGATACCAGCGAGAACTACTGCCATGAGAAAGGCTGAAAATGAGCCGAGCGAGTAGATTTCTGCCGCGACGACGGCCGACAACCCGGCAGCCGGACCACTCACACTGGTGTGCGAACCGCTAAACAGCCCCACGATGATGCCGCCGACAATTCCTGCTATGAGTCCCGACATCAGCGGCGCATCAGATGCCAGCGCAATCCCGAGACAGAGGGGCAACGCCACAACGAAGACAACGAGACCTGCCTTGATGTCGGCAAGGAACGAGTCTGCGGATATGCCATTGGCCACATGCATAATAGACGTGATTCTATTGTAACTGATCGGACGGTTGCGAAGCCCGTATGAGACTGCGGATGTATAGGAGGAAGGCCAAAGAAGTTCAGGTCATTCGTTGGTCGGACCAGGCATAAGCAGCACCGAAACACAGGCCGGCGACAGCCGACTGGATAAACATATCTTCCGCATGAATCGCCATCGCCCACCAGACGACGGCAGCCAGCAGTCCCGCGACCGCACCCAGCACAATCCTTCCACCTGCTAGTCGAAGCCAGTCGGTGAACAGTACCCAGGCTGCCATATACACTGCGCCGGCTACTGCCGACGCCCAGAGGTACATGAGCTCACGGTCCATAAACCAAACCTGGACCACTCCGGCAAGCGTACCCAAAATGACACCCACAACCACTCGCTTAATCAGGGTAGAGTAGTGAAACGAGAGATCACTCAATGTATCCTCCTGAGTTTGGATCTTTGGTACCTAGTGGTTACTGATGATCTGACCTTCACCGTTGGGTCCTAACCGAACGACGACCGAATGACCGGACGGTTGGCATCGGTATTGCGCGAGCTGAGGATCATCACCTTCAAGAACCGTGCAACTGGGTTCATCCTCTTTTGCATCTCCCGGCTCATATCTAAATCGTACCGATACCAATTCTCCATTGAGCTGATGGACGGTATGGATCGCATAGGAAGATGCTGGGATGATGCGTGAGACCCATCCGCGACTCATGTGCTCAGTCTCTCTTAATTTCTGGTAGGTCTCATAATAGGACTCAACGGTCTGGGCCGAGTCCACAAGCCACACGGCGCCCATCAATATCAGCATGGATCCCACAATGAAGATGCCAATCTTTTTCATGGCTCAATACAATCAGTCGCCTGCATCCCTTCACCTCTACGAGGGTCCTGGTGGACAGGTCGTCTGTCTCGTATCTCGACCAGGGCCTCTCGTGACTTCGATCCGTCCCACATTCTTCACATTGGCGCAAAGATCCCCGAGACCCGGTGTCACTAGACGGAACGGGCCACCCTTTGTGCCCGGCAAGGCGGCTCCATCCAGTTCATAGACCAGCACACCGTACTCCTTCGCTTGTTGAAGCGTGAGACAGGCAGAATACTTTCCATCCGAGGAATGGACGGCAATATGGTCTGCTTCAATTGACAATGCCGGGACATCCAGCAAGCCTTTCAACCGAATCCCCCGTCCCAGCATGCCAGGCATGACCGTTGACACATCGACCTGATGCTCTTCCGATAAGGTTGCAATTGCCGCACGATCGAATGAAACCGGTTGCACGACCGCGCCTTCGATCAGGATTGTGCCAGGACCGACTCGCTCCTTCTCCGTGATCGTCTTGATCATCACGGTGAGTGCTTCGTTCACCGGTGTTGGAATGCCCAGCTTCCGCCCCTGCTCGACAACGAAGCCGTTGAGATACTCGATTTCCGTCGGCCGGCCTGCCTTCCAATCGTCATACATGGAGGTATGAATATCCCGAATCTCCTGAGACGCCTTCACAACGCGGTCCGCCATATCCGCTGGTAACGGCACCTTGAGCGTTGCCGCGACGGCGGCGACTTCACCGACAATCTGTCGGATCATACTCATCATCTCCGCATGATCGAGGGCCTTGGCGACACGATCGTCGATGAGGACCGTGATCGGATTAAAGACGCAGTTCCAGCACATTTTTTCCCATTTGGCTCGGCGAATATCCTTCGATAACTGGCACGGAATACCGGCGGAACTAAAGATCTCGCGAATCTTGAGCACTCGCTCGCTCTCCATCCCCATTAATTCACCGATGGCGATCGCCCCCTTTTTGTAGTGGTCGATGACTCCCGGCTCAGCAATCTTCGAATAGATGTAGGCCACTCCCCCAACCACACAATCGCGTTGCAGTCGGGCTAGAATTCGGTCTTCAGTATCGATGCCGTTCTGCAACGTCAGAATCACGGTGTTGTCCGTGAGTACCGGCTCGAGTTGGTCCATCACCTGATCGAGGTCGTAGGCTTTGACACCAAGCACAATGAGGTCTGGTTTGGGAAGCTCCCGTGCATCCGATGCAACCGGCGGTCGGACTGTGAACGACCCACCGGCGCTTCGAATGGTCAGGCCGTTCCGTCTGACGGCATCACACGTTCTGGCCCTCAGCAGAAACGAAACACTTGAATTCTCTTTGGCCAAGTGGGCTCCGAAGAACCCGCCAACCGACCCAGCACCCACCATCAGAATCTGCTTCATAAACTTTCCCCGTTCCGTTGCACCGAAAGAATCGGTACTATAGCATGCACCGTCAGCAAGACGCAGCCACTCCTCTTTCGGACATCCTCTATGGCGCCAGGATCAGACCTATCTCGACTAAGGGAACGGATGGCTTCTGCCAAGGACATCGTCGTCCTGACCGGAGCCGGCATTTCAGCAGACAGTGGTGTACCAACCTTCCGTGGCGAGGATGGGTTGTGGCGCAATTTCCGAGCGGAAGACCTTGCAACTCCAGAAGCGTTCGAACGTGATCCTCGGCTAGTCTGGGAGTGGTACAATTGGCGGCGAGAAGTTCTTTCAACAAAGAAACCAAACGACGCGCATTATGCGTTAGCACAATTAGAATCCCGCGCAGAACGATTTCAGCTCATCACTCAAAACGTAGACGGCCTCCACCGTGCGGCTGGGTCTCAGAGTATCTACGAATTGCATGGTGACATTTGGAAGGTCCGATGCACATCGTGCCAAAGCATTACTGACAACCACGAAGTTCCACTTTCGCTCCTCCCCTACTGCCAAACGTGCTCGGGTCTGCTGCGGCCGCATATTGTCTGGTTCGGCGAGGCGCTTGATCAAGACACTCTCTCCAAAAGCTTTCAGGCTGTCGAGTCCTGCGAGCTCCTGCTCATTATCGGCACATCGGGTTTAGTGTATCCGGCAGCCATGCTGATGCCCTCTGCAAAGACTCACGGGGCGTTCGTCGCTGAAATTAACCTCGATCCCACTCCTTACTCGTCCGGAGTCGATCTCTCGGTTCAAGCGCGAGCGAAAGAGATCGTTCCATTATTACTCTGACTCCAAAGGTCGAATTATTAGTCGAGCATTCTTGCTTAGCTGCCCTGCCCCTGCTATAGAACAACCAGGAGTCATCATCAACCATGGAACGTCTTCGCATCGCTTCACTCCAGTATTTCATCAGGCCGGTTCAGACGTTTGACCAATTCCGTGATCAGGTCCAGGCCTTAGTTGAAACGGCCGCTGACTACAAGGCTCAGCTACTCGTATTTCCAGAATACTTCACGGTTCAACTTCTGACGTTAGGCAATGTCAAACGTCCGATTCAAGAACAGATCCGTGATCTTGCCCTGCAGGCTGACCGTTTCAGAACATTGATGGGCGACCTAGCCAGGCAACATGGCCTGTACATCGTCGCCGGAACGATTCCTGTGGTAGGGGACGGCCCTGAGCGTATCTACAACGAATGTAGTTTCTTCTCGCCAACAGGTACGCTCGGCATCCAGGGCAAGCTCCATATGACCCGTTTTGAGAAGGAAGAATGGAAGGTGCTCCCGCGGGAAAAATTCATTGTGTTTGAGACAAACTTCGGTCGTGTAGCCATCACAATTTGCTACGACGTCGAGTTTCCAGAAATCGCGCGTGCGGCTGGCCGGGAGGGCGCTCACATTCTGATCGTCCCGAGCTGTACCGACGACCGGCAAGGGTTCCTTCGAGTCCGCTATTGCGCCCAAGCCCGTGCTGTCGAAAATCAGATGTACGTGGTTCAGTCCTCGACGGTCGGCTCATTGCCTATGGTTCCGGCTGTGAGCCTCAACTATGGGCAGGCTTCTATCTTGACGCCCAGCGACTTTTCTTTTTCCCGCGACGGGATACTCGCCGAGGGCATTCCCAACCAAGAAAGCATGGTCATCGGCGACGTGAATCTCACGACGATTCTCCAAGGGCGATCACATGGCACGGTCTTACCGCTGCTCGACAGTCATCAGACTGCGCAAATTGTCAAGAACACTGAACTCGTTTCACTATGAAAGAACAGATCGCGGGCATCATTATTCGCAATACGCAGCCAAGTGACTTTGGGAAGATCATAGAGCTCTCGAAAGCCGTCTACTCATTCCCTCCACACTGGACCGAACGCCAATTGACCTCTCACCTGGACATCTTTCCTGAGGGGCAGTTGGTGGCCATTGACTCGACCACGGGAACCCTTGTCGGAATGGCAGCAAGCCTGATCATCCGATGGGACGATTATGAGCTGCATGGCTCCTGGCAGGATTTTACCGACCGCGGCATGTTTACCAACCACGACCCAGCACGGGGCCGCACCCTGTACGGCGCCGAAGTCATGGTGTCTCCCGGTCTTCAGCGGAGAGGAATCGGGTCGGCCATTTATACAGCCAGACGCCGACTCGTTGAACGGTTGAAATTACCTCGATTGCGGGCAGGAGCGAGACTGCGTGGATATTACCGGCATGCCCATAGCATGAGCCCAGAAGAGTATGTGATCAAAGTGATCCAAGGTCAGATCAAGGGAATGACACTCCCCTTCCAACTCAAAGAAGGATTTCGCGTACTGGCAGTCGTCTCGGACTATCTCCCTGGAGATCCGGAGAGCCTTGGCCATGTAGCAGTTATCGAATGGATCAACGAACAAGTCGCAACTCCGGAAGACTATGGACCGCGCGATCCCAAGTTCGCTCCAAAACATCCCTGAACGCATATCCAACGCCTAATTCTAGGTAGCAGTTTCCACGCACCCGATCCTCACACTCCTTGAGCGACAAGGTCAGGAATCTCCGCCAGTGAAGCAATTCTGACGACACCAGCCGGAAGAGGGTGGACGTTGAGGGACGAACGATCAAGAAAGACCGCGCGTAAGCCGGCTTTTGTAGCGCCTTCGATATCGTCTCGCATACTATCTCCGACATGTAATGCCTCTTCCGGATCGATGGCATGTTTTTCCAACGCGATGCGAAAAATCTGCGGAGCCGGTTTCGCGGCATGCGCCAAACTGGAGATCGTCACGGTGTCGAAGCTGTCCGCAATACCCAACCCCCGCATCACTGTGAATAAACGGGAGTCAAAATTTGAGATGATGCCAAGCTCGAGCCCCTGTGCCTTGAGCTGAGCCAACGTGGAAACCGTTTCTGGAAACAGGCACCAGGCGCGATGATCCTCGAACGCGCGAAAGACCTGATCGAAGAAATCGTCGAACCGTTCGAACATTCCCACCCGATAAAAGACGTTGTGCACGATATCGAACCACCAGAGTCGTTCGCTCTGTTTGATCTGCGCCGGTTCGGTCACGGCAAACACAGGAGGCGGCGCTTCGCGGAACGCACGGCGGAAGGCCTGGGCGATCTCGGTGACCGAGTCTGGCTTGTGGTGAAACCCAAATTGTACGGCATGGTGAAGATACAGCTCTGCCACTGAGCCCTGCACATGAAACAGAGTGTCGGCAGCGTCAAAAAAAACGGCTCGTATAGAATTCGTCATGCTCGCTAATTATGGCCTCTGGAAGTGGCCACCCTTGCATACAAATACGTCATGATAACAATCACCTATCGATGGTTTTCTTGACAAAGAATACCCCCCTTGCTAGCTTCGAGGAAACAAAAAAATACGGAGATTTCATGCCATCACCGATCTTTGTTGTAGATAGTAGCCCAGCCGTCAGACGGATGGTGGAACAGATTTCTTCTCCAGAAGGATTCGAGGTCGTTGGATTCCAGGATGGGCCAGCCGCTATCGAGGCCGCTCGCCAGCATGCGCCCACACTCATCGTGGCAGACTATCATCTCGACAATATGACGTTTTCAGGGTTCTGCAAAGAGATCAACAAGCTCGACAACCTGTCTGAAACGCTCCTTATTTCGCTGATCAATCCGGCTGATCATCCCGACGAAAACCATCTGCGTACTCTCGGCGTGAGGGCCTTTTTGAAAAAACCCTTTCAGCCAGAAGATCTGTTGGAGGTACTCAAGTCTCTTCAGAAGAGTCCGGCTGGAGCCTCGAGTGAGAAGGGTCTCAAGCGGCGTGCCTGGCCTCCGACATCCACCTCGACGGATAGTGATTCTGAAGAGTCGAACGATCCTATCCTCCCCAGCCAGGGCCCTCAAGAGATGCACACTCAACAGAGCCCCACAGCGATGATCCAACCTGTGTCCCCCGCAAGGCCGGACGATTCAATGAAGGGTCTGTTCGATCAGCTTCTGCAGTCTATGACTAAACGGAGTGAGCAGCGTCTCGCCGACCTGCTCCCGCAAATGATCGACATAAAACTTGGCACGCATGTGCGGCCGATCGTCACAAAGGAAATGCAGGAGCAACTCGGGAATATCCTCTCGCAGGAGTATCTCACGTCGATTATTCAACCGTTGATCACTCAGACCTTACCCTCTCTCATCAAGCAAGAGCTCGCTAATTGCCAACCGCTTATCCAGCAGACAGTGGCTGATCTCGCCAAACCATTGATCGCAGAGAGCGTTGACCGCCTTGTACGGGAACAGGTCGAATCTGGAATCCGGCAATCCTTACCGGCAGTCGTCAGAGAACAGGTGGGAACAATTGATCAGGTAGTCAAAGAGGAGGTTCAGCAGACAGTTTCAACACAATTGCCCACACTGGCGGAGGAGCTGATACGGGCAACTGCCAATGACCGTGTTGAACAGGCTGTGCTGCGGATTGTGCCCGATGTCGCGGAGCGACAGATCAAGGCTGAACTCAAACGCCTGATCGAGACCGAAGAAGCATCACACCCCTCTGCGGCCTAACTTTTCTTTCCTCGCTTCCCTCTTCGAGCCTTGGCGAGCGCTTTCACCCTTTTCACATTCTTCCGATGTTTCTTCCTCGTTTTTCTATCTTTCTCTCGACCTCGTGGCATGATCCTCCCTGCAGTAATGTGACTGGTGATCCGAAGTTCGGGCGTTTGTATAGCATATGCTCCTTCAGGTCACAAGCTGGGACTCCTACCATTTTCTGATCGACACAGACATGGTAAGATGCCGACCGTTTTCTTAAACGGCGGAGGATGATGCCTTTTCAACTAGACAAGACCTACGACCCCACCACTGTCGAAGCGCGATGGTCACAAGAATGGATCGCGCGTGGATACTTTCAGACGTCACCGGAACGCCCGGGCCAACCCTACTGCATTGTGATTCCTCCACCCAATGTAACAGGCTCTCTCCATGTCGGACACGCTCTGAACCATTCTCTACAAGACATCCTAATCCGGTGGCGGCGCATGCAGGGTCGAAATACCCTGTGGCTACCGGGAACAGATCACGCCGGTATCGCTACGCAAAACGTCGTCGAGAAACACGTGATGGCCGAAGGCGCTTCGCGCGAGTCACTCGGGCGCGAGCGGTTTATTGAACGGGTGTGGCAGTGGAAGGCGACGTCGGGCAACACGATCGTCAATCAACAGAAACAGCTGGGCGAGTCCTGCGACTGGGAGCGTCTCCGCTTCACGATGGACGAGGGGTTATCAAGCGCCGTGCTGGAAGTATTCGTTCGTCTCTACCAGGATGGATTGATCTACAGGGGTGAACGACTCATCAATTGGTGCCCACGCTGTCTGACGGCCTTATCTGATATCGAGGTGGAACATGAGGATGCCAAAGGCAAGCTCTACTCAATCCAGTACCCACTGGCAGACGATCCGTCAACGCAACTCACCGTCGCTACGACGAGGCCTGAAACATTACTGGGTGATACGGCCGTGGCCGTCCATCCTGAGGACGATCGCTTCAAGCATCTCATCGGCAAGCGTGTACGCCTTCCGTTGACCAACCGCACAATCCCGATCGTGGGCGATGGGATTCTCGTGGATCGCGAGTTTGGTACCGGCGCGGTCAAGATCACTCCAGCCCATGATTTCAATGACTACGAAGCGGGCGAGCGGCATGGGCTACCACGGCTCGCAATCCTTGACCATCACGCTGTGCTCGACGCAACGAAGATGAGGCAGGCAGCGGTGGATCAACCCGTCATCGAGCTACTCCAGCAGCTCCCCGTATCGAAGGCCAGACCAAAGGTGGAAGAGCTCCTCAAGGAACGCGGCCTCCTTGAGCAGGTCGAAGATCATAAAATGGCGGTAGGAAAATGTTACCGCTGCAAGACGGTGGTCGAACCCTATCTCTCTCCGCAATGGTTCGTGAACATCAAGCCGCTCGCAGAGCCTGCAATCAAAGCAGTTGAGGACGGGCGCATTCGAATCATTCCCGAAGGCTGGACAAATAATTACTTGGGCTGGATGCGAGACATCAAAGACTGGTGTATTTCCCGCCAGATCTGGTGGGGACATCAGATTCCTGCGTGGTACTGCCTTGGGTGCAATGCTGAACATATCGTCCGCACTGATGATCGGATCACGATCTTGCAAGGCGCCTCCCCGATCGTGTCAAAAACTATTCCCGTGGGATGCCCCTCGTGTGGCAAGAACGAACTCTATCGCGACCCCGATGTCCTCGATACCTGGTTTTCATCTGCACTCTGGCCATTCTCCACATTAGGGTGGCCGGAACAGACACAGGAACTTAAGACCTATTACCCAACCTCCGTGCTGGTGACCGGACTCGACATTTTGTTCTTCTGGGTCGCCCGGATGATTATGATGGGCTTGAAATTCATGGGCGATGTGCCTTTCCACGATGTCTACATTCACGCCTTGGTCCGTGACGCTGAAGGCAAGAAAATGAGCAAGTCAAAAGGGAACGTCATCGACCCACTCCATGTCATGAATGAGTTTGGGACCGATGCGCTCCGTTTCACACTTGCCTCGATGGCCTCACCTGGTCGAGATGTGAAGCTGGCGGAAGAACGGATCGAAGGGTACCGAAACTTCGCCAATAAGATATGGAACGCGGCTCGATTTGCTCACATGTACCTCGACGGCCCGCGATCGCCCCTCCCCATCTCTCAGCGAACAATCCCGGATCGTTGGATTCTCAGTCGACTGAACCATACCATCAGGGTGGTGACGGCGGAATTAGAGGGATACCGCTTTGATCGAGCCTCAAACGCCCTCTATCATTTCATCTGGCACGAGTTCTGCGATTGGTATCTGGAGCTCATCAAGCCGGTCCTTCAGGCTGCTGATCACCCGGATGGACCAGCAACAAGAACCACGCTGATAGAAACCATGGAAACGACGATGCGCCTGCTGCATCCGTTCATGCCCTTCATCACGGAAGAGCTCTGGCAGACGTTTCCGCATCAAGGCCACAGTATCGTGATCCAATCCTACCCCATGGAAGAACCATCCTGGGATTCATCCGAAGCCGAGCAACTGTTTGCTCTCATGGAGCAAACAGTCAACTTGGCTCGGACTGGTCGGGTACTCCTCAATTATCCGCCTGGCCAACAGATCACGTGCTACCTGTCGCATGAAGAGGAGACAAAACAGAATCTTCTCAACCTGGTCATGCCCCATACCGCTCATCTGAGCCGAGGGACGTGTAAGAATATCGCCCATTCAAGCTGGCCATCACACCAACTCCTCACATTGGTCACCGACGGCCTCTCCCTCGGAATCGAGGTGTCCGGTGAGGTAGACCTTCAAAAAGCGCTCGATCGTTTGGACAAGCAAATCTCGGAAGTCGAGCGAGAAACACAGCGCCTCAGCGGTAAGCTGAACAATCCTGACTTCGTCTCCAAAGCTCCTCCTGAGGTCATTACCGACCACCAAGACCGCCTTCGTTCGCTCGCGCAAGATACCGGTATGTTGGTCAGCAGTGAGCGGCAATTGCGATCCATGCTCGGACTCAATCAATCGTGAAGCTTCCAGCAGCAGAAGTCCGTCGAGCCGTACGCCTGGGGCTTGAAGAAGACGTGGCACAAGGAGATGCCACAACAGCCGCCCTCTTTTCGTCTTCAGTCTCTGCCCAGGCTACCATCGTTGCACAGCAACCGTTGATCGTGGCAGGAATGGCGGCGGCGGTTCAGACGTTTCTGCTCGTCGATCCTTCTCTTCAATTGTCGGTGTGTACGAGGGACGGCGACCGGGCCAAAGATGGACAGACCCTCTTACAGATCGAGGGTGATGGCCGGTCGATTCTCCGAGCAGAGCGGGTTGCATTGAACTTTCTTCAACACCTGTCTGGGATCGCCACACTGACCGACCATTTCTGTCGGGCCGTTCGTGGCTATCCCGTCACCATTCTCGATACCAGAAAAACCCTCCCTGGTTGGCGTGCACTTCAGAAATGGGCCGTCGCACTCGGTGGAGGGACTAATCACCGCCGATCACTGAGCGACGGCATCCTCATCAAGGACAACCACCTCGCTCTTCTCAAGAAAACGCGACGTCCGGTTGAACACGCTTGTCGATTAGCACGCAGAAATCGACTCACTCACCTTCCGATCATTGTGGAGGTGGAGTCGCTCGCCGAGATCCATCAGGCTCTAGCAGGAAAACCAGATGTTGTCCTCTTAGACAATATGACGCCGAACATGGTCAAACGTGCCGTCGGCATCATCAAGAACAGGGCACAGGTCGAGGTGTCGGGGGGGATTACGCTCAAGAACGTCAGAGCCATGGCTGCAGCCGGTGCCGATCGCATTTCAATCGGAGCCCTCACCCATTCGGCTCCAGCGGCGGCCGTCAGTCTGATTCTTTCTCTTGCTCAGCGCTCGCGCGGTCGACCCTTCTAACCGATGGCTTCCTCTCTTCCTCTCAACGTCGATGAGATTCGCACCACTCTTGCAACCGCGTCACTTGGTCACCCCCTCTACCTCTACCGCGATCTCCCCTCGACGAACAGGGAAGCCTTCAGGCTGGCACAAAACGGAGCTGCTCACGGCACGGTGGTGCTTGCCGAACACCAATCCGGTGGGTACGGCCGCCATGGGCGACCTTGGTTTTCGCCGCCTGGTCTGAATCTCTATTGCTCCGTCATTATCCGCGGAATGGGACTCAAAACATCCCTTGCGCAGTGGCTATCCTGGACCCCCCTCGTCAGCGCACTGGCCACCGTTGAAGCCGTTCAACAAGTCACCTCGGTCTCGCTGGCACTCAAGTGGCCCAATGATCTCCTTTTGCTCCAGCGAAAAGTCGGCGGGATTCTCTGTGAAAGTCTGTTCCAGACGCCGGCTGACCCAGCCATCATCATTGGCATTGGGCTCAACGTGAATGTTGCGCGGGAGGATTTTCCGGAGGTCCTCCTTCCACTCGCGGCATCATTGGCCGAAACGTCCCAGCAACCGATTGACCGCAATCGCCTGCTCGCACAACTATTGCTGGAACTTGAACATTGTCTGATCGAACTGCAATCTCATGGATCGCCTCGATTGCGACAAGCGTACATAGCTCGTTGTGCCACACTCGGCCGTCAGGTTCGAGTCCAGTTCACGAGTCATGACCAGGTTACCGGGATTGCGGAAGGCCTCTCGGCCGATGGGGCACTACAGATACGAACCCAGCCAGTCCGATCCTCCTCACACCAGATGCCCTTACTCGATGTTCGTGCCGCTGACGTGATTCATCTCCGGGAGTAGCGAAACAGCCCTACCCCGAGTACAATGCCGCTATGTTGCTTGCGGTCGATATCGGGAACACCAATATTGTTGCTGGAATTTTTGATGAGGCCCGTCTTCTCACACATTGGCGCCTGGCCAGCGACCCAAAGACCACAGCCGATGAGTATGGAGTGCTTTGTCTCAGTATCATGGCCAGAGACGGCCATGTCCCCGAACGGATTACGGGCGCGATTATATCAAGCGTCGTTCCAGCCCTCACAGAAACGTTCGAATCGATGATCGAGCGGTCCTTTCATCGTACCCCAATCATCGTCTCATCCGAATCGGATACCGGCCTGACACTCAATTACCTGAATCCCAGGGAGATCGGGAGCGATCGTATCGTGAACGCCGCGGCGGCCTACCACAAATTTCGGCGCGATCTCATCATCGTTGATTTTGGGACCGCAACCACGTTTTGCGCAGTGACCCATGCCGGTGAGTATCTGGGGGGCGTCATCGCTCCAGGTTTGGGGATTTCGGCAGACGCATTATTCACCCGTGCTGCAAAATTAAGCAAGGTTGAACTCAGCCGACCCAAGACCGTCATCGGAATCGATACAGCCAGCAGTATTCAGGCGGGGCTTGTGTTTGGCTATGCGGGTCTCGTCGATGCCCTCATCCAACGCATGGAATTGGAAATGGGACGCCGTTCCTATGTGATCGCCACGGGGGGGCTGGCTTCAGTGATTGCGCCTGAGGCGCGATCGATTCAACACATCGAACCATTTTTGACCTTGGAAGGGCTCGAACTTCTCCATCGCCGCGCCCGCGGCACGGACGTCCGTCCGTTGGTGTAATTTTTTGTCCTTTGATGCATTTTATTTTCCCCTCGTAGGTTGACTTCGCCTCTGTCATGGATATCTCAGCCCCTGAATAGGTATTAGGATGACTGAACCACAAGACGAAGAAAACAAAAACTCCAATACAATCGATAACTTGAAAGACTGTTCCTCAAACAATGAGACAGGAAACTCGTCTTACGCGTCTCCTGAGGAGGAGCCTGCCGTCAAGGCTGATGAGTATCAATCGCTCAACAACAAATACCTCCGGTTGGCTGCGGAATTTGATAACTACAAACGGCTAAGTCAACGCGATCAACGCGATCAGATTCGATTTGGAAACGAACAGCTTCTCAAAGAGCTTTTGCCCGTTGTCGATAACATGGAGCGGGCGATCAAAGCGGCTCGAACCAACGGAGGCGGTGATTCGGCGTTGGTTCAGGGCGTGGAGCTCACGCTCAAGCAACTGTCTGGCGTCCTCGCGAAGTTTGGCGTGCAGGCGATCGACAGCGCCGGTCAGGATTTTGATCCAAGCGCCCATCAAGCCGTTTCGTACGGACCTTCCGACGACGTACCGGCCAATAAGGTCTTGGACGAGTTTCAAAAAGGCTACCGCCTGCATGACAGAATTTTACGGGCTGCAATGGTCAGTGTATCGTCGGGCCCGGCTCAAGCCAACGAACATGATGCAACGACGAACTGAGCGTAGACCGTCGTCGTTCTGGAGAAGGAAGGAGTTCACCAATGGGTAAAGTCATCGGTATCGATCTTGGGACCACCAATTCTTGCGTGGCGATCATGAGCGGCGGAGACCCCGTTGTGATCGCCAATGCCGAAGGGAGCCGAACTACTCCTTCCGTCGTTGCAATTACTGATAAAAGTGAACGATTAGTCGGTCAAATAGCCAAGCGGCAAGCGATCACCAACCCCGAAAACACGATTTTCTCGGTCAAGCGATTGATGGGACGCAAGTTCAAAAGCCGTGAAGTGCAAGAAGCCCTGAAACGTCTTCCCTACAAAGTGGTTGAAGCCGACAACGGCGATGCGCACGTTGAGTTGCGCGGGAAAAGCTATAGTCCGCCTGAGATCTCGGCCATGATCCTCCAGAAGATGCGACAGACAGCAGAAGACTATCTTGGTGAGAAGGTCACAGAGGCCGTTGTCACGGTCCCCGCTTATTTCGACGACAGCCAGCGTCAGGCGACAAAAGATGCCGGACAGATCGCCGGTCTGAACGTGCTCCGTATCATCAACGAACCGACCGCGGCCTCCCTCGCCTACGGCCTAGACAAGAAAAAGGATGAGCGGATCGCGGTATACGACTTGGGCGGCGGCACGTTCGATATCTCCGTCCTGGAGATCGGCGAAGGCGTCTTTGAGGTGAAGTCGACCAACGGTGATACGTACCTCGGAGGAGATGATTTCGATTTGCGTGTGATGGATTGGCTGGTCGATGAATTCAAGAAAGACCAAGGCATCGATCTACGGAAAGATCGGATGGCCCTCCAACGACTTAAAGAATCAGCTGAGCGTGCCAAGATCGAACTCTCCTCGTCTCAGGAGACGGAGATCAATCTACCGTTCATCACCGCTGACGCCAGCGGCCCCAAACATATGGTCATTAAGCTGACTCGGGCCAAGCTTGAGCAGCTTGTAGACGACCTGATCCAGCGTACCATCGAGCCATGTCGCAAGGCCCTTGCCGATGCTGATGTCTCGGCGAAAGACATTCAAGAAATTGTGTTGGTCGGTGGGATGACCCGCATGCCGAAGGTCATCCAAGTCGTCAAGGAATTCTTCGGGAAAGAACCGCATCGTGGCGTCAACCCCGATGAAGTCGTCGCCATTGGCGCCGGCATCCAAGGCGGAGTGCTCAAAGGCGAAGTGAAGGACGTGCTCCTCCTTGATGTCACGCCATTGTCCTTGGGTATCGAAACATTGGGTGGTGTGTTCACCAAGCTCATCGAGCGGAATACGACGGTTCCAACCAAGAAGAGTCAGGTGTTTTCAACGGCAGCAGATAACCAAACGGCCGTCACAATCCGAGTCTTTCAGGGTGAACGGGAAATGGCCAATGACAACAAACTGCTCGGACAGTTCGATTTAGTCGGCATTCCACCGGCGCCTCGGGGCATGCCTCAAATCGAAGTCACCTTCGATATCGACGCCAATGGGATCGTACACGTGTCGGCCAAGGATTTGGCGACGCAGAAAGAGCAATCCATCAAAATCACGGCTTCCAGTGGTTTAAGCAAGGAGGAAGTCGAAAAGCTTGTTCGGGATGCGCAGTCGCACACGGAAGACGACAAGAAACGCCGGAAGCTCGCAGAAGCGAAGAACCAAGCCGATAATCTCGTCTATCAAACGGAGAAGAACCTCTCTGAATATGGGGATAAAGTCTCTGCCGATGAAAAGACAAAAATTCAGGATGCCGTTGCTGCGGTGAAAAAGGCCTTGGAGGGCACCGACGCCGAAGCGATCGAATCTGCGACTCAGACACTCATGACCGCCTCGCACAAATTGGCCGAAGAGATGTATAAGAAAACCGCCACATCTGCCGGTCCGCAGCCCGGGGCAACGGCTGATGCCGGAACCGGATCCGATGAGGCGAAGACCGACGAAAAAGTCGTAGACGCAGAATTTGAAGAAGTAGACAAAGATAAAAAATAGCCTAGAATAACGACTCAGACAGATCGAGTTCCGATACGCTTCGAACCTCGGTCTTTTCAACCTCTAAAGACTCAATGGCTTCTGTGTCAAAACGCGATTACTATGACATCCTCGGTGTCGATCGGAACGCGTCCGAGGATGAGCTAAAGAAGGCGTACCGCAAACTGGCGCGTCAGCACCATCCTGATCTCCAAACCGGCGACCATCAGAAAAAAACTGCTGAAGAAAAGTTCAAAGAGATCAACGAAGCCTACGAAACGCTCAGCGATCAAGACAAGCGAAAACGGTATGACATGTTCGGTCATGCCGGTGCGCAACAGGGAGGAGGCGGTTTCGATGGCTTTGACTTCGGTCGAGGCGGCTTTGGAGATGTCTTTAACGACATTTTTGAGGACTTCTTCAGCCAAACCCGTGGCGGAGGGGGCAGTCGAGCCGAGCGAGGAAACGACCTCCAGTATAATCTCGAAATCACATTTGAAGAAGCCGTCTATGGCAAAGAGGCAAAACTCAAGATTCCACGCTGGGAAGTTTGTGTAGACTGTAAAGGCACCGGAGCCAAGTCAGCTGCGGCGATTAAGGCCTGCGCCAGCTGCAAAGGCGCCGGGCAACTCCGATTTCAACAAGGGTTCTTCAGCGTCAGTCGCCCCTGTGGACAGTGCGAAGGGACTGGCCGTATCGTGACGGACCCTTGTACCACATGCCAGGGCCGCCAGCGGGTCTACAAAGAACGCACGATCGCCGTGCATATTCCCGCCGGTATTGAAACCGGTATGCGCCTTCGTCTCTCGAACGAAGGCGAACACGGTCAAAATAATGGACCCGCCGGCGATCTCTATGTGGCCATTACCGTCAAGCCTCATTCGATCTTTCAGCGAAAAGGTCTCGATATCTCCTGCGATGTTCCAGTCAATCTCGTGACGGCTGTGCTCGGTGGGAAAGTCGAAGTCCCGACTCTCAAAGGAAATACCGTCATTAAAGTACCTCCCGGCACCCAGCATGACAAGGTCCTCCGCATCAAAGGGCTCGGCATTCCCAGTCTGAAGGGAGGGGGAACCGGCGACCAGATTTATACAATCAAGGTCCAAATTCCAACCAAATTGACCGCCCGACAAAAAGAGTTGCTGATGGAGTATGCTAAGGAAAGCGGTATGACGATGGAAACCAACGGCGACGGCTTCTTCGATAAGATGAAGACCTTCTTCGAATAATCTTCCTCTCTCAGTTCCCTACCGTCCACATGCCTATATTTTTCGTAGCCCATGCGTGCATCGCACCGCCAACCATCTCCATTACCGGTGATCTGCTGACTCACCTCCGAGACAGTCTACGTGTCATAAAGGGAGAAGCTGTCTGGTTCGGGAATGGAGAAGGGACACGATTCCGGACTGAGATCACCGCTGTTTCGAAAGAAGCCATTACTGCGCATATTGTGGAAACGATTCAGGAGCCAACACGCCGGAATCCGCGTCTGATCCTCGGCGAATCGCTGCTCAAGGGCGAAAAGATGGACTGGGTCATTCAAAAAGTCACCGAACTCGGCGTCAGCAAAATCATGCCGATTGAAAGCCGGCACAGTGTCATACAACTGAAAGCCGATCGCATGGACCACCAACTCGCCCGCTGGCGACGGATCGCTCTGGAGGCCGCGCAGCAATCTGAACAATGGCATGTGCCGGAGATTGCCACACCACGATCCCTCTCTGACCTTTTAGCCGACCATGCGAGCAGGAGCACGATCCTCATGCTCGCCGAACGCGAGGAAGGGAAAAGTCTTCAAACAGTTCGACTACCGCAAGGCACAGACACATCCGTGCTGGCCTTGGTCGGACCGGAAGGCGGCTGGAGCAAGGAGGAAAAGGAGGTCGCCCTGCAAGCAGGAGTCGAAACGATCAGCCTCGGTCAGCCCATCTTGAGATCCGAAACAGCCGCCATGGCTACTATCAGCATTCTCCAATCACGCCTCGGGGAGCTCGGGTAGAGAGGTAATCAAGTGTTAGCGGGTGGGTTGCAGCTGAACAATAGTCCCGTTCTCACCGCTTGCCCATCCGGCGGTGGAATCAGGGAAACTGAGTCCAAATAAGGAATGGGGAGTGATGGATTGTCCCTCGCTCCACGTCAGGCCGGCGTCAGTCGTGTGATAGAACATGCCCCGTTCGCCGACGATCCACCCTTCTCGTGGGCTGGTGAAGCGAATTTTCAAGAGATCCGTGAGCCTTGTACAGGTCTTTCCACAAGGTAAGGTATGATCAACCCACGTGGCACCGCCGTCTATCGTCTGAAAGAGTGCCCCTGCATTACCGACCGCCCAGCCGGTTCTTGAATCCGTAAACACAACATCAAACAAGGTCACGGCATGCTGTGTTTCCTGTGGCGTCCAGGTGATCCCTCCATCGCCGGTCGAGAGGACAGTCCCGAGGGCACCCACGATCGTCCCAGTCCGGTCGCTGCGAAAATGCGCGGCATAGAGCGCGGCTGTCGTGCCGCTCGCCTGCTCCACCCAGTTGTCCCCTCCATCCGTCGTATGAAAAATGGTACCGCCTCCGCCGACCGCCCATCCAACCGTTGGAGAAGTAAAATAGACGCCGTACAGCGGTTGCTGCGTATCGAGGGATTGTGAGGACCATGAATTTCCACCATCAGTCGTACGCGTCAGGAAGCCTGCAGCCCCAGCTACCCATCCGTTCAATGGATCGACGAAAAACACAGAGGTTAAGAGGGAGGAGGTGCCGCTTGTTACTCGCTTCCATTTCTTTCCACCGTCGATAGTCCGCAAAATCGTCCCGCCGGATCCTACCGCCCAACCATTTTGGACCGATTGAAACTGGATGTTCAGCAACGTGGCTTTTGTCGTGCTGACTTGTGTGTAACTTGAGAGAGGAGAATCTGCGCTTCTTGCAATGTGCGGAAACCACAGCGTGATGAAATAGAACATCACACACGCACGAAGAACGATCGGAGGGTCAAAAAGAAACTGGAGCGACATTATTGATTCGTATTCGCGTCCGGTCGGTTGTTCGTCCAGTACCCATCGTCGGGAAGTCCCTTTGCTTCGATGGTGAACTGTCCGGCTTCGAGCGTCAACCACTTCTTTGCCGAGCAGCAGGTCCCGTCCGGAAGCAGATCCCATGAACCTCGGCGTACGACGAGTGGACCAGTCGCGAGGTCATCAAAGAAATCTCCCTTCTTTCCGATTCCATAAAGATTACGGTGCGGCACTTTGACCACAATCTCATGATCGGTCCATGACTGGACTAAGGCGGCTGAACCGTTAAAGAGCACTTCCGTCCGCGAGACATTCGACACGACGGTGTCGTTCACATCAGGGTCGTTAATTTCAAGGTCGGTTCGTCGCTTGTAGGCCTTCTGATTCAACGCAAGATCTGCATGTTCGGCCGTCTTGAGAAACGTCCCGAATCCGCTTCCCTTGATGGTGACAGTGGCATCCAATCCAGCCGACTTCGGTTCATACGATTCAATAACCGGCTTAACAACGGTGAAGTTCCCGGCTTCAACGGCAACCGTGCCCTGTTCGGCACAACAGAGCCCAGCGACGTTCGGTCTGTTGGCACTACGGTAAATGACGACCTTTCCGCTTTTTGCGCTAAACGGCACCCAGACGTCGATACGGTCGTCGTTCCATCGATACACGACGGCCGGTACTCCGCCGATCTCGACTCGATTTTCACCTGTATTGAAATCCGCAAAATTGAACGGCGTGGATCCACTTTCCGAGTAAAATCCAAAGTGTTCCCCATTGATGCGAAGCAGCGTCCCGATAGGCGCACTGGCTGGACTCAGAGAAACGGCGCGTGGCTTGTGCACCGCAAACTCGCCGACAACCCGCTCCCGTCCTTTGTATCGAAGCACAACCGGACCGGACTCGGCATCCAGCGGAACATGCACCACTATGACGTCATCCTTCCACTGGGCGATCGTGGTTGGTCGTCCTCCGATCAAGACGGCATCATCCACCGATTCTTTGACAGGGCCAAATCCCTGACCGAACAAGACCACCTTCGTCCCGACGGGACCACTCAGTGGATCTACACGCACGGAGGGAATCAGCTTCAGCGGAACAGGATTACTGACAAGGTATTCAACGGGCGAGCAGCAGGACCCGTTCGGCAGGGGATCAGATGACGCAAGACGAACCACCACTTCGCCGCTCGTGGCATTCGGAGGAATGACCAGCTCGATCTTATCGTGCTTCCAACGACGCGGACGGACCTTGACGCCACCCACCATGACATCATTCACACCGAACATCGTATTGGGATCTCTGGCTCCTGCGGACAGACCGAAATGACGACCTGCAATCTGTACTGTTGCGCCACGTTCAGCCTCGGCAGGTGAAATGGTCTCAATATATGGAGCCACGATGGCCACATGTCCGGCGAGTAGCTTCTTCTTCCCGATCAACACTTCAACAAAACCACTCGTCGCTTTGAAAGGAACTTTGATTTCAATGGCCTCCGATTCCCATCGTTGCACCAACGCCGGGACTCCATTGACGGTCACTCGATTGAACTGAGTCGACTGAAAGCTCCCAAACCCTGTCCCGCTCAACGTCAACGTCGCCCCCGGAGTGACGGCCGTGGAAGAGAGCGCAATGGCAACCTGCTTGGCATAGGTGAGTGAATCGCTCCATCCACACAACAGGAGCAGCATGTACGTCAGCAATCTAGGAATGATCAACTTTCGATGCATAAATAGCCTATGGGGAAGTTTCAAAGACCTCAGGAGGTTTTCAAGCGATGTCTGTTCGACTTTAACAAGCGAAATTTTGCGGAGTCAAGGCGGGTTACGACATAATCTGGACAATCAGTTCGATCTCCACCGGAGCGTGGCGCGGTAGTTCTGCAGCCCCGACGGCAACACGGGCGTGTCGCCCTGCCTCCCCGAAGAGTGCGATGAGCAGATCCGACGCGCCATTGAGGATCTGAGGTTGCTCGATAAACCCCGGACCGGAAGCGACGTAGCCGACCATCTTCACGATCTGTTTCACCCGATCCAGCGATCCGGTGGTGCTCCGAATAATACTCAGGCCGTTCAAGACTGCCACACGCGCCGCTTCCACCCCTTGCTCGATGGTGAGACCTTGCCCGAGTTTGCCAGTCATCACCAGTTGTCCGTCACGCGACGGCAGCACACCGGACAAGAACAGCAGATCCCCTACTCTCACAAACGGTACATAGTTCGCTAATGGCTTCGGAGGCGCCGGCAAGTCAAGTTTCAATTCTTTGAGACGTTGTTCAACGGACATGGTTGCTTCGTTCTCGTTCTTTATTACCCTGGCCTGAGCGCATCAAAAAAACTATCGCCGACCAGGAGTCGCTCTGCTCGGAGTGCTTCCACGATCGTCTGACCCACATCAGCGGCAGTTGGTCTGCTTCCCAAGTCGACCCCTTGCGCGAGCTTCGGCCCGCTTACAAAGACGGGTACATACTCTCGTGTAGACGTCCGTCCTGGCAAGGAGAAATCTCTCCCATGATCCCCCGTTACGATCACCATATCGCCAAGGCGTAGTTTTTCGAAGAGTTCTGGGAGACGACGATCAAACTCTTGCACGGCCGTGGCCGCTCGTCCAGCATCCTCAGATAGCAGATCCAAGCTGGCGCAGACAAGGCCCCTCGGCATCTTGCCTAGCATGACGATCACCTCATCGAACGCTGCCATTCCCGATGCAGCCGGAAACGCTTTCGTGAATCCTCGGCCGCTGTACAAATCGTAGACCTTTCCCACGCCCATCGCCAGCTGTCCCGATCGGCTCAAGACATCCAACATTGTCACACCCGGCGGTTCCACCACAAAGTCCTTTCGTCCGACCTGTGGACGAAGCGCTTCATGCCCACCGGTGACCGGCTGAGCGACCACACGGACAACAAGACCTGCATCCTTCGAAGCTTTTCGAACGTCTCGACAGCGCTGATAAAATTCCGATGATGTCATCAATGATTCATGCATGGCTAACCAACAGGTATTCCCCCCATCGGTCCAAAGGATCGGCCCCCCGGTAGCCATATGTTCCGCGCCATATCGACGGAGCATCACCCCCATCGAGGTGACGCTGTTGCCGATCGATTTCCGCCCCAAGATCTGTTCAACGAGGTCGACGATCGTAGCTGGAACGCCGGTGTTGCAGACGGTCGGGACATCACGCTGGATCACGCCACCGATTTCCCAGTACCCCACAATGGAATCTTTGCCAGGCGAGGCGAACGCGAGGCGTCCGAAGTTGCCGCTCGGTTGCCCCATCCTGCGCACGCCTTTGACCGACGCAACATGGCCAAGCCCAAGCATCTCGAAATTGGGTAACGTCAATCCATTGACCGCCTCAGCCAAATGCTCGAGGGTATTCGCGTCTGTATCGCCGTAGGCCTCGCCATCCGGCAAGGCACCAATTCCAAACCCGTCGATGACGAGAAGAATAATTCGATTGATCATCGATGCACTCTACCCAAATCGAGGTGGATGGAAGTAGAGACGTATGGAACCGATAAGGAGATCCGAGAGGACCTAGAGCAGAGAATTACCGCGTCATACGATGATCGAGCTCGGGTTGTGCCACACGCCATTCATGAAGGATCTTGAGGCCGGCGCTGGTACCGATTCGGTCGGCTCCTGCTTCCAGCATCGCCAAGGTCGTCTTCCAATCACGGATACCACCCGAAGCCTTGACCTTTGCCCGCCCTGCCACAACGTCCTTCATCAACCGCACATCTTCAACCGTCGCACCGGCTGCGGCGAAACCTGTCGAGGTTTTCACGTACTCCGCTCCGGCTTCCACCACCAGATGACAAGCAGTCCGCTTCTCCTCCTGCGTCAGACAGCAGGTCTCAAGAATGACTTTGTGCTCGACTCCAGGTGTCGCCTTGACGACCTCAGCAATGTCGGATCGGACCACGGTATGATCTCCGGATTTCAGACGGCTGACGTTGAGCACCATATCCAAAACCCGTGCCCCGCGAGCCACAGCGTCGATGGCTTCCGCAACTTTGGTCTTAGTCGTATGCCCACCCAACGGAAATCCAATCGGAATCCCCACTCGGATAGCCGTATTCGCGACCGCCTCGACTGCCTCATCGACATAGCATGGCGGGACAAACACGACGGTGAACTTGTTGTCTTTCGCCTCCTGGCACAACCGGAGCACATCATCTTTCGTCGCATCCGGCCTCAACACAGTATGGTCAATCAGATCAGGCAGATTCCATCGAGACATCCGTTACGATACTCCTTTGACAAAGGCCAGATCGTGAGTCACTGGCCGAACCGAGGTTTGCGATTGAGGCCCCCTTCGGAATGGACGCTTCTGATACTTTTCGACGGCTCGATTATGTTCCATCAGGGTGGTTGAAAAGTGATGCGTGCCATCGTTTCTTGATACAAAGTAGAGGTGTCGTGACGTCGCTGGATACAGGGCAGCACGAATCGACTCAGCTCCAGGACTCGCAATCGGGCCAGGTGGCAAGCCGGCCCATCGATAGGTGTTATAGGGGCTGGCATGGGAAAGATCTTTCTTGCGAAGGTTGCCGTCGAAATTCGGCAGACCGTAGATCACCGTTGGGTCACTCTGCAGGGGAATGCGTTTCTTTAATCGATTGTGGAACACGGAGGAAATGTGAGGCCGTTCATCCCCCGATCCGGTTTCTTTTTCAATCACCGAGGCCAGTGTCAGGACTTGATGGACCGTCAAGTTCATATCTTTCGCTTTTGCCTGCCATTCCTCGGTCATGACACGGTCAAGCTGTTCGACCATCGTTCTGATGACATCCTTGGCGGGGGTGCCCTTGGCAAAGCGATAGGTATCGGGAAACAGGTACCCCTCAACAGTTTCTGCAGCGATGCCAAGAGTCTTCATGAAGGCCTTATCCGAAGCCAGGCCAAGAAACTCTGCACGGTTTGAAATCTGCCGTTCCTCCAGGACATCGGCGATTTGATTCACGGTATACCCTTCGGGAATCGTCACAGTGTGAAGAAGCACTCGACCGGTGAGCAGTTTGGAAAGAATGTCGGCTGGAGGCATCGCACCATTGAGTTCGTACTCTCCCGGTTGAATTTTGCGATCCGCTTCTTGTGACTTCCCTAGCCTGACAAACGCGGATCGACTTCGGATCAGCTCCTCACGTTCAAGTAAGGCCGCCACGTGGAGGAACGTCGTCCCTTCCGCGACCACGACGATTTTGTTGACCGCATGATCGGAGCTGGATAGGACGGGCTCCTCAGCCCATCGGATCATCTGATAGCCGACTGTTGCGGCGAGCGCGACGACGGCGATGATTCCGGTCAGGAGTACGCGTAACGTCATGCGATTGGTTGCCTGCCCTCTCTGTCACCCACGGCTGCTCCATCCCGTCAACACCGGTGATCGTTTGGTCAGTCGTCGAAGAAGAGGATTGTGCTTCAAGATAGCTCTGCAAGAGTATCGCCGCTGCGATTCGATCGACCACACCTTTTCGTTTTTTTCGACTGACATCGGCAGCAATCAGAAGATCCTCCGCTGCCTTCGTCGTCATCCGTTCGTCCCACAAGACGATCGGCACAGAGATCCCCGCTTCCAGCTTCACCGCAAACTCTCGCATGGCCAAAACGGCAGGCCCTTCGCGGCCATCCAGCTGAAGTGGAAAGCCCAAGACGACTCGCTCGACTTCGTGAGACGTCACCAGCCCAGCGATGTGCGCAATATCCCATTCCAACGCCCGCCGTTCGAAGGTTTCAAGAGGTTGCGCCGTCCACTTCAACTCATCGCTGAGTGCGACGCCGATTCGCTTGGTGCCATAATCGAGCGCAAGAATACGACCAGGCATGATTCTACCGCTGAAGCGCGCGTTCAACCAAGTCAAAGACCTTTTCCAACGCGGCATCAAGCTTGGCCGGGTCCTTGCCTCCGGCTTGAGCCATTTCAGGTCGGCCGCCGCCGCTACCTCCGACTTCGGCCGCCATGGCTTTGATCAGATCCCCTGCTTTCAGCCTCCCGATCAAATCTTTCGTCACCACGACCAACAACGAAACTTTCCCATCTCCCAATGCTGCTCCCAGCGCAATCACGCCGCTCTTCATCTTATCCCGTAACTGATCAGCTAGCGCCCGCATACCATTCACATCAAGCCCATCCGTCCGTTGAACATGCACCGCCACTCCGGCAACAGTTTTGGCAGTCGAAGCAGCCGTCGATCCACCGGCCATCTTGAGCTTCAGCTCTTCCAACTCCCGTTCCTTGTCCTTGAGTTGAGCCATCAGTTTGCGCGTCTTGGCCGCCAATTCTGATTGGCTCACCTTCAACACGTCCGACAGTTCACGGACATCGGCTTCGAGCCTCTTCATCAGCGTATAGGCCCCACTGCCGGTCTGAGCCTCGATCCGGCGTACACCGGCTGCGACGCCTCCCTCCGACATGATGCGGAACAGCCCGATGTCCCCTGTCCGCCCGACGTGGGTGCCTCCGCACAGTTCCTTGCTGAATGATTCGACGCTGACCACCCGTACCTGCTCCCCATACTTGTCGCCGAAAAATGCCAAGGCCCCGTTCGCGACGGCATCTTGGATGTTCATGACTTCGGCACACACAGCCTCGTTCTTCCGGATCTCTTCATTGACCGTCGATTCGATGTCATCGATATCGCGAGACGAGAGCGGCCGAAAATGGGCGAAGTCGAATCGAAGTCGGTTTGGCCCAACCAGCGAACCGTATTGTTTCACGTGAGGCCCCAAGAGATCACGCAGGGCCGCATGGACCAAGTGCGTCGCCGTGTGATTCCGAGCAGCATCCTGTCTGGTGGAGGCATTCACCGCGAGACGCAGTTGCTCGCCTTCTCGGATCGTTCCCTTCTGAACGATGCCTTTGTGCAAGATCAGCGTCGGGGCCGGCCTCGTCGTATCGGTAATCTCGACTAACCCTTCCGGGCCCAGTAATGTCCCACGATCTCCAACCTGTCCACCGCCTTCGGCATAAAAGGGCGTCGCATCCAGCGCGAGCTCCACTTCGTCTCCCTCCGATGCCTCCTTGACCAACTGCTCACCTTTGAGAATTGCACGGAGAACGCTGTCGTTCTCAAGCCGATCATAGCCGACAAATTGCGTGTGTCCTACTCGCGTCGCCAGCTCAGCCACCGCCGGACGGGCCGTGGCTTGCTCAAACCCGCCGGTCTTGCGTGCGCGTGTGCGTTGTTCTTCGATTGCTGCATCAAATCCAGGCTCATCGACAGTCATTCCCTGCTCGCGGCAGGCTTCGGTGATGAGATCCATCGGAAACCCATACGTATCGTAAAGCTTGAAGACATCACCCCCTGCCAGGACTGCCCCTCCGGCTGCTCTGGTCTTTCCAATTAGATCGGTGAGAATCGGCAGTCCTTGATCCAACGTCGCGATGAACCGCTCTTCTTCGCCTTGGGTAGCTTCGGCAATCGTGCCTGCCGCACGGGTGACCTCGGAGTAGGCCTCACCCATTTGTTCAACCACTGATGTCGTCAGTTCGTACAAGAATGGCTCAACAATCCCGAGCAGTCGTCCATGACGTGCAGCACGGCGTAAGATTCGCCGCAACACGTACCCTCGTCCTTCATTGGACGGCAATACCCCATCGGTCATCAGGAAGGTGATGGCGCGCAAATGGTCGGCCACGACTCGCATGGACCGATCCGACTGGTCGTTGTCGCCATACTTCACTCCGGCGCGGTTCGCGATCGCAGCCAACAGCGGCGTGAACAGATCGCTGTCATAATTGCTCAAGACCCCCTGCGCGACTGCCGCCAGTCGTTCGAGCCCCATCCCCGTATCGATACTCGGTTTCGGCAACGGATGTAGTGTGCCGGCAGCATCCCGGTTGTATTGCATGAAGACCAGGTTCCAGATTTCGATGACTCGATCACCGTCCCCGTTCGGCCGATCATCGCCCGGAACCTCCGTCCCCTGATCAAAATGAATTTCGGAACAAGGACCACAGGGACCTGTGTCCGCCATCTGCCAAAAGTTATCCCTTTCGTCGCACCGCATGATGCGGGACGCCGGCACACCGATTTTCCTCCAGAGACGGTCCGCCTCTTCATCCTCCCGGAAGATCGTCACCCAAAGTCGGTCTTTCGCCAACCCGACGGTGTCGGTCAAAAACTCCCATCCGAACTGGATCGCCTCTTCTTTGAAATAATCGCCGAACGAAAAATTCCCGAGCATCTCGAAAAACGTATGGTGCCGTCTCGTATATCCGACATTTTCAAGATCGTTGTGCTTGCCGCCGGCACGCAGACACTTTTGTACCGTCACGGCTCGTTTGTACGCGCGTGACTCTTCTCCGAGAAACACCCGCTTGAACTGATTCATTCCGGCATTGGTGAACAACAGCGTCGGATCAGCCTGTGGAATCAGAGCAGAGCTGGGAACAGTCTGGTGGCCGTGCTGCTCAAAATAGCGAATAAAGGCACGTCGGAGCTCAGTCGCGCTATTCTTCATGGGCACATTCCTTGTTCATTTCTAATCTCACCATTATATGATCGATGGTCTCTTCAGTGAAACCCCGTTGATGGAGCAAGCGGCCAATTTGGATCAGCGTTAACCGGCGTCCCGGCCTTTGCGCTTTTCTCACGACTCGTTGCGCCAAGGTCTCCTCATCAATCGATCGAAAGATTTCGGCAGCCACTTGGTCGGCCAGACGATCGGTAATGCCCTTCGCTTGCAATTCTGCCTTCAGCCGTTCCAGACCTACTGGTCGAGACGCCAACCGTTTCTCAACGTATCGCTCGGCAAAGGCGGCATCATCGATATAGCGAAGTTCAGATAATCGGCGAAGCGCCTGCTTGGCCTGGGGAGATGAAACACCTCGTGAGGTGAGAAACTGTTCGACTTGGGCAGTCGTCCGATCTCGATAGGCTAAAAAGCGAACGGCGAGTCGGAAGACATCATCCGGACCCGACGAGGTTGCACGTGAACGAGCCGTCACGCTCCTACTGCGATCGATGCGCTCGTTTTTCCTCGCTCCGCCCAACAGGTTTCTCTTCCTTCGCTTCCTTCACGTCCTTGGCGTCAGTCTTTTTTTCACCACGGGCCGGAACACCGGCAGCTTCGCGAATTCTGGCTTCGATCTCGCGTGCGGTGGAGACATTATTCTTCAGGAACTCTCGAACGGCATCGCGTCCCTGTCCGATCCGTTCTCCTTTGTAGGAATACCAGGCCCCTGATTTCTCAATGATCTTCTTGTCGACACCCAGGTCAACCAGTTCGCCTGTCTTGGAAATCCCCTCGGCGAACATGATATCGAATTCTGCCTGGCGGAACGGGGGGGCCATTTTGTTTTTCACCACCTTGACGCGAACCCGGCTGCCCATTACATCCTGCCCTTCCTTGATCGATTCGATCCGACGAATATCCAGCCGGACGGAGGAGTAAAACTTCAGTGCGTTGCCTCCGGTGGTCGTCTCGGGATTGCCGAACATCACGCCGAGCTTCATACGGATCTGATTGATGAAGATCACCGTGGTCAGGGATTTGGAAATCGCTGCCGTCAGTTTCCTCAACGCCTGGGACATCAGCCGTGCCTGCAGTCCCATATGGGAATCGCCCATCTCGCCTTCGATTTCCGCGCGTGGAGTCAACGCGGCCACCGAGTCGATCACGATCAAATCGATCGCGCCGCTTCGCACTAAGGTTTCAGCTATCTCCAATGCCTGTTCACCAGTGTCCGGTTGCGACACCAGAAGATCGTCTGGTTGAACACCGAGTTTCTTGCCGTAAGCGAGGTCCAGCGCATGCTCCGCATCGATAAAGGCGGCCACCCCTCCCATCTTCTGCACTTCAGCAATGCAGTGCAACGTCATGGTCGTTTTGCCGGACGCCTCGGGTCCGAAGATCTCAATGACTCGTCCACGCGGCAAACCTCCGACCCCGAGCGCAATGTCGAGCGTCAGCGAACCGGTCGAAATCGCCGGTACGTCGTCCTTCTCTTCAGCTCCCAGCTTCATGATGGCGCCCTTCCCGTATTGCTTCTCGATCTGGGATAGGGCTAAGTCGAGCGCGCGCTTCTTGTCGTCTTTTTCGGACATACAAATCTCCTCACCAAATGAGCGAATGTGAAGTGAGGATTATACCCAAGTGGACAAGGGAAGCATAGCCTGATCTCCGGCAAGCGCGTCTCCACGTCGCGCAGAATCTTCTTGCCTGCCCCTTATAGGCATCCAGGAACGATCAGCCCTAGCCAATCCTACGGCTATGTATCTCTACCAGCGTGAATGCGACATCGATAATCTGCAGCGGAGAGTTAGCTGAGTGTTTTTCTCCGAAACATCGAATACGCCACGTCCAGGCTCACAGGGAGATAACAGGAATGGAGCGCATACGATTCCGTTGGCATGTCTTTCGGCAGGTAACCATTGCGGTCGTTGCGGTGAGCTTTACCGGATGCTCGATCTTTGCCCCCTCCATGCAAACCCTTCACGTGAGCTCCTCACCTGATGGAGCCATGGTCGTCGCCGGCGGAAAACCGGTTGGGGAAACGCCCATTCAATTTGACGCGCACAGAGGCAAGGACCTGCTCATCGAAGTCAAGAAACCAGGGTATCAGAGCCAATTCCGCACAACCTCTCGCACCCTCAGCTCGATCGGGACGGTCGATGTCATTGGAGCCTATTTTATCCTCTTGCCACTCTTAGGCCTGCTGTCTTCCGGCGCATGGAAACACGATCCCGAGACTTATGGGTTCGTCCTGGAGCCGGAAAAGTAGTGTTTGATTCCGCCTCTATGTATGATAATGAGCGGCCTAAGGTAGCGCTCGGTTGTCACAAAAGACTCCCGCCCCCTTTTAAATTTTCATCAGCCGCGGGTTAGGCCGAACGCCCAGCGCGTACAGCATTGGCCAGAACTTCCTGGATATCGACAGGATACGGCACCAACTCACCTTGGATCTCGGCGGCAATCCCCATTTCGCCGCCGGGCATTGCGATCGACACGATGCCGCTACCGCGAGCAGCACCGGGATCGGTAGACGTGAGGTCGATCATGATGGCCACAAGACTGTTGATAAGCCGAACTGTGGCGGCGACGGCACCAACAGCGTAATTCATCGCAGGCACACCGGGGCAATACCCGATCTTTGAAGGGCGCTTCTCCAGGGCGTCATCGGGGAGCAGTAAGCGCAGCCCCGCGCCTCCCTTTGCCCGAAACGCAACTCCGTTCGAGAGGACCACTGCCTTGTGGCTCGCTTGGTCGCGATACCCCTTCACGGTCTGTCCCGTCTCGCGCCAGAACTCGGAGATGTCTCGCTGCACCCGCGCGTCGAGACTCTGGTAACTCCCTTGGTCGATAGCCTTGGCAAGATCGCTCATGCTCGACGGGAGGCTGAGCGTGCGCGGGCAACGACTCAGGTACGGGATCAACGAGTCGAACGACCGTCGAAGACAGAATAGCAGGCCGTCAAACGCGAAGGAGAGAGGATCTGCGATCTCTGGAGGGAGCACGAAGCGTGTGCGAGCTGTAACACTAGGCAGGCCGTCGAGTGCGCTAATGGCGCGATGCCTACACGCTTCGAACTCCTCGAGATGGAAGCATGCACCACGGATGTAGAACGGCAGGAGCTCGGTCTGCCGCTGAACCGCTGATACGCGATCGCTCGGGAGAGACTCGATGAGAAGCCTGTCCAGCACCGGGAGGTCCGGAATGAGCTGGTGCATTGATGGTGTCATGCGATGAGCACGGACCAGCTGGGCGAGCGTGAGGGCGAGAAAGCAACACGCCGTTTCGGCTTAACTATGTTTAGGCCGATCCGCATAAAAGTGGGATCGGCCGGTTCCTGTTCGCGAACAATACGCCATACCTGTGGTTGTTTTAATAAGTTACACCAACCGAACCATTATTACGAGGTCTTATGCGGATGGGCACAACATGCTTCCCATATTGTGTTCACATCTCATCCGTCAGACTGCAGACACCGGACGGCCCTCGACGAACGACATGCGAATAGATCATCGTCGTTTTGACATCGCGCTACCCCAACAACTCCTAAACCGTTCAAATGTCGGAGCTGCTTTCGAGCAGATGCGTGGCGAACGAAGGTCGCACGTAAACGGCGAGGCAGAATCGTGCTTCGGTCCTATCGCGCTGTCAAATAGGACTCCCTCTCACTTCCTGACATTCAACAGCCTGCCCTTTCACTTCAGCGCGTCGACGAACCATTTGCCGCTTCCTATGCACGACGGGCAGCACACACACGTCCGTTTATTTGACCCCACATGAGCGATCCCTGTATTCTAACGAGCAGAATTCTGGTCTCTATAATAGAAGAGATCTCACATGGCAAAAACCTTGTCGCTATCGGAAGTCAAAACCCCACCTTCCAGAACTCCTCGCAGGTGTTCAAGAGCGAGAGGAGCAAGTCACCGACACAAAAAATGTCCGTCCGGCTGCTATCTTGATCAATATCGATGAAGATACCCGTCTCAAAGAGACCTTGGATGTCCTGAGCGACCCTGGACTGATAAGCCAGATTGCCAAAAGCCGAGCTTTTTACAAAACAAAACGCAAAGGGCTCTCGTTTGAGGACGTGTTCGGTGAGCCTCTCATACCAAGCAAGAAGCGACGCACGGCGTGACCCCCTCTCCGTCCGGACATCCCTCCGCATATCGCGGCAGTCATTCGCTCACTCCATCCCGATCTCAAAGCACTGATCAAGTCGGCCATTCGTGCGATTACCACAAATCCTGAATGCGGAGAACCGCTCAAGCGAGAACTTGCTGGACTACACAAATATCGCGTTCGCCGTTTTCGTATTGTCTATTCCATTGACCGGAAAAAGCGCATCAGTCGCCTGATGGCCGTTAGTCACCGTCGAACTGTGTACGAAGAGCTGACCGAGCAGTTTCGACGAAAGACGCGATCATAGCGATTCACCGGTTGACTCCCCCACCCTCTCACTTATAAGTTCTTCCACCAACGCTTCGGTTACAAATCTAAAGGACGACCAATGCCCACATTATTTACCCCACTCCAAGTTGGAGAACTCCTTTTACCCAACCGTATCGTGATGGCTCCTCTGACTCGTGTGAGAGCTGGCTCGACACACATACCCAACGACATGATGGTCGACTACTATTCCCAGCGCTCGTCCAGCGGGCTCATCATGACAGAATGCACGATGGTCGACGCCCATGCCTGTGCCTTCATGGGTGAAGGCGGCATCTACAGCCCTGCGCATGTTGCAGGCTGGAAACGTGTCACGGATGCCGTGCATGCCAAGGGAGGCCGCATCTTCATGCAAATCTGGCATCCCGGACGAGCCGCACATTCTTTACTGAACGACGGCGAGCAACCAGTCTCCAGCAGTGCCAAGGCGATTCGCAACGAAATGACTCAGACTCCGCAGGGATCAAAACCCTATGAAGTCCCTCGCGCGCTTCGCACCGAGGAGATGCCACAGTATGTGGAGATGTTCCGGCTCGCCGCGCAGAATGCCAAACAAGCAGGGTTTGACGGGGTACAGATTCACGGTGCCCACGGCTATTTAATCGACAACTTCTTGCGCGACGGTGTGAACGCCCGAACGGACTCCTATGGAGGTTTCATCCCCAACCGTGCGCGGTTTCTTCTACAGGTAGCGGACGCAGCAATCAGCGTCTGGGGCGCCGGACGGGTGGCCGTACGGATATCACCACTGGTCCCGTTTAATGATATGGTCGACAGTCAACCGGACGCGCTCGTGACGTACGTGGCACAGGAAATGAGTCAACGGAAGATCGCTTTTCTTGAAATCCGACATGAGAATCATACGCTGCCTGAAGAACAAGCCATCTTGGCAACCGCTCGCCAACATTTCCAAGGTACCCTGATGACCAACGGGAGTTATACTCGTGAAAGTGGCGAGGTAACAGTAAGCAGCGGGGCAGCCGATGCGATTGTCTATGGACGTCCCTATATCGCCAATCCAGACTTGGTCGAACGATTCGCCGAACGGGCACCGCTTAACGAGGTCAACTACGATCGGCTTTATGGCGGCGGACCTGACGGCTACAGTGACTATCCATCCTTGGCATAACATTACCAATTCGGTCTTACATGAGAATGCCCATTGCTACAGAAATTGATTGAAGGACAGCCGTTGCTTTTCCCATTTGATCAGTCTATACAGACGGGCCATGACTGATACACAGCTTGAAGAAATCAAGCAGCACTTTGGCATAGTTGCCGAAGCCCTTCGTGGCGAAATCTGCCAAATCGCCGAGGGCCATTCAGGCATTCGGCATGAGTTACAAGAGATCCGAGACGAATTTCGAGATGAATTCAAAGAAATGCGGGCCCTTATGCGACTCTCTTTTTCACAGCTCGAAACTACCTCCCGATATTAGCTCTTGTCTGAAATTTCTTCCAAGAAACGATGCATGACGAGAATTAAGACCCAGGATTGGAAACGAATCTTTTCTGTACTTGCACTCACCCTCATCACTGGCTGCGCCACGTCGCCGGAGGAACAATTGCGCAAGGCTGTGGCGGAAGGGAATATCCTTCGCGTGCAGACATTCCTTGAACAAGGTGTCAGTACTCAGGTGGCCGATGAGCAAGGGAACACACCGATCTTCATGGCGGCCAAGAACGGGCACCGAGATGTGGTCGCACTTCTCTTAGAACAAGGAGATCCGGTGAACCCCACAAGTCAGGCCGGCATCACCCCGCTCTTCGTTGCGGGACAAGAACGACGGGTGGATGTCCTCGCACTCCTTCTTGAAAAAGGAGCCGACGTCAACGTCCAGGCGCCGATGGGTGGTGTTACGCTGCTGCACATAGCCGCATTTCGAGGCGATCAAGAGGTCGTGACCCTGCTGCTCCAGCACGGAGCGGACAAGAACGCCAGGATGACGGCAGGCGAACGTCCCGTGGATTTAGCCCGTACACAAGGACATACCGCGCTGATTCCACTCCTCGAACCATGAGGTGCTGGCGTCTAGATACGCCTTGCATCCCGAGACGCACGGGCTAACTGAGGCCACCCACCTTCACGTCCCATAGCTTGGTATACCGTGGGCCAGTCGGCCTGAGATCACTTTTTATCAGCGCGAGTGACTCCACCGTGATTTTTCCCAACGTCAGAGGTTGATCACAGACGCCGCTCTGTGCCAGCAGTGGCCCCACCTGTCGCTCACCCATTTTGATGCGTGCCAGGGTCAAATGGGGAGTGAACGATTTGTCATCCGGCGCGACCCCCAACGAGCAGCAACAGGATTCGACGTGTTGCTGCCAAGTCGAGAGCTGCCTGGCAGCATCACTCCGCAACCACTCCTCCGACGGTCCGACCCACAGCACCCGCGGCTTATGGAGCGTCGGAAATGCTTCGAGCCGTTCGACGGGAATCTCCATGGCTGGGCGAGGTTGATTCATCCTGGCTAGAGCCTCCTGCATCAATGGCAACAGTTTCTCGTCCGTCAGTCCCAGAAACCGGCCGGTCAGATGAAACGAATTGGGTTGCCCCCAGGTGATGCGAACGTCTTTGGATAAATGGGGCGCGAGTCGTTCTTTTATGTCGTGCTGCACTCGGACGAGGCTTGCCCGAAGGTCATCAGTGATCTCTACAGCAAGAAATGCCCGTATCATAGGTTGCCTATATTCATGAGCCACCGCCGGAGCATATCAAGAGCGGCCTGTGCGGCGCGCTGTCGAATCACGGATCGATCGCCGTGGAATCGAAACTCTCTGGTCATCTTGTCGTCTCTGCCAGCATCGAGTCCGATATACACGAGGCCTACAGGTTTCATCTCGGTCGCACCACCAGGTCCCGCAATGCCCGTGACACTCAACGCCACTGACACGCCGGTTCGTTCACGCATCCCCTTGGCCATGGCCGCAGCCACTTCACGGCTGACGGCACCATACTCGCGTAAGAGATGTTCCGGAACTCCAAGCAACTCCATCTTTGCCTGATTGCTGTAGCACACAACCGTGCGGTCAAGATAAGCGGACGATCCCGGCACCTGCGTCAACCGGTAAGCAATGAGTCCCCCGGTGCAGGATTCCGCTACCGCAACAGTCCGTCTCTGCCCATGCAAGAGTCGGCCAACGACCTCCTCCATCGTATCCTGTCCCTCAGCATAGATCCATTCACCCAATCTCGAGCGCACTTCCTCCGCCAATGATGTGAACACATCTTCCTTGAGAGACCGTCCTGCCTGCGTAGTCAGTGACACAAGGACCCCGGTTGGAGACGCGAGCAGCCCCAGGGCAACCGGTAGACTCTTCTTTATAAGTCCTTGTAACTTGGCATCCACGTCAGCTTCCGACATACCCCAGGTGTGGAACACCAGGCGTGTCAGAGGCTGCCGACCTCGTGTCTTGGAGGGCTCGAGTTGAGAAATCAGATAAGGAATCACTGACTGCTGAACCATTGCACGCATCTCACTCGGGACACCGGGTAAGGCAATAATGTGTGTGCCACGCCATACCAACGCAAAACCTGGCGCCGACCCCACCGGATTAGGTAGCACAATGGCCTGAGAGGGAATCAGCGCCTGTCGCAACTGACCTTTATTCGGTATTCGTCCCCACTGAGCCAACCGTGCCTTCATTCCTTCAAGCGCTTCTTTCCGGCGTGCAAGTCGAGCCCCGGTGACAGCTGCGATCGCCTCCCTAGTACGGTCATCGACAGTGGGGCCGAGCCCTCCCGTCACGATCACGATTCCGGCACGGCTACAGGCTGTCTTCAAGACTCTCTCGATATCCGATCGATTATCACCCACAATGGATTTAAACCGCACTTCAACACCGGTCGCACCAAGGACGTCAGTGATGAAGAGTGAATTGCTGTCTGTTCGGCCTCCCACCAGTAGTTCCGAGCCGATCGCGATGGTTTCTGCGACGAAGGACCGATCGTGTCGTGCATGCATAGACATGGCCAGGAGAACGTCTCTATTCTATCCGTGCAAAGTCGAGAGGGAAACTGACCTCTCCACCGTGCGCCGGATACACCGTAATGGTTGTTGTTGCCGAGGGATCGAAGTCAGTGTAGGCGAAGGAGGCCACAATTGTTGCCTTGAATCGCGGATTTTCTGGCCATGCAGTACTCCGTTCCGCTTGGCCGTCGACACGAACCATAACAGGATTAATGGTCTTTCCCTTCTGATCAAGCACCATATAACTGTCCGTCGCAAAAGACGGATCATCACCGAATATGACGGCATTCACCAACATGGTCGGGGTCTCCATCACTTGAGCAATGTCCGTCGCACTGGGGTCCAGTCCACGCCTCGCCATATGCGTGGCCATCACGGACAAACCGCCAAGTTTCGTCAGAAGGAACCCACCGGCTTCCAGCTCGCCAGCGCCTCCGAAGCGGGCATACCACATCTCAGGCGCCTGATGCTGAGCACCAGCGCTCTTCCCTCGATCGAGGGCGGCCTGAATTTGCGCCCGTGATGGGTGCACTTCAATGGCTGCCACGGGATTGGCGAAGTACAATGAACATACCGATAGCCATCCTATTGCCCACCGCCAATCACAGTTCATGCGACTGCGACTAACAGAACTGAAGAGAGCCTGTCAATGAACGCTTCTCAGCCCGGTCTTCCCGTTGACAAGACTGAAGCGGAAATGCTAAACGAAAGAAAAACAAAATATGCGTTTTACTTCTACCTACTAAAGGAGCTTTGAATGTCGACTCCGGACACACCTCAACCTGCCCAGACGCCTCGTCGGCAGTTCGTAAACTTCATCTTTTACAAAGTGGATCCAGCGTGGCGCCGCCTGCCGGAGGATGTGCGCACTCAAGGCAAACAAGAATTTCTACGAGCCGTGGAAGACTTCAACGGCAAAGTGTTGGTAGTTCCCTACTCAGCGGTCGGTATCCGTGGGGACTGTGATTTTATGCTCTGGCGCATCAGCTACGACCTGGATTTGTTTCAGGACATGAGTGCTAAAATCTTCGCATCCGGGCTCGGACAGTATTTGTCGACGCCCTATTCCTATCTGGCAATGACCAAGAGGTCGGTCTATGTGGATCACCATTCACATGCAGGACAGGAGGGAAAGCGCCTGACCGTGGTGCCTGGAAAGGGTAAATACATCTTTGTGTATCCCTTCTTGAAAACACGAGAATGGTTTCTGCTGACAAAAGCAGCTCGTCAAGGAATGATGGACGAGCATATCGAGGTCGGGCATCGATTCCCTTCCGTCAAGCTGAACACCACCTATTCCTTCGGGTTGGATGATCAAGAATGGGTCGTCGCATTTGAGAGCGACAAGCCTGAAGATTTTCTGGATCTGGTGATGGCGCTCCGCGAAACGGAAGGCTCGCGCTATACGTTGCGGGACACCCCGATCTTCACCTGCATCCGAAAAAGTCTCAAGGAAACCCTCGATACGCTGGGAGGCTAAGAGAATCGCCGAGGATTAACTTCCTCATCCTTTTTCCCACGTCATCGACATCGTGAAGGGCTTTCGGTCATAGGACCGGAGGCCCTTCTGCTTTGTACTCCATAGAAGCCGAAAAGGCCAACCAGATGGTCAGACCTTCACGCTTCACATCTCTACCAAAGTAGGCTGGTCTCATACACTGTTTTGAAGCTTGCCTGGCTGAGAGCCGCTTTGACAGCCTCACGAGGCCTGTGTTACCTGTAAGAGATACCTGTTCTGGACCATCAACTCGTCATGACTGATACGACTGCCCTTTATGCTCTCCGGTTTCCTGACGGTTCCGTAAGCCTCTATGTCGATGAAGCTTACGCGCAGGATCGGGGCATCGACCCATCACAGCTCGTACGGGTAGAAATCCCCCGAGAGATGTTTATTACCGGAACGATTCAGGATATTCGTGAATACGTGGCACTTCAACTCGAGCAGCAGCCACAGACAGGCACAGCCTAACCGTGATATGGTTTTGCCGCCTCGTCACAAGATGACGTAACTGACGTACAATGACGAAGACTTTGATTTCACCGACGCTGACCGCGGACCTGATCGAAGAGACCATTGCCGGCTTGCCCATCCAAGGCCGCATTATCCTTCGGCTTCTGTTGCTGCAATACCTCGATGTGACGCACGACGAAATTCTCTTCATGGTCGCCGATCGTCCTGACCCTCGTTGTGTTTCCGGGAAAAAGCCCGTCACCACGATGACACAGGAATCGATCACGGCAATGATCGATCGACGGAATGAGTACAGTCGACGAGTTCGACTTCGCCGGGAGAGGACCTGGCTGCAATGTGTCGCGCTCGAACATCTCGCCTCTATGGCCGACGCCTTAGCGACTCGGGCAGCTGCGCTTCTGGTCGATCGAGGAGTTTCCTCCGAGACGGTTCTCAGTTTGAAGACACAGGCGCGTTCGGCCGTTCCATCAACTACACTGCGCCTGTTGGAAGAGGCTTGGGACAAGGACGAGATCACCCCCGACGAGTATCAGAACCATCGTCTCGTCGTTGAAATGCAAACCCAGCTTCGTTTTGCTGAGCGGTTTAAAAAACGCCTCGCTCTCGCGGAACGGGAACGTCAATCATCGGATCTGACCACGCTGCAGGACCATGAAATCGGTCATATCTGGGGAATTCCAGCCGGTACGCTTGCCGCCCGCAAGGTGAAGTTTTTGTCGCAGTATCTCCTAGCTATCCAGGCCAAATGTTCAGGGTCAGACCTTCGCACAGGCGGGAATCTCGTCCCCTCCCAGGATGTTTGGAAAGAAACGATGCGAGTGCTTTCCCAGCGTCCCATTGAACGCTCGATTCCCACCTACGACGGGCTTGAGCGGACTGAGTCTGCATTACTTGAAAAGCTGACCGCCTATGCGACTCTCGCCATACCGGAAGCCAGCGAGACCAAATTTTGGAACTCACTCGTCTATGGGGCCAGTTCAAACGCGATGCATACTGAAATTACCAGAACCTTGTTCGGACTGCAGCGGCTGGTGGCCATCCAAAAAGATGTCGACAGCTCTAACGAGGCATTGGATGATGCGTTGCTCGAGCGATCGAGACCGCCATCCAAGGACTCTCACACAACCTCTGGAGAACGAGAAGCTGGACACGGGGAACTCACGGACTTGCAACGCCAGATTCTGCATAACTTCATCGGAGAAGACGTCAGTGGGAGATTTTCAGACAAGTGGTAAATATTCTCCGTTGCCAATCCGTCATCATTCGGTATAATTGCTTTCAATGAAGGTTATCTCCCTCCTCCATTACCGTCGCATTGCTCAATCCAGGGTTCTCGGTCGGTTCCTCTCATATACCCTGATCGTCGCTATGACCCTCTGTGGAGCCATACCAGCTTTGGCTGAAGGGCTCGTTGAAATCGCCGAGCTCTTGGCCCATCCGGAGCAATATGATCATCTCGATGTCATGGTGACCGGGAAAGTGATGAATGTTCAACTCGCCACAAATCGTCAAGGACAACCAGCCTATGGATTTTTGCTACAAGACCCAGCCGGCACTTTGAAGGTTGTCAGTCTAGGGCAGGTAGCGGTCCATGAAGGGGATCAAGTTATTGTCGAAGGCGTTTTTAGTCGTCTCCGCCAAGTCGGCCGTAAGATCGTCTACAACGAGATTAAGGCCATCTCTGTCAAGCCACTCACCCGGCTAAACCCGGATCTGGTCGGCTAAACAGATCTAGATTCAATCACCCTACCGCGGTCTTGTGAGCAACCCACTCACCGATTCGGTTCATCGCGGGAGTTTAAGAATCCAGCTTAACAGTCTGTCTGAGAGGCGATCCGATAGTAGCCTTTTCATAAGCGCGCGAAGCTTGGCATCGGTTCCAACTAAATACCGTGTCCTGGAAGTCGATGCCGTCAGGGCGTCCTCCACCACCTTCGCCACAGTCTCAGCGGAGATGGCCCGCTTCGAGGCCTCCCCGACAACCTTCCGCACGGCGGTCATAATGGGTTGATACAGCGATCGAAGCTCCTCCTTGATTCCTGCTTCTCGGTCAGCCGCATCGAGAGTCGATTTGTTCCAGATCGGCGTGGCAATCGCACCAGGTTCGATGATCGACACGTGAATTCCCCATTGCTGGACTTCTAACCGCAGAGCATCCGTAATCGCCTCAAGTGCAAATTTTGACGCCGAATAGGGCCCCATGAGCGGCATCGTTGTGAGACCGGCAATGGACCCCATATTGATGATTCGACCCCGGGCCTGTCTCAGCAACGGCAGAAACATTTGTGTGACTGCGACCTGCCCGATGACATTGACTTCGAGTTGCCGACGGAGGTCTGCAATGGGGATGGCTTCCAGTGGACCGACTACCGCGATGCCGGCGTTGTTCACAAGCCCAAACAATCCGCCCTTCTCGATGTGCTCTAAAACTGATGCATGCGCCTTCTGAATCGTAGAGAGATCGGTGACATCCATCTCAATCGGCACTAATCGATCCGAGCAGGTCTTTTGAAGGGCGACGCCGTCCTCTGCCTTACGCACTCCCGCGAAGACTTGATAACCCAATCGATCAAGATGAATCGCGCAGGCCGCGCCTATTCCTGTTGAGGCTCCACTAATGACGACTGCCCGACTCATTTCATTCGACATGCTCCCCTCATGGATATCGCAGAGACGACCATAACAGGTTTAGACTACGCTCCTCCAGAGTTCGGGTCCTGTTTCTTGATGCGTTCGGTAGACACTGGCCATCGTCTTCGGCTATCATCGGCACTCTTCGTTGCCTCATCGTGGCGGTGTAGCTCAGTTGGTAGAGCAGCGGACTCATAAGCCGCGGGTCACCCGTTCAATCCGGGTCACCGCCACCAAACAAACCAGCGACTTAGAACTCAGCTGCTCCGGTTCTTTTTCCGCAGGGTGCGCGGAGGGTGCGGTTTCTCCTTTCCACCCCGCATCGTCTAACTTATCGGCCCACGGTTAATCGCACGGCCAAAGAACACTATCGTGCTGGTCCAGGTACACTCTGTGCCACTCCACCATTTGAGAAATTGCTTACTAAGTCGTCTATAACCATGGAAAGTAACTGAGCGTATAGGGCTTGTTTCTTATCATCTGGTTTTTCAGTGACGCTCACGGCTTCGCTTTCGCCCGAGACTGTCATGTTGGTCGATGTGTGGTTCGTACGAGCCGGTTGAAACTCTTGGCAGTCACGGTTGTTTGACTTGCATTTGATCAAGACCTCCTTGCGGTAATTCAGTGAGGCCGGGTCCGCATGTGTCCAACGGTAATACCAGATCGATTCGCCAGTCTTTACAAATATGACAGTCGCATCAAGTGTGACGGCTAAGCGATCCAACTCTACATTCCTCTCGAATTTATCGAAATACTGTTCTTTAAAATGGGCCCGTGTGCGGTCATCAAACGCATGTTCACGTAGTGCCTCTCCATCGTCGTTGGTTTCGTAAAATTTGCGCTCCCACCGCGCATCCTTGCCGACGAGTTTCTGTGCTCGCTCTAGCGAGTTAATTTGAAAGAGTGCTTCGGCGCCGAACGACCCCGCAACCTCGGTTGCCGAAACGCTATTCGCCATCTCTCGCTCTAAAACTTTCCAGGAGATCACACGATAACCTGCTTTTGCCAATTTCTTTTCAAGCTCCGCCATCTCGACGCCGCACGTAGTCCGTATAACGGCCTCCTTCGAAGTCGCGGATCCAGTAGCCTCACTTGCAGTTCGATTAGAACAGCCATCAGGAGCGCGGACCGCCACGGTCCTGAATTGTGAATACTCAGCCAGGTAGAATGGTGTCTCGACAATTTCAGGTGCCTGGTCTGTTTGCGACTTGGCCACAAATTGCGAACTCAGTAAATACTGGCTGGTACAACCGGTGAGCGCACCTACGATAGCAACTACAGCTAACGGCATGAGGGGAGGCATAGCAACTCCTGGTATCACCTGCAATCCACTAATATAATTCCCACTGAAATGGGTACTGGCGTTTAATATCATGTTGTGTTCCCAACACCTTGCCGTCCTCAGACTGGGCTTGTAAGTCAACACAGTCCTTGGGAAGTTGGAGTCTCAAGCTCTCGCCGCTAGCAATGCTCGATCCGTGGATCGGAGTCCAGGTAAGAGTGGTATCACATGGCCGAAAAGCCAGAGTCTTTATCTGAGTATGCTGACGGTTGTGTACAACTGCATCCGGTTGCATCTCGACCGGAGTGGACGCACACCCGGTAGCGAGCAGGACAAGGACCCCAATGAGTATTTTTGTGGTATGCGACATGGGCTTATTCTATGGAATTCGGATTATGCCTTATAGGCCCCACCAACATCACTCTGTTGCGGCTCACATTTCAGGAACGCGATACCATCATTGTTCCCAAAGAGCCGCTTGATCAGCAACAACTGATGCTCGGCCAACTAAATATCAGACGTGGTGAGTTGTCGTCGGGCCCCCTGCCACGCGTTGTGTGGTGGGCTGAACTGAATACCAGAAGTTCTCCGCCTACATAATGTTTTGTTGACAGGAGAGATCCGATTCATCTCAGGCTGATGAGGGAGATATTGCGGGCCAATGCTAAGAGTCCTCGTGGGTATTTGTCAAGATGCGGAGTGCTGCTGAGCGCTCCACCAATCTTCTCACTATTGGCACCAAATCGTTGGAGGTAACCTATTCAGTTTCTCGGCACCATGAGCAGCGCCTTCGACAGTTGAGCCCCACCCGATGCATGCTGGACTAATTGAGTATGTGGCCTAACAAAGGGGGTAGGGCAGTGGCAGAACTATCCTGTCCGATGTGGTTTTATCGATTCTTCATGTGCCTCTTGATCCTCTTAAGTGATTGAGATTGAAACGATGAGGAACTATCGTGATATATAGTCTCTGACTCTGTAGGGGTTTCAAATCTCACCTCCTCCACCACACATCACTTCACTCCACATAGTTTGGAATTGTCCCTGACTCTTGTCCCTAGTAGCCTGTTGTTCCCATGTCCGTTTGTTGCAGCACATGGCTTAGCGTGTGTGAGACAATGTCGTCGGACATGGAATTCAGGAGCAGCGATGAACTTACCAAGCCTGATTGCTCTCACATGCGTTTTCGTGGCTGGCCTACTTATAGGTGCGGCTTTGAAACCCATGGCATCGACAAAACTTCTCCCTCCACCACTGCACATCGAAACGGTCAGGGACACCGGTTCGATTCCGGAGCTCGTTGCTAACCAGCTTCTTACTGGCGATCCGGTCTGCCCGAATCCAGACCCCCTCACATATGAAACCTGTCTTCTTTATCAAGGAACACTTGGAATTTGGCAAATAATTGGATTGCCTGAAATATGCCCTGACGTCGTCGATGAGAGATGGCAGCCGCCAGTTCCCCAAAAGGGCCCATCGTTAAAGGTCAACGATATATTGCGGGCCTCTCAGGTGCCCTGCTTCGCATATCTATATGCCATTCAGGTAGCAAATTTGACACCAGTGCTTGTCAGTACTGCCAATCGAACCTTTAGAGTGGCCCCAGAATTTGTGTTTGAAGATCCTGGAAGTAATCCCAATTCATGCCTAACGGCAAGACATGGAATTTGCGGCAATCAGGCTGCAGTTGGTATCGCGTTATTAGAAAAAGCGGGATTCAGGGCGAGGCCGGTTGAGTTTTACTATTTTGATAAGCAACGATTCAGCCACATCATTGTGGAGGTCCTGATAGAAGGAGATTGGCGCCCCATTGATACAACGTATGGTGCCTATTGGGTACGAAATGTCCATGGAAAACCCTTCAGGCTGATGTCATTGGATGATTTGCTCAGCACTGACCTTAATAATCCAGATATAAAGATGATTCATCACCAGGCGCTGTTTCCATATAGTCTTTATGGTTTAATCGGTCATCCTCCAAATCACTTTGCCTACCTCAATCCAAGGTCAAGCATTTTAAGAGGTGGAAAAGGATGGATTACGCTAACCCTGAAGGGTGACCAAGGGGTGGAGCATTTTGCAAATTTGCCAAATTACATCGGAGACACTATATCGGATGGTGAGAATAATGGAGCGTCCTATAACCTTGAAATCACCCCTGGAACTTATGACATGTTGATCAACCTAGTTGGCTCTGGATTAGGGGGTAAGGGTGATGTTGCAATTTGCATTGATAACAACTGCCGTTTGTTTTCTGAAACAATCAAGACTTACAGGATTTCCACCGTGAACCCCAAACGGCTCCATTTAAAATCAAACGCAGATGTCGCCTATGTGGTCATGGATTCATTCGAGTGGAAAAGGGTCATGTAAGCATCATAGTCAAACTGATGTCAGCCGGGCAAACCGGCTCAGGATGGGCTCATCGAACGGTTTAATCGGACGTATCGCACCGAAGTGCTGAATGCCTATGTCGTTGAGTCACTCGAGCAGGTGTGAGAGATCAGTGCGGAATGGTTGCAGAGCGATATTGATGCACGGCCCCATCAGGCATTGACAAGCATCCCCCCAGCCTTGTATCGAGCTAACGTGGAGGGCAGAACTTCTCCTTATGAAGTGTCTCGTTGACGGGGAAGCTTACATGCCCTCTTTTATTCAGGTATTGCAAACCCAAAATGGATCCTGAACGCATAACCCGGTGGGAGTCTTCCGATTGAGGGGGGTGGAGGGTGAGCGGGTTAGATCCGTTCTCTAGAACTACCTTGTTATCAGGATGCATCTGGGGTGCGGGGATGACGAACAGGTGCCCCTGTTTGGTCTACTCCTGTCCGCCCTAACTGCCCTATTGATACGGTTTCTGGATAATAGTAGAGTTCTCGCTTGAACTCATACGCCGCGGGTCACCCGTTCAATCCGGGTCACCGCCACCAAACCAAGCTTCGGTTGACCAGTGCGCCATTCATCCTTTTATCGTGATTTTTTCGCAACGATAGAATTCTCAAGCGCCTAGTTCTTGGCGCCGGCGCATGCAGGAGAGAACCATTCCTTCCTGGACCATGATGCATCCCCAACTCCGACAGGCCTACCAGAGAGAAATGACCGCAGCCACCGAGCAGTACCAGACCGGCAACCTGAAATCCGCATTCACTCATCTTGAACGAGCCCATATCCTCGGTCAATCCTTCCCGATCGCCCATGCGCGAGCCCACTGGTGGATGCTGAAAGTTGGATGGAAATGCCGAGACGTCGTCGAGATGATTGGTCAGATTCCGAGGATCATTGGATCGCTGCTGTTCTCACAGATTTGGGTTCCGGTAGGCAATACCGGTGGCTCACGGGTTCCCCCGTTCAAGTCGATGGCAATTCCCAATGACCTTCAGATCATCTTGGACAAGTATGGACGAGGCGCCAAGGCCGACTGACCGCATCCCTTACTCTTCCCGCAATCCTTCCACGATAGGTTGCTGGGCTGCCCACCTCGCTGGGAAATAGCCCGCCACTAACGTCGCCAGCACTGCCAACAACAATGCCTGGATCAGCGAGGCGGTCGGCACGATCATTTGGATGGTCCAGCCGAATGATTGTCGATTAATGACCTTAATCAGGAGCAGCGAGAGGAAGCCTCCCCCGATCAGCCCTAAGAAGATGCCAACTGCACCGAGGTACAACGCCTCCCACAGTACAAGCTGACGGATCTGTGCCGAGCTGCCACCAATGGCACGCAACGTTGAAAACTCTCGGCGTCGTTCGAGAACGGAGGTGATCAGCGTATTTACGATCCCGAGCATGGCGATCACAACCGCAATGGCCTCCAAGACATAGGTCAACAGGAATGTCCGATCAAAGATCTCAAGGATCTCTTTCCGGAGTTCGACGTTGCTGATGACTAACGGTGGAAGACCACCGTCGACGGCGGTGCTTAGCAGTGTGGTCATTCGCGCCTTCATGCGATCGAGCTGCGCTCCATCCCGCAGATACACTGGAAAGACCGTGACGAGGTCATCGTGCCAGAGTGATTGATACAGAGCCCGATCCATAAGCAGTTTCCCACCGTCGGTTGAATAGTCATAAAAGACCGCCACGATCGGAAATCGCCGAACACCACTCGGCGTGATGACTTCGAGCATCGAGCCTTCTTCCACTCCCAGCCGGTTCGCCAACACCTCCGACACGAGCAGGCCACCGATCTCAGCGGCACGATTGAGCGACGCGGATGAATCACCGCTTCGCACAAGATACCGGCTCCATTGCGCATGCAACCGGAGATCTCGTGACACGACCGCGACGCGCTGGCCGTTCACCTCTATACGCACATCACGGTAACTATCGACTGCGGCAATATCGGGATCGGAGGCCAGGATGCCCAGCCACGATGCGGGTAAGCTCCGGCCGACAGTTCCGATTTCCGTGCCGCGCAACCACATCGAGGGAGCAACGACAAGATCAGCCAGCACCGTGTCCGTGACCCACACTTCTACCGTATGGCGAAAACTCCGTACCATCACCAGCACTCCGATCATGATCGCGAGTCCCACCATGAAGGCAGACACGGTGACTCCATTCCGTCCTGGATTGCGAGCGGCATGCTCCACCGCAATACCTCTCATCACACCCGACATCGCACGTTCCCGACCCAGATATCGCCGTCGGTGCCAGCCAGAGACGCAGATCGGAGCCAAACAGGCCAATCCCGCCAATAGACATAACGTTGCCGCATACCCCAAAAGCGGAACCCCTCCAATAGGCCCTGGCCAACTCAGGAGTCCTGCGCCAAGGAGTAACACCATACCTATACAGGCGAGCGTTCCGACGCGTAGCTGTTGGCTGGCCTCATAGTCACCGGGAGCGAGAGCCTTCACCGGCGTGGTTCGGCTCGCATCCCAACTTGGACCGATGGCCCCGATCATCGATACAACACATCCAATCAGGATTCCTTCGATCACAATGCCACCGAGGAACTCAGTGCGGAGCAGGCTATTCGCACCGATTCCCACTGGAACATAGAGGTCTGAAATGGTCCGACTCAGGAGTATGATCAGCTCGTGAGCCAACGCGATACCTGCTGCGCTTCCGAGAACTCCTCCGATGAACCCATAAAGTGCCGCCTCCATGAGAAAGAGAACGGCGATCCGAGGCTGACTCATCCCGATCGCCCGATAGATTCCGATTTCTCGTCGACGCTGGGCAACGGCAAATGCCATCGTGTTGTAAATGAGGAACATCCCCACCAACAGCCCAACCCAGCTCAGAACAGTCAAGTTCATTCGGAAGGCACCCAGCATTTGTTCAACTTGACTGGTCCGATTGGCCGGCCGCTCGACCGTCACATGAGGAGGGAGGACCGTTCTTATTCTCTCTCTCACTTCTTCAACAGGCTGATTCTTCTCGGTCACGATATCGAGCCGATCAATCTTCCCTACCAGGCCAAATACGATTTGTGCGGCCGCGATGTCCATGATGGCCATGCGCTCCCATGCGGAGCTCCGATCTGACTCCTCCTGAAGGATCCCGACAACTCGGAACTGGAGGCGCCCGGTCCCGACTAAGAGAGCGATGTCATCGCCGACGGCAAGCCGCCACTCCCTCGCCAATGCCTCCCCTAAGAACAGGGACTGTGGATCAACCATGTCCATGAGCTGGTTTTCTGTCTCAGGCTGCTCCACCTGGAACCCCCGGGCATGGAGTTCGTCCAGCAAGTCAAGTCCCAGGATTTGAATGGCTTGGCCTGGTTGAGTTCCCTGCATCCGCACGGCCGTTTGGATGATCACCGGAGATGCCGATATGACACCGGACACCTTTCGCACGGACGTGATAACCTGTTCATCGAGTCCCGTGTCATCTCCGGCGACTTCCAATGTGGTCGGACCGGCCACCGTGAGGACAGCCTGTTCAAATGAACGGAGAACGTCAACATTTGCGGTTCGTACGGCGACAGACGCGGACACCCCTAACGAGACACCGACAATGGTGAGCAGCGTCCGTAACGGCCACTGTCGGAGATGGGAGAGGAGAATAAGGACCAGAACCTTGATAAATGTGGGCATTACCTTGGAAAGGACAGGTTCTACGGCAATGGACGCATTTGAAATAGCCTGTGGGCGATCGTATTGCTCTGGTCTCTGCGCATATCAGTCATTTCGTTTACAGAATTTCCATCATTTGCTACACTTCCGATGAACATTGAGAAGGAGCTCAGATGACTAAGCATAAAGGTGTCGCAACAGCTCGATTGAAACGGACCGTTCGCCGCTCTAAAACCGCACCACACATTACCCCTCGGCAACGTGAGATTCTACGCCTCGTCGCTCTCGGCCATACCAATCGAGAAATTGCCGGGTCCCTGAAGATCAGTGTCCGTACCGTTGAGGTCCATCGGTTCAATTTGATGCACCGGCTTGATGTTCGGAACGTCGCGCAACTTCTGCGTCAAGCGCTCCAGCAAAACCTGTTGCCTCGCAATTTCAGCGGCAAGTAGCATCAGAGTTCATTGAGCCGCCCTCGGCATTCCTGAATCGATTGGTATCCTTTCCTCATTAAAACTGCCCTCAGTTCTGCTTCAAGTCGACCGAAGACATCCAACCCTTCTTCCACTAACACCGTGCCGATTTGAACGGCCGAAGCGCCGCACAAGAAATGTTCAAAGGCGTCGATTCCCTCAACAATCCCTCCGGTTCCGATGATGGGCATCTTCCCCTCAAAGAACTTAAAGAAGGCTCGGACATTGGCCAATGCCACCGGTTTAATCATTCGCCCCCCCACCCCACCAAATCCGCCTTTCGGCTTAATGACCACCGTTTCTCGCTCTGGATCCACCACCAATCCATTCCCCACTGAATTGATCAAACTTAGAAAATCGACGCCGCATCGACCGATCACCGCCCCCATAACCTGATGATGTGCCGGGTCAAAGTACGGGGGCAGCTTGACTCCCATCGGCACTGTCACGTGGGGTCGGACTCTCTTGAGCAGGCGCTCAGAAGCATCTGGATCGTAACCAATCTGAGGCTTGCCGGGAATATTCGGGCAAGAAAGGTTCACCTCGATCAGATCCGGACCGGCTGCATTAATGAATGCAGCAATGGTGGGGAAATCGTCCTCCCCAAGTCCCGCCACACTTGCGATAACCGGCTTGCCGAAACGTTTGAGGTGAGGAATTATTTCCGCATAGGCTCTATACCCAAGATTGGGTAGTCCCATGGAATTAATGGATCCGCCAAGAAACCCGTAATACCGTGGCTCAGGATTGCCTTGACGCGGTTCGATCGTCATAGACTTCGTAACGATCGCCCCGGCACCGGACCGTCCCAACGACTCAAGTTCAGCCTGTGTCACGCACAGTGCCCCAGCGGCATTCATGAAGCAGCTGGGAAACGTCACCCCGGCGATCGTCGTAGACAGGTTTATCATAAAGCGACCGCGCCGGCTTGTCGTGGCGTGCGGGAGAGCAATTGTCCATCCCGCATAGTCCACGTATAGTCCCCGGCTTGCGCTGCCTGTAGACTATGAGTCACCAAGAGCACCGTTTGTCCTCCAGAGGTTGCCAGGTCTCGAATAAGTGCCATGATGTCTGCTCCATGATGGGAATCCAGATTGCCCGTGGGTTCATCGGCCAGGAGGAGACGCGGCCGGTGGGCCAACGCTCTCGCAATCGCAACACGTTGCTGTTCCCCGCCGGAAAGCTCCGCCGGCCGGTGGAGACGTCGATGGGCCATCCCCACACGTTCCAACAGTTCGTCGACTCGCTTCCTGACCTCTCGTCCGTCATCTCCCCGTAACATCAGGGGTAATGCGATATTTTCTTCAGCCGTTAATCCATGGACAAGGTGAAAGGCTTGAAAGACAATACCGATTGTTTCACGTCGGATCCTGGTCCATTCAGCACTGGTCAGCGTTGTCGTAGACCGTCCATCGAGTACGATTTCTCCTGAGGTCGGCATATCCAAACCAGCTACGAGGTTGAGCAGCGTACTTTTCCCACATCCGCTGGGCCCCACGAATGCACAAAACTCTCCGTATTGGATTTCCAGGTTCACGTCTTGCAGTGCCGAAACCATGGTTTGACCGCGTGCATGGGTTTTACACAAATGTCTCAAGGTGACCATTCGGTTGCTCACTCCAAGGCGTACTACCTCCAACCAAGCTACATGTTCGCATTCCTATAGCACAACAAATCAAAGAGCGACAACCTTGACAGCCGGCAGCACTTCGCCATAAAGAGATGCTCTCGACGAAAGACAGAAGGTCAGGTAATGGGCCGCCGTATCTCAGAATGGGTACCAGGACTCGTACGCCGTACGATTCGATTTGTGCTGCCGATGCATTGTTCCATCTGCGATTCCTCTCTGACCGATGATCCGACTCCTCATTTTTGTACTGATTGCTGGCGCACGATCGGACTGATGCCCTCCTCCCGGTGCTCCCGGTGCGACCGTCCGTTTCCGTCGGCCATCGCCACTGCCTACAGTCCCGGCCACATGTGCCAATCATGCCTTATGCATCCACCTTCGTACACGCGAGCGTGGACTCTCTACCCCTACACATCCCCGCTCCGGGACGCCATCCGTTTATTTAAGTATCGAGGGAACGTCTCATTGGCATCGGCTCTTGGGGCGCTGATGATCAAGCAACTCCCTTTACTCGGTCGCGTGGATGTCATCATACCGGTTCCCTTACACGCTGAACGACTTCGTCAACGAGAATTCAATCAATCGTTGCTCCTTGCTGATCAGATCGGGCGCGCACTCGGCATTGCGGTCTCATACACCAACCTGCTGCGCACAACCCCCTCTCCCCCCCAAACGTCCCTCACTAAACAGAGGCGCTTAAGGAACCTTCGTGGCGCGTTCGCCTTGCAATGTCCTGAGGAGATCAGAAACAAACGGGTGCTTCTCATCGACGATGTTTTTACAACCGGTACAACTGTCAACGAGTGTGCGAAGTCATTGCGTAGGGCTGGTTCATCCGATGTCCTCGTGCTCACATTAGGTCGAACCCTCGATCATGATCTCATTCCGAATCATGTACGTGTTCCACACCGACACCCGTTCGAACCGTTCGGAGTCTAAATCCGTGCCAATATACGAATACCTCTGCCACCAATGCCATCGACGAACTTCTATTCTAACCCTCACTGTTGGGACTCCCGGTTCGACCAGATGTCGCCACTGCGACAGTCCAAAGGTCGACCGGCTCCTGTCCAGATTTGCTTCTCCAAAATCGGAAGACGCGAGGCTTGAATCACTGATGGATCCAAGCACACTTGGTCATCTCGATGAGAATGACCCAGCGAGCGTTGCTCGGTTCATGAAGAAGATGGGACAGGAAATAGGGGAAGATGTGAGTGACATAGAAGACGCCCTGCCGATGGAGCGCCCCGAAGGTGACGAATCAACCGACCATCCCGACGGTCTTTGACATGCACTGTCATATATTTTTCCTTGACATTTGATCGACGACCTCTAGAATGTCCATAAGTACTGGAGGGTAGCGTGGGTCTCGCCGGTCCAGCTGTGAAACGGAATCATGCGGAGTTCCTCCAAAAGCGAACTGATGACGGCGACAGAAACATGCCGTTACCTCAGGATCACTCAGCGTACGCTCTACCGCTACCTCCAAAGTCGGCAGATTCCGGCCTTCAAGCTGGGAAAAGAGTGGCGATTTGTCCGTTCTGACTTAGAGCAATGGATTCGAGACCGCACCAAGTTTTCCACCGGCTCCTAAACTAGGTTGTCAAAATGTTTGCTGGTGAATACCTCTGCAAACTCGATGAGAAGGGACGCTTTATCGTTCCCTCGCCTATTCGTGAACAACTTGAGGCCGATGGACAAACGGTGATGCTGCTCAAAGGATCGGAGCAATCGTTATTGATCTATTCAACGAAGGAATGGGAGAAGGTCCTCGAACGAACCAGAACCTCGTTGGATGAGGACCAGAGCCGCCTTTTCATGCATTATGTGGTTTCAGAGGCTGGCCCATCCGACATTGATAAGACAGGACGGATCTTGATCCCAAGCCGCTTGCGGAAACTCGTCCCGGTCGATGAAGATCAGGAAATCATCCTCGTCGGCCTCTATCACAGAATGGAAATTTGGAACCCAAGCGATTGGCGTCGGTATATTGCCCGCACGGAAGATCGTTACGAACAAAACATGGCCAAGATCCAAAACCTCCTGTAGCCCGATCGCATGTCATCGAGCCAACTCCCCCATCACGATCGAAGAACGATGTCTCCGTCTCGGACCATCACGCATCGAAGCAGAAAAAGGCTTGCCGCTACTTCAACCACTCGACCGTCCATGCAGCATTCGACAGTAGCGGTCGAATCCGAGCGGTCGACCTCAAGAACCGACTCGGGGAAGACCTGGCACCCACCAGTTGTCTCATCAAACGGACTCACCGTTACACTCCCAATCCCTCCCAGCATCAACCATCAGTATGCGACCGTCAACGGACGCCGTGTGCTCTCCTCTGCTGGACGGGCCTACAAGACACAAGCCGGGCACCATGTATGGTTAGCCTTAGTACAATCCCCGTTCAAGGTCACCTTATTGGATCAACTCCTTTCTGAGCCATTAGTGATCTCCATTAAATTTTTCTTTGCCTCCTCGCTCCGCCGTGACCTCGATGGCGGTCTTAAAATCACTCAAGATGCCGTCTGTGAGGGGCTTGGGATCAACGATAATCGCATCGTCGAAACCCATCTGTACAAACATGTCGATAAGGCAAGCCCTCGTATTGAGCTCTCGCTTTCCACCCGAGCTCCCTCGCCCACGCTACCCTAGCAACAGGTATCCTCACTCGCCGGCTACAGTTTTCCTTCCTTCAGACCGATAGATAAGGGCCGTACTCTCATGTCATGGAGCCCACATGTTCTGCTCTAGAATATGACATCACAACGCATCTCAATCGCCGACCTGCAAATCGGCATGTATGTCTCCGCGTTAGATCTTCCTTGGTATCGCAGCCCATTTCTTCGTCATTCTTTTCTTGTCGAACGCGACAGTCAAATCGATAAATTGATTCGAGCGGGAGTTCGAACTGTCACGATCGATCTCGTCCGTGGACTTGCCCCAGACTCTCGGAATGACGAAGCGGCACCATCGGCTCCCGCAGCTCTGTCTTCGCCGACTCCAATGGTGAAACAACTCAAACCCTTAGCTCAATTGACAGATGAGTATAGGCAAGCAAAACTGGCCAAGCAGCAACTGACCCAGGCCGTCAAGTCCGTATTCGCGACAATCTCCAAGACCGGCACAGTTGATACTCAGCAAGCCGCCGAGGCAGTTCAGGAAATCACCATCGTCACGCGAACCCTCACCCACTCTTCTCTATTTATGGCGCTCAGTCAGAATCAACCAGGGGAATCGGTGCTGAGCCAACATGCCCTGACGACATGCACACTTTCTCTCGTCCTTGGCCAAGCATTTCAATTGAATCCCCTTGAACTGCAGGAACTCGCCACCGCCGCGCTGTTACACGACGTCGGACTCTTGCAGATCAAACCCACTATCCGGCATCGTATCCATTCACTATCTGGTCTTTCTCAGGCGGAGAAGTCCGAATTTGAAACTCACCCAACTCGAGGGGTGCGTACACTACAACGACAAGGTGGGTTTGACGCGCCCATCCTTCATCTCATCGCCAATCATCACGCGTACCTCGACGAAAGCGGGTACCCGCAAGAGGCTCGTGGGGAGTTTACCTCCGATCGCACTCGGATTCTCATGGTCGTCGACCGATACGATGAGTTGCTCACAGGATTTGGAGGGGCCACTCCACTGACATCACATCAAACGTTTCAACGTCTCTATCAGGAAGTGCAGAAGGGAACACTCGACGAACGCGTTGTGTCGACGTTCATCACCCTGATCGGAATCTATCCGATTCATAGCCAGGTTCGCCTCAATACACAAGAGGTGGCCGTCGTCACAGAACTCAACCAGACACAATTACATCAACCGATCATCACCATCACGCATCGACCAGGCGGAAAAGAGTATCCCGACCCCTTTGTCATTAACCTCGCTGAGCAAGTCGACGCAGACGAACCGAGATCGATCGAAACCATCATCCAATCGAACAATTGATGAACAGTCCTGGAGCAGTGTCCTACTCGTAGCGCAATGCTTCGATAGGGTTCAGTCGAGCAGCTTTGTTGGCCGGATAAAGCCCGAAAAACAGGCCGACGACGACGGAAAAAATGAAGGCCACCACTACCGCATCGGTTGAGATAATGGTGGGCCACCCGGCAATAATCGTAGTTAAGCGAGCCGCCAGAATTCCACACGCGATTCCGATCAATCCTCCCACGACACCAAGCGTCATCGCTTCGATAAGGAATTGCATCATGATGTGTACCCGTTTCGCACCAACCGCCATCCGGATGCCGATTTCCCTGGTCCGTTCGGTGACAGAGACCAGGAGAATATTCATGATTCCGATGCCACCGACTAACAGCGAGACACAGGCGATGACCATCAACATGACGGTCAATGTTTCACTGGTCTCCTCTTGGACCATTCCGATCTCTACTTGCGTGCGAATCGTGAAATCATCAGGCTCTTCACCTTTTATACGGTGACGCGCTCTCATCACCTGACGGATTTCCTCTGTTGCTTCTTGGAGATCCTCCACACGTCCGGTAGACACGTAGACACCACCGACCGATCCGAGAAACATGGTTCCCAGGACTTTTCGTTCAGCGGTCGAAAAAGGAATAACGACGACATCGTCCTGATCGGAACCATACAGTGACTGCCCCTTCGGCGATAACACTCCAATCACCCGGAGTGGGACATTATTGATGCGAATCAGTGCCCCTAGCGGTTCCTCGCCTGGTTCAAAAATTTCATTCACCACGGTCTGGCCGAGAATGGCTACAAGGGCAGCACTGTCCATATCTGTCTGTGTAAATGGACCTCCACTGCTTAACCTCCAATCTCGGATATGAAGATAACTCGTCGAGACCCCATAAACCGGGCTGTTACAATTACGATTCCCATGGACGATCTGTGTGACGTTTTTTATCGACCACCCGGTCTCGGTCAAGAGAGGAACCTTTTTCTTGAGCTCCATCGCATCCGCAACGGTCAGTGTCACCGCACTCCCCTGTGCGCCTCGTACGCCACCCACTCTCGTTGCGCTCGGCCAAATCATGATGACATTCGTACCGATTGAGGCGATTTGCTTCTGCACGGCCTGCTTCGCCCCCTCACCGATACTCACCATCGCAATGACTGCAGCCACGCCAATCACAATTCCAAGCAACGTCAGACCGGCGCGTAACCGATTTCGTCGAAGAATCCGCAGTGCCGTCACGATCGTCAGCCAGATGAACACCTAGCCCTCCGTCGCATGCACATGACCCTTGGTGGCCCGGTCACTCTGGATCTGACCATCTTTGATCATAATTTCCCGTGAGGCAAAGGCCGCGACATCACTCTCATGCGTGACCAAGATCACCGTCATCCCATCCTGATTGAGCGCACTGAGAATATCCATGATCTCTCGGCTGGACTGTGTATCAAGATTCCCTGTTGGTTCATCCGCCAAAAGGAGCGAGGGAGTTGCGACCAATGCACGGGCGATCGCCACTCGTTGTTGCTGCCCACCAGAAAGTTGCGTCGGGGAATGCCCTTCGCGACCGTGTAATCCGACACGCTCCAACGCCGCAGCTGCGAGTGCCCGCTGCTCTCTTACAGAAAGTCCTCGGTAAAACAACGGCAATTGGGTGTTTTCCAACGCGCTGGCACGAGGAATCAGATTAAAATTCTGAAAGACAAACCCAATCTGCTGATTCCGAATTTCCGCCAGCTGGTCTGGGCGAAGACTTCCCGTATCGATTCCGTTGAGCCAGTAATGCCCACGGCTTGGCTGATCCAGGCAACCCAGGATGTTCATCAGCGTCGACTTGCCGGAACCACTTGATCCCATAATTGCGACAAACTCACCCTGGTCGATTGAGAGACTCAACCCTCGTAACGCCTGGACTTCAACATCACCGACTCGATAGACCTTCCACAGGTCTTTGCAGGCAATCAATGAATTCACAAAAAGAGACCATAGTCAAAGAGACACTTGGCATCTACGGAGAGGTGCCTATGGCTCCCGCGAATCAGCCCGTACTGACACCTTCTTAACGATCCGTCGCGCGTGTGCATGCCTTATCGGGAACGTGAACGCCGCTTGCTTCCAAAACCAGGCGGCAACTCACTGCCTCTCTCCTCTCCTGACGACTGCTCAATGCCAATAACCACCATATCGCCCTCTGTCAGACCTCCAGATAGGATTTCCGTAGCCACACCATCCGAAATCCCCGTTTGAACCGGAGTCTGCGCAAGGTTTTCATTATCTGTTAACTTCCAGACACCTTTCTGTGTCAGCGCTTCACTGCTCTTCAATACTGAACCTCCTGCAACAACACTCGCCGTTGCACCATTGACCTCAAGATGCTCTCTCTCTGCCTGTGGAGGTCTGAAACGAAGTGCCGCGTTAGGAACCTTCAGCGCTTTATCATTCTGAGCGACGATGATCGACACATTAGCGGTCATGCCTGGCTTAAGCCGGAGATCCGTATTATCCACGCCAACCACGACATTATAGGTGACCACATTCTGCACGTTGATGGGGGCAAGGCGAACTTGTCGAATAGTGCCCGTAAACGACTCACCTGGGTAGGCATCCACCGTAAAGACAGCTTCTTGTCCCTCTCTCATTCCGCCGATATCCGATTCACTCACGTTGGTATTAACCTGCATTTTGGTGAGATCGAGAGCGATGAGAAAGAGGTTCGGCGTCGCAAAGCTCGCTGCAACTGTTTGCCCCACCTCAACATTCCGCGCCACGACAATCCCATCGATGGGTGACCGAATGACGGTATATTTCAATTCTTGTTCGGCTGCGCTCAACGCCGCCGTTGCCTGCTTGCCCTGAGCTTCGGCGACCCGCAACTGTGCTTCTGCACTCTGATAACTTGTCAGTGCGACATCCACGTCATTTTGCGCCACGAATTGCTGGGGTAAGAGAGACTGCACTCGCTCGAGCTCACGCTTTCGCTGGGCCAAATCAGCTTTAGAACGTGCCACATTGGAGCGTGCCACTTCCAAATTACTGACGGCTTGTTCTCGGCGCGCCTTAAACGGCTCAGGGTCGATCACTGCAACGGTTTCCCCTGCCTTCACTTGCGAATTAAAATCCACGTGGAGCGCCTTAATCATCCCCGACACTTGCGTCCCCACCTCCACTAACACGACGGGATTAATCGTTCCGGTCGCACTGACGATAGAAATCACCGGACCTCGTTCGACAGATGCCGTTCGGTAGTGTACCTGGGGTTTGCGCTCCCCATTAAAAAATACGTAACCCCCTATGGCCAACCCGGCGGCTAACACACTGATAATTAATCCAATTCGTTTCATACGCTCGATGCATTACCCTCGAAAGATAGATTCATCCTATCAAGAAGACCGGAGAGAATCACCTCTGTATCGGCACGAAGCGACCACTCTGTTCATCTCTGTTTTGGGCTAGCCTATCATGGCTTCAATCACACACCAAGGAATCAGAACCCTTCAGGAAGGACAGAATCTGCCGTCAGACAGTGTGAAGTGAGGTTGTGGATCTACCTGGCGAGAAATCGTTCCAGAAACGTCGTCGACACGTGCCCCTTCTGAAAGTCAGGATCCTCAAGAATCCGACGATGCAGTGGGATGGTCGTCTTGATGCCTTCGATCGTGAATTCACCCAGCGCACGTTTCATACGTGCCATGGACTCCTGCCGATCACGGCCATGTGTAATCAGCTTGGCGATCATCGAGTCGTAATACGGTACGACCGTTGAGCCGGATTCCATAGCAGAGTCAACCCGAACTCCGAACCCTCCAGGCGGACTATACCTCGTGATCGTGCCGGGGGATGGGGTGAATTTCTCCGGGTCCTCAGCATTAATACGACACTCGATACTATGGCCCGTGAGGACCACATCTTGCTGTCGGATCGCAAGGGGATGACCTGCGGCGAGACGGATTTGTTCCTTGATGAGATCAATCCCCGTCACCATCTCCGTGATCGGATGCTCAACCTGAATCCGAGTGTTGACTTCCATAAAGTAGAAGTTCTTGTCCTTATCGAGCAGAAATTCAACTGTTCCAACATTTCGGTACTGGGCTGCCTTGACGGCTTCAATCGCAACCCGTCCCATTTCT
>BQXA01000011.1:0-116834 GCA_036984345.1 Nitrospira sp. | reverse complement strand
GATCACACAGGGGGACGCCAGCCTGATTCCACAGCTCGACGAGCTGCGCGAAGTGGGGAGCCGCGCCGTACGGATCGCCATCAAACCGGTAGTCGACCTGCTGAAGCATCGGGCCAACCTCACGAGCGCCTCACCGGATACCCGACGGTCGGCGGCGGCGGACCTGGCGATGGGGGGGCGCGCCGAAGCCATTCCGGCCCTGAAGGCCGCGGCGGCCACCGAAGACGTGTGGTGGGTGCGGTACAGCATGGAAGAGGCGCAGCACGTGCTGGAAGTGCGCACCGGCACGCCGGCGGTCCAGCTCGAGGCCGTGAAGAAACTGGGCGAACTGCGGAGCCTCAACAGCGTGAGCGCCTTACAGGAGCTCGTGGAGGCGGCGCAAGCCCCCGAGGCCACCACGGAGCAGCACACCCTGGCGACCGCGGCGGCGGCCTCGATCGCCCAAATCGACTCCTGGTCCTCGTGGGCCAACGCCCTCGAAACCCTGTTCCGGGGGATCAGCCTGAGTTCCATTTTGTTGATCATGGCGTTGGGGCTGGCCATTGTGTTCGGCCTGATGGGCGTCATCAACATGGCGCACGGCGAACTGATGATGATCGGGGCCTATGCCACCTTCGTCACCCAACAAGCCTTTCAAGCCTGGGTGGCGCCCGAGGCCTTTGATTGGTACTTCCCCGTGGCCCTGCCCGTGGCCTTTCTCTCGGCGGCGCTGTTCGGGCTCCTCCTCGAAGCCACCGTCATTCGGTTTCTCTACGGGCGGCTGCTGGAGACCCTGCTCGCCACCTGGGGCGTGAGCCTGATCTTAATGCAAGCCGCGCGCGTCTACTTCGGGGACTTGACCGCCGTGATCGCGCCCGAGGCCCTGCGCGGCGGGGCCCAAGTCATGGTCGGCGTCTACCTGCCGTACAACCGGATCTTCATCATCGTGCTCTCGATCGTGTGCGTCCTCGGGATTTATTTCCTGTTGTTCCGCTCCAACCTGGGCATTCGCGTGCGGGCCGTCACCCAAAATCGCAACATGGGCGCCTGCTTAGGGATTCCCACGCGCAAAGTCGACGCCTATACCTTCGCCTTTGCCTCCGGGCTCGCGGGCATCGCCGGCTGGGCCCTCACCATGGTGGGCAACGTCGATCCGGGGCTGGGCCAGAACTACATCGTCGACTCCTTCATGGTCGTCGTGACCGGCGGCGTGGGCAAACTGGCCGGCACCATCTGGGCCGCGCTGGGGATCGGGGGGCTGAACAAACTCATTGAGCCGTTCAGCGGGGCCGTGTACGGCAAAGTCTTTATCCTCGTGGGCGTGATTCTCTTCCTGCAATGGCGGCCGCAGGGGCTGTTTGCGGCCAAAGGACGGAGTGCCGATGCCTGAGCCTGCTCCCACAACCCAGTCGTCGCGGGAGACCCTGTCGTTTTTCATCGCGGGGTGCTTCTTTCTCGTCGTCCTCCCGGCGTTGAACCTCTTGCCGGCCGAAGACGCGTGGTTCCATGTCTCCGACTTTCGCCTCAATCAATTCGGCAAATTTCTCGCCTTTGCCATTCTCGCCCTGGGCCTGGATCTGATCTGGGGCTACTGCGGCGTCTTGAGTCTCGGGCAGGGCGTGTTTTTCGGCTTCGGCGCCTATTGCATGGGCATGTATCTGGCGCTGCAGATCGGCTCGGAGAGCGTCTACGGCAGCGAGCTGCCGGACTTCATGGTCTGGACCCAAGTCCAAGAACTCCCCCTGTTCTGGTATCCCTTCAAGAGCTTTTGGGGCGGCCTCATCGGGGCCATTCTCGTGCCGGTCCTCTTTGCCCTGGTGTTCGGGTTTCTCTCGTTTCGGAGCCGCATCAAAGGCGTGTACTTCGCGATCCTGACCCAGGCCTTAGCGTTTGCCGCCTGGCTCGTGTTCAACCGCAACGAGACGCGCTTGGGCGGCACCAACGGCTTGACCGACTTTAAGCAGCTGCTCGGCTTCCGGCTCTCCGATCCCGGGACCCAGCGAGGGCTCTACCTCCTCACCGTGCTGGCCCTCGGGGTGGCCTATCTGCTGTGCCGGTATATCGTCGCCTCGCGTGCAGGCAAAGTGCTCATCGCCATCCGCGACAGCGAATCCCGCGTCACCTTTTCGGGCTATACCCCGTGGAAGTACAAACTCTTCGTCTTCATCGTCGCAGCGGGATTGGCCGGCCTCGCCGGGATGCTGTACGTCCCGCAGGTGGGCATCATTACTCCGGCGCAGATCGGCGTGTTGCCGTCCTTGGAGGTCGTCATCTGGGTGGCCGTCGGTGGGCGGGGCACCTTGATCGGGGCCATCATCGGCGCGGTCGCCGTCAACTATGGCCGGAGCGTGTTGACCAACTATTTCCCCGAGGCCTGGCCGTTTATCCTGGGGGGCCTCTTCGTCGTCGTCGTGACCCTGTTCCCTGACGGCCTCGTCGGGCTCTTGCGGCGCCTCACCACGCGGAAACCATCGGCAGCCCCGGGGCTCCCGGCTGAAGGGAGGCCCGCCGCATGACCGACGAGCGGATTCTCACCTGCGAGCACGTCATCGTCGATTACGACGGCTTCAAAGCCTTGAATAACTGTACCTTCAGCGTGCGCTATAACGAACTGCGGGTCGTGATCGGCCCGAACGGGGCGGGGAAGACCACCTTGCTCGATGTCATTTGCGGCAAGACGCCCCCCACCTCGGGGACCGTGCGCTTCGGTCAGGGGATCAATCTGGTCGGCAAGAACGCCGAGGACATCACCAAGCTCGGCGTCGGGCGGAAGTTCCAAGCCCCCTCGATCTACGGCAACCTGACCGTGTGGCAAAACCTCGACCTGTCGGTCAAGCGCGCCAGCAAAGGCGTGTTCCCCACCCTTGTCGGCCGTTCAACCCCTGCGGAGCGGGCCAAGATCAGCGAGGCGTTGGAGACCATCGGCTTGACCGCCCATGCCCATGATCGGGCCGGGGCCCTGTCGCATGGCCAAAAGCAGTGGCTCGAGATCGGTATGGTGATCTTGCAAGAGCCCGCCTTGCTCTTGGTCGACGAACCCGTGGCGGGCATGAGTGACAAGGAGACCGAGCAGACCGGGCACCTCTTGAAGACCCTCTCCGCCAAACAGGCCATCGTCGTGATCGAGCATGACATGGACTTTGTGCGGCAGATTGCGACTATCGTCACCGTCTTGGCCGAGGGGACCGTCATTTGTGAAGGCACCGTCGAACAGGTGCAAGCCGATGAGCATGTCCGCGAGATTTATTTAGGGCGCGCCAAGGTCGCCCATTAAAGGGCCCGTGACACGAGGACCGATGACCCAGCCCACCGCACCCACGCCGCCGCTGACCTTAGTCGTCGACCAGATCAACGCCTATTACGGCGAGAGCCATATTCTGCGGAACGTCTCGTTTACCATTGAGCCGGGCGAAGTGGTCTGTCTTATGGGGCGCAACGGGATGGGCAAGACCACCACGCTCAAGACCTTGACCGGGTTGCTGCCGGCGCGGTCGGGGACCATTTGGTTCAATGGCGTGGAGATCACGCGGGAGCCGACGGATCGCCGGGCCCGTCAGGGGTTGGCCTATGTGCCGCAAGGGCGGGAGATTATTCCGCATCTGACGGTGCATCAGAATCTCTTACTGGGCTACTGGAACCGACCGGTGATCCCGGGCGATGTGTCCGAGTCGGCGGCCTTTGAGGAGGTCTATCAGCTCTTTCCCAAGCTCACGCAGATTCTGCATCGCCCCGGCGGGGTGCTCAGTGGCGGCGAGCAGCAGCAGTTGGCCATCGGCCGCGCGATTCTCTCCAGTCCCACGCTGCTCTTGCTCGATGAGCCCACCGAGGGGATTCAGCCCTCCATCGTCGATCAGATCGAGGATGTGATCATCGGGTTCAAACAGTCGCGCCGCTTTGCCATTCTCTTGGTCGAGCAGGGGCTCCACTTCGCCGCCCGCCTCGCGGAAAAGTATGTAGTCATGGCCAAGGGCGCCGTCATGGCTCAGGGCAAAAGCTCCGAGCTCAATGCCGATATGGTCCGGCAGCACCTGACGGTGTAGTTGAGAGTACTCGGCGGGTTGAAGGTTCAGTTCCCATCAGTACGGTCTCATGCTCATAGCAACACCGGGTTTCTCCGGGCATGACACGTTGCACTTGTAGGTAGAGCCGCAGCTCACAATCACAAGGAGGGCACACGATGAAGATCGACCTGACAAAGTTCTGGAAACAACTTGTAGTTGCTGGAGCCGTGACGGCGCTGGTGGCTGGAATGGGGTCCACGCTGCCGAGTGCCTTTGCTGGTGGCACGATCAAGGCGGATGACGACAAGTGGATCTCGATCGGGATGGGGATCCGGACCAGTTTTAATGCCATCGAAGGGGCCTCACCGGGAGGGCACTACAGCAACGACTTCACCATCAACAATGCCCGTATCTACATCAATGGGCAGCTCCACAAGTATGTGAAGTTTGAGTTCAACACCGATTGTTTCAATTGTCAGGCCGCAGGCGGGGCCGGGCCGTTTGCCGGGGGGCAGAACTTCGGGGGGAACTCCTCGATCGGCTTGCTGGATGCGATCGGCAAATTTGAGTTGAATGAGATGGTCAACCTGTGGGTCGGGCGCATGTTGCTCCCGAGCGAGCGGGGCGAGCTGAACGGGCCCTTTTACCATGCGACCTTCGATGGGTTCCGAACCCCGTTTTTCCCCGCCGACCTCAGCGCCAACTTCAATGGGCCGACAGCGGGTGGCGGCGGAGCCGGGCTCTATGGTCGTGACAATGCGGCCACCTTCTGGGGCAAAGTGCACCCCTTTGGGACTACCCACCTGTTATATGTCTTGAGTGTGTCCCAGGGCTTGCGGAATGGACCGAACCTGGGCAGCAGCTTAATGTACACCGGACGGGTGCAGTGGAACTTTTTGAACGATGAGCCGAACCCGGGCTACTACACCTCGGGGACCTATTATGGGACGGCCGGCGATATCTTTGCGATCGGGGCCAGCGTGCAGCATCAAAAAGATGGGGCAGGCAATGCCGCTGCCGCCAGTGTGTCGGATTTCACCGGCGCCTCGGTCGACGTGTTGTTGGAAAAGGTGCTGCCCAATAACATGGGTGTGTTCACGTTCAACGGAGAATTCAAGCGGCACTGGGCGAACTATGGGACGGGGGCGTTTGCGACGTCGCCGGCCACGTGTTTCTGCACCTTCAACGGCCATTCGTGGACGGTGTATGGGTTGTACCTGATTCCGCATGAAGTGGGGATTGGGCGGTTCCAGCCCTATGTGCGGTTCACCAGCATCGATCCGCTGTACAGCGCGATGCGGCAGGAGTGGGAGACGGGGGTGAACTACATCATCGCTGGCCACAATGCGCGCATCTCAGCGTTCTATCGGTACGGCGATCTTAATACGAAAGGGTTCTTCAACAACTTTGGGCCTGGGGCGACCGGCAACAAGGTCGATTCGTTCCACGTTGCCTTGCAGCTCCAGTATTAGCTTAGCCGGTAGTTTCTTGCATTGATCTCATTAGAAGGGCCGATCCTCAACGAGGAGGATCGGCTCTCTAATGGCTTCCGGTACATTCCCGAATCTCCTCAGTGATGGCTACTGTGGTTTTCAGGGTATTCCTGGTAGGCGTATGCCATTTTCTCCAATATTCTGCAAATCCAAGCACGCCGAGGCTCAAAGCTATCAGGTAGCTAGTGACACCTCAAAGGGTGGTGCTGCTGATCAGAGTGTGTTGCGATTGATATCTTTGAGAAAGGGGGTGAAGCGGTATGCGTTTAAAGGGTTTCATACTTGAAGATGGCCAAGGACGGGAATTTGTGATGGTGTGCGAGCGGTCCCAGATGCAGGTGAGAAAAATATTCGCACTTCGAGGCTGGCAACGCAGGCGACTAGTTCCCATACACCATACGGAACGTGAACTGCGCCAAATCGTTGGAGGAGTCGTGGTCGAACTTAACGACTTATTCGATATCCTTCCGAGGCGTCTCGAACACGTAGGCAAGGTGTGTTCGAGTAAGAAGTTAAGTTCTGGTACCTCGCCTCTGCATGTGCGGAAGGCGGCTAAGTAATTTATGAAGCAAGCTCACGGGCGAGGTGCGCGTACGTCCACACCCGTAGTTACTTGCTGTTCTCTGTTGGCTTTTGGATCGATAGAGCCACTGCGCAACATATTTGCCGTTGTGACTTAGGCCGTATCCGGTACTTCCTCTACCATTGATGCCGAGGAGAAATGTCCTCGCGGTGCCCAGCTCAGTTGCAGTATGATGCGGCTTTGCTGAGCGAGGGATGCAAGGTGTTGCAAGAGCGTATTGAAGCGGTTACGAAGGCCAATCGCACATTCTACGAAGCGTTTGAAAGCCTCGACATCGTCAGAATGGACCATGTCTGGATGCACCAGGACTACGTTACTTGTATTCACCCGGGCTGGACGATTCGTTCCGGGTGGCCGGCCGTGCGAGACTCTTGGGTGCTGATCTTTAATAATACGTTCTCGATGAAATTCGAGTTAACCGATGTGATGGTACAGGTGGCCGGCGACATGGCCTGGGTCATTTGCGTTGAAAGTCTCACCACCCAACAGTCCGACGAATCGCAACACGCTAAGGTTCTTGCCACCAACCTCTTCGAACTGATCGGCGATGAATGGTTGATGATACATCACCACGGGTCGCCGGTGATGGGGTGAGGGAAGGTGCGAGGCGTTGTGTGGTTTTCTTAGCTCGCTGAGCGCGCACACAAGAACAATCGTATGGTTAGATCGTGGATGGTGCTCGCTCAATGCGCGCTGGAGAAAACCACACAATGCCTCGCCTTGTGAGAAGGAAAGGGGGTAAGAGCACTTGCCCAACGCATGGCCTCTAAAGGCCTTCATTGGATGCGCGCAGTTAGGAGACCACCAGGTTGTCCGCTTGAGAGAGGATGGAAAGGAGAGGTCGTGCTCGCTCAATGCGTGCAGGAGTAACCCCACACAACGGTCCGTTCATAGGAACAGAAGTGAATCGATTCAGAGCTTTGGTGCGGTGGCGGGCACTTCGTCAAGCCGAAGGGTTTTCATCCATTCAGCGGCGATACCATCACGTTCTGGCATGGTCATGCCGGCATAGCTGTGGAACATTTGAGGTCCACGGCGGCGACGCCATGTGAGAAAGCCGATGAAATGGTCCTTACAGACAGAACGTGTACCGGCTGGGGCATACGGCCTTGCTTGGCAGTTTGGCACACAGCAGTGTAGATCCTGCACTTTCATTCCTCCCAAACAGTCTGGCAGTATGCCGGGTAACTTGATCGATTTGCAAGCCGGACGCGTTCGTCGGTTGCGTCACTGCTGTATCTCCATCGGGTAGGAGTGCGCTATGCCTCAAGGTTTTCTTGTAGTCACTTTTCTCATCCTTGTTGTTCTGTCTGTGGATTGCAGAGGCTTCTCGGACGAGAGCATTCGAACCAGCAGTTCTTCTGAGGAAATCTCGTTTCTCGATTCGAAATTGTTACCTCAAGGTGTGGCGGTCGGGGACGTCAGTTCAGAACGGGCCCTACTCTGGCTACGCACAGACGGACCGGCACAGGTGCGAGTCGAGTATGCGCCGCCTCCCCTCTGGGAACAGGCGTCGAAACTGGCGACTACGGTTGCCCCGGTGCCGAGCACGGCCCTCATACGGACCACAGCGGAAACGGATTATACCCTCACGGTTCCTCTTGAGAAGCTGAGCCCTGGAACGCTGTATCGATATCATGTCACGATCGTTGATGAAGACCAATCCGCGAAGCCGTTCTCCCCAAAACCTGCAGCGAAGGGAGAATTCATCACACCGCCAGATGACAAGACCTCGACTGTGGTGACGTTTGCCTGGAGCGGAGATCTTGGGGGGCAAGGACGATGCCGCCAAGGGGCGGGCGGCTATCCCATTTTTGATGTCATCCATCGGCAAGACCCTGACTTTTTTCTGTTCCTCGGCGATACTATTTATAGCGATCATATCTGCCTCTCACCGCCGAATGAGCCGGGAGCCGATTTCAGTGCAACGACCCTGCAAACCTACCGCGAACGCCATCGTTATCAGCGTGGTGCTGAGTCTTTGCAACGATTCTTGAGGACGGTGCCGGTGTATGTGATATGGGACGATCACGATGTTCGCGACAATTTCTCTGGACCATTTGATGCTCAGATGCCGGCTGGACGGCAGGCCTTGCGTGAATACTGGCCGATTGCTTCTCCTGAGCAGGATCCCCACCGCCTGTATCGGAGTGTCCGCTACGGGGCCAATCTGGAGCTTTTTATCCTGGATACCAGGCAATATCGGAGTCGGAATGAGGATCAAGATGGTCCTGACAAGACCATGTTAGGATCGGGTCAATTGCAATGGCTGCTGGATGAGCTTCAAAGGTCGACGGCGATCTGGAAAGTCATTGTGACTTCAGTCCCTCTGTCGGTCGTCAAAGGTAGCGTGGGAAACGATGGCTGGGGGGCCGACCGGAATGGCGTTGGTTTTGTGCGAGAACGGCAGATGATTGTCGATACCATTCTTGGTCAGAAAATTAGAAATGTAGTGTTTCTTGCCGGTGATGGGCACTGGGTACAGGCGAATGCCTACGATCCTGATCAGGACGGCACCATTGATTTTCACGAGTTCATGGTTGGACCCCTCTCGGCCAGACCGGGAAGACTTACGCCGGCCAGTGAAGACCTCCATCCGACCCGATTGGTCAACGAGTCGGGCTACCAAAACTTCGGGCTTGTTCGAGTGACAAGAAGCTCGCTCGATGTGACTGTCATAGATGAGGCAGGAGAGACACGATTCTCTCACCATATTTCCGCTCTTGAGCCATAGGGTTTTGACCCATTTCTCTTGCAATCTCGATTGGGAGCCGGTTACCGTACAGCCCTCAGATGTATTCGCCTTGTCCATTCAAACGATAATGAGAGGACCTCGCAATGTCAGGATTAATGTCCGCAGATGATATTTTCTTGAAAGCGGAAGCCGCAGCTGTTGCAGCGACCGGGCCTGATGAAAAGGCCCTGCAGATCGATTATGACGCCTTGAGAGAAAAGTTCCGCAGCGCCTTGGGAGATCGAGAAATTGCGCACTGCCACCTGAATAAATTTTTGCCTGAAGGATATGAAGACCAGGGCCGGTTCAATCTGGTGTTGTTCACTACCGGCAATGTGGTCTTCGACATGGTGATCGGTGATTCATATTTTCGGTACGACGTGGTATCGGTCGGGCAGCTGGATAAGGTGCAGTTAATCGATGCGATGTGGGACAACAAGGAAAAGCGTCGAGAAGAGCCCTTTCTGAGCCTGCGACTCATGCACGGCGATGAAGCACATCTGTTGTTGGCGTTAGATGATGAGGAGCGGGCGAGTCTGCTGAAATTTGCTTCAGCGGTGACGGCGACACGAAATCCGGAGCGGTGAGATAGCATCGCATGTTCATGCGAATGTGGTAGCGTACCTTGTGCTTGATGTGTCTGTCTTGTCGAAGTTGACTGACTCGAATCACTCGTCGCGCTCAAGCCCACATAAAGTCTCGTCAGTCGACTTACCTACCTGTGCACCACCGAGCCCCATCCCCACGTCAAGTTTGATATCTTGGCATGGAGGCTTCGAACGACATTCTACAATTGTTTCGTATTTCTACTGTTTTGAAAAATCGTCGGTTGAAAGATCAGTTGAAAATGCTCCTCACCTGATCAATCAGCGGTAACTGAAGCTCTGGTAGGGCTCCGGTTGGCGTCGCATTGCCATTCGTGAGTACGAGTACTTGTCGGCAGCCGTCGTTATCTTGACGCCAAACCTGGTACCGGATGGAAAAGGCAGGGCGACCGACGACTGCCTGGTGAATTATCCCCTGAAAATCATCACTTCAAGATCATGCTACTGGATTTGCCGCCCCAGGGAGGTGCCCACGACCACTTGCTATACGAAAGAGGTATACGATTTGTCATTTCATATCTGGTACAAGAGCTCGCGTCTAGTCATAAGGTATGTAGAGAAAAAGAACGCATTCTTCGTTTGCAAAGCCGAGAATACCAACCAATGTTGCGATTAGTCCTCACAACATGCACTTGGATGGGTTGATCTTCTCCGACTACACTTCTTAGTGGGCCACGCCACTTTTTAGAGGGTCGATATGCGTCAAGCGCGCTGTCGGTCGAAGCTCCTTGCCTACAATTCAGGCAGACTGAATCGAAATTTCATTTCTCCTCACTCAAGCATCCACAGACTACCATCAGCTCATGGAGGATCGACCCATGTCAGAGCCTTCACTCCCTTCTGCGCCGCGTACCGTATCCCTTACGATCGCCGACCAGGCCTTGGATGATCGGACAGTCCTCCGGCAAAGCCTCGACGTCCAAGGCACCAGCATGGATGGGGAGACCGTATTATTGAACCTCAGCAGTGGGCGCTATTACACGCTCAACCGTGTTGGCAGTGTTATTTGGGAGCAGTGTACAGGTGACAAGACCATCAGGGACATTCAAACGGTCCTCTGTGACCGTTTCGATGTCGCTCCCGAGAGAGCCCTCGATGATCTCGTCGCCCTGGTCAGTCAGCTGACCCAGGAAGGGCTACTTCAACAAGAAAGGAGGTGAAGCAGCATGAAGAAAGAGTCATATGTACAGCCGGCTCTTGCCAAGCATGAACTGTTGCGGGACATCACCGCGACACGTTCTGGTTGGAGCAAGGGTAACAACGGTTGGGGGAATGGCGGTTGGGATGGCGTGCCTGGACGGTCCTGGAATACCGGGCGTTTCGGGAACATCGGCGACCGGTAACTCGTAAGAGAGGGCTGGTTGGTTCGTGAGAATCAGCCAGCCTTCTTCATACCCATGCAGAGAGCGAATGATGACCCGTGACTTGAGGTGTCTTGTTTCGATGCCTGTCGCAGATCCCCCGAAGACCGAATACCTCTTTTCTATCTATGGCACACCCGTTCGGTATATCACTTCATCCTCCCATCTGGCCGCACCAGTAGAGGAATTGCTGCGGCATTTCCGGCGAGATGCCATCGAGGAGGCCACCTCGCTCACCGTGCAGTTCTATACCGTACAGGATCGAGCGGAAATTTCCCCTACGCTGTCCTCCGAAGCCCCGCACCTGGTTTCCGGCACGGATGTGGCGGCTGAGAGGCGACCGGAGGACGATTTGCCCTATGTCGTGAGTCAGGACGGCAGACGATTGCTCATCGACTTTACTGATATGGGGTTATTCGTGATTGATGGTGCCAACGGCCGAGCTGAGGGGTACCTGCTCAAGCCTGAGCGGATGTCCGACAACTTGATTGAATATCTGTTTCATCTGACCTTGATCGAGCTCTTACGACACCAGCGCCTCTATACGATCCATGCTACGGCGCTAGAGTGGCAGGGGCGGGGGGTCCTCATCCCTGGGAACAGCGGCCGCGGGAAGACGACGTCTTTTATATCCTTGCTCCGTGCCGGCTATCGGTATCTTTCGGATGACCATCCGTTGATTCGGGATGTGGGAGACCACGTGGAGGTACTCCCCTTTCCCATCAAGATCAACGTTACTGACGACACTATCGCCTTCTTCCCTGAACTTCGCCATGCGCCTGAGCAACTGCTGCAGCGACAGCCCGGTTTTCACAAGCGAGGCTTTTACGCCGAGGAAATCTACCCTGCGGGGCTCGGGCCCTGTTGCATGCCAGCTTTGGTGCTGTTTCCGCAGGTTGTTGATGCCCCGCAGAGCCATCTGGAGAGGATCTCTAAGAGCCGTGCCTTAGAACTGGTGCTGCCGCAAGCCTTATTGGTCTATGACCAAGAGGTGGCCCGGCGAGAATTTCAGACCTTGACGAAGCTCGTCCAGCAGGTGGACTGTTACCGCCTTCACTTTGGCCGGGACATCCTCGACCTCCCGAAGCTGATTACACCGCTGCTGGAGCAGGTATGCTGATGTCAACGCCATCTGTGGCTCGTCAGTTTCCTCTGACCCCTGAGGCGGAATTACTCGTCTGGTGTGCCCGCACAATCGTATCCGATGATCTCAAAATGCGTATTCGACACCAGGTACAGGCGTCGCTAAACTGGGCGGTTGTGCTCGCGATGGCCGAGTATCATGGCGTGAGTCAGCTGCTGCATAGGAATCTGAGCACAATTTGCCCTAATCTTGTACCTCTCGAACCGCTAGCTCATTTGCGGAAAAGGACCCAAGCGGGTGCCTTGCTGAATCGGTCGCTTGCCCAAGAAGTCATTACTTTGTGTGAAGCGTTTCAGGCGCGTGGAGTCCCGGTTATTCCGATCAAAGGGGCCACACTTGCTGTGTTGGCATATGGAGATCTAACTCTTCGCGATTTTACCGACCTCGACCTGCTTGTTCCTGAAGACTCCTTGGAGAAAGCACAGGTCATTTTGTCGGCGCTGGGCTACGATCGAAGGAGCGTGGTAGCCGAGCAGAGTGACCGGCATCATGATCACGGCCCACACCAGGTGTTTGTAAAAAGACGGACGCTCTGTCGCGTCGATCTTCAATGGGTGATGGCGCATCAACACTTTGCCTTTCGCTTAGATCGCCCAGAGTTCTGGGCTCGGCGAGTTGGGGTTGCGTTTGCAAACCAGACGGTGCCGGGCTTGGCACCGGAAATGCTTTTGATTGTACTGTGTGTTCATGGGTCGAAGCACGCGTGGGAGCACCTGAAATGGGTCTGCGATGTGGCAGAATTTGTCCGGTCACATCCAGATCTAGACTGGAATCAGATCTTTGTCCATGCTTCAACCTGGCGATGTCGGCGCATGCTCTATCTTGGCTTGTCAGTCGCACATATCATGCTTGATGCGCCCCTACCTGCCGCAGTGCTTGAACGGCTCAAAACCGATGTAGAGGTTGAGGCACTCGCTCACCGGATGCCGGCCAGTTTGCTGTCAGATGCCCATCAGGGGATTATCGAGGAACAGGCAGGAGCACTCTATTTTTCAGTAAAGGATTCATGGTCGGACCGTTGGCGGTTGGGCTTGTCGCTGTGTCGCGCTCACAGTCCCATGGCGATAACGCCTCCCTCATGGTGTCATGGTGGTCTCCTTCTTTCGTGCCTCGCTCAGATCATTGTCCCACTTCATCGAGAGGTGAAGCGTCTCTTGTCGCCGAGAATTCGTGGAGTGATTAGTCGGTGGTTCGCGTTCATTGGCTAGGCTCTCACTAGCCGGTGTTGACATGTCAGTGAACCAGCTCTGTGGGAGACGGTGATTCCTAGAATGCTGCTCCGCCACAGATGGTGGTGAAGTTGAGGCGTGCTTTTATGAGACAGACAAGGTTTCGGCTTGTACGCAACTATTGGACAGTCCTTTGGGTTGGATCTGTGGTGCTCTGGATTCGTATCGCATTGCGATTCAAGACGTTGCCGAGGGTGCTTGAGCAATTTGGCACGCTCTCAGTCAACACTAAACAGAACGATGCGGAGATGAAGATCCTGACCTGCTATGTGGATCGCTGGCTCCGGCGGTTTCCCTACAATAAGAGAGGGAATTGCTTTCCGCGATCACTCGCACTCTATCGATTTGCTCGACAACTGGGATATCCAGTCGTGTTTCATTGTGGAGTCAGAAGGGAGGCGGCCGGTCTTGATGGGCATGCCTGGCTCACGCTTAATGGACAGGCCTTTCAGGAACCGGGAACGCACTGGCAAAGGTTTACGATTACCTATTCCTATCCGCCTGATCTTATAAAAACGGTGAGTCAGGGTTCTGAGATCCGGTCTCAATGTCTCCGCACGATGCAGTCTTGACGGGGGGTGTCTGGTGCTTCAGCTGTTTCTGACTAGCATGACGAGGAGGCTAGGGCCTTTTCTGCTCACCGTTCGCCGAGCCCTCTCGTTCGTCTGGCAGAGCAGTCCACGCCTGGCGGTTGCCAGCGTAGTAGTCCGCATCCTCCAGGGGCTTCTTCCACTGATAATGCTGTATCTCACAAAGCTCTTGATCGATGCGGTGACCGAAGGACTGAAGACTCCCACGGATGACGCTTCGTTGACCAGAATCATCAGCATGCTTGCCGGGCTAGCGGGTGTTGCGGGGATCAGTGCCATGTTGAGTGTAGCAGCTGGTCTGATTTCAAAAGTACAGTCCCAAGTCGTCACAGATCACATGTACGCGCTTCTTCAGGCGAAGTCGGTTGAGGTCGATCTCGAGTACTATGAAAATGCGCAATACCAGGATACGTTGCATCATGCCCAACAGGAGGCTCCATACCGACCGACTGCGATCCTCAATGCTGTGCTTCAACTGGGGCAGAACACGATTTCACTGCTCTCGATGGGGGCGATACTGTGGTGGCTGCATTGGGGGATCATTCCGGTTCTAATCGCGACGGCCATTCCGTACTTCTTGGTCCGTCTTCAGCAATCCAACATGCTCTATGCTTGGGAACGAACGCGGATACCACTGGAGCGGAAAGCTTGGTACGTCAACGCGTTATTGACGCAAGCGACGGCAGCCAAAGAAGTTCGGTTGTTCGATCTTGGTCCGAGTCTACGAGAATGGTTCCAAGACGCTCGATCGGTGCTGCGCCAGGAGCGAATCAGTTTGGAGCGTCGATGGGCAATCAAAACCCTTATAGCACAACTCATTGGTGTAGCCGGTGTATTCGGGGTCTGTAGTTTCGTGGCGGTCCGCACATTTTACGGTTTGCTCACTCTGGGTGACCTTGTTATTTGCTTTCAAGCGGTACAGCGGGCCTCAGGATTTCTGGAGGGATTTGGACACAGCGTTTCGAACCTCTATGAAAGCAATCTATTCCTAACGACATTGGGCGAGTTCTTAGGCATCCAGTCACGATTGCCGACGCCTGCGAAGCCGCGTGCTTTCCCCAAACCGATCACGCAGGGGGTCGTATTCGATCATGTCTCGTTTCAATATCCTCATGAAGAGCGTGTCGCGATTCGAAATTTCACCTTTTCGATCAAGCCGGGGGAACACGTGGCTTTCGTCGGTGCGAATGGCGCAGGGAAGACGACGTTGGTGAAGCTCTTGTGTCGTCTGTACGATCCATCAGAGGGACGTATTTTCATTGATGGAGTTGATCTTCGGGACTATCCCATTACCGAGGTCCGTGGTGCAGTCAGCGGGATCTATCAGGACTTTGTGAAGTTTCAATTGTCTGCAAAAGAAAATATTGCGCTAGGCGTAAGAGGTTTCGCTGTTGATGATGCAGCAGTTGCCCAGGCGGCCAAACAGGCCGGGATTCATGAGGTCATTCAGCGTTTACCGCAGGGGTATGAGACATTGCTCGGTAAGTTGTTTGATGGTGGGCACGAACTGAGTATCGGGGAATGGCAAAAGGTGGCGCTTGCCAGAGCCCTATTACGAAACTCACAACTCCTTGTGTTAGACGAGCCGACCAGCGCCATGGATGCCAAGGCAGAGGCCGAGCTCTTTGAGAGATTTCACGAACTTGCGCACGGGCGAATGGCGATTCTGATCAGCCATCGGCTGTCAACGGTGAAAATGGTGGATCGAATCTTTGTCGTCGATCAGGGGCAAATCGTGGAACAAGGCACCCACGACAATTTGATGCGACAACAAGGGCTGTATGCAAGCCTTTTTCTCACCCAAGCGCAGCACTATCAGTAGCTGTGGTACTTGCTGCAGGTCGATGAGATTGGGCAGTGACGTTATCTTCTGTCCCCGGAATTCTGTTTACCGGAGATGAGCAGATTTGGTGGTGGCCCGATCGGTTCGAAATTCTTCAACAGCGGAACGTTCTCTTTTCGTACCCACATGATATCGTGATTGTATGAATCACGCGGGCCTGAACCTCCCGTGAACATCTTTCCGTCCGGCGTAAAGGTCCAACACATGTCTTCGCCGCTGGTGTTGATGGTATCGCCGAGGTTCAATGGTTCCTGCCATTCCCCATTTCGATTTTGGTAGGAGATCCACATATCATGTCCGCCTCGCGAGCCCATGTCCGGACGTGTACTGGTGATAATGAGGCTCTTCCCATCCTTTGAGAGACCGGTCCAGTGCATATGGTCACGGTAGGGCGAATTGATACGCGATCCCAAACTCTCAGGTTTCTGCCAAACTCCGTCCTTCTTCTCGACTTTCCAGATATCGCTGTCTTGAGTGACTCCCGGCTGCTGATAGTTAAAATAAATCAGGCTATCGGAGGCGATGATGGGGCAATGTTCCTCCCCGGTTGGGGTATTGATGTGAGGGAGTTCCGGGACATCGTTCCAATTTCTCGCCGGTTGCCAGACTCCATTGACTTTCTGGGTCACGTAGAGATCGCCGGTGGAGAGATTGCCAGGTTGGTATCTCGTGAAATAAATGACATTGCCGTCTGCAGAGAAGCTCGGCTCGAGTTCCCATGCTGATGTATTGATATTGGGACCCACGGTCGGATCGATATCCGGTCCCAGATGAATCGGTTCTTGCCACTCGCCATTCATATTGTGCGCCATCCAAATATCGAAGTTGTACGGAACTTCTGGTGAGGGGACGCTCCCTTGGCGTCCGGAAACAAAGATGGCGGTCTTCCCGTCGGCACTGTAAGTCATCTCGATCTCCGCTTCCGAGGAGTTAATCGGTGCCGCCATACTCTTGGAGAGTGAAGCACCCGCGCTTGCGTGTTCGCTATGCGGCAAGCCCATATCTGACATTGCATGAGTCAGGGTAGGAGCCAAAAAGAGTGTGAGTGCAGCCGAGTAGCAAATTGTCCGAGAGACGGTCCCTGTCATTGAAACCTCCGTGGTATGGTCTATCATCTGTCGGTCACGCTAGCCTTATGCTCGCCGAGGACATGCAGTATATCCATTTGCACCGTACGTTGCCATTTGCTCGCTTCCACTGGTTCTACGTTTACCGGGACAGGTGTGTAGTTGGTTTGTCCCACACCTCGCACGGGTCACTTCGCTGTAGGGACCTGAGGTGATAGTGTGATTGTTACCGTCGTGGTTGCACATCCTGTGAGGGCCGCACATGTTGTCGCAATTGCTGCACGATGGAGGTAATTGAATAGATGGCGCATCTGCGATTTCAATACGTTCCGTATGGGGTTTACGTACTGAGATAGCTTTGATTGGATGAATTATGGATGAGACTGCTGGTGGTTCGTCAAGCGCAGAATCAGAGCAAGGCCGCGACAGGAGAAGGGGAGTTTCGGCTAGTCGAGATCTTCGGGGAAACTTCTCCGAAATCTCCTGCGTAGGTCGGCGAATGATTTTGTGAAGGAGTTCTGGGAAGGAGAAGCGTGAACATGATCTCCGGACTTGTTGTGAGTCCCAATGGGTTTGGGCCAGGACTTTTCAGCGGTACAGAACCGGCTCACGTCAACCCAGGCCTCGCATCCTATCGAGATCGGCTCTGAATGGAGTGGAAGGGAACCTTTGTGCTTTGTGGGGATGAGGAAGGAGAAGTCCATTCTTTGATGTCTCCAGAAGCTATTGGAAACCTTACAGCCTCATGCCCGTCTTGCCTATTCCCCGATAGTAGTCCCACAGAGTTTCACCGCGACACGCTCCTGATTCTTCTCAGAAGGCTGCAATACGCTTCTCCGCTACATCAGCAAGGGGAATGCCAGACGAAGGCAGTTTCGAGCTGCCGAGGATTCCGTCACATCGCATTGATTGTGAAGACAAATGCTTCTGTCTGCGGTAAAGCCAGAAGCCTTATTTGTGTATCCGAAAGGATGCAGGGATGTATCTCAATGTCCGTGGGAGACTAGGGAGGGCAGCAATGGGCGTGTAGGGGTATGTACTAGAACTCTCCCATGTTCACCTGCCTGACTCGTTCCGCCGGAATACTGAGTGCGGCTAGGAGGTACTGCTTGAACTCCTCGGTGTATGACTGAGTCGCGAGGGCCCGTTGCATGCAGAGGAGCCAGGCGTCGCGTTCTTCGTAGCCTATTGGGAATCGCTTGTGAGCACCGGGAATGCTAATTGGCCCATAGTGATGCTGAAAGAGTCTTGGACCTCCCAGCCAGCCGCACAGGAAATAGGTCAATTTTCTGCGAGATTCAGTGAGATCGGGGGGGTGCATTTTTCTAATCGCTTCAGCTTCCGGCAATGTATCCATATTGGCATAAAATTCATCCACCAACTTGGTGATGCCCACAAGCTCGCCAGCTGCTTGATAAGGAGTGGTCTGATCGCTACTGCCTTGGTCTTCTAGGGACATTGGTGTTCAAAGGTACGGCGTCAGAGCTTGGTGTAAAAGGGGAGGGTCTGGATAGTTGCAGGATATCGGCTGTTCTCATGTTCCACGGTCAAGGCGGTGCCAGGCTTACTGAAGTCCCGCAGCGGAAATCCGAACGCCACAACTTGGTTGAGTTGAGGGGAATGCGCCGCACTGCTGATCCACCCCACTTCACGATCGCCGCTATAGAGCTTCGCACCATGCGGTGGAATCACTGAATCCTTCAGGACCAGCCCGACTAGCTTGCGGCGGACGTTGCCGTATGTATCCATACGCGCGACGACTTCTTGCCCCGGATAGCATCCCTTGTTCAAACTGAACGCTTTGCCCTCGAGGTTGGCTTCGGGTGGGACAATCTCCTCATTCAAGTCCGGTCCAGCCTTGGGGAGACCGGCCTCCAGACGTAACGCCTCCCGTGCCGTGCTGCCGATGGCTTTGATTCCAAACTTGGCGCCGGCTTGCATGGCAGCCGTCCATGCGGGCAGCAGGCTGTCTGCGTGAAGCAGGATCTCGATATCGATTTCTCCGGTCTCTTCCGTGCGTACCACCAATGCATGATGCCCGCCGATTTGTGCTGTCACGAAATCGATGGGTTGTAAATCCGTGACATCCACTCCGTATGCTGATTGGACGACATGAGCAGCCTTTGGCCCACTCATTAAGAGTAGCCCCCAACTCTCAGCGCAGTTTTCCATCTTTGCTTTGGTTCCATAGAGCAAGAACTTACGAAGCGCCTGAAACGTCGTCTCCCCAATTTCACCGACATCTTCCACCATGACGGCGTCACTTTGCATGTACAGGCGGAAATATGTGAGCATCTTACCTTTGTGTGTCAAAAAGCTGGAATAGCGGCCTTGGCCAGGCTGGAGAGGAAGGATGTCGTTGCTCACGACGCTTTGCAGCCACTTCACACGATCCTCACCCGTGACTCTGAGTTTGCCGCGATGGGAGAGGTCAGCGATTCCCACAGCGTGTCGAACGGCATGATGCTCAGCGGCCACATCGCCATAGTGGGCTGGCATGTCCCAGCCAGTGATCGCTTCGAATGTTGCCCCAAGTTGGGTATGTTGTGAGTGCAGGCGCGATTGTTTCATAGTTCTTTGAGAAGCCTACGAGTGGTTGTAATAAATGTCACGGAAGACAACGACCTTCCGTCGTCAGGAGGAGGCGACAGGTCCCGTCACCAACTCCTCCACCAATCCTTTCGTCCGAGCCGAAAACTCATTGCGGGAAACGATCTTGGTTACGCCGAGGACCTTTGCGCGATTCGAGGTGTCCACTTCTTCATGGTTGGCGAACGCCAATGTGGGAATTGCGTTCAATCTTGGATCGCCCTTCAGCTGTTCCAGTGCGTCAAACGCATCAAGAGTCAAATCATTCATATTGAGAATGATCAGGCTCGGGCTTACCGACGCGGCCTTGTCGAGGATGTCCTGCTGAGCTCGGGCTTTCTCTATCTGGAAATCCGTCTGGCGCAGCGCATCCTTGACTTTCGTGTAGAAGAACAAATCAGTGATGGCCACGAGGATGGTTTTGTGCATAAGTATGCCCTTAGTTTAGTGAGCTCACCAGCCGCCCGAGCGCCCTTCTGGCGAGCTTATAGTTGGGATCGAGAGTGAGGGCTGTCTTATACGACTCGATGGCGTCGGTCCAGTTTCCCATGCGCTCGTACACCCGGCCGAGATTCAAGTGGGGATAGGCAGGGCTTTCGTACCGTTTTGCCTGCATCGCTTTCTGAAACCAAGTAATGGCCTCTTCGAACTCACCTTTTTCAATCAGGTATGCGCCGATATCGTTGTAAGGATTGCCGAAATCCGGGTCTTGCGCGATGGCTTTGTGACATTCTTCAATGGCGTCATCAAGCCGTCCCATGAAGCTATAGGTCCACCCCAGGAATGTGTAACCCTCGGCAGTGGGATGGGTTGAGATCGATTGCTTGTAGAGGTTGACCGCTTCTTCAAGGTCCCCTTTCATCTGTCGTTCGAAGGCCTGTTGGAACAGATTCCATGCTTGGCGCTTGTCTTCCTCACGCCCTTCGCCTTGAAGGAGGAAATCTTGAACGTCCATGTTTCGTCAACGCCTCTATGTAGTCGTCATCACGCTGTAGAACAATCGTGAAACCTCTGCTGTTTGACGACCGAGAGGTACCGTTACTCCTGTTTGAGTTTCTTCTTGATCAATTCGGCTCCGTACCGTCCCGAGAGTAACATAGACCCGAAAGCGGGGCCCATTCTCGGTGTGCCGTAGACAGCGGCGACGGCCAATCCGATCACGAAACAGTTGGGATAGACCTCCCCCGTCCGGTCCATGATCTCTTCTTCGGATCGTGCCACCCACATGGCCCCGTTTCCAGGTACTTTATTATACAGATTTCGTTTGTGGAGAAGCTCGACCACGATGGCATCATGGCCGGTCGCATCCACCACGATTTTGCTTTCAAGGGCAATCGGATCAACATGGATCAGATCATGGCCTGCCATTTCGGCTGTGGTGTTGTTGACGACGACTCCTTCCAGTATGCCATCGTTGCGGATGATCAAGTCCAGCACCCGCGTCAGGTTCATGACCTTGGCACCGGCGTTATAGGCGGCAGCGATCAGGGCTCCTGTGGCATGGGGGGGATCGACCATATACATCCCGTCGCATTCTTTGATCTTTTTGCAGGGCACCCCGATTCCCTGGAGGATCTCGTTCGCAGGCTCGCAGATGGTGGCTTTGTTCATCAGGTATCCACCGGACCAAAATCCCCCGCCGAGTGCCAAGCTCTGCTCGATGAGCAGCGTTCGGAATCCCATAGACGCCAGATCATGCGCACAGATCAGCCCAGACGGGCCTGCGCCGACGATAATGACATCGCTTTCGATGAGCTGGTCGAACTCTTTATAATATTCCCGGGCGATCTGCCTGGTGATATCTCGTTCACGTAACGGCGCAGGCTTCGGTTTTGCCATACGGCTCTCCTACCGGTAAATTTCAGCCCCGGTGTTCTTAAACTCTTCGGCCTTCTCTTTCATGCCGATTTGGATGGCCTGTTGTTCATCGATGTTCAGCTGTGCAGCGTAGTCACGGACGTCTTGGGTAATTTTCATGGAACAAAAATGTGGACCGCACATCGAGCAGAAATGCGAAACCTTGGCGGCGTTGTCCGGGAGCGTTTCATCGTGGAACTGCTGCGCGGTTTCCGGATCGAGCGACAGATTGAACTGATCTTCCCAGCGGAACTCAAATCGGGCTTTCGACAGTGCGTTATCTCGCTCCTGGGCGCCGGGATGACCTTTAGCTAAGTCGGCTGCATGCGCCGCGATCTTATAGGTGATGACGCCGGTCTTGACGTCCTCGCGGGTCGGCAATCCCAGATGCTCCTTGGGTGTGACATAGCAGAGCATGGCACAGCCGTACCAACCGATCATCGCGGCGCCGATTCCCGAGGTGATGTGGTCGTAACCGGGAGCGATGTCGGTTGTCAGTGGACCGAGGGTATAGAACGGAGCTTCGTGGCAGGCCTTGAGCTGCTTTTCCATGTTGGCCTGAATCATATGCATGGGCACATGGCCTGGACCTTCGATCATGACCTGCACATCATGCTTCCACGCGATTTGGGTCAGCTCGCCTAATGTTTCAAGCTCGGCGAATTGCGCCTCGTCGTTCGCATCGGCGATCGATCCCGGGCGGAGCCCGTCACCGAGACTGAAGGCGACGTCGTAGGCCTTCATGATCTCACAGATCTCTTCAAAGTGGATGTAGGCGAAGTTTTCTTGATGGTGGGCCAGGCACCATTTCGCATGGATCGAGCCACCACGGGACACAATCCCGGTCATTCGTGTGGCAGTCATCGGCACGTATGCCAGGCGTACACCCGCGTGAATCGTGAAATAGTCCACACCCTGCTCCGCCTGTTCGATTAACGTATCACGAAAGATTTCCCAGGTAAGGTCTTCTGCCTTGCCGTTTACTTTCTCCAGCGCCTGGTAGATCGGCACTGTTCCGATCGGTACCGGCGAGTTGCGGATGATCCACTCTCGCGTTTCATGGATATTCTTGCCCGTAGAGAGATCCATCACCGTGTCGGCTCCCCAGCGGGTCGACCAGATCATCTTTTCGACCTCTTCTTCGATCGACGAGGCCACGGCGGAATTCCCGATGTTGGAGTTGATCTTGACCAGGAAATTACGGCCAATGATCATCGGTTCGCTCTCGGGATGGTTGATGTTCGAGGGGATGATCGCACGACCGCGAGCGACTTCGTCTCGGACAAACTCCGGAGTGATGATCGAAGGAATATTGGCGCCCCAGGCGAATCCCGGATGTTGCCGCACGCCGCCGCCATGACCATTGTGTTGGTCAAGGCTGCAGGCCCGTTCCCGAGATTGATTTTCACGGATGGCAATGAACTCCATCTCCGGGGTGACGATACCCTTTCGAGCATAGTGTAGCTGGGTGACATTCATACCTTGCTTGGCCCTCAAGGGTTTGCGAAGGTGTTGGAACCGAAGATCGGTTAGCTGAGGATCTGCTGCGCGCATTCGACCATAAGTGGAACTGACTTCCGAAAGCTCGTCGACATCTTGTCGGCCGACGATCCAGGTACGCCGCAATGGCTGGAGTCCCTTGCGAACATCAATAGTGGTAGAGGGGTCGGTGTAGGGACCTGATGTATCGTAAACAATCACCGAGGGGTTGCTCGATTTCGTCCCATTCGTTCCCTTGGTTTGAGTGAGGTTGATTTCTCGCATTGGAACGCGGACACCAGGATGCGCACCATCGACATAAATCTTACGCGATGCCGGTAGGGGTGTTGTGGTCAATGGGGCCGACGATGTGACCAGGCCATTTCGGTGTCCGGATCCGTTTGTATGTGTCTGGATGCTCATATGTGAGATCCTTTCGTGGTTGTCCCAATAAAAAAGCCGTCTTCCCATCTAACATTAAGGAAGGCGGCTGACTCTTCACAGGGTTTGCGGTCATCCGGCTTCCCTACGCTGGTATTACCCAGGTCAGGTTGTGAGGGTCGTCCGATCATTCGGACTCTCAGCTCGAGGCTCCCCTAGCGATCTTTGTTGATCGTAGTACTCTGGGATTGTGAAGTCAATTGGCTATTAGGCCCAGTGAGCCTCCGATCCTTTAGGGGCTGTGGCTAGGACTTTCCCTCATTGGGCTATTCATTGAATGTGAGACGAGGCTATCGTAGAATGACTATTCTTTCCATGTGGAGGACCCGTGACAGCCACTGTGACGCTACCCAAGCCGATTGACGACTATCAGTCGCTCTCGGTAGATGAATTATTCCGGCGGACTGTCGCGGCCAAGCAGGCGCTCGGTACGCGCGCGATGATCCTTGGCCACAACTACCAGCGGGATGAAGTCATCCAGCATGCTGATTTTCGAGGGGACTCGCTATTGCTCGCCAAGCTGGCCGCTGAACGGTCTGAACGGCCCTATATTGTGTTTTGCGGTGTTCATTTCATGGCTGAGACGGCGGACATCCTCAGCCGTTCTCAGCAAACAGTTATCCTGCCGGATATGGCTGCAGGATGCTCCATGGCCGATATGGCTGCGATCGAACAAGTCGACCAATGTTGGGAATCGTTAGGGCGTGTGATTCCAGTCGAGGAGACCGTGATGCCGGCTGTTTATGTGAATTCAGCCGCCGTCCTCAAGGCCTTTTGTGGTGAGCATGGGGGGATCACGTGTACGTCGTCCAATGCCAAAGCGGTGATTGAATGGTGTTGGGCCAGGCGAGAAAAAATTCTCTTCTTCCCGGACGAGCATTTGGGGCGGAATACAGCCAATAAGATGGGGATTCCGCGCGAACAGATGATCGTGTGGGACCCCTATCAACCCAACGGCGGGAATACCAGAGATGCCATCAAGCGAGCGACCTTGATCCTGTGGAAGGGGCATTGCAGCGTCCATCAAATGTTTCAACCGGTCCATGTCGATCACTTTCGCAAGCAGTACCCTGACGGCAAGGTCATCGTGCACCCAGAATGTCACGAGGATGTGGTCAACAAGGGCGATCTCATAGGATCGACAGAATTCATCATCCGCACCGTGACGGCTGCGCCTGCCGGTACGACGTGGGCAGTCGGGACAGAGTTGAATCTGGTGAATCGATTGAAACACGAGCTCACCGACAAGAAAGTCTTCTTTTTGTCCTCTACGGTTTGTCAGTGCGCCACGATGTTTCGGATCGATGCGGCGCACCTGTGCTGGGCTATGGAGAATCTGGCAGATGGTTACGTCGTCAACCGCATCGTGGTGCCGGAGGACGATAAGCAGTGGGCAAAGGTCGCACTCGACCGTATGATGGCAGTGAGTTAGGGCTGGTACCTACCCCCTTCCTTCCGGTATATTCCCTCGATTCCGTATGATGATGTGGTGTGTGTTCTGGTGTTCTATGTCTACTGATTACAAGTCAACGCTCAATCTTCCCAAAACTGATTTCCCGATGAAGGCGAATTTGCCTCAGCGGGAACCGGAGATGCTGGCTTGGTGGGAAGAGCAGAAGCTCTATGAGCAGATCCAGGCCATGGGGAAGGGACGGCCGCGGTATGTGCTGCATGATGGTCCACCTTATGCCAACGGCCGTATCCATATCGGACATGCCCTCAACAAAGTGCTCAAGGATATCATCGTCAAGTCAAAGACGATGGCAGGCTTTCATGCGCCCTACGTGCCCGGGTGGGATTGTCACGGGTTGCCGATTGAGCATCAAGTCATGAAGGAGCTCGGCGACAAGAAGAGGGACTTGGACGTGTCGGCGATCCGTAGGCTTTGTCGTGAGTATGCCGAGCGATTCGTCGGCATTCAGCGGGATGAGTTCAAGCGGCTAGGGGTGTTAGGAGAATGGGATCAGCCGTACCTGACGATGACTCCGAGCTATGAAGCCACGATCATTCGTGAGTTCGGGAAGTTTGTCGAGCGGGGAGGGGTCTATAAGGGTCTTAAGCCGGTCCTCTGGTGCACGCATGATCAAACGGCGCTCGCAGAGGCGGAGGTTGAATACGAGAACCATACGTCGCCATCGATCTATGTGAAATTTCCGATAGTGACCTCACCCGAAGTTCTTGCCAAGACCTTCCCCGGCATGTTGTTTCCGGATGGGGTCAAGCTTGTGTCCATCGTCATCTGGACGACGACGCCCTGGACCCTGCCGGCCAATCAGGCGGTCTGCATCCATCAGGATTTTGAGTATGCCTTTGTCCACGTCGGCGACGAACTGCTGATCATAGCGGACAAGCTCGTAGACAATGTCGCTAAGGCCTGCGCCCTCGAACACTACAGGGTGGTGGGAGTGAAGAAAGGTGGAGAAGGGTTTGAAGGATTGGAAACGCAGCGGCCCTTGTCTACCGGACTGTCGCCTATCCTTCTCGGGGATTTTGTGACGCTTGAGCAGGGGACCGGGTGTGTGCACATCGCGCCGGGGCACGGGATGGAGGACTACATCCTCGTGCTTGATCACAATGCTAAGGCCTCGCCAGGTGAACGGCTTGAAATTCTGGCTCCGGTCGACAACGCAGGGCGATTCACTCCGGTCGTGAAGGAGTTCTCCGGTCAACAAGTCTTGAAGGCCAATCCGAAGATTGTCGACTATCTCCAATCGAATGGGCGGTTGCTGGGGCACGGGTCATTAAACCATTCGTACCCGCATTGCTGGCGGTGCAAGAATCCGGTGATCTTTCGTGCTACGGAACAGTGGTTCGTCTCGATGGAGACGAATGAGTTGCGGAAAGAGGCGCTAGGAGAGATCGAACGAGTCCAATGGATCCCGAGCTATGGCCGTGATCGAATTTTCGGCATGATTGAAAACCGGCCAGACTGGTGTCTCTCGCGCCAGCGTGTGTGGGGTGTGCCGATCCCAGGATTCACCTGTACGGGATGTCGTCATGTGGTAGCCGACCCAGTCGTCATCGAGCATATCGCGTCTCTGATGGAATCAAAGGGGGCGGATGTCTGGTTCGAACGATCCGCTGGTGACCTACTGCCAGCTGGAACAACCTGTCAGAAGTGTGGCGGAACAGGTTTTGAGAAAGAGCGGGACATTCTCGATGTATGGTTTGAATCCGGTGTGAGCTATGCGGCCGTTCTTAAGACGAGGAAGTGGTGGCCGGCTGATCTCTATCTAGAAGGCTCCGACCAACATCGAGGCTGGTTCCATAGCGCCCTATTAGCCGGTGTCACGACGGATCATCGCGCACCCTATCGAGCCGTCCTGACGCATGGCTTTGTCGTAGACGGGCAGGGGAAGAAGATGTCCAAGTCGGCCGGCAATGTCGTAGCGCCGCAGGATGTCATCAAACAGTCTGGTGCGGAAATTCTGCGTTTGTGGGTGGCGGCTCAGGATTATCGCGAAGATCTGCGCATCTCTCAGGAGATTCTGACGCATCTGATCGAGGCCTATCGGAAGATCCGCAACACATCCAGATTTCTCCTCAGTAATTTGTACGATTTTGATCCAGCGAGGCATCGCGTTCCCTACGAACAGCTATCGGAGCTGGATCGCTGGGCCTTGATGCGTCTTGGAGAACTGATCACCAAAGTACGGCGAGCATACGACGAGTTCGAGTTTCATACCATCTTTCATGCGCTCAATAATTTCTGTTCGGTCGACCTCAGTGCCATTTATCTGGATATTCTGAAGGATCGGCTCTATACCTTTCGCGCAGACTCTTCGCTACGGCGAGGCTCTCAAACCGTGCTCTACGAGATCATCGTGGCGGTCGCGAAACTCATGGCGCCGATTTTGAGCTTTACCGCCGATGAGATTTGGCGCATGTTACCGGAAGCGGCCCGCAAGGAAGCGATGAGTGTGCATATGGTCTCGTTTCCGGAAGCACACGGTCGCTGGAAAGACGACGCGTTGGCGACTCGCTGGGAGAAACTGCTGGCGTATCGAACCCGTGTGCAAGGCGAACTGGAAGTCTCTCGTCGAGACAAGCTGATCGGATCGTCCCTCGAGGCTCATGTCCGGATCGAATCGGGTCCTGACGCGCATCAGTTTTTAACCGCGTATGCCGGTGAGCTCGGCACCATTTTTATCGTGTCTCGTGTGACGCTGGTCCCTGCTCCGACAGGCTCTTCGGATATCCGGATCACCGTTGAAAAATCAACAGCCGCAAAATGTGAACGCTGCTGGAACTATCGCGATGCTGTCGGCAAGGATCGTGATCACCCGACTCTCTGCGAGCGGTGTGTGGAGGCCGTCTTGTGAATGCGTCGTGGCTTCGCAATGTGGCGCTGGCACTGGTTACTGGTAGTATCGTCCTACTGGATCAGCTGACCAAGCAGCAGATCATGCAGACGATGCGCTTGCATGAGTCGATCCCCATCATCCCCAATCTTTTCAGCCTGACGTATATTCGAAACCCAGGCGCGGCGTTTGGCTTACTGGCTGGGAGCAGCAACGCCTTTCGGATGGTGTTTTTTGGGCTGACTTCGATCTTTGCACTCGGGTTGCTCGGTACGATCTTGGTGCGGATGCCTGAGCAGGACTGGGTTGGCCGTGTGAGTGTGGCGGGAATTCTCGGCGGTGCGATTGGTAACTTGATCGATCGATTGCGGTTTGGGGAAGTGATCGATTTTCTGGATGTCTATGTTGAGAACTACCACTGGCCGGCTTTTAATGTGGCGGACTCTGCTATCACCGTCGGCGTGATTTTTCTGATCATTCACTTCGCATTTGAGAAAAAACCCGACTCCTCTACAGCCTCAGAGTCGAATTCAGTTCCCTAATGCAAAGTTTGTTTCGCGTGAGAGTATCTGGAACTATGTTCGTGCCGGGCTGGCCCGGCACGAATGTTTTGGCTTTGGTGCTAGGCTGGCATCGGGACGATAAACCCGCCCTTTTCTTTGACTTGTTTCTGCTGTTCCGCTGAGAACATGACGAGCGGTTCGCTGTGACAGAACTGGCATTCCTTCGTCGTCACCGCAGCATTTGGCTCACCGATGCTGACCAAGTACTCCTTGGCAAGCTTGAGCGCGGTCGTTTCATCTGTCGTCATCACATCGAAGTGAATGCGACCATTCTTTCCATGCACCCACGTATCGTAGACATGAATCGTATCTGATGCCATGCACAACTCCTTTCAACGAGCGACCAACATGACCAACACTCCGAGCATAATACGATAGTAGGCAAAGACCCGCAAGGTGTGCCGTTTGACATAGGTGAGGAAGGCGGCGATGACGGCCCAGGCGACGAGGAATGACACAACCATGCCGAGCGCGAGCGCCAGAAAGTCTTGATCGGTAAAGGTTCCGTGTGCCTTCCAGGTTTCGTAGAGGGTCGCGGCAATGATGGTTGGGAGGGCGAGAAAAAATGAATATTCGGTGGCGACCTTGCGATCGAGGCCTGTGAGCAGCCCACCGATGATGGTTGAACCGGAGCGCGACATGCCGGGAATCAGCGAGGCACATTGCGCGACTCCGATCCAGAACGCCTGCATGGGTGAAACCTGATCCAGGCTCATCGCGTGACTCGTGCGTTTGGTGGCTTCGACAATCAGGATGATGAAGCCTCCGAGAATCGACGTCGTCGCCACGGTCTGGGGGGTGAACAGATGGGACTTGATCCATCCATGAGCAGCGAGGCCGAGGAGGGCAGCCGGCAGAAAGGCGATCCCTAACCCAATCAAGAACCATAAATTGTGATGCTGTTGCATCGAAGCCTTGATTCGGTCGGTCCAGGACGCATGCGCCCCGCTTGTACTGATGGAACGAAATATCTTTTGTTCCTGCCAGGCACCGGAGAGAAGTCGACCGATCTTTTCCCGTTCGAACACGATGACGGCCAGAATGGCTCCCAACTGAATCGAGATTTCCGCGTTGGCCGCCACGTCTCCAGTGAACCCAAGGGCATGGCCGACAAGGATCAGATGTCCGGTGGATGAGACGGGGAGAAACTCAGTCATCCCCTCCACGACTCCAAGAATCACTGCGAGTGCTGGACCCCATTCGTTCATACTGTGCTCCAGTTCCGATGGTGGACCATCGAGGTTTCACCCTCCATGGTCATGTCTGATAGAATGTGTCGGATAATCACAGAGCAACGCCGATCCGTCAAGCGCATTGGTTCTTCTGATCCGGAGTTTGAGGAACAGAGCTGATTGGTCTCGAACAAGAGCAATTATGTTGACAATGCCGAGGGGTTGGCATACACACAAAGAACGCCATCACATGAACGGGAATATGGCGGGATACCAGTAGGGATCCGTATGAAGCACATTCACGCCGCAGGATTTGATGGAGGGAGGATCGCATGAAACGCGAGTGGACGGCAATAGTATTGGTGGGTGCCGTGTTGACTACGGGTTGCGTCTCCAACAAGAAATACCAAGAAGCACTGACCGAGGCGGACACCGCCAGAATGGAATTGGAAAAAGCTCGCCAACAGAAGGGTGCGATGGAACAGCAGGTCCGTACGCTCAAGGAGCTGAACGTCAAATTTAATAACGAGGCCGAGGCCGCTCGGGATGAACTGCAACGGTTTGAGCACGGACGTGATGCAGAACGAGGTACGCTTGAGGCACGAACCAAAGAACTTGAAGATAAAGTGAGGGCGTTATCGGCTCAAAATCGGAATGTGAAGCAGGAATACCAGGACGTCAAGCGGCATAACGACACGCTGAAATCGTTGGTAGCTCGTTATCAAAAAGAGCTAAAGGATCGTTCTCAATCAGGGTCATCGGCGCAGGCCGCCACATTGACTCCCAAACAGGGATCGGGAGGGACGGCCTCAGTCGCACCCGCGACGACTTCGGCGTCGTTAAATATCAACAAGGTGTCGGCCAACGATATGGTTCTCTTCTTGGGGCTTAAACAGGATGAGGCTGATCGGATTGTGAGCAACCGTCCTTATCGTGTGAAAGGTGAATTGGTGGCGAAGAATGTCGTCCCAAAGGAAACCTTCGACCTGATTAAGGACCGCATTTCTGTGAGCCCATAGCTCTCGGATCGGTTTCGAACGGTACATCGAAGGCCGTTCTCCCACGAAGGAGAACGGCCTTCTTATTTTTGCCAAGGAGTGTTGGCCTCATCCGGCCGATTGTGCATGGTCAGTGTAGTGGAATCCTGACCGTAAGTGTGGAGGCTGAGGGATCACGAGTGACGACATAGGTCGCTTGTTCTTGTGGGTTGGCTGCCTCAAGAGAGCCGGAAGACGCTTGAAGGTGTTCACGTGGCGATGATGTCATTACGTCGGAGTCCATGGTGGAAGAAGTATCGAAAGGCATGAGGGATACACGAACTGTAATGGATCGATGGCCGGCAAGGATCGGGATTCTCCGCCGCTGATGGGCCAGCAACCGTGATGAAACGGGGTCCCCTACTGAGAAGGGAAACAGGAGGTGGGGTGGTAGGGAACCGGCCTCTCCCCATACCTGAAAGAAGCTGTCCTGATTGGCCTCGATCATAAGATCAAACGAACCTGTCCGGAGAGAGGTTTCCCCCTCTCTGTCATCATGCAGGTTCTTCATTCCATTCATGACAAGACTGTAACGAATGCCTAAAGGCTGAGCGGCTTCTGCGCGTGTGTCTGTCAGATTGGCACCTCGCTCACCTTTACGTGTAGATCGGTCGAACTGCTGTACGGAATCACTACCTTCCTGCTTTTCCTTCATTGCGCTAGAAACGACCTCCTGCGACTCTCCATAGAACAAGGAGCGGGCGTTTGGCGATGAACTATGCTGGGAGGCAGGTGCATCGGTAGTCGGTACTTTCGACGGTGCAGGTGCCGAAGTGGAGGTTGCGGGGGCGCTCGCGTGATCCTGGTCGATTGAGTTCGATGTGCCTTCTCTCGAGAAGGGGACTGGCTGTGTAGAGGATGAAGGAAGGTCTCGCAACGTGCTAGGTTCCGGGTGTAAGGCCCTTCGCTCTTCTTTCGGTCTACTCGCCATCACCTCGGGATCTTGTGTGGCTGCCTTGGGTGTGAGTGTTTCTTTTCTGACTGAGGCTGCCTGCTTTTGGGGAGATAGTGACTCCGAGCGTGACTCATGGGGTGGAGAGGAGATTGGTGGAGCTGCAGAAGATGGAGGAGTCGGTCTGGTGGCTGGCTGGTCCCCCTCGCTGGCGACGAAACGGCCTGTCTCTCGGAGACTTTCTTGGTAGATGTTGGTGCCAAGGATAAGTGCGAGGAGGGCTGCGGTGAGGCCACCAGCCCAGGCGAGTCCAGCAGGTCTGCGGAACCAGTCGAACCATGACACGTTGCCTCCGTCCGCGGCCGAGGCTGTTTCACGTAACGATCGCAAAAGCTTCTCACGCACCACGGGATTCGTCAGCAGTTCCTTTAGCGCTTGTTCGTCAGCAAACAAGTTGAAGAGTTGTTGGTCGTGTAGGACGGTATTGTAGAGCCGTCGTTTCTCCTCCGGCGTTAACGTATCGGCCGCAAATCCACCGAGCAGCTTTTCAATGTCGTCGTCAGGCATTGAACCCCGTGGTTCGTGAGATGTGAACCGCATTGTGTCTGGGATTCAGGACTATCCCCATCATTCCCAACTGCCACCCATTAAAGTCAGTAATTCCCTCCGACAGCGCAAATCCCATGTATAGATTGTATTGATCGACGTCTGCTTCATCAATTGCTGAATCTCAGGAAAGCTTCTCCCTTCGAGCTTCCACTTGAATAGTTCGCGGCATCGTTCGCCAAGTTGGGCCATAGCCACGAGCAGGCGATCGACGCGCTGTTTCTGGTCGAGTTGAGTGGCAGGGTCGTCACGGTCATCGGCGAGTGGCAGATCCTCAACCGATTCTTGATTATACTCCCCTCGCCGCAACGCTTTCCGATGGGCGTCCAGCATCTTATACCGGAGGACCTGAAATGCCAGAGGAACGAGTTCAACCACGTCCGTGACCTGCGAATACTTCTCGTGCAGGACCGTCAACACCTCTTGTGTCAAGTCTTCAGCGCGGTCTCTCGATACTCGTGATGTCGCGAACGCCAGGATCCTTTCACGAAGGGTGGCCAGTATCTGATCTCGGTTCATCATTGCCTAGAAATTCGCCGATGGGGCCAAGAGATCACTCAGTGAACGGAATCCAAGTCGAAGCCCTGTGCAGACCTCCACCTGTCGGTCAAATCGATTCGTTGTGCGGACCATGCTCCATAGTTTGCCAGGACTGACTCGCCCCCAAGCAGCCAGATGGAACACGGACAACGGATAGTCCGTTCCGAATAGAAGGCGCGACTGAAGGTCAGGGTGATGTCTGAGATGCAAGAGCATCTTCATGCGATGGGGTTGGGTGAGGGCGGAAATGTCGGCATAGAAGTGTGGATGACGTCGACTCAGTTCACGAAACGTAGGAAGAAACTTTTCATAGAGCATGAGGCCATAACTACAGGCGTGCGCCGCGATGACCGTCACTCCTTCGTCAAGCGCCAGACGCAGCCGCTCAGGATCTCCAAGCGATTGATCCTTTCCGATCAAACTGAACTCGTACCCGACGTGACTCAAGAAAGGAAGTTTGCGCTGAGCCAGCGCACGGTAAAAGGCGACATATTTTCGATCGGATGGATCAAAGTGCTGGGCATTCGGTAAGACCTTGATCAGGACCGCGCCTGCATCGGCACAGCGATGCACCTCATCGATGGCGTCCTTGCGTTGCGGATTGATGGATGGGCCGGCCAGGAAGACATCCGGATAGGCGCGCACGGTATCGAATACGTAGTCATTACTGACCAAGAAGTCGGTATGTTCACGATTGAGCAAGCCGGAGTGATCGTAGAATCCATCCATGCCAAGCAGCACGGCCTTGGAGACATGGCGGGAGGCGCGGAGTTCTTTCAAGAGGTGATCGAGATAGCGTTGATTAGCCGTGCGTGGTTCAGTCGGCGAGAGGTCGTGTTTCCAGAGGAGAAAACGAAACAACGGGCTGCGGAGGAGTTTTGGCGAGATGAAGCAGCCGTTGTCGCCGTCCGGCAGCGCGGCGAGATGGACATGGCAATCGATGAGCGATTTGGTCGGCGTCATTTCCGTCTATGCTCGGCACTCAGGACTCGTCATGTCCCTGTAATCGCTCCGTGGCGATGCGTTTTACCCCTCGCAGATCAAGCTTGCCGGTCCCCAGCACGGGCAAGGTCTCAACTTTCACAAACTGACTCCGCGAGGGGATAAAGAGGTTGGGAAGGCCGGTGGCCGATAGCTTCACGAGGATCTCTGGAATCAGGCTGTCGTCCAGTGTATGAAGGACGGCCAACCGCTCGCCTTTTTTCTCGTCCGGAAGGCCGGTGACAGCAAAGACTTGTGTCTCGGCTTCGGCTGCCTGTTGCAAGGCTTCCTCAACTTTCCCGTGCGGAACCATCTCGCCTCCGATCTTGGAAAAGCGAGAAAGCCGGTCGGTGATCGTCAGGAAGCCGTCGTCGTCCATGGAGGCGATGTCTCCGGTAACATACCAGCCATCCCGCATGACCTGGGCGGTGAGGTCTTCCCGCCCCAAGTAGCCCTTCATGACGTTCGGGCCTTTCACCAACAACATCCCAGGGGTGACGGCTGGCAGCGGAGCATACGTGTCAGGATCGACGATCTGGACGGACACACCCGGGAGCGGTTGGCCGACGGTCCCTCGTCGCGATGCCGGTTGATAGTAGCCGGCGGCTCGATAGTCCGGACAGTTGACGGCAATGACCGGAGCGCATTCCGTGACGCCATAGCCTTCGATTGGTCCGATCCCAAACTTATCCTCGACAAACTGCGCAAGGCGAGCCGATAGTTTTTCCGCACCGGTGAGAATCACGCGCACCGAACTGAATTGCTCCGCCGTGCAGCGGCGGGCGTAGAGTTGTAGGAATGTCGGGGTAATCACGACGAAGGTGATGCGATACTGGCGGACGAGTTCACCGATGGCCGTGACATCGAGCGGCGACGGGTGAAAGACCATTGTCGCATTGTTGAACATCACAAACCAAAAGACCATGTATCCGAACGAGTGAAAGAAGGGCAAGATACCGAGGATTCGTTCATCTTGATAAAGATGGAGCATTTGCGTGGCGCCCTGGCAGTTGGAGTCGATACTGAAATGGGAGAGCATGACACCTTTGGGTTCGCCGGTGCTGCCGCTACTGAAGATGATCGTGGCCAAACTATCTGGAGTGAGCGGTGTTACCTGTCCGCAGGCACGTTCGATGAGCCGGCAGGGAGCGAGCAGGGCCAGGAAGGTCGCATAGAGTTTCCGTCCTGTGCCGATCGTCTCGGCGATATCCTCCAGCCATATTACAGCCGGCCCATCCGGCAGTTCGAGCTTGGCTTTTTCGACGAAGGTACGGCTTGTGAGAATCGTGCGCAGATCTGCCAGGTGCACCGCGGCTTCCAAGCCGGATTTCCCGACCGTATAGTTCAAGTTGACGATCGTCTTCCCGCAGAGGGCGACGGCCACATTCACTAAGGCTGTGGCGACTGTCGGCGGCAGCAGGACACCGATATGCTGTTGCCCCTGCCAGTGGGGGCGCAGTGTTCGTGCGAGGACAATGGAGCCGATCAACGCCTGCAAGGACGACACTCGAGGGCGATTGTGGTCGGCCATGGCCATGCGAAATGGGTAGCGACGCATGGCCGCAATAAACTGACGGTGGAGAGGCCGACGATCGGATTTCCTGAGCTGCCAGGCGGCCTCGCCAAGCGCCTGTATCGTTCTGCGGACGGTATCCGCCGTCGTATCCGGGGGCAGCGGCGTACCGAATGAGACCGTGACCGGGTAGGGGAGTCGTTCCGGAAGCTTCCACAGAAACCGGCCATGATTGAAGCTGAAGATACTGCCCCAGACGCGATCCAGGTGAACCGGAATGATGGGTGTCGTTCGTCCGTTCACGATACGTTCGAAACCACGACGGAACGGCAAGAGTGTGCCGGTGCGGGTGATTTGACCTTCGGGGAAAATGCAGACCAGTTCGCCGTCATCCAGCGCCTGACCCGCAGCGCGCAGAGCGAGAAGAATCAGGCGAGGACTTCCCGATGAAGAAATCGGGATGACGTGAAGCCGCTTCATGAAGGGCTTGAGGAGCGGGTGGCTGGCGTAGTGCTCGTCGACCACGAACCTCACCGGCCGATCTAGGCTCGCGATCAGCAGAAACCCATCGATGAACGACACATGGTTGGGGATCAGCAACGCGCCGCCTTCGCGGGGGATATGGTCCTGTCCGATGATCGTGAGTCGGTACAGGATGCGGGGCAGCAGGGCGACGACGAACCGGAGCAGACTGTTCGGCAGTAACCAGACGACGACCAGGGCTCCGATCAGTGACAAGACGGCACAGGCCAGTAAGATGTCGCTGGCTGACAAGCCGAGTTGCGACAGAAGTCCGGCACCCAGAGAGCCGGCAAGGATACCCCCGAACACAAAGGTGTTGCCGAGGGCGATCACGGCGCCCCGACGGTCGGCTGGAGATCGCCACTGAATCAAGGCATTGATCGGGACATTAATAAACCCGCTGGCGACCCCGAGTCCGCCCATGAGCACGAGTGTCCAGGTCAGGCTTGGTGGGATGAGGCCAAGGATGAAGAGGCCCAAGGCCAACCCGATCGCTCCCGGCGGGATCAAGCCGGTTTCAATCTTGTGGGCGGAGAGTCGGCCGGCCAGGACCGACCCAATTCCGATCCCGATGGCGAGGATGGCCATCGGCAGACCGGAGAGTGCATCCGAAAGTCCCAGTCGGCTCTTGGCATAGATCAACATGTCCTGCCCGAACAGGCTCGCAATGGTCCAAAACACGACATTGATCCCGATGGCGAGGCTGAGCAGACGGTCCGCTCGCATGGTTGTCCAGGCCACGGCTAGAGTTGCGGCAACCCCACCCTCGGCTCTGGCTGGGGGCACATGAGGAATCGCATAGGCGGCTGCGGCGCCTATCGCGGCGATGAGGGTCAAGATGAGACCGGCTTGCCAGGGAGCCGTTTCAGTGTATTGGAGGAGAACGCCGCCGGATGAGGTGCCCGCGATGATCGCCGCAAACGTCCAGAGTTTCAGTAGGCCATTTCCCATGGAGAGTCGCTCATAGGGAAGCAGCTCCGGCAGGATGCCATATTTAGCCGGGCTGAGAATTGCACTGTGTATTCCCATAGCCCCCAGTACGACGAGGAGAGCCGTACCGCCGGTAGAATGACCCCAGAGCACTACCGTTCCGGCTCCCATCAATGCCACTTCGACGATCTTCATTGCGATGATCACGGTGCGTTTGCTGAATCGATCCGCAAACACTCCAGCAACCAGGGAGAACAGCATGAGCGGCAGCGTGAAGACGACGAAGGCGATGGTGGCCTGCGCCTGAGAAGCCGCTTCAAACGCGGGGCCCGTTTGGCCGAAAGCCGCAGCGACCTGGTGGATCAAGAGGAGCGCGACCATCAACTTCCAGGCGTTGTCATTGAACGCGCTGCAAAACTGGGCGAGGAGCAGAGCGCGAAGAGGATGGGAATGAGGTTGAGGGGCTGGACTGACCGTAGTGCTCATCCGTGCAATCTACTCTGCCTGCTTGGTAGCGGTTCGGGAAATAGGCAACCCCTCCAGCTCCATGATCCGCAGGGCGTTGGTCGTGGGGCAAGGGCCTGGCCTGAGCTGATAATCAAACTCGAGGGCACCATTCGAGACCGTTTCTTGAAAGTGCGCATTCACCAGCCTTGGAATAGTCGGTTCCAAATCCGCCAATTCCAGGTCGTGGGTACTGACAAGCCCGAAGCCGTTACCCTGGGACAGGGCGGTGATGTAGGCCTGGCTGCCGATGAGGCGTTCCCGATTATTGGTGCCCTTAAAAATCTCATCGATCAGGAACAGTGTAGGAGGAGCCGTCGAGTCCCGAGTGGGCTCGAGGATGGTTTTGAGCCGTTTCACCTCGGCATAAAAGAACGACAGACCGGCGTCCAGCGAATCATCAACACGGATGCAACAGGCCAGTCGGCTCCAGGTCCACTCGAACGAGCGCGCACAGACCGGCCCGCCGGCTTGCGCGAGACACAGGTTGATTCCGATCGTGCGAAGGAACGTGCTCTTACCGGACATATTTGAGCCGGTGATCAAGTGGATTGAACCACGTCCAGCCAAACGAACATTGTTGGCGACACGGGTCTTAGCTGAGAGGAGTGGGTGGGCGAGCCGATCAGCCTGAAGCCTTGGGAGCACTCCCGTGTGTTCGCCGGATTTGGTGACCGGCGTCGGCCAGGTATAGTCGGGGTGGAGATAGGCAAAGGTGGCCAGCGCTGAGGCTGCTTCGACTTCCGCTAGACAGTTCAGCCACTGGGGGAGGGCTTGCTGAATCTCCCGTTGCGCACGCATCAGTCTGCGCAGGAACCAGAGATCCCAAGGGCAGAGGGCATTGATCATGAGATGGACGAGCGGGTGGGCCTTGATACTGATCGCGTGCAGGGTGCGTGCGACTTGCCTGAGTTGCACCGTAGGGCTGGCTCCACCGATCAACCTGGTCCAGGTTGAGGACAGCACCGTGTGTTGCCGCCGTGCGTGGCGCTCGAGATAGCCGAGGATGGTCGCAAGCCGCTCAGTTTCGAGGTGCAGGCCGACTGCGTGTTCGAGCAATTCTTCTCCCTGGTCCGTCATGAAGTAGATCAGGACGTAGGCGGCAAACGAAAACATCCAGTAGCCTGGTAGAAGCCCAAATATCGTCGCGAGAGCGAGGCTGATTGTCGTGAAGGCCAGGAGACTTTGGACGATGAGGATCGTATCGAGGTAAGGTAGGTTGATGGAATGTTCGGTGACGGCGGCCAATCGCTTGCCGTTGATTTCCTGGTCCCCGGTCAGTTTTGCATCCAGCGCCAGACGGTCCCGAAACAAGGATCGTGGTGCCAGTTCTTTCACTAAAGATTGCCGTGCAAGCCAGTCTACATGCGGCGCCGGTTGCTCCAGGAGCCAGCTCTGTAATCGTGCTCGGCCATGGTCCGACACTGTGGTGTCGAGGAGGTGTGTGAGGGAATGGGGGCCAAAGAGATCAAGGTCAGTGGCGTAGGGATGGAGCTTTGGAGCATCACCAGACCTGACGGGAATCGCCGCCCAGTTCAAGACCATGCGTGCAAGATGGGTCTGTTTGATCTGCTTCCACTGCCGGAGCCGGTGAATCTGGCTCTCCACCTTGTTATGATAGGCCGCGACGGCGATAAAGATCGCGAGGAAGAGAGCAAGGGAGAGGTTGCCGCTGTTGTACCAGTCCAACTTGTAGAGGGCAACGGTACAGACAAGGCCAATGAGGAAAATGATCAGTCGCCATCGCGTAAAGGATGCGCTTATCCCTGTGCCGCGTTCGATCAGGCGATCTGTTCGACGAAGAATCCTCTCGAGTTGAACGCTGCGCGAGATGGTCATGACAGCAGACCTTACTGGGAACAGCTCGGAACGTCAAATCGTGATGGTGGCGGGGGATCCATGTCGCAGAGACCAGAGATATCTGGCGTAACGCGTCGGGAATGAGGTAGAGCGAATTACCATGTCGACGAACTGGGTTGAGGTGTGCGTTCACGAACGGCTGGACGCGGGGGAGTTGTTGAGTCGACTGGACGATGCATTCGCGCAGGGTGCCTGGGAGGATCAGGGCTTCGTCTATCTCTACTGGCCGGAGGGTCACTGGAACGAAGAGCGACTGGCCGTATTGCATCAGGTGATCTCAGACCTGGCGCCGTCATGTGGAAAGGTTTCTGTATCGGTAAAGCAGATTCCTGCTCAGGATTGGAACGAAGCCTGGGCTCGCTCGGTGCAGCCCCTTCGGATTGGGAGGTTGGTCATTCGTCCCAGTTGGGAGCGGGTCTCGCTTGATCCGAACGACATCGAGATTGTGTTGGATCCCAAGCAAGCCTTTGGTACGGGACACCATGCAACGACGCGCATGTTACTGCTGTGGTTGCAGCAAGATATTCATGGTGGAGAAATCGTGCTGGATATCGGTACCGGCAGCGCGATCCTGGCTATGGCGGCCGTGAAGCTTGGGGCAAGGTCTGTCCATGGGGTGGAGATCGATCCGGTCGCGGTTGACTGCGCGCGCGAGTATGTCGAGTTGAATCAATTGGGCGATCGAATCGAGATTCTCACCGGCACACTAGCTGACTTAACGGAAGGGAACTGGCCGATGCCAGACCTAGTGTTGGCTAATCTCGATCGGCTGACCCTCTTGAATCTTGCGGAGGAGTTAGCCGATTTGGCGAAGAAGGGGGCGCGACTGATGGTCTCCGGCATTCTGACCGAGCAGGAGGCAGAGATCGTTGATCATTTTTCCAGTCCCGGCCTCGTCAGTGCAAAACGGGGTGAAGAAGAGGGTTGGGTGGCGATGACATTCTTCAAGCCGGAGTCGTGCGACGGAGAGGCCTAACCATGCCGAACAAGCCGCCCTATCCCCATGTGCATCAGATCAACGTCTCCGACGGAGGTGTCCCAAAGCTGCCGGTCTGGGAAGCCAAGGTCAGTGAACAGGGGCTGGATGGTGATCGGCAGCGTAATCTGAAGTTCCATGGCGGACCTGACCGTGCTGTCTGTTTGTATTCCCTTGAGTTGATCGAACGACTCCAAGATGAAGGTCATCCGATCGATGCCGGATCGTCTGGAGAAAATCTGACCTTATCTGGGTTGGAGTGGGATTTGGTCCGGCCTGGTATTCGGTTGTCTATCGGACCAGACGTTCAACTTGAGATCACCAGTTATACGACTCCCTGTAGTCACAATGGTCGTTGGTTTCGCGACGAGGATTTTTTGCGAATCTCGCACAAGCTCAATCCCGGCTGGAGCCGCGTCTATGCCAAGGTGTTGCAGGGAGGAGTGGTCAGGCCGGGAGACGTGGTAGAGCTAAAGAGCGAATAGCCCATGGCATATCGCGTATACCAAGAAGGGCAACCTTTCCCATTCCCATAGCGCTTTGCTTATGGCATAAGCTCCTGGAGTTAACCTGATGGAACGCATACTTGAACCAGAGCTCATGGACGATCCGAGGCAGGTAGACGCCTATGCGCAGGCCGATTTTGAGGAGGAGAATCAGGGATTCGTTGAGCGGTTTCGGGAGTACTTTCCGGAGTTTGTCCAGGGCACGGTTCTGGATCTCGGGTGTGGTCCGGCAGATATTCCCATTCGATTCGCCAAGCTGTATCCGGATTGCCGGGTTATTGGCATTGATGCTTCATCGCCGATGATCCAGTTGGGCGAACGGGCAGTGAGAGAAGCCGGTCTGGCGGATCGCATTACGCTGCGTTGTGCGCGATATGAAGAGGTGGTCGGGGCGAGGATTGCCGATGCAGCTATTTCCAATAGCCTGCTGCATCATCTGCCGAACCCGCTTCAGTTCTGGCAGAAGCTCCGGCAGCTGGTGAAGCCGGGGGCACCGGTGCTGGTCATGGACTTGCTCCGTCCCGAATCACCGGAAGCGGCGCAAACTATCGTCGATCAATATGCGGCTGGCGAGCCGGATATTCTGCGACGGGATTTTTACAATTCGCTGCTGGCTGCCTTCACTGAGGATGAGATCGGCTCCCAGCTGGCTAGAATGAATCTCACCAGGCTGTTGATCGACATTCCCGATGACCGGCATTGGGTGGTTGGAGGGATTATTTATTGAAAGGGCATATGCGAGAAGATCTATCGATTGTTATGAGAGGACGATTGCGTGATTGCTGGAGCTTGGTGGGTGGCATCATCCTTATCACAGTCATTTCTGCCGGGTGTGGTGAACGAGAAAACTTTCTTGAAATCGAGATGCCCACGGAAGTTCGCAGTATCGAGCAGTTGTCTTCTTCTCCTGGGGCGGCGAGCACCGGGGTCGAGCCTGGAAAAGTGCTCATGACTCTGAAAGCAGGCGAGACGGCACATGTCGTCGCTGTCTACCACGGTGAGAATTTTGATGGCTTCAAAGTCAAGCTTGCCGACGGTACTGAGGGACTTATTCTTGCCGGGGACACCTTCAAGGTCGTAACTCGGTGAGTGATGGCTAAAACAACTCCCAACCCTGCTTGTCACACACAGAAGCATCACGTGCCAACTTGCTGCCTGATAACGAAAGGTATACCGGGCATTGTGCTCAGTAGTTAGCTCTTATCCTGGTCAGGAAACATAGATGGTCAGACGCGAGATGAATGCAGACGGCGTTCCGATCGTCATCCAACAGGACCTCTCTCCCACCGTATATCTTGACCACTGGGCTTTGCGGAAGTTTTCACAAGACTCTGTGCTGGCAAAGCGGTTTACACGCACGTTGGAAGGACGTGGAGGTACGCTTGCGCTCTCTTGGCTGAACCTGGCTGAGTTCTCAAAGGTCACTGACCAAGACCAAGGAAAGATGGCGGAAGAATTTTGTGCAGCTAATTTCCCGAGAATCTTTTTTCTCGACTCGGACCCGTTCTCAGTAATCCAACGGGAGGATGAAATATTGTCTGGCCGTATTAGGGTGCCTGTCCCACCACACGCTGATGCTGAATTTCTTAGCGCGTTTGACCAACTGAATTCGGACACGCTTACTGATTTCACGATGCGCAAACTCTTCCGAAGAGTTCAGAGCAATCGTCTGCACTCTGATTTTGACAAACTAGCCGATACCGTGGCCCAGCGCATTGAGGCGCTAAGGAATGAGCATAATCAGAGACGAGAGCTGCGCTCTGCAGTAGCGCGGTTGCCAGCGGGCCTTAAGATTCAACGGGGGACTCGATACGCTCTCCGGGAGTTGGCGCGAACGCTTCTCCTTGATAAGGGCGTGAAGGTGTCGAGGAATCATGCGATTGACTTCATGCATGCTGTTGTCCCGCTTTCGTATTGTGAGTACGTGCTCTTAGACAAGCACTGGGAGACCCAGGTTGAAAAGGTTCGCTCACGCCTTAGCAAAATGGCTTTCAATGTGTCGCTCGCACGGGCCTATTCAGAGAAGCCTGAAAGAATCGAGAAATTCTTTTCTGATCTGGAGAGTAGGAGCTAAAACTGCAGTCGACATGATCAACGAAGATGAAGCTAGGAGTTCGTCTTGCTCCGTGCATACTCGCGTGCGGACACATCTGGCGTCACATTGTGTTCTGTACAAACACGATCTTAGGGATGGTGCCTGCACAGATCGCCGCGCGTCGACTTTCTAGGCGACCTAATCACGACCATTGCTCGTTGCTACTGCAGTGCATCAGGTGGGGTTTTGAGGAGCTTGGCAAAGCGATTCTTGTCGATGGCTTTCTCGTGGGCCTCTTCCGGCGAAATCCATTTCTTGGTGAGGAGATCTTGGATCGCGTCATCCAAGGTCTGCATACCGACGTTCTTGCCTGTCTGCATGGCGGAGGCAATCTGAAACGTCTTCGCGTCTCGAATCAGATTGCTGACGGCTGGGGTACAGACCATGATCTCCAACGCCGCACAGCGTCCCTTTTGATCGATCCGCTTGAAGAGGTTCTGGGCCACCACCACGCGGAGGGCCGTGGAGAGGGTGTTGCGAATTTGCGGCTGCTCGGATGCCGGAAACACTTCAATGATGCGATCGACCGTCTTTGCGGCGTTCTCGGTGTGTAGCGTCCCAAACACCAAATGTCCGGTTGCGGCTGCCTCCACCGCTAAAGCGATCGTCTCCAGATCCCGCATCTCACCGACGAGAATAATATCTGGATCTTCGCGAAGAGCACCCCGCAGAGCGGAACCGAATGTCACGGTATGTAAGCCGATCTCTCGGTGATTGACGAAACAGCTCTTGCTCTGGTGAACGAACTCGATCGGATCCTCGATGGTCAGAATATGATCTTTTCGATTGCGATTGGCATAGTCGACCATCGCCGCCAGGGTGGTGGATTTGCCGCTCCCGGTAGGCCCTGTCACCAATACCAGCCCTTTCCGTAGCATGGCCGCGCGTGTCAGCACGGGGGGGAGGCCCAGCTCTTCGGCAGAGACGATAGTCGTGGGGATCTTCCGAAACACCGCGCCAATGCCGTGCTTGTGGTTGAAAAAGTTTGACCGGAATCGCGCGACGCCGGCAATTTCATAGCCAAAGTCCACGTCACCGGTCGCCTCGAAGACTTCCTTCTTGGAGCTCGGCGCGATCTCGTAGAGCATCTCATGAAGGACCTGGTTCTCGAGCACGACAGTCCCTGGCAGGCGTTCCAATTCACCGTTGATCCGAAAGCCTGGAACCTGGCCAGCAATCAGATGAAGATCCGAAGCCTTGTGTTCAAGCATCATACGGAACAATTCATCGATTTTTGGCATGGCCTATTAGTCTCCTTGTGACTTGCACCTCCACTATACGGGTTTTTTATATGGCGACAAGCAAAACGCGCTTCGCGCACGACTGATCATAGGCCCGCCTAATACGGGGCTAGCCTCTTGTGCGAACCCAGCCGATTCGATTACTGTCACCCTCATGGAAGGCCAAACCAACGAACCGATGACCTCGGATGAGACGACCGACAAGATCGTCATCTATTGGGAGCGGGAATATTCCACCGCCTTCCCGCCGGAGCGGTTGAAGCTCGACTTTCATCCGCATCGACCGATGTTGAGCAATATGTCGCTGGATGAGCAGCGGGCGCTTGCCACCAGCGGCTACAAGGTGTTGCCGGATGACTGCGGGCCGGTGCGCACGGTGGGCAACTATGGCTGGCTCATCCGCTGTCCGGCGGACGTGAAATTGCGCCGCACCGCCGAGGGTGTTCGGTGGCAATCGCCTCAGATCCTGCCGGAAGAGCGACTTCTCGGGTACAAGACCTTTTCCGGCATGTATGTCGATTTGATTCTGAACAGCGGCTACCCCAAACTCTGCTGCGGAGTTCGTCTCTATTATCCGAAGCAGGTCGGATTGATGATGAAGGATATGCCCAATCACTTTTATCACTACCCGGAACGGACCTTCACGGTGTGGGAAGGGATCAAGACGCAGGAGTACAAGCGCACGCCGAATCAGTACGCGTGGTTGCCTGACTATGAGGCGTTCACCGCCAACTTCCTGCTGCAGCTTCACAAGCCCACCACGATTAAGCGCGGTGATCCGATCGGGATCATCTTGCCGGTTCTCTTGCCAAAACAGTTCGTACTGGAGGAAATTCAGCACCCGCCTGTTTCGGGATCTGAATGAGCCTGTCTGGGGCAGTTGAGGCGTGATCGTGCAATGATGCGGATTCTGCAACTCCTCATCGTGTTGTGCATCCTATCTGACCCGCTACGTAGTCCAGCCCAGTTAGAGCGTCTGAAGAAATTCAAGCATGCCGGTTCAGTCGTGACCGATACACCAATGATCGAGATCCCTGCGGGGGAGTTCCTCATGGGCCTTGATGGAGTTCAGGCGCTGGAGGATGAGCGACCAGCACATCGCGTTTGGCTCGATCCCTTTGCCATCGATCAATACGAGGCCACGACGGCGCAGTATGCGGAGTTCATCAACACCGGAATACGGGAGCTCCCGTGGCAATGGAAAACCGTGGAACTGTCTCGTCACGGTGATCGACCGGTCATCGGCGCGAGCTGGCACGATGCGGAGGCCTATTGCCGATGGAAGGACAAACGACTTCCGACCGAAGCGGAATGGGAAAAAGCGGCGCGTGGCACCGATGGTCGATTCTATCCCTGGGGCAACCAGGCGCCAACCAACCAACGTGCCAACTTTGCGCTGGGGGCACGGTTTAGCTATGACCTTGTGCTCGAGCCTGTGCACTCACAGCCTCAGGGTAGGAGCCCGTATGGTCTCCACCATATGGCGGGGAATGTGTATGAATGGGTACAGGACTGGTATGCGATCGACTATTACGATAGCTCACCGGATCGAAACCCAACTGGGCCGGTACAGGGTCAGTTCAAGGTGGTGCGCGGCGGTTCTTGGTCGGATCTACCGAAGTATCTTCTCACGTATGGACGATTCAAACTCCCTCCAGATACCCGCAATAGCTATACGGGGTTCCGCTGTGCAAGATCCATCGTTCAGTAGCTACTGATCAAAGACATACCAGGGTTGCAGGTGCCAGTGTCGTAGGTACGATCTGAGCTCAGGGCGTTGCCGGGGTTGAAGTATGGCCGAGTTGTGGGGGACGAGAAGGGAGTCTGTCATTGGGTTGGGTAACCGTCACGGGCGGCACCGTTGGCCTCTTCACCAGTTTGTGACGGAATGAGGACGGTGGAGTTGAGGGTAAATCCGAGCGTTGATCCGGTCGGGAGTGGGTGGTGACTGAATCGAGTGTCGCAGGTGGTCTGGGCTGGAATGTGGGTCGATGGATCAAGCTATGGCGGCCACCCTTCACGGTTTCGGCATTCACGATACTTGAGCACAACACAAGCATGACCGTCGCCACCGAGCCGATGAAGATGTGCCTAGAATGAAGCATGGTGATCATGTCCTGTGGATCAGCTCACACGCGAGATCACGGTAGTACGCAACCGGTATGCCAAAGAGGAAGAAAGGCTTGGTACGGGGACAGCTTCCCATAACCTCTCATTGCGCCAGGTTTCTGTCGGATAGTGAACGTCCACTGGTCGGTTGGGACGGCTAGGTTGTACCAAATGGCATTTCCAGGCCGAACCACTTGGAACACCTTGAGGGAGGCCTCTTCCTGTGGAGTCCATCAAGGTTCGTTCGGGTTGACTGGTTAGCGCTGTGTGGCGGTGAGGTGCTGAGTCAACCAGTCTGCAATGACCTGGGTCATGCGGGTGAAATCCTGACCTTTGGTGAACTGATGGTCCGCGCCGGGTACCAGCTCCAGGTGCTTTTTGACTCGTAACGATTCATAAAGCTGTTGGCTTTGATGGAGCGGGACATGCTCATCCTGATCGCCCTGCACGATCACGGTTGGGGCGGTGATGCATCGAGCGGGATCGTAGGCAATCTGTCTCAGGCAATCTTCATAAAAGGCGTACTGCAGTTTCATTCGGTCGGGACCGCCCATGATATTGGGAATCGTGCCGGTTGCCTTCCACTGCGCCATGCCCTCCTCTCCGAACTCCAACCGGAGCTCTTCCGCGAAGTCCACCACGGGACATTTGAGCGCGAGGCACGTCAGGTCCGCACGTTGTGAGGCGGTGAGTATCGAAACCAGACCGCCGAAGCTCGATCCCATCAAGCCGATATCCCGAAACCCTTTCTGCTGCATCAAATCGATCGCAGCGACGGCCTGTTCGACAGCCAAGGTGACAGTGATCTGATCGAACGGCCCCTCGCTTTCCGCCTGCCCGAAGAAATCAAAGCGAAAGGTCGCGATGTCGTGATCGATGAGCATGCGAGTCAGGGCGTTGTTCGTTGAGCTCGTTTTTGAAGAAAGAAATCCGTGACACAGCACGGCGACTTTATCCGTTCCGTTGTTGGGGCTGGTCAGGATAGCGGCGACCCGATGGCTGTGAGGATCGAGAAATGAGAATTGTTCTTCCATAGTCGGATTGTAACAGAACCCGCTGGCGTGGTCAGGTGGGAGAACAGGGGAGAGGTCCATGCATACTGTCAGCCTGGATTCGTCGTAGAGTTCCACTCATGGTGGGCGGAAGCAAGGGGCTCCGGTTGTTTGGCCACCATGGTGGTCAGCTTGATGGCGAAGAGGAGAAAGCTGGTCAATAACAGAATGAAACATGTCCACATCGTCGTGTGGATATAGATCGAGCTCAGCGGGACATTCCACGTGAGGGTGGCCAAGATACCGATCCCCATCGTTCCGAGAGAAAGCGTGGCAACCTGTATGGATCTCCCACGGTTCATGATGGTGGTGAGTTGATCGCAGTAGAGGATGCGCTTCTTATGACCGACGACGCGATAGGCTGCAAGGGCACTGGGAAGAAGGTGGGAGCAAGCACCCATCGTGGCGTTCATGATGAAGCCGACGAATGCCATATGGGTGTAGGCCACCAAGTGGAGTGTGCCGTACGGCAACCGCGGAGGGCTGGACAAGTTGTTGGCTCCGATCAGGGTACCGAGCAGGACGGTGAACAGGAGAAAGAAAGTCGAGACCAGGAGATGGTCCGATGCGGCGCTTCCGGTGTGGGAGGAGGAGAGCCACGTTCCGAACAGGTTGCCGATCAGGAGTCCAACGCTCACGAACAAAACGGCACCAGCGATCATTTCAACCGGAACGGATGAATTCATGAATCCACCGATCAAGGCGACCATTCCGATCGCCAGGAAGGTGGTCGTGAACTGCACCAGCCTCGGGTGTGCGAGCGTGGTACTCCAGACAGTCGGAAGGATCCGGTGCATCATGTCGACGAGGATCAATGTCACAAAGCCGAGCACGACAAGGTGGATGTGCGCAAGTCGTACATAACCGCGGTGTTCTGGAAAAAACCCAAAGGCCAGGAGCGCTCCGCAGATCGATCCGCCGACAAGGCCGAAGAAAAGGAGTGCATAGTACCACGATGGGCCGAACGACGAGTTCCAGGCCGGCCTCGCATGTATCCATATGCCGCGGATGATGGAGAGAAACCCGGCGATCACTGCGAAGCCGGCGATGCCCACAACCAGATCGTGATGCAACCAAAAGCCGACGAGCATCCCGATCACGCCGCCGTTTAATGCCCAGAACGTGAAGGGACGAGAGTTTGATCCTAGGTTGGCTTTCGACTCAGGTGGAGCGACGAGCAAAAGAAGCCCGCCGAGAAGGATCTGCGCCACTCCGCCGATCAGGGTTGCATGAACATGGAGTGACCGCACCCATGACGGCAGCGGAGTACCCCGAACCAACCCGATAAGGATCGCCAACCCAAGAATGGAGCCGAGGGTGAGCCAAGTAAAACCTGTGAAGCATGATGTAAGAGGCGAGTAGCCCCGTGCGCGCATCCGGTTCGTCCTCTAGCGCTCCAAGAAATAAAAATGATCGGTGGGACCCTGTCCGTGGCCGATGGCTAGACCATGTCGGATCGCTTCCGTGACATAGGACTTTGCTGCCTGCGCGGAATCCAAGACGGAGCACCCGCGAGCGAGATGCGCCGCCAGGGCAGAGGCGAAGGTGCAACCAGTGCCGTGGGTGTGGCGTGTCTCGATGAACTCCCCTTTCAACACGTTGAAGAACCGTCCGTCGTACAGCAAGTCGGTCGCCCGTTCGTCGAGGAGATGACCACCTTTGATCAGGACGTGCTTACATCCGAATTGGTGAATCACCTTCGCCGCTCGTCGTGCATCGGCCAACGATCGTATCTCAATTCCTGACAGTTGCTGCGCCTCATGCACATTCGGCGTCACAATCAAGGCGAGTGGAAGCAGCGTGGTCTTGACGGCTTCGACAGCCTCCGGTTGCATCAGGGAATGGCCGCTCTTGGAGATCATGACCGGATCCACGACGAGGTTGGCGACTTTCTGAGGAGTTAACATGCGTACGACGACCTCGACGATGGCGGAAGACGACAACATGCCGGTCTTGACGGCAGCCACGTCGAAATCGTCAAAGACGGCGTCGAGTTGCGACGCAATGATCGCCGCAGGCAATTCGAACACATCTGTCACTTCCTCGGTATTTTGAGCCGTGATCGCGGTAATCACGGACATGGCGAAGACGCCGTTCGCGGACATTGCCTTGAGATCGGCTTGAATTCCTGCGCCTCCGCCGGAGTCCGATCCGGCAATAGTGAGTACTTGTTTCAACGTATTCGGCATGATGGTCTTTCTAAGGCGACTGGTCCGAGGGACCCGGTGTGGGTCCGAGCGTCAATCCATCAATCGTGAACGACGCATGGCGCCTTGGTAACTTTTCATAAAAGTGAAGGGTGAACCGTGTGCCCGGCCCGTCTGCTGATGTGGTGAAGATGAGGACGGCCCGCCGTTTCCGATTAGGAGATAATTCGAGTCCACGCGTGCAGAGACCTTCCCGATTGTCCTCGACTGCCTGGTGCCAGGTCGTGCCATGTTCATCCTTCAGAACCGTCTCGTGCAACTGACACAGAAGCTTCAGGTCGCGGGACGAATGGTTTTCAATCGTGGCATCCAATTTTATTCGACCCTGTCTCATATCGATTGCCGTCACGACGAACTCGTAGGACTCGTTTCGATGAGTCCCCAAGCTGGTCGGAGGCGGAGGTTCCTGAAGGTGTTCCGGGGCAACCTCCGGCTGAGGCGATTCCTCTTTCTTGAAGTACGCGTTCAAAGGACCTGTTTTCGGCAACGTCGCTCGCGCAGCACCGATGGGCTGGCCGTTCGAAGGATTGATCAGCTTTGCGGTGACCTGCAGGCCGTCAGGAGTCTCAACCGAGACTCCGCTGACGAACGCCTCGGCGCGGATCGCTTTTGCCACCTTCTGGACGGCTTTGGCATGGGCGGAGTCGATCTGATCGACGTGGAATTGCTTCAGCGTGGAGTTGATGAGCGTTCGATCGACGACCGTCAATTCTCCTGCCAGCATGAGCTGAGTTCCGAGCTCCTCGGCAAGGAACGGTCCGACTTTTGTGGGTTGCCCGTCGGTATCTGTGAAATCGAGAATGGCCAGACGTTGCTTCTTGGTCTTTGTCGCGGCTTCAGTGATGGCGTCGGCTAGTTGTTTGAGGGTGTCCTCATAACGTGCGCCGGCCCATGACGAGGTCGGATGTAGAGACGACGACAAGAGGGCCAAGAGCAGTATGAGGGGGCCGATCATAGCCATTGAACTGATGTCATTATACTCAGGGCCGAGCGAGAGTCTAGCAGCCTCGGAAAACAGGGACGCGCTGGCATCATTCCGACGCTCGCGATTATTCATAGATGATTTCCAAGACATAAATCGGTATCTTCTTCATTCTGCGTACGTGATACAGAACATCGAGGTAAGGAGGTTTCTTCATGGCGAAGAGTAAGAAGTATCGGGGAGAAGTGCCTTTGCATGATCGATACGGGCCGGAAGCGAAATATGCGATCGAAGCCGAGGCGCTGCTCCCGACGGCGAAACATGAGGAGGAAATTGCTCGTGGCCTTCAGCTGGGGTTGCCTGGGGCTGATTCGATCGTCGACCGTCGGATTCCGACCTTCAGCCGAGGAGAATTGCCTCATTTCGCAGGAATCAATACCTTCACGAAAGCGCCATATGTGGAAGATGTGCGCAAATGCGGCGAGTATGACGTCGCGATCCTTGGCGCACCGTTCGATGGCGGTACGACCTATCGGTCCGGGACAAGGTTTGGGCCGCAGGGGATTCGAAAGATTTCGGCGTTGTACGGTACCTATAGCTTTGAACTTGGGGTGGATCTTCGAGAATCAGTATCCATGTGCGATCTGGGTGACGTCTTTACCATTCCCGGCAACATCGAAAAGACCTTCGATCAAGTCAGCAAGGGCGTGGGGCATGTTTATGCCAGCGGAGCATTTCCGGTAGTGCTCGGCGGAGACCATTCCCTCGGGTTTGCCACCGTGCGTGGCGTGGCTCAGAATATGAACGGCAAAAAGCTCGGCATCCTTCACTTCGACCGGCACGTGGACACGCAGGAGACCGATCTCGATGAACGCATGCATACCACTCCGTGGTTCCATGCAACCAACATCCCCAACGTGCCCGCGAAGAACCTTGTCCAGATCGGCATCGGTGGCTGGCAAGCGCCACGGCCCGGCGTCAAGTCCGGTCGTGAACGCCAAACCACGATTATGACGGTGACCGACTGTGTGGAAATGGGCATTGAAAATGCCGCGAAGCAGGCCCTTGAGGTAGCGTTTGATGGCGTCGATGCGGTGTGGTTGAGCTTCGACGTGGATTGCTTGGACGCCGCCTTCGTGCCGGGCACCGGCTGGCCCGAGCCAGGCGGGTTTCTCCCGCGTGAAGTTCTCAAGTTTCTCCAGATCATCGCGGATACGAAGCCGCTGGCCGGAATGGAAATCGTGGAATGTTCACCGCCTTACGACGCCGCGGAGATTACCAGTCTCATGGCGACACGGGTGATCTGCGACGTCCTCGCCTGCCAGGTACGCTCGGGTCATCTGGGGGGAAGAAAAGAGCGGTGAAGTAGGTGAGCAATAGAGATGAGTATGCGATGCCATCCAACAAGGATGGGCTTCCCTGGGTGATGTCCCATGGCTGATCCAACGATCGTTTGCCCCAGTTGTAAGACCGAAATCAAACTCACGGAATCCCTCGCGGCTCCGCTGATCGAATCCACTCGCCGTGAGTATGAAGCGCGTTTGGCCCAGAAAGAATCCGACGTGGCGAAACGCGACGCCGCCTTACGTGAGCGGGAAGAAGCGCTCTCGAAGGCGCAGCAAACCATCGACGACCAGGTCAGTGAGAAGCTTCGTTCGGAGCGCGCCAAGATTGTGGCCGATGAAGCGAAGAAAGCCAAACTCGCAATCCAGAATGACCTGGATCACAAGGCGAAAGAAGTTGCCGAACTGCAGGACGTCATCAAACAACGGGAAGCCAAACTGGCTGAGGCTCAACAGGCGCAGGCGGATCTCCTTCGCAAGCAGCGCGAGCTGGACGATGCCAAGCGTGAACTCGACCTGACCGTTGAAAAACGGGTACAAGAGGGATTGACGGCGACCAGGGAACAAGCCAGGAAAGAAGCTGAAGACGGGCTCAGGTTGAAAGTCCTCGAGAGGGAACAAACCATCGCCCCCATGCAGAAGCAGATCGAGGAGCTGAAGCGAAAGGCCGAGCAGGGCTCCCAACAACTTCAGGGGGAGGTCCAGGAATTGGAGTTGGAGGCGCTGTTGCGGGAGAAGTTTCCGTGGGACACGATCGAACCCGTTCCCAAAGGCGAACATGGCGGGGATGCGCTCCAGCGCGTGGTGGGGCCTCACGGGCAGCGCTGCGGGACGATCATTTGGGAATCAAAGCGGACCAAGAACTGGAGCGATGGATGGCTCGCCAAGTTGCGGGAAGATCAGCGAGCCGCCAAGTCCGAAATCGCCGTCATCGTGAGCCAATCACTGCCCAAAGAAGTTGAGACGTTCGGCCTGGTCGAGCACGTGTGGGTCACCCATACGAAGACGGTGCTTCCCTTAGCGCTCGCGCTCCGTCAGACACTTGTCGAGGTCGCGTCGGCGCGACAAGCATCCGAAGGCCAACAAACCAAGACGGAAATGATCTACCAATATCTGACCGGTCCTCGCTTTCGCCATCGAGTCGAAGCCATCGTCGAAGCGTTCTCGACGATGAAGGACGATCTCGATAAGGAGAAGAAGGCCCTTACCAAACAATGGGCGAAGCGGGAAGAACAGATCGACCGGGTGATGCAGGCGACGGCGGGGATGTATGGAGACCTTCAGGGAATAGCCGGAAAAACCATTCAGGAGATCGAGGGACTGGAGTTGCCTGCGCTTGGCCCTCCCACATCCTAATCCATACGGGAGGGATGGAGTGCGGAGGATAGAAACCGGTATTTCTTACGGTTTAGCGCCTACTTAGTTGGACTTTCTCGGACTCCCGCCGCCAGGAAGATTACTCGCTCTGCTCGTATCCTCCAGACACCGTTTGACAAGGGCGCTGAGGAGTGGGGTACACTGCGCCTCCATACTTTCCCCATATACGTCCACTGCCCAAGGAGGCCTCCATGCGGAACAGCTTCTGGTTGAAGGTGCTCAGCGCAGCAAGTCTCTGTCTTTTCTGTGTCACCAGCTGGGCCGGTGCTGAAGAATCGGCGGGTGCCGTGAATGAGGCGCGCCTGGTTGCGCAATACAACTACTCGATTCACATCCTGGCCATGTTGGTGGTTGGGTTCGGATTTCTCATGGTGTTCGTCAGGCGGTATGGCTTCGGCGCGACGACCGGCACCTATCTCGTGGTCGCAACCGGATTGCCGCTGTATATGTTGCTCCGCGCAAACGGAGTGGTGGGACATGAAATCAAAGCCCATTCGGTTGAAACGCTGATGTTGGCTGAATTTTCAGTCGCGACGGCGTTGATTGCGATGGGAGCGGTGCTCGGCCGTTTACGCGTGTTTCAGTACGCCTTACTCACCCTGTTGCTCGTGCCGCTCTATGCACTGAATGAATATGTCGTGCTGGACAACGGCTTGGGGCTCACGAAAGGGTTTCAAGATTCGGCCGGCTCGATCGTGATTCACGCTTTCGGTGCGTATTTTGGGTTGGCCGCGTCGCTGGTCCTGACGACCGCGCAGCAACGCAGTCAGCCGATCGAATCCGACCCGACGTCGGATCGATTTGCCATGCTCGGATCAATGGTCCTGTGGTTGTTCTGGCCCAGCTTCGCGACCGCGATCGTACCGTTTGAGGAAATGCCTCAGACGATCGTGAACACCATTTTGGCCTTGAGCGGGGCGACGCTCGCGACCTACTTCCTCAGCACGTATTTTCATCATGGTAAGACGTCGATGGTGGATATGGCCAACGCTGCATTGGCCGGCGGAGTCTCGATCGGTTCGACCTGTAACCTGGTGAGTCCAGTCGGTGCCTTTTCGATCGGGTTGATCGCCGGTGCGTTGTCCGTTATCGGGTTTGTGTTTATCCTTCCCATGCTCGAATCCAAGATCAAGCTGATCGATACCTGTGGCGTCCACAACTTGCATGGAATGCCCGGCTTGCTCGGGGGACTCTGTGCCATCGTTGTCGTCCCCGGCATTGCCGGCGTGCAACTGACCGGTATCGCCTTGACGCTCGTCATTGCGGTGGTCGGTGGAGTGATCGCTGGTGCGGTGATCAGGGCGACCGGCACCACGGAACAGGCCTATGAAGACTGCCATGAGTTTTCCCACGTGCCGGGGCCGGAGAGTGAGCGGAAAGTCGAGGAGATTGCGTTGGGTGCCAGAGCCGATATCGAGGCGCTGCAGAAGGAGTTGTTGGCTCAGACGGCATTCAAACTGCGATCAGGGAAGGAAGAAGCAAGCCCGACCACATAATCCGTAGATCGGTCATCGGAGTCCTGGCGTGGCACCATAATGGTGCCACGCCAGGACTCTTCCTGTTGATGAGGCGACAGGAGGAAGGTGCCAGCTGCGCATCAGCTTGGTGAGACCTGCCGTACGTTGAGTGTTCCGCTCTTGATGTGGAGATCCCGCTGTGGGAAGGGGATCTCGATGCCCTGCTCTTTGAATGCCCGGCTGATCGAAAAATACAATTCACTCCGCAACACGCCGGGCACTGTCGAAAAATCCCTCGTCCACACGCGAAGCACGAAATTCAACGCACTGTCGCCGAATGAGTCGAAGAGCACGGAAGGTCCCGGTTCTTTCAGGACGCCGTGGTGAGCCCTTGCTACCTCGAGCAGTACGCGGCGGACTTGCTCGGGATCTGAGCCATACGATACGCCGACCGGAAAGTTAAACCGCACATTCCGGTTCGTATAGCTCCAGTTGACGACCTTCGAGGAGATGAAATCGGCATTGGGGACAATGATGGCGATGTTGTCGTTCGTCACGATCGTGGTCGCGCGCGGCGAAATATTAATGACATCGCCGTTCACGTTGCCTACTTCGATACGGTCTCCGACCTTAATCGGTCGTTCCAGTAAGAGAATGATCCCGCTCACGAAGTTGTTCGTTACACCCTGGAGGCCGAATCCGACGCCGATGCCCAATGCGCCGAAGAGAACAGTCAAGGAGCTCAGGTTGATACCGGTTGTTTGGAGAATGATGATGAGACCCAAGGCCAGGAAGACCATGCGCACGATGTTCCCGACCGCGTGCCTGACACCCAGTTCGACCTGGCTGCGCAAGAGCAGTCCTTCGACGATCCAGGTTTTCAGTTTGCCGGTGATATAGAAGAGTGCCACGACCAGCACCGTCAGGTACAGCATCGTGCCCAGCGTGATCGTCGTGTCTCCGATTGAATAGAGAGGAATTTTTGTGAACGTCCCGAACGGTTCTAAGAGGTCCAAGATCTGATCCATGGCTACTCCGTTCTAACCGGCTGAATGGTCGAAAAACCACATTGTTCGTTATTCATGTGTTCATGTTGGCTGGAATGGCCAGAAGACGGGAATGAAGATAGTGGCCAGGATCCAGAAGAGAATGTTCAGGGGAGCGCCGACACGGAGAAAATCTTTGAAAGTATATTGCCCCGGTCCATAGATCAAGGTGTTGGTCTGGTAGCCGACGGGAGTCATGAAACTGGCCGAGGCTGCGAACGTGATAGCCATGAGAAACGGTCGAGGATCCACCTCCAGCGATTGGGCGGCGGCGATGGCGATGGGTGTGAGGAGCGCGGCGGTGGCGTTGTTCGACATGGCTTCCGTAAGCAGTGAGGTGATGAGATAGAAGACTGATACGAGTGCGATGGGACCCCAGAGCCCGACCGTCGCAATGAGCCAGTTCGACAACAACAGGGCAGTTCCGGTCTTTTCAAGTGCGACCCCCAACGTCAACACTCCGGCGAGCAGAAAAATGATTTTCCATTCGACCGCCTGGTACGCTTCTTCCATGGTCAGACAGCCTGTCAGGATGAGCAGCGCACAGCCGCTGATGGCACTGATGACGATGGGAACGACGTTGAGTGCCGCTGCACCTACCACGGCGGCGATAATGGCCAGGGCGGTCAGGAGTTTTTGGGTTCGAAACATTGAAAGGCCGACATCCGACAGCATGACGAAGGCAGGACTGTCTCTCAGCCGCTTGAACGAGTCGGTTCGCACTTTGAGCAACAGCATGTCGCCGCCTCGCAGGATGCGCGCATTGAGATTCTCGTGCACGAGTTCGCCGTGATGACGGATGGCGAGGACAGTGGCCCCGAAATTGTCCTTAAATCGGATGCCTCTGACGGATCTGCCGTCCAGTACGGAATAGGGTGCCACAACAGCCTCCATCAGCCGGGTCTCGTCGGATTCCAAATCCTTATCGCGCCACTGCATCTCGGATTTCAGCGTGATCCCCTCCCGCTCCTGAAGACGCGTGATTTGCGCGGCGTTACACCGGACAAGCAGGACGTCGTCGGCTTGCAACATCGTGTGGGGGCCGGGCAATTGCAATCGACCCGCATGGCGCCGGACCTCGAGAATTTCGAGGTCGATATCTTTTCCGAGGGGAGCATCGGCGATCGTCCTGCCGACGGATTTGGCCTCAGGAAGCAAGACGATTTCCGTCAGATACTCACCCATTGCGAAACGTTGCGTCAGGTCATCTTCCCTTCGGCGGTCCGGGATCAGTCGCGAACCGACGACGAGCATGTACGCCGTCCCTGCGAAGAAGAAGACCAGCCCGAGTTGCGTCATTTCGAACATGCCAAGGCCGGGCTGCCCATACCGTTCGGCGATGGAGCTGACCAGGATATTGGTTGAGCTCCCGATCAGTGTGCAGACGCCGCCGAACATGGATGCGAATGATAGGGGCATGAGGAGTTTGGAAGGGGCCATACGCATGTTCCGCGCCGTGTCCATCACGACCGGCAGAAGCATGGCGACGGCAGCGGTATTGTTGATGAACGCGGAGATGGCGCCTATGCACGTCATCATCGTGAGCGTCATGATCCTCGACCCGTACCGGCTGAGTTTGTGTAATCCCGTCCCGAGAATATTCACGGCGCCGCTTTTAAACAGTCCCGCGCTCAACACCAGCATCGCACCGACTGTGACGGTTGCTGGATTACTGAATCCCGATAGGCCTTCCTCCAGCGTGATGATCCGGCTCAACATCAAGGTGGCAATGATAGTCAGCGCTACCAGATCCAGCGGGACCTTCTCGGTGATGAAGAGGATCACCGCAGAGAGCACGACGATGAGGACTAAGACTATCTCAACGGTCACCGGTAGGCCCCATGCAGAAGGTAACTGCCACCGTGGCGTGAGCACAGAGGGGGATGATCATCTGGTGCCCCCTTCGGATGGAGGGGAGTCCTGATGCAACTGAGACGGACCCAACGGCCAAATCCGTAGGCCCGGCGGCTGATAGGTCTTCGGGAGATACTGATCAGGAATCGCGGTTCTATTGCCGTCGCGGATTTGGGTGTAATGGGGCGACATGATTTCCAGGCCCGCTTCGTTGAATTGGTCCTGGATATGCTGGTGGAGTTCCGAGTAGGTGGCAGCCATCTTATTCGGCGCGCCGGTATAGGCGTTGATTTCATACCTCACATAGAAATCATCTAGGCTGGTTTGTAAGACAAAGGGTTCGGGTGTCTCGAGAATATGTGTCGTCTGATTGGCCGCTGCGATGAGCAGCTCATGGACTTTCTGCCAGGGGGCGTCGTACCCGATGGTCAGGCTCGTATGAAGAATGAGCGGCGGCGGGTTCATCGACGAGGAACTGAAGTTGATGATGTGTGCCCCGAGGACGAGCGCATTGGGAATCGTGACGTCGACGTTCTTGATGGTTCTGATACGTGTGACCAAGAGAGTTTTTTCGGTAATGTCTCCCGTGGTATCGGCAATTTTGACTCGGTCTCCGACGCTGAAGGGTCGCATGTAGGTCAGCACGACCCCGGCGACGATATTGCTGAACGAGCCTGCAGCGCCCAACGAGACGAGGACTCCGAGAAACACCGAGATCCCTCGAAAGGCTTCTGAATGGGATCCGGGGATGTAGGGAAAGATCGCGACCGCGGCGAAGACCAGGACAAAGAATCGAACGATTTTGTAGGTCGGAGCCGCCCATTCACGATGGAAACCCTGAAAGGTGATTGCCCCTCGCTCCATGCCGTTGAAGAACATGTGGATGAGCTTGATGACATAGTTCGTGACGATGATGATCATGGCGATGGCAATGATGTCCGGCACCGAGGCGATGAACTCTCGGCCGAGCATCCTCACCGGTTCGATCATATAGTTCAACAGTTCGACGGAGAGCTTTCGGGTGGCGGTGAAAAATCCAAGAACGGACGTGACGTAGAGGTAGATGAGCGAGACGTACGCCACGAATCGAAGCACCCGTAACAGTCCGAGCAGACCGTCCGAGAGTTGTGCGCCGGTCAGTAGTTCCACGCGCTGGATCTTCAGCGAGTAGGTCGTCGTAAAGCCCCAAGCGGACACCCTATCCAACATGCGGGGAAACAGCTGCTCGAACCCCTTGAGGAAGGCCAGGAACAAACCTGTGGCGACCAGTGCCAGCAGGAGGCCGATGACGAACCCTCCTCCATTAAAGAATAGGGCCTGTATCTGTTCAACGGGCACGGCCAGTGCCTCCAGAAATCTCCGTTCGAATGCCCGTGTTTGGGGAAAGAGGTTCAAGACGAAGTGAAAGTACCAATAGAGGGCGAGACCGGACAGCACTCCGCGAAGAACCCGACTCAAGAATAGAAGGACGTGGCTGAGCTGAGCCGCTGAGAACAACTCCAAGCCACGGAGCGACGTGGCATGCGGGTGTGTGTCACGCCAGACCTCAAGTGCCTCGTAGAGGCGAGGAAAGAAGACATACGAGGCCACAGCGAAGAAGAGCAACAGCGAGGTTGCGACGCCGGCCCACAGCAGATTCCGCAAGGTCGTTGGCGGCGCCGGTTCGTAAGTTAATTGGGTCGAAGAAGAATCTGCGAGGGCTTCTCGGATCTTTCCCGTCTGCTCCTCAGCGAGGGTGTGCCGCGGTTTACCGGCGGCTTTGGCCTCGTTGTCGGTTACGACGAAGAGCACTTCTTCCGAGGTCAACACATAAGCTGTCTGTTCATGGTCTTCGACCCTGAGGCTCTCGATAACGGGAGCTGTGGCTCGGGTCAATCGAGCAAGGCGCTTCTCGATGGCCGCTGCTCGTGAGGCAGCATCGACGTTGGCCAGTCCAGTCTGAATCGTGAATAGAGTCTCGCCATGGAGGCGAACCGGAACGCCTGAACCGGCTCCTGACGATGCGGCAAAGATGGGAACCGCGATCAGACAGGACCATAGGAAGGCACAGATTGCGAAGGGTATCCGAAGATCCATGCCGAGGAGAGAGTTGCGGCTGCTCAATTGATCGGGTCCTCTTTCGGATTTGTGTTTCTGAGTTCAGGAAAAATACGCAATCATTGTGCCATGGCATCTATTTTTCCGCTAGAGACAAACGGGTATTGGCGTACGTCTGCTCAGCGGTGATGAGTTGCCTGGGGAAAAAGAGCGATGCATAATGCTGCTGACTGCATGGTTTGAGCAGTGTGGAGAAGTGTGGCCCAATGGATCCTTTGAGCGTTGAACTCGTATTAGGCTTGATAGGATTGGTCATCCTGGTCGGCTTGGCGGGAGAGCTGGCCTTCAAACGGACCGGTATACCCAGCGTACTATTTCTGATGGGATTCGGCATTCTGTTAGGACCGGTTTTTCATGTGGCCGAACCGACCGCCGTCATGAAATTGGCTCCGTACTTCGGAACCTTGGCACTGCTGATCATCCTCTTTGACGGTGGCATCAACCTCCATATCATGAAGGTCGTCAGCGAGACGCCGATGGCGCTGCTCTATTCCGTGATGGTCTTCGGTCTGACGATTCTCACGATCATGGGCTTTTATGTGTGGATCACCCATGCGTCATGGTTGCACGGATTGCTTCTGGGCACCATTCTGGGGGGGACTGCGGCTGCCATCATCATTCCGGTGACGTCGCACATGTCTTCACTCCGTGATTCGACGAAAGTGCTGCTGAGCCTCGATTCGGCTATCTCAGAAGTTTTTGTTGTCGTGCTTGCGTTGGCACTGATGGGAACGATGAAAGACCCAGGCGGTGGAGGGCATTTTATTCGTGAAGTGTTCCATGCGTTTTGGGATGCGATCATGCTTGCGCTCCTGGCCGGAGCCCTATGGGCACGGCTGTTGACTTGGCTCGAGGGACAAGCGCTCTCCTACATGCTTACAATGGCCGCAATCTTGGTCCTCTACTATGTTGCAGAATTGATCGGCGCCAATGGAGCGATCACGATTCTTTTGTTCGGCCTCGTCCTGAGCAACATGGAGTTTCTTGTCGGGCATATGGTCAGGCCGATCCGGGTCATGATCGGCTATGAGCTGGACCAGGCGAAGTTCGTGTTAAGCGAGTTCATGAAACGAATGCATGAAGAGTTGTCGTTCCTCGTGCGAACGTTTTTCTACGTGCTGCTGGGGTTGATTCTCGATTTTTCCGCCTTGACCGTCGATATTGCGTTAATGAGCTTGAGCTTGTTCTGTATCGTCGTGCTTGTTCGGGCCGGTGTCACCGAGGGCCTGGCTCGGACGACAGGTGCATGGTCCTCCAGCGAGCGTTGGGTGATCGCTGCGATGTTCCCCCGTGGAGTGGCGACTGCGGTCATGGCCTTTCTTCCGATCTCCACGGGAATCCGCGGTACAGAATTGTTCCCGATCTATGCCCTGACGGTGATCGTGTTCTGTGTGCTCGGCATGACGCTGGTGTTGACGCTATACCAACGGCGGCATCCTTCGAGCACTGACGAATCGGTCCCGGAGCCATCGGTTTCGTGAACACATGTCGAACGATGGCCTTCCGACGTCATGCTCCTGTCTATGTCGCTGATTGAAACCATCACCATTCTCGTGTGCCTCTCCGCTGTGTTCAGCTATGTGAATCAACGGTATATCAAGTTGCCGGTGACGATCGGTCTCATGGCCATCGCCCTGGTGATGTCCCTCGTCCCCCTGTTGCTCGGGAAACTCGGGTATGGGATCCAGGCTGAAGCCGAAAGCTTCATCCGCAGTATCGATTTCGATGAGACGTTGCTGCACGGCATGCTCAGTTTTCTCCTATTTGCAGGCGCGCTGCATATCAACCTGGACGATCTGCTCGAGCAGAAATGGTTCATCGGGACGTTGGCCTGTCTGGGCGTCATGGTCTCGGCGAGCATCGTCGGGGCATTGACGTATCTCTTACTCGGATGGATCGGACTCCCGATTCCGTTCATCGGATGCCTGCTGTTCGGTGCGTTGATCTCTCCCACCGATCCCATCGCAGTCTTGGGGATTTTGAAAAATGCGAAGGCTCCGAAACAGCTGGAAATTAAGATCACCGGCGAGTCCCTCTTTAACGACGGAGTCGGCGTCGCGGTGTTCCTCGTACTTCTCGCTGTGGTAGAGACCGGGACTATCACGCCTGGTTCCATCGTCCTCCTATTCGTACAAGAAGCGCTGGGCGGGGCGGTCATCGGGCTCGCCTTGGGGTATCTGACCTATCTGATGCTGAAGTCGATCAATCAGCATCATGTCGAGATCTTACTGACGCTAGCGCTGGTGATGGGGGGGTATGCGCTGGCCGATGCAGTACATGCGTCGGGTCCGATCGCCGTTGTGGTGTCCGGTCTGTTGATCGGCAACCAGGGCCGTCACCTGGCGATGTCCGAGACGACGCGGGAGTATTTAGATACGTTTTGGGAACTCATCGATGAGTTGCTCAACGCCGTACTGTTCGTTCTGATCGGTCTTGAGGTCCTGGCCCTGACCTTCAAGACTGCGTACCTGGAGGCCGGCCTGATCGCGATTCCGCTGGTGCTCTTCGCTCGGTTCGTCAGTGTCAGTCTCCCGGTCCAAGCATTCCGATTATTCCAAGAGTTTACTGAGCGGGCCACGATGATTCTGACGTGGGGTGGGTTGCGTGGTGGAATCTCAGTCGCGATGGCGCTTTCACTCCCGCCCTCTTCCTATCGGGATGTGTTGATCACGATGACGTACATCGTCGTGGTCTTTTCAATCCTCGTTCAGGGTCTCACCATCGAACGTCTGGTGCGAGCGTCGTCACGAGCATAAGCGACCAGACGCCACCGGGGAATCGCAGACCTGTGTGGCCGATACATGAATGGCTATTCCGTATCGGTCGGTGAACTCGTGAAGAGGACCATGATGTCCCCATCCTGAAGGGGACCGGCCTGACCCAGGTTCAAATAGGGATACATGGTTTTCTTGCGATAGAGCCGGAGCAAAAGATCGGGGTGTAGGTCGGCAGGGGACTTCCCGATTTCATCGGGCTTGACGGTTCGTTCCACCAAGGCAACGTTACCCCGCATCGTCAACAGATCATCCAGATACTGCACCATGTGTCCTTGATCGACGGCTGCCGCCAGAATGTAGCCGCCGAAGGTTGCAGGTGACAGAATGGCGTTGGCTCCTCCTTGTTTGAAGAGTTTGACGTTCTCCTCTTGTTTGGCACTGACGATGATGCGCACCTTCGGATTGAGGTGTCTCGCCGTGAGCAGAATGAGCGCATTGGCGTCGTCGATCCCCGCTGCTATGATGACGGCTTTGGCTTTGCCGATCACGGCATCGCGCAAGACGGATTCTTGCGTGGTGTCGGCCTGAAAGGCGGCAATGCCCAGGGTGCCGGCCAGGCGCACACGCTCTTCCGACCTGTCGATCACCAGAATGTGATCGGCTTGTGTGCCACGTGCCAGGAGTTCTTTCGTTGCCGACATCCCGGTATGGCCGAAGCCACAGACGATGATATGCCCATTGAGATTCGCCTGGAGTTTCGCCATGCGGTATTCCTCCATATATTGCCGGATGATCAACTGATAGGCGGTGCCCAGGAACAAGAACCAGATGCCAAAGCGAATCGGCGTCACGACCAGTGCATCCAGCAGTCGCGCGCGCGTAGACACCGGAACGATATCTCCATAGCCGACCGTCGTCACGGTGATCATGGTGAAGTACACGACGTCTGAGAGGGTGACTTGGCCGTCGATCTGGTCGCGCAAGCCGTCACGATCCGCCCAGAGAAGGGTGAAGACAAAACAGAACAGCAGGAACACGAGGAGCAACCGGGTGCCGAGAACTCTGGCCGGAGACCAACCGTTCGGTGTAACTAAGAGACGGGGACCGGCCGTATCAGTGCGGCCTCCCCATGCGGAATGATATTTCTCCATTTAAGCTACTACGGTGTGTTCGGGTGCGATTCGGACTCTTGATCCGGCGTAGACGCCTCAACTCGTTCGATCACTGGATTCTCTACGAAGGGAGAATAGGTTCTGAGTCGAATCGTGGTGATGTACCCTTCTGCAACGAGGAGGTCGATCTCCTCAATCTTTTGGGTAAAGGTCGCCAAGAGCACCCCTTTGGGTGTGGACAAGGTCATCAATAAGCGATTCGACTCGCGCTCTTTCTTTACGACTTTCCCTGTTACGGACTCAATTTGGGTGGCTGGGATAAACTGTCGCGTGTAGGGCTCCAGCAATTCTGGTGCGACGAGATCCACGACGACCGCGGAGAGGAACCCCAGTATGAACCCACCAAGCAGGCCCGCCCATGCTTTCATTTGTCCAATCCAGTGTCATGATGTGGGGGAACGTGCTCGTCTTTCTTCACCGACGGCCCACCCGATCCCCGTACCATATGTTCGAGTCGCTGTAGGACATCGGCGGTCGTTTCTCTGGCGCCTCTGGCCACATCTTCCGTCTTGTTGCTGAGATGGTCCATCTGGCGCCGAAGATCCTTCATCCCTCCCGTGCGCTGGAGCGCGACGTAAGCCATGCCGATGGCTATGAGTGATAGGATCATCGCCAAGATCGCCATACCGGTTCTCCCTGTTCGGATCGTGAGATGAATTCGGCACGCTACGCGATGGTAGGCGGTGTTGTGCCAAAACCATCACATTTTCAGGGGGTCAGTATGGCATGATCCGAAGGGCTTATGCCAGACCGAACAGTCCCGGATTCTGGCAGGGAGGGTGCAAGAAGGGAAGCGATAGCGTGACTTCCCTTAAGATCTGCGGTCGTGGGACGATGCAAACTCTCACTACTGGATGGGGAGAGATTTGGGATCCGCCGTTTCAACGCCTACAAGTGCGGCTTCCGACTCAGAATCTCCCGTTCCGCGTCCAGCCAGTCTTGAAGATCGTACCCATGCCGATAGCCCCGTTCCTCGTAGAGGGCATAGGCGCGGGTGGCAATCGTCCCTTGGGGTTGGTCCAGATCCCGACTTTCTTGATCAATGGGTGAAGATGGCGGCATGTCACTCGTGGCAACCGGCGTCGCGGTTGGAACGGTCGTGGTCGTTGCTTTGTGTCGTCGTAACATCATGTGCCTCCCTATGCGGAGATGAGAAGGTCTTCAGCCTGCTGCGGAATGGGGTTTGGCGCGATCGGCCGGTCGAGACAGTCCAGTGGAAAGGCGGGGATCTTGCCGATCCGGCGGATCGATTCGGCGATGCGTTCCGGTTTCCCCCAATCGCTCCAGAGCATGCCCGTCAGCTCCATCACCGCCACCTGCTCGGGGATCCGTTGGAGGAGGTGGGAGGAAAAGTTGTGCCGGGGCATATCGCGGTACAGATCTTCGAGGACATCCTCCTCCTTCGAGGTGTTCCAGCTGGAGCACATCCGCTCGAACCACGGCATCATGTCGGGGAAGCAGGTCCATCCGGCCTTCCATAAGGCGTCAACGGTCGCCGTGAGCACGAGCGTGTTCCACAAACCTCCGGCCCGCAAGGCGGCATCGGCTTGTGCGAGGTCTGGTTTTTCGAGAAAGGACGACACCGCATGGACCGAGTGTGGGCAGGAGTCGTCGAGCTGGGCACCCCGTTGAATCCAACCATATTCGGTCTCCAAGCGATCCGGCTGCACACCGAGCAGGAGCAGGCGATCCGGCATCACCGCGACCGAGGCCACGCTCTGTCGGACCGTCTCCACAAAGCGCCGCTCCGGATAGACAAAGTGGTCCAAGGGTTGGATGACGACGATGGCCTGGGGGTCGCGGGCGCGCACGTAGGAGATCGGCAGGAACAGGCCAGCTGCGGTGTCGCGATTGAGCGGCTGTTCAATCACTTTATGAGTCAGATGCGCGAACAGCTGGTTCCGCAACTCGCTCCGATGATGGCGACCCGCCACCACCACAGTTCGTTGAGGTAAGGCGATGCGCGTGGCCCGGTCGAGTGTATGCTCGAACATCGAACGAGTCCCCACGAAGGTGCAATACTGTTTTGGACGAGAGTGGCCCAGCCATCGACGCACGAATGGCTTTACCCGTTCGCCCTCGCCTCCGGCCAGCACAATCGACCACACATTCTTTCCTGTCCTGCGCAGCGTAGTCATGATCTACACCCTTTCTCCGGCAGCACCTACCGGCATCCTCATAATCCGTGTCAAATACCGTTCGTCCGCGCCATGCTCCCTCGGCTGATGATTACCGTCTCCAACGACGTCGGTGAGACCGAGGCGGCGAATCCGTTGAAACGGATCCGACAGCATGTCTCTCGAGGCGGTTGGACAAGACCGTGTCGTCAAGCCACTCCCCGCAATTTACGCAGCGCCAAGACGGATTCTGTATGGCTTCCGCGACTTCCAGGTGCAAAGAGTCGGTGAAGGACGGCACCATCAGTTCCTGACATCGCGTACAGATTCCTAAAGGCCTAGCATTGCTTGGTGTCACATCCCTCACGCGGGTCATGTCTGGTTCCCCTTTCGGTTCTGGTGTGATGAAGTGAGTGCCGAAATATAGAGCGAGTGACGAAATAGGCCTACTCGAAAACGACCTAGATTTTTGAACCAATGATCCTAGGGCATGTCCGCAGAAGCGGAAGAGTGTCCCGGTAATGGCACTGGTAGATGGCGGCGTGAGATCTGGGATGTTGCCTAGTAGCGTTCCCGGCGTTTCAGGGCGATGATGAGCTTGAGTGAATTCGGTGAGTTGCAACCCTGTGTTTCATACTGCGATGTGGAGGATGTGGAGAAGGAGGTGCGTCATGATTCGATCGAGGCAGCACCGACGAACTGAGGATTCTCGTGGTAAGGCCAGGAGAACGCTGGCAGGTCTTGCTTTCATCGTCGCGCTGGCTGTCATCCCACCGGGCTTCAGCCTGGCTGCAGGCTGGTTAGCGCCGGCCTCCGATCAGGCCGTGACGGCGCCATGGGTGAAGGACATCGCGGCTCAATTGAAAGAGGAACCCTACTGCGATATGTTGGCGAACTCACCTGGTGAACCGCCGAATCCTGCGGTGGTGCGCTATCTCAATAACACTGCTCAAGCTACGCAACCTAGCAAAAATCTACTGGCACAATCGTATATCGATCGGGCACTAGGAGTGTTTGATTCCGGAGTGCAGCGCGGATATTACAGCCGGTCGGACGTCGAGCCGGTCAAACAGTTGATCCGCGGGAAGGCGGGGGCGTCCATGAAGGGGGAGAAAACGACGGCGGCTCAGGAGCAGGAGCGCTGGACCGGCTAGACCGAGCAAGAATCATTGGGGTTGGCGGGGGAAACGGACCGGATGCAACGTGAGCACCCTCCTGCCAAATAGAGAGTCGATAGCCATCGCGAGGATGTGAGTTGAATGTAGGGTCATTCGTAAATATCTTGATGTGAAGGAGGGACGTGTATGCCCAGCCAGATGTTGACGTTCAATCGTATGACGCTTCAGGGAATGGTACTCACTCCAATAGTGGCAGTCGCTTTGCTGGCCGGCTGTGAATCCAAATCGGTGACCGAGGAGGCGAAGCAAGCGGAGAAACCGGCAGCCGGAGCCGCAATGGACCAGGCGGCGAGTGAACCGATGGAAACGACAGCGAAACAAGACATGCCAATGCAAGCTCAGGCTGAAACGGAGGCCGCTGCATTGAGCGCCCCAGTGTCATCCGCTGGTCAGAAGGCCAATGCAGAAGGTTTGACGCATGCCCGGCAAGGTCATTGGGATGTGGCGGAAGGCCATTTCCGGAATGCCGTGGAAGCCGATCCCAAGCTGGCCGAGGCGCATTACAATCTGGGTTTGGCGTTAGACAAACTGGACAGGCACGACGAGGCGAAGGTTGCCTTCGGGAGGGCGGTCGAGCTTGCTCCGGAGAACTCCATGATTACGGAGTCCCCCGTCCTACAGAAACACATGAGCACGTGAGGGAGCGGCGGAAACCCCGGCCTGTTGTTCGCGTTGGGTTGTTTATGGTAGAAGGCATGCCTCTAAGGAGAGTCGGACATGAGTACGAGAGGTATTTGCCGGACCAAGGCGAAAGGGGCCCATGTTGTTGGGGCCGCTTTGTGCTTGTCACTTGTGATGATGGGGGGATCGGCACGGGCTCATGGTGAAGAAATGCACGAAGCGAACCCACTGAGCCATGAAGACATACAGAAAACGAGTCCATCGAGATCGAAAGAGGCAGGGCTCCAAGCCGCGAGCTGGCTGTTGACCCTTCCCTATGGAGCGGCGAAGGTAGCCTACGCGGTCGGGGGCGGGGTTGTGGGCGGCCTCGCCTGGGCGATGACGGGCGGAAAAACGGAGGTGGCGAAATCCGTCTGGATCCCGTCAATGACCGGCGACTATATCGTCCAGCCGCAGCACCTCACTAAAGAAAAGCCCCTCCGCTTCTTAGGAGTGCCATCAGAAGCGCCGTCCTTCTAGCCTATTTTCCTGTCTACGTGCTCCCGTCCCAACTGGTCTTCCCAGATTCCGCCGTCCTGCGCTTGTTGCCCGGCTCCCTAGGAGTGTCTTAACGAGCCGACTGCGCAGCGGCTCTCGGAGAAGCTCGTCTGGTACCGCAGGCCTGTACACGAGAGCAGGCTGGACACATCGAGTCGATCCGTTCGAGCTCAAACCAGGTCAACCCATGCTTCTTGAGGTATCGGTTGGCTTCAACCCATGGCGACGGTCCACCTTCCGGCGTGATCCTGTCGGAGAGATAGCCGCATCCCAGGCAAAAACGCACCTGAGTAGACCCGGTGGGCTCGGTTCTGTTCCCTTGGCATGATGCGGAGAGCGAGAGCTGATAGACGGAACTCGACGGACGCCGAAACACCAGCCGACCGTCTCGCGACATGGTATCGACGGCGAAGAAGACCTCACTCCAGTCATGGGCGGGAAGTGACTGGGCCACCTCATCAATCGTGCAAGGGCCGGTCTGGGCCAGGATATCGATGACAGCGTCTTCGATGAATGATTGTGCGGTAGACATGATGGCACCTCCTGTCTTGCCATAGGGCATCGATTGATAAGATCGAACCGACTTCGCTCAGAATCCGGTCTACTGTGCTCCAAGACGAACAAAAGAGGAACTAGGCGATGACCTAGTTTGACGCCGAACGATCACCAGAGCGAGAGGTCTACCTCTTTCCTCTCGTGCCGTCGGAATGCCGTGGTCTCTGCCACCTAGGCGATCACCTAGTGCGATGAAGTTTGCTTTAGGTATAGACTCCCCTATTCCCGGCGCAATCCCTAAACCGCTCGTTGGGCTGTGGTGAGTCGGCAAGGAGCGTGGTCCGTGACTCCAATGGAGAGTCAAATAAAGCCGATGGGCTGGATCGTTGCAGCAGCAGCAGCAGCAGCAGCGATTGTCGTTCTCGACTTTGTGATCCCCCCTGGTATGTCTGTGCCGATGCTCTTTGCGTTACCAATCTTGCTCACGAGGCGTATTCCTGGTTGGCGGAGTACGATCTTCCTGACCGTCGGCGTTGTCATCCTGACCTGGGTGGGTCTCATCCACTATGTTGAACAGGTCACGCCCGTGATTGTTGGGAACCGGGTTCTGGCGTCGTTTTTGTTGCTCGTCATCGCGGGACTTCTGCTCAAGGAGAAACTCATGGCTCAGCAACGCGCCACGGATCTTATGGCGTTGCGCGAGAGTGAGGAACGTTATGCGTTGGTGGTGGCAGGTGCAGAGGCTGCGATTTGGGACTGGAACGTGCCTGAGCAACGCGTATTCTTTTCATCCCGTTGGAAAGCCTTGCGCGGACTTGCCGCCGACGAAGTAAGCGATCACGAGACGGAGTGGAGCAGCCGAATCCATCCTGATGATAGAGAACGAGTGATGGCGGCGGTGTCCGCTCATTTGGAGGGGCAGACACCGGTGTTCTGCGAGGAGTATCGGACTCGCCACAAGGACGGCTGCTGGCTTTGGATTCTGGACCATGGCATCGCCAAGCGGGACAGCTCTGGCAAGGTGATCCGCATGGCCGGATCCGAAATCGAGATCACTGAGCGTAAACGGACTGAAGAGGTTCTACGCCAGAGCGAGGAACGTTTCCGCACCATGGCGCAAGCGGTTCCCAGTTTTCTCTTTGAGACCGATGCGGCTGGTTGGAACATCTGGACCAGTGAGGGGTGGTGTCGGTTCACCGGGCAAACGCCTGAACAAGTAGCCGGGCATGGCTGGGCAGACGCGCTGCATCCCGACGACCGAACGGTCAATATCGATCGTTGGATGCAATGCATAAAGGACAGCGTGCCGTTCGAATCGCAGCAACGGTTACGGCGGAGCGACGGGACATATGCGTGGGTCATTGCACGGGCGTTGCCGGTGCGTGACAGTCAAGGCCATGTGACTCGCTGGGTCGGCTCGATCACGAATGTTGACGACATCGTGCAGGTGCAGAAGGCCTTACGCGAGAGTGAACAACGATTCGCCATCGCCTTCCAGACAAGTCCGAACCCGATAGGGATCACGGAAGTAGCAACGGGTTGTTGTATTGAGGTGAACGAGGCCTGTTTGCAGCTGTTTGGTTTTCGTCGCGACGAAGTGATCGGAAGCACCACGTTGATGTTGAGTATCTGGCCGAATCCCGAGGACAGAGCACGGCTCGTTGAGCGCTTGAAATCCTGCACGCCGGTGCGCAATCTTGAATCAATCTTCAGGACCAAGTCCGGGGCCCTGCGCCATGTTCTTGTGTCTTCCGACCTGGTGGAACTCGGGGGAACGCTCTGTCTGATTACCGTCGGCAACGACATTACCGAGCGTAAACAGGCCGAAGACATGGTGCAGCGTACGGCAGCCGACCTTGCCGAAGCCCAGGGTATCGCCAAGCTCGGCAGCTGGCGGTTCGACGTGGAGACCGACAGAATCCTGCTTTCAGATCAGTTATGCCGCATGTTCGACGTCGAGCCATCACCGCTCGGGCAAACGTACGAGTCGTTCCTGGCTCTGGTCCATCCCGATGATCGACCAGGGATTGTCCAGGCAAATGTCGAGGCGAGGCTGCATGGGGCACCTTTCGATCTGGAGTTCAGAGTCGTGAAGCAGGATGGTTCGGTGAAGACGATGCGCGAGCTTGGCTATGCGCGCAGGGATGGAGCTGGCCGGGTGGTCGGCCTGTTTGGAACCGTGCAGGATATTACCGAACGCAAACAGGTTGAAACGGCCCTGCGCGAGAGCGAGGAACGGCTGCTGTTGGCGCTGGAGAGCGCCAACATGGGCACGTGGGAGTGGGATGCCGAGACGGACTCGCTCCTGTGCAATTATTGGCAGTTCACGTTATTTGGTGTCCGGGCCGAGACTGGTCCTTGTACAGGAACCGAGGCGCTGTCGAGGGTTCACGCCGATGATCGTGCACGGGTCTGTGCTGCTGTTCGCAGGGTGCTGGAGGAAGGTGTGACGGTGAGAGACGAGTTTCGCGTCGTCCATGCCGACGGCTCGGTGCATTGGCTGTTTGGGTCTGGTCGGCCCGTACAAGACGGGTTTGGTCGCTCTCGATACGTGGTGGGTGTCTGTCTTGACATTACGGAACGGCGACAGGACCAGGAGAGGGCGCAGAGCCTGAACGAAATCTTAGAGACGCGCGTGCGCGAGCGGACGGCGCAGCTGGTCGAGGCCAACGAGCGTTTTGATTGGGTGGCGAAGGCGACGAATGACGGCGTCTGGGATTGTGATCTCCTCCACCAAATCACTTACTTTTCTCCTCGATGGAAGGAGATGCATGGATTCAAGGAACAAGACCGGTCGGAATCGCAGCAGGAGTGGCTGGCTCGCATCCATCCGGAAGACCGGCAGCGTGTCCTAGACCATTTTGAAGAGGCTCTCCGTGGTGAGAAGGAGGGATTCTCCGAGGAATACCGCATTCAACGGAGAGACGGCACCTATTTCTGGGTGTTTGACCGGGGTATCGTCATCTTTAATGAGGAGGGGTCTGCCGTCCGGATGGTCGGTGCCGAAACGGACATCACCTGGCGGAAGGGGGTCGAGCAGACCCTGCGCTTCAGAGAACAGCAGTTTCGCACGCTCGCAGACAATGTGCCGGCACTCTTTGCCTATATCGACCGTGACCGGCGCTATCAGTTCGTTAACAAACAGTATGAGCACCTCTTCCGGCGCCCCGATGAGGAGATCACGGGTATGTCGATCTCTGACCTGCTGGGCCCGGAAAGTTATGCGGAGGTCCGATTTCAGCTGGACAAGGCACTTTTGGGGAAATCGGTGTCCTTTGAGTACGAACTCAAGCTGCTGGACGGCAGCAGACATTTCTTGTCGGCACGATATGTGCCGGATTGGAATGACCGGGGAGAAGTCATAGGGGTCTTCGCGCTGAGCGCCGACATCACGATGCTGAAGACGAAGGAGGAGTTGTTGCGTGAACGGGAAGCGCAACTGCGCGAGCTCGGGGTCAGGTTACTGCAGGCTCAGGAGGAAGAGCGGCGGCGGATCTCGCGGGATCTGCACGACGATGTGATGCAACGGTTGGGTGTCTTAACGATGGAACTCTACGGCCTGGCTTCTTCGATCTCATCACAAGACGAAGGATTGCAGTCGCAGGTCAAGGCTTGTGGGGCGTCGGCGGAGCGACTGACCACCGACCTGCAACGGATGGCGCATCAGCTCCATCCCTCGATTCTGGAGTATGGGGGGCTGGAAATAGCCGTACGCGAACAGGTCCAGGAATTCGGCGCACGAACCGGGGTGTCGGCGGAAGTGGTCACGCAGGATGTACCCAGGGACATTCCGTTGGACCATGCCACCTGTCTCTATCGCGTGTTGCAGGAGGGCCTTCATAATGTGCAGAAGCACGCCAATGCGACCACGGTGTTGGTGCGGCTCTTGCGCACAGGCCAAGGCCTGGAGCTCTCTATCCACGATGATGGACGAGGGATGGAGAGCATCGATGGAACCGTCCGGCGGAGGGGACTGGGGCTGACCAGTATGGCGGAGCGGATAGGGATGCTGGGCGGCCGTTTTCGCATCCGTGCCATACCGAATGATGGGACGGAACTCCACGCCTGGGTGCCGCTGGAAGAGAGCACCTGTGAGACGTGACATGTCATATGGGGCTGCATGTATGGTGAGCGGGCGAGAATCAACAGAGCGTCGGCTTGAATCCTGTCGACGCAGGGAGATAGGGTAAACCCATGTCTGAGATGCTGACAGATAAAAAGCCTCGCCTGCTCATGGCTGATGACCATTCGATCATGCTGGCCGGGCTGCGCAAATTGGTGGAGGGCACGTGCGACGTCGTCGGGGCCGTCGAAGACGGCCGTGCTTTGGTCGAGGCGGCCGAGCGGTTGAGACCGGACCTAATTCTTGTCGATATTTCGATGCCGCTGCTGAACGGCATGGACGCGGCTCGGCAGATCAAGAAGTCGCTGCCGGATGCGAAGATCATTTTTTTGACGATGCATGCTTCTCCGGTATTTGCCACCGAGGCGCTTCAGGCCGGTGCCAGCGGCTACCTGTTGAAACAGTCCGCAGCCTCCGAACTGCCGCATGCGATCGACACCGTACTTAAGGGACAGACCTATCTCACACCGACCATCACCAGGCCGGTTCTCGAGTCGATTGTGACACGGAATCGGTCAGCGCTGAAAAAAACGCTGATGCAGTTAACCCCTCGGCAGCGAGAGGTGCTGCAGCTTCTTGCGGAAGGCAAGAGTCCAAAGGATATTGCGCGTCTCTTAAACCTGTCGGTCAAAACCGTGGATTTTCACAAGATGCGGTTAATGGAGCAACTCAACCTCCATTCCACGTTGGCTCTGTGCAAGTTCGCCATCGCGGAAGGGTTGGTCAGCGCGGACACCGGCCTCTCTCAGAATCTGTAGGATCGCCTCTCTCGGGTTCTGGGACAATCCGCTTGGGCTTCTCAAATGCCTCGCTAGCACTATTTTCTCATCCTCCAAGGTGCTTACCTAGTATTGTCGTTGCACGGAATCCGGTATCCTCGTTCGGTGTATCGATCGACCATCAAAGAGAACGCGATCGCTCGATCGGGTTGATTTCGAAGGGGAACCATGCGGCTGTGTGTTGATGCGAGAAGGAGGGAAGCCATGCAACTATCACGTATCAAGGGAACGGCCATGGAGCGGAGTGCAAAACTGCTGAACGCTGTCGCATCGCCGCCCGACATTCAACTCGTCTCGGAGCAGAGCTGTGTCCATGGCCGAATGATTGATGAGGTGCGGACGAGGGGAGGAAAACGGACCGGGAAGGTCCGCTGCCTGGAATGCCAGGCTATCATTGCCGACCCTTATCAAGGCATGAAGTGAGAGTGGTCTTTCATCACGGATACATCGTCCTCGCGCGATACCTTTCCAACCGGACGATGGCAGTGAGAGGCGTCATGACGACCGTGGTTCGAGCGCGTAAATCGCCTGGTCCGTTCTCATTGCCGATCTAGGGACCATCCTAGTTCTCTTATCCATCGGGTTTCCGTACAGTGTCGGAGGTCAAGGGCCTGTTCGTCAGGTGCCTCGGGTGTGACGTCTCCTTTCAAGAGGCGGAGTGTACCCGAGGGGATAAGAGCTGATTCGGACTGCGTGTGGACGGGCCTGAGCGTACGTCATTAGGTGGAGGCGAGGCTAATGGCAAATCCACTGGTCAACTCTAGACCACGACTCACGCGGGGGGCGTGGGTGGCGATTGCCCTAGCTGTAGTCTTTGGGGTGTTCCTCTCAGTTCAGTCCTGCCTTCCGGAACCGAAGCTGACGGCTCCGTCATGGGCCGAAGAGGCCAGCCTTCCGTCAGCGTCATTGATTCCGCGCTCGCAGACCGTCGTGGCCGTGGCGAAACAGGCCAAGGCCTCGGTGGTCAACGTGTCTTCGACTACGAAAGTGCGTGGGGGGCAGGGCTTCTCCGAAGCACCTTCACCGTTCTTTGACGACCCGTTCTTCCGGCGTTTCTTCGGTGAGGAATTCCAACGGCGGTTTCGCGAGCCGAAGGAGTTCCGGCAGGAAGGCATGGGCTCCGGCGTGATCGTGAGTGCCGACGGCTATATCGTCACCAATAATCACGTTGTCGAGCATGCAGGCGAGATTGACGTCACGTTGGCGGACAAGCGCACATTCAAGGCGAAGGTGATCGGCACTGATCCAAAGACCGATGTGGCGGTGATCAAGATCGAGGGGACGAGCCACGATCTATTTGGCGATCACTCCGGAGTGAGGTTCGGTATGCGGGGGAGGAGGACGTCTTTATTGTCGGACCACGAGATCGTATGAGCAAACCGCACATTCTGTTGGCCGACGATCATCCACAAATGCTGGCGAACCTCTGCCGCTTGGCGGATAAGGCGGGTGAGGTCGTCGGAGCAGTCACGGACGGACGGGCCGCGGTGGACGTCTCGCGTCGTCTTCGTCCCGACGTCGTGGTGTTGGATCTCGTCATGCCGAGAGTCGGTGGGCTCGATGCCGCGCGGGCAATCCGAAAGGACTTGCCGGATTGCCGGGTCGTCGTATGCACCATGCACGCGAGCACGAATGCCAAGGAAGAGGCGTTTGCCGCTGGTGCGGTCGGGTTCGTGCGGAAACAATCGGCCCACTCAGATCTCGTGCCGGCCATCCGCGCAGCAGTGGCCGGTGAAACGTTCGTCAGTCCGTCGCTGGAACCCCATGTCTCACCACCACGGACGAATGGCGGGAGCGAATGATCAAAACACTGTTAGGAATGACGGGGAGCTCTCGATGACTTCTCCCCGATGAGGTGCCGCAGTGGGTGAATCTATCCCCAACGTTTTGGAATATAGAGAAGGACGACACATGACTGCTGAAACCTCGCTCTCGAAACGAGAGCTGCTCTTTTATACTTCTCTCGTTCTCTTTGAATCGGCGATCGCGGTTCTTGTGGTGGCACAGCACATGAAAGGGGAACGGTCTTTTCAAGTGTTTTTCTCCAGTAGGCCGGGGCTGGTGTTTCTGTGTGCGGTCGTTGTCTTGTTCATGAGTGGCACAGATCTCGTTCATCGGTATCTGGTACACACACGATCGCCTACAGGTCGCTTTCGTCTGGTGGCGATGATGAATGTCGTCAGTGTGTTGCTGCTTGTGACCATAGGAGAAATAGTCGTGAGAGCAGGTTCTCGAGATCACCTGGATGGGGAAGCGTTTGGCCACGTGGTATTGCATCCGAGGAGCTGGGAGAAGGCGATACAGAGCCTACGTATTGAGAAGGAGCGCGGCGATCATTCTCATGGTCATTTAACATCTGACGATCAGATGGGTTGGACCGTTGCGCCAGACCGGTGCAACTCTAATGGTCTCTACTGTTCAAGTTCAGAAGGGATCCGTGCTCCGCAAAAGGGGGTATCGTTTCCCAAGGTCCAGGGTAGGCAGGAGATTGCTCTCGTGGGAGATTCCTTTACCTTCGGCGAGGAGGTGAGCTATGAGGAGACCTGGGGACATCAGTTGGATCAAATGTTGGGCGACGAATTTCAAGTCTTAAACTTCGGGGTTGGGGGATATGGCGTGGGCCAGGCCTTTGTGCGGTACGAGACTGAGGTTTAGAGGCGGAGACCACGTGTCTCAATCTTCGGATTTATTTCAGATGATCTTCGCCGGACGATGTTCGTGTATCCCCTTATTGCCAAGCCTGATTGGAAAGTGCCGTTTTCTAAACCTCGATTTATTGTGCGAGGTGGCGAACTTGTGAATATGACTCCGCCTTTATCCGAAGAGATTTTTTCGATAGAGGCGATTTCTGATCTGCCGCTGCTTGAGTATGAACGCCGTTATCGGGCAAGAGACTGGCAGAGGCAGTGGTATCATATCTCCTACCTCGTTCGGTTGCTCATCAGCCTGTTCCCTTCTTGGGAGGCTGTCGGTCCCGACTCATCCGATGATGCACTGATGTCGGTCAATGCATCCATTCTGAATGCGTTTGTGAGGTCAGCCAGAGATGCAAACTCGACCCCTCTCATTGTATTTCTCCCGGTACAAGGGGAACTAGAGTCAGAGGAGTCTTATGTGCCTCTTGGGAAGCGAGTCTTGAAACAGGCAGGTATCAGCTATGTTGATACCACGCCTTGTCTTTCCGAAGTCAATCCCGCTGAACGGTTCATGGCAGGAAGCCACTACTCTCCGCAAGGTAATGAAGCGGTGGCGGAATGTGTTCATGGGGCGATGAAAGAGGTCCTCTCTCTTCCGGTGTCGGGTTGACTCGTCCCATAGATGACGAAGTGCCCTGTCGCCAAATTCCTCAGTGCATCACTCCGATGTGTTGCGCGAAGGGGCAGCTGCCTTGATTCTCGAATCATTCACCTGCGTATCGGAAGCGGCTCGTGTCTTGCATTTCATCCAGCCGTCATCGGGCATAGCCTGAGAGGCTGATGCCGGGAAGGGAAATCATTGTGTCAACAGAGGAGGTATTCATGAAACTGCTAGGTGGTGCGGCAACAGTGCTCTGCGCGACGGCTTTGCTGGTTGGTCCTGTCTGGAGTGATGATAAGGGAAAGAACAAGATGGACGAGGTCAAGGAAGCCGTGGAGATGGCTGCTGCGGCCAAGGTCACGATCGACCAGGCCATCAAGACGGCTTCGGGGAAAGTGTCAGGCAAGGTTGTCGAGGCCGAATTGGAAAAAAAGCACAACACGCTCATCTGGGAAGTCGAGATCGTTACGCCTGACAAGAAATTAATGGAGGTTCACATCGATGCCGCAACCGGCGCGGTGATTGACGTGGAGGAAGAGAAGTCTTAGGAAGTATCTGAAAGTCTTATGCCGACGCTGATGACGGGGATCCATAGCCCGCGAGGGCTGGAGCACCAACATGGGAATCGCGCAAAGGCAAAAGGAGGGAATCATGCGAGAGGATTGTCGTTGTGGCGAGATGGCGGTCATGTTTTTCGCCGGGTTGACGATCGGCACGATGACGGGGTTGTTACTCGCGCCGCATTCCGGGGCCTATACGAGGCGGCAACTCCAGAACCTGGCGGAGGATGTCAAAGACCAGGCATCCGCTCTGGCGTCTGACACCAAGCATGCCGTCGAAAACGTCGTGGAACAGGGAAAGCGGATCATGAGCTGATCAATTGTGAAGGGGAGGGGGCATGAACAGGTTTTTTCTTATCATCCTACCCATCGCCATCCTGGCGTTGGTGGGCGGCTGCACTCATTACTATACGGGTAAGCGCGACAATACAGTGCGGGGCTACGCGACGATCGCCGGGCAAGGCATCATCGGCGAAGCGGACTTGTATGAAGAGTACGAAGGCCGGGTCAGGATCACGCTGAAGCTCGAAGGGACTGCGGCGAGCAAGCTGACTCCCGGGCGCCACGCGATCCATATTCACGAAACCGGATTGTGCAACCCGTTATCGGCGGCGAAGGGCCACTATGACGGCAACCTCGATGCGCTGGTCAATCCTGAGGCGAACGTCAACCCGGGATTGGGGAATCATCCCTATCACCTGGGGGATCTCCCGAACCTCAGGGTGAGCGAGGACCGGAAAGGTTCACTCTATACCATCACAAGTCGGGTGACGTTGTCGGATGGCTTGAATACACTCTTCGATGAAGACGGCAGTGCCTTTATCGTGCATGAGTTGGAAGACCAGTATCTGCCTGATCCACCGACGACAGACGGACCGGGTGGCGCTCGCATTGCCTGCGGCGTGATCGTGAAGAGATAGCAAGGAGGAAGATGATGCCCAACGTCGCCATCAATGGATTCGGACGCATCGGTCGAGCGGTGTTCAAGATTCCGACGGAATGATCATTGTGAGGAGTCATGAGCCAAGAACAGTACCCTATTCCTGATGAGTTTCGAAAACATGCCCATATCACCGAGGAGCGGTATCAGGAGCTGTATCGACGTTCGATCGATGATCCCGAAGGGTTCTGGGACGAGCAGGCCGACCAGTTTCTGAACTGGTCCGCACGCTGGACCAAAGTGCTCGATTGGGATTTCTCGAAAGGCTATGTCCGATGGTTTGAAGGGGGGAGGCTGAACGCTTGTTTCAACTGTGTCGACCGCCATCTGGCGACGCGTGGAGCGCAGACGGCGATCATGTGGGAGGGAAATGAGCCTGGCGAGAGTCGTACGATCACCTATCGCGAATTGCATGAACAGGTCTGTCGACTCGCGAACGTGCTCAAGGATCGTGGCATCGGCAAGGGTGACCGAGTGTGCCTGTACATGCCGATGGTTCCCGAAGCCGTCTTTGCCATGCTCGCCTGCACCCGCATCGGCGCGATCCATTCCGTCGTGTTTGCCGGGTTTTCCTCGGAAGCGTTCAAACATCGGGTTCAGGACAGTGCGTCCCGTGTGGTCATTACCGTCGACGGCTATCGGCATGGCAACAAGATCATCGACCACAAGGAGAAGACCGATCTGGCATTGCGCGAATGCCCGGACGTGAGTACGGTTCTGGTCGTCAAACGGCTTGGTGGGGAGATTCCCTGGGATCGCTCGCGTGATGTCTGGTATCACGAGGCGATCGCCGCCAGTTCATCCGAATGCCCGGTGGTAGAGATGGACGCGGAAGACCCGCTGTTTATCCTCTATACTTCCGGCTCCACGGGGAAACCGAAGGGCGTCGTCCATACAACCGGCGGCTATCTGTTGTTCGCCGCCATGTCACATCGCTATGCCTTCGATTACCATGACGGTGAGGTGTACTGGTGTACGGCGGATATCGGCTGGGTGACCGGCCACACCTATACCGTCTATGGGCCGTTGGCCAACGGGGCGATTACGTTGCTCTTTGAAGGGGTTCCAAATTATCCCGACCACTCTCGTCTGTGGCAGCTAGTGGACAAACACCAGGTCGCGATTTTCTATACGGCGCCCACGGCGATCCGTTCTTTGATGACGCAAGGTGATGGTCCGGTGAAGAAGACCAGCCGTCGGAGTCTGCGCATGCTGGGCAGCGTCGGAGAACCGATCGATCCCAAGTCATGGGACTGGTTCCATCGCGTCGTCGGCGACGAGCGGTGCCCCATTGCCGATACCTGGTGGCAAACGGAAACCGGCGGGCTGTTGTTGACTCCCTTGCCGGGGGCTATGCCGTTGAAACCCGGGTCGGTCGCGAAACCGTTTTTCGGTGTGGTGCCGGCCATCGTGGACGAGAAAGGCAACGTTCTCGACGGAGAAGCCCAGGGGCGCCTGGTCATGACCAAGCCTTGGCCGGCATTGGCACGGACGATTCACGGAAGCCATGAGCGGTATCTCAAGACTTATTTCAGTCGATTCCCCGGGATGTACGATACCGAAGACGGGGCTCGGCGGGACGCCGATGGGTATTATTGGATCACGGGACGAATCGACGATGTGTTGAACGTGTCCGGCCATCGCATGGGGACGGCCGAGTTGGAAAGTGCGCTGGCGAAACATCCGGATGTGGCCGAAGCCTCCGTCGTCGGGTTTCCTCACGCGATCAAGGGGCAGGGGATCTATGCCTATGTGGTGCCGAAGCAAGGTGTGGCGCCATCGGAAACGTTGCGTGCGGCCCTGTTTCAGCAGGTACGGCAGGAAATCGGTCCGATTGCCAAACCTGACCACATCCAATGGACTGAGGCGCTCCCCAAGACTCGCTCGGGGAAAATTATGCGGCGTATCCTGCGCAAGATTGCGGCGAATGAGTTGGGTGATCTGGGGGATACTTCGACCTTGGCCGATCCCACCGTGGTCGATGCCCTGATCGCCGCTCGCAAGAAGGTCTGATCAAACACGGAGGTGGAATCGCACTCCGGTGCTGACAACTTTACATAATCAGAGCCTGTTGACTGTGGAAACTTTCTGGACCGGGTGGGGATCGATTGAAAGGAGGACGTGATGTCATTGAGAAAGGCGCTTGCCGGATTGTTGGGCCTTATACTGTGCCTAGTCGTGGCGTGGGGGTCGGGCTGGGCCGGGAAGGAATCGGCCATGGTACCCGCGGAAACCGTCGTGGATTACATCTATGCTGTGTTGGCCTCCGACAGGACTTTTTACACCGTCCATGTCGTGGAGCGGATGCAACAGCGTGGAGTGATCGAATCCTCCGAACGCTGGCGCTCGGAAAGCGCATTGCCGTTACCTGCGCAGTTTGTACAGGAGTCATCGAGCCTAGCGGCGCTTACAGGGGTCAAGGTGCGGTACGGTCTGATCAGCCTCAATCCCATCAACAAATTGAGCGGACCTGCGACCGAGTTCGAAAAAAAGGGGATGGAGGCTATCATGGCGGAACCGGATCGTCCCTATAAGGGTTTCGTTACGGAGGGAGGAAAACGACGTTTTGAAGCCTTGTACGCGGACCGAGCGGTCTCGCCTGTCTGCGTCACGTGCCATAACGCGCACCCGCACAGCCTCAAGCGAGATTATCAACTTAACGATGTACTGGGAGCGGTCTCAATTTCCATTCCGATTCCTGGTTGATTGGAGCGTTTGGTCAAGGCCTTGCTGAGACCAGAGGTTTTTGGGGAAACGTCCCAGATCTTCACGAAATGCCTGCTCGGCTTCATCGAGGCGTCCGGCCTTCATCAACAAGACGCCGAGTTCTTGTCTCACCGGCACCGTCCACTCCGGCGGCTCACCGTACACGAGCGTGTCTTCAAGACTCGCGGCTTCTCGGAGATGATCGATCGCGCGAGACAGATCGCCTTTAGCCGTAGCGATGTGTCCAGCCAACACTTCTTCGGCGATTTTCAGGACGGCCCCGACAGTGTTGAATTCAAGGTGCAGCGACTGCACGTCGGAATCCTGGGCAATAGCGCGCAACTGGACCAGTGTGGCGTCGGCGGCTTTGATGTGGCCACGTGCCGCCAGCGCTCGACCATGGGCGTAGAGCCAGATCGCACGGGCGTGCGGCAAATCCTGTGCAGGCTCATCTGCTGCCAGCAGTTCGTCCCAGCGTCCGAACCGCACACGCATCTGTAGATGGCGTGTCTGGTGATGCTGGAGAAAGACCATCCCTGGCTCGCGCAGCAGATCCTTGGGTACCAGAGAGGCCATCTTATCGGCGGAGTCGATGGCCTGCTTCTCACGGCCGATCATGCTCGCCGCGAATGCCAAGAAGTCATAATTATGCGGGTAGTACCCAAGCACATAGATGCCGGCCGCAGGACTTTGGTCGCGAATGTAGGATTCATCGGCATGCACCGCATGTTCGTTGGCCTTGATGGCATCCTCGTACCGGCCGACTCGAATGTAGATATGGCCAGGCATGTGGACGAGGTGTCCCGCTCCCGGCATCAGGCCCGCGAGGCGCTCGGCTGCCTTGACCGCTCGTTCCGGGTGGACCGCCTCGACCGCATGAATGTACAAGTGGTTGGCGCCCGGGTGGTTGGGATTTGCGGCTAAGACCTGTTCGAGTTGTGACAAGAGCTTGACTGTATGTGCCTTTGGATTGCCCTCACTGCTCCAGTAGTCCCACGGGCTCAAGTCCATCAGCGATTCTGCATACAAGGTTTTGGCTTCCATGTCGTCCGGGAACCGGAGGACGACATCCCTCATTGCGCGCGCATAGGCGATATCTAATTGGTCGCGATCGCTCGGTGGTTCAGCTGCGTATCGCGTTGCGAGTGCCCGGATCATGGCATGTTCACGCGCGCTCACCTTTTTCTCATGCTTGAGCGCCGGCTGAAGTGCACGATACGCGAGACGGCTGCCGGCGGCATCTATCGGCGCATTAATGTTGGGACCGTAGGCAAGCGCGATACCCCAATAGCACATGGCGCAGTTCGGATCGATCCGAGTCCCCTGCTCGAAGGACCGGATGGCTTCCTGGTGGTTGAACGCGTAGTACACCCGTAACCCTTGATCAAAGTACTGCTGCGCGAGCGGTCGGTCGGTCGTGATCCGGTAATGATGCTCACCCAGGTCTTGATACAGGGGCACCTGAGTTGACTCAGTTGCCTGAACCGCAGCGCTGCCGTGTTCCGGCGCGGCTTGCACGCCAGCGACTTCAAACAGGAGGACGGCGGCCAGTACCGTCAGGTGTTGCGCCAGTATCCAGCCTGAGCTGCTGGGGCGAACCGAAGACGGGAAGATTGTCGTCAAGGCATGTCGATCAGCCTGAGGCTCGGTCCGGTCATCATGTTTCATGGCGGTACCTCACAGAATGAAATTATGAGACGCCTTCCAGATCTAATTTCAATGCGAGCAATTTCAGCAGGTCTTTGAGCGTCACGATTCCGGCGAGACGATCTCCATCCACGACCAAGAGTTGGCTATTGCCGGTCCGGTTCATCAGCGCCAGAGCGGCCAGCACACCGGTCTCCATGTCGACCGTGTTGTCCTTTGTGCAGGGCAGGGCGATATCGCGTACCAAGAGTTGGCTCCATCGGGCACGCGGAATTCCGGAGATTTGCTTCGAGTTGATACAGCCGACCAAACGGGTTTCATCGACAACCGGGTACATGGTGTGAAGGCTTCGATAGAAATGGTCTTCGACCAACTTTTCCACCGAGAGATCAGAGGAGACCGTCACCGGATTGGGCGTCATGAATCGCTGAATCGGCTCCCCGCCCAGCATCGTTCGAGCCACTACTTGATAGTACGAGGTCGCTGCCGCTCCTCGGAGGTACAGGCCGACGATGAACCACCACATGCCCGCAATGAAATTGCCGGTGATCACATACGCCAAGCCCGACAAGATGAGCAGAAGACCGAAGATCGACCCGGCCCGTGAGGCCCATTGGGTGGCACGGCGAAAATCCTTTCTCCAGTGCCACAAACCGGCCCGCAGGGCACGCCCACCGTCAAGCGGAAATGCCGGAATCAAATTGAATCCGCCGAGAAGACTGTTGGCGGCTGCCAGACAGCCGAGCACTCCTAAGGCGGGAAGGGGAAGGTGGGTCTGATACCCGACTTCGAATGCCAGATAGAAGCTGCCGCTCAAGGCAAAGCTGGAGAGAGGACCGGCGATCGCCATGAGCGCCTCCGCTTTTGGGCTCGGCGGTTCCTTGTCCATTTGTTCCACGCCGCCGAAGATGAACAGCGTGATGTTGCTGATAGGCATGTCATAGCGCCTCGCGACCCATGCGTGGGCGAACTCGTGGACGACGAGAGACCCGAATACACCCATCATTGCCACGATGCCCATCCACCAATAGGTCGAATCCGAAAGGCCGAGATAATACTCAGGGAAGTAGCCGCGTGTGAGCGACCAGGTGGCCAAGGCTGCCAGGAAGATCCAACTTACATGGAGCCGGACCTTGAATCCCAAAATGTCACAGAGGGTCACTGGTCGGTTGAACATCACCGTCTCTCTATCATCGCGCCATCTGGAAAGCCACAACAATTCCCGGGTTTGGGCGGTCGCACAGTAAACGATCGTCGTATGAGAAGTGGAGACGCAGGACGACCATTCCACCGATTTCCATGTCTGTAGCACTTTGCAACAGTGGTCGAGATCTGTATGGGGTCTTTTGCCTGATAGGGAGGGAACGATCTTTCAATACAGCGTCTCTTTCAGGCGATTTGAGCCATGCTATGCACAGACCCATTTCTGATGCAATGGCATGATGATTGCGCAGATGTAAGAGGGAATCAGGCGTACGGCGACATTCTTTCGAAGGAATAGGCATACACGGTTATACATACCAAGAGACTGACGGCTCAAGGATGTATCGATCACTATGGTGACGGTTCGTATTCATGGTCGGGGTGGACAGGGGGTGGTTACGGCGGCAGAGCTGCTCTCCACAGCCGCATTCGCGGCCGGCCAACAGGCTCAGGCGTTCCCAAGTTTCGGGTCTGAACGGATGGGAGCGCCGGTGATGGCCTTCTGCCGCATCGCGCGACAGCCGATTCGAACCCGTGAAGCTGTGACCCATCCCGACGTCCTGATCGTTCAGGATCCGACCCTGCTCCATCAGGTTGAACTGTTCGCCGGGTTGTCACGTGAAGGCTACATCCTCATCAATTCGATCTTCTCGTTGGATGAATTAGGGATCGGAGAATTTCTGAAGTCGATTCCAAGTGACCATGTCTGTGTCATCCCGGCATCGGACATCGGGATGAAACACATGAAGCGTCCCATCGTGAATACGCCCTTGCTGGGGGCATTTGCCGCGCTCACCGGTGTGATTGATCTGGCGTCGGTCCAGTCGGTCATGCGTCAGAAGTTTCCAGGATCTCTGGGCGAGGCCAATGCGGCCGCCGCAAAAGACGGCCATGACCATGTCATCACATATCGAGTCGGAGAAAGGAGCGACCAGCCTCATGCTCGCACAACGTGAAGGATCGCAAGCCGTGGCCGAAGCCGTGGTCTTGTGCCGTCCGGAGGTTATTGCGGCCTATCCCATCTCGCCGCAAACGCATATCGTCGAGCGGTTGTCGCGCATGGTCAAGGGGGGGGAGGTCGGTCGCTGTCAGTACTTGAACGTGGAATCTGAATTCGGAGCACTGAGTGTCTTGATCGGAGCCTCGGCGGCCGGTGCGCGGACCTACACCGCGACGACGAGCCAAGGACTCCTCTTTATGGCGGAAGCCGTGTACAACGCGGCGGGGCTGGGGTTGCCGATCGTCATGACGATCGCAAACCGGGCTGTCGGCGCACCGATCAACATCTGGAACGACCATTCCGACAGCATGGCCTTGCGCGATGCGGGATGGATTCAGTTGTATGCGGAAACCAATCAGGAGGCTGCGGATCTCCATCTTCAGGCATTCCGATTGGCGGAGGAACTGAGCTGTCCGGTCATGGTGTGCATGGACGGGTACATTCTGACTCACGCCTACGAACCGATCGATCTGCCTGACCAGTCGGAGGTCGATTCGTTTCTGCCTCCGTTCGCGCCCGTCCAACTACTGGATCCGAGTGATCCGATCTCCATCGGCGCGATGGTGGGACCGGAAGCTTTCACCGAGGTGAAATACCTGGCTCATCGGCAACACCTTCGGGCGCTGACGCTGGTGCCGGACATCGCCGACTCATTCCAACAACAATTTCACCGTGAATCAGGAGGCCTCTACAGAGCCTATCGAATGACTGACGCCGACACGGTCGTCATTGCGCTCGGATCTGTCATCGGGACGATCAAAGACACCGTGGACGAGTTGCGCGATGAAGGGATCGCGATCGGCTGCCTGAAGATCGGATGCTACCGGCCGTTTCCGGCAATACAACTCCGTGCCGCATTGGAGGGTGTCACACGCGTGATCGTCGTCGAAAAAGATCTGGCGGTGGGAATCGGTGGCATCGTGTCCGCTGATGTCCGGATGGCGTTGAACGGCTTGCCCATTCCAGTGCACACCGTCATCGCAGGATTGGGGGGACGGTCGATCTCCGCCGAATCCTTGAAACACATGGTTCGCGATGCTCGGGCCGAGCGTCTAAGCGAGCCGTACTTCCTAGACCTGAACATGAGGGTGGTTGACGAAGAACGTGCCAGAAGACAGGAAGAACGACAGGCGGGGCCGCTCGCCGAGCAGCTGATTCGAGCGGTAAAGGCCATCGGAACGAAGGTCGTGTGACGGAGCACTCCATGACGACTCAGCGTATCAAATTCTATCAGACGGGAACCTATACGGCGGGGAATCGCTTGCTGGACGACGGAGCCCGCACCGTGCAATCGCGACCGGATCGCACCAATTCCCTGAATTCCGGCCATCGCGCCTGCCAGGGATGTGGTGAAGCCCTGGGGGCCCGCTATGCCATTGACGCCGCGATGCGGGCTGCGCACAAGCGACTGATCGCGATCAATGCGACCGGCTGTCTCGAGGTCTTTTCCAGTCCTTACCCCGAAAGTGCTTGGCAGATCCCGTGGATGCACTCGTTGTTCGGCAATGCCCCGGCGGTGGCGAGCGGGGTTGCGGCTGCGTTGCGGGCCAAGGGGCACGATGACGTGAAGGTCGTCGCCCAGGGCGGCGACGGCGCAACGGTCGACATTGGGTTCGGGTGCCTCTCCGGGATGTTCGAACGAAACGACGAGGTCCTCTACATCTGTTACGACAACGAAGCCTATATGAACACCGGCATTCAACGGTCCGGGGCGACGCCTCCCTTCGCGCGGACGAACACGACGCAGGCGGTCGGCGAAGCTCCCGGCAATCGTTTGGGTACCGGGAAGAATGTCCCCCGCATCGCCATGGCCCACGGCATTCCCTATGTCGCGACAGCCTCGGTAGCGGATCTCCATGATCTGGAAGCCAAGGTTGCCACCGCCATGGGAATAAAGGGCGCACGGTACATTCACATCCACGTCCCCTGTCCGCTCGGCTGGGGGTCTGATCCCGCACACACCATGAAAGTAGCGAGAATGGCGGTGGAATCCGGCCTCTTTCCATTGTTCGAAGCGCGAGCGGGACGTGTGGTGGATAGGACGAAGATCCGGCGAAAGGTTTCGGTGGAGCGGTACCTCGAACTCCAAACCCGATTCAAACATCTGTTCGAACCACGCAGGAATGATGGGGCGATCGCTGCCATACAAGCCATCGCCGACGAGCATATCGCCACGTACGGATTGATCAATTCGAGAATCCTATGAACCACAAACCTTTTGCGATCACGCTCGATCCGAGCAGCAGCCTGGCCAACCATACCGGTAACTGGCGCACGATGAGGCCGGTTTATGTCGATCGACTGCCTCCTTGTAACCATGCGTGCCCTGCCGGGGAGAACATTCAAGCCTGGCTCTATCTCGCGGAAGAGAAGAACTATGAAGCCGCTTGGCGACGGATCATGGAAGACAATCCGATGCCGGCCATCCATGGGCGTGTCTGCTATCACCCCTGTGAGACTGCCTGTAATCGTGGTCAGCTGGATGAAGCCGTCAGCATCCGCGCCGTGGAGCGATTCTTGGGTGATCTGGCGATTAAGGAGCGATGGCAAGTCCCCTGCGCTCCTTCAACCGGAAAGAAGGTGTTGATCGTGGGCGCGGGCCCCAGCGGGCTGTCTGCGGCCTATCACCTGACGAGGATGGGTCACCGAGTCACGATCTACGAGGCGTCGGATAAGGTCGGCGGGATGATGCGCTACGGCATTCCTTCCTACCGGCTCTCGCGTAATGTCGTCGATGCGGAGGTCGGACGGATAGAAGCGATGGGCGTCACGATCCGACTCAAGACGAGAGTCGAGGATCTTGACGCGGCGATTCAGGAAGGAGGGTTTCATGCCACGTTCCTTGCGGTCGGGGCCCACCTCGCCCGGCGCATCGACATTCCTGGTTTCGACGCTAAACGATTGCTCGACGCGGCGACGTTTCTGCGGGGCATGGAGAGCGCCTCGCCGATCAAGATCGGGAGGCGGGTGGCGGTCTATGGCGGGGGCAACACCGCGATCGATGTGGCCCGGACCGCCGAGCGTCTGGGTGCGGAGCCAGTGGTTATCTATCGACGGGACGAGGCCCATGCTCCTTCGTTCAAAGAGGAAGTCGCAGAAGCGCGCGAAGAAGGTGTGCAGTTCCAGTGGTTGCGACGCATTGCAAAGGGCGAGGAGAAACACTTGACGCTCGAGGTCATGGAGTTGGACGAGCAGGGAAAACCGAAACCCACTGGTCGGGTTGAGACAGTTGAGGCCGATACGGTGGTGTTGGCTTTGGGACAACAGGCGGATACCGGGTTCTTGCGGAATGTGACGGGAGTGTATGTGCGGGACGACGGGACTATCGAGGTCGACGAACAGATGATGACCGGCCACCCTGGCCTATTTGCCGGAGGAGACATGGTGCCCGGCGAACAATCCGTGAGCATGGCGACCGGTCACGGGAAGTTGGCTGCCCGTCACATCGATGCCTATTTGCGCGGGAATTCGTATGTGAGATCTCAAGCCCACCCACTTGCCACGTTCGACCGGCTGAATCCCTGGTATTACACCGATGCGGAGCAGTCCAAGCAACCGGTGCTGGCCCTTGCGAGGCGGCGCGCGAGCTTCCAAGAAATGGTCGGCGGGTTGGATCAGGAGACGGCTCTGCTCGAGGCGCGCCGCTGTTTGTCTTGCGGCAATTGTTTCGAGTGCGACAACTGCTACGCCGTCTGTCCGGATAACGCGGTGATCAAACTGGGAGCTGGTAATAGGTTCGAAATCAAATACGACTACTGTAAGGGATGCGGCCTATGTGCCGAGGAGTGTCCCTGCGGAGCGATCGACATGCTGAAGGAAGTGAAGTAGTGCAGAGGGATCGGTCACCGTCTGAACGGAGATCGAGAGGATCGAGCAAAACAGTACAGAGGAGAAGAGATCCATGAGTACCAGAAAAGGGAAACGCTACACGACCTCGTACAAGGAAAAACAGCACCCTAAACAGGATCCCTACGCAATGCTCAAGGCGCCGAAGGGGCCGGCGATGTGTCGAACATGCAAAGCCGTTTATGCGAACAAACGGTGGTACATCGATGGCGGTGAAGCCCGCAAACTGGAGGTCTCCTCAGGCACACAGAAACTCGTCTGTCCTGCCTGCCAGAAGGTCAAGGACGATTATCCGGAAGGGATCGTGATGTTGAAATGGTCGGACCTCCGTGAGCATGAAGACGAGATCAGGGGACTGATCGCCAATGTGGAAGCTCGTGCCGTCTCCGTGAATCCCCTCGACCGAGTGATGAAGATCGCCAGACGCAAGAAGGACTTGGAAGTCCAGACGACTAACGACCGGTTGGCGCAGAGGCTCGGGCGTGCGCTGGTTCGAGCCTATAAAGGGAAGGCTGATTACAAGTGGGCGCATCGTGACATGCTGGCGCGCGTGACGTGGCAGGGACCAGAGGTGAAGGCAAAATCAAAGGCGGCTCGGCGCAAGGGATAGTGCTAGAGGGTATCGGCCTCATCGGAGGGTGCAGGGCTATGAAACTCGACGTCAAGGCTTGTGCGCTGGCGTGCGGATTGATCTGGGGCCTTGGGCTGTTCGTACTCACCTGGTGGGTCATAGCCTTTGATGGTTCGACGGGGGAGGTGACATTCATTGGGCGTGTTTATCGAGGTTATTCCATCACTCCGATAGGAAGCATGATCGGCATGGTCTGGGGGTTTCTTGATGGGTTGGTCGGAGGCGCGGTGTTCGCGTGGCTCTACAACCGATCGGTGACGGGGCGATAACGATAGCGATAGCCGCTGTGATTCGGTTCGCAGTCGCTATGAAGGGTTGCTCGGCTCAGATTAAATATAAAAACGGAATCCGGATGAGGCGTATATGGCGAATGAAGGAAAAGTGAAAGAGATCGCTCAGTGGGTAGATCTGGATGATCGAGCCACGGTGCAGTTCCTCGATTAGCAGAACCTAAGTGAGGGGTTGTACTTCCGAACTCGTCGACCACTCCAACGAGGCGTATACGCCCCAGATACGACGATTGATTTCTATTCCACTGCGTTACACGGAACTGTCAAAAGACGTGTCGCAACATTGACAAGATTCGGAGCGGCCGCGGCAATCTCGCTAGTTGATGCCGGCGTTCGATGACTTACTACTGATAATGTACTAGTGCGTGGGGCTGTGCTGCGCTGGACTGGGAAGGCGTATGAGGAGGGAAGAAAGCCGGAAAGCGGAAGATTTATCGCCTCGTCTTGGCACCGTAGTCTCGGTGCGCGGCAGTGTCGTCGATATACGCTTTGATGAACGTTTGCCGCCCATCTACTCGTTGCTGCACGCGAAGGATGGGGAAATTGCCATTGAAGTGTTAGCGCAGCTCGACGCGCATCGCGTACGTGGAATCGCGCTGACCCCGACCCAAGGTCTCTCACGCGGCATGGCGGTGGAAGATACGGGTGGACCGTTGAAGGCGCCGGTGGGCGAGGGCATTCTCTCGCGAATGTTCGACGTGTTCGGGAACACCATCGACCGCCAAGCGTTACCGACAGATGTGCAATGGCGCTCCGTCCATCGAGCCCCGCCGGCGTTAGCACGGCGTTCCACCAAATCAGAGATCTTCGAGACTGGGATCAAGGTCATCGACGTGCTCATGCCACTGGAGCGCGGCGGCAAAGCGGGCTTGTTTGGCGGGGCGGGCGTGGGCAAGACGGTGTTGCTTACCGAGATGATTCACAACATGGTCGGGCAACACGCAGGCGTGAGTATTTTTTGCGGCATCGGCGAACGCTGTCGCGAAGGGGAGGAGCTCTACCGCGACATGAAGGCGGCTGGCGTGCTGCGGAATATGGTGATGCTATTCGGGCAAATGAACGAACCGCCTGGCGCCCGATTCCGCGTGGGCCATACAGCGTTGACGATGGCCGAGTATTTTCGTGACGATGAGCATCGCGATGTGCTGCTGCTTATCGATAATATTTTTCGGTTCATCCAGGCCGGCATGGAGATATCCGGCATGATGGGGCAGATGCCTTCCCGATTGGGTTATCAGCCGACGATGGGCACTGAGTTGTCGCAATTGGAAGAGCGCATCGCCAATACCGATACCGGCGCCATTACCTCAATCCAGGCGGTGTATGTGCCGGCCGACGATTTCACCGATCCGGCAGCGGTGCATACTTTCTCACATCTTTCTGCGTCCATCGTGCTGTCGCGCAAACGGGCGAGTGAGGGGCTGTACCCGGCCATCGACCCGTTGCAGTCCAGTTCCAAAATGGCCACGCCCGGCATCATCGGTGCGCGGCATTATGCCATCGCGCAAGACATCCGGCGAACGCTCGCGCAATACGCCGCACTCAAGGATATCATTGCCATGCTCGGCCTGGAGCAACTGTCGCGGGAGGACCGTAACGTGGTCGCGCGAGCCCGACGTCTGGAGCGGTTTCTCACCCAGCCATTTTTCGCCACCGAGCAGTTTAGCGGGATCAAAGGCAAGCTCGTCAGCCTCAAGGATACACTGGACGGCTGCGAGCGCATTTTGCGTGACGAGTTCAAAGATATCCCGGAGAGTGCGCTGTACATGATCGGGGTAATTGACGAAGCCAAGGCCGACCCGAAGCCGGTCGCCGATTCCAAGCCCAACGCCAAGTCCAAACCGCATACGAAGCCCGGTAAGAAACCTCAATCGAAGGTCCAACATGCCGCCGACACTCATGAATCTTAATATTCTCCTGCCTTTCCAAGTCTTCGCCGAGAAAACCGGCGTGTCGCGCATCGTCGCGGAGACGAGTGAGGGCTCGTTCGGACTCTTGCCGCATCGTCTCGATTGCGTCGCGGCGCTCGCGCCAGGGATTCTGGTCTGCGAAAACGAAGCGGAGGGCGAGGTGTTCGTGGCCGTGGATGAAGGGGTGCTGGTCAAGACCGGCCTGGATGTGGTCGTCTCCGTGCGCAACGCAATTGCCGGAACGGACCTCGATACACTGCACGAGGCGGTAGAGCGGGAATTTCTGAATCTGGACGAGCAGGAGAAGAGTGTGCGTTCGGTGCTGGCGAAATTAGAGAGCGGATTTATTCGTCGTTTCGCAGCGTTTCATCATGAGTGAAGAGCCGAATGAAAAGCCTGCAGAGGGAGCGACGGAATTCAGCCACCAGGTAAGCGTGAAGGCGGCGCGCAAGCTGAAGGCGCAACGTCATGTCACGCAGACCGTCTGGTCCGGCTTGGGCATGATGGGTATGGTGGGTTGGTCGGTGGCGGTGCCAACACTGCTCGGCGCGGCGTTCGGGATATGGCTGGACCGGAGCTATCCGGGAGGCCGTTCTTGGACGTTGGCCCTGTTGGTTGCTGGTCTCGCGATCGGTTGTTTCATTGCGTGGCATTGGGTGGCGAAGGAAGACAGGGACATACGCGAGCAAGAGGAGAACAACCATGAATGAATCAGTGAGCCTGATGGATGCATTGATTGCGGGGGGGTTGCTAGGGACGATGTTCTTTGGCGGACTGTGGTGGACGGTACGCCAGGGTGTTTCTGCGAAACGTCCGGCGCGTTGGTTTCTGGGAAGCTTGCTGTTGCGGACTGGTATCGTCCTTGCCGGATTTTACTTTGTAGCGAGCGGTCACTGGGAGCGGTTGTTGCTGTGTCTCCTTGGATTTGTCATTGCGCATTTCATGGTGACGCGGTTTACCGGCCCGCCGGTTGGGCACCATAATTCCCCGGCGAAGGAGGCCGGTCATGCGTCTTAGTCCCGACGAGATCATCTTCTGGCAATATGGGTTTTTCAAACTCAACGCCACGATTGTGTTGACGTGGGGGCTGATGTTCGTGCTGGCGGTCGGTTCAGAACTCATCACGCGCAAACTTTCCACTGGCCTGCGACGTTCCCGCTGGCAGAACTTCTTGGAAATCATCGTGACCGCTATCGAGAAACAAATCGAAGACGTTGGCCTCCGCCATCCGGAGAAATATCTCCCTTTTTTGGGTACGCTCTTTCTATTTGTCGCGGCAGCCAGCCTTGGCACCGTTATCCCCGGCTATGAACCGCCGACTAGCTCGCTCTCGACCACCACGGCGCTGGCGTTGTGTGTGTTCGTGGCCGTACCGTTGTTCGGCATTGAAGAGCAAGGCGTGGGGGGATATCTCAAGTCCTACGCACAGCCGACGGCGATCATGCTGCCGTTCAACATCATCAGCGAACTTTCGCGCACGCTGGCCTTGGCCGTCCGTCTCTTCGGCAACATGATGAGCGGAGCAATGATTATCGGTATCCTGCTGACTATTACGCCCTTTATCTTTCCGATTGCCATGACGGCGCTCGGTCTGCTCACCGGCATGGTACAGGCCTACATCTTCAGCATCCTGGCGGCGGTATACATCGCGGCTGCCACGCGAGTCCATAGGCCCAAGACTGAACCAGATGCAAAACATTGAGCGATTAACTACGACAACAAAAGGAGATATGGATGGATAGTTTGACGATTATTGCGGTGGCATCAATTGTTACTGCAGGTATTACCACTAGCTTTGGCGCTATAGGGCCTGCATTGGGCGAGGGGAGGGCGGTCTCGAGCGCGCTGACTTCGCTGGCCCAGCAACCAGATGCCTCCGCGACCATCACCCGGACCTTATTCGTCGGCCTGGCGATGATCGAGTCTACAGCCATCTACTGCTTCGTGGTCTCGATGATTCTCCTGTTCGCCAACCCGTTCTGGAACCACGTCATCGCCCAAGCCGCGGGAAAGTAACCGATGTTGATCGATTGGTTCACCGTCGTTGCGCAGGCGCTCAACTTTCTCATCTTGGTGTGGTTGATGAGTCGTTTTCTATACAAACCTATCCTCCATGCCATCGACGAGCGGGAGAAGCGTATCGTGGCTGAACTCGCCGATGCCGCCGTGAAACAAACTGAAGCCCAAAAGGAACGTGACGAGTTTCATCGCAAAAACAAGGAGTTCGACCAGCAGCTTGCCGCACTCTTGAGCCAGGCGACAGACGAGGCGAAAGCTGAACGTCAGCGGCTCCTCGACGAAGCGCGCCAGGAGGCCGACGCCTTGAGTGCCAAGCGACAGGAAACGCTGAGAAACGATGCGCATCACCTCAATCAAGCCATCAGTCGCCGGACCCAGCAGGAAGTGTTTGCCATCGCACGAAAGGCACTGACGGATCTCGCCACGACCAGTCTGGAAGAGCGCATAAGAGAGGTGTTCATTCGCCGCTTGCAAGAGATGGACGGTAAGGCAAAAGCAGGCCTCGCCGCGGCCCTCAAGACATCATCGAGCCCCGCGCGCGTACGCAGCGCCTTTGACCTGCCGGCGGAGGAACGCGCGGCGATACAACAGGCACTCAATGAAACCTTCTCGGATGAAATCTCCGTCCGGTTTGAGACCGCGCCGGATTTGATCAGCGGAATCGAACTCACCGCGAATGGACACAAAGTGGCATGGAGCATCGCGGATTATCTCCTGTTGCTGGGAAAAGGCGTCGGCGAATTACTGACAAAGAAAGATACGTCTCAGGCCAAGGCAGAACCTCAATCCGAACAACCTCAGCCACAAACACAGAGCCACTGAACATGGAACCTGAGAGCCTCAAGAACGTGTTCGACCGCGCGTTTGCCGACATAAGCCAGGTGCGGGATGCATTCGCGCCCCAATTGAGGCCCCGGGAAATCGGCACGATTACGAGTATCGCCACGGGCATCGCAAAGGTCTCAGGCCTCTCCGGCGTGGGTTTTGAGGAGGTGCTGAGGTTTGTCGGAGATATATATGGCATCGCATTTAATGTCGATGAAGACGAAATCGGCGTGGTTCTGTTGGGCGACTACTGGCAGTTGCAAACGGGCGATGAAGTCGAACGCAGGGGGCACGTCATGGACGTGCCGGTGGGAAACGCATTGATCGGACGCATTACTAATCCATTGGGCCGGCCTCTGGACGGCAAGGGCCCGGTGGTGACCAGCGGGCGTCTACCTATCGAGCGCACTGCACCGCACATCATGGACCGCTCGCCCGTCACCGTACCGTTGCAAACTGGTCTCAAGGTCATCGATGCGCTCATCCCCATCGGGCGTGGCCAGCGTGAACTGATCGTCGGCGACCGACAGACAGGCAAGACCACGATCGCGCTTGATACGATTCTCAATCAACGCGACCAAAACATGCTCTGCGTCTATTGCGCCATTGGCCAGCGCGCATCCGGGGTGGCCAAAGTAGTCGCCGCCCTGCGCGAAAAGGGTGCGATGGACTACACCATTGTCGTCGTAACCGAAGGCAACGATCCACCCGGCCTCGCATACATCGCTCCGTACGCCGCGACCAGCATTGCGGAGCATTTCATGGCGCAAGGCCGGGATGTGCTGATCGTGTACGACGACCTCACCCATCATGCGCGCGCCTATCGCGAGCTGTCTTTGCTGCTGCGTCGCCCGCCCGGACGCGAGGCGTTTCCCGGCGACATCTTCTACCTCCACGCGCGTCTACTGGAGCGCGCAACGCACTTGCGCCCTGAACTCGGTGGCGGATCACTGACCGCGCTGCCTATTATCGAAACTGAAGCGCAGGACATTTCCGCCTACATTCCGACCAACCTCATTTCCATCACGGACGGGCAGATTTACCTCTCACCGTCGTTGTTCGAATTAGGCGTACTGCCCGCGGTCGATGTCGGTAAATCTGTCTCGCGCGTCGGCGGCAAAGCGCAACGCGCAGCCTACCGTGCCGTGGCAGGCGATCTCAAGCTCGCCTACGCGCAGTTCGAGGAGCTCGAGACTTTTGCCAGGTTCGGCGCCAGGCTGGATGAGGACACCCGCAAGATCATCGAGCATGGGCGGCGTATTCGTGCCTGTCTCAAACAGCCGGAATTCTCCCCGGAATCCGTGGCCGCACAAATCGCTGTGTTGCTGGCGTTGACCGCGAAACTCTTCGATCCGGTGCCGATCGACCAGATGACGGACGCCGAGCACGCCTTACGCGAGATGGCGGCGCACATCCCATCGGAGGTATGCGCGCGATTCGAAACCGCCGAGACGTTGAGCGATGAGGATCGCGACACGATCATCGAGATCGCCCGCCGTTCACTCGTCCGTTTCCAGTCTAAGCCGGGATCAAAACCTGAACCCAAAGACGAACCCACATCTAATGTACACGCCAAACCGAAGCCCGAGCCGGCGACTACGCCGAAGGTAAAGGCAGAGGCCCAGGAGAAGTCATGAGCGAGACGACGGCGAGCCTGCGCCGCAAGATCACCAGTGCCGGCGATCTCCAATCCGTGGTTCGCACAATGAAAGCCCTGGCCGGATCGAGTATCGGCCAATACGAGCAATCAGTGCGCGCGTTGGCCGACTACTATCGCACTGTGGAGCTGGGGTTGAGCGTGTGTTTCCGGGAAAGCAGGCCGGAAGGGCTGTTGACCACATGTACAGGACGCACCGATGAGGCCTCCGTCGGTGCGGTTGTATTCGGTTCCGATCAGGGGCTGGTGGGGCAGTTCAATGATGTGGTGGGTGATTTTGCGGTGAAAACCCTGGCCGCTCTTCCCGGTAAACCGCAGATCTGGGCGGTCGGCGAACGCGTGCATGGCCGCTTGTCGGACGCGGGGCTGCCGCCGGTTGAACTCTTCGCTGTGCCGAGCTCTATCAAGGCCATCACCCCGCTCGTCGGGCAGATTCTCGTCGAGAGCGAGACCCACCACAGCCAGGGTGACCTCACCGAACTTCACCTCTTTTACAACCGCCCCACCACCGGGGCGGTGTATGCCCCGGTTAGTCAGCGACTGCTACCGTTGGATGAGACCTGGCGACGCAAGCTGTCGGAACGTCCTTGGCCGACGGGAAACTTGCCCGAGGTCATCGGTCGTGGCACCGCGACCTTGCGGGTGCTCATCCGCGAATATCTTTTCGTCTCCCTCTTCCGGGCGTGCGCCGAATCCCTCGCAAGCGAGAACGCGAGCCGCCTGGCGGCAATGCAGCGCGCCGACAAAAATATCGACGAATTGCTGGAACACCTCAACGGGACATTCCACCGTTTGCGCCAGAGTGGTATCGATGAGGAACTGTTCGATGTCACCTCCGGCTTCGAGGCGCTGTCACGCAGTTGATGTTGAGTAGTTTCATCGTGCCGCGACGACGATAATCACGCGGCTTATGAAAGGAGACCACCATGCAAAAAGATCCTGTTTGAGAGATGGACGTGGATGAGAAAACGGCGGCTGCACACAGCAGCTATCAAGGAAAGAACTACTATTTTTTCGCTCCAGGCTGCCGGGAAGCGTTTGAGAAAGATCCTGCACGGTATGCGTCGCAACAGGCCGAGCTTTCGGATCGGAAGATTCAATCGGAGGGGTAACTTGATATGTCCATCATCCGTCAAGATCCCACGACGAAGGAATGGGTCATCATTGCTGCGGAGCGAAAAAGGCGCCCGCACGAATATCATCGTCACCCTCGTGCTCACCCGCAACCGACTGAGTCCGCAACCTGTCCGTTTTGTCCTGGTCATGAGGCGAAGACACCCGATGAGGTCTTTCGAGTACCGGATTCGAGTGGAGTCGGCTGGGCCGTGAGGGTGACATCGAACAAATATCCGGCACTCGGCGCAACGGGTGTGCTGGAACGACGAGAATCAGGGCCCCTGTTCCGTGAAATGGACGGTGTGGGGACGCATGAGGTGATCATTGAGACGCCTTCTCACGAAAGAAGTTTGCCTCTCATGACGGACCGTGAGGTGGCTGATGTCCTGACCGCCTATCAGGCGCGGTACCGGTCGCTGCGGGAAGACCAGCGCCTAAAATACATCATCATTTTTAAAAACCATGGTGAAGCGGCGGGGACATCGCTGGCGCATCCACATTCGCAATTGGTCGCGACGCCGATCCCACCGATGCTGCTGCGACGGAAATATGAGGTCGCCGTTGCACATTACGATGACACGGGCCGGTGCTTGTATTGCGATATTGCGGAGGAAGAACGGAAGGCGAAGAGCCGGGTCGTCTTGGAAACCGAACGGTTCCTGGTCTTCCATCCGTTCGCCTCGCGAGTGCCGTTCGAGACGTGGATTACATCCAATCGGCATCAACCGTCGTTCGGGCAGGTGAGCGAGGAGGATCTTCGTGAATTGGCGCCGGTGCTGCGGCGAACGTTGCGCGCCTTGTACGACCAGCTAGGCGATCCTGACTTCAATTACATCATCCACAGCGCGCCGGCGGAAGATGAAAACAAGGACTACTACCTCTGGCACATTCAAATCCTTCCTCGGCTGACGACTATTGCCGGATTCGAACTAGGATCGGGCATTTACGTGTCGACCATGCGACCTGAAGATTCGGCAGCCGTGATCAGAGACCATGAGCAGACGACAGCTGAACAAGGATCCGACTGATGAAAGGAGCCACGATGCTTCCGAAAATCTCCGTGAGTCGACGGTGCGGGGCGATCTTAGCCAATGTTCCGCGGTACCGTATGCTCATCAGCGACGAACTCAGCGAGGAACTCTCGCAGTTAGCACATGCGTTGAGAGCTGTACGGATTTGCCATCTGAACTCGACCGCTTTCGGCGGCGGCGTCGCCGAACTGCTCTCCAGATACCTGCCGATGCTGCAAGCGTTGGGCATTTCTGCCGACTGGCGCTTGATCCACGGCCAACCTGAATTCTTCACCGTCACGAAGGCTTTTCACAACGCGCTGCAAGGCGGACATTACTCATTGGGTGAAACGGAGCGGAACCTGTATCTCGAGGTGAATGAACGAAGCGCAGAGGCGCTGGGGGACGACTACGACGTCTACATCGTGCATGATCCTCAACCGGCGGCGCTGCGGCATTTCACCGGGCCTCGTCACGCGAAATGGATCTGGCGTTGCCACATCGATAGTTCATCGCCGGACAAGCAGGTGAGCGGATTTTTGCTGCCCTACCTCGAGGAGTATGATGCCGTGGTCTTCACGATGTCCGAGTTCCTCCTGCCTGGTCTCAGGGCTCAACGAGCGGCTTTCATTGCGCCGGCCATCGATCCATTGGCGACCAAGAACATGGAACTCTCCCACGACCTATGCCGCCGGGCCATCGCGGATTCGGGCGTCGATCCGAGCAAGCCCTTGCTGGTGCAAGTGTCACGGTTCGATCCTTGGAAAGATCCCTTAGGCGTCATCGAAGCCTACCGGTTGGTCAAGAAGGACATTCCCGACGTGCAGCTCGCCTTGATCGGCGCGATGGCCGGGGATGATCCAGAGGGCTGGGAGCTGCTTGACCGGGTGGAAGAGGAAGCCTCCGGAGATCCGGACATGTTCGTGTTTACGAATCTGGCCGGGGTCGGCAGCATGGAGGTCAACGTGTTTCAGCGAGGCTGTGACGTTGTCATTCAAAAATCGCTTCGCGAGGGATTTGGACTCGTCGTGTCGGAAGCGTTCTGGAAGGAGAAGGCCGTCGTGGCGGGACAGGCCGGAGGAATTCCGATGCAGTACCCGGAGGGGTTCGAGTCCAACCTCGTCCACAGCGTCGATGCTTGCGCGGAACGCATCGTCCATCTGTTGCGTCATCCCGGTGAGCGGGGCTCGTTTGGACGGGCCGGCCGCGAGCACGTGCGTAAGAACTTCCTCCTGCCTCGACTGGTTCGTGACGAGCTTCGATTGCTTAAGCAACTGGTCGGATGAGATCCTCCGGGGTAGGTATGAGATCGTGGAAGTGTAGGGCTCACGATGAGTGTTCGAAACAAAATCGATATGCAGCAGTGCCGTGAGCGGCGAGAAAAGGAAGGCTAGGTTCGATGGTCATGGCCTGGGCGATTTTCTTTGGGAGCGCCGCCGTCATCGTTTACGCCGGCACGAAACTGTCCCGATACGGGGACCAGATCGCGGATTTGACAGGGTTAGGCGGACTCTGGATCGGTGTGGTGATGATGGCGGGGGCCACGTCGTTACCGGAAGTGTTTACGACCGTCAGCGCGAGTCTTCTCGATGCGCCGGATCTCGCGGCCGGTGATTTGTTCGGCGCTTGTATGACGAATATGCTGACGCTTGGACTCATCGATTTGATGCACCGGCAGAAACGGGTCTGGCAACAGGCGGCCTTCGAACATGCCTTGAGCGCCGGATTGGCGATGTTTTTGACTGGACTGGCGGCGTTTTTCATCCTCCTCGGACAGGATATCAAACATGTCGGCATCGGGTCTGGCAGCATGCTCCTACTGGTGATCTATATCCTCGGCATGCGTGTCATTTTTAGGCAGGAGTCCGTCAAACGGCGTCAGCGTGAGCAAGAAAAAGTCGTGGAGGGCCAAGCGCGTGAGGAGGATCAGGGACCAAGCACGCGCGATGGACTGAAACGAGCCGCACTCGGCTTTGGATTCGCTGCACTCGGCCTTTTGATCGCCGCGCCCTTTCTCGCCAGCTCCGCGAACGAGATCGCCGAACGATCCGGTGTTTCTGCGACGTTCATCGGGACATCGCTTGTGGCCATTACGACGTCGCTTCCCGAACTCGTCACGGCGTTTGCTGCGGTGCGCCTCGGGGCCTTTGATCTGGCAGTCGGCAATCTGTTCGGGAGCAATGCCTTCAATATGGCGGCCTTCTTTTTCGTGGATGCCGCCTATCGAAACGGCCCATTGCTCAATGCGGTGTCGGACGCCCACGCGATGACCGCTCTTTGGAGCATCCTGTTGATGAGCACGGCGCTGATGGGCATCATTTATCGGGTTGAGAAACGCTATATGCTGATCGAGCCGGACAGTTTCGTCATTATTTTGGGCTACTGTCTTGGACTCTGGCTCCTCTTTCAATGATTCCATCGAGCACACCACAGCCAGCAAAGGATGAGCCAAATGCGAAGACCTGGCGGTTCTCCGCAGCAGACCTCGCTCGGCATATGGAGGTCGATACCGACCATGGTCTTGCCGCCGAGGAGGCCCGGCGGCGCCTGGATAGTCATGGTGCCAATGAACTGCCGGAAAACCCTCCCCCATCGCTTCTCTCATTATTCCTGTCTCAGTTCACCAGCGTCATCGTGTGGGTGCTGATCGGTGCGGCAGTCGTGTCCGGGTTATTAGAAGACTGGGTCGACTCTGCGGCGATTTTGGCCATTGTGTTGTTGAACGGCATCCTTGGATTCGTGCAGGAATTCCGTGCGGAACGGTCCTTAGCTGCGTTGCGGCGCATGTCGATTGCCACAGCGAGAGTTGTACGTGACAGAACGCTGCTCATGATTCCGGCACGAGAAGTCGTGTCGGGTGATGTGGTCTTATTGGAAGCGGGAGACCGCATTCCGGCGGATGCCAGGTTGGTCTATACGACGAACTTTCATACACAAGAAGCCTCGCTTACCGGTGAATCCACACCGGTGCAGAAGGGGGCACAGGTGATCGATCGTCCAGACGTTCCTCTGGCCGATCGATCCAATATGGTCTTCATGGGCACGGTAGCCGTATCCGGCAAGGCTCGTGGGGTGGTGACGGCCACGGGGTTGAGAACCGAACTGGGGCACATCGCCACCATGATTCAGAAGGCGGCAGAAGCGGAGCGGACGGAGACGCCTCTCCAGCGGCGGCTTGAGCAATTCGGCTACACCTTGTTGTGGCTGGCGCTGGGAGTGGTGAGCGTTGTGTTCCTTTTAGGGTACTTGCGAGGAGAGCTGGTGGTGACCATGTTCCTCACCTCCGTCAGTTTGGCTGTCGCGGCCGTGCCGGAGGGATTGCCGGCGGTGGTGACGATTACCCTGGCGCTGGGTGTGACGAGAATGGTCCAGCGCAACGCCCTCATCCGCAAGTTACCGGCTGTGGAAACGCTGGGCTCCGCGACCGTGATTTGTTCCGATAAGACCGGCACACTCACGAAAAACGAAATGACGGTGACAAAGATCTTTGTGGGGGGTCAGGTATGTGACGTGACCGGAGACGGGTATGAGCCGGTAGGCGAAATTCGTGAAGTGTCAGACGTGAAGGGTGACGCGATGGGGCCCTCATCCCTCACGGCGGGGGTCCGCGATCTCTTAACCGCCGCCGTGTTGTGCAACGGTGCGACACTTAAGCAGGAGGAAGGGAGTTGGAGGATTCTGGGTGATCCGACAGAGGGAGCTCTCCTCGTTGCGGCTGCCAAGGCCGGACTTCGGATGGAAGAACTTGAGCCAAGGCACCATTTTCTTGGAGAGATTCCGTTCGATCCTGAGCGCAAGATGATGACGATCGTGCGGCGATCGTCGGACGCTCCCGTTGCCTATGTCAAGGGTGCCCCCGATGTCCTCCTCGCCAGATGCACCCATCGCCTTGGGGCCAATGGGACGATCGAACCTCTTTCGGACTCCACCCGCGCCGCGATCCTGGATGCGAATGCGCAGTTCGCCCATCATGCCCTTCGTGTGTTGGGCCTCGCATACCGCCGATTGTCCGAGGAATCTGACTCGTACCACTCGTCGGAGCTTGAACAACAGCTGGTCTTTCTTGGACTGGCCGCCATGAAGGATCCACTGAGACCTGAGGCGAAGGTCGCCGTGCAAGCCTGCCATGATGCCGGGATCAAGACCGTGATGATCACGGGGGATCATAAGGAGACGGCCGTTGCGATCGCAGAAGAATTGGGATCGCGGACTGGGACGGTGCAAGCGTTGACGGGAATGGAGCTGGATCGCCTCTCTGAGGAAGCATTGAGGAAACAGGTCGACCAATTTTCGGTCTATGCACGCGTGTCGGCGGAACATAAGCTCCGAATCGTCAAGGCCTGGAAGTCCGGCGGCGCGATCGTGGCGATGACGGGTGACGGTGTGAATGATGCCCCGGCGGTGAAGGCGGCTGACATCGGGGTGGCGATGGGGATCACGGGAACCGATGTCACGAAAGAAGCGTCCGATATGGTCGTCACGGACGATAACTTCGCGTCCATTGCCGCTGCGGTCGAGGAAGGCCGCGGAATCTTCGATAACATCAGGAAGACCGTGCATTTCCTGCTGTCGTGTAACGTGAGTGAGGTGCTGGTGATGCTGTTTGCCACGCTGTTGGGATTGCCGCTTCCGTTGCTTCCGATCCAAATTCTCTGGATGAATCTGGTGACGGATGGGTTTCCTGCCCTGGCCTTGGCGGTTGACCCAAAGGCTCCGGACTTGATGAAGCGTCGTCCACGAAGGCCGGATGCACGATTGTTGGACCGGGCCAGATTGGTAGCGATTGGCCTCGAAGGGTTGATGTTGAGTGCGGTCGCCTTGGGCGCGTTCACCTATAGTCTGTACGGTCTCCACCAGGATGTTGAACAAGCGAGGACCGTTGCGTTCACGGTACTGGTGATCAATCAGTTGGTGCACGCGTTCAACTGCCGAAGCGATCGCTGGTCCCTGTTTCAAGTCGGCGTGGGAACGAATCGTCCGTTGCTCCTTGCCTTTGGGCTTTCGCTTGGCATCCAAGTCGCCGTATTGACTATTCCACCGGTGGCGTCGATTTTTAAGGTTGCCGCACTACCGATCGAGGATTGGGTGCTGATGGGGGCCACCGGTATGCTCCCGTTTGCCGTCATGGAAGCGGTGAAACTGTGGCGACGGTCCTGAAGGTCTCGAGGGGTGAGTTGCGAACCGGGTGGAAGTCGTCTGGTGGTGTCGATCGATGGGGGACCGGTCCTGGAGGGTTGGATCAACCTCCCACGACCTTTTCCAAATATTGCTGCTGTCTAGTAGCCAGGTTTCGTGTGGGGATCCATTCGGCTGGGTGAAGCGAGCGATCTGGTATAGTGTTGCATAAGCAGTCGGCTGACACTATAAATAGGTTGTGTGTGTACAAATTCAGGGAGCGGGTCACGGCTTGTTGTCTGGCGAACATTGAACGCTGTCGAATGCCGTATTCGCACCTCTTTTCAAGGGCAGAGCGTCTTGCATAACGTTTCCCTTCGACATGGCTATGATCCTCCGCGAGTCCGCTGAGTTTCTCTGCTCCTTGTGAAACGATAGTCGGCACTGTGCACCCGGCATCGTGGATGCAGGGGGGAAAGAATCCGTTTCGGCCACGCGGTGAACGGATGTCGTTGTGGCCATCAAGTCTGCGCGCGATAGATGTGCGGACAAGGACATACATATGTTGAAAGATACAAGCCTAGGCGGTCTCCTCTTCATCTTGGTCATACTGATCGGCTGCAGTGTATTTTCAAAAGCGGACACGCCCACGCGAGTTCATGACATCTATATCAACGGCCAGGATTCGATTACGCCTCTTGAGCTGTATGCTGCGGTGGGAGAAGAAATCCGGTGGCATAATCAACTCGCGGTGCCGATTCATCTTGGATTGCTCGGGGTGAAACCGATCGAGGAGGCACGCTGCGACAAGGGGTTCAAGACATGGTTTGGGACAATTAAGGATATGATCCCGATTGCAGCAGGGGATTTTGTCAGCGTCTGTTTTCTGCACGCTCGTACGGTCCGATACAATGTGTGGACGGATATCACCGACCCCTTCCATTCAATGAGTCCGACGGCAATTATTCATCTGGACGAGGCCGGATGATGTAAGGGAGACCTATTGTCAACATGGTGTAAGGAGGAAGCGATGAGGACGCTCGTGCGCCAAATTGTGATCGTCGCCTGTGCCTTTGGGATCAGTCTTGGCTCGGTACCGGACATTGAGGCTTATGAGGAGATTTCTCTTTCCGAGAGCGGATCGCTCTCGGGGGCTGTCAATCTCGACGGCAAAGTGCCGATGCCGAAGGGGTACAATCTCACCACCGTGCCGGATCCGGTCTATTGTGGGCGGATTTCCGATGGGCGAGGTTGGAGATTGCTGCAGCCTTTTGACGTCGGCTCAAAGGGGGAGCTTCGTAACGTTGTCGTGTATCTTGACGGGATCGAAAAGGGAAAGTCTTTCGGTGAGTATACACCTCCGAGAATCGAAGCCGTGGACTGTCGCTTTATGCCGTTTATCAACGTCGTGCGCAATCTCCACGATGTCGTCGTCGTCAACATGGATCCTGCCTTTCACGATATTCAAGCCTATGAGACCTCGAATCTGGGGCCTCGCGTCTTATTTAATGTGCCGTTGCCGATCAGCAAACGATATCCTCGTGAGGCCGGGTTGAGCGCAAATTTCCACAAGCACTACGAAGGGGCCACCGTGACTCAATCGGTCAAGATGACGAGAGACCGAAAGATTTTTACGATGCAATGTGGCTTCCATCCCTATATGGAAAGCTGGGCATTGGTTGCCGACCATCCCTATTATGCTGTGGTCGACGACGAGGGACGGTTTGAGTTCACCGACATTCCACCCGGCACCTACAAGGTGAAAGTCTGGCACCCGTACATCAGGGACGAGATCGAGCAGACGATCACGATTGAACCGAAAAAGCAGACGAGCGTGAATCTGACGGTCGAGGCTCCGACCGGTCGGCTCTATGCCAATCAAATGGTTGAGAATGCCTATGTTCGATACACGATTACCGAGGACGTACAGAATCAAATCGTGCCGACGTTGGAAAAACAAAGTATCGCTGCACCGTAGTGATGTCGGCCTCGTGGCTTAGTGTACGAAGCACCGAACTCTGGAGTATGACGGCAGCGGTTCGGCACATGAGCAACGCGGCTCGGGACCTGTAGCCTAGGATGAGAGGCGATTCCGGAGTCCTTGCGTCGCAAGCCCTGTAAATATAGGTCTGCTCCAACGAATCTCATCCTAACAAGGACAGGACGGCCCGATTCCACCCGAGAGGGCCTGGACCTGGCGCGAGGATCAGCTTGGGAAGCATGATGGCTGTCTCGTACAAGCCGTTAGGTTGTTGAACAAGGATGGGTCGCTCCACGGCTTGAAGCATCGGGAGATCGTTCAGGCTGTTTCCAATTCCGACCGCGATGAGCCTGTCTGGATCATGGTGGGACAGACGGCGGTAGCAGTCGATGAGATAGTGCACGGCTTGACCCTTGTCCTGAACGCCCATCAAGTGATGAAAGCGATCTCCCTTGGTCCAGCGCAGGCCACGGGCTGTGATGGCGTGTGTGAGTGTTTCCAATGGGCACTGCTCATCCTCCACCACGAACGGCTCATCATAGTGACGTTGCATGGCCAGTTGTGCGTCCGGCCGAGAAAGCCCTGTCCGTCTGACGACCTCGTCGAGGGACATATCCCCATATCCTCTCAGCTCCACCCCGAGTTCTTGTTCAATTTCCTTCAGAGCCTGGCGAAGGACAGCATAGGAGGTGCCCAGTTCGACAAGAACATACTGGTTATGATTCGTTGCAGCAGGGAGTTGGAACGGGAAGTAGGATAATGGAATCACCACGGCACCTCCGTTCTCGACGATAAACGGGTGTTCATTGCCGAGGCGGGTCCGTAGGGGCTCAATTTCCGCCTGGGTTTTGCTTGAGACAACTACAAGGGGGATCGAACGGGTATGAAGCTGATCCAATGCTTCCCGCGCAGCTTCGAACGAGTAGGTTGAACTGTCAAGGAGGGTGCCGTCCAAGTCTGTGAAGATGACCATGGTCCCCGAGTCTCCTTTGACGGTCAATGCGTCTGATCGAATCATCATTCCTCCGGATACATCCTGGACCGAGTGCAGCGGGTTCAATCCTAAACGAACCTCACGGCGTGCGAAAGCGGGAACAGTGGAGGCTGTTCATGACCTCGCTGCAATGGAGGCATGCCCCATCCATGCCACAACAATTCATGAATTTCCATCTGGGATTCATCGCTCATCTGTGCGATGCTGGGGCCTTATCTGGCTGCGGCGGACGCAACGTAGAGACAGCGGAGCGATCGCCGCGCTGAATTCGGGAGGAGTATCATCATGTCGGATTTCTTCCAGAACGGGGTGGTGAGTGTTCTGCATCGCCTCGGATCGTCCAACCTGGAACAGCTGGAGCGGGAACTCGAGCAGTATCGCCATGTCAACCCGATCGCATTGGTCTTGCCGTGCCTCTATTCGGAACTCGAAGGTCCGGCCCTAGCCGGCATCGTTGATGAACTGAAGCGAGTCAAATATCTGAATGAGATCGTCGTCGCGCTCGGGCATGCATCGGCCCTCGAATTTCGGCGTGCAAAAGACTATTTCAAGGTCCTTCCGCAACATGTGCGACTCGTTTGGGTGGATGGGGCTCCGGTACAAGACATCCTCAAGACCTTGGTCGAACGGGAGGTTGATGTGGGGTTGCCCGGAAAGGGCCAATCCTGCTGGCTCGCATTCGGCTATGTCTTGGCCCGGCAGCAAAGCCAGGTCATTGTGCTGCATGATTGCGATATTGTGAGCTACCACCGAGAATATCTGGCCCGGCTCTGTTATCCGCTCGGCAACCCGAATCTCGGCTATGAGTTTTGTAAGGGCTATTACAGCCGTGTCACGGACCAGCTGCATGGGCGTGTCACCAGGTTGTTCATCACTCCGCTCATACGTTCCTTGCAGCAACTCGTTGGGAGCCATAACTTGTTGACTTTTCTGGACAGTTTTCGGTACCCCCTGGCAGGAGAATTTGCGATGGTTCGCGATCTGGCCTGGGTCAATCGTATCCCAGGAGACTGGGGATTGGAGGTCGGTATTCTGGCGGAAGTGTACCGCAACTGCGCCTTGCGCCGTGTGTGCCAGGCCGACATCGCCGATGCGTATGAGCACAAACATCAAGCATTGTCTTCGGACGATCCGGAAAAGGGATTGCTCAAGATGACGGTGGATATCGCGAAATCTCTGTTCCGCCATCTGGCCAGCGAAGGGTTGGTGCTCGGTGATCCGGAGCTCAAGACCTTGCGGGCCACGTATCTTCGTATCGCCGAGGAGGCCATCCGTCGGTATGAAGACAGTGCGGCGATCAACAGTCTGAAGTTCGATCGACATGCGGAGCGGACTGCCGTCGAGACGTTTCTCAAAGGCATCAGGCTCGCATCGGAGGTCTTTCAGAAAGATCCGATGATTTCAAACTGGAGTCGCGTGGCCGCAGCGGTTCCGGATGTCTTTGATCGTCTCGTGCGAGCCGTGGAGGAGGACCATCAGTGGGACCCGACGAAAGAACCACGCCAAGCTCCGAAGTAAGCAAACCATCCGTCGCGTTGACGGGTGAAACCGAGGCTTCCCTGGATGCGATCGGCAGCGTAGACATACTGGTCGGCATTCCGAGTTACAACAACGCCGATACCATTGAGCATGTGGTCCGTGCCGTGAGTGTCGGGCTCGCGAAATATTTTCCCAAGCATCGTCCCAAGCATCGGGCCGTGTTGGTGAACTCCGACGGAGGCTCGTCAGATGGGACAGCCGAGGCGGTCTCGAGAGCGGTCATCGATTACGACGGATTGCTTATCAGTGATCAACAGAGCCAGCTTCAGAAGATCATCACACCCTATCATGGGATTCCCGGTAAGGGGAGTGCGTTCCGAACGATTTTCGAGATCGCGCGGCGGTTGAATGCCAGGGCCTGTGCCGTCGTGGATTCGGATCTACGAAGCATCACACCGGAGTGGATCGAGTTGTTGCTGCGTCCGATCCTCGACGATCATTACGACTACGTGGCTCCCTATTATCTGCGTCATAAGTATGACGGCACGATTACGAACAGTATCGTCTATCCACTTACACGGACGCTCTATGGCCAACGGATCAGGCAGCCGATCGGGGGTGATTTCGGATTTGCCGGACATCTGTCCGAACATTATCTGGATCAACATGTCTGGGAGTCGGATGTGGCACGATTTGGGATCGATATTTGGATGACCACGGAAGCCATCGCGAGCGGTGCCCGGGTCTGCCAAAGTTTTCTCGGGGCGAAGATTCATAATCCAAAGGATCCGGCCGCTGATTTGGCCGGCATGCTCATGCAAGTGTTAGGTGCGGTCTTTGCCTTGATGGAGTCCCACCATAGTGTCTGGGCAACGGTGCAAGGGTCGAAGGCGGTCAAGCTCTTTGGCTTTCAGTATGAGGTGGGTGTCGAGCCCGTCAACGTCAATGTGGAGCGCATGATCGCTGTGTTTCAACAAGGCCTGGCCGATCTGACACCCATTTGGGAACAGGCGCTGGGCAAGGAGATTGTGGGAGAACTAACGGCGGCGGGAGCGACTGCTGCCTCGGATTTTCGAATTTCCGATGACCTGTGGGTTCGTGTGGTATTTGAAGCCGCGCTGGCGTACCGTGAACATCGCATGGCTCGAGAGCATTTACTGAAAGCCTTGACGCCGCTCTATCTTGGGCGGACGGCGACCTTTGTGTTGGAAACACAGGCGCTGACGACGAAGGAGGCCGAAAGGCGGGTCGAACAACTTTGCGACGTGTTCGAGTCGAAGAAATCTTACTTGGTCGAACGGTGGAACCCTGAACCGCAAGCATAAGTGAGAGTGCCGGCGGAGAATGGGGGGAGGTACGTATGCCGACAGACTTTTTTCACACTGCGCTCCTTGCGCCATTGGAGCAACTAGGCCGGCAGGTCTTGGATGTATTACCGAATGTGTTGGCCATGCTCATCATCATCGGGGTGGGTTTCCTGGTGGCTCGTGTGTTGGCCCATGTGGTCGAGCGCCTCTTGCGTGTGGTGCGTCTCGACCATCTGTGCGATCGGCTTGAGATCAATGCTGCACTCCTGCGCGGGGGCGTGAAGGCCGATCCCTCCCATATCGTCGGGCAGGCCGTTTATTGGGCTGTCGTTGCCTTTTCCGTGATCGCCGGGTTGGGGGCGTTGAATCTCCAGCCGATCAACCAGTTTGCCAATTCGCTCTTGGCGTATATTCCTCACGCGTTGGTCGCAGGATTGATCTTGGTCAGCGGATACCTGCTTTCCAATTTCATCGCACAGGGCGTGCTGATCGCAGGCGTGAATGCCGGGCTGCCGCCGGCACGGTTGTTTGCGAATATGTCGCGTTGGGGCATCCAACTCTTTGCGTTGGCCATGGCAGCCGAGGAATTGGGTATCGCGGCAAGCGTGGTCCTGGTGGGCTTCGGGATTACCTTTGGAGGCATTGTGTTCGCCACCTGTTTGGCGTTCGGACTCGGGGCCAAGGATTTGGCCAAGGACTATCTTGAGCGGACGTTCTGGAGTCGAGGGCGTGATCGCGCTCCGGACGATCTGCGACATCTATGATGATTGGGGTGTTCCTCTTACTCTGGTTGGCGACGGCGATTGGGTGCACGCAGAACGGAGAAGGGACGGATCGAGCGGCTACCGTTCTCGTGTTCAAGCATGGGAAATTATCCGGTGATGGCCGGGTGCTGTCCGACCTGCTGAGAGATTTTGAACGACAGCATGAAGGAGTCACGGTTCGAGAAGAGCTCTTACCGTCCGATTCGGATCGACAACATCAATACTATGCCATGAATTTGGACGGAGGAAAGGCTCCGTTCGATTTGCTGGGGATCGACACGATTTGGGCGCAGGAATTCGCCAAGGCCGGATGGATTGCCCCGCTGGACGGACTCCTGACTCCGGCTGAGCAGGAGGAGTTCTTCCCTGGTCCGATCGAGGCCGCGACCTTCAATGGCCGCCTGTATGCGGTGCCGTGGTACGTCGACGCAGGGGTTCTCTATTACCGGCGTGATTTGTTGGATCGTCACGGCCTTGAACCGCCCCGCACATGGCCTGAGCTTGCTCAGACCGCCAAGCTGATTCTGGATGCCGAACGGGACTCTCGCTTAGCCGGATTTGTGTGGCAGGGGAAACAATACGAAGGTCTGATGTGCGTCACGCTCGAGGTGCTCCGGAGTAACGGAACGGATCTCTGGAGGGGCGATCGAGACCGTGCGGAATCCGGCCTGCGTTTCTTGCGAGAGACCATCTCGACGCATGGTATTACCCCGCTGTCCACCAGCATGGCCGATGAAGAATCCACGCGGTGGATGTTCGGTGAAGGCCACGCGCTGTTCATGCGAAATTGGCCCTATGCCTGGTCCCTGCTGCAGCAGGAGGGCTCGCCGGTTCGCGGGAAGGTGGGAGTCGTTTCTCTGCCGGCCTTTTCCGGATTTGCCAGTGCGCCGGTTCTTGGAGGGTGGATGCTCGCCATCCCGAGGAGTTCCACCCATCAAGAGATGGTAGGCAAGCTAATCACATTCTTGACCTCTCCTGAGACGCAACGGAAGGTCGCAGTGGAGCTGGGGTATAACCCGGTTCGTCGAGCCCTTTACGCTGATGAGTCGTTGCTTGAGGTGCGCCCTCTCTTGAAGGATCTCCATCCGATCCTGTTGGAAGCCAGGCCGCGTCCGGTCACACCATATTATCTTCTCATTTCTCAGGCGGTACAGCCGGAAGTCAGCGCGGTCGTCGTGGGGCGAAAGTCGCCGAAAGATGCCCTGGAGGCCATCAGACGCCGAGTCGATCAGATCATGGGTGACCAACGCGTAATGGCCGCGGGGGAACGATGAAGAGCGATCAGTCGCTCGCGGAGAGAAAGAGGGCCACCGGATGATCCGTTTGTCCGAGCGCGCATGGGGATATGTATTCGCCGGTCCTGCGTTCGTGCTCGTGAGTCTGATCGCGCTCGCTCCGATTGCCGCGGCCTTGTGGCTCAGTCTGCGTCAGCAGTTGCCGATCTTTGGAATCGATGAATTTGTCGGCGCCAGGAACTATCTCCAATTGTGGGGGGATGACCGGTTCTGGGCCGCCTGCCGGACGACGTTGTATTTCACGGCCCTTTCCGTATCGGCCGAGTTGTTGTTGGGTTTCGGATTTGCCCTGCTCCTGAACCGTTTGTCGAACGGAGCGGGCAAAGGACTTCGGTGGGCCCATGTCATGATCATTCTTCCGTGGGCGATTCCGACTGTCGTGTCCGCTCAGATCTGGGCCTGGCTCTATCAACCGGACTACGGCTTGCTCAATTATCTGCTCTCGACCGCCGGGATGACCGAAGGGCCCATCGATTGGCTGGCAGATCCCGATTGGGCGATCCATGCGGCGGTGGTGATGGATGTGTGGAAAACCACGCCGTTCGCGGCGCTGTTGCTTCTGGCCGGATTGAAGACCGTCCCGCAGGAACTCTATGCGGCAGCGCGAGTTGATGGGGCTGGAGCGTGGGAACAATTTCGTCGGATTACCCTGCCACTTCTGATGCCTGTCGTCGTCATCGTGCTGGTCTTCCGGACGATGGACGCGGTCCGGGTGTTCGATGCGGTCTTTGTGCTCACGGGTGGAGGCCCGGGTAACAGCACGGAGACCCTGTCGATCTATGCGTACAAGACGCTGTTCCAAACCTTGCAGTTCGGATATGGATCCGCTCTGGCCACGGCGATGTTTGTGCTCGCCGCACTCCTTTCGATGTTGTACCTGACGCTGCTCCGCCGGCATGTGCAGGGGGGGGCTGATGGATCGTCATAACGATCAGGCCGGGTCGCCCATGATGAACGGGCTTCGGGCTCGTGGCCTTTCGGTCGGTGTGCTTTTAGTTGTCGGGCTGTTCTGTCTCGGACCGGTGCTCTGGCAGGCGGTCACATCGATCAAGCTGGATCAGGATCTCGTGCGCCTGCCTCCTCTCATCCCAGAGCACGTGACGGGCGTGCACTATGATCGGGTCTTACTCAAATCGTCACTGCCACGGTCGCTCGCGAACAGCCTGATCGTGGCCGCAAGTGCGACAGTGACCGCCATCGTGGTGGGTGCATTTTGTGCCTTTGCGCTCGCACGGCTCCCGATTGCCGGCAAGTCGGTCATACTTGGGGTGGCCCTCGTCACGTCGATGTTTCCGCCTATCGCGGTCATCAGTCCCTTATACCTCCTCATGAGAGAGTTGGGGTTGAGGGATACCCTCGTCGCCGTGGGATTGACCCATGCGGTTTATTCACTGCCGCTCGCCGTATGGCTGCTGACGAGCTTCTTTCAGCAGCTTCCCAAGGAACTCTACCAGGCTGCGCGTATCGACGGCTGTACACCGCTGCAGGCGTTGCTGACGGTGATGTTTCCCCTTGCACGACCGGGACTCGCTGTTGCGTCGCTCTTGGTCTTTATTTATTCCTGGAACGAATTCATGTTTGCCCTGACGCTGACCGCCAGCGATAGCACTCGCACCGCACCGGTTGCCGTCGCACTGTTCCCAGGACTGTACGAAATCCCTTGGGGCGACTTGGCTGCTGCCTCTCTGGTGGTGACCCTTCCGGTCGCCGGTCTCGCGCTGACATTTCAACGCCACATCATTGCCGGCCTGACAGCCGGCAGTGTGAAAGGATAAGGCATGGCGGAAGTCCGGATAGAATCGATTGAAAAACGGATCGGACAAAAAACCATTCTTCCTCCGCTCACGCTGACGGTACAGGATGGGGAGTTCTTCGTGCTAGTGGGCCCCTCCGGCTGTGGTAAATCGACATTGCTGAGCCTCCTTGCCGGTCTTGATCAACCGACCGCCGGTCGTATTCTATTCGACGGGATCGATGTGACCGACTTGGAGCCGCGGGAGCGCGACGTGGCGTTGGTATTTCAGAGCTACGCGTTGTACCCACATATGACCGTGCGTGAAAATATGGCCTTTCCACTGACCGTGGTTCCCCGCGCCAAACGCCTCGATCGCAAGCGCATCGATGAAGAAGTGGAACGGGTGGCGGGGTTCCTTGGGCTCTCGGCATTGCTGGATCGACGACCTCGGGAACTCTCCGGCGGGCAACGGCAACGGGTCGCCCTGGGGCGAGCCCTCATCAGGAAGCCTCGCTTGTTTCTCTTGGACGAGCCGCTGTCCAACCTCGATGCGCAATTGCGCGCGTCCATGCGTGCGGAGTTGCTTCGCCTCCACAAGGAACTGAAGGTCACGACGATTTATGTGACCCATGATCAAACGGAAGCCATGACCTTGGGTGACCGGTTGGCAGCCCTCAATCAAGGCCGGGTTCAGCAGATCGGACGGCCTCACGATATCTATGCCGCCCCCGCCAATCTCTTCGTCGCAGGTTTTATGGGGTATCCCCCGATGAACTTGCTCTCTGCGCAGCTAGGAATGGACCACCTCCAAGCTGGGCCACTGCATCTTATGAGGCCTCCGGATGCACCGGCCGGCGACCAAGAGCAGATGGTGACCGTGGGGCTTAGACCGGAGGACATCAGCGTGGGGCCTGTACATGATGCAGGAGACAACGTCGGAGGACTCGGTGTCGTTCGTCTCACCGAACCGTCCGGGCCGACCTTGTGGGTCACGGTTGAGCTTCAAGGCCACAACGAGGGGATTACCGTCATCGGGTCCGCACGGACAGGGTTTACCCCAAGGATTGGGGATCGTGTCGCCGTCTCAGCACCACGAGCGACACTCCATCTGTTCAATACCGAAACAGGCCAACGATTGGGGCTTCACTAAAGGCCGAGTGAGCGGGCCGGCCCATAGAGGTCGTGCGCTGACCATCACCATCCCCTGTAGCACCCAGTGTGCTTCCCATGCGTATTGGTTGTGGAGAGAGAGCCGTATGGCAAGTCATGTCATAACCTGGATCGGCATCCTCGTCTGTCTCAGTCAATCGGCTTTGATGTCGGGTTTGAATCTGGCAGTGTTCAGTCTCGGTCGACTGCGTTTGGAGGCGGAAGCGGCGAGCGGAAATTACGACGCGCAAAAAGTATTGCGACTGCGCGAGCACCCCAATGATATCCTCGCTACGATTCTCTGGGGCAACGTCGGGATCAACGTCCTGCTCACGCTGCTTTCGAATTCGGTCATGGCCGGCGTCACCGCATTCCTGTTCTCCACTTTCTTTATCACGATTTTTGGGGAAATTATTCCACAAGCCTATTTTTCCAGACGGGCAGTCCGGATGGCGGCCCTCTTCTCGAAATGGTTAGGGGTGTACCGTCTCATCTTGTTCCCGGTCGTCAAACCTTCAGCCATGCTGTTGGATGTGTGGCTGGGGAAGGAAGCGATCGCCTACCTTCGAGAGGCGGAGCTCAAGGAGTTGCTGCGCCGTCATATGGAGGACGAGAAGTCGGAAGTCGGCCGAATCGAAGCGATCGGGGCGCTCAATTTCTTGACCATCGATGATATTCCGGTCGATCAGGAAGGAGTGCCGGTTGACCCGAGCAGCATCATCCGGCTTCCTGTTCGCGAGGGAGTCCCGATATTTCCGGATTTTCAGCTATCACCGGACGACCCATTCCTTCGTCAAGTTAATGCATCCGATAAGGCGTGGGTCGTCATCACGGACGAACACGACGACCCCTGTTGCATCATGGACGCCGACGGCTTTCTTCGCCACGCTTTCTTTGTCGGACAGCATACGGACCCCCATGCCTATTGCCATCGGCCTGTGATCGTACGAAATCGACAGGAACCGCTTGGGAAGGTTTTGGCACAGCTCACCTACGATCCGGACTCACCCGGTGACCATATCATCAGCTATGACACGGTCCTCTTATGGGTCGCACAGCCTCGTTTGATTACCGGCGCGGACCTCTTGGGCCGGTTATTGCGAGGCATTGTCCAGCGGTCACGAAAAAATCAAAGTGGCTGATGTCGACGGTCCCGCAACCCTTGAGGTTCGCGCAGCGCTCACACAAGGAGATGAGCGAAGAGGGTCGCCAGCCCAAGAAAACTGAAAAACCCGACGACATCGGTGACGAGTCGTTAGAATGATCGAGGATGATTGTGCAGGATCCTGGTTCAGTGATCTCAGGATGATGGGAATGACGGCGCCGGAGAAGCCTGCGATGCACATCGATGTCACCATAGAAATCCCGATCACCATCGTGAGACCTGCAGAGCCGCTCCACCAGTAGACTGCGGCGCAAGTGGTTGCCGCCACCGCAAGGCCGTTCAGCAACGCCACGCCGAATTCTTTCGTCACGACCCGGAACCATTGGGTCGGTCTGATGTCTCGGAGGGCGAGTCCACGACGACCGCCAGGATTGCGCGCCGGTGTTGCCTGATTGACCGGCCGCGACCGGCAGCAAGACCGCGAGGGCGGTGAATTGCGCGATGACGTCCACGAACATCCCGACCACGAACGCGGCGAGAAAGGCGGTGACCAAGTTGACCTGCAGCCAACCCAACCGTTTCTGAACCGAAAACAAGAGAGGCGAAAGAGCCCGCTCGTCTTTGCTGGCCCCGACCATCGTCTGAAGGTCGGCGGTGGCGTCCTCTTGGCTGGCCTTGACGATATCCTCGTTCTTAATCACCCCCAGCAATCGTCCATCGAGATCCACGACGGGAATGGTCAGCAACCGCCGCCCCGCGAAGAGGTCGACGATTTCTTCGCGATTCTCCATGGGGTGAATGGCCGGTACGTCGTGCCGCATGACGGACTGCAACCGCTCCGCCGGATTGAGCAGCAGCAGGTCTCGAACCGAGAACATGCCGACGAGATAGCGGCGGCGGTCGATGACGTAGATGTCGTGCAAGTCTTTGGGCGCCCTGATCCGTACCTGTGTCACGGCGTCTTCGACCGTGAGGTCCTCGGACAATGCGAATACTCCCGCATCCATCAGGCTGCCGACCGATTCGGCCGGATACTCCATGAACAGGCCAATCTCTTTCGCAAGCGGGCGGGCGAGCCGCCGGATGATTGCCTTTCGTCGGTCTCGTTCCAATCGCGCCAGCAATCCTGCCGCGTCTCCGGGGGAGGTCTCGCGCACGACCTGAATCGCCAGCTCCTCGGGCAGTGCCGCCAAAATTTCCGAAGCGACGGCGGGATTCATGGACGAGAGGAGAACTGCGATTGAATTCGGCGGAATGGATTCGATCAGCCGGACGACTTCGCCGATCTCGAAGGAATCCAGGAGCGGCCCTGCCTCTGCGGGATGGTCGATGATGAACGTTTCATGGAGCTTCCTTGGAAGTGACATCGGTTTCCTTGATCTCCTTCGGGAGCGTTGGCATCTGTTCCGAAACACTCGCATCGACCGCCTGGGCGAGATCGGTCATGATATGGAGACCGATCATGGCGTAGGCCTCCCACATCTGCACCAAGGCCTGTGGGAGCGGTCCCGCCGTCGGTTTCACCTCGAACTGCGCTTCGACGCGACGTAAGGTTCTGTAGCGCAATGCGCCGAGAAAGTATCCCTGTCGATCGACGACCGGCAAAGTGTGGTAAAGACGCCAATGTGGGTTTTGAAGTAATTCCCCCTCGGTCGCCTCTGCAGCGACCGTCGCAATGTGCCCATTCATGATCGTGGCGATAAGCTGGTTCGGCGACGCGGCTAGGAGTTCCTTCGTGGTCACCAAGCCGGCAAGGAGTCCGTCGCGCTTGACGACATAGTGATAGTACGTCGCGTGGGCCGCATCGCGCTTGATACGTTCTAAGGCCGTCGAAACGGTGATGTCGGGAGGTAGAATCGCCACTCGGGGATCTGCCAGGCTGGCGGCGGTCCCATCGGGATAGGTCATACTGAGCCGAAGGCTCGGACCCACAGATTGGTCGACACGCGCAAATACCTCCTTCAGGACAGAGGGGTTGCATTGCCGCAAGATCCCGACCGCCGGGGCGGTCGGAAGGAGCGTCACAACGTCGGCTGTCTTATCGAGGGCGAGATGTTCGAGAATTCGAGCTGCCTGCGACGGTGAAATGTGTTCGAGGACGCCCGCGATGTCCTGTGGAGCATATGGGGTCATGATCGTGGCTACATCAGCCGGGGGCCACGATTCGAGCTGCCTGGAAACTTCCAGTGGATGAGATTGGAGGTAGGCCAGGGTCAATCGGGATTCTGCGTCCATCGTCAGACAGACTTCTCGATCGTCGCGCTCGATTCCTGGAATCGCGATGCCGGGACGAAGACTCGGCCGTCCGGTGTCTCCAACACGATCGCGATGGGAGTCAAGGCCACAATCGTTCCATGAATGTCGCCGACCCGAATCGTTTGCCCGACTCGAAAGATCGGTTGGAGATAGTGGGAGGCGATCAGGTTGGCCACGGTGACACGGGCGCCGAGTCCGAAGGACAGGGCTGCACCTGCGATGAGACCTCCGAAGCCGATCATGAGCGTGCTGTTTGAGAGGGTGGTATCGATCCCCAGCTCATTGACCGCCGTTACAAAGACAACGAGGATCGCGGCGACATAGAACGTTTGTGCCACGATTGTCCCTTGAGAAATACCGGCCGACGCGCAAGCCAAGCTGATCAGGTCTTTGATATAGCTCGCGGCCATCATCCCCAGGAGGATGATCAAGACGGCGAGTCCCACCTTCGGAAGGTAGTGGGCGAGGTCGGTCAGTGTGGCCGAGAGAGTCGGGAGTCCGAGCATATCGGTGCCGGTGATCCCGAAGAGGAGGAAGATCAACCAGAAGATCAGCAGCCC
>BQXA01000010.1:0-122175 GCA_036984345.1 Nitrospira sp. | reverse complement strand
TTAAGCCAGACTGGGACTTGCTCATATTCGACACCCCTAAGAAAATGGAGTTCAACGTTGACTCCTTGATCCCTTAAGCGGTCTATTGCCGCCAAGGCGAGCTCAGGTCGCTTGACCGGATCTCCTGTCGCTTGAAAGATGACATGAAAAGAGCCTTGCGCCCATCCTAACTGTTGACGGCAACGATCTTGATCCAGTGGCGTGAATAGATCTAAGTCAATGCCACAGGGAATAACTCGGATTTGTGGTCGAGGGATTTTCTTGGGCAGCTTGTCGATCAAGTGTCCTGCCACAACGACGATACCATCACACTGCCCGGCTGCCTGCCGGGACGCTAGAACACCTCCTGCAGCAAAGAATCGCCTAAGAGGACGCTCAAAAGGCTGACCCAGTAGATCTGAGCCATGAAAAGTCACCATGATCGGTCGGTCTCGAACTACATGGGTGACAATTCTCGCCATGATTGCGCCATACATAACATGTAAGAGGTGCGGCCTGAACCGATCAACGGCTTTCCGTAATATTGTCGGAAGGGTTGCATAGGCCCGCATTCCTTCCACCCTTCTATTCACATACAGCACATCGAGTTCTAATCCCATTTGCCGGAGCGCCTTTATCTGTTGCTCAATAAAGCGGCCCCAATGCGGAGCATCGGGAGCAGGCCATATGTTGGTTACAGCAAGAATTCGCACCGGGTGCAAGCTCTTTCATCAAGCGTCGTTCAAAGAACTCCCAAAAATTCGGAGAAGAGTTATTATCGCCAAGCCTTGTCGATACCGGACTTTGAGTCAAGAATCTGCAAGTCCAAGAAGTCACCTGAAAAAATTCACTTCGGCTGTTGGGTAAAAACCTTAGAAGAGTTATCATCTTATGTCACTTCGGCTGTTGTAAAAACCTAGGATTGTTCGAGACTGGTTTAGTCATAGGTATGCCGGTCAAAGATTATCGACCTTTACGTCTCTCCAACCTAGAGCCCGATAGACTGCCAGTGTTTCTATGATAAGCCTCTCGAGGTCAAACTCTCGCACCGCCTTCTCTCTGGCCGTTAACCCCATGCGCAAGCAACGCTCCTCATCATCCAGAAGTTCAGATACGTGCCGAACAAACGTCGCTTCATCACCTTGGGAAACAACAAACCCTGTTCTTCCATGCTCCACCAAGTATGGGATGTCGCCAGCTTCCATAGCCACAACGGGAAGCCCACAGGCCATGGCCTCCATCACAGCATTTGGGCATCCTTCACTTTCGGAAGTATGGACTAGAAATTTTGCTCCACTTAAGAATGTCGGGATATCATGAACTGCACCCCGAAACTGAACGCACTCTGAAATACCCAAGTCAATTGATCTTTGCACTTTTGAATAACACGCAGCAGCCGATCCCAACGCTTGACCGGTAGCAAAGATCCCCACCGCTGCAACATAACTTCTCTTATGCGCAATATCATCCACACACCGGAACTGCTTGAGGTCTAAAACCGTTACGAATCACAAAGACCTGCTTAGGTGCAAACGGACCGACTGTTTGACCCGTAACATCTGCCACTGCCTGACTATTCGATATATGAGCCACGGGCCACCTGGCATTGAGCGCACCTCTCATGAACCCTCCATCTCGCTTAGACATGGCAAAATCGCCGCGTAGAGACCCGATCGCTATCGCCTTGGTTCCCCGTGCAGCATAGTATGCGGCAACATTGGTATGAAACCCATATGAGTGGATAACTTCCGGTTTGAGTTGTCGCGCAGGCCGCAAAGCCCTCAACTTAGACAATGGTGACCAGCTGGATGAAACCCGTAAATCGGGAATCTTAGTGATCCAATGTCCATGTAATATTTGTCGTTGAGCTTGAGGCTCCATACAACAAACCCAGGACAATATAAGGCCTGTTCCAGATTGACCAGCAGATAATACAATTGTCTCTCTAATCCGCCAAGTCCAAGTTGTCCTACAACATACAGCAGTCGACAGGGCATTGGCATCTGTAACTGATTATTATTTTGGTCTAGTGATGCTGAATGGCCATCGAACCGCTTTCATTCCTCGCGGTTAGCAATGACGATGGATTCTAGAGAAGTAATGCGCTCCTCAATGTCAGATGCTGGCATTTAATGTGTAGCCCAAGAAAGTTGGCTTTACAATAGTACATTTCCGATTCTGGCTGTGCGCACCGAAATCTTTGGCAAACAAAGGATGGGCTTTACTAATTCATTGAAATATCTCGTATTGAATAAGCGTAACCATCATGGCTCCAACGATATTTGGACACAAGTTTGAGCACATGATAACGGTCTACCCGACTTGATTTCCTTCAACGGCCGACACGACACCAGTCGGCCATATCCATCGTCGAGTACCGACCAACATGCCAAGACCCAGGCAAACCATTTGTCAGAAAAACCATGAGATGTCAGAAGCCATAGACTTACTGAGACTAATATCCCTACCAGCGAGAGCGCTAGCTCATCTCACCACATTGCAATGGGACCGTGCGATAGACAGTCCAAATGATCAACAAAAACATTGAGAGACCGAGAACTCCCAAAAGATTGTAATCTGAAAAAGTGAGTTGTGTGCACCATATACAGCCAAAACACCGCCATGTTTTGCAAACCCTTTCTCGGCTCCCCATTGTTATAATAGTTTCCTGCACCAACACCGGTCAGGATGTATTCCGGCAGGTGGTCGAGTGCCGTAGTGTAGATCCTTGTACGGAGCTCCATTTTACCTTCTCGCGACTCGGTTGAGAACGTCATCCTGGACCAGACCGCGTCAGGAACGATCACATAAAGGATGATCCCTAAGATGGCAGCAACGATCAACGCCTTACCATGTTTGAGTCCGCAGGTATAGAGAATTGCCGCAAAGGATACGAGACTGACGACAGCGACACCTCTGGACATCGGTAACAACGATGCCACAAGGCAAAGCCGCATATTCCGAAGAATAGGAAACGGAGATGTTTCAATTTGGTCGAGACGCCATGGCGAATGCAACTACCGCCCCCTGAGCACAGGTGAAGGCTAATGAAGTTAAGATTAGCCTGCAAACTACTATCTGAAAATGCTGCAGCCCGAACTTTGCTTGCCTGATTGAAACTCTCTGTTGTCCCCATTCCTTGCAGAGTTCCATACGAGGTCAAACACAAGACAAGGGAAATCAATAATGCTGCCGCCATGTATCCGTATAACCCGACAGCCAAGCCTGACCGATCTCTACATAGTGCCGCCAGACAAACCGCACCTCCAATCATTTGTGCAAAGCGTGCAATCGGATCAAATTGGTCAACGGGCTTGAAAATTCGAGAAGGGCACTAACCTCGACAAAAGCATAGGCGGCGAAAACAAGATGATACCAAATCTCGCCCAAGGCACGAGGACGATTCACAATGATATATGCGGCAAGCATGGCAGAAGCTGAGAAACGTGACACTCATACCGGCCACTGAAGGGATATACTTTTGCAGCGGCAAAATGACAATCGTGACGAAGATCAAAACTTTCGACCCGGGTGATTGGGGATTGAGGCAAGAACCGTACTGCCCATTAAAAGACGCCTCACTTACCTGCATCCTCTGATCCTGTCCAGCGGATTGTTCAATCATCAGACAGTAAAAGCCTAACGCTACGATTGTCAAACGATCATGATGGCACATACTTAGGTTGATTTCATACACTGTCGGAGTAGGATATCTAGCTTTTTGAAATGACCGCCCACGAACAGCTCTCGCTATGCATCGGCTGAGGAGCTTGCCCTTGAACCACATTATCGAGGAACGAGGCCATTTCCAGAATTTCGCTGCCCCGAAAACTCTTCACCAATCCACTGGAGGCGGTAATAGCGCCTGCATCACTACCCAAAGGAGCAATGAGGAGAACGGGTGTTTTCAACCCGATGGCTTCAAATATTTTCCCCGTCACAATTCCCTTGTCCTCGAGTGTTTCCTCTTCCGCCACTGACGTGATCACTAGAGCTAGATTCGCTCCCTTAACAGCCGATAGAGCTTCTCGTCTGGTCACTCTTCCGTGAAGCACAATGCGATCGGACAGACCAAATCGACCTGCCTCTTCGCGAACATGCTGATCGTTTACGCCATAATAGTGAAAATACCACTCCTTTGCATTTCCGCCCGGAGACTCCCCTCAGGAGCTTCAGCGCCGCGAAGAATGGCGAGATGGTGCGTTTGGGCGGGTAGAAGATGCCGGTATACACAAATGCGCAATGTCCGAAATTGCGGGGTTCAACTTTCGCCATTTCGTCAGAGTCGTATCCATTCGTGACGACATGAAGTTTTGAGCCGACAGCAAAACGTCGATTCAATGCGTCCCCCCAAGAAGGTGAGACAATCGTGACCGCTGCACAGCCATCAAGGAGATTCGCCTCTCTCCATGCAACAGACCGTGCCTGGAGACGATCGCCGTGGTGAGGATTCCCCGTCCAAGGATCACGATAATCCAGTACATAGGGTCTTCGGAGCCGATCTGAAAGACGTCTAGCCAAACTAAACGCAGCAAATGGCGAACCGGTCGCAAAGATCAGATCCACATCATCAGCAGTCAAATCGGAACAGGCCTGCTCTGACGATTTATCCAACCGATATGCCTGTCAATCCTAGTCTTCTTGCAACGACTCGACAAACCAGTCCTGCAAACTTCCCAACGTCCTGATTCCAACTCTTCAGGTTGTTTGGTGCCAGACAGCGCCATTCTTGCCCCGTTAAGATCCGCTTGATGCCTTCCCGTTCCAACTCTAGCGAGACCTTTCCATCGTCCTCCACATTCCGCAATATGGCTGGATCAGGAGTTACCACCGTCACGTCCCAGCCCAGCCTGGTCAGGTGCATCGCGATGTTCCACGTTCTGACGCAGCCTGGTGCCTTGGCGGGTGGGAACGGATACGCGAGAAAGAGCAGCTTCGGACGCCGCCCCGTGGCTACCTCGCTGAGGTCAAATTTGTCAAACTCAGTTATGTGGTTCTCTCTTTCCATAATGCCACTCACCGCCACTTCTCCCCTAGCTTGAGATCCCAGCTGTCCGGCTGCAACTTGATCCCTCCGGCTGCGGGCGTGAAGGTGAGTTCGCCAAAGTAAATTTTCCCATTGATGTTGTATAAATCCACACGCACAAAATCGAACGGTGCCGAGAGTCGTGATGCGACGGACCTCATGTCATCAAGATTCTTTGGCTTTGGTAAGTGCGGTCGCAAGGCCCCTTCTCGGTAATACAGATCGAGCAAATTCCATTCCGTGTCAAAGAATGAGTTGATGTTGTCACGTGCATGATTGCCCAATTGAATCACCTCGGGATGCCCATCAAAACACCAGAATCGATAGTCCAGAGGAGACTCGCCGTACGTCCTGATTGGTTAGACTTTCCTCGATCAGCACCCTCGATTTGATGTGATAGTATTGAATGGTCCATTCCGAATACCTCTTACTTTAAACCATTCCATCCATGCATTAGCACATCGCCGTTGCCATACATCTAGCACGTTTCCATTTTGAGCGAGGCAAATTGTTCTCCGTAGGGGGAGCCAAGTCGATGGCAGATTGAACCGGCAATTTTATGAACTAATATCCCCCAATCGACCTGCTTCGCGATGCTACGGCGTGTTTCGATCAGATCCGTTGACATTGCCTCCGGAGCCAGAGAATCAGCCAGTGCTTGCGACCACTACTCCACCCTATGAGCCAGCTTGATGACATGTGAAAAGTCTTGCAGGGAACGAATCGGTCTTCCCACAATCGGCCTCCCTGCGGCCAGATACTCATGCAACTTGAGGGGATAGATGTATTTCGTGTAATCGTTCATCTTGTAGGGAAGCACGCAGACGTCCATATGCTGAGGGTAGGCACAGGCGATCTCCGTTGGTTTGTGACCAAGAAAATGCACGTTTGGTAATTTCGATAGTTGATCGACCAGCAGCGCCTCCCTTCCCAGGCTATTCTTTGGCCCAACGAAGACAAAGGACCATTCGGTATGGCGCGTGGCCAACTCAAGCAAAAGCTTCAAATCCAGCTGGGCCTTGATGACCCCGATATAGCCGATTCTTGGATGGGGAATCGCTCGTAATTCAGCCGGCTCCTCCTGTTGCGTGGCAAACGCCCGATAGTTCACACCGTTGGGAACATGGAGCGTATTGGGATTAAAGTGCCCTTTGCGCTCGAGCAACGCCGGAGAATGAATGAACACTTGATCCACCCGTTTGATCAGCCTGATTTCTTGATCGGTCAGCGGCAGTTCCGACGGAGAGAAGGAATACTCGTCAACGATATGATAACAGCTCAGGTCATACGCATCGCTATTCAAGACAGAGTCGAAATGCGGCCGCCAGAGATAAAAGACGATGGTTTTGCAACCTTGTCGACGAAGTACCGTCGCAGCACGGCGACCCCGTTCTACCGCGGTCCAGGAGGCAAGCCAGGCAGGTCGGCCGAATTGAAGCAGCCACTTTTCTGGACGATGCACAACAAATCCCTGCGGCAGGTCTTTCGGACGATAAAAGGGATCCATCGATCTTTTTCCACCGACTCCAAGCTCTCTCCAGCCAAGGGCCGGCTCTGCCCAGACAACATGAAAATACTCCGAGAGGCGGGTCAGGACTTGGTGCCGCGACAACCAGGGCCCGCCCCATGCCTCCGGAACAAACGCGACGACGCCGATGTCCGGGAAGAGAGGAACAGATTGGTCTCTTCGTTCTCCTGCATGCCCAATTTCTTGGTACACAACTTCAGTCATTTCGATCTACTTTGAGTATAGGTCGAGGCTCAGTGACCCTTGGTTTCAAGTAAGTCCGGTGCAGACCACCGTGTCAGATATTCGGTGTGTGACCTATGGGATGGGAAAGTATAGAGCAGCCATACTGTTCCGTTTCGGAGCCATTCACACATCGGAGATTGTCTCGTGGTCATTGGAGACATGCTCCGGTGCCTGCGCTCAAAGACGAAATCGCAGGTTCGGGCTTTGAATTCTTTTGAATAGACGGCCGACCGTTTGTTTCGGATTGAACAGGCAATCCATGATCTTTCCGCACACTGCCAAAGACAATCTCGAGAAGCTCAGGGGGTACCCGATGCTCTTCATTTTTTCCCGGTGAAATGTCCAGAACGCTTTTTCTCTACACGCAAACACCGAGTCGGCCAGGTATTGGTAGTAGGCTGCCATATAGCGTTTCAGACAGGCCTCCAGTTCACCTGGACTCAACACCGCAGGCCCGAACTTCATCAGTCGATCGATCCGATTCGGCGCGAAGGTGTTGTTCCGCTTCGAAACAGTTACTTCCGATCCCTCCCGTTTTCTGATATAGGTCAATACTTGATGAACAAAGCCAAAATCCCACTTGGTCAGAATTTTCAGGCATACCTCGGAATCGCAATGGGGATTGGACTCGTCGTAAAATGGATCTGAAGCCCTTACCAGATCGGATCGAAACAGAATCGCCGTCGGAGTTCCAAACACATACAGATTGCCTAATAGCGTTTGTCTACACATGTCCCGACCCGGTATCACGGTATCCGTATACGGTACCCCATCCCACTTTACGCTGTTCCCAGCCAATCCGTATGCCCCGACGATGGCCACTGTCGGATGGGCTTCGGCTACTTCGACCATTTTCATGATACATTCAGGAAAGATCCAATCATCTGCGTACACGACTTTGCAATACTTGCTGCCTGCGGAAATTTGGCGCATGGCGATATTGCCGTTCGCATCGCACCCGACAAACTCCTTATTATTGTGGATCCGGATCCGCTTGTCTTTCTTGGCATAGGCTTCAGCGATTTCAAGAGTCCGGTCGGTGCTGCAGTTATTGACAATGCAGTATTCCCAGTTTTGATAGGTTTGCGCCAATACGCTTTCGATGCACTCGGCGATAAACTCTTCGCAATTATACACCGGCGTCAGCACGCTCACGAGAGGTTGTGACTCTGGCTTCATATTCTTCACCCTTCTCTACACCATGACTGAGATACAGAGGGCAACGGAGTTGCCCGAAGCGCAGCGGTTCAGACTCTCATCAACCCTACATGGATGGTTTAGCGGTCACCAGCTCGGGCTGGGCGCTCTCTGGATTCAACACAGTACTCCAGTCCAGGCGAGGTCTGACGACGCCTCTGAGTTTTCCCGCGAAGTCACCGCGTGCCGAGTCCCCCTCACCGCTGTCGACGACAGTAAACGCGACGACCTGTTTTTCATAGAATTGTTTGATCTTCGGATCAACAGTCTCAAGGTAGGCACTCACGAACATGGTGCCTTCTGCCAGATAATTTCCCGGGATCCAGGCCGTGCTTTTGTAACGACCAAGCGGCCTGACTTGCCCACGCCAGTTCGGATCGTATTCGATCGAATCAATGAGGCACACGCCCTCATCATTCCATAACTCCATGGCGGGCAGGAACTTGAAGCCTGGCTTGAGCACTTCATACTCCATCTCGAGCCCGACCGGCTTTCGGATATCAAACGCCTCTTCAGACCGGCCATCGTTGGTACAGACTCGCACGGCCCGTAATCTCGCCACTTCGCCTCCAGGGGCCCTGAGCGGGTCCGTCCATTCACGAGACGAGATGGTCCCGAGCTCTGAGTGCAAATAGGCATTCACCACCTCGTGGGAATTGCCATCTCGACACAGCTTTCCATTTTCCAACAGGATCGCTCGCTGACACAGCCGCGTCACGGCCGGCATATTATGGCTGACAAAGAAAATCGTGCGCCCTTCCTTGGCGACACCTTCCATTTTCCCCAAACACTTCTTCTGGAAGGCAGCGTCTCCGACCGCCAGCACCTCATCGACGATCAGTATTTCCGGGTTCAAATGAGCTGCCACTGCAAACGCCAAGCGCAAGGTCATGCCGCTCGAGTACCGCTTGACCGGCGTGTCGAGAAACTGCTCCACTTCGGCAAAGGCGACGATTTCGTCCAACCGGCGAGTGATCTCGGCCCGCTTCATCCCTAGAATGGTTCCGTTCAGATAAATATTTTCCCGTCCGGTGAGTTCGTTGTGAAAACCTGTCCCGACCTCCAGAAGGGCCGCCACGCGCCCATCAAGCTCAATCCGACCGTTGGTCGGTTCCGTGATACGAGACAGCAGTTTGAGTAACGTGCTCTTTCCGGCGCCATTACGGCCTACGATTCCGACCGTTTCCCCCCGTTTCACCTCGAACGAGACGTCGTGCAACGCCCAGAAGAGGTTCGGTTCTACCTCAGGTTTAGAAGGTTCCCCTGATCCACTATTTCTCATCAGTGGTGTATGCCCGTTCCGGCTCCACACAGATTTCAAGCCCGCCATCAGATGATCACGTAAGGTATTGTGATGCTTGCGACGAGCGCCGATCCTGTACTGTTTTGAGAGCCCCTCGACCCGAATTGCAATATCACTCATATCGTTAACTGTTCACCGATGTTCAACGATCAGGTTGGGATGACAAGCCAAAAACCACATAGACAACGATCCGACGAAGTCGTGACGACTATGAGCACTTACTCAAATTATGTCCGCAAATTGGCGTTCCATCTTCCTAAAATACACCAGACCCGCGGCGATCAGCGCGAATAACACGACGATACTCTCCATCATCACCACTGGGTCCGGAGAGGTTCGTCCCAGCAGCGCCCAGCGAAAGCCTTCAACGACTCCCACCATCGGATTGAGACCATACAACCATCTCCACTGCTCCGGTACGAGACTGACCGGGTACACAATCGGCGTCAGATACATCCAGATCTGTATCACGAAGGGAATGGCGTGGCCGACGTCTCGATACTTCACATGCAGAGCAGAGGTAAAGAAGCATAGCCCCATGGCCGTGAACATCGCCAGAAGAATGAAGGCCGGGAGCGTGATCACCTTCCAGGTCAGTGGAATTCCTGCGTAGAATAGCAAGCCGAACAACAATATCAAAGACAATGCAAAGTCGACCAACGGCGATACGACCGTGGCGAGGGGAAGCCATAACCTTGGGAAATAGATCTTCCCGACTATCCTGCCATTGGCCACCACACTTTCTCCCGCGCGGGTTACGGCCTGAGAAAAATACATCCAAGGGAGAAGGGCGGTCAGCGAAAACACGGGATACCAGATACCGTCGGAGGGTACTTTTGCCATTTTCCCAAATACCGCAGTAAAGATGAGCATGGCGATCAGCGGTTGCAACACGACCCAGGCGATGCCGATCGCGGTCTGTTTATAACGGACTGTGATGTCCCGCCAGATCAGCACGTACCCCAACTCGCGATATTCCCAGAGTACAGCCCAATTCATATCAAACCGGCTGCTCCGCTTTTCGATGATGAGTTTTCGTCTGGGTGGAGCGATTGTTGCTTCTGTTTGAACCTGTGAGCTCATGGCCTAATCCCCTGTCACCTAGTCCCAGGATTCGATTTCTAACGAGTCCAATGCGATCGAGAGCGACAGCCCTACTTGGTGGCGCGATACTTGGTATTGAAGTTCCGGACGATCGACATCGAGGTTACTAAACAGATACAAGACCTGGGCGGTAATGGTTCTCGTTACCTTATAACTGAGACCCGACGAGGCAGTAAGATACTTAAAGGTACTGTCCGTGTTGGGAAACAGTTCATTGTAGGCATACCCGACACCCCCATTGACGGTGAGCCGCTCATAGACCCTGTGGCTGATTCCCACCCGTGCAAGGTTGCTGATCATCGCTCCCCCTTGCAAGAACCCGATGGGCCTGCCTGCGCGTGAAAGGGTTAGGGTGAGCGCAGTGTCTCGTTCAGGTCTCGTGCGGACCTGTAGCAGACCCGATGGAAATGTCCGTCCGACCGGTTCGGCAAACGTGACTCCTCCTCGAGCTGTGAAGCCCCACTCTTGGAATTGCTTGGTATAGTCCCCTTCCAGCGATATCAGATTCGTGCTGATCGTCCTGCCGCCACCAGTAGAACGAGTCTGTGTAAAAAAAGTCTGCCGATATAAGGCTGCGACACTGTCGTTTCGCGTCAGTTGGTATCGAGGCCCTCCGTACCATGTGTGCGTGATCGTATTAAATAAATTGGCTTCCAGGACGTCTTGTCCCCCCTGAATTCTCCCGAACTGCCTGATTCCGAACGTATAGCCTCCTTCAATTGCCAGATCTCGAGACACAGGATATTTCCCCTGGATGCCTGTTGTGTTGATCAGTTGGTTCGACCGAAAGGCATTGATGCCTCGAAAGAAGATATCATCCTCTTGAATCGCAGCCCTTACCCCCCCGAGAACTGCAGGAGGGTCTGGACTATATCGCAATGACTCGATGACGCGTAAACTTGCCCCTCTGACGTATTGATCAGCCCATCGATCCAGGCCAATGGAACCCCGGATGTTCGTGGAGAAAAAATTCCGACTCGTATTTTCCACATAGGCATTGAACGATCCTATCGCCGTGAGAGAGGCATCAAAATCGCGACTCTCATGTAGCACCTGCGCCCCTCCACCTACGATCGTCAGAAAATCATCGAGCTGCACTCCCGGACCCAGCAATGCAGCCGGCCTATTCCAGATATTGGAATCGTACCGTCCCGTGAGGGTCGCCAAGGGGATAATCTTCGTTTCCGCATCCACCGCAGCTGGTGGCACAGTCCCCCACAGACATCCAACCAGCACGGCGACCCACCACAATCTTTTGAACTCAGCACACCTACAGATCCGCACTCATATCACCCAATGCCCTTCCCAACGAAACAGCCCGCGGAGGACGATCGACCCCGATCGAACCAACCTGCCGCATGCATGAATATTTGAATACTCGATCCAGAGGTATTTCAAACGCTGGACGTAGCTATGACTCCTTGGTCACGGTACGACGAGCGTATCTCCGGAGGTCAACACAATGTTCCCTGGCTCACCACGACCGCGGACGAGGTCATCATACCGCAGAGGAATGTGGATCTCCTGACGTTTGTGGCCGGGGCTTTCGATGACTCGCACCACCTGCAATCTATTCTTACTCGCGTAGTTTGTAAATCCTCCGGCCATGGAAATAGCTTGGAGCACCGTCACATAAGACTTGAGCTGATACTTACCCGGTTTCTGGACTTCCCCCAAGACAAATACCGAATAGCTATTGAGCTCCTTGACATTCACAGATACCGAAGGGTTCTGGATATAGCCTTTGAGTCGCTCGGTAATCTGCGCAGCCAACGCTTCAGCTGTGAGCCCAGCCGCCTGAACATCTCCGATAATGGGCATTGAGACGTATCCATCAGGTCGTATCAAGGCGACGCGGGACAGATCTGGGTTCTTCCACACATTGATTTCTATTTGGTCTTCGGAGCCAAGAAGAAATTCAGTCGGCACGTCGGACGCCTTGTACTCTCTCGACGTCACCGGCCCTAGGCACCCCGCTTGAACCATGACGATGCCTAGTACGAGCCCAAAGGTCATCGTCTTTTTCATCGACACCGCAAGCATTCTTGCAGAGAGTACCCAGTTTTTCACTGCGCTCCTTTCCGGTATCCCCTATCGACCAGGGAAGACCACCATCGACTCGCTTGGCACAACGAGCGTATCACCAGGCTTGAGCTCAAAATTGTCCCCGATCCCGCTCCGGAGCACGATATCGTCATAGCTCGCTGTAAACCGTTTCATACCTGGGGCTGTTTCGATAAATCGAAAAATGACGATTTGATTTCGTGCGGCCGTCTCCTTAAACCCACCCGCAATAGTGATACCTTGCAAGAGCGTCGTTTTGCTCTTCAACGGATACTTCCCCGGATTCGCAACCTCGCCGAGCAAAAAGATATTCGAACTGTTGACTTGATTCAAACTGATCGCGACGACGGGGTTTTGAACATATTCTTTTAACTTGACGGTCATCTCATCGGCTAATTGCGTAGGTGTTTTCCCCACCGCCACGATGTCTCGAATGATCGGCATGGAGATCCTTCCATCGGGACGAACTTGCAGCTGTTTTGAGAGATCCGGATTTCTCCATACGGTAATGTCCAACACATCCTCGGCCCCGATAATGTATTCGTTGCTGACCGCGTTTGAAAGCTTCTCGACCATTGGTACGGCCCCCGCCGGCTCCTTACTCACCTGTGCCGCCAATTTCTCCCCTTGATTTGCCACCACCATAGGAATCGCACCTAGATCCGTTGTCGGTTTATCAGGTACGAAAGGGATACGCGTTTCACAGACCCCATGGCTCGAAGTGATTCCCAGGAACACTACAATACTGATTGTGCACAGGGTGCATTTCATCGTGTTGACTCCTTCTCTAGTCGTGGCACCCACGTTACTTACTTACCACACTACTCAACTTTCTATCTTGAATCAACATTGGATCCATTTCAGGTTTTTTGTCGAGCGACCTGAGGACTAGCTCCCGCTCCCCTGCCCCGTCCCCACCGCTACCTCGCTGATTTCACCGAGGGAAGAACCGTCAAGTCCACCGCTGGGTGGGGGTTGGTTCCCCGAACGGCTTCAAAATAGCGTTGTTGAATCGCACCAAGTATCGGTGATTTCTCGGATAATGGGAGCCCCTCGATCGAGGAGGCTAAGGTAATTTCGCATAGTGTTCCACAAAGACCGATCTCATCTGCAATCAACAGTTCGGTTCGATCGATCGGTCGTCGGACGAATTTGACGTTCATGGATTGAGCCAACCACTCCACGATATCGAGCGTAATGCTTTCGAGTGCACCCTCTGTAGCCGGCGGGGTAAACACGGTCTCGCCCCGCACCATCAGCACGCACGAACCTGTCGCCTCAGCCACGCGACCGGATTGGTTCAACAAGACCATATCCTCATAGCCTGACGGCCTTCCTTCGATTCTTGCCAGACGGGAAACCTGGTAATTGCTACCCGTCTTTATGCGGGCAGATAAAGCAACATCGCTGCTACGCCTCCATGTACTCATCCCAAGTCGTATCGCCGATGGCAGCTTTTTCTCCTGATGATAGGCCGTAACGACAAGATCCGAGACGGTATTTTCTCCCCAATGTCCGTCTGTTACAAAAAGCGTCGTACGGGCCCACATATCCTTTTCTGGATTGGCTAATGCCCCGATCAGTTGATCAATCGCTCCAAGATACTCCTCAAAACTGGACTCAAATGGAATATGAAGTAGTCGAGCAGAGCGCTTCAGCCTCTCGTAGTGTTGCCGCACCATGACGACTTTGAATCGTCCATCCGTCTGCCAGTACCCCTTCAGTCCTTCAAACACGTTGAGCCCACGTATCGACGCTTCACATCCGATGTGCAGCGTCGCTTCGTCCCAGGGAACGAGCCTCCTATTCATGAATGCGAATGTGGGCCTCTGTAATTGTGCCACGTTTTCTTCCTCCAGCTTTCCGCTCCAAGACCGTCAGCAAACCGCCAACCAATGTAAGGCACGGGACGAGCGTAAGAGGGCCGATAGATCAAGAAGACCACCTCACGCTAGGTGTTTCCACTTCGAGTAGCGACACACTCCCGGAGAAGTCCCACCCGCTCCAATTCAATCGCGGCCGCATGAAGATAACGGAATGGAATGTCCGCACGATCGGCAATATCGAGCAAGGTCGCGCTTCCATCCGATCCATTTAGTGTCCATAGCATGGCCAGCTCCCTGGACTGTTTCTCTTGGTGCCCCGCCACGGCCCGATACAAACCCCGACGGCCAAGCTGCGGCTCGCACTTCGGGTTCTGATTGACGTATATCCGATTCTCTTCCAGCAATTGGAGCACTTCTAAGCATCGGTCATACGACTCAACCAGCGATTCAGCCTTCACAAAATTGAGGTTGTCCGCAGAGGAGTGGTATTCTGGATATTCGCCATGCGGGGTCCGCATGACACACCCGATCGGTAGGTTAAAAGCCGGAGAACAATACTGGCGCTCGTCATACCCATACGGGAAAAAATCTATGATGGTAGATGGCTTTTCAGAATGCTTTAGCACATGGGCCATCGCCCGATCGATCTCCGCATTGCCTCGACGACTCTTCTTATACGTAATCGTTCCGCCATCACCCACTCCTGTCAGCACTAATCCATGCTTAATACGAGATATTCGCTCTTCGTTCTGCGCTAGCCACGTAATCGACCCGATTGTCCCTGGAATAAAGAGAAAGCGATAGGAATATCGTCTTTGGCAAGCCGCCATCGTTTCTGCGAGCTTCACTGCCACTGTGATACCGGACAAATTATCATTGCAGAGCGAGGGATGGCATACATGACACGAGATGAGAATCTCATCAGGAAGCTCACCCTGTAGATACACCTCGCCATATGTGAGCGAGCCGGGCTGAAGATACGAATCGATGACGACCTCATACTCGCCATCAGGCAATCGTTCAAAATCCGCGTGTCGAAGGCAAAATCCCCAGTTCTCTTTGTAGTAGGATGTTCGATACGGAATCCACTCTGGATGGTCCGGCAGCGTGAATAAATGAGGTCTCAATTGTGCAAGGGACATCTTTCTTCTAATCGGTGCACTGTAGCTCATCAGATGTAAATTGTGCTCCTTAAAGTCGATGACTCGCTTTCCTTCCTGGTTCAGGACATAGGCATCCGATACGTTCCACTCCAAGGGAACCGTCCAATCAAACACCTTCGTTCCACTGGCAACCTCTCGCATCTCAAGCAAGATGTACTTTTGGATTAAGCGAAGAGTTTCTCTGACCCCTTCGCCTGTGATGCTTCGACATATCGGGTAGAGCGTAGCCATCAGATCGTACATGGCTCGCCCCAATTCTTTACGTTCTAAAACAGTCTGAGGGTTAGTGAAAGTCATATCTGGACAGAACATCCACGGTAAATGCCGGCCATGCTCGATCCCTCTCCGACATGACCAGAATGGATTCAGGCCAGGCAATCTGGAACGCGGGATCATCCCATCGAAATCCTCTAGCGCTGGCAGGATTATAGAACTCCGACATATGGTATGACACTTCGCTATTGTCCGCGAGCGTGAGAAACCCATGGGCAAATTGTTTTGGGATATAGATGGCCCTATGATTGTCCGCCGACAGGGTAACTTCCACATGCTGACGATACGTCGGTGAGTGCGGTCGTAAGTCCACGATCACGTCGTAAATTGCCCCCATCGTACACCGGACCAATTTGATTTCTTCGCTCGGGAAAGCTTGGTAGTGCATCCCCCGGAACGTGCCTCTTCGCCTGTTCACAGAAATACTCGATTGCACCCAGGTTACCTCAAGTCCGTTTGCCTTAAACTCCTCTTGGCACCACGTCCTCGCAAACAGTCCCCGCTCATCTCCTATCGGCTCCAAGTCAATCAGAAAGGCCCCCTTCAGCGCGGTTTCAGTGAATATCATGTGTATACTTTGACTTCGGGTATCGGGACGACGAACTTTCCTCCCCACTCTCGAATATGGCTCATCTGCTGCATAATCTCTTCCCTGATATTCCACGGCAAAATCAACAAATAGTCCGGCTGAGTTTCTCGAATCCGTTCAGGACCATAGATTGGAATGCGCACACCAGGGAGAAAGTGTCCTTGCTTGTGCGGGCTGCGATCGACGGTGTAGTTGATAAGATCCGTTCGCACACCGCAGTAGTTGAGCAGCGTATTCCCCTTCGCCGGCGCTCCGTAGCCGACGACCTGTTTTCCCTCCTGCTTCGCAGAGATCAAGAATGACAGAAGTTTTCGTTTCATTGCCTCGACCTGAGGACCGAATGAGAGGTAATGGTCGAGGCGTCCGAACCCTAGCGCCTCTTCTCGTGACTTCAACTCCTTTGCGCGCAATCCGATCGGCTTTGACAGATCGTCTTGATGCGCCGCATAGATGCGGAGAGACCCGCCGTGCGTCGGCAACTCCTCTACGTCAAACAATTTGATCCCATGTCGAGCGAAGACCTGTTCAACGGCCAGGAACGAAAAGTAGGAGAAATGCTCGTGATAAATCGTGTCGAATTGATTCTGCTCCATCAACTGAAGCAGATGCGGAAATTCCATCGTGATCAATCCGCTAGACTTCAGTAAAATCTTGAGACCTCCGACAAAATCATTGAGATCAGGAACATGAGCCAACACATTGTTCCCGATAATCAGATCCGCTGCCCATCCTTCTGCAACGATATCACGTGCTGTTTTCTCCCCGAAGAACGCCACTTTGGTATTAATTCCATTTGTTTTTGCCGCCTCGGCTACGTTCGCCGCAGGCTCGACTCCAAGAGCCGGAATACCCAGAGCCACAAAGTTCTGCAACAGATATCCATCGTTGCTGGCGATCTCGACCACTCTGGAGTCTCGTCCCAAGGAAAAGCGTTCGACGATCATGTCGACATACGACTTCGCATGAGCCAGCCATGAGTCCGAAAAAGAGGAGAAGTATGCATAATCCGAAAAAATATCCTGTGGGGCCGTGAACTCTTCCAGTTGCACTAGAAGGCACTGTCCGCAGACGTACACGTGCAGAGGATAGAACGGCTCCATGCGATTGCGCTGCTCAGACTTGATATAGGAGTTCGCCAACGGAGACATGCCGAGATCAACGAAGGTTCGTTCGAGCGTTGAACCACACGACCGACAGCGCGATCTTCCCATGGGCATGCCCTCCTTTCTCATAATTGATCTCTGACGTCCCGATTTCGTTCCAATAGGACCACCGGCGGCCGTTTCACAACCCCGTCCGGTCTTTCCATCTGAGTTCATTTGTCAGTTGCCCGCTTTCTCGCAATCTCTTCAAGGTGACAAGCCGTATATATCCACCCGTCCGAAATTCGGGATCACCAAATTGCATGGCTAAGAGCCCAGCGCGAAGATCCTGCACGGCGGACTCAAGATCTACCTCAGGTAGAAACCCTTGGGCCAGCTTCGAGAACTTGTCAAAATTCACCCGATAGGACCGTTTATCCGGCTGCGCATCTTTATTGATCAACACCTCGACATCAGGAACAACTTTGGCCACTGCCTGGGCCAGATCCCTGACCTGATAATTCCACCCATCGCTTCCCACATTGATCGTTAGATAGGCCCCTCCGTCCCGATGGTCGCGCTGTACGGCCCAATCAATCGCGCGCGCCATGTCCTTGACGTGAATCAACGGACGCCACGGTGTCCCATCGCTCAAGATATTGATGCGCTTCGACACGAGCGCGCTCGCCACGAAATCGTTCAGAACAAGGTCCAATCGCAACCGATCACTCATCCCGCACGCCGTGGCGAAACGAAGACAGGTGGTCGTGAAGGTTTCCGACGCGAGTTCGGCAAGGTCTTGCTCGGTTGTCACCTTCGATCTCGCATACGCGGTGAGCGGATTCAGCATGTCCTCCTCACGTCGTGCACCGCCTTCGGCAAATCCGTACACGCTACAGCTAGATGCAAACACGAATTTGGAAGCCCCTGCCAACTTGGCCTTTCGAGCCAAATCGATGCTGGCCCTGTGATTGATATCGATCGTTACATCCTCGAAGCTTGCTCCCATGGGATCATTGGAGATCGCACAGAGGTGGACCACCGCGTCGACGCCACGCAGCACTTCATCAGACACGGATCGGATATCCCCAAAAAATTGCACATCGGCTAGGCTCTCAGGGAATTGCGAGGTTCCCGTCAGGCAATGCGCAAAAAACCCCGCGTCGTACCCGACAAACTCTGCGGCCCTATGTGAATGCCGTAAGTGACGCAACACCACCGGCCCGACATACCCCATATTCCCTGTGATGAGAACCTTCATGATGGCTCCTTTAACTGAAGGGCGAAATGCTCGAATCTATTTTTTTCGGCCAATTGACGGGCGAGCAAAAACAACGCGCATTGGCAGGTTTTTGCACGAGGTCGATTTCTTTCACTTGCTTCTCGGATATTTCTTCACGCGAGATACCATTTATAATACGGCCTCTCCTGAGAACCTCATCATGCCCAGCATGATCGGTCTTGTCCTTTGCTACTAGCAACTTCCCTCATGTGTTGATTAATTATAAAAGGCTTGCTCTCTTCTCGATATGCGGTCAGTAGATGGTTCCCACTCCATAATGAGCTTGACATTAAGACTATCGGGGAAATAATGGAACCCCGCGTGCAAGACCCCACTATTTCGGCCATTTGAATGCATATCGCATTCTACTTTTTTTCAGAAAGAGTGACGAAAGCGCCAGGATATGTCCGTCCAAGCCCTCGAGGAATATTCACGCCGATTACGCTACCACCGATGACGATAAACTCTGAGACCATGGTATCACTACCACATCTTCCATGGCGCCTTTCCTGACTGCCAGAGCTCCTCTAAAAACACTTTCTCCTTCAAAGTATCCATACAGGACCAAAACCGCTCGTGCCGATAACCCGCTAGTTGATTTTCTTTCGTCAGTCGTTCGAGTGGCTCTTTCTCCCACACCGTCTCATCATCTTTGATATACTCGAGGACGTTCCGATCGAGGACATAGAAGCCTCCGTTGATCCAGCCTTCGTCGCCATGAGGTTTTTCCCGAAAGGCGACAATGCGATCATGATCGAACTCCAGCCGTCCAAACCTCGCAGGAGGCAAGACCGTTGTCACTGTAGCCAACCTACCCTGTGACTCATGGAATTTGATCGTAGATTGGATATCCACATCTGAGACCCCATCTCCGTAAGTAAACAGGAAGGTCTTATCTTCCTCAAGCCATTTCTTTAGTTGCTTGAGTCGGCCCCCTGTTTGCGTATGTAGCCCGGTGTCGACGAGATGGACCGTCCAATCTTCATGCTGTTTCCCATCATGAATTGTCGTCTTCCCGCTTGCAAGATCGACCGAAATATCTTTATTAAAGGCGTAAAAGTTAAGAAAGTATTCCTTGATCATTTCCCCCTTGTAACCAAGGGCTACAATAAACTCTTTCACACCCTGGGCTGCATAGATCTTCATGATATGCCACAGAATCGGCTTCCCTCCAATTTCGACCATCGGTTTAGGCCGCAGACTGGTCTCTTCAGATAGCCGGGTTCCCATTCCTCCTGCAAGAATTACTGCTTTCATGCTGGCTTCTCCCACCTCATGCCAAAATATCTGACAGAAGTAACTCGTTCGATCCCATCTAAGTAAATATTCGAGCAAACGTGACTCATGCTGCCAAGTACGGAGCAAGCTGGTGAATGTCTACCACAGCTCGCGCCTGGAGAGCGAGGGTATGGAGAAGGATTAGAGCTCTTTGACATCCTGGCAATTCACGCATGAAAACTGCTTCAAGTCCTCCTAACGGACCATCCCTGATCCGGACAGGTTGACCACTACTCAATTTTAATTCCTTCACCTTCACATAAACGTTCGAGTCTGACGTTCTAGCTCTAATCATATCGATTACCGAAGGATCGACCTCTACCGGACCGGAACCGAATTCCACCATCTTTTGGACTCCCCTAGCATAAATCACCATGCGATAGTGTTCTGACATACTGATTCGAACGAATAAGTATCCAGGAAAGAGAGGTGTAGCGACCGTTCTTAGTTTGCGGCGGATAATCTTTTGTTCTTGTAACAATGGGAAAAAACATCCCACTCCTAAGCGGCCAATATTCAGTGAAGCTTGCTTTTCCTGGTTCGGCTTCGTGCAAACCACATACCAGGGCATTTCGGAGTTGCTCAATTTTACTGAGGGGGCCTCCCACATAGTAGTGCTCCTTAAACATAACGAGTTTAACGCTTTCACAGGCTACCGCCGTCCTGGTGCATGCCAGGTTGTTCTGCTACAGATTTCACTCCCACTTACCAGCGCACTATATCTCTCTGCATCATTGCCCCAGCCACGACAACGATGGCTCTACAGTCAGGCTGACGCTTACTACCATCTCGGGCGTGGAGCGGACCTTATTGCCTAAGATCCTACGCTCATGAAAAGTATCCGCATCTATTCGCCGTTTATGACCTAAATCCTAGTGGCTCCGAGTTCTCAGTGCCGCCTGCTTTTCTGATTTTCCAGGTGCTTGTTGAAATTCGCTTCTCTGCTTGCTGCTGACTTGATATTAAAACTATCGGAATGCAGGGAGTCTTCCAGGCTCCCATATCTATTAAGAACTAGCATTGGTGAGGTTATAGGCTAGATAATTATAAAACGTTAGGAAATCAGAACATGAACTTTAGGCCAACGAAGTGCATGGCATTACCACTTGATTTTCCGAACGGCAGTCTTCTCGTCCACCGAACCTCTGCGAGCGTCGGTGTCTCCGCTATCGCTACAGGGGTTGGCACGTGGACTTTCAACACCTGCTTGATGGTTGGCGCTTGATCCATAAGGATCAACATACCACCGCTACTAATATTGAGTGACAATGCTCTGCCGGCCTTTGCAGCAAGACTATTGCTGCCCTGCTCGGAAGAGGTCATTTCATATGGGATCGGCCTTAGCAGTGCCACCCGTTCGCTATGACTTTCATTACTTTCTCCTATCGCCCATTCCCAATCTATTGGCGCCACCTTGATCCTCCTACACGAAATAGATGTTCATTTATAATGTTTTAGGTAATTCTATTGTCAGATAATCCCAACTGGACCTGCAGTTTGTCTGTTTGGTAACCGATTCAGATTCCGTGTTGAATAGTATGTGCCACTGTAGAAATCAACAATACCGATGATGTAGGCCGTTCTCTCAAAGGTATTATGTTGACTACCTCGAAAGGGTTAGGTACTATTCCTGTATCATCTTTGAGAAGATCTAGGCAACCTGATTCAAATTGGATGTTCACTCCTGATCGTGAGCCAAGACGAGGATAGAACGGACTTATAACATCATGACTGATTTGTCTAAGGGTATCGACCAAACGGACGCGCTTGCAGATCAGAGAGCGGGGTCTGGTATTGTAGTGCTCTCAGCGTCCATGCAACTTCTGCATATGAACCGGCAAGCTGCAGAGCTTGCAAAGAAAATTAACGCTGCCGAGCATGGAGGTAACACCGCGATTTCAGCACGCGGAGTTCTCCCGACCGCTATGACTGAGCTCTGCGCAGAAATTATAAAGGCCCTTCATATACGAACAGAGGCCAAAGATTGGGAACAATTCGAACTCAAACGCGTGACAGGCGACCCTAATCAACCAATTCTCCTGAGAGGGTTCGGCTTGCCTGATCGAGGAGGTGTTCAATACGCCAGGTTGGTAGTTACCATGGAAGAGTTGGGGCGGAAACAAAACCTGAATACGGAACATGCGCGAGAACGGTTCCAGTTAACAAACCGTGAGCAGTCTGTAGTGGAGCATCTAGCTAAAGGATGGACCAATAAAGAAATTGCTAACGCTCTCCAGATCACAGAACAAACTGTAAAAGAACATATTAAACATATTATGCGAAAAACCAACGCGACAACTCGAACAGGGATCCTTGTCCAGATCTTTAACTCCTAATCCATAATACAGACACACCCTCTAACCACACTCCCGCTTACCCTGACTGTGTCAATGACACGACAGTGAGTCACTATTAACACATTCTTTTACGCATCAAGCTGATCTATATTTCAATTTTCCTATTAATTTATGGGGATACATATATGGCCCATCATTTGCATGCTTCATAGTCAGTGAGGGAGTCGTGATGATGAAATCTGCTGGAAAGGCCAAAGAGTATCTCGTCCACGGGCTACTTGGTGTGGGAATGATACTAGTTGTCGCTGGTTGTACGAGCGGCCTTTCAACCCAAGTTACGGAATCAGCTAATAGTGGGTTTATGTCATTGTGGAACACCTATGCCGACTGCAAATCAGCTTCAGATTTGGGCCAAGCAGGATCAGCCTTGGAGAAGCTTCGTTCAGCCAGTGGAGATGGCCCAATGACACATGAAGGATTCGTCCTTCCTCTGCCCACCCGTCTTGAGCGCTTAGTGTCCAATCCTGCCAGTCGAGTCGCTGTTGATGTCGAGGCCATGGTTTCTGCCTGTGCTCTGCACGCTGGGGAGCTCGCCCTAGATCAAGGAGATATCGAAAGTGCTCGTGACTTCTTCGTTTCGGTTATCACTTTCCACAAAGAAGAAAGTTCTTATTACGTGCTAAAAGCCAAGACATTACTTGGAAAACTCGCCCATGGCGTTAATGTTTCATTCAACATTCGCTAGGCCATTTTCTTGTTTATCTAATTTAGGTCCAACTCCAAGTGCAACACTTCACGCCCGGAAGGGCTACTGTGTTGCCATGTATACGAGATCGTACCGACATCTGACTGCCGATGAACGTGAGACTCTGAATTTAGGTTTGGCCTCCGGCTATTCGCTCCGATCAATGGCACGGATCTTGGGATGTGCACCGAGTACGGTGAGCCTCGAGTCGGCCCGGAACACTGATCGCCGCCCATATCGGACTAGAATTTGAGGAACCTTTCCCTTTAGATGGCCCGTGCCGATGCCAAGTTGTTCATCTCCTGACTGAAAGCGAGGCTGTGTCCGCATCTGACCCGCGAGCGCCCGGGTATCTTGGACAACGCGGCCTCTCATAAATCCCCAGAAACGGTGCAACGGATCGAATACACTGGTGCCACGCTGCTGTTTTTGCCACCGTATTCCCCAGGCATCAAGATCAAGAAACACCGCAAATATCATGAAAACGCCTGGCTCGATCAAGATCGTAAAGGCCTATCTAAGATTATCGGCTTGACCATGATGCAGTGACAACGTCGGCCAAGCCACCGGTCTTTGCATACGGAACAGCTTCTGAGGCCGCCATCACAACTTCCAGCCCATCAAGCGAGATGAGGAGATGAGTCTATTTAGGATGTCAATCGGAAGAACTAGGGCTTGAACGTTCCATCAAGGCGGGTCTTAAATCGAGCTTCATAGGACCAATCTTCACCTAGGGAGTATAACTCTTCAGCTTTGAGCTTTTCCTTGTAGACGAGAAGTTCGTCGAGAAATACCAGCAGCCATCCACGATCAGGATAGGCGAAATAGACACCTTCGCCGGCATGGACACCAGCTTTCCAGCCTTTTGGCGCTTCTCCAGTAGCTATGCGCGACTGGGGAATCACGCTGAAATCAGGCATCACAAAAAAGTAGGTAAACTCATTATGATAGAGTGGAGGAGTGCCCCACGAGTTTACGACCGCTTCCGTCGTGATTTGATCCAGCACCAGATTCTCAGCCTGTACTAAACGCTGTTGCTCCTCCAACGTGGGCAAACTTGTACATCCGGCGAAGAGCAAGAACCCCAAGAAGCCACAGAGTTCTAATACCTTTCTCCAGCTGATGTCTATAGTTCCCATGCCGTGTATCCTCACATAAGCCGTTTGGATTTTGCTTCCACGGGTTTGATCGGTTGACAGACATCGCACTGGCAGAGCGCCCTTAGCAAATCATAAGAATAAATTCCCGTATCATGGCCGTCACTCCACTTAAATTGGAATGCATAACGGCCGACCGGCTGAATGTCCTGAAGCATGATCAAGAGCGGGATATCTTCAGGTATCAGACGGCGTGCTCCGGTCCATTCATCGACACAAGCAGCACAGGGGCAATGCTGGCGCAGATAGCGAACTGGGTAAATCCCCTGGTGCCCGTCACTCCACCGAATCCCCAATACTCCTTTGTCGTGCCATTCCATATCCTGTGGCTCTACTGCGTGAACGGTCATACTTCCCTCTTCGATTATCTTCTCAAGCTCATCCCGGCAAGGCAACGGACAAAAAATTCACAGGTGGCAGCCGTTTACCAGCTACGACCGTCATGTACCCCTCAATCGCCTCTTCAACCTCACGCCGCACCTGCCCCGTAGCCCGCAACCGAGTGAGGATAGCAGGCGTTAGCCGAATGGCTTGATGAAGAAACGACAGGCTTCCTCGAGAAAGCGCGACACATCGCACACGTTGGCGTGCCGCACATATCTGACAGACAAGCCCTCCAGCAATTGGTGAAAATTGAGGCTCGCCGACCAGATAGGTCTTTCCACAGGAGGCACAATGCTCAGTCTGAGGACGGAACCCAGTTAATCCCAGCAACCGTATTTGAAAGAGCAGTGCCGTAAAGGGGGGATCATCGCTTTCCTGAAGCGACACAAGCCCCTGCTCTAGCGTATCAAATAGAGGAGGGTCCGGATCTCCATCTGGAGTAATAGCCGAAACGACGTTGACCATTCGTGCTGCTGAATCCATTAAGCGAAGATCTTCTCGCAAGCCCTGCGAGGATCTGACAAGGTCGACATGTGAGATTCTGAACAGTGAGTCGCCATTCTTTACAAACAAATTCAAACGACACAGGCTGAATGGTTCAAGGGCAGCGCCAAAGCGGCTCTTCTGACGGCGGGCACCACGAGCGACCCCCCGTATCTTTCCCATGTTCTTGGAATAGAATGTAACGATCCTGTCGGCATCGCCCCATTTTCGACTCTTCAAGATGATCGCCGTCGTTTTTACGAGAGACACACCAGTTCCCCTACGCTCCAATACGGAAACAGCCTGACCACGTACATGCCGTCTTTACCGGAGATGCTCCAAGAAAAGTGTGGCCAAGGTTAGATAGATCGTAATTCCAGTAATATCATTGGCCGTCGTGACAAAAGGGCCGGCCGCTACTGCAGGATCGACCCCCATGCGTTTCAAGACAATCGGCGTAATCGTCGCCATACTCGTCGATACCAGGAAGGCAATAATCAGGGACGTCCCGACAACCATACCCAAAAAGCCTTGCTGCAAGACCCACCCAACCAGTGTCAAGGTGACTCCGCAAGCCAGACCCATGACCAAACCAATCTTCGCTTCACGAAAGAAGACCGGCCACACATGGCTAAGCTCAACCGTACCGGTGGCCAACCCCCGAATAATCAGGGTCGAAGACTGCAAGCCAACATTGCCACCCATCGCAGCAATGACAGGAATAAAACTCACGATCGCCACAACTTCCTGGATCGTATACCGGAAATACCAGAGGATTGCACCGGACAGGAGGCTGCCGACGAGGTTCGTGAAGAGCCAGGGCAGCCGCAGCTTCGCAGAACCAAAGCTCGAAGACTTCAAACCCGACTCTTCCTCAATTGCCCCGGCCATCTTCAACATATCTTCGGTCGCTTCTTCCCGAATGACATCGACGACGTCGTCAACGGTAATGATGCCAACCAGCTTGCCGTCTCGCTCGACCACAGGAATCGCCAGCAGGTTATAGCTCGCGACTTGGCGAGCAACCTCCTCTTGGTCCATGTCGATTGCCACACTCATGACCTCACGAGTCATGATATTCTTGAGCGGTGTGGTCGGAGGAACCGTGAGAAGCTGCCGAAGTGAAAGGACACCGACTAGTCGATCATCTTTATCCGTCACATAGATATAGAACACCATCTCCGCATCGGTCGCTTGTTGCAACCGGCGAATCGCTTCCTGTGCCGTCGCATCCTCCGGCAAAGAAAAGAATTCCGTCGTCATGATGGCGCCGGCCGTATCCTTTGGATACTTGAGGATGTCGGCGACTTCGGTCGAATCCTCGGCCTTCATCAACGCGAGAATTTCTTGACTCCGATCTTCTGGAAGAAACCCAAGGATATAGGCGACATCGTCAGGGCCAAGATCCTTCAACAGCCACGCGATATCGGAATGGAGGAGATCGGCAACCACCTGCTGAATGCTTTCACCGTCGAGCTCACTCAACACCTGACCCCGCTTACCTTCGCCGCGAACCAACTCAAAGACTTCTCGCTTTTCCTTGGGCGATGAGAGATGAGTGACGGCCTTCGCGATATCAGCAGGGTGCATACGCCCCAGCATTCTGGAAAGGTTGGTGATCGCTCCCCGGCGCAGCAACTTCTGGACCGATTGAATCACAATGTCAGACTTCGTCTGCCCACGATCAGACTGATCGCGCAAGACTTCTCGCAACACATCGCGCTCAGACACGCGAGAGCGTTGTTCCGGCGTGCGTGGCTCTATCGGTCGTTCCGGCGGCTGCATACTCTCTTAATACCCCAATTGCACCAGCGTCTGTTCATTCTCGCGCCAGGACTTTCTGACCTTCACCCATAGTTCAAGAAATACTTTCATGCCGAATAATCGCTCCATATCCAATCGTGCTTGAGTACCAATGGCTTTCAATCGCGCTCCCTGTTTTCCGACTAGAATCCCCTTCTGTGTTTCACGTTCTACCAGGATCGAGGCCTTGATTTTAGCCAGCTTCCCCTGCTCAACGAACGCATCAATCTCGACGGCAACGGCATGTGGGACTTCTTCCTCGGTTTCTTGCAGCACCTTTTCCCGAATCATTTCAGCCGCCAGCGTCCTCATGCTCTGATCGGTGACCACATCGTCACCGTAAGCCCCGTCTCCCGAAGGAAGATGCGGTACCGTAATAGCGAGCAACCGATCAACATTGTCATCTTTCATTGCCGAAACCGGCACAATCTCAGTCCAGGCGTAAAGCCTGCCATAGCGATCAAGAACCGGAAGCAGCTTGTGCCTATTCACAAGGTCGATTTTTGTCACGACCAGGATCACCGGCTTGGACCGTTTGGCCAGAGCCTCTTTCATATACTTGATGGCCGCCATATCTCCTGGCCCCGGCAGACTTGTCGCTTCCATGAGCATGTAGAGGACATCGGCCTCCTCCAACGTCTCGACGGCAGTTCGCACCATCCGCCGGTTCAGTAAGTGCTCCGGTTTATGCAGACCCGGCGTATCCAGAAATGCGATTTGTGCCCCCTCAACATGCACGAGCCCCATAATTCTGGTCCTCGTGGTTTGAGGCTTACTCGACACGATCGATATTTTCTCACCCAACAAATGATTGAGCAGAGTCGACTTCCCCACATTGGACCGTCCGATAATGCCTACTGTTCCGAACTTCATGGTTTTGATAAAGGCCTCGATTTCTTCTCTGAACCTGGCACCAACTGATACACTGTCTCTCCCTTCCGCACATACCCCAATTGCTCCCGAGCCAGCTGCTCAATCTTGGCCGGGTCGTGCTGCAAGCGGTTTATATCACTCTGCAGCTCGACGTTTGCTCTACGCAAGGTCGACAGTTCTTGCTCCAAACTCCTAGCCTGTTCGCGCATGGATAAGTACCGCGTGAGGCCCATTTCTCCTGAAAACAACGCCACCAACAGCCAGACGCAACCGGCAACACCGCCCACCTGCGCGATGGTAACGACGCGACGCTGCCACTCCAGCCATTGACGGCCACGATTCCGCTTAATGGTCATTCTGGTAATCTACCGATTGGGAAGCACCTATACTCTGACAGGCACCGCCTCTCGCCCGCGATAAAGAGCGGCTGATCCAAGCTCCTCTTCGATTCGAAGCAACTGGTTATACTTTGCCACACGATCCGTTCGAGATAAGGATCCCGTCTTAATCAATCCGCTGTTCGTCGCGACGGCAATGTCCGCGATCGTCGTATCTTCCGTTTCACCAGACCGGTGTGAAATGATCGTGTACCCCGACCGTTTGGCGAGCTCAATAGCATCCAAGGTTTCGGTCAGCGTTCCGATCTGATTGAGCTTGATCAAAATAGAATTTCCGATGCCTCCCTAATGCCTTTTGAAAAAATCTCTACGTTAGTCACAAAGATGTCGTCACCGACCAGCTGTACCCGCTTGCCCAACTTCTCGGTGAGCATCTTCCATCCCTTCCAATCCAGTTCGCTTAAACCATCCTCAATCGAGAGGATCGGATAGCGATCCAGCAACGTACTGTAATAGTTGATCATTTCGTCCGACGAACGTTCCGAGTTGTTCTCTGCTTCGAGGACATACCGCCCCTTGTCATAGAACTCGCTCGCTGCGCAATCCAATGCGAGAGCAATGTCACGACCTGGCTTATAACCAGCCTCTTCGATCGCCTGAGAGATCAAACTCAGCGCTTCTTCATTGGACTGGAGATCCGGGGCAAATCCACCCTCGTCTCCGACAGCCGTGTTGAGCCCTTTCTTCTTTAAGAGGGTCTTCAGCGAGTGAAAGACCTCGGTCGCCATGCGAAGCGCATCACTAAATCGACTCGCCCCCACGGGCATGATCATAAACTCTTGGAGATCCAACCGATTGTCGGCATGGGCTCCACCGTTGATGATATTCATCAGGGGGACCGGAAGCACTCGCGCATTGGTCCCACCTAAGTAGCGATACAGCGGCTGCCCTGTCTCATTCGCCGAGGCTTTTGCCACAGCCAACGATACCCCCAAAATCGCATTCGCTCCCAGTTTCCCCTTTGTCTTCGTTCCATCCAGCGCAATCATGGCCCGATCGATAGCGGCTTGATCAACCGCTTCTTTCCCCAGCAGTTCCGGCGCAATGACTTTGCTGATATTGGCCACCGCCTTAGAAACGCCCTTCCCCATCCAACGCTTTTTGTCACCATCACGGAGCTCAATCGCCTCCTTTTCACCAGTTGAAGCACCGGACGGCACTGCGGCTCGCCCCTTCGCGCCGCTTTCAAGCGTGACCTCCGCTTCAATGGTTGGATTACCCCGCGAATCGATGATTTGTCTCCCTTTGATTTCTCTGATTACGCTCATGCCGCTAATCCCTCTCTTGTTAGGCGCTCAGCTTCTTCTTCAGTAGCTCGTTAACCTTCCCTGGATTCGCCTTTCCTCCACTCGCCTTCATCACCTGTCCAACTAGAAAACCCAAGACTTGTTGCTTGCCAGCTTTGAACTGCGCGACCTGTTCCGGACTATTGCCTAGCACCTCATCGATGACCTTTTCGAGAGTTCCTTCATCAGAGACCTGTTTTAATCCTTCAGCCTCAATGATCTCAGAAGCTGTTTTCCCGGTCCCAACCATCTTCTCTAAAACGGCTTTGTATATCGGCCCGCTAATTTCTCCTTTTATTTTCCTAGCCACTAACTCCATGAGATTAGCTGAAGCGACCCAAAGAGGACCGGGAACAGGACCCGTCCCAGGCGTTGTCGCTAACGTCAGGTTCGGAGCATACGTCATCTTATTCAGTTGCCCTTGGAAATCGACTGTTATACAGTTTGCGAGTTCCTTTCCTACCTCTAGCTTGGTCAACCCGAACCGACCCATTTCGGCCGCAGCACTCTCAAAATATTCAAGAACATTCTTATCGGATGCCAACACCCCGCATATATACTCCGAAAGCCCATAATCACTTTGGAGCCTCTTTCTTCTGACCGCCGGCAGTTCCGGCAAACTGCTGCGGAATCCCTCAATCCAGTCCGATTCCAACTTCAGCGGCACCAAGTCTGGGTCAGGGAAATACCGATAGTCATGGGCTTCTTCCTTGGATCGCATGACCGCGGTTTCACCGCGCTCAATATTCCATAACCTGGTTTCCTGGTAGATTTTCCCACCATCACGTAAGACCTTGGTCTGCCGTTTGATCTCATACTCCACCGCATCCTTCACATACTTGAAGGAATTGATGTTCTTCAGTTCGACCTTTGTGCCAAACTCCTTTTGTCCAACTGGACGAAGCGATAAGTTGGGCTCGCACCGGAAATTCCCCTCTTCCATATCGCCGTCGCAGACCTCTAGGTACATCAAGATGTCTCGCAACCCCTTGAGGTACGACACCACTTCGTCGGCCGACTGCATATCGGGCTCTGTCACGATCTCCAACAATGGGGTGCCGGCACGATTCAAATCCACTCGGCTCCCTCCAGCACCCGTCTCATGGACATTCTTCCCGGCATCCCCCTCAAGATGGGCCCGGCGGATGCGAACTCGCTTTGTCCCTTCGGCACCAGCAATTTCAATCCAACCATGTTGGCAGATGGGGGACTCGTACTGGGAGATTTGGTACCCCTTCGGCAAATCCGGATAGAAGTAGTTCTTCCTGGCGAACTGGTTGTTCGCGGTAATCGTGCAGTTCAACGCCAGCCCTGCTCGAACTGCCATTTCCACTGCCATTCGATTGATGACCGGCAGGCTCCCAGGTAAACCGAGACACACCGGGCATGTCTGGCTGTTGGCCGATAAGCCGAACGTCGTAGCGCACCCACAGAACATTTTGGACTTGGTCCGCAACTGCGCGTGCACCTCGACCCCGATAATCGTTTCGTAGGTCACCCTCGTTCTACTCCTTCATCCTGGACACGTCCCCGCTCCCGCCTCATTGCCTCTCGCCCGGCATCGAATGCCTCTCGAAGGACTGATCGTTTCGTCTCAACAAAGTCTTTGCCCTGATCGACAACGTCTTCAAACGCCTCTCCGGCTCGACCAGCGAGGTCACGAAGATCATGCTCTGCACGGCGCGCGTACCTCCGAAGCTGATCACGTGATTCATCCCCAGACTGTGGCGCCAACAACAATGCGGCCACCGCACCCATCGCCGCTCCGCTTAGAAAAGCCAATAACACTGCCGCTGATGTTCCTCGATCATCCGCCATTGTGAGTCCCTCCTTCATGTTTCATGCGTTCCCGCACGACGTGAGTTGCCGCCTTGAAGCCAGCCACCATGCTGGCGACATTGTTGAGAAGCGTCCCGCTCGATCCACGAACAATATTATGGACCTGTTGGACCGATTCACCGACCTCGCCCACCGCATGCAGGAGAACCGCGGCATGTTCGACACCCTCGCGTGCCTGATTCGTCACTTCATTGAAATTCTGGCTTATCGCACGCAATTCAGCCACAAGAGCCGGCATCTCCGCGTTCATCTTGGCAAGCAGCTGTTCAGACTCAGCCACGGTTTTACGTACTTGCATCAAAACAGGTACGAGATACCCAACCAGCACGGCAAACACCACAGCCACAATCAGTGCTGCGATTTCGACAATCGTCATAGTTGCCTACCCTCCTGGTTGGTTTCGTCCACCCTCACTTCTCTCCATCCCCTGAGCCATTTTCGTGGCTTGAACTTACCGGAGAATTGGCTTCTGACGATACCATTGTGCAGATTGCTCATACGCATGTGCCGCCCGCAGTACGGTTTCCTCTTCGAAGGCCCGCCCGATCAGCTGTAACCCGATCGGTAGTCCCGCCCTACTGAACCCGCAGGGTAGTGAAATCGCCGGCAGCCCTGCCAGATTGACAGAGATGGTGAAAATATCAGAGAGATACATCTGCAATGGATCTTCGCTCTTCTCTCCCAGCTTGAATGCCGGCGTTGGTGTCGTCGGGGTGACAATGACATCGACTTCTTTAAACGCAGCTTCAAAATCCTGACAGACTAACGTTCGGACGGCTTGGGCCTTCCCATAGTACGCATCGTAATACCCGGCACTGAGCACATAGGTTCCCAGCATAATTCGCCGCTTCACCTCCGGCCCAAACCCCTCCTGCCTCGTCTTGATGTACAGATCGAGCAGGTCTTTGGTTTCCTTCGCACGAAATCCGAATTTTACCCCGTCGAAACGGGCGAGATTGGAGCTGGCTTCCGCCGTCGCCACCACGTAGTAGACCGCCACGGCAGCATCAGTCCTTGGCAACCGAATCTCCTTCACCTCCGCGCCAAGGTGGCTCAACTCCTCGATCGCCAACCGGACCGTACGTTCGACCTCCGGATCAAGCCCTTCGGTGAAAAACTCCACCGGGACGCCGACTCTCAGGCGTTTGAGACCCTGCTTCTGCAGCGCCTTCAGATAGTCCGGCACAGGCCGATCCATCGTCGTAGAATCCAGTGGATCATGCCCTGCGATGGTTCCGAGCAGAAATGCCGCGTCGGATACATTCTTCGTGATCGGTCCGATTTGATCCAAGGAGAGGCAAACGCCACCAACCCATATCGAGACACCCGTCCATAGGTTGGTTTTAATCCTACCAAGCGCAGCCACGCATTCCTCTGCCGCAACGGCCGCGGCGGATCCCCCGCTTGATCCACCTGGGACGCACTGGAGATTCCAAGGATTCCGGCTAGGACCAAACGCGGAATTTTCCGTCGAGGATCCCATCGCAAACTCATCTAGATTCGTCTTCCCCAATAGCAGGTAGTCCTGTGTCCGTAACTTGCTGATGACCGTGGCATCGTACGGCGGCACAAAGTTCTGCAGCATTCGAGAGCTGCACGTCGTGGGGACTCCGTCCGTGCAAATATTGTCCTTGACAGCCAAAGGCATCCCGCTGAGCGGCATGGTCTTTCGCCAGCCCTTGAGCTTCCAATCTAAGGCCTCAGCTTGTTCACATGCGGCATCCCGTGTTTGAGTCACAAAGGCCTTCACCTTAGGTTCTACCTGGCTGATACGAAGAGAATACGCCCGCACGATCTCCGTCGCCGTTACTTCTCCCGCCGCAAATTTTCTCTGAAGGTCAATGAGGGTTAATTTATGAAGAGACATGAGTCGCTCGTTCTCGATGCATACGGTGAGTGTGGGCAAGACGAACTGTCAAACACCTTGCCTGGTTCGGCCTATCAGTTCACGGTCACAATCCGGTTTCTCTCACTCACTCTGACGATTTTTGGTGCGTGTTTCTTAATTTCTTCTTCCCCATAATACTCGTAACAGAAGATGATGATTTGGTCTCCAACTGCTGCTTTCCTTGCCGTTGGTCCGTTAAGAATGATCTCTCCCTTTCCTCGTGCCCCGTTGATCGCATATGTCATAAAGCGCTCACCGTTATTCAAATTGGAGCAAACAATCGCTTCGTACGGAAGAATGCCGGCCGCTTCCATCAAATCTTGGTCAATCGTCAAGCTTCCTTCATATTCTAGATGCGCACCCGTAACGGTCGCACGGTGAATCTTTGAACGCAACATTTGTCGAAACATTGATCCTTCTCGTCATTCGTCAAACTTTGCTTGGCCTTTCGAGACTTCCATTCAGAAGACAGTCGTTTGACGGTTAACGCTCCTCTAAAATTTTAGGTACAACGAACCCATCTGCCTCGCATTCCGGCGCATTCGCCAGAGCTTTACCCGAAGGCAGAGATGGGCGTATGACATCTTCGCGAAAGACATTCACTTGCCCCATGACGGTGGCGGTCGGTTCGACTCCTGTCGTATCACACTGATTCAACTTGTCGACATGCGCAAGAATCTGACTCAGTTGCTTGGAAAAGGTGTCCGTCTCCGCAGGCGTCACGGCCAATCGTGCCAATTGCGCCACCTTCTCAACATCCTGCTGCGTGATCTCCATCGTCGGACTTCTTACCTCCGATTGACCCTACTCAACGGTAACACTTTTCGCGAGGTTCCGCGGTTGATCCACATCCGCTCCTCGAAGCACAGCGATATGATAAGCCAAGAGCTGAAGCGGAATCGTAAACAGAATCGGTGAAATCAACGGATGGGTATCTGGCACGGTGAAGATCGCATCCGCGATCTTGCCCAGTTCTCGCTCCCCTTCAGCCACCAACGCAATGACCGGCGCACGGCGCGCTTTGACTTCCATTAGATTACTGACCGTCTTGTCGTAGAGGCGATCGCGTGGCGCCAACACCACAACCGGCATGTCTCTGTCGATCAGCGCGATCGGCCCATGTTTCATTTCACCAGCCGCATAGCCCTCAGCATGAATATACGAGATTTCTTTCAGCTTCAGCGAACCTTCCTGCGCAATGGGGTAGTTGATGCCACGCCCCAAGAACAGAAAGTTCCGCTTCTTGTAATAGCGCTTGGCGATCGCCACGATTTCAGCCTCTCGCTGCAGGACACTCTCTACCAATGCCGGGAGACGGACCAACCGATCCAGCCAGGCCTTCCCGTCGGCCTCTTTCATCACATTACGAACTCGTGCAAAATGCAAGGCCAATAAATAGAGCGCCGTCAATTGCGCCGTGAAGGCTTTGGTCGAAGCGACTCCGATTTCAGGTCCACAATGGGTGTACAACACCCCATCGGACTCGCGTGCCAACGTGCTTCCCACAACGTTGACGATCGATACCACGCGTGCACCCTTTCTCTTCGCCTCTCGCGCAGCAGCCAACGTATCGGCGGTCTCACCGGATTGAGAAATCGTAATGAATAGATCATTTTTCCCGACAAGCGGATCGCGATACCGAAACTCGCTACCGATGTCCACCTGTACGGGAGTACGAACCATTTCCTCGAATAAATACTTGCCCACTTGTCCTGCATGCCAAGACGTCCCGCACGCGACGATCCAAATCCGCTCCATCGAGGCGAACTCAGCAGGAGTCAGCCCGATATCAGGCAGGTCGGCTTCACCGGTCTCGTAGGAATACCGTCCACGCATCGTATCAAGGATCGTCTGCGGTTGTTCGTGAATTTCTTTCAGCATGAAGTGGGGATAGCCGCTCTTCTCCGCCGCCGATGCATCCCACGTGATGGTAGAGGATTTACGCGAAACCGTGTGACCGTCGACGTCGGTCAGGTCAACCCCATACCGAGTCACCACCGCGACGTCCCCTTCCTCCAGATAGGTCACGTCTCGTGTGTGCATGAGCATCGCCATGACATCTGACGCCACATATGAGGCGTCTTGTGTTCGACCAACAACCAGAGGGCAACCTACGCCTCATATGTGGCGTCTTGTGTTCGACCAACAACCAGAGGGCAACCTAATCGTGCAGCGATCAAGGTCCCGGGTTCTCGTTCCGAAATCACGGCCAGCGCGTAACTCCCCCGCACATCTTTCGTAGCGAACCGCACCGCCTCGGCCAATGACCCCCCTCGCTGAAGATACTTGTCGATCAGATGCGCCACGACTTCGGTATCCGTTTCCGACTCGAACTTGTACCCATCTTTTTCCAGCTGCTGCTTCAGCTGCTGATAGTTCTCAATAATTCCATTGTGCACCAGCACACACCCTTTCGAGCGATGGGGATGGGCATTCTGTTCAGAAGGCTTTCCGTGCGTCGCCCAACGCGTGTGACCGATACCCACCGTCCCCTTCAGCTCGTTGGTCTTAAGGGAATTCTGGAGGTTCACCAGTTTCCCCACGCTCCGCCTGACGGCAATCTTTTCGCCCTGCAGAACGGCGACGCCCGATGAATCGTACCCGCGGTATTCTAACTTGGACAGACCTCCGATCAGGATCGGCACAGCCTCTTGATTCCCGACGTATCCGATAATTCCACACATGGCTTGTCTCTCCGAGTTCAGATTGAATTGAACGGATTCGGTGGACGGATGGTGGCCACACCATCATGCTCACCTTTTCACTGACTTCGTACGTCTCTTTTTTGTCTGAGGTAACGCTTTCTTAGCTATCGCCCTCGAGGCCTCGTCGCCATGAGCGGTCTTCCCATTTGATGCACCGACAGCCAGCACGGCGCGTCGTTTGGCCACCCATCCAACTCGATTCATCTGTGCGACGCGGGAAATCGCCAATGAATCAGGTGGTACATCCTGGGTCACAGTCGTTCCAGCCGCCACCACAGAGCCGTCTCCAACCGTGACCGGCGCAATTAGCTGAGTATCGCTACCCAGGAATACATTCTTCCCGATCACCGTTTTATGCTTGCGCACGCCGTCATAGTTGCACGTAATGGTACCGGCCCCGATATTGACGCCTTCAGCAATCGTGGCATCACCCAAATAACTCAGATGGTTAGCTTTTGACCCTTCTCCTAATTCAGTCTTCTTCATCTCAACAAAATTGCCGACCTTTGCTTTCCGCCGCACCACGACACCTGGGCGGAGATGGACGAATGGCCCGAGATGAGCCTCGTCATCGACATGGGATTCACGCAACACACAATGGTCGAGAACCTCCACATCATTTCCAATGACACAATCCGAAATACGGACACCGGAATGAATGGTCGTTTCCTCCCCAATCACCGTCCTTCCTTCCAGAGTCACGTTCGGATAGAGCACCGAATCTTTCCCGATGGTGACTCCGGCATCAATCCACACTGAACGAGGATCTCGCATTGTCACCCCTGCATCAAGCCAGCTTTCGCGGATCTGCTGCCGGACAACTCGTTCGGCAGCCGCCAACTGTTGTCGCGTGTTGACCCCCAAACCTTCATCAGGATCTTGAAGGGTCACTGCGGCCACACGCCGACCATGCGCCACAGCCATGTGCACGATGTCGGTGAGGTACAATTCACTCTGCGCATTATCAGGTTCCAATTTTTCCAGAGCATCGAAGAGAAACTCTCCGGATACGACATACGTGCCCACATTAATTTCATTTATAGCTCGCTCATCTGGAGTGGCATCTCGATCTTCGACAATCTTGAGTACATCGGGTGGGGCAACCGAGCCATGAGGCCCATTGGACTCCCGACGGATAACGCGACCATATCCACTGGGGTCATCAAGCTTCGCGGTCAGGAGCGTGACCGTCGCACCCTGTGATTGATGAACCCGCAAGAGCTCGCGCGTGGTCTGTTCCTTTAACAACGGAGTATCACCGTTAAGAATAAGGTACTGCGTCGGTCTGGCGGCTTCCTCACCCACGAACACGGGACGGCTTTGCATGACGGCATGCCCAGTCCCAAGCTGCTCCGCCTGTTCGACAATATGCAGCAGCTCGGCGCCCGGTCTCCCTACAACACCCGCCTCAATGACCTGCTGAACTCGCTCTGCCTGGTGCCCAACCACCACCGCAATACGATGCCCCGCCAGTCGTAACGCCACATCGACCGCGTAGAGCACCATTGCCTGCCCCGCGACATGATGGAGAACCTTGGCATAATTGGAGTTCATTCGCTTGCCCAGACCAGCAGCCATCACAATAACCCCAAGGCCGGGAATAGGTTGAGAAGACCTGCGGTGATTTGTTGCGTGTTTCATGGCACGCTCCGTAAATGAGAACATCTTCACAAGAACACAGGGTGACTCAATTAGCCGATCGGTACACCAGCATCCGGCTGCTTTATCTGACTCCACTTTGTCTCAGGATTGAGTGCCGATGCGATGGTGCCAGAGGGTGTATACAGACCGCCGGAGACGATCAGCTTCATCGCTTCCTCGATGCTGATATCAACGGACGTTACCTCCCGTTCCGGTACGAGCAGAAAATAACCGGACGTCGGATTAGGCGAAGTCGGCACATAGACATGGACCAACGCATCTTGCCCCAGTGCCGTGGTCTCGCCCTTCGTCACCCCCGTCACAAATGCGAAGCAATAATGACCGTTCTTGGGGAATTGGATCAAGACCACACGGCGATAAGACCCTCGCTCCGAAAAAGAAAGAATATCCATCATGGACTTGAGAGTGGAATAAATCCCGCGGACGAGAGGCAGTCTGGTAAGCCAATCCTCCCAATGCCCGACGATCTGGCGACCAATAAAATTCGCCGCAAACAGCCCGACAAAAAAGATGAGCAGAATGAGGGTCACGATGCCTAATCCTGGGATGTAGTGGTCCGGTACTAATTCCGCCATGGCATCACCCAAAATGCCATCAAGAGCGGTAAAGAGCGTCTTCAGGATCAGAATCGTGCCCCAGATGGGAATGACAACGAGCAGTCCTGTCAGAAAGTACCGTCGTAGAGCGGTCTTGATCATGAATCACCAACACCCAGTCAATGGTAAGAGATTGGATCTTTCATCTTACAGAGATCCGGACAGACCTCGCAAGCGTTTTATTGTAATTTTCAATGGGTTAGGAGGTCAGTTCGGCCTTGTTTCATAAAGGTATTGGTCTTGCTATTCGCAATAGGCTGACATAGGATCGGTCGTCATTTTTTAAGGATGCAACGAGGAATTGGTATGCCGAGTGCTGCCCGACAATCACCGGGTATTTTCATCACCCTGGAAGGGGGTGAGGGAAGCGGAAAAACGACACAGGCCCGCAGACTCTGCGCGTGCCTCACCACCCAAGGTTTCACGGTGCTACATACACGCGAACCAGGAGGAACCCTACTGGCTGAACGAGTTCGTACCATTCTCCTCGACCAGCACAAGGAAACCATCGCTCCGGAGACAGAAGCGTTGCTCGTTCTGGCAGCCAGGCGTCAGCATGTCGATCATGTCATCAAGCCTGCCCTCGCACAAGGGAAGACCGTGGTGTGCGATCGATTCTCCGACTCAACGATGGCCTACCAGGGGTATGGGCGTGGGTTGGACCTGCGGATCCTCCGCACGATGAATCATTGGGCGACCGGAGGGTTGGTCCCCCATCTCACCTTGCTCTTCGACGTTTCTGTTCCCGTGGGTCTGCGGAGAAGGCGAGGTCAAAGCTCCACGCAAAATCGATTGGATCAAGAAGCCGAACGGTTCCACAGGAAGGTACGCGCAGGATTTCAGGCGCTCGGGGAAAAAGAGCATCGGCGTATCATCATGATTGACGCATCCTCATCGATTGAATCGGTCGAACGTACAGTCGAAGATCTCGTTACAAACTGGCTAAAATCCCATCGTTTCCTAAAACCACATCGCCGTTAGGATGCATGCCCTTCGCTGAGATCATAGGACACGAACACCCCATCGCCTTACTTCAGGCGAGTATGCGCAATGGGCGCCTAGCCCACGCCTACCTCTTCCACGGCGAGGCCCGGATCGGAAAGTGGATGACCGCTCTACTGCTAGCCCAGGCCTTGAACTGTGAAGAACCGAGCACCCTGGACAATTCCGACAGCTGTGGCCACTGTCGGTCCTGCTTGCAAATCGCGACTCGGACTCACCCGGACTGTTTCGTGATCGAACCTGACCCCGAATCATCAACACCGCAAATCAAAATTGAGCAGGTCCGAGAGATCGAACAGCAATTCGTCTATCGACCACTCATCGCGGAACGGAAGATCTGTCTTATCGACGAAGCCGATCGTTTGACCATCGGTGCAGCCAACGCACTGCTCAAGACCTTGGAAGAACCACCCGGGCATGGAATTTTTATCCTTGTGACCAGCCGACCACATGCACTTCCGATCACCATCCGATCACGCTGTCAAGCACTCCGCTTTACCGCCCCGGCCCTGACACAAGTCGAAGCGGCCGTGATACTCAAACGTGAGCTTCCGCCGACTGATGCCCATTTCCTAGCCGTCCTTGCGGATGGACGCATAGGAGAAGCGCTCGCAACCAATGTTGCCGAGGTTCGGGCACGACAACAAGAATGGCTCACATTGGTGAAGCCACAGTCTTTGACATCAAGCACGGCCATCCTCTCAGCAGCCGAGAGTTTAGCGAAGTCAGACCTCGGAGAGGAAACGCTCGTCTGGCTCACGCGATGGATCCGCGATCTTGTCATCCTCATCGTAGGTGGAGATCGGGACCAGATTCTTCATCTCGACCAGCTCGCCGACTTGCAGCACTACGCCCAGCGGGCAGACATCGACCAACTTGTGACTCTTTTGAGTGACATCGAGCGAACCCGGCAGCAAGCCACGCGGCATCTGAACATGCAGATGGCTCTCGAAACGACCCTTCTTCGTTTGCGTGAAGCGCTCGGGCTCATCCCAACCGGTGTCTCAGCCTAGAAATCGACTTACTCAACCTGATATCTTGCCCTCGCAATGGCGAAGGACAACAATTTTTACATCACGACGCCGATCTACTATGTGAACGACGTTCCGCATATCGGCCACGCCTACACCACGATTGCGGCCGACGTGCTGGCGCGTTATTGGCGGCTGCGCGGACGCAAGGTGTTCTTTCTCACCGGGCTCGACGAGCATGGCCAGAAAGTACAGCAAGCAGCAACCAAGGCCGGCATCGATCCGCAGGCCCACTGCGATAAACTCGCACCCCAATTTGAACAGCTCTGGAAGAAACTGAATATCTCGAATAGCGCCTTCATCAGAACCACCGATCCACCGCACAAGTCAGTCGTCCAGCGATACCTGCAACAGCTCTACGACAAGAATCTGATCTACAAAGATTCCTACACCGGATGGTACTGCACGTTCGACGAACGGTTCTGGACCGAAAAAGATGTTGAGAGTGGAGTCTGTCCTGACTGCAAACGCCCCGTCGAGCAGCTTAGCGAGCACAACTATTTCTTCAAGATGGGGCAATACCAAGACCACCTGCTCGACCATATTAAGAAAAACCCATCGTTCATCAGACCGGAATCGCGTCGAAATGAAGTCTTAGGATTTCTGCAAACTCAGAAACTCGGCGACCTTTCGATCTCGAGACCGAAGTCGCGGCTCTCCTGGGGTATTGAACTACCATTTGATAACAACTACGTAACCTATGTTTGGTTCGACGCACTCGTGAACTACATCTCTGCCCTCGAGTACAAATTGGCAACTCCATCTGTTGAGCAGTATTGGCCCGCTTCCGTCCATCTCGTCGGCAAAGACATTCTCACAACCCATGCCGTCTATTGGTCCACCATGCTGATGGCACTGAATCTCCCACTTCCAGAGAAGATCTTTGCCCATGGCTGGTGGACGGTCGACGGCGAAAAGATGTCCAAAAGCCGCGGCAATGTCGTAGATCCCCATCATATAGTCGACCAATTCGGTGTCGATGCCTTTCGGTACTTTTTATTGCGCGAAGTACCGTTTGGCCAGGATGGGGATTTCTCACAGGCCGCCATGATCACCCGCGTCAATAGTGATCTCGCCAATGGGTTGGGTAATCTCCTCAGCCGTACGCTGACGCTGATTGAACGAACCCAGGCAGGACAAGTACCAGCCCCTGAGGCAATCGGACCTCTAGAGCAAGAGTTGCAGGGGGCTGCGGTGGGACTCTTAAATGAAATACTCCCGCATCATTTCGAACAGCTGGAGTTCAATCGAGCCCTCGAATCGATTTGGCAAGTTGTCCAGCTGGCGAATCAATATGTCGACAAGACCGCACCTTGGATGTTGGCAAAGACTGATTGTGATGCCGCACAGCTCAAATCCGTCCTCTACACCATGGCAGAGACACTCCGCTGCCTCAGCTTGGCAGCCTATCCCGTTATTCCCAAAAGCGTGCAATCACTCTGTACTCAACTCGGCCTCTCCGTTGATTTCACCAACCCGTTACTCAAACACAAGATTGAATGGGGCGGTCTAAAACCTGGTACCACCATCCACAAAGGCCAGTCACTTTTTCCTCGCATTGAAAAACAACCAGGAGCGAAACCCGTGACCGAATCATCTGTCCCTTCACAACCGACACCTTTTACCTCAACACCCTCAGCACCCCAGGTACCCCCCGCGACACCGCAGATCACCATCGACGAATTCATGAAGGTTCAGCTCAAGACAGCGAAGGTGCTTTCCGCCGAGCGGGTGCCGAAGTCGGAGAAGTTGATTAAGTTGCAGGTCTCTGTCGGCACAGAACAACGCCAGATCGTTGCTGGAATCGGGAAGAAGTATGAGCCGGATGCACTGATTGGTAAAACCATCGTGATTGTGGCAAATCTGAAGCCGGCCAAGCTCATGGGTATCGAATCGCAGGGGATGGTACTTGCCGCGGGAGACGCTGATGTCCGGGGGCTGCTCACCGTCTTGGAAGAAGTCGACCCAGGCACGAAGGTGAGATGACCCGGTTATCCCTCCTCTCACTGATAGGCATCCTCTCACTCTTTCAGACTCCCAGCTTTCTGACTCCAGCCAACAGCCAGCTACTACACCACAGCCCCCTCAACGGGCCTCAACCGACGACGATCGTTGTCCGCGTCGTCGCCCACGGAGCCATGGTCCTTGGACGCGAAGTTGGCGGAGCACGCATCACCATCACCGATGTGGAGACTGGTTCAATTTTGGCGACCGGTCTGCAACAGGGAGAGGCTGGTGATCAGAATCAAATCATGCGGACCCCTCGCATGATGGAAGAACCCATCTACAGCTCTCGTCCCTCCGCCGCTTTTACCACCACCTTGCAGTTGCAAAAACCGACGGTCGTGGAGATCTTGGCCGAAGGACCCTTGGCACACCCTGCCTCGTTGCAACGGACCCGCAAAACTATCCTCTTGATACCAGGTGAGGACCTCACCAACGACGGCATCGTCCTCCATCTTTATGGCTATCTCGTCCACATTGAACGACCGACACCTCGCGAACCCTTGATTGCCAAACATGATGTCACGTTGCAGGCGTCGGTTAGAACCCTGTCCGGTTCCCTCGTCCGCCCTCATGGCGATTGGGACTCAAGGAAGATCCGCATTTATGGAGAAATTTTGATCGGAGACCGGGTCATGGAGCGACTACAGATGTTCTACGATGAGAGGAGTCGAATGTTTGAAGCGCCGTTCTTTGTGCCACCATCAGGAGACGTTCCCGACGGTATCACGCTGCGCGTCATCGCAGCCGACCTCTCAACCGGCAATTCAGGAATGGACCAGGCCGACTATCCCGTGTTGAGCGAACGTGTTTCCTCAACGTCTAAACATTGAGTAATCCCCGCACATAATCAGATGATGCCCTCGATACAGTGATCAATTCCACCCGGCAACCACTTTGTGGAACAGATTTGGCATAAAACCCTTATATGCTCCGTATAGTTAACAGAGGCACGATCTATTTTGCTCCGTTTCCGTCCCTATTGAGGCAATCTGGCTCGTTGGTTTTCGTTACTAGTCGATCAAGGGGGACGAAACTGAACGAACGACCTTTGCATCCTCACAGACAGTGATTGTTCTCATCTGCTTACGCCAGGTGGAGAGCCAACATGAGCCGACAGGATCCTGACCAGATCATTCGAACATGATGGGAAAGGAGCGTAATGGAGCCACTCTATTTGGCCACAGAAGGAATGTCGGATGCGGAACAGATGTTGCTATCCATGATTTTCTCATTTGCCAGCGACCAGCTGACACGAGATTGGACGATACGCCAAGGCGGAGACAGTCATGTGGTGATCTACGATTTTACCAACCCACGAGCTCGACTGGCCTGGGAGCGAAACCGAGCCTCGACACATCCCATTCCTGTGGTGCTTTCAGAAGACCCAATCCCTGATTTGCAGTGGGTACTACAAAAGCCCATTCGAACTCATAGTCTTATTCCGTTCCTAAATCAGCTATCGGAATGGATGACCAACCAGACTTTCGACCAGCCCGAGACATCGGTTACATCAGAGACCCGCGATGACACATTTAGCTCGTTGAAAAGGCGCCTAGCAGAGGTCGCTTCCTCCCGCGGGCCTAAAAGGGGAAATCCTCACGACCTGAAACTCATCATTGCCGGTCCTGTGACCGCAGGCAAATCTACCGCTATACGCACGATCAGTGACATTCGACCGATCAGTACCGACGTAGCCACATCCGACTCTGTCTCAATCCTAAGACCAAGGACGACCGTGGCGATGGATTACGGTGAGCTGACCCTCGGAGACGGGCGAAAGCTCCGACTATACGGCACGCCCGGCCAACGCCGATTTGATTTTATGAGCAAGATTCTCTGCCGTGGAGCGTTGGGCCTTGTGGTCTTGATCGATAACCGTGCAAAGAATCCGATGGCTGAGCTGGATTACTACTCGGCCCTATTCTCCGACCTGGTCGATGAATCAGCGATGGTGGTTGGTGTGACTCATCGGGACCAAGCACCGGAACCCGGATTAGATCGGTATGAATGGCGTCTTCAAGCCTTGCACAAACCATGGCCGGTATTCCCTGTCGACCCACGAAACAAATCCCATGTCATCACACTACTTGATGGGTTGGTCACAATGCTCGAACCTTCACGAGGACTCTGTGGCGCTGTCGGGAGAAGCTGAGCGGACGGTCTTGGACCGGGAAATCAGGCACCGTCTGGACAAATGTGAGGTGCTGGGACTTGCCGTCACTTTGAACTTGGATGGCCCGCTAGGCGCACAGAAACAGCGCATTACCTTTGAGACGGAGCATGCGACGGCCATAGGCAGTTTATGATCATCCAGAAAACTCGTGTGGGAGGACTTCAGCCATGAGTATTCTGATCGTGGATGACTCATTAATCGATCGAAGCTTGACGGAAGGGATTCTCCACAAGTCCGGATATCCGGATACGATTACCATGGATTCGGCACATGCTGCTTACGCGTATTTGGAGCAGGAAGCGCTGCATCCTGAATCGCCGACGGTCGACCTTATTCTCATGGACATCATGATGCCGAGAACCAACGGGCTTGAAGCGTGTCGATCAATCAAGGCTGATCCGCGACTGGCAGATATCCCCTTAGTCATGGTGACCGCCAATACAGACGAGGACAGTCTACGCCAGGCATTTGCAGCCGGCGCGATCGACTACATCAGAAAGCCGATCCTGGCGGTTGAACTCGTAGCGCGCGTGTGCACGATACTGACGATGCAAACTGAGATGACTATGCGAAAACGCCGGGAGCGAGACCTGGCAGCAGCGATGCAAGAGCTGAAAGCCTTGCGTGGCTGTGCACCCATCTGCGCTTCCTGCAAACGCATTCAGGGTCCAGGGGGAGAATGGGAAACCCTCGAAGACTTTGTGAAAGTCCATGCGAATCTCCGTGTGGACGACACCATTTGTCAATATTGTGTTGAGCAATGGCAACATGACCGAACGGCAGCCTAGCCGCTACTTTGTCTTCACGACGTAAACACCTGTTCCAGCTCCCTAATCTCGAAAAGTGTGCTTACCTCATCTCGGATGGTATCAATGATGAAACATGATCTGATTCTCCTCACTCCTACACTCGCACTCTCTCGATCGCAACCCTGAAGGTTCAGGGCAAAAACGTTCGGCAAGACTTGCCGCATTACATCGCCCATGCGAAACTGTCCTGTATGACGGCGCTTGCCTCCTACTCGCACCTCCGATCACGACTGAAACTTGCCCTGGCTCTGAACGCAGTCATCATTGCCGCGGAGTTTATCGGAGGATGGATCCTTAACAGCATCGGACTCATGAGCGACGCAGGTCACAACCTCGTAGACCAAGGTGCCCTCTTTCTTGCTCTCTATGCGCATCTTCTCACTGCACGGCCGGCTTCCGAAACGCGAACCTTCGGATACCATCGGGCAGGTATTGTCGCCGCGTTTCTAAACAGTTTCATTCTTTTGCTGACCGCACTCGGCATCGCCTTCGTTGGCATAGAACGCCTATTCCAACCAGTTCCGGTCGACGGGGGGTGGGTGATGGCTGTAGCAGGCGTCAGCTTTGCCGCCAACCTTGGGATCGCGTTTCTACTCCAACATGGAGCAATGGACGATCTCAATATTCGTAGCGCCTTCTGGCATATGTTGGGAGACGCCTGGGTGTCACTGGGAGTCATCGTCAGCGGTGGAGCGATTCTCCTCACCGGTTGGACTATTTTAGATCCACTCATCAGCCTATTGATCGTCGCAGTCATTCTTCGTGGAGCTTGGCCGATTTTTCAAGAGTCGATGGATATCCTACTGGAATCAACTCCTCCAGGTATCAGGGTCCCCCACGTCGCAGCAACTATCGAATCGATTCCAGGCGTCAACAATGTCCATGACCTCCATATCTGGGCGGTCGAGCCTCGTCTCATCATGCTCACCAGCCACGTCACGATCGAACCCCATTGTACTCCTCTAGAGCTTCTACAAGTGATCCAGAACCGGATCACTGCGGAGTTCGGCATCAAACATATGACCATTCAACTGGAAACCGAATGTTGCGATCCCGACGACATTCACTGCGACCTGCGGAAACTGACGGAACAGCACGACGACGTTCACACTTTCGCGCACCACCATTAGCTCCCTCGACTTACGCAGACAGTCTGTCGTTATTCTCGCAGGGAGACATGCCAAACCTAACAGGTGTCGAGGCTGAATACGGGAGCCTGAGTGGATGCGCAGTGACTCGGCTCACCGCAGAAATAGAACTCAGAGGTAAACCGCACTGATCACGACAGATCCGATCATGACAGGGAAACCCAATCTGAAGAACTGCCAAAACGGAATCTGGTACCCCGCCTTCCGCGCAATATCCACGATCGCGACGTTCGCACTTGCCCCAATGATCGTGCCGTTTCCTCCCAAACAGGCCCCCAGCGCCAACGCCCACCACAAGGGAATGATATCCTGTTGATGGACTAACGCCGTATAGTCTGAAACATCCGGATGCAGCGAGCGAGCCAGGTCCACGATGAGAGGATTCATCGCAGCCACGTAGGGAATATTGTCGACACACGCCGACAGCACCGCCGAACCGGCTAGCACTGCGAGCGTCACTGCAGCCATGTTGCCCTCCGTTACACTCACAAGCTGCTCGGCGAGATATCGGATCGCCCCGATCTTCACCAGGCCTCCGACCAGGATGAACAGGCCGATAAAGAAGAAGATCGTCTTCCACTCAACCTCTGCCAAATACTTCATCTCCTCGGTGTCATGTGATCGTCCTCGCGCATGACCGAGCAGCATGAACGCACTCGCACCCAATAACGCGACCGTCGCCGGCTCAAGGTGGACGAAGGAATGGAACGCAAAACCGAGATTGACGCCCCCGAGGGCCCACAAACAACGCCGAAGTAATCCTGGGTCACGCACCGCATCTTTGGGGTTGAGCGCCATCACTGCTTCCCGTAGGTGTGGGGCCACCGTCATGTTTCGGCCAAAGAGGATCCACATCGTTCCAAGAAACAGAGCCATAATCACCGCCGCGATAGGCCCAAGAACCGATAAGAAATCAAGGTAGCCCAACTCAGCCTTGCTAGAAACCATGATATTCGGTGGGTCACCGACAAGTGTGGCCGTCCCACCAATGTTGGACGACAATGCTTCGCAGAGCAGAAACGAGATAGGGTTCAACTCCAAACGCTTACTGATGGAAAGCGTCACCGGCGCCATCAATAACACCGTGGTGACATTGTCGAGCATCGCTGAGAGGACGGCAGTCAACAGTGCCAGCAGGACCATCAAGCGGAAGGGTCGAGCCTTCGCTCGTTTCGCAGCCCAAATCGCCAAGACTTCGAACAACCCGGTCTCCCTGATGATGTTGATGATGACCATCATCCCGATTAATAAGAACACGACATTGTAGTCCACCCCATACTCGTGGGAGTAAAAGGCTTCGTCTTGCGTCACAACACCAAAGGCGATCATCAGCGCGGCTCCACTCAATGCCACGATGGTCTTATGAATCCGTTCCGTCATGATGATCAGATAGCAGACACCGAATATGAAGAGGGCCAGACTAGTCGTCGACATGGGTGGGCCTATTCACTTTTTTCATGAGCAGAGGGAGAATTGAGCTGTTAGGGCATTATCAAGAAACCGGCGGTCCTTATGCAATCAGAGTCCCCGTTCTTAGAATTCCGTGCGTCAAGTGCTCAATATCCACGTTACGCTTCCAGATTCTTGAACGCGCAGGTATAGGATCCAAACTGTTCTTAGATCAATTGGAAGGTCGGTCCAGAGTAGAACTTTAAGGCGTGAGAGGGACCAAGAACGTGAGTGAACTCATCGAAGGGGATACTACCAGAATCGGAAAGGACCTGAATCTAAATGCACGAACCTCGAACGCTTATAAAAGCCGACCCCGCCATATCGCAGTTCCAGTGCTGCCTGACGAAGCTGTTTCGGGTGCACACCTTCGATCATGAGATCGATCGCTTGCCCCTGCATATGAAGGCTGTTTCTGGCAGCATGTCCACCTTTTCGCACAAGGATGGCATTGTATTCGGGAGACCGGAACCCTGAAATGAAATGGATATCCTTTTTAGTCCCGAGCTTTTTCTGCACTAAATTCACATGCTCCAACACACGGACGTCGATAGCTCCGACCTCGCCCGAGTAATGACAGCGCATCAGATAATTCACATCATCCAGCGCCTCAAGGTCATAACTACCCGCTTCGTCGCGATAGGTCACATCCAACCACTCGTCTGTCCACGCAACTGGCGATGGACCAACGAACCGTCCACTGAGCAGGAGAGTTCCGACCACCGACGCCTGAAGAAATGCCCGGCGAGTCCAGACCCATTTGGACCTATCGGCACTATTCACTGGGGTGCTCCTTAATATGGGTGGAGAAAATTCACCACGGTGGGTGTTGTTAGTCTGTCGACTTGTAACAAAAAATTAATCATGGGGTCAACCCAAAACTCTTTCCTCCATGTAGCATTCCGCAGCATCCATTCGCATTCCATAGAGACGTTGATACGCCTGAGGTTGACTGGACTCGAAACAAATACGACCTCGAGGCACGACATCATGGATGGAGCTGATCAGCCCTATCGATCATTCATCGTTTGTACGTACAACTAGATATCCTTTATTGCTAGACACTATCGGGCCCCATCGGTATGATCAACGTGTATCCCTAGAACAGCTATGGCAACCATTCTAGTCATTGATGACGAACCCTCTATCAGGGGACTTCTCAAAGAGGTCCTAGAAAAGGCGGGGCACCGCGTGCTTCAGGCCGAGGATGGACGTAAAGGATTGACGCTCTATCAGCAGGAACCGGTCGATCTCGTGATCATGGACTTGTTGATGCCTGAGACCGACGGACTGGAAGCCACGCTGCAGCTCACACGGGAATATCTCGACGCCAAAGTGATTGCGATCACAGGAGCTCAAGGCGACCAGAATTTCTTGGATGTCGCCAAACTCTTCGGCGCTCGACGCGCGTTTGAAAAACCGTTCGACATCAATAAGCTGCTTGAAGCAGTGGAAGAAGAACTCGCAGTCGTCTGATCCGTCTCACGCTACTCCAACCCTAACGCCTGCCGGTGAGTTCCTTCCTGGCTAGTCCCCGCATCATTATTGGATCGGCATACCCCACCTCACTCAGCGCATCCATGAGGTGAATCCCCTTTGATGCCACCAATTCCTTGGCCTTTGCAGAGTTCTGCGCACTGAATCGTGCAACAGCCGGCTGACCATTCACGATCTGACAAGCCAACACCTCTCCGTTGACGTCGAAGGTGCCACCCTGTTCGATCAATATCTTAGCCTGCCTGGCTGTGATGCCATGAAGCTCAGCGAACTCCTCCAACCCTCCGGTTTCGATAAGGCGTCCATCCGGCATGATACAGAGTCGCTTGAAATGCGGGGACCAGTCTTTGCGAAAATCGATGTACTTAATGTCGCCACCTTTGGCTACCGCACGACCTAACGTTCGGTAATCCAAGCCGAGATTCTTCTGCTCGAGCTTGATTTTCAGCTCGTTCGGCAAGGTCTTGCGAAAAATCTCACGCGCGGCATCAAGAAGAGGAATGACGTTGGTTCGAACCAATTGTTCAGCATCTGAAAATTGCATGAGATCTAACGTCCATGTTTGTTTAGGCGCGTGACCAGCAGGATCAATCCAGCACGCAAATAAGCCCCGAGTGACAATGCCGCTTACCTCGGGATACACATAGGTCCCCCCTTCGATCAGCAGCTGCATCATCGTCTCGATCGGGACTTCGTAGCTCTCCGAGAGAATCTTGGCGTGCTCCGAGAGATCTTCCGCCTCGGTCGTCGCACAAACGGTAACATTTCCTGGTGCATCGAACTCGGAATAATCCTCGACGATGTTGTAAAGGACTGTCCGCTTAGGCTTCTCGACTTTCTTTTTGATCTTAAACATAGGTCATCCTAGCGCACTGACTCATGATGAACGGCGCTGCAAGTGGTGATAGGGGGACAAGGTCTGCAATCGTCTATCCTCCACTGGTCCTCCGATCGTGAAGTGATAGAGCGACTGCAGAGCGAGCGTCTTGATACCGACAATCTCGTGAACTGGGTCGTCGAAGAAACAACCGATCCCCGTCGCCCGAACTCCCGCTGCCTCCGCTTCCAAGTACAACACCTGTCCAAGCAAGCCTGATTCCCAGAACATGCGTGGATACCACCAAGCCCCTCGTTGCCGCAAGGTCCCCTCAAACTCCGCCACCATGCCGAATGAGAAGGCGCTGTCGCCGGCGATGTCCTGATGGCAACTCACCTGCGCCGCAAGTCTCTTCGCGTCACCTTCAAGGAGCCAATACAGAGGAAGTCCCTCCGGGCAACCAGAGGCGATCATCCAGTTGAGCTCGGGATTCATGGCTCGCTGAATGAACGATAACTTTCTGCTGTCCCGCACGAGAAAATACAGTCCAGGCGTGAGCCCATCGACCCGATGGATGAAGATCATGAGGTGAATGGCAGGATTATACGGCCAGACATCCCACGGGACTGGTCGTTCCAACTGTGACCGTTCAGCACAGGGCATGACCCGCTGCATCATCCGAAACAATGTGGTGGCTGAGATCGACGTCTTACCATCAAAGGCAACCGCGCTCCGACGCTGACAAATGATCTGGCCAGCCGTCGGTTTGTGAGACGTGAGGGATACGGGGTGAGCAGCGAAATGCGGAGGTTGAAACGGAATCACACCTTCTTCGACTCCAGGTTTCCCTGACGCCACTGCGACTTCAGCGATGACGTCCCACTGAACACCATGTTCACGGCTCAACCGGTTGGCCTTCCCATGCCATATTCCACCAGCTAGTTCCTTTACGGTCGCCACATCGAGATGCAACGGCATCTCGTTTTTACCACCACTCACCCCTAACTCCTCATCCCTCACTATTTCATTAGGCCAAATCACCGCGAGACAGTCCGGATGTTCGGGCTCGGCCTCACCGAAGTCTGCTTTCCGATCAGTCCCGAGCAACATCGCGACCGTGTTCTGATCTGTCCCATCCAAGAGAACCATATTCCAACCAAGTGCTGCCGCGGAAATCCTTGCGCTTCCGATGGCATGGCCGACATCGTGATTGCAATAGCGAAACGCTCGCTCGCCGTACTTCCAGGCTTCCCGCCAGTGAACGGATGTGAGTCCGAAGAGGAACGCCCTGGAAGGAAATGGAGCCAGCAACCGAGCGATGAGATCTGCGGGGAACTCTGCTCGCGACTCCAATCCATGCTCCTTCGGCGCGTAATGGTACAGTCGCGACTCCAATCCATGCTCCTTCGGCGCGTAATGGTACAGACCTGATGCCAGATCGAGCCCTTCAATGGTTGGTAGGAGGACATAGCCTTCAGTCGGATGCAAATTCCCTGATGAGGGATTCATGCGAAGCGCCCATTCCGACTCCCCCGCCTTCTTCCAGGCCGACAAGGCAAGAGAAAATTCAAAGAAACGAGAAAGGGTCTGTACGTTCACAGGTTGAGAAGAGACGGCTGCTCGTTCGAAAATCGCGTCATATGCAGGCGACAGCGGCTCTTCATCAGGCTTAAGCAACGGAAGTGGGATGAGCTGGGCCCCGTTAAATCGCCGGAACGGATCAGGCTGATTCGCCCAATCGAGATACCCCAAAGAGCGGGCGTAGCGATTGAAATGATGCTTGGTCTGGATGTGATAGCGGATCACCCGATCGACGGGGTCGGTCGGGGAAGATTCGGCAGTCTGAACAGAACTTTGATCCTCATTACTCATCATACGGCTTCGAACAGTCTACAGAGAGACAAGAGAAAAAGTAACTGCGATGTTCGCATTGCACCGTTCAACCTACCTGGACGCCATTCATCTGAAACATCCCACCAAGTCATCGCACCGAGGTTTCGTGACACGACGAAAGCTCGGTGAAAATCGAGAGAATGATTGCTTCGACGATACTCGCATAATCAGCAATTTGTGAAGTTCACGATCGTGGCATCAAGTTTGGAATGCCTCCCATCATCCAGAGTCGACTTTTACAAGTAACCACGCAACAAGATGGAGCGGCCATGAAATCCCTGCTTATTAAAAAATCAAAAGAAGATCTCGCAATCACCGGACTACTCTTTGCATTTTTCTTTCTGGTGATCGCAGTTTTTCAAGTATTGAAACCCCTCAAGAGCGGGCTGTTCGTGGAGTATTACGGCGCCCACATGGAGCTCTACGCCAAGCTTGCGAACATCCTGATCGCATCCATTGGCGTGGGAACATTTACCTTACTGTACAACAAGCTCCGCCGGCAGCGATTCATCTACGCCCTGAGCGGGTTCTTTCTCATGAGCTTTCTTCTCCTTGCGTTCGCGCTGGGAGATGAGCCTGATCCGTTCCTCATCTGGACATTCTATCTGCTGGGTGACCTCGAGGCCACAATGATGGTTGCGGCGTTTTGGGCCTACTTGACCGATCTGTCTCATGGAGCAGACGCGAACCGGCTGTTCGGCCCGATTGGAGCAGGAGGGGTGTTGGGCGGTTGGGCCGGCATTTCAGCTGCAAAGGTTTTGCTCTCGACCATCGGAACCCCGGGACTCTTGTGCCTATCTGCTCTTTTCATGGGCGGAGTGATTCTGATCGTTGGGTCAACAGAATCACTGCTCCGGAGATCACAGGTATTCACGCCAATGATTCGGCCCGATGCACGGTCAAAAGCCGAGTCCTTCTCCAGAGGGTCATTGTGGGAGGCGTTTGAAGGCGCCCGGTTGGTCGTTCGCTCGCGCTATCTCGCGAGTATTGCCGGCATTATGGGCTTGTACGAGGTCGCGTCGCAACTGATGGATTACCAGTTCAAATTAGCAGCTGAAGGCATGTCCAGTGTCCAAGCCACTCAGGCCTTCATGACGGATGTGTACTTGTACGCCAGTCTGTTAGCTGTGATCACCCAACTCTTTCTAGTTAGTACCGTGATGAAGCGATTTGGTCTCGGCGCAACTCTGCTCGTCTTGCCGGCAACCATCATCGTTGGGTCACTCGGATTTCTCGCCATGCCCTCGTTGGTGGCAGTCAGTCTTCTGGTCATTTTCGATAATGGCCTGAGCTATTCCATCCAGCAGACCGGACGGGAGTCCCTCTACCTCGCCACCAGACCGGACGAAACGTATAAGGGGCGAGCGTTTATTTCCATGTTCGTTCAGCGGACCGCCAAAGGAGTGAGTATTCTCGCCGTCATTCTCCTGGGGATGGTGGGAGTCGCCGCACAGTACTTGAGTCTCCTGACTATTGGGATCATGGGGGTGATGATCCTGCTGAGCATCAACGCAGGACGACATTATGCCTTGGCGACAAACCGGAATGCCCCAGTTGAGCCGGCACAGGGCGACCTAAAAACGGTGTCCCCCGGACTGGATCGTCGGCCATTGGCTGCAGCTGCATAACGTAGATCAGGAGATTGTGAGTGATTCGGTGCGTGCAAGAAACAACGACGCATTCTTCGTCAGCAGTTGTGTTTGAAACGAGCAAGTTCAGCAACCACCATAGGTCGTTCCATCATAATGAGAAAGGAGTCCACCATGAGTTGTTCACGTTGTCAGGGATTGATGGTCAGAGAGTTTATCGTCGATTTGCATGTCTCTCCGACTGGCGGCAACGCCTGGCGCTGCGTCTCATGCGGCCATCTTGTCGATCCGGTCATTGTATCCAACAGGCAGCGATATCACCGGGCCGTTCAGTCTTCAAAACGGAGTAAACGCTATCTGGATCTCGTGGCAGCTTGAACGCACCAACGGAACGCCGTGAGAAGGTGCCGTGGAGGGAAGAAGGCTACCTGGTCATTTCGACTTCGTGAGGCCGAGTTTCTTGATGCGAGATACCAAGGTTGTGGGCTTTACCCCAAGCTGTTCTGCGGCACCGCCAGGACCGTAAATTCTCCCGTGACTGCGTTCCAAGGCAGCGATCAGGTTGGTCCGCTCTCGTTCCCGCACGACTTCGTCGGTCATGATGCCCATCTGGTATCGCACTCTGTTCAGCTGCCCAAGCCTCTGTGTCTCAAGGGACAGACTTTTCCCACGAGGCAGATCAAACTGAAGGGGACGGCCTTGCGAAACGATGATAGCTCGATTGATCATATTCTGGAGTTCCCGCACGTTTCCCGGCCAATCATAGTGCTGTAAGATCGCCAATTGATCATCCGGCAAGGCCGGCCTGGGACCATTCAAACTACGGGAGGCTTGATCGATGAAATACGCCACGAGTAACGGAACGTCCTCCATTCGACGGCGCAATGGCGCCACTTCGAGGGGATAGACGTTCAAGCGATAGTACAGATCCTGCCGGAATCGCCCTGCCTCCACCTCCTTTATCAAGTCTCGATTAGTCGCGGCGATGATCCGGACATCGACCCTTCGAATCGTTTCTTCTCCCACCCGTTCATATTCCCCTTCCTGTAAGACACGAAGTAGCTTACTCTGTAGTTCCAGCGGTATCTCTCCGACTTCGTCGAGAAACAAGGTGCCGCCATCGGCCAACTCGAATCGGCCGACTCGATCCCTCATGGCCCCGGTAAAGGCGCCCCTGATGTGGCCGAAGAATTCGCTTTCATAGAGCTCTCTCGGAATCGACGCGCAATTGACCCGAACCAGTGGCTGGTCCCGGCGCCGACTCTGTGCGTGAATCTCACGCGCCACTAACTCTTTACCCGTTCCAGATTCGCCGAAGATGAGGACGGTGGCGTCTGTGGGTGCGACAAGGTCGATCTGCCGAAGAATCGCTTGGAGAGTCCGACTCTTCCCAACCAGTTCCTGGACCTCCCCTTCTGACCTAGCGATCGAGGGAGTGCGCGAATTCACCTGTCCAGTCCGGGTATCGAGCCCAACCATTCTTTCGAGTGGAGTTATCACTGGAGCCATGATCTCACCTTCTCCTTCATGTTCCCGGTGCACGGAAATCCTATCGAGATGTCACGGAGGAGATTATTCTCCATATTCAATGTGCAGTCTGTTAGCTAGAGAACAGTCGGTCGCGTTCTCTCCAGCTTGTAGGAGGAAGGATGAAGTACTCTATTCGAGCGCCGCGAGGTTTTGAATGCAGATCAAGGTACGGTGATAATCAAGGACGCCACGACTCTTGAGGTCGTTCAGCAGGGTGCTGACCACCGGTCTGCTGGCGCCGACGAGATCCGCGAGCTCCTGTTGAGTGAGTTTGATGTCAAGCTCGAACCCATGACGACAATGCCCACCGTGGGTTCGAGCCAGATCGCGCAGGGTTTCCGTGAGTCTTGAGCGAACGTCGTGGAACCTCATTAGTTCTAGTTTTCGCCGGAGCGCATGGATCTCAATCACCTGCGCTTCGAGTGCATGCCATGCAACATCTCTGTCGCTTGTCAGCAGCGTCCGCATTTCCTTTCGTGGAATTCTATAGAGGACGGTACGACCTTTCGCCTCAGCGGTATCAGCGATCGTCATATGCGAGCGATCGGTTAGCGCAGCCCCAAACCACTGCCCTTCCGTTAGCACCGCCATCACAAATTGATCCCCGTCCCGATTGAGCCGCAGAAGTTTCACGCGCCCCTTCACCACGACAAAGACGTCGTCGCATACATCCCCCTGGTGATGAATGACCGTCTTGTCGCTGAGCCTGAGCACGGTGAGCGAGGGACAGTGCCGACGCCAGTCGCCTTCCGACAGCTGCACACAGCAATGAGATGACGAAAGACCGTGTGGACTCATCGAGGATCTCGAACTCATGTGGTGCCACCGTAGTGGTGTGATCGAATGCCGACCGACCGCCGTGACTTTAAACGAGATCTCGTCGCTACACAACGACTCCTTGGTGATGACGAATCGTCGTGCTCGCTCGCCTGGATGTGAGATCGAGGCTGTTGGTCGCAAATTCAACGTGTTCGCAGCAAACCCCAGTGTGGCACGCAGCTTGAGATAGTGACGGCACAAGCAAGCGGTTCGAGAATCCAATGGAGCATTCTTCCATCGATCGACGAACGCGATGACGACATAACCCTTAACTCCCAGGAGGACTCACATGCCACGCATTCAACCGCTTAATCCGGAAGCCGCGCATCCCAAAGCAACGGAACTGCTGACCGGAATTCAACGCCAACTCGGTGTGCTACCCAACATCTTCAAGACCCTCGCCCATGCACCGGCAGCCCTGAGTGGGTATCTGAACTTCGCGAAGTCCCTAGGGTCTGGCGCGCTCTCCGCTGCCTCACGGGAGCAAATTGCCCTCGCCGTGGCAGGCGCAAACCGCTGCGGGTACTGCGCCTCCGCCCACACAGCTATGGCACAACAGACCGGCGTCACGGCCGAGGAACTGGGCCGCAATTTGAACGCCAAGTCCGAGGATCCCCGCACGCAAGCGGTGCTGACGTTCGTGAACCGCGTCGTGACGTCACGCGGCAATGTGACGGACGTGGATCTGACACAGGTACGGGCTGCGGGAGTATCGGATGGAGAGATCGTGGAGGTCCTCGCCAACATTGCGGTCAACATCTTCACGAACTACCTCAATCTCGTGGCAAACACAGAAGTGGATTTTCCGGTCGTCGACGTGGGCCAACCCCGCGCCGCGTAGTGGTTCCAATGGTTCACACTCTCACATTCACAAGGAGGTTCCCATGCATTCGATGAAGCAAGCCGTTCTGGGGTTAACGATGTTAGTCGCCGCAGCCGTTGCGACACCTGCGTTTGCAATGGATTACACCCACAGCACGCCGGGCGCCGGCGGCTATGACGTGGTGGCGTATTTCACCGACGGGAAAGCGATGAGGGGCTCAGGCTATCACGTCGCCGATCACAACGGTGTCACCTATGCCTTCACGTCGGAAGAGCACAAGAAGCTGTTCGTGACGAACCCGACGAAGTATTTGCCTGCCTACGGTGGCTACTGTGCTTACGGTGCGTCGGTAGCAAAGAAGTTCGTGGCCGATCCGGAAGTCTGGAGGATCGTCGATGGCACGCTCTACTTGAACTTGGACAAGGGAATTCAGGTCAAGTGGGAAAAAGATATCCCCGGGAACATCAAGAAAGCGGACAAGAACTGGACCGCCATCAAGGACAAAGCTCCGGGAGATCTGTGAGCGTTGCAGGAGAGAGGCTCGTCATATGACGAGCCTCCTCATAGGACAGGTGCAGAGGAAAGGAAGCAAGACATGAAACAGCGAATGATCTCAGTCGCCTTGCTGACAGTAATCACGATCTCGTTGATGGGGGCGATGATGAGCCAAGGCCAACAGCCCTTTGCACCGAACGTCGACATGACGACCGGAGCGATTCGAGTGCCTGAAAATTATACCGAGTGGCCCACGCTCGGAACATGGACCCATGCGCATACGGACGAGAAGCTGGAAAAGCTGGGGCCCGGCGTCCACGAATACCATGTGGTCTACACGCAGCCGGGGACCATCGCCTACTACCGACAGCACCGGCGTTTTCCCGATGGGACCGTACTGGTCAAAGAGCTCTTGGATGCCAAGACCATGCCCATGACAACGGGACCGGCCGTGGCCCATGGAACCACCATCAAGGGCTGGTTCGTGCTGGTGAGAGACACAGAAGGTCGTTTCAAGGATTCCAAATTGTGGGGGGACGGTTGGGCCTGGTCCCTCTTCAATGCCGGCGATCCCACGCACACGGTCTCCAAAGACTACAAGACCGAATGTGTGCCCTGCCACCTGCCGGCGCGTCAATTGGCCCCGGAGAAGGCGGTGGACGCCGACAAGTGGATTTACTCGTTTGGTTATCCCGTGCTGCAGAAACAGTGACCTGTTACTCAACGGGCCTAGTCCACCCCGAGACGGTGCATTCGCGCACCAGGACTCTCTCGGTCGCTGATGGTGGCGGCCGAGGGCAACTCATTCACTTCATTCCGGAAAGGAGTTTCATCATGCGCACGATCACAAAGTCATTAGGCTATCTCACTCTGGCAAGCACCGTGTTGGTGGGCTGCGTGACGGCCACCAACCCGGCGAAAGCGGAGAAAGACAAGGGGCCGAACGATCTGGAGATCGCCCATATAGCCTACACGGCGGGCAACATCGACATTCGCTACGCCCACCTGGCCTTGGCGATCTCAGAAAATCCCGAGGTCAGGCAATTTGCGGAACTGATGGTGCGAGACCACGCAGCGGTGAACAACAAAGCGTTGGCGTTGGTCAACAAGCTCCAAATTACGCCGCAGGACAACCCGACAAGCCGGCAGTTGTCGCAACGGGCGAATGACATCCGGAACGAACTGGCTCAGCTTCGGGGAGACGCCTTCGACAAACGTTATGCGGCCAACGAACTCGAGTACCACAAGTTCGTGAACAACGCCGTCGAGAACGCCTTCATTCCCAAGGCAAAGAACGAGGAGCTCAAGTCGCTCCTTGGTGCCGCCTTGCAGACGTTTAAAGCACACGAAGGGCATGCCTCTTCAATGAACCAGAAGGTCAGTTAAGAACGAAGGAGTTCGACCATGTTTCGGACGATCATGATCACAGTCCTGAGTCTGGTCGTCATCGGGGAGGCCGGAGCTCCTTTGGAGCTCGCAACGGCCTCCCCCTCCAGACTCCATCTCATCGAGATCCAAGCCTTTCGTTTCATGCCGCAACAGACTGTTGTGGCGCCAGGCGACAGGATCCGATGGATCAACCGCGACATCGTTCCGCACACGGTCACGGCGGAGGGAGGCCTGTGGTTGCCACGGATTTTGGCGGAAGGAGAATCGTGGGAATTGGCCGTTGAGTCAGGTGGAACATACCAGTACTTCTGCGAGTTCCATCCCCACATGAAAGGCTCGTTGGCCGCTCAATAGGTGTTTGTGTCCCAACATTTCACACTGAGGTGCGTGATGCCGATCATCACCATACAGCTTTCGAGAGGTCCTGTGACTCAACTTCAGAAAGACGCACTCGTGGCTCGTTCAATCGACATGGTGAGGGATGTCCTACACCAAGATCCACAGACGACGGGCGTGCTGATCGAAGAACGAGGCGCCGAGTCGTGGAGTGGCGCGCTCAACCCCGTAATCCATCGCTTTCGCAGTACCAAAGAATATCAACAATGTCTGAGTGCCAGATGGCAACGGGGTCAGCGATCGCCTGCAATCGCAAGTGAAACGGACAGAAAGCAACCTAACCAGAATGCGCAGGTCCGTCGATAGCGAGAATCTGGTGGATTCGGCTGAGATCAGGACCGACCACGGCTCGATGAGGCAGGCGAGGTTTTGAAGAGGAAGATCAACCATCAATGAAAGAGAGAGATGCAAGATGAAGGGAAGGCGAGCAATAGGCATGTCGGCGGCCATGGCTGGTATTGCGGCGATGGCCGTAACGGGCACCTTGGGGCTGACCGCCCCTGGTGCAGGCCGAGACACACGACGTGAAGTTCACGGCGATAGAAACAGAGATCGTCGTAGAGGGCACGGGGGAAAAGTACAAGGCCTGGACGTTCAACGGGCAGATGCCGGGCCCGGTGGTACGGGTGACGGAGGGCGACACCGTCAATTTCACGCTCGAGAATCCGAACACGAACGTCTATGGGCACTCGATGGACTTCCATGCGGCAGAGATCGATTTTCTGAAGAACTATCGGGAGATCAGGCCGGGTGAGACCATTCAATACACCTTTGTGGCTAAGAAACCAGGAGTGTTCTTTTACCACTGCGGAGCTCCCCCGATGGTACAGCACATCGCGCGCGGTATGTTCGGGGCGATCATCGTGGATCCGAAGAACAGGAATGCGTGGCCGAAGGCCGATCGTGAGTATGTCCTGGTGCTATCGGAGTTCTGGAAGAATCCCGACGACGTGCAGGCGATGTTCGATCGCAAGTTCGACAACGTCGTGTTCAACGGCGGAATCTGGAAGTACCATCCGTTTTTCATGGGGGCGACGCCCCTGGAAGCGAAACCTAACGAACGGGTGCGGTTCTACCTTGTCAACGCGGGCCCGAATGAATTTGTGGCCGTTCATCCGATTGGGGAGATCTGGGACAACGTCTACGAAAGCGGCAATCCGGCTAACAACCTCAAGGGGGTCCAGACCTATGTTGTGGGGTCGGGCAGCGCAGCGACCTTTGATCTGGTCTCGGAATCACCTGGGATCTATCCGATCATCACTCACTCGCTCACGGTAGCCCTGCGGGGCGCCATTGCGGCCTTGGTGATCACCCCTGTGGCACACGATGCGCCCTTGATGCCACAGACCCCGTGGAATCCGTAACCCATTTCTAACCGACAGATGAGGAATTCCTGGATTCTGAGAGGAGTGGAAGCGCCATGCGTTTCTTCAAGGTTCGATTGATAGCAGCAACAATGTCGTGGCTTTACACCTCCCACGTCCATGCAGGCGGATTCGGAAATGACTGCTGGTGTATCGAGTGTGGCTGTGTAAGGTCACTGGAACAAACATCAGCAGAGCTAAGCACACTAGGTCAGGAGGTCGCCCGCGATGCCAGGTATCTGCTGACCTCTCCCCTCAGGATCGATGCGAAGAGCGCGCTGATCGCCGGAAGTGTCGCCGCCGCCATTGGCGGGCTGATGGCAGCCGATAAGCCAATTCAGCGAGCGTTTCAGGAGAACCGCTCCACCGCCACCAACGATATTGCCCGCAGTCTGGAAACGATCGGATTCGCCAGAACCGTCTTGGGGGCCAATGTTGCCTTGATCGGAGCCGGGTGGCTGTTCCGCGAGCACGAAGCAGGTAATCGGTTGATGCGGACGGCGCTCGTGAGTCTTGAATCGCAATTGTTCGTGGAGGGTATCGTGGGTCTGACCAAGTTCGGCGTCGGATGAGCGCGGCCGTTTACAGAGGAAGGCACCCATTCGTTCGTGCCGTTCGAAAATTTCGATAAATCGTTCCCTTCGAGCCATGCGGCACGGTCCTTCGCCGTGGCCGCGGTGTTCGCGGAGTCGTATCCGCAGCCGGTCCCGTTCCTGGCCTACACCACGGCCACGTTCATTGCGCTCTCACGAATCCAATTGAACGAGCACTTTGCGTCCGATGTGCTGGCCGGCGCGGCGCTCGGCTTCTTCGTCGGGAAGGCGTTGAGTTGGCGGCATAAGAATCCCGACTTCCTCAACGGGATGAACATTGTGCCCTTCGTACCGACTGCAAGCAGTGGGCTGGGTCTTACGGTCCAGGGTCGGTTCTGAAGGATCGTGAAAACGGAAGCTTGGACAGGCCGTGACGTGAGGCGAGCCGACAGACAGGAGGAGCCACGATGAAGATTCACATCCATTCCATCGCCTCACTGCTCTCATGGACACTCCTTGTGTTCGGAACGATCCAAGAGAACGCTGACGCGGCGCAACCGCTCGACGCCAAGGTAGCCCAGAGAGCTGTGCAACAACCTGATCCAATCGAGGGCCGCGAGGAGACGACTCCGTCAATAACAGACGAGGAGTCGGAAGAACGCATTCCCAGAGACGAAGAGAACACCTGGGTGAATCGACTGCTTGCCGCACCGGAATATGCGTGGGCGGGAGTCGCGTATCCCTTCAAGAAGTTTGCGATCGCCTACGAACAACATGATCTGATGAACCGCGCCTTGGATCTCTTCCTCAATGACGAGCGGACCGGTGGTATATACCCTCGATTTGCCATCGGTGGAACGCTCAGCAGCGGCATCGGCCTGACCGCCTTCGACAACAATCTCTTCCGGAGTGGGAAAGAGGCACGAATATCATACCTGATCGCCACGCGGGAAAATCAGGTGGGCGAGCTGTTTTACCGAGATCCCTCCCTCTTCGGGTCTCAATGGACCCTCCAAACATCCGGATTTTGGCTGGACTTCGACGAGGGACACTTCTTTCCGGGAGGAGGTCGTTCGCGGGAAGAGGATCAAACAAACTTCGCGCTCAATCAGTTGGCATGGGATGTCACGTTAGGACGGAGCCTGATCGGGGACCTGAGCGCGGCGATCACCGGCCGACTGTTGATCGCGGACGCCAAACCCTCAGGGAGGCTGCCGGCCACCCCTGCTTCCATTGCGGGCAACAACAGCTCCATGACCGCGCTCGCCATCGAACCGAGCCTCCGTTACGATTCGCGGGACAATCCCTTCAGACCGACCACGGGTTGGTTCGTAGAAAGTGCCTTTACCTATACCGATCAGGTCGATCGGGATCAGTTCCGCTATCTCGGCTACCGGGTGGAGATCCAGCGCTACATTCCTGTCTTTCACGGCGATCGAGTGCTGCTGCTCCGCGCCTATCTGGCGAAGCAGGACGGTGTGGGCGGAGGCTCGATCCCTTTCTATGAGTTGAACCTCCTGGACCTGAACAACGGCTTGAGGGGATTCGACCGAGGACGTTGGCAGGATCACGGTGCGCTGCTGTTCAACGTCGAGTGGCGATTTCCCATCTGGCAGGATGTCGAGGGAAGTATCTTCCTTGATGAGGGACAGGTCTTTCACCACTACCAGGATATCGGGCTGAAACGGTTCCGGTATTCCGCCGGGGGAGGGCTTCGATTCGTGTCCAATCGCAAATTCGGTTATCGGATTCAAGTCGCCGCCAGCGAAGACGGCGTGCTGACGCTGATCCGGGGCAATCTGGAATTCATCCGGCAACGTGCCGCCAACCTGGGGTTTTAAGCGAGGTCAAGAGATGCATAACCGCACAATCGCCATCCACATGCTATGGAGCGCCATCCTACTTTCGATGTTCGGCGGATGTTATAGCCAACCGGGTCCACAGCGACCGACTGTCTGGGAAGCCGATGACCGGCGTCCTATTCCTGAGCCTCAGGAAGAAACCGAGGGCCAGTGGGCGCTGTGGGACGGTGCCGACAAAATGATTTTCTATCGAGTCGGGCAGTTCCTCAACGTCGGTCATTCCTTTCGGGCAATCGGAACCTGGGTGGGACTGGCCGATTCACTGGAAGCCCAGAACGTCAATGCTTTCGACGATGTGCCGGACTCGACCTGGTTTATCAACCGGCACCACGTCAACCGTCTGTCTCAGAATGCGCTGGCTCGTGGGACGACAAAGGAACAGAGCGCACCTGATATGGGAGGCCCTTGGGAGGCCATCAGTGGGAAAGAGAGCCTGGGTTCCACGCCCGGGTTTGTGATTCGCGACCGGAAAAACGATCTGTATCTCCTCAAGTTCGACCCACCGCTCCATCCGGAGATGACAACGGCATCGGAGGTCATCTCCTCGCGGTTTCTCCATGCGGCTGGATACAACGTACCGGAGCATTACCTGGTCGAAGTCGATCCGTCACGCATCACGGTCGGCGAGCAGGCAAAGTTCCGGGGGCGGTACCACGTTCCAAGGTCCATGACCCAGGATGATATTCAGGCGATTTTGGAGCGGATTCCCCATCGGCCGGATGGCACCCTTCGGGCCATGGCCAGCAAATTCTTGCCGGGAATTCCGAAAGGGCCGTTTCTCTATGTCGGTCAGCGTTTGGACGATCCTCACGATCGGATTCGCCATGAAAATCGCCGCGAGCTGCGTGGGTTTCGGATCATTGCTGCCTTTCTCAACCACACCGACACCAAGGCAGCCAATGCCCTCGATATGTATGATCCGGACGCAAGATATTTGAGACATTATCTCATCGACTTCTCGTCGACATTGGGCGCGGACAATGCCGATCCTCAATTGACGCGCTACGGCAACGAATATTTTCTCGACCTCGGCGCTATCGGCCGGTCCTCAGCTGAAGCGGGTTTTTATGTGAAACCCTGGGAGGTTCCTCTCCGAATGGAGTTTCCGTCCGTCGGCTATTTCGAGTCGAAGTATTTTGATCCCGTGCGCTGGCGGCCGACTTATCCTAACCCGGCGTTTCTCCGAACGACGCTCCGAGACGCCTATTGGGGTGCCAAGGTCGTGACCTCCTTCACGGATCAGGATATCGACACGATCGTCCAGACCGGAGAGTTCACCGATCCTCGAGCCGAACGTTACGTGGCCGATGTCCTCAAGGCCCGCCGCGACAAGATCGGCCGACATTACTTCAGCCTCGTCAACCCTCTCGATAATTTCAGGTTGACGGAACACGACGGGACCAATCTGGCTCTGAAGTTTGAGAATCTGGCCGTCTTACGAGGGTATGCCCCGCACGATACTCCAACCTATCGGTATCGGGTCACGCGATTCGTGAAATTCGGCATCGATTCCGAAGTGCTGCCTCCACAACTCGTGCATGAGCCGACGATCGTGATTCCCAATGGATTCACGGTCGTCGAGCAAGCACTTGCTTCCGATGATGTCATCCTGGCGGTGGAGATTCAGACGAGTTACGGCGACGGAACGCGATGGAGCCCGAGGACAATTGTCTACCTCCGATTTGATGCCAAAACAAAGCAGGTTCAACTCGCAGGGCTTGATCGAGAGAGCTGAATCATACTGTGATGACAAACATGATACCGCGGGGTCGCAGAAACAGTCTCCACACCGTCATCGAAGGAGCATGATCATGTACGGACGAGCCGGCTCATCCACTAGCTTTTTCTTTGCACGACTGGGTACCATCGCGTTGCTTCTAGGCTGTTTCGGAGTCATGGGCTGCGAAATCAGGCCAAAACCTTTCCTGCACACTGTGGAATATGACTCAATCTCGACTTGTCGGGATGGATCCACTCCCTGTTCTTGGGAACGTTCGGAACAGGAGGCGGAATTCTCGGCCCTCGTCAACTGCCTGCTGGCAGGGGCGAATGTGCTGGAGATCCAGGAACAGCAGGGCCACGCCTCGCCGCCGGTGCGCAGAATCGTCGCGCCGGTTCCGCCTCGGTTCGGGTACCATCACGGATCGACTATTCTGGGAGTTTCAGATAGGTGCTCGGAAAACAGCAACGCTTGTTCAGTTTCCAGCCGCCATGATCGGTCCCTCACTTGGGCAAGCTGCGGAACACGGAACTTGGATGAAGAGGAACTGAAAGGTGGGGACGATCTCCCTCAAGCACACAGACTGGACCACACCGATGTCGTAACCGGATCGCTGGCCGATGCGACCGACGATTATGCTGGTCCGGATGGATTGGACGGCCCTGATCACTGGTATCGGTTCACGATCACTGAACGGACGAGAATTGAAGTGGCTGTGGCGGCCAACCGAGCCTTGTGGTCCGGCGTCGTCGGCCTCGTCCAATCAGCTTGGCAACCGGCGCTCTCACTTCTATCGGCGGATGGAACGCAGTTGCAACAAGGCTACGTGTTTCGAGCCGGTGTGACAGCGTTGTTTCCTACAGAGATCGAACCAGGGACCTACTACCTGGTTGTCGACAGTTCTATTCGAGAATGGAAACGGGGGGATGGGCTCTATCGGCTGTACATGGGGTTTAATCGTCACCTGATGGGATCGTCGCTTCGTCCAAGCTCCTCCCGAATCAGGCCTAAGGTCGCAGGTGTGAAATGACCAACAAGCCGGCATGCACCATCACGTTCGCACGCCTCTCTGCAGTTTCCCAAGACGACATTCTTGAGCACATGTCCGACCCACGCCTTCTCGCACACATGCCGTTGCTCACGTTCACATGGGACCGCGAGACTGTGACGCAGTTCGTTGCGACCAAGGAAGAGTCCTGGCGCCGCAATGGCCTTGGGCATTGGGCCATATTCTGTAATGGCCAATATGTCGGCTGGGGTGGATTTCAGAAAGAAGGTAACGAGTGGGATTTTGGGTTGGTGCTCAAGACGGACGCGTTTGGGCTTGGACCCACTATCACGAAGAAAGCCATGGCGTTTGCAAAAGGTGATGACCGTATTCCTTCTGTCATATTCCTTCTTCCTCTTTCACGAAAACACCTTGGTGCACTTGAAAGGCTTGGAGCCACGTGGGTCGGTGAGATTGAGTACGGCGGTGCCATATTTCGAAAATTCAGGCTGGTGACGGCATGACGGATTCGTCCACATCCTGATCATGCTCTCATCAAGGAGCCTTATGCCTGAATCGGTAACCCGTTGGGCTTCTTGATTCCCATTTTCTTCATGCGCGAGGCGAGCGTCGTGGGTTTGAGCCCGAGGCGTTCGGCGGCGCCGCCCGCTCCGTAGACTCTCCAGCCCGATTGCTCAAGCGCTGCGACAATATTCGCACGTTCCATCTGGCGGAGGTCTGACTCGGCTAGCACGTCGTCATCGGCGCTCCGTGGCGCCGAGGTCGCTGATGTGGTCGCAGGGCTCTCTGCAGAGCTTCCATGGAATGGGAGTTCGAACCGGACTCTTCCGCAGCGCGAGGCGATCACCGCCCGTTCGATGATATTCTGCAGCTCGCGGACATTCCCAGGCCAATCATAGTCTTGGAGCCGCCGTCCGTCGGATTCCGTCAGTCCCGGCCCTTCACAGCCCAGCTTTTTCCTGACCTGCTGCAGGCACCTGGCCGCGATCAACGGAATGTCCTCCCTACGCTGGCGAAGGGGAGGGACCTCGATCGGGAAGACGTTCAACCGAAAATAGAGGTCCTGCCTAAACCGGCCTTGTTCCACTTCTTGTAGAAGGTTGCGATTGGTCGCAGCAATAATTCGCACGTTGATCTTGCGTGTGCGATCGTCGCCGACACGCTCGTATTCCCCTTCCTGCAACACGCGGAGCAACTTGCTTTGCAATTCCACTGGGATTTCGCCGACCTCGTCAAGGAAGAGAGTGCCGCCGTCGGCCATCTCGAATCGTCCGGCGCGGTCTTTCAAGGCCCCGGTGAAGGAGCCCTTGACGTGCCCGAAGAATTCACTTTCGTATAACTCTCGTGGCACCGAGGCACAGTTGACACGAATCAGCGGCCGCCCCTGTCGCCGGCTCCGTTCATGAATCGCCCGGCTGACGAGTTCCTTCCCGGTCCCGGACTCTCCCGTGATCAGCACGGTCGCTTCGGTGGGGGCAACGACCTCAATGAGTTTCACGACCTGGGCGATGGCCCGACTCTGGCCGACGATGTCTCCAAACGATTCCGATTCGGAGAGTTCTTCACGCAAGTAGGTGTTTTCGGCAGCCAACTGGACACTCAGCCGCTCGATTTCCTCGAAGGCTCTGGCATTCGCGATGGCCGCTCCGGCATGGTCGGCGATCATGCGAAGCCAGGCTGGTTCCTCCGTTGGAATCTCGACCCTCGAGAACACCCCGAGCACACCCAATACTTCTCCTCTATAGATAATCGGCTGTCCTTCAAATCCTCGTATCCCTTCTTGTTGCGCCCACTCGGGGCGAACGATCCAGTCACGGTCCTCGGCGATCTCACGAACAACGATGGATTCACCGCTCCGAGCAATCCGCCCGACCTTTCGAACCCCGAGCGGGAAGCGGCGGAATCGCCCCTGCACGTAAGACCAATCTTGTGACGGATCAGCCGTCGACTGTCCGGCACTCGCGACCAAGTGCAGGCAGGCCGTCCGGTCGGGACATTCCTGGCGCATCGGACAGGAGGCACAGATATCGCCAGGCTTGATGAGCCAAATACGAGCAAGGGCGACATGCGACCGTTCGACGAGTCTTCGGACAACGAGGGGTAAGAGCGTATCCAAGGTCCGCTCCTGCGCCATATCGAGCAGGAGAGTCTTCAGAGACTCAAACTCCACTTCGTAATCGGTTACCCCGTCCATTTGGTGAGGATAGATCTATTCAGTAGCACGATGCAACGAGAGATCGTGGCAACGGAATGTCGCGGCCTGACTTCCAAGCACAGCTTTGTATAACTATCCAAGAAACTAAGAGTTTGACGCTCACGACCTCTGGTACGAGGATTGAGTAGGTCAAGATCAAGACGAGTGAACCCTGAGACCGGACCTGAGATGGGATATGGTCATGGTGTGACGGAAACCTGCTTGCTGCTCTTGCTGCTAAGGAGAGCAACGCCCTGGGTTATGCAGACGATTTTGCGAACACAAGGCCCCTCACGCTCGAACAAAGAGCCGAACAGAAAGGATACGAACATGAGCACTGCGATCCGTCCCCCCTTCACCTACGACACCGCCCTGGCGAAGGTCCAGGCTGCCGAGGATGCTTGGAATAGCCGTAATCCGGAGCTGGTCTCGCTCGCGTACACCAAGGACTCGGAGTGGAGAAATCGCTCCGAATTCCTCCGAGGTCGCGAGGCTATTCGTGCGTTCCTCACGAAGAAGTGGGAGCAGGAACTCGACTATCGCTTAAAGAAGGAATTGTGGACCTTTGGAGGAAACCGGATCGCCGTTCGCTTCGAGTACGAATGGCACGACGAGGGCGGCCGATGGTATCGCTCATACGGGAACGAGATGTGGGAGTTCAATGAGGAAGGTCTCATGGCGCATCGATATGCCAGCATCAATGATGTCCCCATCCAAGAAACAGAGCGACGGATATTTCCTCCTGAGCGATCAACAGCACAGCCGGAGGTCTCATCATGACACTGCGAGTTGAAGGGCTATGGCGATACCCAGTTAAGTCTTTGGCGGGCGAGGCGCTGGAAGCAGCCGAGCTGACAACGGATGGCATCCCCAGTGATCGGATTGTGCATGTGCGTGGCCCGGAGGGAGTGCGTACGTCACGTCGGCACTATCGTCTGTTCGGCGTGCAGGGAACTCTTGATCTCGACGGTCATGTGCAGGTCAACGGACATGCCTGGGACAGCCCGGAAGGATTGGCTGCCGTCAAAGCTGCAGCAGGCACTGACACGTGGCTAGGAGCATACGACGGGCTGGAGCGTTTTGATGTTCTCCCACTCTTGGTGGCAACCGATGGCGCGGTCGCAGCCTTTGGGCGCGACATCCGCCGGCTGCGACCCAATATCCTGATCGGTGGAGTGGATGGCATGGACGAGATCGATTGGCCCGGAAGTGAGTTGCACATCGGTGAAGCGGTGATCCGGCTGGACTCACGTCGTGGCCGGTGTCCGATGACCACGGTGGACCCAGACACGCTCGAACGAGATCCCGAAGTCTTGCGGGACATCGCCCACCGATTCAATGGCCAGCTGGCGCTCAATGCCGACGTGCTGCACCCCGGCACGATTCGAATGGGGGATGCCGTGATCCTTAGGCGTATAGCTCCAGTGGCAGACAGAAGCATGTGAGCCAGATGAAACGGCATCCATCAGCCTTGCCCCGTCTGAGTATCCTTCGTTCTCTCCATGAAACATGATTCGCGGAAGTGGGATGAGCAGGGCCACTTCAAATTGCCGGAACGGATCTGGCTGATTTGCCCAATCGAGATACCCCAACGAGCGAGCGTAGCGATTGAAATGGTGCTTGGTCTGAATGTGGCAGTGGGTCGCTCGGCTAATAAGGTCACTCTGTGCATCCTGAACGGACACTGAAGAAGCATTCAAACGATTAATTGATAACTGCCCCCCACTATTGCGTTATAGAGAATCGTGAACAATTTCTATATTGATACTTAAACTTCTAACTCGCATGATACGCACCCCCTAGGGAGGCCAAAAAGATATGTCATATCAGAGCGAGATATGTCTTAGCCGCCAAACGATCATTCAGGCCTTGGGGGCGATGACCTTTCTCCTCCTGGTTGCCAGCACTTTAGGACAGGTAGCGCATCACATATTTGGACGTCCTGGACTAATGGGATTTGTCCCCCTGTTCTACGTAGACCAGGAAGGCAATGTTCCAACATTTTTTTCAGCCTCTTTGTTGCTGTGTGCATCCCTGCTTCTTGCAGTCATCAGTCGATTAAAGAAACAATCGAATGATTCTCGTTGGCTCCAGTGGACAATGCTCGCAATCGCACTACTGTACATGGCAATTGATGAGGCTTCTGGAATCCATGAGTTGCTGCAGATACCAGCCAAATGGCTGATAGGCCGTGAAAATGCCAAAGGTATTTTGACCTATGCATGGGTCCTGTTCGGCATTACCTTTATTGTGATTTTTGCACTTTCCTATTTAAAATTTTACTTGAGCCTTCCATCTCACACACAACGGCAATTCTTTGCAGCTGCAGCGGTTTTTCTTAGCGGCGGATTAGGTATGGAACTGATGGAAAGTTACTATGTTGGGACGTATGGCAGAGAAACCTTTGGACAGGCCATACTGGTAACCATAGAGGAAGGCCTCGAAATGACGGGCGTGATCATTCTCATTAACGCCCTACTAACTTACATTCAGAACTATCACGGGGAAGTGCGTCTGCGGTTCGCTGAACCTAAGGAAAGTTCGTCGCCCATAGCTTTTTGTGTCTGTGCAATCACTACGCCTACGAAATCCTAGCCTTGGCACGCTCATGCAGGATTCCGCAGTAGAAATGCGATTATCGTGAATCTCCTGGCCGCTTGGACACCGGCTGATCTGAGCTGGCGATGCCGTAACACTCAACCGTGTCACTCCAGTATTAGCCTAAAACATACGATTCCGCCGAAACGGCATTGACCTGCCTTCCACCACCTGCGTATTCTTCACTCTCCTCGTGATACGCGACTCACGAGATTTGAGGTCCTATGCGCTTTGATCCTGCCCTTGCCGCTCAAGATGCCTTTTACCAAGCCGAGGCTGAACTTGGCTCCGATTGGAAGCAAGCCGTTGAGTTGGAAGACACGTTTTCGTCTAATGCCGGAGCGACTGCGCGGGAAGCCTATGAGGGTTTGCTCGCTCTAGCTCAACGTTTTCCCAACGCCCACTCGTTTCACGCCTTCTGCATCTATATTACTTGGCAGCAGGTGACAGAGGAAACAATCGCACGTCATTTTGAAACGGGATTGAGATTGTCTGAGGTATATCTCACTTCGCACGAAGGGAAAAGCCCTCGAGACATCGAGTGCATCACCGAACTGCATCGTTCTTTCCAAGCTGGATTAGGGATGGAGGAGCAAGACGAGCTCCAGATGGAATTTAAGCGAGACACACCAAAAGGTGGAGACTAGGAGGCTCTCTTAGACAGCCTCATCCCAACCCTCGATCAGCACTCCGAGTAAGTATCCTGACATGTCGGATAACGATAAACATCGGGCCAGGATCTTTCTCCATCGGGGCGATCTCGTGCAGGCTCGCGCAGCGTGGGAAGCAGCCGTGGCCGACGACCGGACTGCCGGGAATCTACAGCTCCTGTCCGCTTCGCTCGGAAACCTCGGGAACACGTGCGCGATGATGAACGACTTTGCACAGGCAGAAGCGTGCTATCGGGAAGTGCTCCAGATCCAACGAACTGAGCGTAATCCCACAGCTGTGGCTCATACATTGGTCAATCTCGGTAACTTGCATATCGCTTCGGAACATCCTGAGAAAGCACGACCCTACTATCTTGAGGCAATGGATCTCCTGCTCGAGTTAGGAGACAATCGCGGTCTTGTAATCCTCTATACGAACCTTGCCCTCCAAGAAGCCCGTGACGGCCAGTGGGATCAAGCCGTCGCCTCGTTCAAACAAGCGCTCGATCACCACCGAATGGTCGGCAACGAAGAAGGGCTCGCCGTGACCTACAGCCAACTCGGCAAATGTTTTCTGGACCAAGGTGATCTTCTCAGAGCGGAACGCTGCTTGAACAACGCCTCGGAACATTACATCAAGCTTGGGAACGAGCCGGCCGAAGCTGCCGTGCTCCGTCTGCTGGCGACCGTCTATCAGACCCGTCAGGATTCTACCTCTGCGTTGCGCTGCCTGGAACGTGTGGTGTCCCTCGACGAACGCTATGCGTTGCCCGAGTTACAGACGGACTCGGGAGACCTCACAAGACTGCGGTCAAACGAATAACTGACCCTCCATCCATCGGATACGATTCGGTTCGATTTTCCGACAACTCCGCGAACGCCTGGACAGAATGCCGTCCTCTGCTAGGCTTTGAAGCGTCTCGTCTGACCAGCTCTTGATCAAGTTTCACTCGACAGGAGCCGACAAGATAGTGACGTGGAGGCTGCATGAATTGCTGTGTCCGCACCATTGCGACCCTGGCACTTGGCGCCATTCTGGCAACACCCAGCGTGCAGGCCGACGATGTCGTACCCACCATTACCGTCGGCACGCAAGAAGTGGGACTTACGGCCGGGTATCTGTTCTCTCACCGGCTCACCGAACTACACACAACCAAGCAGCACGGTCCGGCCGTCATGCCCTCATGGATGATGACGATCACCGATCCCATCGGGGATAGCTGGTACCGAGGACAGGTCTCGCTCGGAGCGGAAATGGTGTACCTCGAGTTCCGAGAGCCCCTCGTGACACATGGCATCGGGTTTACCCCGAGAATTAAGTACACCTTCGTCGCCTTGGGTCGACTTCGCCCCTATCTGGAATTCACGGGTGGCCCATTCTGGACGGATCTCGGTGGACGTATTCGGGAGCAGGCGAATGAATTCAACTTCGTCCTGTCAGGCGGCGTGGGCGTGTCCTGGTTTCTTACACGGCAGTTGGCCGTCAATGCCGGCTACCGTTTTCACCATATCTCCAATGCCGGAACGGCGTTCCCGAACCTTGGGCTGAATGCCAGCCTGCCGTTCGGCGGCTTTTCTTTTTATTTCTGAGGAGACAGCGATCATGACGGGACACATCTTTCACCGATCGATCGTGGGTTTCGCTGGAGTCGTGTTGTGCTTCAGTACCGGATGCACCCGATCGATCGAGTTAAAGCCTTCTCTGCCAGATTCGCAGTCGACCATCACCCACTCCCTGCCCAGTAACGAACGCGTTCCGCTGGTTCTGGACTCGTTTCAGCTGTCACGAAATGGGGCGCCTCAGAATCCTTCGACCGACGCGGAACGACGGATTCTGAACCGGGTGCAGGAGACAAGCCTTTTTTCGACCCTGATGCCACTCGGATCACAGTCGGAGGCACTCGGCGAGAGAATCGTTTCCGCACGCATCACGATGGACGAAACCATTGATCCGCACTCCTGGCTCTCAGCCTTCAAAGGCATCATTCTCGGGGGTTCCATGTTTCTTTTCTCGCCCTTGGTCGACTTTGAGTACGACTATGCCGCTACCGTCGGTCTTGAGCTTGAGCGCTGGGATGGGCAGGTGAAACGGTATCAAGGCACCTCCTCCGGTACGGTCCAGTACAAGCTATTCGGCGCCACGCCGGTAATGATCGATGAACTGAAGGGGCACGTGATGGAAGCCTGTCTCAGTGAGTTAACCCATCAGCTCGTTCGAGACACGACCCAATACATGGCCAGCAGCGCCCCAACACCCAAGTCAGGCATTCGCACGATCACTGTCAAATCCAAAAGGCCATCCGCCACGGAGCCTTCCCTGACAATCGTCCCCACCACGGCTCCAAGACCGTAGCACAATACAAACCCGGCTCCGGCCGACGATCTCATCTGGCTGATCTTCCCGCTCCAATGTTATAGTACCAATCAAACATCGGAGCCACACATCATGGACATTCACGCATTTCGTCAGATGGTCGCCAAAAACCCTCGAGGCTTTCTTGGCCGCTATGGGCTGGGCAATAAAATTATCCAGGAAAACGGCAGTATGGAAGAGGCGGTCGAGCATCTGACTGTCGCCACACAATTGGAGCCGACCCATGCGGCCTCACATCTAGCCCTTGGACGTGCATTGGTTCAACTGGGACGGAACGCAGAGGCCAAACCGGTTCTCACAGCTGGAATCGACGCCGTCCTTTCAGGGCGGTCCAACGGAGGGAAGGATCTCGTGCCGGACATGCAGGAGCTGTTGCGCTCCCTTGGATGAATAATTCACTGTAGCGAGAAGGAGTGACCCCGTGAACCTCGACGATGCCAGAAAGCGAATTGAATCTGCCGTCACGCAATATGGCCAACATGCGGCTCCCGCCATTGACCTCGTCATGGCCGAAGTTCGTTCCGACATGGGATCCGGTGCATTCAACGAACTGGTGGATGAGTTCGATCTTGAGTTAATGTATAACATCGCCCCAATGGAATCGGACCACTCCAACAGTTGAGTTGAGGAAGTCCTTCCTCTGCCACGCGTGACTCATGACCCTCATGCGCTTTTGCCTATGCCGCTGATCTGGGCCGCCATCTCCGGACATGGATACGGTCATGCCGCGCAAGTCGTGCCGGTGCTCAACGCCTTGGGCCGTCTCGTCCCGCATATCCGAGCTCTCCTCCGTACGACTGTCCCCGCAACATTCTTCAAGGATCGTCTGTCGATTCCTTGGGAAACAAGCTCTGTCCAGCAGGACATCGGCTGCATTCAGCAGGGTCCCATGACGATCGACGTGGAGGCGACCTGGCGCGAATATCACCGATTTCACAACACCTGGCAGGAGCGTCTTCAGACTGAGGTCGACGCTATGCGTGCTGGAGCTCCAGTCCTTGTCTTGGCTGATACTCCCTACTTGGCACTGGCAGCCGGAAAACACATCGGTATTCCCACCGTCGCACTGGTGAGTTTTACATGGGATCTGATCCTGTCCGAATATCAGGCTCCTTCATCAATCGATCGCCAGGGACTCATTGAATCGATTCGTCGGGCCTATACCCAAGCCGATCTTGCCCTCCGTATCGCGCCGGCTCCCCCGATGACGATCTTCAAGCAGTTGATCGATGTCGGACCGATTGCAGAACCAGCCCATTCGGCACGTAAACGACTCATCGAGTTTCTGGATCTGACACCCGGAGAGCGGACCGTGCTCATCGGATTCGGCGGGATCCCGTTGGGCTCGCTCCCGTTCGACAGATTGGAATCACTCACCGGGTATCACTTTCTCTACGATGGGTCGGTTCCGGCAAGCAGCAAGCGATTCATCTCTACCCACACACTCCCCTTTTCGTTCAAGACGTTGATGGCGTCAGTCGACGTGATCATGACGAAACCTGGGTACGGAACACTCGTTGAGGCTGTCGCATTGCAAACTCCCATGGTGTATGTTCGTCGCTATAACTTCGCGGACGAACAGCCGTTGGTGGACTATCTCCATCGGCATGGAAGAGGTATCGAACTCTCCCATCCTGATTTTCTCAATGGTCGGTGGCTGCCGGCGCTGGAGCAGGCGATCGATCTTCCTCTTCCTATCGCGCCTCCACCTCCAACCGGCGCTGAGGAAGCCGCCAGAGAGCTCGTAAAGTTTCTGTAGCTCCTCCTATCCCTCGTAAAGGCAATATTGAGTCATGCCCTCTGCACTGACATCTTGACAGGATTCGGACAGATGACTATCGTGAGGGCTCAGTATTCCTAATATCCAAGGGATGGTTAATGCGCCTCCGCGTCGCAGAGAATGTGGTCTCTCGTGATTTAGCAGACGAGTCTGTCTTATTGAATCTCGACACCGGAACCTATTTCGGGCTCGATGCGGTAGGGACCCGCCTGTGGCACCTTCTCATAGAGCACGGGTCACCCGAATCGGCCATTGAGACGCTTCTCACAGAGTATGACGTGGACGCGCCGCGGCTTCAGAAGGACGTGGACACGTTGATCGACCAGCTTATCGACAAGAAGCTACTGACTACCGATGCTGCGCGCACTCCGTCGAGTCGCTAATCTGACTCTCCTCGAACAGGCAATCCTTCTACAATTCATCGCATTCTCTCTGTGCCTGAAAGTCGCGCTCTCTGTCGTCTCCCTTCCTCGCCTCGTCTCATTCCTATCCGGGACACGGTCACATCGCGTCCGGAAACTCGTTGTGTTCCTCCAGGAGGATTCCGAACCAGCACAGCTCTTCCCCCTGATCGATCTGGCTACCAGAGTCAGTCACGGCGTCGGTCGCTGCCTGCCACGCTCCCTTTTGCTGTTTTGGCTGTTACACGCGAACCACCGATCCGTTTCGGTCTGCCTTGGAGTCTGCAAGAGCCTGACTGCCTTGGAAGCCCATGCGTGGGTGGAACAAGACGGCGTCGTGTTGGGTGAGACGGTTTCGTTCATCGAGCGCTTCACACCCGTTCTTCGATTACCTGCATGAGCGGAATTGCTGGAATCTATAACCTCAATGACCAGCCGGTACGTCCCGCGCTTCTCAATCGGATGATCGATCGGATCGCCTACCGAGGACCCGACGGCTCAGGCTGTTGGCTCAATGGGCCGGTCGGCATGGGGCACGTCATGCTCCAGACGACACCACAGTCTCTCTATGAACGGCAACCGTGGTTGGATGAGTCGGAAACGATCTGTCTGACCTTGGATGGCCGGATAGACAATCGCGAAGATCTTATCCTCTCCTTGGAGGGTGCAGACTTCCACCTTCGCACCGACACGGACGCAGAGCTGATGCTCCGTGCCTATCAACGTTGGGGCGAACAGTGCTCTGAGCATGTCGTTGGCGACTTCGCGTTGGTGGTCTGGGATGGGCAACATCGGCAATTATTCTGCGCACGAGATATTCTTGGTCTAAAACCATTTTATTACTGCCTACAGGACGCCAGTTTTTTCTGGGCTTCGGAAATCCCACCGCTCTTCGAACATGAAGCCGCTGTTCGTCGCCCGAATGAGGCAATGATCGCGGAGTTCCTGAGTGGAATGGTCGTCACCAACACCGAAACCCTCTACGAAGGCATCTCCCGCCTCGAGCCGGCTCATACCCTCGTCGTTCGAACCAACCACATCGAAACACGACGCTATTGGACGATTGATCCTCACCGTCGAATTGAGTATTCGAACGACGAGGACTATGCTCAGCACTTCCTCAATCTGTTCAGCACTACCGTCCGATGTCGACTACGGAGCCACAAACCGATCGGCCTCGAACTCAGCGGCGGCCTGGACTCTTCATCTGTCGTAAGTTTTCTCCAAGCCTCATCTCAGACACATCGGGAAAGTCACGATCGCCTTCGGACCTTCTCCCTCGTCTTCCCCGGCTTACCCTGTGATGAACGTGCATTTATTGACGACGTCGTCGCGCAGGGCCATTTTCGTGCTCATCACATCACGCCGGAAACCCCGAGCGTGGCTGACTTCGTGGAAGACATTCTTCACTCCTACGATTTTCCAGACCACCCCAACGGCGTCATGAATGCCCCGCTCCGAGCCTTCGCCCAACAACAGGGTTGTCGCGTGTTACTCACCGGCTCTGGGGGAGATGAATGGCTGACAGGTAGTTTTTTTCACTATGCCGACTTGCTCCGCAATCTCAAATTCCGTCCGCTCCTTCATCGGCTATGCGCCGATCGACAGTGGTACGATGAAAATTCTTCACTTAGCCTGTTATCCCTCCCCCTGGTGCAGTTCGGTCTGCTCCCCCTCATTCCACAGTCTTATCGAAATCTTGGGAAGCGTCTCCTAGGAAAGACGAACCGGCCGGACTGGGTCTCGCCAACATTGTGGAAGCGAGCGCAGATGCAGGAACGCATCAGTCTGGCCTCCCACAGCCCGCCTGGTTGCGGGCATGCGCAGCAGGACCTCTTTGGGTCGACGATACATGGTGGTGGTATTCACGGGAACGAACTGGACGAACAAGCCACATCGCGCTTCGGCCTTGAAAGCCGCCATCCATTCAACGATCGGCGACCCATCGAATTTGCACTCGCCTTGCCAGAGGAACAGCGTTGGCGAGATGGCTCCAAGTTTATCCTTCGCCAGGCGATGAACGGTATCTTGCCGAGATCGGTGCGTGAGAGAACGGACAAAGCCGACTTTTCGTGTATCTTTGCCCACATCCTCCTGAAAGAATCGACGGCTGCCATCTTTCGTTCCCTCTCGGTCGCGTCGATGGGATGGGTGGATAGAGACCGGATCTGGACCGATTATCAATCAATGGCCAGTCTCTACTCTCAAGGGAACGAGGACTATCGATTCCATATTTCACCCCTGTGGATGATTCTAGGAACCGAACTCTGGTGGCGAACCATATTTCTGAGACAGAACACGGCTCCGACTCCTCAACCTCGCCCGGAATCTGTCCCGATACATTCGTTCTAGCGACTATACGAAGAATTCTGTACAATCGCGCATCGATGGGAGGGCAATCCGATGCCAGAGACGACTGATGCCGACAAGAGAACGACCCAATCGAAGAAACCCTATTCGTCTCCGACGCTTGTGGAATACGGCGACATCGCCAAGCTGACTCAGGGCAGGCCAAGCGGACGATTTCCGGATGGCATGTCAGCCATGTTCAGACCCACAGCCACGGGCATGTGCCTTTGACCGCCGGAAAGGTTCTCAGCTTTGTCACTCATCGTCGACGAACATCGCCATTACCTGCAAGATCACGCCCGCCTCAATGCATTCCGCCGGGCTATTCAGGAATCTCTTGAGCCTGACTCGATCGTGGTTGATCTCGGGAGTGGAACCGGAATCCTGGGATTGCTCGCCTGCAAAGCGGGCGCGAGGCGTGTCTACTCCATTGAAGAGACCGGTTTGATCGAACTCGCTCGTGAGATTGCTCAAGCTAACGGATATTCGGATCGAATACAGTTCATCAAGGAGTTTTCGACTCGCGTCGAATTGCCTGAGCCGGCTGATGTCATTGTGGCCGACCAAATCGGGCACTTTGGCTTCGAGGCGGGACTCTTCGACTATTTCAGCGACGCACGCCGACGATTCCTCAAACCGGGCGGCATCATGATTCCACAGAGCCTGACCTTTTGCGTGGCTCCCGTTGAACACCAACTCCTGTGGGAACAGATCGAATTCTGGAACCAACCGTCCGTGGGGATGACGTTTCACCCGGCTCGTACTCTTGCCGCCAATACCGGATATCCGGTCAAGCTGAAACCTGAGCAGCTGTTGGGCCCATCGGAGGAGCCCCTGACCGTGGATCCTAGTATCTCCGGATCCGATCCCCTTCACATTCACTGCACCTTGCCGATCAATCGGACCGGCACCTTGCACGGCCTGGGCTGCTGGTTTGTGGCTCGGCTGTCTCCCTCAGTGACCATGTCCAACTCACCGTTGACTGACGAACGAATCGACCGACGTAATGTCTTCTTTCCTCTCGATCAACCGGTTTCTGTCGACGCCGGCGATTCCGTACGTGTGACCCTGCACATTCTCCCGGTTCAGATCGCCGTAACCTGGACGGTCGCGGTCCAGAAGAAGAATGCAACGGGACAACATCCACGTCGCTATACCCACAGCACCCTCAACGGCATGTTGATCTCCCGGGAAGATTTAAGAAGGACCCGTCCGACCTTCGTTCCAACGCTCACTCCATGGGGTGCTGCGCGCCTGACCGTCTTGACCCTCTGCGACGGAACGCGCCCCTTGGCACAGATCGAACAAGAACTGCTCAACCGTCATACCGACCTCTTTCCTTCACTCTCCAGCGCTGCCACGTTTGTCGCCGAGGTGGTCAGCGGGTATTCTGCATGACCGTCGGCACTCATCGACGAGCCGCAGCAACTCGCTATCGTGTATACGGCTCCATTCTCAACTGCAATACACCACTCCCTGAACTGAACCATCCTTCGCATCCACTCCCACGAGAAACCGTAGATCTTCACATTCTCTTTGTGTCCTCAGATATCGAGCCCCCAACACCGACATCCTGGTATCGAACCGTCTCACTTCCAGACGGCACGCCCTGGCTCCGCTGTGCCACAATCGCTTCGGACTACCTCCTGGAATTCCCAGATCTGGCCTCCTTCGTCTTTACTCCATCGAACAATTCGATCCAGTGCATTCCAGGCAGGAAGACTCCATCCCACACTCTACGCCACCTGCTGTTGGACCAGGTCCTCCCTCTCGTGTTGAACTACAGAGGCCGGGAGGTGCTGCATGGGGCGGTGGTCGCCACCCCATATGGAGCCTGCGCGTTCATCGGGCCGACGGGAAGCGGAAAGTCGACGTTGGCCGCAAGCTTTCTTGCCTCCGGATATTCGGTCCTGGCTGATGACTGCGTCGTGCTCGATGCGCGCGACGACGATTTTGTCGCTATTCCCTCCTATCCTGGTTTCAGGCTCTGGAATGATACGGTCGACGCTCTCTTCGGCGCAGCAGGGCATACAGCACCAGTGGCACACTACACCCCCAAACAGCGGTTCTATGCAACCACTTCTGCATCGGCGTTTCCTTCCTCATCCGTTCGATTAACCGGGCTATACCTTCTTGAATCATTCTTGGGAAGGCATGCCCCCTCAGTCGCCACCCCTCTCGGACGGCCGCTGGTGGGAAAACGGGATGCTCTGATCAGACTCCTGTCCTCGGCGTTCAAACTGGACATCGCGGACCAGCGTATGCTGACCAGAGAATTCGACTTTCTCCATCGCCTCGTCAGTCGCATTCCTGTTCGCCGCTTGCTCATTCCGAAATCCTTTGAAGCACTCCCTGACGTACGCGCTGGCATTCTTCATGACCTTTCGAACTCATGCTGACGCTACCGGCAATACACCCCTTCTTAACAGACCTCCTGACAAAACATATTCGTGTGACCCAGCAACCGGCGGCTCTCTCTGACGAGGCCTGGTACCGAATCGTTGAGGATGCGCTCGCACAGCGAGTCGCCCCTCTGCTCTACCGGTGGAGTGACCTTCCCGGCCATCAATCCTTCATTCCGTCTACCGTTCGGAACCGGCTCAAGCGAGAGTTGATGCAGCACTCAGCATGGAATCTCCTCCTGACGACGGAACTCAGAGCGATCCTCGTGGCCTGTGGCCAACAAGGTATTCCATGCATCCCACTTCGTGGCCCCGTGCTCGCGGAGCAATTGTACGGTGACCGTGGCATACGGCAGATGGATGACTTGGACCTCCTCATTCATCGTCAGGATCTCCAAGCCGTCAAGGGCATCTTCGAGCGGTTCGGCTATCAACAGCATGAGCAACGTCCTGGTTTTCACGAAGACTTTTCCTATTCGCTCGAATTCGTTCATCCGACTCATGGCTTTCTTGTGGAACCACACTGGACGTTGGCGTATCCACCACACCTCGAGCTCGAACCCATGCGACCGGTTTGGATGAGGTGTCAGAGACAGCGATGGATGGATCTGGACATCCACTGTCTCAGGGTGGAAGACCTCATCCCCCATCTCTGCCTTCATATCCAGCATAAAGGTCGACAAGCCCCGCTGCTGTGGTTCTATGAGTTGGACATCATGACCCGACGACATGGAGCCGATCTCGATTGGAACGTCTTCATCGAACAAGTTCGGCTCATGCAACGATCTCCCGCAATCGCCGAGGTCCTCACGCTGTTGTCGAATACCTTTCGCTCCCCTCTCCCTGACTCAGTCATAAAACAGCTTACCGACCCACTGAGGAAATCTTCCCCGTCTCGGTCTCGGATGATCGACAAGGACATCCTGGTTCAGTCGTTACCCAATAGCGGAGAAGAGTTTGCAATGCTCGCATCCCTCCACGACTTCAAAGACAAACTCCGATACACCTTGAGCCTTCTCTTTCCCTCCTCTCAGTACATGACTCGTCGTTATGGAACATCCGGCCCCATAGAGCTCGCCGGCTGGTATCTGGCGCGCTTCTGTCGAATAGGAGGTGAAGGGTTTCGATTCTTGCTCACATGGATCATGTCTGTGAGGAGGACGAGGCACAACTGAGCAACTGTTGTGTCTTCTGAATCACGGTGTCAGGCCTCTCTCGTCACGCTCGCGCGCCTTCTCCCTCCGCCGCAGAAAATCAATAACAATTCTATTTTCGTACAGGCACGGACTCGCATTCTTTTTCGCGATTTCTTCGTGGCAGACATTGAGGGTGCTATAGTTGGCACCTGTCGTCGGACAGTCTGGTCAATCGTCACCACTACCATTCCATGAGCGCATCGCTTCCGCACGCTGCATCCGCGATCGACCCGAAAATTGCCGCTCGGTCCGGCAAGGGCGATCACCTCGCCTTCAGCCAGCTCTACGATCAATCCAGCAGGGTCCTCTTCAGTCTGGCGGTGCGAATCCTGGGGAACCGAGAAGAGGCCGAAGAAGTCCTCCAGAGCCTGTACATCGGTGTATGGAGAAAAACCGTTCGGTATGACGTCGGACGGGGAACCCCAATCGCCTGGCTGTTGACCCTGACCCGTAGTCGAGCCATCGAACGCCTGCGATCGTCCAGCTCCCGGGTTCCACGACAAGATGGATCGAGTGATGACATCCCAAACTTACCAGCGGGAGAATTCGAGGCCCCGGCTGATCAAGCCCTACGGACCGTAATCAGCAAGACATTGTCCGAACTCCCCCAGGTGCAACGCCAGGCCATCGAATTATCGTACTACGAAGGACTCTCTCCGGTGGAAATCGCTACCAGGCTCAGTCAGCCGCTCGATGCAGTCACCGCCCGTCTCAGGCTCGGTCTGTCGAAGCTGCGAGAGTCCATGCAGGCATACTGGGAGCATGATAAGTCAGCATGACACATGAAGATCTCGCGGACAGCGTTCCGCTCTATGCAATCGGTGCGCTGGACAAACCCGAGCGGCAAGCCTTGGAGGCTCATCTGCTTTCCGGATGTACTCCTTGCCGTACGGCGCTCAAGGAATTTCAGTCGGTTGCTGTTGCGCTCCCCTTCGCCCTGAACCTCACAGCGCCTCCCCGTGGGTTGAGGGCCAAAATCATGGGGGCTCGCGCCCAAGAATCTCCGGAAGAGTCCGGCTCTCCTTCATCCGCCACACCCAGTTTGGAACCGGGCGAATGGATGAAGCACCTCATTCCTCCTACCACCGCCTCAACAACCTCATTCGGGTGGGCCTTGAGCATCCTGATCGTCGGAGTCCTGGGCCTGTTGATATTTCTCAGTTGGAATACATCCGCTCGCGTCACCGAGGACGTGAATAAGCTGGCAGAACTACAGAGTCAGGTCGCTGTGGCCAAGGCAAAACTCGCAACCATTCAGCAACAACTGAGTGAGCGTGATGAGGCGCTTGTGCAGACGCGCGAAGAGCTCCAACGCCGACTGGATGAGCTGACGGAGGTCAAAGACCAGCTGATCCATCGAGAAGCAGAGCTGGATGACCTACGAACTCAGTTGATGGAACGAGGTGGACCGCCAGCTCAATTACCGTAGATCCAATTGACCTTCTCTTTTCCACCTCTTCCTCTCTGTCCCTCGCTACTCCTTTACAATGCCTCAACCTTCTGTCCCTACCTCGCACTCCTGTGCTAGCATGCACTGTGACGATCAAGGCCTCCACACTATCTCCCTCGAGGCAACAAGAGCAGACCGATACCCCCTACATGGAGCTGGCTCTGCAGCAGGCTGAACGTGCCCCACAGGTTGGAGAAGTCCCCATCGGTGCCGTGCTCGTGCACCGCAACGAAGTCATCGCAGCCGCTCACAACGACCGAGAACATTCTCAAGACCCGACTGCCCATGCCGAACTGATCGTGATTCGGAAGGCTGCGGCACAGCTGAAGACATGGCGACTCACCAACACGACGCTGTATGTCACGCTCGAGCCATGCCCCATGTGCGCAGGAGCGATCATCCAAGCACGGATTGCTCGCCTGGTGTTCGGTGCATGGGATCCGAAAGCCGGAGCCTGCGGATCGATTCTCGATCTTCCCGCAGAGCGCCGATTCAACCATCGCGTCGAGGTCACCGGTGGGCTCCTTGAGCAGCAGAGCCGGACACTCTTACAGGAATTTTTCCAGGCGAAACGGGGCAATGCTTCGGGAGGACGCCGTCCACCAGGCTCCGCCGTCTAGGGTCGTACAGGGAAACACTCACTACTGTGCCAACCGAAACCCGTCCAGAGAAGACCTCTCTTGGTCCTCAGGCTACCAGTGAAACCCTTCACCGTCATCTCAGTTTTTGGAACAGCCTGACTCTCGGGTTTGCGATGGTCTCCCCGGTCGTTGGGCTCTACGCCATCATGGGCGTCCAGACAGCGGTGACGGGGGGCGGTTGGTTTCCCGCACTCGCACTCTGTCTCGTGATGCAACTCTTGGTGGCGACGGTCTATGCCGAACTCGCTTCGCAATTCCCCATTGCGGGTGGCGCCTACAAGTGGGCCCATCAGTTGGGTGGACCGGCGACGGGTCAGTTCGCCGGCGTGATCTACGTCAGCTCAACAATCGCCATGCTGACCACCACAGCCTACACGGGAGGGATCTGGCTCGCCATTTTCTTCGGCTCGTCGAGTGAAAACGGACTCACCCTCGTGCTCTGGGGCGCAGTCTTTCTCATGCTCTGTATGGGCCTCAACGTGGCTCGCGTGCAGATCTTCAAGATGACGTTGTCGATGGGCGTCTATGCCGAAATCGTCGGTTCGTTCGGAGTCGCGCTGCTCTTGTTTCTCTTTTTTCGAGAACATGAATTGTCCGAACTGTTCCGGCATCTGGGAACCGGCACCGCCCCAGGACCGATATCCGCCTTCCTCGCCGCCCTGGCCATTGCGGGCTGGGCTTTCATCGGGTTCGATGCCTGTTCCACCATCGCGGAAGAAACGCTCGAGCCAACGCGTGCGGTCCCAAGGGCTATTTTCTTTTCGCTCTGCATGGTCGGGAGTGTCGTCATGCTCAACTCCGTCGCCCTCACCTTGAGCTTCGACCGTACGACTCTCGCCGCCACAACCTCTACCTCGGACCCCGTCACACCCGTCATCGTCCACAGCTTCGGCGCCTGGGCCGAGAAACCATTTTGGGCGATCGTCATGGTCTCGTTCCTCGCCTGCGGCGCCACGGTCGTGAACTACGTGTCGCGTATCATCTATTCAATGGCCCGTGAAGGGAATATGCCTCCCGTGCTCAAGCATGTGGCCATTGACGGCACCCCGCGACCGGCGATTTTCTTTACCGTGTTCTCGGCAGGAGCAGGGCTCTTGTTAGGGTTGAACAATCAGGCAGTCGCCACCATCATTGCATTTGGAACCGGGGGACTGTATGCGATGTTCACAATGACGACGGGAGTCGGACTCTACAGCCGTCTCTCTGGGAGGTGGGACCCTTCACGCGGGCAACTGAAGCTTGGGCGCTGGGGACTACCGATCAACGTCATCGCCTTTCACTGGTCACTGTTCGAATTCATCAACATCGCCTGGCCTCGCCCCTATGCCGTATCGCCCGACGCACCCTGGTGGCAACTCTGGGCCGTGCCGCTGGTCTTGGGAAGTATTCTCGGTGTGACGACGCTGTATGTCGTCATGAGGAAAATTCGGAGGCCTGTGCTGCCGAAATCGTCCTCGTGATGCCGGGCTTGTTTCACCTCCTCACGGCCCTTGCCATTCACTCAGGAGTTCCACGCGTCCTTTCCGTTTGGCGCGCTTCAGATACATCGCATCTGCCGTCACATAGCATCCCATGGTCCGCAGGGCCAAGACATGATAGGCCGAGTCATAGAACGTGACCCCTGGTATCTCCTGCATATGGGCTAACACATCGAGTGCATAGTCCGCTTGGAGCGGAACCTCATCAAACTCATAGGCGAGTAAGGCACCCATCAGTTCCGATGCCAGCTTGGGTTTTTTCAACCCAAGGACGTTCCCGACTTCATAGCGCCAGAGTGTCGGCACACGGATCTCCACGTCGTCCGCCAGAATGGCATCCTGCAGCTTCAGCGCCTGGGCATAGCCTGGTTCATCGTCTTTTTCGAGCACCCACTTCAAGATGACCGAGGCATCCGGGATCACGATCATCGGTCAGTCCGTTCCCGATCTCGCCGTACCGCCTCGACAATCTCATTTCCGCTCAACGTGGCGCTTCGCTTGCGGAGACTCTGCACCGTGTCCGCGGCCCGTTGGCGCTTTCGACGAAGCAACTCATGCCGTAATGCGTCGTTGACCACCTGGCTTCGCCGGCGAGGCGGCACCAGCCGAAACAGTTCGTCTCTCAGTTGATCATCGATGGATACATTGAGCTTGGCCATCCCACCACCTCCATGACGAGAATCACTAGGCGCCTACACTATGCGCCTAGTCTGGACACCAGGTCAAGGAACATTCAGGATTCCAAAGGTGACATGAAAAGCGGTCTCGGCAACAGGTAGATACGATCACCACTGGAAACCAGTATCTACCTTCGCTCAAAGAATTTGGCGGACGGGTGTCACCGTTTCGGGCACAATCGGCTCCCGCACATTGCTTGAAACATCGACATAGCGGAGGCCCTCTAAAAATGGAGCCGTCATTGACGCGCCATGGGGAGGAGCTAGAATCCTACAAGATGCAAAGTTAGGCAACGCCCCCCAATTCGCCCTCTCCTGAATCAACGTGATGCAGCACCAGCGGGAGCGACTATGGGCGGCGATCGGTCTAGCGGAGATCCTAAGAGCATGGTGCAAGGCCTACTCACGGGTTTCGTTAGCGGTGCGGTGGGTGGAGGGTATGGTACTACGATAGGCGCTATAGCGGGGACTACGATCTCAGCCTGAATAAATAGTGCCACCAATCTCTACAACAGAGCAGTCGATAAACAGATCCCAATTGGTCCTCAGGCTATCCAATAAAGGCACGAAGATGGCTCCAGAAACTCCTGAAGAACTCATCGCGAGCCTCGTGGCGAACATGGCGCTCATGCTCGCAATTGCGATGTTGTGCGCGTACATGCTGTACCACTCCGAACGAGAAGCCAAGCGGCTGTTGATCACGAAAAAGGTCTGATACCCCAACAAACCGATTGCGGGTGAACCCGCCGCACTCAGGCGGCACCGACGTCAGCTGATCATCCTGTATTCTGTGTTCCTGGCGATCGCGCTCTTGGTGGTCCTGAAGGACTTCATGGTCATCTTGGAGTTAAAGAACCAGATCCTCGTGACGGAGCAGGAGGAACCCGTTGCTGTGACAGAGCAGACGAGTCCCGGCAAGTCTGGTGCAGCAACCACAACACCGGCGATGCCGGGGAGCAGCGAGCAGGCGGCGCGCCCAGCCATCCCCGAGACCTTGCCGACAGACCAGGCGCCCCCTCGCCAGTCCCCTCCGCGTCAGCAGAAACGCACGAGCCAAGGCGAGGCTGCCATGGTGCTGGTGCCAGGCGGCACCTTCTGGATGGGAATCAGCGACGACGGGGTGGCTCAGGTGATTGAGGGCTGCAAGGCAGAACTCAAGAAACGTGCGGCGTCCTGTAAGGGTTGGGTTCTCTCGGCGCAGCCTCGACACCAAGTCACGCTCGATTCCTTCTCCCTCGATCCCTACGAAGTGACGAACCAGCAGTTCGAGCAGTTTGTGCAATCCACGGGCTATCTGACCACAGCAGAAAAGGAGGGCACGGCCTTCATCTGGACCAATAGCCAACAAGAGTGGCAACAGACCTAAGTGGCCACCTGGCTGAACCCGGAATCGGGGCCCGATGTGTTTGCGAGCAACCGAGCCGAGCATCTCGTCGTCAACGTCTCGTGGTATGACGCGGAGGCCTATTGCCGTTGGGTGGGTAAGCGGTTGCCGACGGAGGCCGAATTTGAATATGCCACCAGGGGCCGGCACGCAGAGGGTCTATTGGTGGGGAAATTTTTCACCCGGGAGGCGCCAGGTCGCCAACATGGCGGACGAGAGCGCCAAGACCCTTCTGCCAGTCATCATCGCCGGGTACGACGATGGCGCAATCGCCACCGCACCAGTGGGGTCGTATGAGGCCAATCCATTTGGCTTGTTCGATATGACAGGCAATGTCGCCGAATGGACGGCGGACTGGCATGACGCCTTGTATTACCGCAAGAACCCGGAGCGGAACCAAACTGGTCCGTCGAGTGGCGACTATCGGATGACCCGTGGCGGGTCTTGGAACGATGCGGCGTTTGGGATTCGCCCCACGGTGAGGGGCGGGGGGGGCGCCAACAGAACGGGACACGAAGATTGGCTTCCGTTGCACACGGAGTCGGACAAAGTAGATCTGCGGCCTGGGTCAGCACTACGAACGAGGCGGGAGTCAGCAGGGGGCGAAGAGGAACGACAGCATGGGGTTTTTCGCGTGGGTGGCGGAGCACGTTCCCCTCTGGATCGCTGGCTTTATCACTCTGCTGGTCCCTGTGTGGCTGTGGCGTCTGTCCGAACAAGACAAACACACGCGCGCGGAGTTGGAATGGACACGCGACAAGTAGGAGGCGACATCGACGTATGAGCGCGAATACCAGCGGGTGCATGCCCGCGGGCATCGAACCACGTGGACGTTCATCGCCATCTATCTCATCGTCGCCCTGATGATTGTGTGTGCCCATGTGGTGGTTCGGTCATGAGGAGAGCCAACAGCGGCAACATACGAAGGCGTCGCTTCAATGTGGAGAGACGGTATGCGTCTATGACTCGCTGTGGGCCCAAGGGAAAGTGAGACCAGATCATTTGAGCAGTTGATGGCGGTAATGCTGATGCGTGTAAGGACAAGATTTCTCGTTGGTGCCTTCTTGGCGACACTGTTCTTCATGAACCCAGTTGTATCGACAGCCGACCAAGCACAATACATCTACGACGACCTCGGCCGACTCTCACAAGTCATCGACGGACAGGGGAATGTTGCGACGTACCAGTACGACGCGGTCGGGAATCTCCTCTCCATCACCTGCAACACCGGCGGCGGCGTGGCCCCGACGATCACGACCTTCACCTCGAACACCAGCAATGCCGGTGCGACCGTCAACGTCTCCCTCACCGGCACGAATCTTACGGGCGCGTCACTCGCCCCAACGGTTCCCATATTCCCGTGCTCAACGTAGTTACCATTCCGTCCATGCACTTTCTTCGACTGGTCAAATAGCAATCGTTACACCTTCTCCATCGATTCACTTGTGATAGTCACACCCACATATCCGTTCCGAAACAAATTGGCCCTCATCTTGACCTCTTTTATTTAGTCCTACCAGCGACAACCAAGCCAGTGATTGGCTCGGTGACCATAGGTGGCCAGGCGATTTGTTGGACATGTCCAACAAGATTTATCCTCGTTGGTTAGCAAGATCCGGGTACGTCGCTGATCAATGTCTGGATTCAAGACAGTCTGTTGGACATGTCCAACAACTTACCGCCAGCCCGAGCTGCACCATGACCTAGACAGGATTGAATGGAAGAAGCTGGATCGTGGAAGATTTAAGAGCGTTTGGACTGAGGATGCGTCTGCTGCGTGGCCGGTGAATCAGGATGCCCCCTCCCCGCCTAGGCTCGGAGAGGGGGAGAGTGATAGGGATCTATTGAAAGATAATTTGTTCGATCTGGCATTCCCGTGCCGGCACTTCTTCTTGCTTCCCATCCGCAAAATTGATGACCAGATGATGTGGCTGTTCAGGGGCGCGACGAAGATCGACAGTGCCGGATCGCTGCTGGAAGATGACGATCAAGGAGGGCATCGGTGTAGATGGCTTTGGCTTTCTCTCCTCGTTTCTACTCTCACCTTTTTCCTCTATGACTTTCTCTTTTTGCAAACCTTTGAGCTCCGACGCTAAGGCCGACACCGTGGCTCTGGTAATGTCCTGTGCCTTACTGCTCCACTGTTCGACTTCTTTTGGAAATTCTTTATGTAGATTCCGCAGGTCGTAGAGAGTCTTGGCCGAGACACAGCGTCCGGCCGTGTAGATCTCTTCCATACAGGTCGGCATATCGATCAACGCCAAATGATTCGTGACCATGGATCGATTCACCCCAAGAAGTTCTGCAATCTTGGCCTGCTTCTCCCCTTCGTCCATTTTCTTCTTGATGAACATGGCCAGCTCGCGCGGCTTCAGATCTTCCCGCTGCAGGTTCTCGATGACTTGTTGATAGTCGGTATGCGACCGATCGATGAAAGCCGGAATCGTGGTCTTGCCGACGGCCTTTGAAGCTCTGAGCCGGCGCGCCCCAAAATTCAAAATCCAGCGCTTCTGCTCAGTTGGATGGGGCCGGATCGAGATGGGCGTTTTCACGCCATGGACTCTGACGCTCTGCTCTAATTCGTCCATGCTCGCCGCATCGAATTCTTGGCGAGGCTGATCTGGATCCTCTTCAATGTCTTTGACTGGAATTTGAAGCGGCCGCCCTAAGACCTCGGCCGTGACGGTCCGTTCTTTGGCAACCGGATCTGGGGCTGGTGCGGTCCGATCAAGCGCGGTGAGATCCAACGTCGCGATCAGTGGTTTTTTCATTCCATCACCCCCATCGTATGAGCGACCTTTTGAAAGATCGGTTTGAGATGCAACCAGGCCTCGCGTGAACTGGTTTTTTGTAGCGTCCAGATCGGAGCTCCCATGGCCTGAGCTTCAGCCATGGCCGTTCGCGACGGAATGGCAGCCATCCGCCCATCCTCGAGTCGAATGAACAACGAGGCAAAGGCCGTGCAGAGTTGATCGAAATTGGCTCGCTGAAACGGAGTCGGCTCCACCAGATTCGGCAGGAGGCCGATGAATCGAAGATCCTTGTTCACCGTACTTTGGATCTTCAAGACCTGCGCCCGCAGCGCGGCGATGCCGTCGACGGCTTCTTGATTCAGTTGAATCGGCGACAGCACGAAGTCCCCCACCACGAGTGAAGCGAGCACCCGGATATCCGGGTTGGGATTCGTATCGATGATGGCCACATCAAATCGGTCGTCCATCTCGTTCAGGAAGAGCCGAAGATTGTTCGCAAACTGGTTGTGGTCTTCTTCGCGCCGTTCGAGTTTGAGCAGGTCGGCATGCGAGGGAATCACCACAAAGGTGCCGCCTTCGATGGTGGTGACCGGTTCGGTCAACAGTTGATCGGCGGTGACGGCCGAGATGGTGGCCAGCTTTGAGGTGCCGATATTTTTTGACGTGTTGCCCTGATGGTCCAAGTCAATGATCAAGACTCGTTTCTTGAGCATCTCGACGAGAAAGTACCCCAATTGGCAGGCGATGGCGGTCTTCCCCACGCCGCCTTTCTGATTCGCTAAGACGAGTGTCTTCATCAACACCTCTCCTTTGTGACCAGCCAGTGAGTTGCCTGTTCCCCCGGTGAGACACTGAACTGTGGATACCGAACTATGGATGTGAAAGTTGGTGTCATCGAGTTGGTTTTGGAAAGTTTTTACCTCCTACGTGTTTGAACGGAGCAGTATCCTAGGTGATGAAAATTGTCAATCATCTTTCTCCAAAAGGCGGTACAAATTTCTTCTCACTCACCCACATGGGTCGCGGTGACGTGAAGGAGACCTTTCCTTTGTTGGCGACGCTTGCTATCTTCTCCGACGACGTAGAATTCAGAAACTCAAATGCGAGGGTATTGCAGAAGAAATGAGAGATGAACAGATGAAGGATGTGGCCATGGTGAGGGGGCTTAGATTATCGATGTTCGCCTTGGCGAGTCTATTTCTTGGAAGCTGCTCCCTCCTCGACTCATCGAACGAAGGAACAACTGCTCAACTTCCATCCCCCATCGATCCAGCAATCGTGACGGTGGTGAGCCAGGGCGATTACAGGGAATCGTGCCGAGAAAAAGGCGTCCCCATTCCACCGGACTGGACGTCCTCCTCTTCCGAATGGCAACGCCACGGGAACCTGCGCACCATATTATTGACGCCAAACTCGCTTGATCAGACTCCAATTAGTGAAACCTCGTTCGCGACTGTCTGGTCCTATGCATCACCGGATGTGCGAGGGGCTTGCATCGCCTTGGGAAGAAGTAGCGGGACGTTCCAAATGATCTGTCAAAGCGCCACGACGGGGCACGCCTGTTTTTGGAGCAACGACCCGAGCTCGCCAAGTACGAGTTGGAATCCTGAGACGACTGAAGTTCCCATCGCCTCCCTCCGAGATCCGGTTCAGGGCTTTGCTCCTGACACCGTGGCCTGCACAGAATGCCATCGTGGGAACAATGCGTTTCTCTATGCGCCTGACGATCCCACCTGGGCAACGGTGCTCAGACCGGAACGGCCGCGTCCCAACTTTACAACCAGAGTTGAACAGTCATCTCACCAGGGACAACTCACGTTCGGATCAACCACTATGACGTATCCGCGTTTTATCCCCGTCGGAGGAACGTCCATGGCGCTCACGAATCCACTGCCACCTGGTCCCGCATGTTCCGGTTCTTGCCATGAGTTGCACGGTGCGATCTTACAAAAGAACCATACGGCAGAGGGCTACGTGAAGGTTCCGCGGCCTATGGGGCCTCAGTGCGCGGCCAATTCACCGGAGGATGATCCGACGAGGAATTGCTATCAACGGTAACCTGTTGTTATCTAATAGTGAATTGATCTTTCATTTGAATCGCATGTGGAGTGAATCCATGCCGCCTTCCAAATCCAGCCCTCCTAAGAATTGGCGTCTGAACGCCATCATCGCGCGGTCAGTCGGCATCATAGCCATCGCGCTTGGGTTCGTACTCGGCATGTACGGGCTCGACCATCCTGATTCTCATTGGCTTAAGACCGCACTAGGGCTTCTGGTGACCGGCATGGTGGCTCAGGGGTACGCACTCTACTGTTCAGTCAAGGGGATGCAGGAGCGGAACTCCTGACGTCTGTTTCCCACGATTCTATCTTCCCCAGTCAGCTGAATGCCGTCACGAGTTGGCGGGTGATGTAGAGATGGCTAGTTGATGGCGGTAGGTATCAACCCCGTGTTTGAATCGTGACACGAGCCCTTGTGCATCGAATCGCCAGACATGGATCTCGTCGGTTTCGACGACTTGTGCCCGGTCGCACAAACTGTGAACTCAACATCCAACAGCACCACGACGACCTGTCCACCGTCGAGAAACGTATGCGGAACGAAGCGTTTCATATCGATTGCGGCCAAACTTTGAAAGAACCCCACGACATTGTCGCGTCCCTTTCTTGGCTGTAGCCACGGAACAGAGGTTGAGGAGTTCGAATATTCCCATTCCACGTTCTCGGACAGCTTGGATAGAATCGCCTCGATTCGGCCTTCTCCAAATAAGGCGTATATCTCCTTCACCGTCTCAAGGTGAGTCATCGTTTTCGCTCCCACGACATATCCCCCTGTGACATGATCAGCACGTAGCATTCACGGATCCAAACTCTGCTCACCCATCGTGAACGTCATTCCTTCATCGGCTTCTGTGGATTCGCAGCGGAGGAGAATTGGACTTCAGTGGCTGTGAACTTACCATCTTTCTCCGTAACATCGACAGCGACTCGATCGCCCACCTTCGGCACGTTCTCTCCTCCCTCTTTGCCTCTATTCTTATACTTTGTCTCGGCGACGGTGCCGATTGAGACTGTTTTTCCATCTTTCGTCAGCACTTGAATCTCAGCCGTATCAAGGCCAGTAATCGTACCAAAGACATGCTTCGCTTTCCCATGCGCGGCAGCAATCCCTGGCACGAATAGGGCCATCAGCAGAATCAGTGTTCCTGTTCGTTTCGCGATGTTGCTCAACTTTCCACCTCGGTTTCGATTAATGTTAATGATGGTGTGCAGGAGATGGTGGATCCGCCTCGTCTCCTTGCAGAAAGCGATCGATCTGCTCTTGCTCTTCCAGCGCCATTCGACTCACGGGATTATACCTCTCCATCTCCAGGAGTTCCTCGCTCGTAATACGTGGGAGATGACGAATAAAGTGTACCAGTTTCCAACTCTCGGGATCCGCCTCGGGACGATCCTTCCCCCATGCAGGCATGCCGGTAAATCGAATGCCGTTTTGGATCATGTAGAACAATTCCCCATCGGAAAAAGACTGCGTCTCTGCTTGAGTCAAATCAGGGGTTCTTGGATAAAAATTTTGACCGATTTGGGTCGCACCCCTTCCGTCATTCCCATGGCAGATCGCGCAGTGATCCGCGAAGTGAACCCGCGCTTCTGTTAGAACCTCGTCTGAGGCGGGGACGGGATTCGCCATCTGCTTCTGCTCCTTGGGCATGGCCAGATGCCTGAGTTGTCGCGCGATCATCACTTCAAGCTCCATCGGTTCTTCTCTCGCACTAAAGTTTGACTGCAGGAGGAACCAGAGCATCACAACGGTTCCCATCACGACAAGCATTGCCGTCGCGAACACCACCCAGACACCTTTGGTCATTAACGACGCTCCATCTAGTCACCTCTGCTCTAGAGGTTAGACTAAACCTCGGTTGCGCACAACGTCAAGAAAGCGACTGCGGACGTGTCAGGATTCCACATCGCGTCATCTTGCCGTGGAGAAGATGTTCGTCAAACTAGGGAACGGACCGCTCAACTTGGGAGGAATCTTTCCGAAAGGATCGGAGTGACGGGCGCTTCTTTCCTGTACCGATCGATCGAGTTACCCTGTCCGACTTGAAGACAGAGAATTCACGACTCTACGACTGGAATTGGCTCTACTCTGATTCACAGGTCTTTTCCGGACCTCCGAGTCGGCCTGACTAGAAATTGGAGCAGCTCACCGTCCGTCGTTTTGGTCATCACCGTATGAGATCCTGACGAGACTCGACGGCGCTGCCTCCACCCCTTGTACACAAAGGCCCCAACCATCATCGTCACCATCCCACTGGCTACCCACCATCCGATCATATTTCCTCCCACCGCTTCAGGCTCACTGCACTCCTCGTAGCCTCACCGGTCCACGGGTACGAGGCATTACCATACACCAGATCGATGTCACGTTGTCCTGTCCGATTGGACGGAGCTCATTGGAATACAACACAGCTTCAACTTCCTTGAACCGTCCTCAGCGTAGCGAATCATGCTGGAGGAAGAGCACGGTGTCAAGACAGAACACGGTTCGGATGTGATGCGTTTTTGAGGAAAGGCCTGGTAGGCTGATCACACGACATGTGGAATATTCGAAGAGGCGATCATCTTCGGCTGACGGGAGTACGGACCGTGAATGATCTTCATTGCTAGACCGGCAACACCGTACCCCCTTCGGGCATGCAGTGTTACGCTTAGAGTTGGAACTCAGGGTCTTAAAACCCTCTCCTGACACATCGCTCTTGTTGACTCGCTGTCCCCATAAGGATACTCCGTCAATTGTGATTCCTCCCATCGTATTGATCTGAAGAAGCCCATCGGTCACGAGGGAACGCCATCGATCATTCCGAAAATATTGAATGGCCGCGTAGCCTCCATAGAAGTGACAGATTTGTTCCTTTGGTCTGTTGGGGATTTTTGCCACCGGGGAATCGTCGTACCTAATCCAGGTATCTTCCTAGTTCATGTATACCCCTTCATGGTTCAACATGAGTATGAAAGAAACAGGTGGAATATGAGTTGGTATTCCATCTTCACCACGAAGGAGGACACGATGGACAAGGTTTGGCTGTATATCGGAGGGATGCTCATCGGCGCGGCCGCTATCGGCTACCTGGTTATCACTTTCGTACACAACACAGTTCCCCCTTATGCCTTTTAAGAAGATCACAACAGCTGATCTCGTTGACTGATTCAGACAACCAGTCCAGTGGAACGATTGGAATGGCAAGATGCCAAACTGTATGGCACAAAGCTCGACACTCCAGATCCCGTGGGATTCTGCGTAGAAGAGAGTATGTCTGGACAAGGGTGCGGAAACCGGTATGAGGGTGTGACCCTTGTTACAGCAGGTGTGAGTCTAATTGGATTCATGAGGTATGATGGAACTCGGGGGGTCTCTGGTTATACAGGTGCAAGAGAATATGACCCCGTAACGTGCCCATGTCCTATCTTGCCCTGCATAAATTCCCGACACCTCCCGACCAGGAACAGATCGCCCGCAACTGGAAGAAGCGGGGGTACTCATGCGATCTGTTCACCGATCCTCCCGGGAGAGAGTGGAATGATTTCGTCCATTCGACGAACGAACTCGTGACCGTCATCGCCGGCAAGCTTCGGCTGACCATCGGAGATGAACAGCTCATCGCAGAACCGGGCGACGAAGTATTCATCCCACGAGGCGTCGTCCATTCAGTTAAAAACATTGCTACCTCTACGACATATTGGCTGTATGGGTATGACTAGCTCTGGCCCCTCCGATTCAGCTTCTTGGGCTTTTAGGGCTGCTTGCTCTCACGTCAGCCTCGGGGTACCCTTTGCCTGGAGCGTTCCAAGAAATGAAAGAGAAGAAACGCCTTCCCACTGACGGTGGACCGATCAAGTGGACCAGTCCGTTCGCCGTACTGAAAGATGCTCCCGTCCCACCAGCAACACCAACGCAACCCATTACCAACTCCCATGCGGCGACGTCTCCCTCCTCCAAAAAACATCGTGGCCGAGTGGATATCATTCGCCAGACGGCGCACCGTGGTGGCAAGACAGTCACGGTAATCACGGGGTTCGTTGGAATCAGTAGGGCGGAGAAAGAAGCGCTCGCCAAACGGATGCAGAAAACCTGCGGAACAGGCGGAACGGTCAAGGAGGAGCGGATCGAAATTCAAGGCGACCATCGCGAGACGATCGCCCACATTCTCGTTGACGCCGGATTTCGTCCCGTGTTCGCTGGAGGGTAAGTTTTCGATAGTCCCCTCCCTACACGAGAGCGCTTCTCATACTCTTCATGTTTCAGCGCAATCCCGCTACAATACCGCTCTCATAATTGAGGGACTTCATGCGTTCAACGCCTATCCCGTTCTATGTCCTTTGTGGTTCGCTCGGTGCAGGGAAAACTACCCTGTTGATGCGGCTCCTTGAATATTGGAAAACACAGGGCCGACGAGCCGGCGTCCTGATGAACGAAGCCGGCTCCGTCAGTATCGATGGGCCTCGGGCCGGGACACTCGCCGAGCAGGTTATGAACCTGGCTGGCGGCTGCGTCTGTTGCGATACGAAGGAAGACCTCTCCTGGGGAGTGGCGCAACTCGTACGCGATCATGGATCGGAAGTTCTTATTCTCGAATGTTCAGGATTGGCGGACCCCGCAGAGGTGATTGATGCGGTGACGGATGCGTACACCGCGCGGTTGGCGAGGCTTGACCGCGTGATCGCACTCTTGCATCCGGTCTCGACACAAGACAGCCACTCCAGCACCTATGTGACGACACAGGCCATCCGATGCGCCGATGAACTCATCTTGAACAAACGAGACCTGTATGTCCCTGGTCACTGGGAAGGATTCCGTGCATCAATCGTCGAGCAAAACCCTTACGCGCGTCTCTGGGAAACCTCCCACGCGAGACTCGATGCCGCAGCGCTCTTGAATTCTCATCCCTCGATTCAACACACGAAACCGACTAACGTCGTGTTTGGGAAATCCAGACCTCCGTCGTCTCAACGGGCCGCCTACCATCCCATCGCCACCACGGTTCCCTTGCCAGGTCCACTGAATCGCCAGCGATTCTTAGCGTGGATCAAGACGCTCCCAAAGCAACTGGAGCGCGCGAAAGGATATTTCCGGTTTGCCAAGGAGCCGGAACTGCAGGAATTCCAATATGCGCTCCCTGGTCACTCCACGATCACACCCCTCACCCTGTTAGATGAACCTGAGCCCGCATTGGTTTTGATTGGACGTGGGTACGATGTGGATCAACTGCGGGAGAAGTTGTTGGCGACCATCGAACGTCCGACCAAGTCAGGCTAGCCGTTACGATCGAGCTTCCGCACCCGCACTCGGCGTCACCGGTGACATCCACTTGCTGCGGAACCTCGGCCATTGGAGCAGTGCCCATGCGGCCCCTCCTCCAATCAATCCTCCAAGCATCCATCCACCGAGGACATCAGTCACATAATGGGCACCGATAAACACGCGGGAAAATCCGACAAGGGCGACAATCGGCCAGGTGATCCAGCCGGACTTGGGATAGAGGACTTGAAGGAACGCAGCGAGCGCCGCGGTGTTGGCTGCATGGTTCGACGGAAAGCTGAACAACCCCCCGCAGCCGCTCGGCTCAATTTTGGCAGCTTCGGTGATCGCCCGGCAGGGGCGAACTCGCTCAAAAATCCATTTGAGCTGTCCGCCAACAAAATCGGTCAGCCCGACCGCTCCTCCCAAAACCGGCCCCCCCAGTAACGCCTCTCGCCGATTGCTCCAAATCCAATAGATGATCGCACAGGCCCCCGGGAGATAGAGCGTACTGCGATGTCCGAGCTGAAGGAAAAATTCGTCCACCGCCGCTGATTGGCCTGCCAATCCGTTGATCGCCAAGAAGAGCGTTTCGTCCAGACTCATGTATGCGACGATAAAGCCTTACTCCGCAAGCGTCAAGCGTCAACCGATCTCTTACTCCCCTCCCTCCCAGGAACATAGGAACACCTACAACACTATCCGGAATCTGCCTCAATGCCGATGATGATTTCCATTGCTCCTTCCGCTACCGATGGATCGAGCACGAGTGAAGGATCAAATCCGATGGAATCGAACGCCCTCGCCATCTGCAGAGCCGACACCGGGACCGTCTCGCGGTCTCGAATTCGGATTTCAACCCCATCGATGCCTCCGCTGAATACCCCCCGACTTATATGGATATCGATCCAGCCGGCGCCTATCAGAATATCGGAAATTTCTTTGGCAAACTTTCCAGCTTCTTCATCCCCCAACACGGCAATGATTTTTACCGGCCTCTTCTGAATTGGTTTCAACGCTTGCCGGAGGCGAGTGCGCTGCTCATCTGAAATGGTCCGACTCGCTATTCGCTCTTTGACCTTCGTCAGTTCACGTTCCGCTTGAGCGGCACGCGCGTTCGCTGCCGTCATATCAGCCAGTGCCTTGGCTGTACTCTTACGCACCAGTGCCGTCTCTTTCTTCGCTTCCTCTGACTGCACCTCCGCCACCTTCATCAAGTCTTCTGCATGCGCGGCTCGTTCACGAAAACCTGCCGCTTCAACTGCCAGTCTACCGGCACGCTCTTTCGCGACCGCCAGATCCGCCAGTGCTGAGGCATAATCCGATTCCACGCGCATCCGGGCTTCATCTTTCGCATCACTCACCGTGAGCGACACCCACCAAGATACGCAGCCAAACAACGCACCAGTCGCTGTAAACGCAACAGCCGTCTGTCTGATCCAATTTGCAGATCGTTCCAGATTGGAGCGCGCGTCGGTGAGCGTCGGGAGGGGTGCCGCCGCCGAACCCGTCTGACTCTCCAACGAATTAGCCTTAACGGGGAACCACAGCAACAGACACCCCAACAAGGCACCGGCCGCAGTCATCCCTAGGGCAACTATTCCTGTCCAGAATGCCCACGATTCGAGTGCGAACAAACCTATCTCACTCTGCATGGTGCTCGCCTTACCATTTACACAATGGGACACCCTTGCTCATGATAATCGCTGTGCGAGTAGATTACAAAGGTGAGGCTCGGGTGCCGGAACAGTGAAGGAAAATATGTGTGACCGGGCATACCCAGTCTATAGGTCTTGGTGACAAGGCAAGAATGACAGGGCGTGTAGGGTTGCCTCCCCCCGGCTCTGATGGTCGCGGCGGGGGTTATTGCGTGCGGAAATGAATTCGGACTGTGAGCTCTCCGTCCACCGGATCGTCTCCATTCATTTGAGGATCAAAGGTCCACTTGCCGAGCGCGCGAACCCCAGCGGTCGTTAACTCACGATGTTTGCATGGTTCCAGCACGACGACGGTCACCTGAGCCTGCTTGGATACCAATAAGCGAGCCTTCATCCAATCATCGATTTCTTGACCGGTCAGCGATGCCGGAATGGCGGGCCAAGGGGTGGACTTGGCAACCGGACCCAATTGCTGGTCTTTGTTGAGCGGCAGCCCGTGAACATGCACCTCCGGGAGTTCGAGAACATCGTCCTCATGATCGCTTTCGTGCGTGGCTTCATCACCAACCACCGCATAGAGCACCGCAGGCCACAACAGGACAACAGCAAGGAGTATTCTACAAATATTTCGCATGAGCTCCTATTCTACGCTATCACCGATCGGATGCTCAAACGGGTCACTCAACAAGGCCACAGGCGATATGCGAACCGGAGGCGTACCCTCTGGGGTACGTTGAGGATTCGCACGAGCCGAGAACGCAGTTGATGACCCGTTTCAACATCCGACTAGAAGAACCATTGCCCGCGGAAGAAAAAGGAGCGCGGCATCCCGGCATGGGATACACCGAGTCCGATACTCCCTTCGCCCTGGTTGATGAAATACTTTTGGTCCAACGCATTGACGATATCAAATCCGATCAAGAACTTTTGGCCATGCCAGGGCAATGGAATGACATGACTGATCGAAAAGTTATAGATCGTGTAGGTCGGGCTATGGGATGAATTGGTCTTCGCGCCTTCTTCTGCAGTCCGTAGTCCAGACGCAAATAGAACTTGACCAGTAAAGGTGGTCCGATCGAACAACTGGTAACTCAGGACCCCTGACGCCGTCAGGGTTTGCTGATGATCGCAATGGACACCGCTACGCGAGTTGATGTCGGCGATTTCTTCAAAATGGACCAGATTATGCCCGGACTGCAAGCCATACCCCTTGCACTGTCCCCAGGCGATATTGGCACGACCCGTCAAATTCTCCATGAACCAGACTTTGAGGGCGGCGTCGGCCCCCCTGGTCCACCCCCGTTCAAAGGCAATATAGTTCAGCAACGGAGTCGTGCCTAACTGATGTGCATCCGAAAGATAATTGGCGAGCTTATAATACCCCGTGAGCTGGAGGGTCGCCCAATCCGTGAGTGCATGGACGCTGCCGATTTGAAAGTAGTGAGCCCGCTCAGCCCGCGGCTGATTATCGGTCGTATCCTCCGGATTGGCCTTTGTTCCCTCAGTATTCAAGCTGGCAAAGGCAACCCGCTCGAGATTGGGTGGGGTAAACATGCGCCCGTAGAATGCGTGGAAGGCATGGGCTGGATTATAGCGGTACGTGACACCAACTCGTGGGCTGGTCTGCCCCTCGTTACGCTGATACTGGACAATATCGGCGCGGACACCGAGATTGAACGTCCAGTGTTCATTCGGCGTCCACTGATCTTGAATCCAGAACTCCTGCCGCCACCCGATAAGTCGATTGTCACCGCCGGCGTTGATGACGCCTCCGGTCGGATTTCCCACGCCGTCATCGAGAAAGGTAAACAGTCTTGTCTTGTTGATGGCCTGGGTCCGATCGACTTGGAACCCAGCCTTGATCAAATGTTCTTTGCTATGCACATACGTGTAGTCCATGCGCACGCCGCCGGAATAGCCGATACGGTCTTGACTGCCGGCTGAGAAGGGTTCTTCGACATCCGGCACATACGCAAGCACATTCAACGGATCTGTCTTAAATGTCGCCCTGGTGTGACGGAAATACCCGGCTAAGCTGAAAAAGTTTCTGGTGTTGATATCATGCCGCCACACCATATGGCCGTATTGATTATTTTCCTTCTGGTTTTCATCCACCATTTCCGACGGCACCGGCGTGAATCCTCCAGGCAACAAGCCGAGAACCGTTGGGTTTGCCTCCAGCCCAGGGGACGTCGGAATCTGATACTTCGCGATCGAATTCAGGAACAGAAACGTCAGATTATTATTGTTGTCGAATTGATAGTCACTGCGAAACATCGTCTGATTCCGCTCACTTTGGCCGTGAAAGATGGAATGGCCGAGCGTCGGCGGCTCAATGCCTCGATTCGTCGCCGTGTGACTGTTCAGAAAATAGTAGCGAAACTTCTCCCCAATGGTGCCTCCATACTCGAAGGACGGATTGATCGTCTTATTCGACCCGCCGAACATCTGGACTGACCCAAATCCCGGCTTTGTGCCGCTCTTCGTCGTAATATCGATGAGCGCAGCCGTCTTATTGCCCACGTTGGCTTCCATTCCACCCAAAACAATATCGGCCCGCTCCCACGCGCGTGGCGCGATAACATCGGAAAATGTCGAAGAGACTGTATCGGGAATCGGCACCCCGTCGATCCTTAACTGTAAGTTAGCGTGATCCTGTTTGATATGAACCTGCTTCAATGATCCATAGGCCGCACCAGGGATCGTCAGCAAGAGATCTTCTAGGTTGACGTTATTACCACGAGGCAAGACGTCAATTTCTCTCCGGCTAAGAGAATAGGTTTCACTCGACGCCTTCGTCTGGATAGGAGGAAGCGGCGACACGACTTCAAGCGCAACCTCTTTGGTCATGGAGAGTGTCAGCGTCACGGGTTTGGGTGGCCCTTCGCCCAACGTCAACACGACATATTCGCTTCGATAGGTCTCCTGAACTGCGCTGACGGAGTAGGTCCCGTTTGCAAGAACGGAGAGTTTGAATTCGCCCGCATCGTTGGAGACGTCGGACGAGACGACTTCGCCCTCTTGATTTTTCACCTCAACGACTGCCTGCGCTACTCGTCGAAGGTCTTGGTTTTGGACAATTCCTTTGATCACTGAAGGCTGATCGTTCTCTTGCGCCTGCGCAGCCGAATAGGGCCCCCAAGCGGCGACGCAAGCGATCACGACAACCGCCTTCCATAACCAACCGTGCATAAACGGGTACCTCATACTGCTCCCCCTTTACTAGGCTGCAAGAAGAAAAAATACCGGAAGGACTAGGCGCGCTCGTACAGAGCGCCCTACTCCCCTACGTCGATAAGCGGATGTGAGCGCTACCGAGAAGGGGGGGCACGGGAAGGACCGACGAGAGAAGGAGCTGCCGACAGTATGATGGAGTCACAGGGAACTTCCTGTTCGCGGATCAACTCACTAACGACCAACGTGGGAACATTACAATCGACCGAACCGGCCGTGTGATGCTGGACCCACTGACAGATATCCGTATCGGAGTGTTCATGACCATCCGAGTCAGCCGCTGCCAACTCGTGGTGGATATCCTGAGCCACGGCAAATGGTGCCAGGCCGAGCATGGCAGAGATGACACCACTCACCACTCCCAAGCGGATCCATGACGCCACAAACTTAGAGTCGGTTCCGAACAACCTCATGGCCTTAGGATAAGAACCCTTGTCTGAAATTTCAAGAACCCTCTACCCTAGTATCAAATTCATCCTGATTAACCACGGGGTTAGATGGCCTGGACTTTTCTGCTATGATTCGTTACATTATCACCCCCTTCGGGCCGGTTCATTGTAGAACTATCCGTTGCGTGACCGTTCATGAATAGACCGATTGACAATCAACACGTCATTGAGATTAAGGCGCTCCCCTCACCTCGCGCCATTAAGACGAAACTGCCTATCACTGATCAGGCTGGCAGTCTCGTGGTTGAAACCAGGGAAGCAATTCGCCGGATCCTTCACGGGCAAGACCGAGACCGGCTGCTTGTCATCGTGGGTCCTTGCTCTATCCATGACCCGGAGGCCGCCTATGAATATGCCGCCAAGCTGAAGCCCGTGGCCGATGCCCTGCGTGACCGTCTTCTGATCGTGATGCGGACCTACTTTGAAAAGCCGAGAACGACCGTGGGGTGGAAGGGGTTGATCAACGATCCTCACCTTGACGGAACTTGTGATATCGCGACCGGCGTCGAGCTCGCTCGGGAGATTCTCCTCAAGATTAATCAATTGGGGCTTCCCTGCGGAACAGAGTTGCTGGATCCCATAAGTCCTCAGTATGTCGCCGACCTCATCAGTTGGGTGGCAATCGGTGCCAGGACAACCGAAAGTCAAACGCATCGAGAAATGGCCAGCGGTGTCTCCATGCCCGTTGGGTTCAAGAATGGGACCGAAGGCAGCTTTCAGGTGGCCGTCAATGCCATGATTTCTGCCCGTGCTCCCCATCACTTTGTCGGCATCAACGCCGACGGCCAGACCGCGATCATCAAGACCATGGGTAATCCCGATCGCCATATTGTGCTTCGCGGCGGCGGCGGGAGAACCAATTACGAAGCCGAACACGTGGCTCGAGCGGAAGCCGCCGTTGCCGGTGAAGGCATCGCACGGCCGATCATGATCGACTGTTCGCATGACAACTCCAACAAAGATCATACCCGCCAACGCTTGGTGGCTCATGAGGTTCTCCGGCAATTCCGCGAAGGTCGTCAGACCATTATGGGATTGATGCTTGAAAGCAACTTGAACCCCGGCAAGCAAGCGTGGAAAGAAGGAGTCGCACTGCTTCATGGTGTGTCCATTACCGACGCCTGTCTAGGTTGGGGCGAGACCGAACAGTTGCTGCATGACCTCGCCGCCGCAATCACTCCAAAGCCCGTCTCCTAATCTCCAGTTCGAACAATTGATATGTCGCTGGCATTGAGAATCGTCCGTCATGAGTAAACCCTTACTGATCCCGACAAGTTTCCCACATAGCACACACACCTCTCGAAACAACAACTCATCTTTCTACTGCATCATGGCATGGTAGGATAGGTCTCATGCTCTTCGATACCCACACCCATCTCGACGACGCCCGCTACAACGAGGATCGAGAAGCTGTCATCACCCGTGCCAGGGAGGCCGGAGTCGAAGCGTTTCTCACGATCGGCTGTGATTTGACGACTAGTCGGGCAGCCGTCGCACTCGCTGATCACTACCCGTTTGTCTACGCCTCAGTCGGTGTCCATCCGCATGAGGTCAAACACATCCAGGACGACTGGTACGATGAGCTCCGCTGCCTCACAAAACACGGCAAGGTCGTGGCCTTTGGAGAGATCGGGCTTGATTATCACTACAATCATTCGTCACCAAAAGAACAGCGGGATCGCTTCCGCGAACAGCTCCAGCTCGCTCGCGAGCTCGGGCTACCCGTGGTTATTCACACAAGAGAGGCCCAGGAGGATACGGTTACGATTTTAAAAGAGGAGAGAGCCGCAGAAGTCGGAGGGGTGTTTCACTGCTTTTCCGGAGACGACTGGCTGGCAAAACAAGCGTTGGACTTAGGATTCTATCTCTCGTTTTCTGGAATCGTGACGTTTCAGAATGCAACCGCGCTACGAGAGATCGCCAAAGCGACGCCATTGGATCGTGTGCTCATCGAGACTGATTGCCCTTATCTAACCCCGGTCCCCTACCGCGGGAAACGCAATGAACCGGCCTATGTATCTCAGGTTGCTCACCAATTGGCCGCTCTCCATGGCGACACACTCTCCGTCGATCAAATTGCCAGGCAGACAAGCAGCAACGCGAAGAGGTTGTTTAGAATCCCCTGAACCGACGATCGCGTTGTCTCTGAGACTTCGGAAGCTTTTTAGGATTTCCCTTTTTCTCCCGTGCACCTCTTGAGCGGACGTCATCTCCAGGATCCAATTCCTTGTGTGGAATCGTTCTGGATGGAGCCGAGGGTCCGCGGAGCTTCTGGGCAAACTCCTGAGCCCCGATGATAAATGCTCCATGAACCCTGGCGACGTTCATGATTTCATGGTCGGAACTGACGACCGCACAGTCCGCCCTGTACTCCCGTGCCAAACGCTGGATGACCTGATCCGCCCGCTCACCCCGTTTTGAATAGATCACCTGAACTCCGGCACGATGCTCCCGCTGTTCTGTCGATCGACCCAGCTGCCACCCATCGAACACCACCGTAATGGCATGCCCTGTGCGATGCCGATAACTTGCCAAATCATGTAGTAATCGCTCACGGTCAGAGTCGCTGTATCCCCTGCGAATTCCACCGCTTCCGAGAAGATTATACCCATCGATGATCACATGTGTCGGCATCCCCGACGCTACCGTGGCATGACCTGGGTAGTCAATACGAATACCGAGCTCTGCAAGCGGCGTAATTCTTGACAAGCTGCGGGACATCTGAGAATAGTTTCAGGATATCTATTTCCTGAATAAAACCATGAGAAATCAAGATCGCCGACCAGTATCGTCCCAACCCCTCGCCATTCTATTGGCTTGTGCTGCGCTTTTCTTCTTGGTGGATGTGGTGGTCATTCAATCGGTTTGGTCCGGTACCAAGGACAGTCGTCACCCCAAGGTCTCTTCCCCGTCGAAGAAGGCTCGCGTGAAGGGCACACCGGCCTCCCTTGCCCCCGTCACGGTCATGGATCTGCGTGGTGCAAGCAGCCCAAGCAAATCCCGGCTTGTACTGGATTTAGATCGCCAGCCCGATGTCTCTGAGAAGCGAGTGAACAATCCGAGTCGTGTGGTGATCTCTCTTCCGAACGCCTCTCTCAGCCAAACCGCACGGGCGAAGGTGGAGGACGGCACGGTGCCAGCTCCATTCATTGTCACGCAAACGACTCCCCACGCCGTTGCGATATCGCTTCCAACCGCATCCTACGGATCATACAGTCAGTTCACACTGTCCGATCCACCACGGTTGGTCATCGATGTGACGCCTCCCCTGGAACAAGACGCTCCTCCGACTGAAGAGACGCAGACCTCTCCTCCGGCCGGAGAAAGCCCGAGCTCACCCTCGATCGCGGCCGCTCCGGTCATCCAACAGTCTCCGCCTCGTACGAAGGACTATACAACGATTGTGATCGACCCCGGTCACGGAGGGAAAGATCCTGGGGCACTTGGCATTCGACGGACTGCCGAAAAGGACATCACGCTCAAAGTCGCACTCCATCTCAAAGAACTCCTCCGTAAACGATCCGACGTGCGTGTGTTGATGACTCGAGATCGTGATGTGTATGTTGAGCTCGAAGAACGAGCCAAGTTTGCCAACAGCCACGGTGCCGACTTGTTCGTATCCATCCATGTCAATTCACATCCGTCTCGCGTAGTCAAAGGCATTGAAATCTATCATTTTGGTGAAGCGAAGGATCAGCGAGCCCTGGAGGTGGCAGCGCGGGAGAACGGGACGCCCATCAGCAACACCGGGGTGGGATGGGAGTATCTGGTCGCAGATCTCCTGACGACGAAGAAAATCGAGGCCTCGCTGGAGCTCGCGTGGAATGCGAAGGAGGCAATGGTCACTCAGATGAATGGGGCATACGATGTCATCGACCACGGTGTCAAAACAGCCCCGTTTTACGTGTTGAGATTTACGAGCATGCCCAGCATTTTGGCGGAAGTTGCGTATATTTCGAACCCTGACGAAGAAGCCCTCCTTCGAAGACCAACATTCATCAAAGGCGTCGCGCAATCGCTCTACCAAGGAATCCTTTCGTTCCTTGCCAATAATAAGTAAGGCCCACGATAGTTCTCTCGGTGGTCTGCATCCCAATTATTCCATGCCTACCATCAAACTCGTCCTTGAATATGACGGCACAACCTATGTTGGTTGGCAACGCCAGCCCGACCGGCCGACGGTTCAAGAGGCCATTGAAGTTGCTATCCTCGGTGTCACTCAGACTCGCGTACCGGTCATTGGAGCCGGACGTACTGATGCGGGGGTTCATGCGCTCGGACAGGTCGCGAGTTTCCGTATCGGGCGTGACATGACGCCGCGTGAATGGACGAGAGCGTTGAATGCGCATCTCCCTGCCAGCATCGTGGTCCGCTCAGCCGCACTCATGCCGGAGTCATTCCACGCGAGACACTCGGCGAAAGGCAAGCTGTACGAATACCGAATCCTGAATCGCCCAGAGCGTCCGGCTCTCGCACATGTTTACTGCTGGCATATCCATCAGACACTCGACGATGCCGCGATGAATACGGCGGCCTCTCACCTCATCGGCACACATGATTTTTCTTCGTTCCAAACTCAGCCGACTGAAAATGATGACCCGATCTGCCGTCTCCAACAACTTGTCGTCGCCCGAGAGGGAGACCAACTACGGATCGAGGCCTATGCCGATCGGTTCCTGAAACAGATGGTGCGATCGATCGTAGGAACACTCGTGGAAGTCGGCATGAAGAAGCGCCCACCAGAAAGCCTGACGACAATCCTCTCTGCACGGAACCGTTCGGCTGCCGGTAAAACGGCCCCACCGCAAGGACTCTTTTTAGTACGCGTGGACTACCAGTAACCAAGATCGCAGGGAGAAGGTCAAAACACTCCTGCTTGGACCACATCCTCAAGACTGTTGATATCGAGCCAGTGGCCAACCGTATACAGGACTCGAATGGCGTGCTGACGCTTCAGTAGCTCCTGCAACAGATGAGGGATTCCTGCGTTGCGGTTGACCGGATCGGCCATCATGATTCCAAGGATTGCCTGAAGCTGATTTCCTCCAGCCGGAGACACTTTCAGGAATCCCATCCATACACCATGGATGTGCTCCCTTGAAACTGTATCCCCTAACCGTTTGAGATAGATCTTTGCATTGAAGGCTTTCTTAGAGTTCGGCAATGAGCATTCGGCAAAGCCCCCCAGTCGAGCGTAACTGCTTTGGTTCTGCCAATCGCTATCGACGAAGATCACAAAATCTTCCTTTTCCTGACACAAGGCCTGAGGGATATACTTGTTGAACAGCACATCACCGTACGAGATAATCAAATCTTTGGCTCCACCCTTCCGTGCACGCAACGCTTTATCTAAGGAATATAGCTCGCCGGTTTCCGCAAACTCGTCGTTATCGAGATACGTCAGGTTAGGCAGCGTCACCGCCTCCTTCTTGTAGCCACGGACGACCGTGATGTCCTTAATGCCCACGGCGTTATAGCCGTCCACAATGTGAGCGAGGATCGGCGCGCCTTGAATCTTCACCATCGTCTTGGGTTGGTGCTCAGTCAACTCTCGTAGTTCCTCACCACGAGAGGCCGCCAGCACAATGGCACTGGTATTCTCAGCACCTCGTGGAAGATAGCGATCTTCGGCATCTTGAAGTTCTGCAGCGTTTTGTAGCCGGAAGATTTCCGACACCGGCGCGACTTTGTCTTCTATGGAAAGGAGATGCTCTTGCTCTTTCAATGTCCGTGCGGTCTTCTGCATGGCCGCTACGGCCGCCCGCAACATGTGATTGGCCCAAATGACAATTGAAATCCCATGCTGCCGAAATACTTCGGTAGGTGTGGCATAATATTTGGTGGGAACGATTACCACAGGACATCGAGTTCCCCATTCCTGTTTAAAGGCCAGAATCTCGTCCGGCACCGCGAGGGCACTATGAATGAGAATGCCGTCGGCGCCGGCCTGATGATACGCCTCGGCCCGTCGCAGCGCCTCGGCCAGTCCCCAACCGCAGATAAAGGCTTCTACCCTAGCAATTATGCAAAAGTCAGGATCGATCTGAGCGTCCTTGCCTGCCTTGATCTTGCCGCAGAATTCCTGCATGTCAGCCATCGGCTGGGCGTCCCCTTTGATGAAGCTATTCGTTTTAGGGAAGAGTTTGTCTTCAATGCAGACTGCCGCGATGTGGCGCTGCTCCAGCTTGCGGACAAGCCGCTGCATATTATTGAAATTGCCGTATCCTGTATCGCCGTCGAGCAAAATCGGGATCGTGGTTGCATCGGACATAAACTCCAGGTCTTCGAGAACTTGCGTCCAACTGGCTTCATTGTTGTCACGTACCCCAAATTGAGCCGAAATCGAGAGACCGCTCGCCCAAATGCCTTTGAACCCTGCTTCCTGGACGATTTTCGCGCTTAGGCCGTTATGAGCTTCACAGATGAATTCTAACTGATCCGACGTGAGCAGCTTGCGAAATTGACGCGATCGCGTGATACCAGGCGTTGAGCTCATGAGTCCCTTTCTTTGTGTCGGCAAAACAATCTACGGCATTGCGTCCCTGGAGCATCCAGACCACGCAGCGGGACAAGGATACTCTTTCTCCAAAAATAAATCATTTCATTCGTGACCGGTTGTCTGTCTCGGTTCAGCCCACAGACACTTACGTAATTCTCTGTTATGATGCCATTCATCTGTTCATCTCACCTTGACCATAAAGGAGATTCGGTATGTGGATAGCCGGGGTACGCTCACTCTTGTATTGTTCGTGCTCGCTGTCGGATGAATTCCATATGCAATAGGTGCACCCGCCCAACAGAACAAGATGAAAGTTTGTAACGATCAAGCCAACGCAAACGGGTCAGGAGAGGGGAAAGGTGAGGAACGAAAGGCCTTTCTGGAGGAATGGCTCTCCGCTAAGTCAGGGAAAGGTGGCGGTGGTAAGGAGACTCAGCAGAATAAGATGAAGGCGTGTAATAAAGAGGCAGATGGGAAGGAGCTGAAGGGTGATGAACGGAAAAAGTTCATGAGCGACTGTCTTTCAGACTAAGCTTTATTCCGGTGCGGCATGTGCCGCGCCGGAAACATTCTGTCAGGAAATCAACCGGCATCAACGAGCGCTACGTAGGTGAACGTTCATCTTTTGTCTCGACTTTCTTGCGAAGCTCGATCAATTCCTGTTCCAATGCGATGAACCGGGCACTGATCGGATCAGGCAAATCGACTTGATCCATCGTGGCATCCGGCAAGCGCTCACCCTGGGATTTGATGACACGGCCTGGAACCCCGATCACGGTTGAGTTGGGAGCCACGTTCTTGAGCACGACGGAATTGGCCCCGATCTTGACGTTGTCACCGATGGTGATTCCACCGAGGATTTTCGCGCCGGCACCCACCACCACATGATTCCCGAGTGTCGGATGCCGCTTGCCTCGTTCCTTGCCGGTTCCACCTAAGGTCACGCCTTGAAAAAGCGTTACGTAATCGCCGATCTCGGCCGTTTCTCCTATTACGACCCCCATCCCATGATCGATAAAGAAACCCGTTCCGATCTTGGCCGAAGGATGAATCTCTACGCCGGTCAACCATCGAGCGAGCTGAGAGAGCACGCGCGGCAAAATGGGAACACCGTGTACCTTCAACCGGTGGGAGATCCGATACGCCAACAGTGCATGAAAACCCGCATAGGTGAGAATCACTTCCAGCTTGGTGGTCGCGGCAGGATCTCGGTCAAAGACCGCTTGGAGGTCTTGTTTGATCTGACTCAACATGTACAGAATATCTTACGACGTCAGATCGACTCGATCAAACATACGGCGTGCGCGACCATTCCCTCTTCATGCCCGACCGCATCCAATCCTTCTCCGCTTTTTACCTTCACATTGACCAAATCGGGATCAATATCGGCAACCTCAGCAATTTTGTTTTGCATCGCCGCGAGATGCGGGCCGAGGCGAGGGGCCTGAGCCACAATGACCGTGTCGATGTTTCCCACCTGATAGCCCTTGGCCGTGAGTTTCGACATGACGTCTTCCAACAACTTCAAACTTGAAATACCCTTATACTTGGGGTCGGAACTGGGATAGTGCCGACCGAGATCGCCTTCTCCCATAGCACCCAAGAGTGCATCGCAGATCGCATGGACAAGGACATCGGAATCGGAGTGGCCAAGCAGGCCTTTGGTGTGTGGAATTTCGACTCCACCTAAAATCAATTGTCGGTCCGGTCCGAGCGGATGCACGTCATAACCATACCCAACGCGAGAGCCCTTTTTCATACTCGCCCTTTCATGGCATGGGTTTGTCGCGAGGCCAGGATCGCTTCACCGATAACCAGATCTTCCGGTCTAGTGACTTTGATATTGTCCCCGCTCCCTTCAACGACTGAGACGGAGTACCCACACCATTCCATCAAATAGGAATCATCCGTTGCTCGGACCCCCTCGCCATGCGCTTTTCGATGGGCTGACAACAGCCACTCGCGTCGAAACGCTTGCGGGGTCTGGGCGAGCCATAAACCTGCACGATCAACCGTACGTTCGACGACATGGTCTGCGCCGGCCTCCTTCACAGTATCCTTCATCGGCAACGCGATAATCGCTGCTCCCTTCGCACGGGCCATCGACACCACCTCCTCAACCATCCGCTCGGTAAGGAACGGCCGGACCGCGTCATGAACGAGTACCACATCGACTTCATCCTGAACCGCTTCAAGCGCGTGTCGGACTGAATCTTGTCGCTCCGCTCCTCCAGGCACCACCTTGGTCACTTTCGTGAAGTGATGTTTGGCAACGATTTCCTTGAGGCAATAGTCCATATCACCTTGCGGAACGGCCAGGACAATCTCCTGAATGACGGGGGATGCTTGGAGGACACGGAGAGAATGCAGAATGAGAGGCTGGTGACCAAGCGACAGAAACTGTTTGGGCACTGTACCGCCCATGCGGAGCCCCCGCCCGGCGGCGGGAACAAGGGCTACAGTGCGATTACTCACAGATTACATCCAGACGCCATGACTGCGGACGGAATCATCGAGGGGGGTCTCCATGGCCCCACACTTCTTCCTCCTCCCGACTCTACTGTCTTTTCTGCACATTATGGACGGAGTGTGAGAAAAATGGTCCGATCCTGTCGCTTCAATAACAGCAACACAGCTTGGTCGTCGGGCAATTTTCCAGCAATCCGCTCAAAGACCTTCACCGAGGTTACGGCTTGCCGATTCACCTCGACCACGATATCGCCTTCACGAACACCCGCTTCTTCGATCGGACTTCCTGGTTTGACTCGGACGACCACCACACCTCGTTCGCGGGACTTAAGCCCATACCGATTGGCCAACTCTTCATTTATGTCTCGGACTTCAAGAGTCGAGAGCACACCCGTCGCAGTGGAAGATTCACCACCATCCTCTCCGTCGTTTTGCGACATCGATTTGGGTTGCTCGACGATCGTGAGGTCCAAGCTTCTCGTCTTTTTGTCACGGATAAACTTGATGGTCACCTTCTTGCCAACCGGCGTCTGAGCGACGGCGTTCCGGAGATGTGTCGGCGAGTCCATGGATTTCCCGTCATATTCGATGATGACATCGGCCCGTTCGAACCCGGCCTTTTTGGCGGGACTATCATCCATCACATCACTGACCAGTACACCCTTTGTGTCGCTCACCCCGAATTGGGACGCCAATTCCGGCGTCAGTTCTTGAATCGATACGCCGAGCCAACCCCGAACGACTTTTCCTGTTTGGACCAGCTGTCCCATGATCGACTGAGCCATATTGCTCGGGACGGCAAACCCAATCCCCATGTTGCCGCCGCTCTGACTGAATATCGCCGTATTCATTCCCACCAATTCGCCACGGACATTCACCAGTGCTCCGCCGGAGTTACCAGGGTTGATGGCCGCGTCTGTCTGGATAAAATCCTCGTACTCCGCAATACCGGCCGCTCGCCCCAATGCACTGACAATCCCCAAGGTCACGGTCTGTGTCAACCCGAATGGGTTGCCTACAGCCAGGACAAACTCCCCCACTTCCAGCTTGTCGGAATCAGCCCAAGCCACGGTGGGAAGTCCCGTTGCTTCAATCTTCACGACAGCCACGTCGGTTTTCGGGTCCGTGCCGATGAGTTTCGCTTTGAATTCACGCTTATCCGAAAGCGTGACCCGAATCTCATCGGCCTTGCCGACGACATGATTGTTGGTAATGATCAAGCCATTCGACTCGACGATGACACCGGATCCAAGGCCTCGCTCTTTTCGTTCCTTTGGGTGCTCGAACTTCCTGAAAAATTCGTCGCCAAAAAACTTTCGAAACAACGGATCATCGAACGGCGTCATTCCCGATCCACCGCTGCGCCCGCTCTTGGTCGCATAGATATTCACCACCGCCGGCTTCACGGACTTAGCAATTTCCACGAAGGTTTGACTGCCGCCAGGTAACGTCGGCTGAGGAGCGGTTGAAACCGGCCTGGCAACCGTGGGAGACGGAGCAACGGAAGAAGAGTCCGGTACCGCGTGCCCCGTTGGGAGCCAACCAAGATCCGACGCAACCACAAAGCCGATAATCATCCCCGCCGTCAACAGAGTGGCGGCGACAATCCAGGTTCTGGCTCCACGTGCAGGCTTTTTGTCGAACTCCAGCTGACTCATACGCTCAATATATTCTTGTGAAAGACACAGTGCTCACTGAATCTCACCGGCATAAATTCCCATGATCGTGTGGAGGAACTTCACCGCGTCCGGTTTAGGACGCTGGAACGAATTCCGTCCGATGATACTCCCAAATCCTCCCCCATCTCTGATGGCCCGGGCTTCGTCGAACACGTTTTTGTCTTCGCTTTTTGCCCCTCCGGAAAAGATCACAATCCGTCGCCCGTCAAATGCGCTCTGAACCACATGTGTGACCCGTTCCGCCAAGGTTTTAATCGGAATTTTTTCAGCCTCGTAGACTTTTTTGGCTGCCGCCTGTTCAAGATGGGCGCTTGGGAGCTTGACCTTAATCACATGAGCACCGAGTTGAGCCGCAATCTGGGCGGCATAGGCCACTACATCGATCGCCGTCTCACCTTCTTTGCTCAGGGCCGAGCCGCGCGGATAGGACCAAACCACGACGGCCAGGCCACAGGCTTTTGCCTCTTCGGCGATCGACCGCAACTGCTCATACATCGCGTTGCAATGGGACGAACCGGGGTAGATTGTGAACCCCACGGCAGAACAGCCCAATCGAAGTGCATCCTTCACACTCCCCGTCACAGAGGGGAGCGGATCCTTCTCATCATGCAGCACATCATGATTGTTCAACTTCAAGATAAGGGGAATCTGTCCGGCGAAGTGGTCCGCCCCGGCTTCCAGGAACCCGAGTGGGGCTGCGTACGCATTGCATCCCGCATCGATGGCAAGCTGAAAATGGTAGTGCGGATTGTATCCTGGCGCGTTCGGCGCGAAGCTCCTTGCTGGACCATGCTCAAACCCCTGATCGACCGGCAGAATCACCAGTCTGCCTGTTCCTGCAAGTTTTCCTGATCGGAGTAACCGCGCGATATTGGTCCTTGTCCCCGCGTTGTCGCTCCCATACCAGCTTAAAATTTCTTGCACCCGATCTCCCATAGTTTCCTCCCGACGACATCACCGTACCATATAATAAAAGAAATATGCGCCTAGGCTCTACCCTGAATATACGTCTCCGCCTGTTCCACATCATGCCGGCTTCCGATGAACAGGGGCACCCGCTGATGGAGTTTCTTGGCCTCCACCTCCAAAATTCTTGATGTCCCTGTTGAAGCTTTGCCGCCAGCGTGCTCCACAATCAACGCCATCGGATTCGCTTCGTAGAGTAACCGCAACTTCCCTTCAGGCTTATCCACTTCCCCTGGATAGAGGTAGATCCCCCCACCGAGCAACAGGCGGTGCACATCCGCGACCAAGCAGCCCGAATACCGGCCACTATAGGGGCGGCCGGTGGCCTTATCGTTGACTTTGAGTGAATGAAGATACTTTTTTGTCCCCTCCGACCACTTGGAATAGTTCCCTTCATTCGTGGCATACACTTTCCCTTTGTCAGGAATCTTGATCCGCTCGTGCGACAGCAAATATTCGCCAATGCCGGGCTCGAGCGTAAATCCGTACACACCTTGCCCGACGGTACACACCAACATCGTGCTCGGCCCGTACAGCAGATATCCAGCGGCTACTTGTTCGGTGCCTCGTCGTATCAGCTCCGCCTCCGTCGGCAAGCGATCGGTCCGATCATACTTGAGCACGGAAAAAATGGCGCCGAGCGGCATATTGTTGTCCGTATTGGAGGAGCCGTCTAGTGGATCGAAGAGCAGCATGTACTTGCCATGCGGCCAATTCCCCGGCAAAAAAATGGGCTTCTCCATCTCCTCCGACGCCAAGGCACAAACGTACCCACTGGATTGAAAGACTCTGACGAAGTCGTCATTGGCAATCGCATCTAGCTTCTTCACGGTTTCGCCCTGGACGTTCGTGTCGCCGGTCGTTCCTAGAATGTTAATCAAGCCTGCGCGCCGGAGATCCTGCGCAATGAGCTTACCGACTAGGCCGATTTGGGTCAGAAGACTTGAAAACTCTCCCGTTGCCTCTGGATATGCGGCCTGACTTTGAACAATAAACTGGCTTAACGTAAGGGGGAATTCTCTCATGGTCTCTTCAGTATGGCCCAGTATAGCTGGTTTAGTTTGCGTGAACAACAATCCACATTCAGACCATTCGTTTTTCCCTACAACTGCGTTTTCTCCAGGCCATCCACCAAATCTGCAACGACCGAACCGAGCGTCACTTTTGCTTTCATCCGCAACGGAGTCCTCCGTTCATCAGTTGTTACCCAAACACGAATATTGCCTTGATTCATAAACAAACCATGAAATGGCATGATGACGAGCACACGGATCGTTTCCGCCGTTCCCCAGGACCCCTCAATGATCTCAACTCCCTCGACACGCACCTCGACCGGTCGATTCTTCTTGTCATGATACACGTTCATCTTGAGAGAAGCGCCCGGCTCTGGTGGTAACGCCACGCGCGTGTAGTACAAACATGAAAGAATGTCCTGCGTCCCGCCTGGAATAGGCAGCGACTCGGTGGTGCCGCCGCGGATAGCCGTCACCACCCCTTCTTTTTGATGAAAGACATACTCGATATCCTCTTTTTTCCGGCCTTCGCGCCGACGAAACGTCATATGTTCAGGGGCAAGGGTGTCGAGATTGATGTCTGACTCTACGCGACTATCGACCGGAAAAAACTTGGCGATGATGGGCGTCGACCGGGCTGTCCCCACCAATTTAGCGAAACCGAGATCAGACGAGCCTGGGATCGGTGCCACCTCCATCACCTCCATCACCGCCATCACCGCCGTCATGTTGAGCCAGGATACCTTGTAGGTTAGTCGCTCACCGACGTGAAAGGGACGTTGGACGTCAGCCCACGGTTTCGATTCGATGGGGACAGCAGACAACGGTAAAAGCACGATGACCGTAACCATCGCCGCATACCGACGCAGCGTCCAGAGGCCACAAGATACGGTGGATTTGGAAGAAGGAGGCACTAGCACCCGAGAGTTTGTCTCGCCTCCATTAGCTCCTGCTCAATGAGCGATTGAATGACACCGAGTTGTGCAGAAGAAACCGCTTCAAACCGTAACACGAGAGCCGGCTGGGTGTTGGACGCCCGAATCAGCCCCCACCCCTCCTCAAAAATCGCGCGAACGCCATCGATGGTAATCAGCTCTCGGAGGACGAGTTTCTTGGGTCCGAGGCCTTGCTGTGCGTTCAAACATTCCACGAACTTCCTTTTCACTCGTTCAACCACGTCGAACTTCACCGTATCCGGAAGCTCCACTCGTATTTCCGGAGTGACGGCCGAGGGAGGAAGATCTGAGACTAATGCGGAAAGCGGTTGATCAGATTTCGCCAGAATTTCGACCAATCGACATGATGCATACACCGCATCGTCATATCCAAAATACCGATCTGCGAAAAACATGTGCCCGGACATTTCACCGGCCAACACAGCGGACTCCTCTTTCATCTTCGTCTTGATCAGCGAATGGCCGGTTTTCCACATCAGACCGCGCCCACCACGCTTAGCGATGTCGTCGTACAAACTTTGCGACGCCTTCACTTCAGAGATGATGGTGCTACCGGGTTTCACCGCCAGAATATCACGTGAGTACAGCACCAAAAGACGATCACCCCATAGGATATCGCCTCGCTCATCGACGGCTCCGATTCGATCAGCATCGCCGTCATATCCGATACCCACATGTGCCTGATGGTCTTTGACAGCCCGTATGAGATCGGACAGATTCTCCGGAACAGTTGGATCAGGATGATGGTTCGGGAACCGCCCATCCAGATCGCAGTAGAGTCCCGTCACTTTGCATCCAAGCAACTCGAGCGCTTGTTTCGCCACGATCGAAGCTGCTCCATTCCCGCTATCGATCACAACATGCAACCGGTCTGCTCTGACATGCGCAAAATGTTTTCCGATATAGGCCAGGTAATCAGGAATGATCGGATGGTCCGACAGACGCCCTTCGCCGGAAACGAATGTGCCCTTTTCCATTACACGCCGAAGTTCCTGAATCTCCACTCCATGGATGGCGGTCTTGCCGATGCAGATTTTGAATCCATTGTACTCGGCTGCATTGTGACTGCCCGTAATCATAATGCCGCCGCCAACCGGCAGGGTAAATAAGGAGAAGTAGAGCAGCGGAGATGTACAGACTCCGATGTCGATGACATGGAGACCACCGGCCAGTAATCCCTTGAGAAGGGCCTTGTGGAGGGCTGGCGAGCTCAACCGACCATCCCGCCCGAGACTCATCGTCGTCACCCCACGCGTGCTCGCATACGTGGCATAGGCCAGACCCAGCTGCTCGGCCAACTCTTCTGTCAGCTCACTACCGACGATCCCCCGAAGATCATATTCTCGAAATAACCCCACGATCTCCTCCTTTACCAGATCGATCTTGGAACAGCGTCAACCTTGCACCCATTCTATACTGCGCGACCTCATCCTACTTAAGCCTTCGCTATTCGACCGTAGTCGTCCTTAAATCTCACGATATCGTCCTCGCCGAGATAGGGCCCGTTCTGCACCTCAATAATATGGACGGTTTCCTGCCCAGGATTCTCCAAACGATGCTTGGTTTTGACCGGAATGCCTGCGCTCTCTCCTACCTTCAGATCAAAAATCTCCTGATCTCTTGTGACACGTGCCGTCCCGGCGATCACAACCCAATGTTCGCTGCGCTGATGATGCATTTGGAGCGACAGCCTCCCACCGGGATTGACCGTGACACGCTTCACTTTGAATCCAGGCCCCTCCTCCAACACCGTATAGGAGCCCCATGGCCGTTGAACCGTAAGGTGTTCCAAGTGTTCCGGAGCTCGCTGCTGTTTGAGGATATCCACGATCGATTTCACATCTTGTGCACGCGATTTCGGACAGACCAAGGTCGCATCAGGCGTATCCACCACCACCATATCTTGTAGACCGATCGTTGCAACCACACGTCGATCGGCATAGACAATCGACTGTTTGCTGCCGAGATCGACCACTCGCCCAGTCATCACGTTCCCAGCCTGGGTTTTCTCGGCCACCTCATCCAAGCTGCCCCAGCTCCCGACATCGGACCACTTGAATTTCACCGGTACCACCGCGGCCTTCGACGACCGTTCCATCACCCCGTTATCGATAGACACCGGCTTGATTCGGCGATACACCTCATCCATCGCTCGTTGCGAAGACCCTTCTTTCTTGAGAGCCTGGATTTGTTCCATCGCAGCCAGCAGAGCCGGCTGGTGAACACCGATCTCTTCCCAAATTGTTGCAGCTCGCCAAATAAACATGCCGCTGTTCCAATAATAGTGACCAGCCTTCAGGTACTGGGTGGCCTTCGCGACATCGGGCTTTTCCACGAATTTTTGAACGGGATATCCTCGTAATGCCCCGCGCTTTCCGAGCAATACTTTGTCCTTGGGTCTGATATAGCCGTACCCCGTTTCCGGACGGATCGGCTTGATCCCAAACGTCACCAAGTAACCTTTTACGGCCAATTCGGACGCCAATTGAACGGCTGTCTCAAAATCCCGTTGCCCAGTCACCACATGGTCGGCCGGAACCACCAACATGAGACCATCGGGGTCCCTAGCCAGCACCTCAAGAGCAGCGAGCGCGATGGCCGGTGCAGTATTTCGCCCTTCCGGTTCAAGCAAGAATCCGTTTGAGAGCTCGTCTTTCCAATCTGTCAATTGGACACGGATCAAATCTGCCTGGGCCGCATTCGTTGAGATCAGAACATTGGAGGCCGGCGCACAACCCAGGACACGACGCATAGTCTGCTGAATCAACGTGTATTCGCCACCGATCCGCAACAGTTGCTTCGGGAACAGATGGCGACTCAACGGCCAAAACCTGGTCCCGCTCCCACCAGCCATAATTACCGGATAGAGTGCGTGCGTCTTTGCCATGGATTCTCTCAACGCCTCCGTGCTGTCTTTTTTTCCTCGCTGCGTGACTGCAGAATCATTTCCGCAAGCTCTCTGACCGCTCCCTCTCCACCCTTCAGCCTACAGACATAGTCGACGACTTCCAATACCTGAGGAAGACCATCCGCGGGAGCAGCCGACAATCCCACCGCCTTCAATGCCTCGATGTCATTGACATCATCACCGATGTACGCGACTTGTCTGAGTGCAATCCCATGTCGTTCGGCCATGTCACGAATCACCGCCAACTTGTCCATCACGCCTTGGTGAAGCTCTGGAATGGCAAGCTTTTCTGCGCGCCTCGCCACGAGACGAGTTCGTTCCTGCGTCACAATAGCCGTAATCAGCCCAGCCTTCTGCAACAGTTTGATCCCCATTCCATCTCGAGTGTTGAATTTTTTCCATTCATCACCCGATTCGGAATAGTACATACCCGCATCGGTCAGGACGCCGTCCACATCGGTCGCGAACAGACGGATTTTCCGAAGAATCTCATGGGATGGTGGCCCGCTTCCCGATAATCGTTTGATAATCTTGCGTGTTGTCACAAGGAGAAACGAGAAAAGAACTTTCGGTTAGGCGCTATCATACCCAGTGGGTAATCTTTTGCAAACTAAATAACCCACACATGTCCATTTCTGACCACCCAAAATGGGAAAACAGCAAGGGCAATATTCTGGCTTACACCGGCAGGTCTTCGGGTGACAACACAAAGGGCCGCGGTGAAAAACTCAGGTCTCGCGCGGCATCCGCATGGTCAAATACCAGGTCACGATTCATCCGCTCCGCCATCTCCACCGTCCAATGCAGGTATCGTGGGACCAGACGAACTGCTGAGACTGCAACCTGAAAGATCCACCGTGGGACTGTTACGAGATGAGGTACTTTGCCGACGGTGGCAAAGACGCGGCACACCATCTCCCGGTAAGGCAGAGTCTCGCCACCTGAGAGGTTGTACGTTTGATTTGCAGCAGCAGGCACAGTCAATGCCGACACGCAGGCCGCTGCAACATCCTCTGCATGCACAGGCTGACGCAAGCCCTCGGCTGGCCCCAACAGAGGAAAGAAACCCCATCGACGTACAAAGCGAACAATCTCCGTCACATTCCTGTCTCGCCCGCGCCCATAGATCAGTGTGGGACGCAAAATAACCCATTCCACTCCACGTGGCGCAGCCCAGGTACGCAAAGCCTGCTCTCCCTCGGCCAAACGGCGGGCAATATGCTGCTCACCCTGATCCGACGAATCCTTTTTGACCAGAAGACTCGTAGACGACAAGGCCACCACCCGGCGAACACCACTTCCCTCGATCATTGGGAAATACTGCGGCAGCACCCGAATCGGTGCAACACAGAGCCAACCCTTGATGGGAGGAATTTCACAGGAGGCAGCCACAGCAGGTGAGAGCTGCAACCGCGTCACATCTGATTCGATCTTACCAAGATGGGGAGACCTAGAAAATGCCACGATATGGCGGCCGTCTTTTCTCAGTCGTTGGATCGCGCACTCGCCGACAAAGCTGCTTGCACCAAGCACACCAATCTTCCACGATTCATCCACGCTGACTCTCAAGATGCTGCCGAATCAGCAGAACCGACCGATAGGAAGCAACGAGGCCAAATCGCAGCCAGATACCGAGCGCGACCAGCCACATCAAGGGGCCTGGATACTGATGCTGGAAAAACTTGCGATAAAACCGCATCATTCCACAGTGCTTATGCCATTCTACGAATAGTGGACGAGAACGGCAGCATCCTCCTTTGGCATGAACGATCCTGGCATCAGGCACAAACATGATCTTCCAGCCTCTGCCTCGCAAGGTCATGGAAAAATCCAGGTCCTCACAATGCAGAAAATAGCCTTCATCCCAATGCCCGACATTTTGCATCGCAGTACGGCGGACTAACATGCAGGCACCGGATATTGCCTCGACCTCAATAGGGTGAGTCGGCAGCGGCTGTTTATGTAAGTGAAAGTCAAAAAACATGCGAGGCCATCGACCAGCAAGGCGGGACAAACCAAATGCCCGCACAAACGACCGCCAAGGCGTTGGAATAGCCCGCCGCGCACCCGGTTGTTCGGTGCCATTGGGATTGAGGAGCAGACCACCCACCATTCCCACATCAGGGTACCGATCGAGCGTCCCGATCAATTGCTTTACAGAGCCCGGCTCAAGTACGCAATCAGGGTTAAGGAACAACAGGTATTTGCCGGTTGCTTGCTTACTCCCTATATTACAACCAGCCGCAAACCCAAGATTCCTTCGATTGCGAATAACCACCAACTTCGGTTCAGATGGAAACGCAGCTTCAAGTTGCAACAGACTGCAGTCCCTCGAGGCATTATCAACCACTACCACTTCATCTACCTGTCTTAAGGCAGACGAGACACAAGCTAGAAGGAAGTTGTCTGAATTATAATTTACGATGATGAGCGATACCGTACCGGATCTAGAACTGATCTCACGGTTCCTCGACCGACATGGTAATGAGGACGTGAGCTGCTGTCCAGAAGTCGTCGTCAGCATTTCATTCCTTAGCGAAATTCCGTCACACTTTAGCCTTAGGTTTAACCCTAGGCCAGGGCGATCACACAAGTCAACTAGGAGATGGCCTAGTCTCCGGCTAAGCAAGACTGAGCACCATAGGTTCTAGATGGAATAGCCTTACCTTGCTGGAACGATGCGCCTGTCTCAACCGCCACATCTTACCCGCAACTGCAATACGGATCGATTGAATCGTTTTCGGCTTGCGCCACATCGTCGGCAGACCGAGCAACACGTCGTGTTTGGCTCGCAAGATCATCCCACCTCGTCCCTTCGAGGCAAACCAGAGGATGGTTGCCAGATTCATCACTACATGCAGCGGCAACAACAGCCAGAATAAGACTCCTGGCATATCCTTCACAAAAGTCCAGACTAAGTTGCGATGTCCGTGGCACACAGCAACATCTTTATGCTGCCCCCGGTGGTCGCCGAGCCCACAGGATGAACCGCCGCATCAGGCACATACATAGTTTTGTGCCCCGCCAAGCGAAGGGGAAATCCCAGATCCACGTCTTCCGCATAACAAAAAGCGTATTCATCGAACCCACCGGCGTCCAGCAATGCCTGCCGCCGATACAAAGCCGCTGCACAGGGGGGAAATATTTCCCGAGGTACCAAGTTCCTCAGCTGTTGTAGCACCCCCATGCCGCTCGCGCCACACACTAGAACCTATCTCAAAATAGTTGACGGCACGAACTTCCATCTCTATAAGTGGGGACATGCTGCGCCTGCGCGATGACCAATGGGAACGGATTCGGGAGCACTTTCCTGAAGAGCATATTCCGG
>BQXA01000009.1:0-126844 GCA_036984345.1 Nitrospira sp. | reverse complement strand
CGGCGATCCAATCGGAAAGGGTGTAGTCCGTAAACTGTCCCTCCGAATCCCCAAAACCACGTACGTCGTAACAACAGAACCCCCATCCCTTTTCCTCACACCATTGAGCCAGCGCCTTGCTCTTGTTGCCCCAACGTTTCGACAGAAACCCGGTGATGAAGAGGATCTGCCGGTCTGTTCCCTCGGTCCAATTCCCCCTGATGCGTTTGCCGTCTCCACCGATGAGCTCAAAAGGTTGCATGCTCATGCGCCTAGTCTCTTCGTCACAAAGGCGCTCAGCCCTCGCAGCACCGTCTCCGGAATCTCATGCCCACCTCGAAAACTGTGCCACTCCACAGCATGACCTGCTTGATTCAACGCATCCCGGAGACGCTCTGCGCCGACGTGTGGAAGAATGTCGTCCTGTGTGCCATGGCTTTGGTAGACCGGAAGGCCTTTGCGCTTGTTGATGAGAGGCGCCCAGACCTCATGAGCCAGGAGATTCCCGGAAAGCTGGACCAAGCCTGCGAACGGATAGTCGGTATGGAGTACGGCGTCGCAGGTGAGCATCGCCCCCTGCGAAAACCCGCCGATGACCGTCTTCTCATAACGGATCGGAAGTTGTCGTGAGAGTTCCCTGAGAAATGTGAGAAATCGCTCGCGCGCTAAGGCCAGGCCCTGCGGAATCTCCACCGACAGATCACGAATGCGGCCTGCTTCTCGATCGGCCTGAATGCGCGCAAAGTCAATGATCCACCAGGCGCGTGAATCGCCCAAACCCATATTGAGTGAAAGCGGTGCTTCGGGAAAGAGCCATCTGGTTCCTCTGGGGACGTCCATCACGTCGGCAAGTGGCACCAGATCGTCGCCCGGCGCGCCGAAGCCATGAAGCAGCATAACCACCGGACCGTTTCCCCCTCCATAGCCGTCCGAACCACCAGCGAGTCGGACCTTTAATTCACCAATCAGGAGTTCTTTCATGGTCTTTCGCTCGCCCTCACGATGAGCAACTCACAGCCAAGTGCTTGCCCCAGTTCGGTGGAGGAAGGGCGTAGACCTCCATCCCAGGCTGGTCGGTAAAGGGATCCTGCAACAATGTGAAGAGTCGGTCGATTTCGGAGAAATCTTTCTGCCGCGCCTTCTCAATCGCCGTTTGAGCCAGGTAGTTTCGTAGCACATACTTCGGGTTCACACGATCCATACGTATGCGCCGTTCGCTGTCATCGCTATCCTCAGTTCTGAGCCGATCTCGATAGCGTCTAGCCCATTCGTCGAACCGGGCTCTATCGAGAAAGTGATCACGAAGTTTGCCGTTCAAAGCCCCTTCGACCGACGAAAAAGCACCGAGGTCTCGAAACACGATCGTGTAATCCGCATGGTTGTCTTGGAGCAGGGCGAGAAAGTCGCGAATGAGTTCGTCGTCCTCCGGTTTCTCCGCTATGAGCCCACATTTGTCCCGCATACGTCGCAAATATTCCTGTTCAAAACGTGGAGTATAGGCATCGAGGCCGGCCTTCAGCGCCTCCTTTTCTGCCAAAGGCAACAGAGCTTGAGCCAGACAACTTAAATTCCAGAGCCCGATGAAGGGTTGCTGATCGAAGGCATAACGGCCGTTGTGGTCGGAATGGTTGCAGATAAAACCCGCGTCGTAGTCATCCATAAACCCATAGGGTCCATAGTCCAGCGTCAGCCCAAGGATCGACATGTTGTCCGTATTCATGACCCCGTGCGCCCAGCCAATCGCCTGCCATTGAGCGATCAACGTGGCTGTGCGCTCGACGACTTCGGTAAAAAACCTGGCATACTGCTCGTCGGCATCGCGGAGATGGGGGAAGTGTTGCGCGATCACATAGTCGGCCAAGGTTTTCAAGTGCTCGTATTGCTTCCTGTAGTAGAAGACCTCAAACGTCCCAAAGCGAACATGCGATGGCGCCATGCGGACCATCATCGCACCGGTTTCTACTTGCTCCCGGTATACCTTATCGTCGCTCCCGACTAGACAGAGAGCCTGTGTCGTCGGAATCCCGAGGCCCTGCATCGCAGCGCAACAGAGATACTCACGGATCGTCGAACGCAGTACCGCCCGGCCGTCTCCATCCCGTGAAAAGGGAGTCAGCCCCGCTCCCTTCAGATGGAGATCCCACCGTTCGCCTCGTCCATTCGTGGCTTCGCCCAGTAAAATTGCGCGTCCATCGCCCAACTGCGGGACATAGACGCCGAATTGGTGGCCGGAATAGAGCATGGCCAGCGGTTCCATCCCGGGCGCGAGCGCACTCCCCCCAAAGAGGTCAGGAAATTCCGGCCGGGTGCATTGCTCCGGATCAAGATCAATTAACTCGGCGGCTACCGAATTGGCATGAACCAGGTAGGGTGGAGCCGCGAACGGCGTGGGATTGAGCCTTGCATAAAACGACTGGGGAAGACGAGCATAGGTATTGTCGAAGGCAAGCATTTCCAAGCTACGCCGAGCCATGGTTCTGTGTACCATGCCGTTCTCGGATTTCTCCACTTGCTTCTCTTTAATTGCGAAGAGGTCCTTTCTGATCGAAGGATAACCCCTGTCAAACTGCCTGAAGTTTTTCTCAATAGTTAGGCTTGACAGTAGGAGGTCCAAACGGTTGTACTACGGAACTTTTGCCCTAGGCTTCCTGCCGTTTTACGTGGTGGCGCTCATGACTGACAGAATAGAACCGTTTATCCAGCAGCATACAGAATCCATCACCCTTTAACGGTGAGTTAACCTATCACGACAGCGTGACTGTCATACAACAGCATGATTATTAGGATTAAAAAGGGACTGGATTTGCCGATCAGCGGAAAACCGGAGCAGCGGGTCCATGCCGCTAAACCTGTCCGCCACGTTGGCGTGTTCGGCGTGGATCATATCGATCTCAAACCAGCCATGCTGGTCGCCGAGGGAGACAAAGTGAAGCTCGGTCAAGCGCTGTTCGACCACAAGAAGTTACCCGGTGTACGCATTACGGCTCCTGGTGCCGGGATGGTCAAGGCGATCCATCGTGGAGCGCAACGCCTGCTCCAGTCAGTCGTGATCCGGCTTGACGAAACCGAAGACGAGGAAACGTTTGCGGCCTACCCTGCCGACCAACTGACCAGCGTGACAGCAACTCAAGTGGTGGACAATCTTTTGACATCAGGTTTGTGGGTGGCCTTACGCACGCGGCCCTATAGCAAGATCCCCGACCCAACCACCCGCCCGGCCGCCATCTTCGTGACAGCGATGGACAGTAACCCGCTGGCCGCCGATCCTGTTCCAATTATTAGAGCAGAGGCTGAGTCGTTCGTCCATGGCCTGACTGTGCTCTCGCGCCTTGGCACCATGCCGCTATGGGTGTGCACGTCATACGGAGCCGACCTTCCGTTGCCACAGGGGTTAGACCGGGTGCGCCAGGCCAGTTTCGAAGGCCCCCACCCAGCCGGTCTGCCGGGGACGCACATTCATTTTATCGAACCGGTCGACGCCAACAAGATGGTCTGGCACCTCAACTACCAAGAGGTGATTGCAATCGGCAAGCTGTTTACAAGCGGTCGGTTATGGACCAGGCGCATCGTCGCGCTGGGCGGGCCCCAGGTCAAACAGCCACGCCTGTTGCAGACGAGGCTCGGCGCCTGTATCGAGGAGTTGATCGAGGACGATCTTCACGCCGGCGAGAACCGCGTCATCTCCGGCTCGATCTTGTCGGGACGCCATGCAGCTGACTGGTCCTCCTATCTGGGACGCCATCACCTTCAGATATCCGTGATACAGGAAGGGGTAGAACGAACGTTCATGGGGTGGTTTGCACCGGGGCGGAGAACGTTCTCCCAGAGCAATGTCATGCTGTCGAGTCTCTTCCGTCACCGCAGGGAGGAATTTAGGTTGAACACCGGGCTCAACGGAAGTCTGCGCGCGATGGTGCCTTTCGGTAACTTCGAGGATGTCATGCCGCTCGACATCCTCCCGACGCAGCTCCTGCGCTACCTAATGGTGGGCGACACCGACATGGCGCAAAAGCTGGGCTGCATGGAATTGGACGAGGAAGACCTCGCATTATGCTCTTTCGTATGCGTGGGCAAGAACGATTATGGCCCAGTGCTGCGGAGCGTACTGAGCCAGATTGAGCGAGAAGGCTAAGGCAGGCATGAAACGCTATCTGGATCGTCTCAGACCCCTGTTTGCCAAAGGCGGTCGGTATGAAAAGTATTATCCCATCTTCGAGATGGTCGATGTGTTTCTGTATTCGACTCCCGAAACCACACACAACGCGCCTCATGTGCGGGATGGAATCGATCTCAAACGATTGATGATGTACGTGGTGGTGGCACTGACTCCCTGCATCCTGTGGAGCTGGTTCAATACCGGCTACCAGGCCAATCTGGCACTCGCAACGATGGGCATGGCCAAGGCCGACTGGCGTTATGACCTGCTGGCGGCGCTCCAGATTGGGTTTGATGCCGGCAGCATTCTGGACAATACGGTACATGGGTTCTTGTATTTTCTGCCGATCTATCTGACGACCTTAGTAGTCGGTGGGGTATGGGAAGTGGTCTTTTCGACGGTGCGTCGGAAAGAGATCAATGAAGGGTTTCTGGTCACCTCCATGCTTTTCACGCTGACACTGCCTCCCGATATGCCGCTCTGGATGGTCGCCGTCGGGATTAGCTTTGGCGTAGTGCTCGGCAAAGAGATCTTCGGTGGGACCGGCAAGAATTTTCTCAATCCCGCCCTGACCGCGCGGGCGTTTCTGTTTTTCGCCTATCCCGCGGAAATGTCTGGTGACCGGGTGTGGGTGGCGGTGGATGGCTATTCCGGTGCCACGGCGCTCAGTCTTGGGAAAGTCGGCGGCGTAGAGGGGATCACCAGCGGGGGCATTACCTGGTGGAATGCCTTTATCGGCCTGATGCCGGGCTCCATGGGGGAAACCTCTACCCTTGCCTGTCTGCTTGGTGCGGCGTTCCTAATCTATACTCGAGTCGGTTCTTGGCGCATTATCCTTGGGGTCTTTCTTGGCATGGTCAGGGCCTCACTCCTGTTCAATGTGGTCGGCAGCGACAACCCCATGGTGGCGATGCCCTGGTACTGGCATCTGGTTCTGGGCGGGTTTGCCTTCGGCATGACCTTCATGGCCACCGATCCGGTTTCAGCCGCCATGACGAGTGCCGGACGCTGGGTCTTCGGCATTCTGATCGGGGCCATGACCGTGCTGATTCGTGTGGCAAACCCGGCGTTTCCTGAAGGGGTGATGCTCACGATCTTGTTTGCGAATGTGTTTGCGCCGCTGATCGATTATGCGGTCATCCAGCTGAACATCCGACGGAGGCTACGCCGCCATGTCCGCCTGAACCAGATTCCGCTCTATCCGCTCCGTCGGGTGAGTGCGAGCAGGACACTGCTGGTGACCTTTGTGGTCTGTTTGGTATGTTCAGTGGTGGTCGCAGGTGCAGCAGTGCTCCTTCGACCGATTCAGGAGTCGAATCAGAAGGCCGACCTCATTCGGAATGTGATCGCGGTCTCCGGCCTCCTTAAGGAGGGGCTGACGGAACAACAAGCACTGCAACGGATCGACGCGCGTATGGTCGAACTGGCAACCGGTGATGAGACGCAGGGGATAGATCCTGACACGTTTAATATTGCCAAGGCCGGAAAGGACCCCGTGATATCCACTGCACTTACACGCCAAGACGATGTGGCGCAGATCAGACGCGAACCGCGCTATTTGCCGGTCTATCGAATTGTCGGCGACAACGGCGACTTGAAGAAACTGATTCTGCCGGTGTACGGCTACGGACTCTGGTCCACGATGTACGGGTTTCTTGCGCTCGAGGAGGATTTACGAACCGTTCAAGGCCTCCAATTCTATCAGCATGCCGAGACCCCGGGGTTAGGAGGGGAGATCGATAATCCCAAGTGGCGAGCACAATGGAGGGGCAAAGTTGTCTTTGACGATAAATGGAGAGTGCAGGTTGAGGTGACGAAAGTCGAGATTGACTATTCCACCCCGGAAGCTCAATACCAAGTCGACGCCCTCGCCGGCGCCACGATCACTTCGCGAGGTGTGGAGAACTTACTGAAATTCTGGCTGAGCGACAAAGGATACGGGCCGTATCTTGCCCGTTTGCGACGCGAAAGGAGCTGACTCTCATGTCGTACGAACATCGCAAGATTCTGTTCGAGCCGATCGTTGATAATAACCCGGTCATCTTACAAGTCTTAGGGATTTGCTCGGCATTGGCCGTGACGTCGAAGCTCTCCACCACGGTCACGATGTGCATCGCGCTGACCGTCGTTACCGCCCTCTCTAATGCCGCCATCAGTGTGATCCGCAATCATATTCCAAGCAGCATCCGCATCATCGTGCAGATGACCATTATTTCGTCGCTGGTCATCGTGACCGATCAGTTCCTTAAAGCCTATGCGTTTACCATCAGCAAGGAACTGTCGGTCTTCGTTGGGTTGATTATCACCAATTGTATCGTCATGGGACGCGCGGAAGCCTATGCGATGAAACATCCACCGCTCCCGAGCTTCCTCGATGGCCTCGGCAACGGCCTCGGCTATAGTGCCCTGCTACTCGTGATCGGGACGATACGCGAGCTCTTAGGGTCCGGTTCCCTGTTCGGGTACCCGATTCTCCTTCTCGAACGCGATGGCGGATGGTATGTGCCGAACGGCTTGTTGCTCTTGCCTCCGAGTGCCTTCTTCCTGATCGGTTTGATCATTTGGGTGGTACGCTCCTGGAAGCCGGCACAGGTCGAGCAACCTGAATTCCGGATCTATCACGCGCATCGTCCAGAGGTGGCCTCATGACTGAACTGATCAATCTGTTTATCAAAGCGGTCTTCGTCGAGAACCTTGCGCTGACGTTTTTTCTCGGCATGTGCACGTTTCTTGCCGTCTCGAAACAAATCGCCACCGCGCTCGGGCTCGGCATTGCGGTGGTCGTCGTTCAAACCCTGACCGTCCCGATCAATAATGTCATCTACCAGTTTCTGATACGTGATGGAGCGCTAAAATGGGCGGGGCTTTCTGAGATGAATCTGAACTTCCTCGGGCTCATCAGCTACATCAGCGTGATTGCGGCAGTCGTACAGGTACTGGAAATGTTTCTCGACCGACACGTCCCGTCATTGTACAACTCGCTGGGGATCTTTTTGCCGCTGATTACCGTCAACTGCGCCATTCTCGGAGGCAGTCTGTTTATGGTCGAACGTGACTATACCTTTAGTGAAAGCGTGACCTATGGCGTCGGTTCCGGTTTCGGGTGGGCGCTCGCGATCGTGGCGATGGCAGGGGTACGTGAGAAGCTTAAGTATTCCGATATCCCCGCTGGATTGCAGGGACTGGGCGTCGCCTTCATCACGGCGGGGTTGATGGCCCTCGGATTCATGGCTTTTTCAGGAATTCAACTCTAACAGGCTTGAAAAACTCATTTGAACTTCCCGGGCCATGGCAAATAGCGATATGCGAAACGACACCAACTATCCATGCGGGAGGCTCAAAATGGCCGTCCAGCGAGGCCGCAGCGAGCGAAGAGGCGAATCGTACTCTGCGCCGTACGTTGAGCCTCTGAGCGACGCGAGAACAATGCTGGCGGACTTTTTCAGCATCCCGCTGAGTCTGATGAGGGGCCGCGCATGATCGAGATCCTCCTCGGAGTGGGCTTTTTTACAGGAATCGTCCTCATTCTGGCTGTCCTCATTCTGAGTGCACGCTCGAAACTGGTGGCCAGTGGCCATGTCACGATCGCGATCAATGATAAGAAATTCATCGAGACACCGATTGGGGGCAAGTTGCTCAATGCGCTGGGCGACGCCAAGATTTTTGTCAGTTCCGCCTGTGGCGGCGGCGGTACTTGTGGCGTGTGCCGAGTCAAGGTCTTCGAAGGAGGTGGGGGAATTCTGCCGACAGAAACCTCGCATATCAACAAGCGCGAAGCGCGCGAAGGCTACCGCCTCTCCTGCCAGGTGGCGGTCAAGCAGAACATGAAGATCGAGATTCCCGATGAGATATTCGGCGTCAAGAAATGGCAATGTACCGTACGCTCCAACCACAATGTCGCCACATTCATCAAAGAACTGGTCCTAGAACTTCCGCCGGGCGAACATGTCGATTTCCGTGCCGGTGGGTACATCCAGGTTTTCTGCCCTCCGTATAAGCACTCGTTTGAGGATTTTGATATCGAGGAAAGATTTCGCAGTGACTGGGACCGGCTGAACCTCTGGAACCTTGTTTCGAAGGTCAATGAGCCTCTCGAACGAGCCTACTCCATGGCCAACTACCCGGAGGAACGTGGCATCATTATGCTCAATATCCGCATCGCCACGCCCCCACCTCGGACGCACAATGTGCCTCCTGGTAAGATGTCATCCTACCTGTTCGGGCTGAAACCGGGTGACAAGATCACCATTTCGGGACCGTTCGGCGAGTTCTTTGCGCGTGACACAAACAACGAAATGGTGTTCATCGGCGGTGGTGCGGGGATGGCGCCCATGCGTTCGCATATTTTTGATCAGTTGGGTCGTCTCAAGACCACACGCAAGATGTCCTTCTGGTACGGGGCTCGATCGAAGCGCGAGATGTTCTATGTCGACGATTTCAACAAGCTGGCTGCGGCGCACGACAACTTCGAATGGCATGTCGCCCTCTCCGACCCCCTCCCAGAGGATGTGTGGAGCGGTTATACCGGCTTCATTCATAACGTGCTCTATAATGAATATCTGAAGACCCATCCCGCGCCCGAGGACTGTGAGTACTACCTCTGTGGACCGCCGATGATGAATGCCGCCGTGATCAAGATGCTGTTGGATCTGGGTGTCGAGCGAGAAAACATCATGCTCGATGACTTCGGAGGATGACCATCCATGCATCCATCCGTTCCACGCCCCCGTGCACTCGTGGCCTTGGTCGCTCTGCTGGCTGCCGGTACCGGCTTCAATCTGCTGCGCCCTGAGCCGCCTGTCGCTGAACTGCATATGAGCGGTCACACCATGGGCACCACCTATAGCGTGAAATACCGCCCCGTCCACGATACGCCGTCGCTGAAGGCGATGCACACCGAAGTTGACGCATTGCTGGCCGAGATCAATCACACCATGTCCACCTATGACTCAGAGTCGGAATTGTCACGCTTTAACCGTCTGCGCTCCACCGACTGGGTCTCTGCTTCCGGTTCGCTCCGTGACGTGCTCAAAGCCGCGATGGAGATCGGCGCCCAGAGCGAAGGTGCCTTTGACATCACGGTCGGTCCCCTGGTCAATCTCTGGGGCTTCGGACCCGAGATCCATCCGGATCGCATCCCGCACGAAGCCGACATCGCCGCAGCGCGCACCCATAGCGGTCTCGATAAGTTCACGCTCAGTAACAATCAACCGGCGATACGCAAACACCACCCCCATGTCTTCCTGGATCTTTCCGGGATCGCCAAGGGCTACGGTGTGGACCGTGTGGCTGAGCTCCTGAGTACGCACGGCATTGACCATTACATGGTCGAGATCGGTGGTGAGATACGGGTACGTGGTCACAAGGAGCACGAGACACCTTGGCGGATCGCGATTGAGAAACCATTGTCGGGCGAACGATCCGTGCACACGATGCTGGCGCTCAGTGACATCGCCCTCGCCACTTCGGGCAATTATCGAAACTTCTTTGAAATCGACGGGCGACGCTTTTCCCATACCATCGACCCAACCACCGGTTGGCCGGTCGATCATCACCTGGTATCGGTGACGGTGCTGGCGGACACCAGCATGCGAGCCGATGCCTGGGCCACCGCATTTCAGGTGCTCGGGCCCGAGCGTGGCATGGCCATAGCCGAGCGGCTACATCTTCCCGTCCTCTTCGTCATCGAACATGATGGACGATTTGAGGAACGTGTCTGCTGTGGCTTTCAACGGTACCGGTACCGGAAACAGGAGCTGTCATGACAATTTTTATCGTGACCTTTCTCGTCATGGGTATTGCGATCCTGGCTATGGCGGTGGGTGTCCTGCTCGGTCGCCGCCCGATCGGCGGCAGTTGTGGCGGTCTCGAACGCCTTGGTCTGGAGTGCGATGCCGGCTGCGACAAACCCTGCCCTGAACGTCTCGCCCGTATGCAGTCTCAAAGCAGAGAGGAGTAGATGGCGCTCCGAAACACTCTCGTGATGACCCTGCACATCAATTCCTGTAGCTAGCCAGCGATAATGATCCTCGAAAGGATGGTCGCGTGTGAACCACTCTTCTCTCTTGTTCATGGTTTTTGTGTGCCTGCGGCGTCGAGCCCGTCGTGTCTTCCAAATCGGCCTTGGTACCGCGTTCATCGTCTTCGGGCTACCTGTTCTCGGCCTCGCAGAAACCGAATCACATGCGGGGATCGACTTAACCACCGCGCCGGTAGGGTATTTTGCGCTGTGCATCTTTGTCCTGGCGTATGCGCTGGTCATGTCCGAGGAGGTTACCCACCTCAAGAAGTCCAAACCGGTGATCTTGGCTGCCGGCATCATCTGGGGGGCCATAAGCCTGGCTTCTCCCCAAAGTCAGGCCGAGTTTGTTGAAAACGCCTTCCGTCATAATCTGATGGAATACGCGGAACTAATGCTGTTCTTGTTGGTCGCCATGACCTACATCAACGCCCTCGATGAACGACTCGTGTTCGAGGCGATCCGGGCGTGGTTGGTTCGCAAAGGGTTCACTTACCGGCAACTCTTCTGGATTACGGGGATTCTGGCATTTTTCATTTCGTCGGTGGCGGACAATCTGACCACCGCCCTCCTAATGTGTGCCGTCGTCATGGCGGTGGGCGCCCATAGTCCACACTTTGTCAGTCTCGCGTGCATCAATATTGTGGTGGCGGCCAATGCAGGCGGAGCGTTCTGTCCCTTCGGCGATATCACGACTTTGATGGTGTGGCAAAAGGGAATCCTGGAGTTCTTTGATTTCTTTCAGCTGTTTATCCCATCAGCCGTGAACTTCCTTGTGCCTGCCACGGTCATGCATTATGCCGTCCCTCGAATGTCCCCGCCGCCGTCTTCTGATACGGTCCACATGAAGGTCGGGGCCAAACGCATTATTGGGTTGTTTTTTCTGACGATTTGCACGGCAGTCAGTTTCCACAATTTCCTGCATCTGCCCCCAGTCCTAGGGATGATGACCGGGTTTGGGTATTTGGGATTGTTTGGCCATTATCTGAGCCGGAAACGCCACCATGCCTCGGCCTACAAGAAAGGGGAGATCGGAGACGTCGTCCCGTTTGACGTGTTTCGAAAGGTTGCCCGAGCTGAGTGGGACACGCTGTTGTTCTTCTACGGTGTCGTCATGTGTGTCGGCGGGCTTGGCCATATCGGCTATATGGCCTCGGCCTCCCAACTACTCTACTCTCAGTGGGGACCAACCTTCGCCAACATCACCATCGGGCTTTTATCGGCGATTGTCGATAACATCCCGATCATGTTCGCAGTGCTGACAATGCACCCGGCCATTTCAGAAGGGCAATGGTTGCTGGTGACGCTGACTGCCGGAGTTGGCGGCAGTCTTCTCTCCATCGGATCGGCGGCTGGGGTGGCGTTGATGGGGCAAGCGAAAGGGAAATATACCTTTTTCAGCCATCTCAAGTGGACCCCGGCGATTGCGCTGGGGTATGGCGCAAGCATTCTCGTGCACATGTGGATCAATGCGCACACGTTCTGACCGGGAAGGTCCTTGAAGAATCAAGTCACCCTATATAGAGTGAGGTACCGTCAGCAGTACCTGATCCAGGCCTCTACGGCCGGTATTGAAATGAAGAATGCAGGTAAATGACGGGTTGCGCCCTGTGCGTGCGACCGATCTCACTTCTTCAGACATTCCTCTGGTCGTCCTTCCCTGACTGCGGGAGGTCGCAGAGGTTCACGAAAGTTTGCCTTGATTTCACGCATCTGCCTGTGTAGCTTCTTGTTTTGTTGAGATTTCCGGTGTATCTGGATCGTCCGACTGTGACCTCACACTACGATCTCTGGATCTGCTATTCAGCGGTACGCTAACGGTTCCCATCCGATCCTTCCGGATCCACCGTAAAGACGAATCAGCCAACGAAGATGATCCTCGAAAGGATGGTCGCGCGTGAACAGTTCTGCCCTCTTGTGTATGCTTTTTCAGTGCCTGCTGTGTAGCGCCCGCGGTGCCTTCCTGGTCGGTCTTAGTTCCGCTTTCGTCGTCTTCGGACTACCTTCTCTCACGTTGGCTGCGACGGAACCGAACACATGGATTGACCTGACCACCTCACCAGCGGGGTATTTTGCGCTGTGCGTATTCGTCTTGGCTTATGCGATGGTGATGTCCGAAGAGTTTACCCACCTTCGCAAATCTAAACCGGTGATTCTGGCTGCCGGAATCATCTGGGCGGCAATCGCCCTCGCTTATCCGCAAGGTCAAAGCGAACCGGTTGAAGATGCCTTCCGTCACAATCTGATGGAATACGCGGAACTGATGCTGTTTTTGTTAGTTGCCATGACCTACATCAACGCTCTCGATGAACGACTCGTATTCGAGGCGATTCGGGCGTGGCTGGTTCGCAAAGGGTTCAGTTACCGGCAACTCTTCTGGATCACTGGGATCTTGGCATTTTTCATTTCACCGGTGGCGGACAATCTGACCACCGCCCTTTTGATGTGTGCCGTGGTCATGGCGGTAGGTGCCCACAGTCCCAAATTCGTTAATTTATCGTGTGTCAATATTGTGGTGGCGGCGAACGCGGGTGGAGCGTTCAGCCCATTCGGGGACATCACGACCCTGATGGTGTGGCAAAAGGGAATCCTGGAGTTCTTTGATTTCTTTCAGCTGTTTATCCCATCAGCCGTGAACTTTCTTGTGCCTGCCGCCATCATGCATTATGCCGTCCCTCGAATATCTCCACCGGCATCCTCCGAAAAGGTCCACATGAAGGTCGGTGCCAGGCGCATTATTGGGTTGTTTTTTCTGACGATTTGCACGGCAGTCAGCTTTCACAATTTTGTGCATCTCCCACCGGTCTTAGGGATGATGACCGGATTTGGGTATTTGGGATTGTTTGGCCATTACCTGAGCCGAAAACGCCACCATTCTTCGACTTACAACAAAGGTGTCATCGGAGACGTCGTCCCATTTGACGTGTTTCAGAAGGTTGCCCGAGCTGAGTGGGACACGCTGTTGTTCTTCTACGGTGTCGTCATGTGTGTCGGCGGGCTCGGCCATCTCGGTTATTTGGCCTTGGCCTCCCATGTGCTTTATTTTGAGTGGGGACCAACCTTCGCCAATGTCATGGTTGGAATTTTATCGGCGGTTGTGGACAACATCCCGATCATGTTCGCGGTGCTGACCATGAACCCAGCTATCTCCGAAGGACAGTGGTTATTAGTGACAATGACCGCTGGAGTGGGTGGCAGTCTTCTCTCCATCGGATCGGCGGCCGGGGTGGCGTTGATGGGGCAAGCGAAAGGGAAATATACCTTTTCCAGTCATCTCAAGTGGACTCCGGCGATCGCGCTGGGGTACGGCGCAAGCATTCTGGTGCACATGTGGATCAATGCGCATACGTTCTGAGGGGGAACATCTTCGAAGAATTGGTGAAAAACCTAGAATTTTTGCGTCGGTGATCTCACGGTCCTGATCGCAGAGCTTCTTCCGGCTTTGAGCGATTACGCTTTACCTCGGGCACTTCGCCATTTCGACCCCTTCTGCCGGGTCTCGTTTTCCCGGAACACATTCGGTACCATAGAGTTAATTCTCATGATTCCGGACGACCTTCGACCCATCGGCTACCGACTTTTCCTGTAGACTTCGGGACTGCCGGTTGCGTTACATTTGAGCGAATCACCATGACCGGATCGAGCATGCCTGAAGTGATGGATGATGGCCCTAGGTCTTCTTATTTTCTGGGAGTATGAACCATGCCTACACGATCTACCGGACTCATCGTTCTGCTTATAAGCGCCCTCGAGCTCGCATGTCCGTCGCTTGGTCGGGCCTCATCCTCTGGTATACAATCTGGCCATGACATCAGCCTGTTTGCGCTGCGGTATGCCCAAGCGCTGGCCCACTCCCAGGTCGATACCTGGGCTGCAGCGGACTTGGGGTGCCTGATCCAAGCTCGGGCCGCTGCCGGGGGTACGTCGCCGAAACTGAAGGTGGAAATGGCCCGGCGCTGTTGGGACGAGACCTTGCGCAGCCACACCGCCATGGTGGAACAGCAGGTAGAAACCGGTGTCTTCAACGCCACAGGGCACGGAGTGGGCCTCGGCCTCCTAGATGATCGACACCGTGCCACGGAACACTGGAAGGAGTACCCGCCTGCGGTCTTCTTGTCTCCCTCCGTTGTGCTGCAAGACCAGGCTCCGATCCCCAAGCTGACCGTGGTGGGAACCAGTCCGAAGAAGCGCTTCGCCTTGTCCAGCATCCAGGAGGGTTCGCTGGTGTCGGTGCCTGGGCACGCCGTGGATATTAAGATCGTTTACCCCGATCCTCTCACGGCGCCGCTTGCACTCAGACCGGAGGAGGTCTGGTGGGGAAACGGATCGCCACGTCAGTTCGGGCCGGTGCACGAGGTCGTCGCTCGATTCATCGTGGTAACCGGCCTGCGCAAGCTCGGGTTTCCCACCGACCGGGCGGTCATGAATGAAGGGCTTCCCGCCGGACCGTTGATTGCCACGACCCACTACGGACTGCGGCCTGACAACGGCCGGAAGTTCGATCATGCTGATCCGGCTCAAGACATCGTGAAGGGTGAACTCGTCCCAGGTTCAACGCAGTGGTGGGAGCGTCCTGATGCAGAGCCGTTCATGCGGGCAGCCTTGAAACGAGCCGCTCACCTGACGGCTGAAGAGCGTGCAGACACGCTAAATCGGCTCTTGTTGATCGATCCGGAGGATGCCTTGACTCATAGTATGCGCGGGAACGACAGCTATCAGGCTGTTCTGCGGCAGGGGATCGCAAAGGGCAATCTCGCCGCACGGGACGACGAAGCCCTGCGGAGAATCACCGAACTCTACTGGACCATTCAAGCGCAAACCTGGCGGCAAGAGGTCACCGCCGTGTCCGAAGGGTACGAGCCGGCCGCAGACGCCATTTATCGCGCACTGGCGTCCTATGAGACTCTCGTCCAACAAAATCGTGCCACACCGGAGCAACGCAGGCGCCTCGGTGTGTTGACTCGATGGAACAATGATCCGACCGGCGCACTGGGCATCCATGAAGCGTTACTGCGCGACAGCACTCCGGGTACGACCGACTACGCGACCATCTTGACGGAAATGGCGTGGGATCGGATCCAGTATGTCTCGTGGAATCGACGCTACGACCATCCCTGGCTCACACAGGCTCAGGCTGAAGCCGAAGAGGCCATCCGGTTGGTGAGGCAGCCATACGACAAGCTCCATGCGCACTATGCGCAGGTTGCCGCGGAATCGCTCTCGGTGCCGCGCAATCTGGATCGGTTTGAGGAACGGATGAAGAAAATAAGACAGGACTTGGATCAGATCCCCGGGGTGAAAGGCCTACACACGCAGCTGGTCGCCAACGATCTCGTAAAGTCACTCACTCCAGAGGCTACCGCCATCGTCCTCCCGAGTCCACCACGCTCACCCGACGTGCGTGACGTGGCCGTCCATGCGAATCCCCCCAAGCAGGACATCCTGTGGCAGTGGAATTTCGATCACGATGAGCCGGGACGTATACCGGCCGGCTTTGTCGGGATAGGCCGAGACGATGAGAGCGCCGTCGTCTGGGAAGTTCACATCGATCAGGACTCATCACGTGGTGTCCAACGACTGGTCCACTCGCCGGCCTGTGCGCGACAGGACTGTGTGCGACTCCTCGTTGCGGATGAAGTCAGAACGACCTATCCAGATGTCACCGTTCAGGTACGAGGCACAAGACTCGCCGACCAGAGCGAACTCGGGATCGCCATCGCTGTCACCGACCGCGACAATTATTATGCGATTACGCTTCAGCCAGAAAGCGGCCTGGTGACGACCAGGCGCGTGACGGACGGCCGCGTGACCGTGCTGGGACAAGTCACGGCCAAGCTCGTGTCGAAGGCCTGGCATACCATGCGCGTCCAACGGATCAACTTTCTGCATCTCGATAAGGGTCGATTGGCGGTCTATGTGGATGGCGCCCAGGTTGCAGCGGTCGAGGATACCGTGCTGCCTCAGGCAGGGCGGGTCGGCCTGATTGCCATGGGTCCGTCAGCGGCCCAATTCGATGGCCTCCACGTGCTGGACCTGGTTTCGAACCGGACATTTTCCCAACCGGCAGCCTACTAAGATCTTGAAATCAAGGTCTTCTCTGCTTATGGGGAGGTGAACTGCCTCGTGACATTTTGGATGTCCCGATCTGTTGTAAAGACGAACACCCGCTCGCCGAGTTGCACATCGATGTCGGTGAAGAGACCGAGGACCCTGGCCCCGGTAATCTCGCTGACCTGTTCGCAGAGTTTTTCTCTGCCCTGAGCAATCAAGTTTTGCCGGATCTGCTTGACCATCTCCACACCCTCGGCGGTTTTAGCCAATTGCCGTTCAGCCGGCGTCAGCACGCCTTTTAACCGGACGACCACAAGATCACGCGCGACGAGGGCACGAACCTCATCAGGGCCTCGCCCCATGAACTCTTGTTCAAACTTGATGACGGCGTTGCGTATAGAGTTTTCCATGGCTCAGCCCCGTCCGATTATAGAGTCGATGGAAGAGACGAACAAGTACCACGCTTAGGCCTTTCGTCGATTGAGTCAGGCTTGTGATGGGCCTTTCGTTCCATTCACGATGGATGGAAGGCCTGATCAGGTATTTCAGGCTTGACCCTTTCCTGTGCCCCATATTATTCATGGAACCAGATTTTGGCAGATGGCAATGTTGCTTCCCCTCGAGATTGCTCGCGGAGGAGTAGGACGCCTAAATTGATCCTTGCATGGCCGTAGGGCGACCCGCAGTCTATTGAGAGGCCGGTCGTAGTACAAGCCAACCGTTCGGTTCCATACCGAACGGTTGGCTTGTATTTTGAGAACGCTGGTGAGGTGTCAATGTTCCTGTGTGTACTGGTCCCGTTGCTTCCACTGATCGCCGCGTTGATCGTCATGAGTGGTGATGAGTCGACCCTTCACCGTCGCGCGAAGCTCGCGGCATGGCCGATCGGTTTGGCCTTTGGTTGCGCTTTAGCCACGATCTACATGGTCACCATGGACGGTCCGTTCGTCTTTCGACTCTATGATTCGACCGAACCCATCGGGTTCATCATCCCCCTGGGCCTGTACATTGACCGATTGAGCGCGGTGATGATGACGTTGATCTCCGGGATCGGTACGATTATTTATACCTATTCCGTCGAATACATGTATCAAGACGCGCATCAGCGCCGATACCTCGCGTTGATTGGGATCACGGTATTCGTCCTCCTGTGTCTGGTCTCCAGCGCGAATCTTCTGATGCTGTTCGTACTCTGGCAGGTGCTCAGCTACCTCCTCTATATCCTGGTTCACAATCACGCCCATCGTGAGACGCTGGAGAGCGCGTTTCGCACATTTACCCTGCTCCGGGTCGGTGATGTCGCGTTCATGGGTGGGATCGCCCTGGCCTACTCGCTCTACGGGACGTTGGAATTTCCGGATCTCTTTGCCGTCGCGGCGCACTCGACGGCGACCGTGTCTCCGTTTCCCGGTATCGAGCTCGAGGGCCATACAGCCGCCACGCTCTTGCTGCTGGTCGGAGGGATGAGCAAATCCGCTCAGTCCCCGTTCTACGTCTGGCTCCCTCGCTACCTGTACGCGCCGACCTCCGTCACGGCTTTGTTACATGCGGGTATCATCAACGCCGCCGGATTTCTCATCAACCGTATGGCTCCCCTGTTCGGGATGAGCTCGACCACGCTCCACGTCGCCCTCTTCATCGGGACGTTGACGGCTGTTGCCGGGGCGACCATGATGCTGGTCCAGAACGACATTAAAAATATGCTCGGGTTTTCGACCATCGGCCAAATGGGCTATATGGTGATGGAATGCGGCCTGGGGGCGTTTTCTCTCGCAGTCTTCCATCTGATCGCACACGGACTCTTCAAGGCCACGGTCTTCCTAAACTGTGGAAACGTCATTCACAAAGCCAGACAAGACCCCTCGCTCCCTTATCCCGGACATCACGCGAAGGAGGAACAGTATTCCCCCCTGACGTGGACCACCGGATTCATCACGACCCTGCTGATCCCCCTGTTCATTCTTTTAGCAACGCACGGAGTGTTGGAGATTCCTCTATTGGAATCCCAGGGAACCGTCATCTTTCTTTTTTTCATCTGGATCACGTCCTCACAGGCTATTCTCACTCTGACGCGGCTGCGCGCAGTCGCCTCATGGAAAGTCTCGACCGCCATGTTGGTGACGCTCTTGTTCATCGTGTTCGTGTATCTGTTCGCCGTCGAAACGTTCACGGCCTTCCTATACCCAAACCCCGAGGAAGTTGCCTCGTACTTCAAGGCCGCAGAGCTCCCCTCCTGGTTGTTCGATCTCATGCTGGTCATCTCGACGCAGCTGACGATTGCGGGGTGGATCTACTTGTACTTGCGCGCTCATGGTCGAACCATATGGAGCCCCCCGTGGATTGCCCATCTTCGTGTTCGCCTGTACGTCTTGGTTCTCAATCGACTCTATGTCGATTCGATGTTGCATCGAGCCGGTCGGGTGCTGACCTCCGCCATCCAGCTGCTGGATAAATATACTCGGGAACGAGCTCTCTGAGTGACATGTGATGGACGCGGGAGATATCCGTCATGGCACCCAGCATAGGACGGATGCGCATCTTAGCCCATCGTGTGGGTGCAAGCGTCATAGACCCACCGCCTTGACGAACATGAAGAAACCGTATTAATGGTTACTCTGCTGTTTACCATGGCATGATCAGAAGCGAGCCAAGGGAGTAGACGAATGGAGACCTTTCAACGACGAGGAGACATACCGTGTTGCCATCGCTCACGCTGAGCGTGCCGCTCTTTCTGCTCCTCGCCTCCGGCATCGCAATGTTCGGTGTTGATTTGCCGCGATTCAGACGTGAGAAGCTGGCCGCATTTCCGGTCGGGCTCGCGTTCTTAGGCTCTCTCCTCACCTTATATCTGGTGACAGAACAAGGGCCTATCGTCATCCGGTTCTACAACACGGATTCGGCGGCATCCCTGATCATCCCTCTCGGTTTCTACGTCGACCGACTGAGTGTGGTCATGATGACACTCATCACCGCCGTCAGCATGCTCATCTACATCTATTCCACGACCTACATGTACCAGGATGGTCACGCCCGTCGATACCTGTCCCTGATTTGCCTCACGGATTTCGTCTTAATTTGCATGGTGTCAAGCTCCAATCTCATGATGCTGTTCTTGTTCTGGCAACTCCTGAGTTATCTGCTGTATCTCCTCGCACACAACCATACGCATGCCGGAACCCTGGCGGGTGCGTTCAAGACCTTTACGATCCTTCGCATTGCGGATACGGCATTTCTGGCGGGCATCGTGCTCGCGTTTCAACTCTATGGCACCTTGGAGTTCTACGACCTGTTTACGCGGGCAGCCGAGATGCCGGTGCTCCTCTCGCTGTGGCCCGGTGTGGAGGTGAGCGGCACCACGGCGGTCACCTTCCTGCTGTTTATCGGGGCCATGGGTAAGTCGGCGCAGTTTCCGCTGCATCTCTGGTTGCCGGGATCGCTCTTTGCCCCGACCCCGGTCCATGCCATGCTCCACGCCGGCATCATCAATGCCGGCGGGTTTCTCATCAATCGCCTAGCACCGCTGTTCGGCATGAGCTCCACCACCTTGCATATCGCCTTCGTCATTGGAACACTGACGGCGGTTCTTGGAGCCTCCATGATGTTGGTGCAGAGCGACATCAAGAAAACGCTCGGATTTTCCACGATTGGGCAAATGGGCTATATGATCATGGAATGCGGACTCGGAGCCTTCTCGCTGGCCGTGTTTCATCTGATTGCGCACGGGCTTTTCAAAGGCACCGTGTTTTTGTACTGCGGCAATGTCATTCATAAGACGCGGCAAGATCCCCATTTCCCTCACACAGACCACGCCATCGCTGATGAACCGGCCTTTTCTCGTCTGACGTGGTCCACCGGATTTGCCACGACCCTGTTTATTCCGCTGCTCATTCTGCTTGTCACACACGGAGTTCTGCGGATTCCGCTCCTCGAATCGCAAGGGACAGTCATCATTCTCTTTTTCATTTGGATCACGTCATCGCAAGCCATCTTGACGCTCACACGGCTTCGTGCCGTCGCATCGTGGAAGGTGTCCGCTACCATGTTGGTGACGTTGTTGTTCGTCGTCTTCACGTATTTGTTCGCCGTGGAGTCGTTCACGGCTTTCCTCTACCCAAATCCGGAGGAAGTCGCTTCGTACTTTAAGGCCGCCGACCTGCCGGACTGGCTCTTCGATCTCCTCATACTTGGTGCCACCGGTTTGACCGTGCTCGGTTGGTATTACCTATACCTACGAGCACATGGACACAGCGTCTGGACCCCGCCTTGGATTGAAGGCCTGAGAATTCGGCTCTATCCGTTGCTTATGAATCGACTCTACGCCGACGAAAGCTATCGGGCGATCGGCCTGAGTGCCAAGCAACTGATTCATCGGATCGACAAACTGGAACGCGGGTGGTCACGATGATGGAGGCATTGGTGCCATGGCTGTTGGCTACCATCCCATTGGCAGGAGCGATCATGGCGTTCACATCTTGGGAGGACCCCGAGCGCGTGAAGAAGACCTCCATGATCGGTTCGATCCTCAGCTTGGTCTCGGTCGTGGGACTCGCCGGATTCCTCACGATTCCGCCAAACGGATGTCTGTCGCTGTACCTATTGCCACTTGCCGCGTTGACATCGATCTTAAGCCATCCCTTGGGAAACGATCACCGGCGGTCGTGGATCATGACCTTGGTCTGTTTGGGCTTTGGTATGGGGGCCCTGACTGCTCACGAGCTCTCCGGATCTTTTTTCCTCATGATGTTGCTGATCACGCTCATCATCCTGCTCTATCGCCATCACACCGCCTTGTGGCCGATTTCGTGGTGGGGCGTCGGCCTGCTGATCCTCGGTTTAGTTGGGATGGGGATTTCGATGATCGCCGATCCACCGGCCTCGTCCATCGCCGTACTGGTGACATGTGCTGTGTTGCTACCGTTGGTTCCTCTTCATGTCGGTTATCTCACGACCGTGACGCGGTTGCCTGGGAACCTCCCTTCTTTTGTGGTCGTGTTGCTGCCGGTCATCGGGTTCCAGCGGTTGCCTCAGATCTTGGCGACCATTCCGGAGGATGCGCTCGGGATCGTTCGGATCTTGGCACTGCTCGGAGCCCTCTATGCCGCCGTCAAAGCGCTGGCCCAATGGCGGGTGCGCCTGGTATTGGGCTATGGAAGCCTGTCCTTCTTTTCGATCGCCTGGTGGTTTGCCGCCACAACCGGATTCGCGACGCCCCAAGGCACGCTTTTGGTCGGAGCCGTCAGCCTTGCAACCAGCGGACTCCTGATCGCCTGGCAAGTCATCCGCACGCGATACCGCGATGATGTGGACCCACAAGCCATCAGCGGCCTGGCTGCGGCCATGCCACGGTTCGCGGTATTGCTCTCCCTCCTGGGCCTCGCCGCGATGGGCATTCCGCCGTTCGGCGTGTTTGCCGGATTTATGGGATTGATGCTGACCTCGTCCCAAGCCTCGGTGTTTGGTCTCTTTCTCACCCTGACGGCCTGGCTTGCAGCCTCATGGTACATCATGCAGATGGTACAGCAATTGTTGTTCGGTGCAAGCCGACCCGATTTGCGGCACACCGATCTCTTGAATCCAGAATTGGTTTCCCTGGCGATCGTCGTCGTCGTGCTCTTGGCATTGGGTCTCGTCCCATCTGCCCTCTTTGCACCGGAGCAGCCTATCTTGGAGCAGGCCGCGCACGCGCGGGAGTTGTCCTCATGGCGGAACTAGAACAAGGGCTCAACATCGAATCTCGGCGGATGGAACTGCGCGGAATCGTCCGTCTGGCAGGTGAAGTCATCGCTCAGTACTGGCCGATGCGCACCTTCGTCCACCATAATCCCTTGCATAGCATCGAGTATCTGTCATTTGAAGAGGCGGTTCGGCGAGGGAAACAGTTCGTCGGAGGCAACGGCTATCTGCCCGGCCATGTGTATCGGAAGTTCCTCAGAACCGGTCGCATCCAAGCGACGCATCTCGATGTCGCGCTTAAACCACTGATCCTCGATAAGTTTGTTCTCCTCGGCACGCACAGGATCACCCACGGATCGGTGTTGCGTGCCTGCCTTGCTGAGGGACTCTGCAGTCCGGTTATCGAGCCGTTGGACGATCAATTGCCTGACCCGTCTCGTCGGCAGACCGACGAGCTTGCCGGTCGCCTGAGGCCCGTCACGATATTCCCTGACCTCTCAGAACGGATCGATACCATGGTGAGGCATGACGAAACCTCGCTTGGACGGTGGCTTACGCTCTCACACTGGTGCGATGATACCCTCGGCACTCAGATCGTTCAGCAAATCAACGACCAATTGATTAAATGGTGCGAAGCCTTCCTCGATGAAGGTCATGCCACCTGGGCCATGCCGGAGCGAGACAAGGGGCTGTATGCGGCCTGGAAAACCATTGCCTCCCACGAATGGTCCGTCTGCGACATTCCGAACAGCCGCGAGAAGATCGCTCGGCTTCCCGACTATCCGGAAGATGCGCTCCTGGAAAGTTTGGATGCAATGGGAATCCCCGCCGCCCTTCGGCAGGACTATCTGTCGTTGCAGTTGACGGCTTTGCCTGGATGGGCAGGTTTTATCAAGTGGCGCGGAGAAGAACGCGACTACCCCTGGCAGCAGGCCTACCCTGCCGGATTGGTCAAGTTTTTGGCCATCCGTCAGTGGTACGCACAGGAGCTCGTTCAGAAGGCCTGTCAGGAACACCTCGGCATCGAAGGCCGATTCGATGCTGTGATCGACTATATGCATGGTCATGCCGAAGAATATTATTTAAGGCGTCAGCGCGTGGCCGGGCTCTTGCCTGCCCTGTACGCCGAGGAGGTGGACCGGCTGGCTCATCGTCGAGGCGCGGGCTGGAAGGCGGTGCTCGACCGGTACAAAATGGACGTGGTCCCACGCCAGGAGGCGGCCAATCTCCGTGGAGTCGCCAAGCGCCTTCTTTCGCTGGTCAGATGCTTAGGGATTGAAGCCGGCTACCTGGACGAATGTTCGATCACCGACCTCAAGCAGCTTGTCGATTGGATGGAGGCATTTCCCGAATCTGAACATGGACCAGTATGGCTAAAAGCGCTGGAAACCAGCTACCAGGAGCACTTGCTCCAAGAACTCCGAACCAGACCCTACGATCCAGCCCACACATCCGCGAACCGGCCCTATTCGCAATCGGTCTACTGTATCGACGTGCGCTCCGAACCCTTTCGGCGGCATCTCGAATCGTTGGGACCACATGAAACCTATGGCTTTGCCGGTTTCTTCGCTGCGTTTATCCGCTACCGGGCTTGGGGGAAGGAACATGATACGGAGCAGTTTCCAGTCATTATGCGTGCAAAGAACGAAGTCCGGGAAATTCCACGGAGTTACCTGGACGATACCGTGTTAAAACACGAGGTGCGCGCCAGGTGGGTCCATGCCGGCCATACGTTGCTGCACGATTTGAAGGAGAACGTCGTCACTCCGTATGTCATGGTGGAATCCTTGGGCTGGTTCTATGGCCTTCCGATCTTCGGCAAAACATTGATACCTGCGCTCTACCATCGTTTGACCGCGTGGTTCAGGAAGCTGTCGTCTCCCTCTCTTCCCACCACGCTCACGGTCGATAAACTCGCTCCAGGTGAAACTGCTGAGATGCTCCATGCGGAACAGCAGGCGCTGGTTAGGAAGGCGTTACAGGAACGATTGGGGTTCCGCAGCTCCAGGATTACCCCTCTTCTTGTCGAGGCTTTACGCCAACGCGCACTGGGAGTGGACCAAGATCCCCAGTCGTCCGTCTTAACCCAAGAAGCCACGCGCGCGCGACTCACACCGGAGATGGTCAACGAACTTGTTGAGACACTTCAACGGCAATACGATCTGAACGCCCGAGCCGTGTCACGACATAAAGAGCGGATTACCAGGACCGGATTTACCCTAGAGGAACAGGTCCTGACCGTCGATACCGCGCTCCGTATGATGGGGCTGACCAAGAATTTTGCTCGACTCGTCCTGCTCTGTGCTCATGGGAGCACCTCCGACAACAACCCGTACGAGTCTGCCTTGGACTGCGGCGCGTGCGGCGGCAACGAAGGCAAACCCAACGCGCGCGTGTTGGCGATGATGGCAAATAGTCAGACTGTGCGCGAACGCCTGAGGATGGCCGGCATCGACATTCCATCGGATACGCATTTCCTCGCCGGACAAATGAATACCACTACCGACGACGTGCAGCTCTTCGATTTGGAGGACGTCCCGCCGACGCACCGGGCGGATCTGTCTCGCTTGCAAGGCGATCTTCGGGCTGCGTCCTACCTCACAAGCCAGGAACGTTGTCGTCGCTTTCCCGATGTACAACAGACACTCCCTGAACGGACGGCCCATGCCCATGTCGGTAGGCGGAGCGTCGACTGGAGTCAAGTGAGGCCCGAGTGGGGCCTCTCCAACAATACGGCGTTCATCATCGCGCGTCGCGAACTGACTCAGGGGCTCGACCTGAGTGGTCGAGTGTTTCTGCACTCCTACAACTATCGTGAAGATCCAACGCAGCGCTTGCTCGAAGTGCTGCTGACAGCTCCTCAGGTCGTGGCACAATGGATCAACATGGAGCACTATTTTTCAGCGGTCGATAACGAGGTGTATGGGAGCGGTAGCAAAATCTATCATAACGTGGTGGGGCGGTTCGGCATCATGTCCGGGCCATGGAGTGATTTGCGATTGGGATTGGCGAGGCAAACCGTCATGAACGGAGACATACCATACCACGAGCCGATGCGGTTGTTGACCATTGTGGAGGCCCCACGGAAAGGAATCGAGAAGCTCATTGCGCGGCATGACGTCTTGCAGCATTATTATCATAATGAATGGGTTCATCTGGTCGTGCTCGATCCGCATGACGGCGTCTGGTACCGATATCAACCAAATGGAGAATGGGCTTGTATTCCACCGCAGAAGATTACGCCCGTGATGTAATCGATTAACTTGGGATGAGGCCGAAGCCGGAAAGGAGCATTCCGATGGGCAGTTTGAGTTTGCATCCGATGAAAGAGATTCGGGTCATTGTCGCGGGGGAGCATCGTCCATTCGTGACCGATCTACTGGACCGGGTTCACGCGAGCGGCTACACGATCATCGGGAATATTTCCGGGAAGGGACATCATGGTGTTCGAGAAGCCCACTTCATGTTCAGCGAGCAAGAGAGCCTTGAGATGATTTTGACGGTGGTACCGGAGAATAAGGTTGAGCCGATCCTTGCCGGGCTCCGGCCGATCTTTGAACGATATTCCGGCTTCATGTACGTAGCGGATGTGGCCGTCAGTCGACAAGAATACTTCGGCAAAAAATAGCCTTTCCTGTCTTCCCGACTGGGAGTCCCTGAGGTGGCGTCGACCTATTCTCCGCTTCTGTGGGATTGCATCAGGATGCAGGGTTGCTATCTACAATGTACTGTTCAACTATATTTCTTCAATCGTCGATCCAGCGAAAATCGGGTGAGACCCAACTGTTTGGCCGCGAGGCTCTTGTTGTAGTCAGCCAGCCGCAACGTTTCTTCGATAATCGACTCTTCAATTTGGTCCAGCGTTTGTTTCCCGACATGCATTTCGATTCGGATAAGCCGTTCTTCTCCGACCGAAACGGCGGTGGCCGTCTGTTTGACCGTGTCGTGCAATTCGCGAGGCAGGTAATCTGCCGTCAGCGTTTGCCCGGCACAAAAGATCATGGCTCGTTCGATGATATTCTCAAGTTCTCGAATATTCCCCGGGTAGTGATACCGTTCTAAAACAACTCGTGCCTCCGTGTCCAATTCCGGAACCGGTTTGCCGAACTCTTGGGCGAACCGCATGATGGTCCGTTGACAGAGCGGGAGAATATCTTCCACGCGTTTACGGAGAGGAGGAATTTCAAACGTGACGACGTTGAGACGAAAGTAAAGATCTTCTCGAAAGACTCCACGTTCCACATCCTTCTTGATTTCTCGATTTGTCGCGGTGATGAGGCGAAAGTCGACGCCCAGATCATCGGTGCTTCCCAACCGTCGGAAGGACCGCTCCTGAATGACGCGCAGCAACTTGGCCTGCATCGCCATGTCCAGGTCGCCGATTTCGTCGAGGAACAGCGTTCCTCCCTCCGCTTTTTCGAGCAAACCGAGTTTGCGTTGATTCGCACCGGTAAAGGCCCCTCGCTCGTATCCAAATAATTCGCTCTCAAAAAGCTCCTTTGGAATGGCGGTGCAATTGACCCCCACGAACGGCCCGGACGCTCTGGGTCCGTTGTGGTGGATGACTCTCGCCATAAACTCTTTTCCTGTTCCCGTTTCACCCAACAGCATGACAGAGGATTTTGGACTCTCCGCCACTCCGCGAACCTGTTCGAGCAAATGCTTCATCGCGGGGCTATGGGCTTCGAGACCGTTCAAGTGGAATTGATTTGCTTGACCACTTAATTCGGCTTCCAGTCGGCGGCGAAGCTTCAGCATGTCAATCGCGCGAGCCGTCACCGCATCAAGCCCTTCAAGGTCGACCGTCTTGATCAGGAAATCATACGCCCCTAACTTCATCGCCTCCACCGCGTCCTGCACAGAGCCATAGGCCGTCAACATAATCACCAGCGCGGCGGGAGCCAGGTGACGGATATGCTTCAGTGCATCAAGGCCGTTCATCCCGGGCATTTTGAGGTCAAGCAGCACTAGCTCCGGGTGTTTGTGCTGGAGCGCATCCATCAATGCTTCCCCGGATTCATATCCGACGGCGAAATGTCCCTGTCTGGTCAACCGCTTGACAATCGCCGTGCGAATGACCTGCTCGTCATCTGTGACAAACACCGTTGCGCGCATGAATTTAGACCTTGTTTGAGATTGGTTCCTGCTCTAGTGGCATCCACACACCGTGAATCGTCCCTTTTCCGACCTCGCTGGTGACATAGATATCACCACCATGGGCCTCCACGATATTTTTGCAAATGGCCAGCCCTAGCCCTGTGCCGCTGCGCTTTCCCGCGGTCACGAACGGCTGGAAGACCTGTCCGAGGAGTTCAACAGGGATCCCGTGTCCGGCGTCTTTCACCCGAATCATGATGCCGGGACGATCCTCACGAAACAATTCATCCGCCGTGATCTCAATCGGCTCCCCCCTGGTCGGCGTGGCGTCGATCGCGTTATGCACGACGTTCAAGAGCACCTGTCTGATCTGGTCTCGATCCGCATGGATCTCACTGATCATGGGAGAAACATTCGTCTTAATGGAGAGTTCTTTCTCGTCCAATCGCACCTTCAGCAGCTTCGACACCTCATCGACAAGCTGGACGAGATCGACGCGAGTCGGTGCAAGCCGTCGGACCCGTGCAAAATCGACGATCTCGTTGACGATGCGATCTAATCGTCGCGTTTCTGACAGAATAACTTCGATCTCTTTCCGCTTCGCATCGTCGGCTTCGAATTCGTCCAACAGGACTTTTGCCGTTGAACCGATCCCGACGAGTGGATTTCTGAGTTCATGTGCGATACCCGCCGCGACCTGCCCTAACGTCGCGAGATTTTCCGCCCGGCTCAGTCGGACCTGCAAACTCTCGAGGGCCGTAATATCGATATTGAAACCCATGTAGATGATGTCGGAAGAATCTAAATCCATGATTGGCACATGCCGACTTAAAATTTTTCGGACATTGCCGTCATCATGGACGAACCGAAAGATTGTTTCACAGGGCCGCCCTTCGGCCACAGCTTGGGCCAGAGTCATAAGCGCGGCGTTCCGGTCCTCGGGATGAATACGCTGGAGAAATGTGGAGGGTGCGACTTCCTCTTCTGGGTCGAGACCGGCCAACTGCTGATTGTATCGATTGCTGAATGTGACCTTCACCCCCTTTGTCATCACAATGCCCACCGGAGCGTGATCCACCAGGCCACGATACTTCGCCTCAGATGTCGACAAGTATGCATTCAGCTTCTTAAGTGCGTAGGCCGATTGTTGAAGCTCCTCCACATCTTGACGGATCCGTGAGCTCATCTTTCCCATCACTCGTGTGAGCTCGCCGATTTCATCTCTGCGCTCGAGTGAAGGAATGACAGGAACCGTTTCCCCATTGCCTGAACTCACCGTCTTCGATAAGTCGACGAGGGGAGCCGCTATCGATTGTGCGATATAGGCTTGCCCCACGATGACAAGAGCAAGGGTCACCACCGAACCGATCAACATGATGGTGATTGCCCAGTACTGGTCATAGCTCAGTTGTGCCAACTCGGCCTTCGTCGTTTGCCGCTCCAACTCATCGAACCGTTTCATCCAGTCTCGGATCTCAACCACCATCTCCCTGCTTTTCCCGTTCTGGATGTACCTGATGGCCTCTGTTGGGGAACCGATTTGGACGATGCGGATGTACTTCTCCTTTTCCTCGACATACTGAGTAACAAGTCTGTGAAGCTCCCTGAATGGTGGATCCTCTTCAGGTGGAAGTCTTCCGGCCAACTCTCGTTCAATGGTAAGGAGCGTTTGTTTTCCCTCTTTGAAATTATGCAGGTACCGCTCGTCTTTCGTGAAGACATATCCCACAAAGGTAGTTTCCAGGTCGGCGACCGATCGCATGTATTGGGCGGCCGTCTTCTGCAGGACATAGCTGGCGTTCAGTCGTTCTTCATCATCAAAAAATGTCAGGAGGCCCATGTACGTCATCGTACCCAACAAGAGGAGAAAGAGCAGCGGTACCACTGGAATCAGTAGCAGTTTGGGGAGGATCGGGAGATCATCGAACAGCTTGTACTTCAGTTGCATTTTGATAAGGCTCTGTCTGGCCGAAATCCTACCGAATCCAGCCTCTCAACATTCGATACACGCAACGGCGGTCGGAGTTTGTCGACCCTGCCTGACTGATGCGCACTTACTGTGCACCAGGAAAATCCCCTGGCGTTAAGGTCCTGCCCACGGACAACATCATCGCACGCTCTATCATGTTTTGAAGCTCCCGCACATTTCCAGGAAAGGCATACTGTTGAAGCTGCTTCACGGCTCTCGGATCGATGTCAGTGACATCCTTTCCCAGCTCCACGCCATATTTCATCATAAAGAGCTTGGCAAGGGGGATGATGTCCTCGATACGATTCCGAATCGGCGGCACCACGAACGGGACGGCGTTGAGACGATAAAAAAGATCCTCGCGAAACCGTCCGGCCGCCACTTCCGCCTTGAGATCACGATAGGAGGACGCCAACACGCGAAAATCTCCGACGAGATCTTCCGTTCCGCCGAGCCTTCGAAACGATTGGTCCTCGACGATTCCAACCACCTTTCCTTGCATCGATAAATCGAGGTCCCCAATTTCATCGAGAAAGAGCGTGCCGTTTTCCGCTTGATCCAGAAGGCCGAGTTTTCGGCGTTCCGCGCCGGCGAACGCCCCGCGTTCGTACCCGAATAGGTCGCGCTCGAACCGTTGAGGAGAAAGACTTGTACAGCTAATCTTGACAAAAGGTCCTTTGCTCCGTGTGCTGTTATGATGAATGACTCGGGCTAAAAACTCTTTCCCCGTACCGGTTTCCCCCATCAGCAAGACAGGGACATTCGGGAGTTGTGTCAAGTGACGCAGCTGCCCGACCAAGGCTCTCATTGCGGGACTCAACGCAATGAGGTCACCTAAGGCGTACTGGTCGGCTTGGTGCTGTTGTTCATAGGCGACTCTTCGCCGCAGAAGAATATGGTTGATGGCCCGAGTGACGACCCGCTCGACGTCTTCGAGGTCGACTGTTTTAATGAGAAAGTCGAACGCCCCGAGTTTCATCGCCTCAACGGCATCTTCCACTGTCCCATAGGCGGTCAGCAGGACGACCAGAGCGTCTGGCGACTTCGTATGCAGGGCTTCTAGAACTTGGATGCCATCCATACCTGGCATTTTGAGGTCCAGGATGATCAGATCGGGTGGGTCTTGCTCGACTGCATTGAGGAGCTCTTCCCCTGACTCAAACGACCGCACATGATGCTGTGTTCTGGAGGGACGTTTCCCCAGTGCAGCACGAAAGGCCGGCTGGTCATCGACCAAGAAAATGCTAACCTGCATGAGGCGATGCTCCTCCCATAAGATGAGAAGCTACTTGGACCGTTCGGCTGCCTTCCACTTGGTCGCCTCCACTTTCTTGAGAACCGGAACGGTGAAGTCTGTGGAGAGTTATCTCTCTGGCCTTCCAGCTTCGAACGCGTTGAGCAAATTACTTCCACATCGAATAATCACGTCTCCATATGAACCGACCCAGCTTGGTACAGGCCTTTGCGACAACACGCGATTGAGAAGGCACACAAGACAACGGTCGCGGAAAACTTTCCCTCTCCGGTTATGGACCTGTGGTAGGCACCAGATTCAGGACAACCATTCTCGATACGCATTACATTAGCCGCAGATTTAGGCCGCATTCTCATGAGTGTGATTCACTCGGTAGGCCAACGCATGTGTTGAATGAGGAACAAAATATTCACTCCCGACGATAATGCAATTATATCCCTCCAAGAAACAGTACTGTCGAAAATAATACAAATACTCCATAGCCGTGTGGTCCACCACGTGTCCACGGAGGATCAACATCAAATTATGCTTTGGGGGAACATGCCGCAAGAGCTCCCTCAGACGTGCATCAAGCCTCAAGATGTTCATGCAGCTGATCGATGAGAGATACACCTTATAGGGGTGATGCATGTGGCCACCAGACTCACAGATAATGAGCGAGGGTTCACTCGAGATTCGACCGTCTCCGATACGAATGACGGGATCGCGGAATAATTCCTTTAGGGATTCGATGAGGTACGCGTAGAAGGAATCATGCGTGATTGAGCGGAAGCGTGAATCGAAGGCTAGGGCCACTACCACATCGCGGCAAAGGAGGGCAACCTTCGTCATAACTCCTATCAAAATACCAAGCAGGAGATTTGAGGTGAACAAGGTGACTATAACACAGGCAAGTGCGATGACGATCTGTTCCTTGCCGATCTTGAGAATGCGGTGAAAAATCGATGGATTACATAGTTTCCAACCGACAAAAATGAGTAGCGCGGCTAGGACAGCCAGAGGGATTCGATTGATCAGTGCGCTCCCAAACCATAGGATAATGGCCATGAATACGGCGTAGTACATGTTCGCCCACAACGTTTTCCCCCCGGCTAACATGTTGGCCGTGCTTTTGATTCCTCCCGGAATAATCATCAACCCCCCGACTAAACCAGAGAGCACCGTGGAGATCCCCATTGCTCGCAGCGTAATGTTGGGATCCGACCTTCGGTTGAAGGGATCAATCCTGTCAATCGCGAGGATGGTGGCCAACGACTCGGCGGCGTTGATCAACGTGAGTATCAACACGGTGACCAAGAGCGTGAACCAGAGCTCCGGGTGGGCCCATGCAGAGGCGAAACTTGGGAAGCGCACGCCCTGTTGTAGGATATCATCGGGAACAGAGATCAAGTATCCAGAGGGGAATTGGAAGAACCACCCAGCGACTCCTCCCCAAAGGACGACGAGTAGTGGAGCAGGGACGGTGTTCGCCCATCGCTGTTCCTTGATCTTACTGTTATACATGGTGAAGAGGATGACCAGGGCGATGGCTCCGACGGCAAAAACTTTTAGATTGAGGGTCATGACCTGATCGGGGAGCCGAAGAAGAGCGTCTGGAACACTGTTCGTATAGGGAACCTGATGGCCTAGGAGGGCGGGCAGCTGCTGGATGATAACTAGCAGCCCGATGGCCATCAACATGCCCTGAATAACAGAGCTTGGGAAATACATGGCGAGTCGTCCGGCGTCATACATACTCAGTACCACCTGGAGTACACCAGAAAGACATACGGCCACCAGTACCAGCGGATAGCCCACTTCTAGATTTCCTTGACCGAGTACATACATACCGGCCAGCAAGGCAGGTGCTAGTCCTACTGCAGGACCGGCGATCGTAATATAGGCTCCACCAAGAAAAGGGAAGGCAGCTCCAGCCATGATGGCGGAAATCACACCGGCGACCGGAGGCGCTCCTGAGGCTATGGCAATGCCCAACGATAGCGGGAGCCCTAGCAACGCGACCTGTAAGCCGGCCAATAGATCGTTACGCCAGAACTTCAGCCCTGGAATTCCGTTTTGTGGGTTCTCCACCTTCGATAGGCGCGCTGTTTCCAATTGACCATGTCTCCCACTTTCCGATTTCGTGGACTCCCAATAAAGGTCTCGTTGAAACTATGCACTAGATCTTCACCTGAGGAGTTTCATGTTCCTTACCTGAATAGCTGCACAGCTATGTACTCATGATTTGTCTAAAGCACATGTGATGCCATGCTGATGAGTTCATGGTCTGTTCATGCTTTCACTTCTGCGATCAGCCCGAGGGTTCCAGATTGCCACGCGGTCCATTACATTCCTAATGAACTGCCCCGTCCGATTTGGCCCTGCTGAAACTGTAATGTGCGGTAGTTGCTGGAGCGAATCGTGCGTGGTCGCTCATGGCTAGACATTTAGAGGCTTTCTGTCCCTCGGTCCTACCAAGAGTCTGTTCGCAGACATTCATGCTGTCGCTACAACCAAATGTATGACAATGGACACCGAAGGATGGCTACCCACTCATCAAAAGGAGCGAGTTCGCACTCTTCACACCGTGCGATACCATACCGAGCGATGGATTTTGACGCTATTAGATGCTCCCTGGCACTATTCGAAGAAGAAAGTTTCACTGATTCCAATGTTTGAGATTCTACGAATCTTCCTTACAGGCCCACCAACAATCAACGGCTCGGTTTTTGCTCAACCAATTCCGTAGTAGGTCTCCGGAGAAGAAAGCGAAAACCGGGCGTCGGTGTTCTCGTGTTTATGGAGCATGAGATGGGAAGTTTCATCATAACCACACCGTTTTAGTGCGAGCCGTTCTTCTACGGAAGGGGATGCCATGAGACGCTGGGTGGCCCAGATAGCAATGCAATGCAAGAGCAATGTTGAAGTATTCAACGGATCGAGGTTCTTCGTAACCTTTCTCTGCTTCGGTCTTGCTGTGACACTTGGGTGCGCATCTGTCCGCTCTCCGATGGAACCAGGATCAACCGGTTCGCTGGAGTCCGACGAAGGTTTGGTTCTTGGTCGTATTCAGCTCATGGGAAGTAGCGGTGAAAAGCTTGCGTCTCCAGATCAGCCATTTCGCACCCCATTTCATATTCAGTGGAGACTCAAGGAAGAGTCGTTAGGGAAGGAGTTTGTAATCGACCGCCTCCCTCGTGAGGGGCCATTCGTGGTGAAATTGCCGGCCGGTTCCTACCAACTCACTGCGGTTAGTTTCGATACAGCCTTGGGTATTTGGCAAGCAATCCTACCGGCTAGCTTCACAGTCAGCCCTCGGGGATGCACCTATCTTGGCACATGGGAACTGCGTATGAGGACCGGATTTTTTGACGGCTCCGTGTCTCGCAAGGTCGTCGACCAGCACAGCGTGGCGGAGAGCGATCTGAAAACATTTGTAGATGATGGGCTACGGCCACCGATGATCGCCCAGTTTGGGCTAGCGGGGGAAAGCCCGTTAATCTTGACCTTCAGGACCCAAGGAACCGATTTGACCTCACCCCCGTGAGGGCCTATCAGTTCCTTACCCAATCAGTTTAGGAGAGGTTCAGGTTGTAGAGAAACACAAGAAAGCGGTGTTCTGACCACCGTTAGTGGTATCGCACCTATGGTGAGAGTAGAGTCATAACGGAAACCACAAAATTCAAAAAGCAAGGATTATTTATGGTTGCACTATTGATCGTGTTTCGTTCATCAATGACCAATGATCTGGAAGAGGCCATGCGCCAAAGCGGCATCAGCGCGTATACTCTCATCGACAATGCCACGGGGAAAGGAGAAACAGGGAACGTGGTTGGGTCCTTCTTCTACCCTGGAAGGAATTCCGTGATCGTCGCTGTGCTCCCGGATGATCAAGTGGATAAAGCCACCAGTGCTTTGAGGAGTTTTCACGCCGAACGCTTAAAGAATTCAGGGGGACGCCCTATTCCTTTTAAGCTATTCTCATTTCCCTGTCGGGAATTGATTTGATTATTTCCTGAACGGCTTTTGTGATGTTCTCGTCAATGACGACGGAGGTTTCAACAACAGCGAGATCAGGCTCAGCTTCCACGAATGGCCTTTCGATTGTTTCGCTCAGACTCCGTCTTGATGACGTTGACCACACCGAGGTATCTCCAGCCCTTTTAAACAAGTTCGATTTGAGAGACCCATCCTAACTAATTTGGCTGTCTTACTTCTTCTCCGCGATGCGGTGCAGCTGTCAAGATTACGAATCCCCCTGTGTACTTTGTTGACGCATTCCCGAGAGAGACCCCCAAGATGCGCACACGATGATGTCGACTGCGTTTAGTATGGATTCCCTCTGGAATGCGCGTATCAATGCTGTTCATCGTTCTCCAAACCAAGAGAGGGGAGCTGCGTCTCCCACACCCTTCGAATGGGCGATCGCTGTACTTTCTGAATTGGCTAGATTGTGTTTCACTTGACCAGGACAGGGTGGTGGTTCGTCAACGAAACGACTTGAGACCGATCGGTGCAGAAGACGAGTAATGCAGCTTTATCCACCAAACTTCTGGATATTCTCCAGGAGATGACCCAGTGAGAGCAGGGCCGCTGTCACAACTTGTTGATGCTCTCGTTCCGTGTACCGTAATGGTACGAGTCGCTTCCGTTGCCAACCGCTCAGCGAAAAGACCTTACCCGAAGGATTCGTCGGCGAATCGCACACCATCACGAATTCTTTCCCCCCACTATCTTCCATAATAAGCCCTTTGATCTGCATATGCCTGTGATCTTTTCTCATAGGGATCCTCGATTGCGAGTCGTGGTCGACTGATATTCAGCGATTGTACGCCTTCATCTATAACCGATCTCCTATGGTGACTCCTCTCGATGGAATTTGACCTCCCATGTTACCCATTTTCTATTTTTCTAGCCACGAAACGTCCCACAGTCACAATGCCCATCCTATCTATCCAAAAAGAATCGTTCTTCTGTCGTCTTACAAGGCACCCATCTCTCCAATCGCTAACGCTTGCGTTGAGGTCTGGAGAACACTCATTGAGTGCCCAAGGGGAATTCAATGACTAAACCGCCCATAATGTCACCAACTTTGAAGTCTTTTTTGGGACTGTTTGGGTGACCATTATGACAAGCCACACAGGACGCACTGACAGCAAAGTCAGGATAAATGGCATGGAAGTATAACTGATCATCTATCTTGACCGTCCGAGTCACGGGCCGCTCCGGCCTGGCGCTCAGAGTTTCAAGGCTGCTCCTATCGATTTGATCCCGTGGACTATTTTTTCGATTAATGGGCCAGAGGCTTATCAGTTGGTAACGGAGGCCACTGAATTTGATCGAAAACATTTGATTTGTTTCGTTCACGATCTGAACCGGCAAAGGAATGGTCTTCTTCTGAGTACTCCATTCACCACCGGCTCTCGCAACCCCCTGTTCCTCCAACAAGTCAACGACATGACCAGTGTAGAAGGCTCGATGGCTTTGCACCACAGCCTGGATATAGTCTGCAACCGTTTCGGCAGAAACGCCTGGAACATCAGCTGCGTCGCTCTTTATTGGCAGACAAGAAAGCGCGATGGTTGAAACAATTGTCAGAGTAGTGGTCCACTTCATAGTTCCCTCTTTTGCCTTACAATATGGGCGGTTCGGGTAACATGGCCCTAGAGATCGTCAATATTCCCTAAACTGCCTACCGGAGTTGAAATGCCCAAGCAAACCATTAGCGAGTGACTATTCCACCTGTACCGACGTTTAGTCATGGGACCTGAGGCTTCGTCAAATTATTAAATGGTTTTGATGATTCACCTGTATTGACATCGATACCACCGGCCGAGTTTGGTTTATCCAGATCGGAATATTGGAAAATGCCAAACGGTTGAATCTCGTCATCCGCCGGCAGTTGCCCGCGATTCCACCCCCCACCAAATGCACGAACCAGCTCGACGGAAGATTTCAACAACTCCGTCTTAATTTCCACCGAGCTGATGCGAGCCTCGAGGGTCCCGAGCTGCGCATAAATCACTTCCAGACTGTTTGCCAAGCCCCCGCGATAGAGCTGCAGCGTGAGATTTTGGGTTTTGAAATTGGCCCCCACCGCTGCCTCCTGTCGTTCGGCCGCGCTGGTTAGACGATTGGTCATCGTCAAGTTGTTCGACACCTCACGAAAGGCTTTCAAGACGGTCTGGCGATACAAGTCTTCCGTTTCGCGATAGGCCGACCAGGCCTGTTGTAATTGTGCACGGCGGTACCCGCTCTGGAATAATGGCAACTCAAACGCCGCGCCATAGGACCAGAAACTGTTGGCAATTTTAATCAAATCGAGGCCTTTCTCTTCAAATCCTCCCGTCAGCCTAAAGGACACTTTCGGGAAGAACGCCGCCCGTGCAATACCAATGATCCGATTCGCCTCGGCCATGCGTCGTTCCATCATGGCCACGTCCGGCCGCCGTTCGAGGAGGGTGGACGGAAGCGTGGTCGGAATCACAAATTTGGCCACCCGGAGCTCCTCAATCGGCTCAATGGAGAAACTGTCCGGGGCGACATTGACCAGGACCGCGATGGCCTGTTCCGCGACCTTCCGCTGACCTTCAATGCGCGCTAATTTGGATTCTGTGCCGTACAGCAGCGATTCAACACGAGCCACATCGAGCGCCGAGGCGATTTTTCCAGCGAACTGCGTCTTGACGACATTCAGCGTATCGTTGTAGAGGTCGATCGATTGCTTATAGATGGCGGTCTGGGCATCGAAGCCGCGGACGACCCAATAATTGGCCGCGACCTCAGCTTGGAGGCTCAGTCTGGCCAACCCATATTCAGCGGCACGTTCTTCTGCCCGGTAGATTTCGGCCTGCGTGGCGTTGCGGAGCGCTGACCAGAAATCAGGCTCCCAGGAGGCAATCCCTCCGGGGTCCACCGTGCTCGACTGCAGGGGACTGTTCTCGGGTCGGAAAAGCCGATCGAACGACTGCCGGTTGTGGGAGGCACCCATGTCCAGGCCGAGCCGTGGGAAGTATTCTGATCGCGCCGCCATCATAATATCGCGCGCTTGCACGAAGCGTTCGGCGGCGGCATGCAGATCAGGGTTGGCCGCCATGGCCTGCTCAATCAGGCGATCCAGCGTTGGATCGTCGTAGAGCTTCCACCAGTCCGGTCGAAGCGCTTCATCGGACGGGTTGGCTACCACGAAGGGACTCGACCCCTGCCAGGAATCAGGCACGACATATTGCGGCGGCTCATACGTGGGGGCCAGATTCACGGCCGGGAACCAGCCGCAAGCAGACAAGTTGAGGATCATGAACAAGAGGGCACTGCGCCCGATCCAGGCCGTCCAGCCGGCTGTTGCGGTCAGTTTGTTCGCACACCAGTAGCAATTTGTCATGGTCTTCATACGATCTACGTCTTAAAAGGTTAACAATTTAGTGTTGCGACACCGATGGTTCCTGCACCTTCGCTTGTGGGTTAACGATGTCATAGCCGGCTGCCGGCGTCACGACTCGTACCTTATCCCCCTCGAGCAGTGCGGCACTGGGGTTGTTGATGATCCGATCGCGCTCGGATATTCCGGATGTCAGTTCAATGACATTGTCTAGAATTTTTGTGACTTCGATCCCTTTGAAATGCACTCGATCGTCCTCTGTCACAACAGCCACCTGGGTTCCATGCTCTTGAAACACCAAGGCACTCGTGGGAATCGTCATCACCCCTGATTCCACTGGGGCCGTCAGCCGGACGGTTGCATAGGAGCCAGGCCAGAGGGCACGGTCTTTGTTCTCTATCGTGAAAACTGTGACCGCCGTGCGGGTATTCACATCAAACCCCTTCGCCACAGTCAGGAAGTCGAACGTGAAGTGCCGATTGGGGATTTGGGGAACAGTCACATTCGCCTTCAACCCCTGGTTCAGGAATGGTCCGAAGCGTGATGGAACGTTCACAAAGAGACGGAGTTTGTCTACTACTGCAACGGTAAAGAGGTTGGTCTTCTCCTTTGGGGTGCTGATACTCCCCTCTTTGGAGACCAAATCACCGACGTTGATATTTCGTTGAATGACGACTCCATCAAAGGGAGCCGTGATCTTTTTGAACCCGATGAACGCCTCGATGTTCTTCACCTTTTGCTCCGCCGCCGCGACCTTGGCCGCTTCGGCCTTCGCCTCCGCCAGTTGCACAGAAATGGCCTGCTCTGAAAGGGCTTGGTGCTCCCGCATGGCCACATAACGTTGAGCAGTCAGTTGTGCCAGGTCATTCTTGGCTCGTTCAGACTGTAGATCCGCAAGCGCCTGTCTGTACTCAGCATCGAGATCTGGTGTGTTCAGCTCCGCGAGAATGTCTCCTTTCTTGACACTATCCCCGTAGTCTTTGTGCCAGGCTTTTACATAGCCCTCGACACGAGCATAGATGGGTGCCTCATACCACCCTTCAATGGTCCCCGGAAGGGTAATGGAATCGGTCGGCTCTGATAGTTTGATCTGCGTGAGAGCCACTGGAGTAACGGCGTTTTCTATCGCGCTTTTCTGCAGTGCAACTGCTTCGTGCTGTCCCTCATTGAAGCGGTAATAAAGGATTACCAGGAACGCGATGAAGCCAAGGACTAGGATGATTTTTCCAACTAACTTGCTCATATCAGGCATGCTCCTTCTGGAGAACCGCTCGGCGGTTATAAATGATGGCGTAGACACACGGAACAAAGAACAGTGTAAACAACGTCGCAACCGTCAGCCCTCCCATGACGGCGCGGCCTAGTGGCGCATTTTGGGAATTCGCCATGGCCATTGGGAGCATGCCGAAGATCATCGCGGCGGCCGTCATCAGGACCGGGCGAATACGAGCTTTACCAGCCTCGACTGCCGCGCGAATAGCATCCCCGTGAACCGCAAGCCGCTCACGCGCATAGGCGACGAGGAGGATTGAATTGGCAGTCGCCGTTCCCATCGTCATGATGGCTCCTGTCATGGCCGGGACCGAAATATAGGTGTGCGTAATAAATAGTGCCCATGCGATACCTGCAAACGCACCCGCCAAGGCAGTAATAATGATGAAGGGGTCAAGCCACGACTGAAAATTGACGACGATCAGCAGGTAAACCAGCAGAATCGCAATGAAAAGACCACCGCCAAGCTCCACAAATGCATCGTGCATGACTTCGGACTGACCATGAATTTCAACTTCTGCACCACGCGGCAGTTCATCTTTCATGCTCTCCGAAATTTTTCGAACGTCTGCCAGGACGCTACCGAGGTCCCGTCCCTCCGCTGATACCAACACGTCGATCATCGGTAGAAGGTTCCGGTGTGTCACAACACCCGGCGTGCCGATCAGAGAGAGGTTCGTCATATTGCCGAGGAGCTGCACGCCCATTCCACCACCTTCGTCATGGCCACGGTCTTCTGGAGCGACCGGAATGGTCTGGAGGTCTCCGATGCTTGCCAGCTGGGGTTGAGGGGTATAAACGTTAAGTCGATACGACTGTTGCGTCGAACGGTCGAGCCAATACTTTTGGTCAATCTGCTGGCTGCCGGCCGTGGCCAAGAGCATGTTGAAGCCGAAGTCCTTCTGGTTCAAATTTAGACCAAGGGCGAACCTCCGGTCGCCCTCAACCAGGATTGTCGGTTGAAACATCGTTTGATAGATGTACACATCAGCGGCTCCCGGGATTTGACGGAATTTCCCGGCCAATTTTTGCGCGTAGGCATAATTGGCATACAGGTCCGGCCCGTTGACCTGGAGGTCGATCGGTGCGAGAGAACCGAAGTTGAGGATTTTATCTGTGAGATCGGCAGGCTGAAATGTGAATTCTGTCCCTGGGTAGCGCTCTGATAAACGCTCCCGGAGCATCTTCCGGTATTCCCACACTGGAGTTCTTTGATCCTTCAATGTGATGGTAAGGTCGCAATCTTGCGTACCGATCGTCGGCGTAGGAATGAAGGCGAGGTTATGCGCTCCGACCGGAAGTCCGCAATTACTGACAATTGCGTCGACGTTACCTGGGAAGAATCCCTTGATATCGTCCGAGACACGAGCCGCAATGCGACCAGCAGCTTCGATCCGCAGACCGAGTGGTGCCCGCATGTGCATCTGCAACAACCCCCCTTTGATTTGAGGGAAAAACTCTTGACCTTCGAAGTAGAACAGGATGAATGATGCTGATGCGAGCAGCATGGAGATCGCGACAAAGCCCACACGATGAGCGATCACAGTCTCCAACTGCGCAACGTACCCGTCACGGAATCGTTCGAATGCATTTTGGAAACCGTGCTGGAATCGGGCAAAGATGCCGCCTTCTGGCCCGGCTGCATGATGAACTTTCAGGACATACTTGGCCATGGTCGGAACCAGGGTGTAGGTCAGGATAAAGGAGGCGAGCATCGCGAAGACGACGGCCTCAGCCATCGCGGGAAACACCCAGCCGGCGATGCCGCTCAAATGGAACAGGGGAACCCACACAATCGTGATGGCAAGCGTGGCCACAAACGTCGGGAGAATAATTTGATTGGCGGCATCGATGATCGCCTCTTCTAGCGGTTTACCCATGGCGAGGTGCGTATCAATGTTCTCGATCATGACCGCTGCATTGTCGACGAGAATACCGACAGCCAATGCAAGTCCACCCAACGTCATGATGTTGATCGACTCCTCGAGCAGATGGAGACAGATGAGCGAGCTGAGAATGGAGAGGGGGATTGAGGTGAGGACAATCACCGTCGGACGCCATGAGCCGAGCATGAGGAGAACGATAAAACCGACCAGCGCGGCAGCAATGACCATTTCATGCACCACATCGGCAATGGCATCCCTGACGAAGACGGAGGAGTCACTGAGGAGACTTACCTTCACATCCGAAGGGACAACCTCTTGGATGCGGGGGAGCATTTTTCTGATGCCGTCCACGATATCGATGGTCGATGCTTCACTGCTTTTCATCACGACCACAATGACGGCCTGCTTACCGTCGACCAAGACAGAGTTGGTTTGGACGCGTCCGGCAAGGCGGACCGTGGCCACGTCACTCAAGTGTATGAAAGAGTTGCCGTCTCGCTTGATCGGGATATCGTCGAACTCCTCAATTTTTAATGGAGATGCATTCGTTAAGACGAGCCAATCTGTCTCCTTGATCTTCATATCTCCACCTGGCAGCACGAGATTTTGCCTCTCAATGGCTTGGTGGACATCCTCCGTCGTAAGGTTACGGGCCCGCAGTTTATCTTGATCGACATTGATCATAACCTGCATATCCTGGCCGCCGTACGGGTGAGGGAGGATCGCGCCGGGGATGGTAACGAGCATGGGACGTATGCGCATAACGCAAAGATTATAGAGTTCCGCTGGCGTCTGGACATCCGATTCGACTTGTACTACGGCAACCGGTACTTGAGATGGAAACAACCGCATCACCATCGGAGCGGCAACGTCTGGTGGTAATGCCTTTACGGACGTCTGGGATATGCCGACGATGTCAGCTTCGCTTCCCGCCAGATCGACTCCATCCTGGAGGAAAATATTGATAATAGAGTGACCGAAATACGACGTGCTCACGATGGTTTTGATGCCTTCGACTGTCTGAGTGAGCATCTGCTCAAAGACACGTGTGACCCGGCCCTCGGTTTCCTGCGGCATTAGGCCATCGTACAACCAGACGACAGAACTGACTGGCATTTGGATATTCGGGAAGACATCGGTGGGTGCCTCGACGATGGTCAAGGCGCCAAAGACCAAGATCAGGATGGCGAGAACGACGAAGGTATAGGGTTTTTTCAAGGCAATTTGTACGAGCTTATTCATAGATTACTACCTTCAACAATGGTCAAGTGGTGTGGTCCTTGAGAAGCGATCTTTTTCCAGAGATCCTGGTCGGTTTGCCTAATGGACATCTGATTTCCCAAGGAGGTTATCGTTTCCATATCGAACGAGAGTATCGAAGGGGTTCGTATTGTTGTCATCACATCATGTCCCCTACCTGCCATTATGCCCTGTGCAAAGTGTTTGCCCAGTTCTTTCAACCATCGGGGAGGTTGCATTGATCTGAAAGAATCTCAGCGTTTAGAACATGGAGCCAGGATATTTTCCTGCTCAGTGATGATGGGTAGTCCCGCGGGTATCCTGTGCGAAGTGAAGAAGAGAGCGAAACCGCACATGTCATACGGTGCGCAATACCGCAATGACGATCGAGATAGAATGATATTCCGCTTCGATCGCACACCGTGCGGCTCACCGGTTTGTCGCCATCAGCTGCCTGCCGCGTCCGTTGCCCCTACTCGAACTTACTGTGGCTTCGAATTCCTCGGGCAATCCTGGTTCTTCGCTCTCCAGATTCCAGCATCTGTCATCGAGTCGAACATAGAGCATGGTGCTGGTATTGTTGGTGATCATCAACCTGATGATTAGTACGAGACGAAGCGACGGTGCCAAGGGAACCGTCCTTGGAGCTGAAAGGTACAGAGATCGTGCAATCTACACTGAGCTTCGTCAGGAGGAGGAAATCACGTAGCTGCCAGGGGAAACAGGAGGGGTCTAAGAAAGTTCAGGTAGGCGATTGATGATCCGAAGCCGCACGTCATCTCCGAGCTGGATCTGCACCATCTTGGTGGCAAGCTCCTTCCGGATCTGTCGAACTTCCTCCGCGGTGAATTGCAGCTGCCCTCCACACCGTTCAACGAGATGGAAGATCAGGAGAGAGGTCAGGTGCTGGGCATCTTCATCACTGGTGTGGCGGCTCAGGTTGAGGATTTGAGACATGGTCGTGATTAAACGTCAATCGCAGGTTCCACTTATGCCTGAGACCATTCGCCCTTCACAATGCCTCGAAGGGAGGGGGAGTCAAAGACACGGCCGCCCTGATGTGAGGGCCCGGGATGGGGATCGGGGCCCTCAACAGGAGCCGCTATCGCGTCCGCATTGCCTTACCGCTGTTAGTGCGATTCCAGCACAAAACGTTTATGCAGCGGTTGCGTCGGCCTCACATTGTCATGACCCAACAGGGAGCGGAACCGTTGGATCTGTTCCGCCGACACTTGAATAGGTTCGTGCATCACGGCCCAAATGACACCCTCGTGGCAGGGTGGGGTGGTATAGGAACCAAAATAGCGGTAGTAGGATCGTCCCTTGGGTAACAGATCATTCGGGTTCACGAAATGTTCATGATCATCGACCACTTCACCGACATTGGCCGGCGCGTGCGCCAAGAACGTTTCAAAGAATGGATTGTGTTTACCCTCTTCCATGAAGACGGCCACCACTGCTGCTTCATGCCGCGCGTTGTGATGGACGAGATGGAGTTCCATCGGGTAGTGCCTCTGATCAACCGTGTGTTCACTCGGAAAATGAAAATGAAATTGTTCCAGGAGGTATAGATCCCCATCCATTACAATGGTGCTGTCCTTGTCAAAATGGAGCACCGTCTGGCCGTGCTTCGGGTACCGGGATTTCACCGTTTCCGAAAGCGGTTCGAGCTCTTCCAAGGTATGACCGTTGTTGATCACATGGAACGGGGCATCCTTGTAGGAAAACTGAATGTCGTCGAGCCCAATTTTGTGACTGTGCAAGAGATCGATAGGGGATTGTGACATGCCCTTATCACAGAGGGAAAACTCTGGCCCCAGGCTTCCCCACCGAAACGGTCCAACATCTCCTTCATAACCCCACGTGATGGGTTCCGACTCAGCGGCATGTAGACTCATACCCGGCAGCATTAATCCTGACACGACCAGCACAGTTCGAATTAAGAGTCGCATACACAAACTCCCTCCTCAAATAGGTCGTCGGAATTTTTAGCGCCCGGCACCACGCAACTATGTACTGCGCTCCCAGGAGGAACATCAGTATGATTCTGTCGTCTCCCAACCGACTATACACAGCGAGCCAGCAGGCTCACTATTTTATCTGAGCCGCAGTTTCCACATAATTTGATTCCAGCACGAAACGCTTGTGCAACGGCTGGATTGGGCGAGCATTGTCATGACCCACAAGCGAACGAAAGCGTTGAATTTGGTCAGCCGAAACTTCGATCGGTTCATGCATTATTGCCCAGATCACCCCTTCGGTACAGGGAGGGGTTGTATAGGATCCGAAGTAACGATAGTAAGAACGGCTCTTCGGCATCAGCGTAGCGGGATTGATCACATGTTCACGATCTTCCAGGAATTCCCCGACTTTTTTCGGCGCATGGTTCAAGAACGTTTCGAAGAAGGGATTGTGTTTGCCCTCGGTCATAAAGACAGCCACGACCGCCGCTTCATGCCGCTCGTTATGGTGTACGAGGTGGAGCTCCATCGGATAGTGCTTGTTATCAATGGTATGCTCGCTCGGAGCATGGAAGTGGAATTGTTCCAAGAGGTAGAGGTCGCCGTCGAAGACGATTGTGCTGTCTTTCTCAAAATGCATTACCGTCTGTCCGTGCTTCGGGTATCGGGACTTGACCGTTTCTGAAAGAGGTTCAAGTTCCTGCAACGTGTGCCCGTTGTTGATGACATGAAAGGGCGCATCCTTGTAGGAAAATTCGATGCCCTCGAGGGCAATCTTGTGTCCTTGCAACAGATCTATTGGAGATTGGGACTTGCCTTTTCCGCAGAGGGAAAATTCAGGACCAAGTTCACCCCAGTGCAACGGCCCATGGTCTCCATCGTAGCCCCAATGAACAGCCCCAGACTCACCCGCATATGAAGAATTTACCGATAGGGTTAAAGCAACCCCAGCAAGTACCAACAAGAATGCCCTCATGATGAATCCTCCCTCAGTTTGATTAAACTGCACGAGTCGTTACCTGTAGAGCCAACGCAATCGAATCGGGGGATGGAGGCGGCCTTATAGAGCTACCATCGACCATATGCTGCTCAGAACCTGTGAATGACTCCAACACCCGCGTTCGTGTTGTGATCGACTGTCTGATGGATATTGACCCGACGATTCACTCTCTGAACATAGAGCGCCACCGCGGTCTGATCCGTCAGCTGGTAGAGAAGTCTCCCGGTCCCCTGAAAGATATTTTCATGTTCCCCGTTTCTTTCATCTCCGCGAATTCCACTGCTCCAATTGTTTCGTTCATAGTGAAAGTCCAGTTCTAATTCGAGGTGCGGCATGAGCTCGGCATCCAGCCCGACCGCAACGAAATGATGAACATAAGAATTGTCTTCTTCTGGTTCGAAGTCCCGCCGGTGGCTCGCTAAGCCCCGTTCGAAATGGTAGCCGGCGAAAAGCCTGAGATGCTCTCTGACTCGCCAAAAGATATGGGGGCCGATGGTCCAGAATGTCGTATTACGTCGGGCAAAGGTCTCGTTGTAGATTCGCTTTCCAACTCGCCCTTGGATTCGGAACTCCCAATTTTCAGACAGTCGCTGTTCAAGCCTGACGTATCCGACGTGCGACGTTACTCTCTCATTCGCGAAGACTTCCGGTTCCGCAAGACTGACCTCGCTGTTCCCAAGCAGTTGGTCAGGGGCCACAAAGTAGCGAAGTCGAAGTGCGGTGTTGGGAGTAAATGAATGTAAGGCTTCAAGAGCGACGCTGGCCTGGCTCCACTCGGGATTCACCGCAAAAATAAACCCTTGAGGTTTGATGGAAAAATCGGTGCGGCCCAGACCGGTCGTGATCGAATTCGCGATGAGGAACCCCGGTTCAAAGACCATGTCGGACCCGAGTCCGGTACGTGTCACGTCCAGGACCGGTTGGGAGGGGTCGCCATCGAGGCCTGATCGGCGTGTAGCTGAAAATAGGGCGACGTCATCTGTGTAAAACACGTTGCCACTTGCCATAACAGACCACTCTGCCAACGCTTCAGACAGTCCGCCCAGCGAAAAGATGATGAGCAAAAACCAGATCGTCCACGGCATTCCTACTTCCCTTCCGCGTCCGCTCACAAAACGGTAGGCTATCGGTTCCACTGTTCACACGACCGAGTGACCGGCTGCCCATGCGCTGCCGTGCCGACTAGACCAACAACATCAATGTAAACAACAAGACCTTCAGCAGCATTCCACGTCCTTTCACATCCTCCGAAACACCTCACGAGCCATCACCGATATCGGCCACCATTGGCGATCAGTGTTAGCCGATGAGTGATGCATCCACTGCCGGGGTGGTGTGTTGAGGGTGAGGGCGATGAGGCAGTCTGTCGATTGACAATACGGACCCGATGGCTCCTTGAGTCGACATATTCAGGGTGTCCAGACTGTGCTCACTAGCGGCATCACCCAGCCCGTAAACGGCCCCTACTATGACAAAGTCGAAAACGCAGAATCAAGATAAAAGGTGCTATTTCGCCCTCTCCGCACAGTGCGAATACGCTCTTTTATAGGGATGCTGGGGGTCAATGGAGGGAATCCCATGAACTGATGCAGGATTGTGAACTAAGAAACAATCGTCATTTTAATATTGCGCACCGTTTGACTTGTGCGTTTTCGCTCTCTTCTTCCTTTCGGGCAGGATGTCCACGCATCTCCCCATCCCTATTTGTCGAAAAAGTAGAACCCTCATCATTCTAAGTCCTGAGATTCTTTGGAATCGATTTTCCCCGCCCGCTGGCGGAACAACCAGGCAAACACTTTGCACAAGGTACAAACCGGAGACTCACGATGGAACAAGCTGGTCACCTATGCGAAGCGAGAGCGCCATCACCGATCCGGTTTCCCGACAAGAAGGAGATTCGCCATGCGTACCATCTACTTGCTTGCGATGTGTTTATGGTTGAACGCCTGCGCAACTACCCAGTTGTTTCCACCTGAGAGTACGAAAGATCTCACCAACGACACCGCTGCCATCACGGCGTGGAAGGACCAGGCAAGCTACACTTCCGGTGCTCATGCGCCCTCCACAAAAGTGCAATTGGGAGGACGGATTACCGAAGTCATTCCGAAACCAGGGGGTGTTGTCATTCTCGCAGAAGAGCAGCCAATGGATCGTTATCTTGGCTATGGTCCATCGAGTGCTGGGCGGAAAGAGGCATTCAGATTCGCCATAGTGTTTACTGGTTTCCCAGACGATGACCTCTTGAAGGTAGGCAATCCACTTGCGGTCGTTGGAGAGATGGTGGGACCTCGTCCGGAATCCAATAGTTCAGCACCGAGCGTCGTGCTTCCCCACCTTCTTGCGCAATGTCTTCACATCTGGAGGTCTGAACAAATCGAAACCGACACGTTCCCCTATGAAGGCATGATGGGATACTACCCATTGGAGAGCCGAACGTTCTGCCGCAAAGAGGACAACGGGAAGAACTTATCCACCGCGAATGATCGGAGATTTCACACCCCGCCTGCAACGGGCGAATGGCAACGGATAGATCATGGCGTCAACGCGCATGGACTTCCAGCGATGTCGCAAAACCGAGACATCTCCTTGGGCAAGTACTGAGGGGAAGGATCTAGATATTCTCGTGGGTCTCGGGTTGCAGGTGGTTACGGTGATCTGCGAAGTAGCTGCCTGATGCCCGATTTCCCTTATGACCAAATTGTCATCATAGGAGGCCTCATGAAGGAAGTGGTCTGTCTCATCCTGTTGTCCGTCGTCCTTGTCTTTCCAGCCTTTTCGGAAAGCTTTAGGCTTCTTTCACCGTTAGTCCCAATCCCACCAGACACAAGTTCTGCGACTCCATCGGCTCCCGACTGTCGGATCCACACTTGCTAAGACTCGTCGAAATGTTCGTCTGCGAGAACCCGAATACCACTTACTCAGGCTGATGACTCATAGCGGTGCGCTGTATGCCCATGCGGCCTTGATGATGCAGGGCTTGCTCCATCTCACATGACATTGCAGTCTATCCAGAATATCAACCCCAATGTATCTTGGACGGTTAACCCGGAGGTGAATACCTTATGCAAAAGTCGTCGATGGGTTTGCTTTTTCTTGGTCTTGTCCTGATTGGACCCAACCTGCCTGCATCGGCATCTCTTTGGGAGCATACAGAAGAGAGCCAGGGGCACGATGGCACCCTCTGGGCGAATATTTCCGGTGAGCCAAGTTCCAATGCCGCTAACCTGCCATATGTCTTCGCCGAGTGTGCAATCGGGACCCATCAATCGCCAATCGCGATCAATGTGACCTCAAATCCTACTCCGATCAGCGTGAACCCCAAGACCCAGAGCCTCGACAATAACCCACCGGCGGAACGCGAGCACCATGTGAACTCGCTTACGGTACGGTACACCCCTTCGACCAGCACAATTGAAGGACCCGCCTTTGCAACGGATGAAAACAATGTCTATGTGTTTCGAAATACAGGACATGCGGTGCAGGTCTCCTTCTCACCGGGCTACCCCGGAACGCTGCTCATTGGGAAAGACGTGTACCCGTTGGTTCAGCTCCATTTCCATACGCCGAGCGAACACATTGTCGTAACGGATCACTATCCTGCCGGGAAACAGTTCGCAGGGGAATTGCATTTCGTGCATCAGCGTGATGACGGCAGGCTGGCCGTGCTCGGTGTGCTGCTAGATGATTCCCACGGCTCCACCGGAGACAACCCGATCTTGCAGAAGATCATTGACTATACGCCGCATGACCACGATACATACAACAAGGCCGGTGCCGACCAATGGCTGGATCCATCACGATTGATTCCGGCCGATGACCCCCACGTCTATGCCTACGCTGGCTCCCTCACGACACCACCCTGTAGCGAAGGGGTCAGCTGGTACGTGGTATCTGAACCTCTTAAGGTGGCGCCTGCCCAAATTAAAAAGCTGGAGGCGTTCTTTCCGGCGAACAGCCGTGTCATCCAGAACACGGCGACGCGCACCGTAGAGATTCACAACCATCTCCATGTCGATCAGGATCAGAACCCGAAGCGACACGACAGTCATCATCGCAGAAGGTAGACCTTGCACCTCGCGACGCAGGGCGGGTAATTTTCCTACTCGCCCTGCGTCATCCTCTACTCTGCTTTGCCCCTCCCGCACTTAATTGAGCGCTGCCACAGCATTCTCGTGTCTCACGAGACGAAGCGCTCACAAGAGCTACGAGCAGGGCTTCGCCTATTTGCTGAGAGCCTCCTAGAGATTGATATAAAACTGCAAGAGGAGGATGTGGTTGATCAGATTCGCATTTCCATGGAGCGTTCGGCTGTTGAGCATCTGGTTTTGGTAGCCGATATCGACATTGAAATACTGATTAAAGGTCTTGTTGATACCAAGAAAGAGTCGGTTTTGGTCGATTCCGGCGCCTGGTCCCTTGCCGCCTCGCCGCACGTCATCGACGGTGTCGACCGAATTCAAATTCATGAAGATTTCGTCATACACGACGAGCGCCCAGTCCGGAGCGACCGGGAGAGGGTACGAGAGCTTGAACATTTGGCGGAATCGCAGAGCGGTACCGGCGGCATGCTCAATCCAGCGCTCTTCCATCCTGGTACGACTCATAAACCTAAAGTCACCGAATTTCTGTGTGTAGATGGCCTGTTGAAAGATTCGGCTTTCTTGGAAGAACGGCGATTGTGGCGGAGTATGGGGTTGATTGAAGTTACCGACCCATGCATACCCCTGCCAGAGGGAGAGATGCTCCGTCAGTTGGTAGCCGATGGCGGGGCGGAGTAACAGCTGGTCAATGTTCGTGACATCGTCCCCAATGCGAGGATTCGCCTCCATGTAGGCTATGAACTTCGACGGCAGTTTTACGGTCAGATAGACGGGCGTCCAGAGCCTGAAGTCCGACCTTGTATTCGGCCCCAATTGTTCATACGCCTGCACCGGTGTGACACCGATTCCCGCCAGGCTCCCGATCAGCACCCCGATCCCCACGAGCCCGAACCAATTCCGATTCAACAGTCTTCCTGCACGCAACAGCATAAAACCCTCCTCTTCTGGATAATGCTTACACCAGGTTTGGGACACCTCTATTTCTGTGATGTGCGGATGTGGGTGAGTCAGACTGCGGATGCACGTAGACCCGTAAAATCCTGGACCCGGATCGTACCGGCCAATCTTAGCTCCTAGCGCTGCTCACGTCATCTACTCGTTCTCGTCACTCGGAAATGCTGGGTCTCTGCTCGACGGAGTGTTGTACTGCTTTTATAATGTGTAAGGCCACAAAAAAATGCGCCCGTAGGAAGAACCCTGACAGCAGGGCAAATGCCGACACGTGAGTGCATATCCACCCGGAACGCTTTGGATCCATTGCAGAGATGTATCGATTGTGCTAGCTAGTCATGGATGCTACAGGTCTTGTCTTCCATCGCCATTCCCGATCATGAGATTGAGATCCATGCCGTACGATCCCAAGGTGCCGGTGGACAGAACGTCAACAAGGTCGCGACCGCGATCCATCTCCGCTTCGACGTCCGAGCATCTTCATTGCCTCAGCTTTTGAAGGATGACTTATTGAAGCTCCATGATCACCGGATCTCAGCCGATGGAGTAATCACGATCAAGGCACAGCAGTTTCGTACACAAGAGCGCAACCGCGAGGATGCTCTGACTCGGCTACGAGAGCTCATTCAACGGGCAGCGACCCCGCGCAAGAAGCGTAAACCAACCAGGCCGACTAAGGGTTCTCAAAACCGACGGATTGAGCACAAGAAGCGACAGGGCCGGTTGAAGACACTCAGAAGAACGGTCGATTGACAGGAGATGCGAACGAGTCGGCTTGGAGACAGTGGTCCTGCTCCGAGGTGAACTAGGAACGAGAGTGCTTAACCTTGGTCGCGCTGCTTTTCGCCTGCTGCAGCAGCGCTTGGGCCTCGGGGATGAATTCCACGCGGTTATCTTGCTGAGCGAGAGCTAACGCATCCGATGCCATCGCCGCCGCTTCGTGATGTCGGCCGTGTTGGCACCAGACACGAGCAAGCGCCAGCCTCGCATTCACCGCCTTCGGAGCTTGTCTGACAACTTGCTGGAGAAGCTGCTCGCCCTTTTCGGAATCTCCCCCCAGAAAGCCCGGTAATTTCACCAGGAGCGTTCCCTTCGCGGAGAGCGCATTAATGTGAGCGGGATTAATTTCGAGGGCTCGATCGAGTTCGTGCATCATGCGGCGAAGCCCAAAGATCGACGTCAGCGATTCTCCGTCGACGCGGAGCAGCTCGCCCAAGTTACAGAAGAGTGCGAAGTGCGTCTCGGCATTGCCTTCGTCCACCTCAACGGCCCGTTCGCCCAAGGTCTGTCCCTGTTGAAAATAGGCAAGGCGTGTGGCGCGGTCAGTGGCGAGTCTCCCTTGCTTACAGGCCTCCAGCGCCTGGGTAGCAAGCGTGGACCCGGCATCCGACGCAGGCGACATCATTGGCCACAGAAACAAGTACCCGGCAGTGACGGCTAGAACGAAAAGGAACTTCATCGATACCCTGTCCCAGACCTGATCAGAGGAGTGGTGTGTACCTGAAAACTACCGACCAACCAGCAACCTCAGGGGCAACCCACGCATCGGGATGGGATCCTCACCAATTACTACACTAGTATAGCGCATGACGAATTCACACAGGTCGGCTGCCGAACGTTCAGGCATTTGCCTGCTCAGGAGGAACGACCATCCCAAGAATATTGAATCCTCCGTCCACATAGACGACTTCTCCCGTAATCCCTCGCCCCAACGAGCTTACCAAGAACAGCGCCGTGTCCCCAACCTCACCCTGCTCGGTGGCCCGTCGAAGCGGGGCCGTTTCCTTGTGGAGATCCACCATCTTGGTAATGCCCGACACGCCCCGTGCGGCCAAGGTCTTGATCGGTCCGGCTGAGATCGCATTGACCCGGATGTTCAACGGGCCAAGATCGTAAGCCAGATACCGCACAGTCGCTTCAAGCGCCGCTTTGGCAACTCCCATCACGTTGTAGTGTGGCACCACGCGCTCGCTCCCGAGATACGTGAGCGTCACCACGGAACCTCCGGCGGTCATCAACGGCATGGCCGCCCTCGTGACGGCCACCAGGGAATAGGCGCTGATGTCGAGCGCCATAGCGAACCCCTGCCTTGAGGTATTCACAAATTCCCCGGTCAGTTCTTCACGTGGAGCAAAGGCGAGTGAATGGATCAGAAAATCAATCTGGCCGAAGTCCTTCTGCACCTGCTGCATGAGGGCCGCAATTTCTCCGTCATTGCTCACGTCGCAGGGGAAGGCCTGCGCACCGGGCAACGTCTTGGCCAGCTCTTCCACATTCTGTTTCAGCCGGTCGTTCTGGTAATTGAAGAAGAGTTGGGCACCGTGGGCGGCAACCGACTGGGCGATAGCCCAAGCGATGCTGTGCTTGTTGGCCACGCCGATGATGAGTCCTTTTTTTCCCTTTAGTAACATGGGGACGGCTCTCCTTGGTTAAACGCAATTATTCCACAACGTTATTCAGTGCTTATAGTCATGCTCGGGAAGCGAAGGCTGATAGCCTGGTTCAGCCGTCAGGGACGAAACATACCACGATTGCGTCGTCGAGTGAAACGATCTGAGCACAACGAGGATCAACAAGGACGATGTCTGAGGCAGTTTCGTGTCCGCCTCACCATTCCGCCACAGGAATCTGTAGGGAAAACCATTCGCCGTTTCATGAGAGCGATTTCGTAACGGCCGGATTCTTCACACGAATGTCCCTAACATTCTGATTCCCTCACAACGGCATCAGGCTTGCTGACAAGACCATCAGTGCCGAATCAGCGGCACACCATTTCAAACCTATTTTTTTAGGGGGAATTGTTATGAAGACCATGTTGATGGCAGTGATGGCAGTCGCAGTGGCCGTAGCGTTCAGTGCACCATCGTTTGCTGAAGAAGGAAAGAAGAAGGAAAAGGGCGGCCACGTCGTTGTCTATGGTGACAAGAAGAAGGATGGCGGGAAGGCCGATGATCTCTTCGGAAAAGAGAAGGAAGAGAAGAAGGGAGGCCACGCGGACACGTTTGGTGACAAGAAGAAGGACGGCGGGAAGTAAGACTTCTCTCCGCTCCTTTCATAAAAATTGGCGGACCTGGGGCACTTCCTCACGGAAGTGCCCCTTCTTTTTGTCCCACGATCTTGTTGCCGTCATGCTGCCTGCTCCCGCCAGCGCACAGGCTTCACCGCCGAGTCGCCATTTCCATGATATAGACCGCCTGCAGGCCGATGATCGTTTTCCCGTCCTGAATCGTCCCGTCCTGAATTTTCTTGATCGCGTCGCTCAGCGGCATTTCGATGATCTCCAGCACTTCATCGCGATCCAGGTGCTGCGTTCCCTTCGTCAGGCCGCTCGCTTTGTAGATATGGATCACTTCATCTGCGAATCCCGGTGCCGTGAAGATGCTGGATAGCAATTCGAACGAGGCCGCGCGATAGCCGACTTCTTCCTCCAATTCCCTCGCGGCGCACTTCAAGGGCTCTTCCCCACGATCCAACTTGCCGGCTGGAATTTCATAGATGAACCCGCCGGCGGCATGCCGGAACTGTCGAATCATGACGACGGTCCCGTCGTCTTTGAGTGGAACCACGGCAGCCGCGCCGGGATGGCGGATAGTTTCGAGGTCGACCGTGAACCCGTTGGGTAACTGCACCGTATCCACGTTCAACGTCACGACTTTGCCGGTGTAGATATTGCGGACCATGCGTTGTTCTCCTTCCCTACGTGTCATCGGACTTGCGGTGAGCCCTGACGCACCAGGCACATGGCTGACTCACTTGGAGGGACGGGTATAGAATGGTGGCTTCACGACCTTGGCGGGAACCTGCTTCCCTCGGATGTCGATCAGGATGTCGGTCCCGAGTTTCGCGAAGTCTGAGCGAACATAGCCCAAGCCGATCCCCTTCTGGAGCAGCGGCGACAGGTTGCCGCTGGTCACGTCCCCGATCGGCTCCGCCGTCGAGGAGAGCATCGTGAATCCATGGCGCGGCACACCCTTTTCCAAGAGTTCAAAGCCGATGAATCGCCGTTCCGGTCCAGCCTGGCGCTGCTGTTCGAGCACGGGCTTTCCTAGAAACACCCCTTTGCTGAAACTCACCGCCCAGTCGACCCCGGCCTCGAGCGGAGTCGTGCGCTCGTCGATATCGTTCCCATAGAGCAGATAGCCCATCTCCAGACGTAGAAGATCGCGTGCCCCAAGCCCAGCCGGTTTGAGGCCGAAGGCCTTCCCCGCGCCCATTAACGCATCCCAAACCATGGGGACAGCTCCGGTCACATAGAACTCATACCCGAATTCGCCGGTATAACCGGTCCTCGCAACCAGACACTCAACTCCGCCGACCTGGACCTTGGTGGACTGTCTCAACTTGAGTTGCGCCAGGGCAGTCAAGCCCAGCGCTTCCACGATCGAGCGTGCGGCAGGTCCCTGCAAAGCGATTTGGGCCATCTCCGTCGAGCGATCTTGGATACGGCAGTCAGAAACACCCTGGCCCTGGGAGAACAACCACGCGAGAATCTTGGCCCGGTTGGACGCGTTGACGCAGAGAAGGAATTCGCCCGGGCTCTCCAGCCGATAAACGAAGATATCGTCCTTGATGCCGCCTTGCTCGTTGCAGACCATCGAATACTGCGCCTGCCCGGGTTTGTGCCCAGCGAGATCGTTCGTCGTCACGCGCTGGAGAAACGGCTCCGCGCCGGTGCCGCTCACCAGAATGCGCCCCATATGGCTGACATCGAAGAGCCCGACCTGGGTGCGAACGGTCTGATACTCGTCCACCACGCCGCTGTACTGGATGGGCATTTCCCATCCGGCAAAATCGACGAGCTTCGCCCCGGCGGCGCGATGTTGGCTAATGAGAGGCGTCTGTTGCACGGTCGTGCTACTTCACTCCGAGCAATTCCACGTCGAAAATCAGGGTCGCGTTCGGGGGGATCACGCCTCCGGCCCCACGCGAGCCATAGCCCAGGTCGGATGGGATCGTCAGCTTTCGCTTCCCCCCGACCTTCATCCCCTGCACGCCTTCGTCCCAGCCTTTAATGACGCGCCCGGCGCCGAGCGGGAACGAGAAGGGTTGGCCACGGTCGACGGAGCTATCGAACTTTTTCCCGTTTTCCAGCCAGCCGGTGTAATGGACGCTGACATTCTTGCCTGCAACCGCCGCCTCTCCCGTCCCAACGGCTTGATCGAGATATTTGAGGCCGGATGACGTGGTGACTTCTTGACCGGTGGCACTATTCTCAGCTGCTGCCATAGGACGTTCTCCTCCTAGAATGAATGTGAACAAGACGAGCGCACAGATGGATACCATTCGTTGAGAGGTCATACCGATCTCCTTCCGACTAGTCTATGGCACGGGAGGGCAGGCTCGGTCAACCGCGGCGAGCCGACGATGGAGGTTCTGCAAAGATGGCCATGCTCGCGGTGTAGCCATGCACAAAGTTCCGATTCCCGATCGGACCGATTTCCCCTTGGGCAAAGAAGCCTGCCATGGGGATTGAGCCGAGCTGTTCCGCGACCGTCGCAGCATCGTGGTTCGGCCGTCCGAAGAGGCCCTGACCACGGCCGCAACAGCTGAACATGAGCGCTCCGAGCGGGGGCTCTTCCGGCCGGACCGGTCTGCAGCGAGAAGGGAGGTCAGATCTTCGCTGGCTGAGTCCGCATCCCGAAGGTGAAACTGGACCGTCTGGCCTTCCTGCACGACATCGCCGACTGCGACGGCTCCTGAGCTGCGATCCGCACCGAGCAGATTCCGAATGAGAAAATCGCCCCGTTCAAACCGATTCCGATGTTCGTCGATCACAATGCCGAGATGCAGCGCGCGTTGCCGATCCTCTTCAGACAGGCCCTCGAAGACGGTCTGCAACCGTTCCAGCGCCGGGACTCCGCCCAACTCGTGAATCAGATTGCGCTCAGCCTTGGTCACCACAAACCGCTCGCCGATGAGACGGCAGCCTTGCGAGATGACGGGTCGAATTTCCACGGCCCCAGATAGGCGTACGCCGACCAACCCATCATCGAATACCTCTCCGTCGAGAATCAGCCGATTCGCCCCGGCCTCCTGCCCGCCTCCCGCCAGTCCCCCCACCGCCTTGGCCCCAGGGTAGCGATCTTCCAACACAGTCAGGATTTCTTGAACCGGGGTGGTAAAAGGATCGGCCAGCATGAGAAAAGTGGCGTCCTCCCCCTCGTGGTCCGGCCACCCGGCGAGGTGAAACTGGTCCTGTGTCGGTGAGAAGGATGAGCGGATCGGGTACAGTTCGACGTCCGGCAGTGATGCCGCCCAGAGCGTGACGGCCGGGGACGCTTCCAACTCCTCTGTTCCCGAAATGACTCCTTCGCCGCTGCAGCCGATCAGACAGTGCGGTTCCAGCGCCACCGTGAGCACCTCGGTCAAATGTTTGGCCAGCGCCGCATGGTGAGAAGAGAAAAACACGCAGGCCAGATCGATAGGCGCCCCATCCAACTGGGTCTGAATCGTATGGACCACATGTTGTACGGCAATCTCTGTGTCCGACTCTTTAGATAGGGCTACGGCAAAGCGCACGTGGAGACCTCGTTGTTCAATGCTCGAACAGTGACCCAACCCGGCGCTGAATCACACACCGGGATCCATCCGCTGGGACCGGACCTGAGCGAGTTTTTTATAGTAGCGCCAGAGGTAGGAGTGATAATCGTCCACCTGGGCGAGGAGATAGTGGAGTTCCGTGGGGTCTTCGGTTTCGAGCGCCTGGGTCATTCTGGTCTTCAGGAATTCGGCAAAGGCCTCGGTCTTCTGCACCGCCGTCACCAGCTGTAAGGCACCCCCGATTTGGTAGTCGCCCATCGACCTAGCCTCCTCCGTTCAAGAATCAGCAGGAATGAGTAGGAAGAATAGCGAGACGCGTCGGGAAATAGCAAGGGTAGGAGTGAATATGGGTGTGAGCTAGTCGACTTGGAAATTGGATGGTATGACCAGGAGTCGAACGGGCGAGGAATCGTACGATTCCTCGCCCTGGACCCTCACCGTGGGTTATTGATACACGTATGCCGCACCAGCGTCGGTCGCGCTGTTATCGGATTCAGCACCTGCACCGGGATTGATGGTGGTTGCGTTGCTGTCTTCATAACGGGCACCGATCGCAATGGTCTCGCCGGACACCGCCACTGCAATACCAAATAAGTCATCTGACCCCGTATTGGAAGCCTTCACATAGGCCTGCTGGCTCCAGGTCGAACCAACGCGGCGGAATATGTATGCCGCTCCACTATCGACAATACTGTTGTCGCTGTCATTCCCATTCACTCCAGTTGCACCACTATCTTCGCTGGGAAATGGTCCCCCGAGGTCAAAGCCCGTCCCAACAATCAATATGTCGCTATCGACGTCGATTGTTGCGCCAAAGTTGTCCCCCGTCTGGGTGTTTGAGGCCTTTATGTATGCCTGCTGGCTCCACGTTGTGCCGGTTCGAGTAAAAACATAGGCAGCCCCGGATGCACTGGCGCTGTTGTTGTCGGCGCCATTGATTCCTGTCGCATTGCTATCTTCGGAACGCGCACCTATTGCGACGGTATTGTCGGACACGGCCACACTAATTCCGAACAGATCGTTAGCCTCAGCATTCGACGCCTTCACATAAGCCTGCTGGCTCCACACCGTTCCACTTCGGGTGAAGATATAGACGGCCCCACTTTCCCCAGCTCCATTGCCGGTAACCCCACTGGAAGGTGATCCGGCCGTGACGCCGGTCAGAATGCTATCCTCTTCCTTCGCTCCCACGGCTAATGTGTCACCATCAAGGGCCACGGACTCGCCAAATAAGTCGCTAACGTCAGGGTTAGATGCTTTAAGATAGGCTTGCTGGCTCCATGTCGTACCACTGCGTGTAAAAATATAGACGGCACCGGAGTTGGAGGTGAGATTGTTGGATGTCGGATTGACGCCGATCCCGCTCCCATCTTCCTCCGGGGCACCCACCACCAAAGTCTCACCAGAGAGAGCGACACTGCGGCCGAACTGATCATCGGCTCCAGTGTTCGACGCTTTGATGTAGGCCTGTTGGTTCCAGATAGTACCGCTGCGCGTAAACACGTAGACCGCACCGGCTGCTAATGTTCCATTATCGTCGGCACCATTCACCCCGGTGGCACTGCCATCCTCGAATGGCGCTCCTACCGCTAGGGTGTTGCCCGCTAGTGCTACGCTGTAGCCGAACCAGTCTCCCGCACTCGTATTAGAGGCTTTCAGATAGGCCTGCTGAGTCCAGGTCGAACCATTCCTCACAAAGACATAGGCCGCCCCACTATTGGATGCCCCATTGTTGTGTGCCGGATTGACTCCGGTCCCGCTTCCCGCTTCGGTAGGTGCCCCGACCACAAGCGTGTCACCGTCGAGGGCGATGCTGTAACCTAGTTGATCGCCAGCCCCCGTGTTGGAGGCCTTTACATAGGCCTGCTGGGCCAAACGATGCGCGGTGATCGTATAAGTATTCGTGAGTCCGCTGGTGCCTGTCAGCAACAGGGTGATCGTCGTGTTCCCGCTCGGAAGATTGATCGCTCCGGAGGCGTTGCCGCTGGTGACGGGCGTACTGTTCACCGTGATGGTCGTTCCGGCATCCGCCGCCGTCGGCGTGACCGTCACGCTCGTATCCCCGATAAACATCGTGTCGTAACTGGTTACGTCTGGATCGAAACTCGGATTCAGGAGCCCGGCCGAGAGGGTCAATGCACTCAGACTAGGCGCCGTGGGAACTGCCTCGTGCACGCTTGAACCGCCACCGCCGTTACAGTCTCCCATTCCCAGCAGAAAATAGCCGTTCACCACCAACACCACCACCTTCATGGCCGTCGTCCGCCACCGTGCATACCGCAGGCCGACAGGAGGTTTGACTAGCGTAGGTGTCAAGGGTGTGTGTGCGGGACCGGGCATGGGCGACCTCCAGACTTAGACAGTACCAGTGGTAGCTACGTCGCGTAGAATTCCACGGGAACCGGAGGGCGTCAACGAAATCGAGAAAATAAACGACTAGGGGTTGTCGTCGATATCGCGTGGCGGCGTGACCTGAATCAGACTGGTGAGGCGGTTCAGGTCGATCGCCTCGGCGCGGTGGTCATCACGGCCGACGACGGTGGTGGCCATGGTGAGGGCGTTCAGAATGGCCTCTTCGGTGGCCTCAACCGTGGCGCTGACGACCGGATTCAGATGGGTATCCGCCAAGTGTGTCATGGAGAAGGTCGGTTCCTTGGGATAATGGGGGATGATGTTGGCAGTCGAGAAGGCGAGCATGAAGTCGCCGCTCCCGTGTCGCGCCGTGGAGCCGGTGCGGGCAAGACCCAGCGCGGCGCGCTTGGCCAGCCGTGTCAGCTGTCGGCTGTCGAGTGGCGCATCGGTGGCGATCACGATGATGATCGACCCTTCGCTTTGGCCTGGTATTAGCGCTTCCGACAGCTGCACCGGCGGTTCATAGAGCTTCCCCACCGGCACGCCATGCACGACCAGTTCCGGTCGGCGCCCATGGTTGGCGTTGACGAGGATTCCGACGGTATACCCACCTTCCTTGTCCGACAGTTGTCTCGACGACGTGCCGATACCCCCCTTGAATCCATAGGACACCATGCCGGTCCCTGCACCCACGGTCCCTTCTTGCACGGGGCCACTGGTCGCGCCGTCGAGGGCGGCGATCACGTCCTGTTCCGACACGTGTCGGCCTTGGCTGTCGTTCAACCGGCTGTCGTCGCACTCAGCCACGACGGGGGTAAGGGTATCGTCCGTGATACCGATCTCCGGATACTGCCGGATCATCCAGCTCATGACGCCGTTGGCCACACGCGGGACGTTCAACGTATTCGTGAGTGCGATGGGATATTCGAGGAATCCGGACTCCGCCACCCAGGCAAGGCCGGTCATTTCACCCGTGCCGTTCAGAACAAAGGCTCCCGCCGGCACCTTCTGGTGCCACACGTCATCTCGCGGGATGATGACGGTGACGCCGGTGCGGACCGGTCCCTCGCCCGGCTTGAGCGTGCCCTCTCCGGAGATGAGCGTCCGGTGGCCGACTTTGACACCGGTCACGTCGGTGATGGCGTTGAGCGGACCCGGTTGGTACTGTCCAATCACCACGCCTAATTCCCTGACCCGTTTCCGACCCTGTTCCGGTTCCGCTGAGGCGATGGAGAGACACCCAGCAATCAGCGCCACGCCAAGTGATCCCATGAGAAGCGGCGCGATGCCCATACTGCGGGGCTGTGTGCTACAGCTCATGCGTGCTGCCGTGATGGGGGATGCGGACATCGATCCTGGGATGTTCCGCCTGAATGGCCGCCCCTAACGACAGGGCCTGCTTTTCCTCACCATGGACGATGAAGATGGTGCTCGGCAGAGGATCGATGGCTCGCACATAGGCGAGCAGATCATTCCGGTCGGCATGGGCGGACAGGCCATTAAACCTGACGACCTGAGCCCTCCGAGGCGTGGGCACCCCGAAGATAGGCACCACATCCCACCCCTCCATGAGCTTGCGGCCCACGGTATGTTCCGCTTGGAACCCGACGATGACGATGACGTTGGCCTCGTCCTGAATGGCATGTTTGAGATGATGCACGATCCGGCCTCCCTCGCACATCCCCGACGATGAGATGATGACACAGGGGCCCCGCATGGCGTTGAGCCGCTTGCTCTCCTCGGGACTCGAGACAAACCGGATGTAGCGTGAGGCGAAGACATCGCCTGCGTCGGAGAAGGTCTTGGACGTCTCGTCGTCGTAACATTCCGGGTGGCGCTTGAACACGCCGGTCGCTTTATTGGCCAAGGGGGAATCGATATAGATGGGGATGGGGTCTACGCGGCCCTCCCCCACCAGTTCCTTGATGCGCATGACCAGCTCCTGCGTGCGCCCCACGGCGAAGGCCGGGACGATGATCTTGCTCTTGTGCGTGCGGGCGTGTTGGATGAGATCCTGCGCCTTCTTTTTCATTTCCTCGCCGAGTTGCTCGTGCAGCCGATCACCGTAGGTCGACTCCAAAATTAACACGTCGCAGGGAGGCGGCGGTTCCGGATCGCGGAGGATCGGCATATGGGATCGGCCCAGATCGCCGCTGAACAAGACCGTCGTGCTGTTGCCGCGCGCCGTGTATTTCACCCGGACTGCAGCGGATCCCAGAATATGCCCCGCGTCATGAAACGAGGCGGTGAGCCGTGGCGCAATTTTGATCTGATCGCCGTAGCGTTCGCCTTGGAATCGCTTGACGACCTTTTTCACATCGTCGCTGTCGTAAAATGACCGAATGCAGGTGCGTCCTCGCCGCCGTTCCTTCTTGTTGACGTAGCGGCAGTCGTTCTCTTGGACACGCGCGGAATCCTCGAGCATGATGCCCGCCAGATCGGCCGTGGCCCTGGTGAGGTAGACCTTGCCGCCGAACCCCTGACCAGGCAAGACGGGCAGTGCGCCGGAGTGATCGATATGTGCGTGGGAGAGCAGGACCGCTCCGACGGACTTCGGGTTGAACCCCAGCTCTCGGTTTCGGTAGATCGCTTCCCCTCGACGCCCCTGGAACATCCCGCAATCGAGGAGCACTCGAAACCCCGGCACCTCCAACAGATGCCGACTTCCCGTGACCGAGCGTGCCGCGCCATGAAAGGAGAGTTTCATACGGTGCCGACTCCATTGTGACGGACGATAAGATCCCAGGCTTCCTGCGCCGTTTCGGCGTAGTGAAACAGCTCCAGGTCGTGCGGTGAGATGAGCCCACACTCGACGAGGAACGGCCAGTTGATCAGCCGGTCCCAAAATTCACGTCCGACGAGGACGACGACCACGCGGTCGGTCTTTCCGGTTTGCAGCAAGGTGAGGGTTTCAAACAACTCATCGAGCGTGCCGAACCCGCCGGGAAAGGCGACCAACGCTTTGGCGCGCAGCATGAAATGCATTTTCCTGATGGCGAAATACCGAAACTGAAAACTGAGTTGTGGCGTGATGTAGGGGTTGGGATGCTGTTCGTGCGGCAAGGTGATGTTGAGCCCAATGGACTTGGCCTTGACGTCCGCCGCCCCTCGGTTGGCCGCCTCCATAATGCCTGGGCCACCGCCCGTCATAATGACATAGTCGCAATGACCTCCGATCTGGCAGGTGGATGAGACGAGCCGGCCGAACTCCCTGGCGATATCATAGAATTGTGACAACTCGAGCTGACGTTTGGCCATCGTCAGCTGTCGCTGACGCGTTGGATCGCGTGGAGCACGTCCGGCCTCCTCCTCCGCTCGTTGAAGTTCTTGTTGTGCAGCACCAGGCTCCTTGAGCCGGGCGCTCCCAAAGACCACGATCGTGGAGCCGATGCCTTCGTCGGTTTGAATCAATTCCGGTTTGAGCAGTTCGAGCCCGAGTCTGACGGAGCGCAGTTCATCGCGTTGAAGAAACTCGGTATCTCGGTCGGCCGGGATATAGGAAGAAGAATGGCCGTCCGGGTTGATGGCTGGTGGCTGGTCGGAAGCGTCTGATCCCATGGCCCGGCATTATAGCGACGCCAGGTGGCCTCGGCAATGCAGGTACCGTGAAACCCTCGAGCGGTTAGAAAGGATACGGATAAAAAGGAAGCGCTGCGAGACGTCGCTGGAAACTGGAATGGACCACCACCCCGCGCGGATCACACGCGACTTGGAACGCATCGACACCCAGTCCGGTTCGCGAGAAGATCAGATCCGGGTCTACCGGCGTCCAGGGTTTTGCCAGCCATCCGAAATTGACTCGGGAGTATTTCAGATCCGCAAACCGGTAGGTCGCGATCATTCCGGTTTCCGATTCTCCGATGGCGTCCGGTGCCCCCAGTTTGGTAACGACATCAGTGAGTGTGGTATGGCCTGGGGTAATGAAGGCTACGTCCGCAGGTGTGAGTGTGGTATTGAGGGAGACCCGGACGACGTTACAGCCGGTAACGGCCATGCACGTCATCGCTGTCAGAACCACGAGCGCAACTCGGTTCCGGATGCTGCCCATATCAGTCTCCAAAGGGCCAGAAGCGAAACTTCATGCCGGCGGTTCGTTTGGATGCAATGACATCCTCGACGATCCCGTTCTGATTCAGAACGACAAAGAGGTCGTCGCTCTTGATGGAGAGGCGGGTAAAATTGAGGACGATCAAGAGCAAGCTGCCCGCTTTGGCGTCGTACCGATAGTACTGGAACACGTCTCGCCCATTGAGCTGCACGAGTCGATCCGGTGCTCCGAGCAGATGGATTACTTCGTCTTTCGTGGTTTCGCCCTTCTGGAGGGCCGTGATGGCTTCCGCATTGATCTCGTCCCCCAGCGTTCCTCGGCTGAACGCGCAGCCCTGGATGAGAATGACGAGGAGAAACAGGAGTGAGAGACCGCCTGTTGGTTTCATAGTATTGCCTCGCTTATAACTTGACGGCGTGTGGCCCAAGGACAAAGTCTTGCTCATACATAGCATAGACGGAGGGCAGTAATCCGACGCTCCGGTAGGCGGCATGGGCTCGTTCGTTCTCCCGTGCCACGTACAGTCGAATGCCGCAAATGCGGGGATCGTTTTTCGCTTCGGCTGTAATGTGCCGATGCATGGCCTGATAGACGCCTCGACCCCGCTGCTCCGGTATCACATACACACTTTGGATCCACCAAAACACGCCGTTTCTCCAATCACTCCATTCATAGGTGATCATGAGTTGACCGATGGCTTGCTTCTGATTGCCGCCTGCCTGTTCGGCCACAATGTAAAAGCCGTATTGCGGTTGCCCGAGTAACGAGCGGACTCCGTCGCGCAAGGTCGCCTCGTCGAGGCGGCGATGCTCGGTTTCCTGTGCCATGGCGAGATTGAACGCCGTGATCGTGTTCGTATCCTCCGGTCCCGCTCGTCGGATATGGATAGGAGTCGGCATGACGTCTTCCCTTCACACGGTCGGCTGATCTGATGGACTCAGCCATCCGCTTTTGGGTCGGTAGAAACCGGCGGAGAACTCCATTTTCATGGCATCTTCAACCCGGAGATTAATGGGATGGAGCGCCTCTTCCGGAATGAAGGCAAGAAAGCCGGTGAATGGATGGATGGCGGTCGGGACGAAGACCATGCAGAGGGTCTGCGAAGGTACGACCTGAATGGACGGCGGAGCGACCCCCATGACGAATCCTAAGGCCCAACAGCCGTCACGAGGAAAGGGAAACGCCACAACCTTACTCTGCCCGAATCGGGAACGAAAATTCAGGACGTCCGTCATGCCCTTTAATGTCAAATAGACGCTCTGGACGAGCGGAATGCGCTCAATACGCCGTTCGATTCGGGCTAGGATGTTTTGCCCTACGACGTGATCGAAAAAGATACCGGCCAGAATCAAGACGAGGACCAACAGGAGCACGCCAAGCCCCGGTATTCGATAGTACATGTATCGACCGACGAGATCATCGAGGGTCGTGAAAAGAGTCGAGAGAATAAGATAGGTCGCCCAGGCCGGGACCAAGACAATCAGGCCTGCCACACATGTCTTCCAGAATGCGCTGATCATGGATGATTCCCTTGGAGTATCTTGATCAGTGTAGCAGATACCACTCGTGTCGTGCAGGCGCGTGTGCGGCCTTGCGGGCTCACCTCTCAATGCAGTATTCTTACACCGTCATGCAACTGGACGACTTCATCCGATGAGCCTAGATCCGGATCTTCTCGCCATTTTGTGCTGCCCCGAGACCAAGCAGGAGGTGAGTCTCGCTGACGCGACCCTCATTCAAAAGGTGAATGCGGCTATAGGCCAGGGGCATGTCCGAAACAAAGGTAACCAGCTCTTGGTCGGGCAGATCGAGGGGGGCCTGGTACGGGAAGATCGCCAGATTTTGTATCCGATCCGCGAGCGGATTCCCGTGATGCTCATCGAAGAAGGGATTCCGCTCGAGCAAATCCTCTCGAGCTCCTAACCCAACTGGTTCTCCCTTCTTTCCTCACCGAACCGGCAATCAAGGCGATGGAGGAACGCGGCACGATGCTGAATGCTTGAGTGGTGACTTCGGCCGTGTATTCAGGAATTTTCGGATTAGGAGCCGATGATCTCGATCGGCTTGACGGGATTTTCTGTTTTCGATCCTGTAGAGGTCCCACAGTGCGCACAGAGGTACTCGTACAGATTCCCGCTCGGCAGGACGAGTAGGAGACGTTCCCGCGTGGGCGTGGCCGTCTGACAGCGTGGGCAAAAGAGGAGAGACGCCCTGAGAGAGTCGAACTGCCGTTGCCCCTGATCGGCAGACGGACGGTTTCGGTTGACTCGTTGACCCCCGAGTATGCCCGGAGGTCTTCGCGGTGGCAGTCGCATGCCTAATTTTATGGGGATGGAGATTTGAGCGTCAAGCGATATGACAGTCTACGTGAGCGATGACAGGTACCGGCCGGACACGAGCTCGTGACCATATCCCACTCATCATCAAGTGCTGCTTTGGCGTTATCTCCTGAATGGGTGCGGCATTCACGACGTCTGCGCCGGTCACACTGCGGTCTTGGCCGATTCAATTTCCGTAGCGGTGATCAAGCTGGACAGGTAGTCTGCGACGAAATTTAAGGCCTCCTCCCGCCCGTCTGCACGACGTCCCTTTTCCCGACGTTGGACGGAGAGCTCATGTTCAAGGTCCGATTTCACCTCTCCCAGGATTCTCTGGAGGGACGACGGAGTGAGATTGGAATCCATATCTTCCAGCTCCTGGCAACGATCTAAGACCCAATTAAGGCCTTCGATGCGTCCGGCATAATGCTCCTGCTCGGCGGTATCGATTCTGGCCATTGCGGTGGCAAAGGTTTGGGCTTCGTAAATGAGGTTATAAAAACTGGTCACGCCTCGTTGTAACGATGGATTCATGATGCTCCTTTTCCTAATGATGAAGCGCAATTATACATCAGATTGGGGGACGGACAAGGAGTATTTTTTTGGCTACGTGAAGAGCAGGGAATGGAACTCGTTCATGAAGCCATAATAGAGAGGGGCGAAATCCTTCAGACACTCGGGGCTGGTCTCTTTGAGACGCTTAAAGAAAAACACTTGTCCTTTCGGGTCGAGCTGTTCAAGAAGCTGGCTGAGTTGAGCCATTGAGTAGCTCCCGGTGTGCACACTCAAAATATAATGCACCAGTCGTTCGACAAATTGTTGCTCCATATACTCCCCGTCAAGATAGCCTTCGGGGAGTTTCCCTGAGGCGAGAAACTCATCGAACGGGATCGCTTGAGCAGCAAATGGGATTGATTGCTGCGGCTTGGATGTCACGCTGAAACGGCTCCATCAGAGGTTTGCGGGCTGGTCTCCCAAAAACTGTACTGGAGGCAATGAATCTCGTCAAGTGCGCAGAAGATGGAGCACAGGCTGAGCCGAAAGACTGATGCTCACGGATAATCAGGCTCTACCAATCCAGGCTGGAGGAACATCACTTACCTTCGTTGCCGGTAGATACACGATCGTGTCGGGCCAGAAACCCCTTTCCAAATGTTGAGGGGCAGGCCCCCTGTGGGAGACCCGCCCCTTCGAATACGGTGTCGATCCTGGTCGACTTACAACCAGGTTACGCGCTCGGCTGGCCGAATATAGATCGGCTCTTCGACCTGGACGCGCGCCACTTCCTTGCCCGACTTATTGAAGCCCAGCACGGTGTCGTTGTACATCTCGAACCGCTTCCCGTGAATCTGGGTTTCAAACACTTTCGGACCAGGAATGACATCGTAGCGGAACACGATCTGTTGGCTGGCTCGCCACAGCTGGAGCACGGCCAAGAGTTCCCGGCTCGGGACCAGGTACTTCTCAATCGCGTTGTCCACGCCAGGACCAAACATCTGTCGGGCATAACCACGCGGTGAATGGCGTGGCGGAATGTAATAGCCGTTGGGCTCAGTCCCCCATTGCGGATACAGCGGCAGCGCAACTTGCTCCACCCGAATGGCGTAGTACAGCGGATGCCACCGGTCCTCTGCCCACAGCCCATCCTCGCCGATCCGCATCAGGCTCTGCATGCGAATCTTCCCCACACAGGCCGCCATGCAGCGGGTTTCCATCGGCTCCCCACCGGTCAAGGGATCTTTTCCCTCAATCCGTGGATAGCACGCGATACACTTTTCGCTGACCCTGGTGGTGCCTCGATACATCGGCTTCTTGTAGGGACACTGTTCGACACACTTCTTATAGCCTCGACATCGGTTCTGGTCGATCAGCACAATGCCGTCTTCCGGACGTTTATAGATGGCCTTCCGGGGACAGGCCGCCAAACAGCCCGGATAGGTGCAGTGATTGCAGATGCGCTGGAGATAGAAAAAGAAGGTTTCGTGCTCTGGGAGGCTGCTCCCGGTCATCTTCCACGGCTCCTCCTTCGAAAATCCGGTCTTATCGATCCCCTCCACCAACGCGCGCATGGAGGTGGCGGTGTCTTCATAGATGTTGACAAAGCGCCATTCTTGGTCCGTCGGGATATACCCGATGGCCGCCTGGCCGACTTTGGCCCCGGCATCAAAAATGGTCATGCCTTCAAACACGCCATAGGGCGCATGATGCTTCCGTCCCACACGGACGTTCCAGACCTGTCCCCCTGGATTGACCTGTTCGATCAGCTGGGTAATTTTGACATCGTAGAATTGTGGATACCCCCCATAGGGTTTGGTTTCCACGTTGTTCCACCACATGTATTCCTGTCCCTTGGAAAAGAGCCAGGTCGACTTATCCGCCATGCTACAGGTCTGACAGGCCAAGCAGCGGTTGATGTTGAAGACAAAGGCAAACTGCCACTTCGGATGTCGCTCCTCGTAGGGGTACAACATCTTGCGTCCCAGTTGCCAGTTATATACTTCAGGCATAGTCTCCTCCGTAATTCGTCAGCGGCAATGTTCGAACTCTGTGGTGAGGCTCACGTCGAGCCACCACCCACGCTTTCGATTTGCCTTGCAGTTTAGACCTTGATCTTGATGTGTCCCCCTTTGAGCCACTTGATCATGAATTCATTCTCCTGACCCGGTGTGAAGCCGGTTCGGACCGGCTCCCACGGACCACGCGCGCCGATGCCGCCGTCTTCCGCCTTGGTGATGCGGATCAGACATTCCTTCGGCACCGTGTTGATGGCGTGGTGGTCAACCTGATAACCCCACTTGAACTTCCACGCAACCGCGTGTTTGCCAGGCAGCGAGTCCGTCTGGTGCATCGGCATGAGCCAATTCCTCGTAAAGGACTGTTGCGCACCGTACCGGAAATTGGATTGATACCCGGTATCGATCGCGATCGCACGCCCGTCCGGTCTGGTTTCATGTCCTTTGACCGACTTGGCTGTCGACACATAGGGTGCGTGTTTGGCCATCGTGACATGGTACGGATACGATGGGTTGTACTTGGCCCGAATCATCAAACGGGCGACTTTGTAATAGGGATCGCTCGGTTTCCACCCGCGATAGGGGCGGTCCACCGGATTGCCGTCCACATACACATAGTCCCCGTCGTTAATCCCGCGGTCTTTCGCGGCTTGCGGATTGATGTGGATCTGGTGTTCCCCGACCCCAGGGGTCCGCTTATCCATGCGATACGGATCGCCGAAATTGGATTCATAAATCTGCACCCAATCGTTCACCGACCACTGGCTATGGACACGGTGACGAGTTTTCGGCGTGACACAGTAGAACTGATACCCCTTCTCCCAGAGCGGATTGGAATGCCGCATGATTTCATGCCACGACAACTTGATGTTCCGCACGGTCTTATCATCATGGTGTTGGGCAGTGATCGGGATCCCATAATCATCCGGTCTGCAATACGGATTCGTCGTGAAGATGGCATTCGGCAGGTACGGTGTTGCCTCAGGACCTTCACGATGGGAGATAAAGTTTTCGCCGTACTCGATCGCTTCGGGTTCGATGCGATAGTTTTCGTACCGTCCGGTGCGGGTCCACATCGGCTTCGACTCGTTGGTTTCCTCCCAGAATGGATGGCGCGGATAGGTGCGGACCATCACCATCCAACCCTTTTCCGACTTCAGCATGACGTCGGCCGAGTAACCGTAGAACGTGCTGGACGCATCGAGCATCCGCTGGGCGTACACATCGACCCGGTTGGCATAGACCATGGCGAAGTAATCGCGCATCCGCTTGTCGCCGGTCATGTCCGACAGCTTAGCGGCCACACCGGCGAAGGTATCGAGATCGTTTCTGGTATCGTACAACGGTCTGATGCCGCCCTTCCAGATCTGCACCCACGGATTGGAGACCGTGACGGTCATTTCCGGATAGGTGAACTCCATCCAGGAGTTACAGGCAAAGGCGATATCGTTGTGGTTGACGTCGGACGTCATCTCGATATCCTGCGTGATGAGACATTCGATATTCGGGTCGACGTTGCGCACCATGTCATAGTGGTGCTTGGCGTTGTTCAGGACGTTCACGTTGACTACCCAACGAAGTTTGCTGGGTGTCGGCATGTGGGTTTTCCCAGTGAACACCTTGCGTCCATATTTTGGTGTGTTGACGATCAAGGCCGTATCACCGTGATTCCAGTAGCCGACTTCTTCACCGTAATAGTAGGACCGGGTCTTGATCTCCTTCCCGTGGGCGTTCGGATCCAACGTGATGTTGAAGGGATCTTCTCCCGTATGCACGGAGAGCCCAGCGCCTGACCATGGTGTTGCGGTCCAGGTGCCGGCTTTGTAGTTCCCGGCCCAGGTATGCTGTCCGGTTCCGAACTTGCCGACGTTACCGGTGATGATGAGCACCATCGCGGCCGCTCGACCGTTGGGAGTCATATGGAAGTAGTGCGTGACACCCTCACCGTTATGGATAGCTGCCGGCTTGATCGTGCCTGAGTCGCGGGCCCACCGCACGATGAGATCTTTCGGGGTCCGGCAGATTTGATGGACGGTATCCAGATCGTAATCCTGAAAGTGCACGAGATACATCTGCCAGACCGGCATCGCATCGATTGCATCGCATCGATTTCCCGGCCATTGAGCAACTTAACCCGGTACGTGCCGGTGAGCGCGGCATCGATGCCGCTGTTCATGTAGTGCCACCCGACTTGCTCCCGATGGAGCGGCACCGCCTGCTTCTTATTGAGATCCCAGATCATCATGCCACCCAGACGCTGGATCTGATCCGGCTTCAGGGATTGAATGCGACCCGAATAACTCTTGGAGAAGTCAGGGAACTGATAGTCGGCCATGACGTCACGGGGGTCCAGGTACTGCAAGGTATCCGTACGCACCAGGATGGGGGCGTCGGTAAATTGCTTCAGGAAGTCCGTGTCGTGCATGTTTTCATCGATGATGTTTTTCATGGCCCCCAAAAAGAGCGCTCCGTCCGACTGCGGACGCAGCGGCATCCAGTAGTCTGCCCGATAGGCCGTGGGGTTATATTCCGGCGTGATGACGACGACTCTGGCTCCGCGTTCAATACACTCCAACTTCCAGTGCGCCTCCGGCATCTTGTGCGTTTTTTCCCCAGCTGGTGTTCAGCTTGGAGAAGCATCTTGTTTTCGACGTGCCAGGTGTAGTTGGACCAGTACCGTCCGCCCTGAGCCTGATCCGGACCGACTTTGCGGATCCAGGTGTCGAGTAACGCATTGATCCCGCCGTTCATGCGGGTGTTGCCCATCTTTCCGACGATCCCGAGCACCGGCATTCCCGCGCGATGCTTAAAGCACCGGGTTCCGGCGCCCTTCATCATTTCGATCATTTCCGGTGCGTAGCCCTGCTCCCGGAGACGCCGCGCCCCCGCTTCCCCGCTATACCGCGTGGCGATCACAATCATGGCTTTGGCTGCATAGGTGAAGGCCGTGTCCCAGGACACGCGGAGCATATCGTCGAGGAAGCGACTATCAAACTTATACTTCCGCTTCGTCTCCGGCGTGAGCTCCGGCGAGCCGTCATCCATCCATTGCTTCCACCCCTTGCGCATCAAGGGGCCTTTCAACCGATAGGGTCCATACACGCGTCGGTGGAAGGTAAACCCCTTCAGACACATCCGTGGGTTATGGGCAAAGGTCCCGCGATTGCCATAGAGATCTTCATAGGTTTGGTGGTCATAGTTCTGCTCCACCCGCATGACCACCCCGTTCCGCACAAACGCCCGGACGCGGCAGGCGTGCGTGTCGTTCGGCGAACACACCCACGTAAAGGATGAATCGTAGCGGTACTGATCGTGGTAGACCCGCTCCCACGAGCGGTCAGGATAGTCCCCCAACGGGTTGCCAACCTCGATCACCGGCTGCAGGGCCGTCAATGCCAGGACGTTGTCCGCCACGGCTGCGGCAGCGACAGTGCCGGCCGAGACCTTCAGAAATTGTCGACGTGACAAGAACATTGTTGATACCTCCTCAACGTTTAAACTTGAAGGACCTTTTCGTTTTACCTTGTGGTCAATTCCTGCGTTTAGTTGATCTACAAGCTTGGGAAATGGTCTTACTTAATCTCAATACTGATTTTGAATCACATCTATTCACAACCTAAAAAAGCACCAGGCATATAGCACTAACCCTCATCGGTTTCAACTTATAAGCTCGCAATATTCAAACCACTGAGGTTTATTGGTCTCGACATCGCTTCTGTTTCGTTTTAACCATATGAAGTAATGGACTTTATTTGATTATTTTGTCCCTGCACTACATCACTCAGTGAACGATCGGTTTTGAGTAGATTGCGTATCATGTTTGGAAACACCAAAACGATTGGATCGTGAATCAGGCTAACTATTCTCTTAGATATTAATTCTTTACGTTCTTCTTCCGGCTGTACAACTTGCAACGTTACCATAAGGTAATGTTTTCGATCCTGTTACCGATTTCACCGATGACTTCATTCTCGTCAACTCGTGGCTTGACAGCGTCCTGCGAGCTCAGTACACCCCGCACCTTCAAGCCTCTCGAGCGGGAATAGCTCAGTGGTAGAGCATCGCCTTGCCAAGGCGAGGGTCGAGGGTTCAAATCCCTTTTCCCGCTCCATTCAGGCCCTCTTCTCTCTGGTATAACCTTCGCTTGGCTCATTTCACCCTTTGTGTCAGGGTTTCTCTATCGACGTCAACTGTGTCAACCTGTCTTTTGCGAGCTGCAGTTCCTCATCTGTCAGGAGTACTCCACCGAACCGAGCTCTGCAGTAAAGCTCCGTGATTGAAGCCACCACGGGATTGGCTTCACCCCATCGCAAGCGAGTGACGTGAACGAATTCCCACGGCGTGGTGCCGGCTGCTTTTGCGATGCCGTTGGCGGCCAGACGTGCAAGCATCTGTTTATAGAGTTCGACGATACGCGGCTCTTCCAGTGTGGCCTTTTTATCGACACGTATCCTTCCCTTGATTCCTTTCATACCCAGCCAGAGCAGAATGATGAGGAAGAGCACTGTGCCTCCCCAAATAGCCGCCTGAGGCTGAACCCTCCCTCGGAAGAGCTGATCGGGAATTATCCCGAGCAGTCGCGTGAAGGGACTGAGGATGGTCACCAGGGAGTCGAGGGTCCTATGGCCGACTGATTTCCCACCGGCTTTCAATTCTTGAACGACGGCCAGTTGGTCCGCAGCGCTGTATTGGACAAAAAACCGGTTCCACTGCAGTTTGATGCTGTCCAAGATGCGTCCTAACGCCTTCCAGGCCTGATATTCGTTCGTTACGACTTCATTGGACGGCGGGGTCGGATCCATCATGATCCATCCGGAATGCGGTAAGTTCACCTCGACCCATGCATGCGCATCTTGCTGACGCACCACGTAGTAGTTCCCATACTCATTCCATTCCGTGGCCAGAAACCCCGTGACGAGCCGGGCTGGAATGCCCACCATCCGCAACATGATCACCATAGCCGTCGCATAGTGCTCGCAATACCCTGTTTTGCGAATAAAGAGAAATTCTTCTAGCGGGCGATCCAAGCCTGCGAGCGGTGCATCCAAGCTATATCGATAGTTGTGAGTCAGGTATGTCTGAATGGCATGCGCTTTCTCATATGGGCCGGTTTGGGAGCGCGTAATATCTTCCGATAATCTGCCAATTCGCTCGGACCGATAGGGGAGATGCAAGAAATGTCTGGCGAATGATTCCGGGTACAACGGGGCATCGGATCCAAGATCAGCCGGGAGCAGAGGATTGGATCTCGACACGACGGAGTATTCGATACGGGAGGCGCTAGGAAAGGGAAGATACACTGGCCCGGCTAAATCCGACTGGACCGCCGGAAATTTCCCGCTGATCCGTTCAACGAAGGGTGCGGCAAAGAGGACGGCTGTATCGAGCGGTTCCAACATAATGTTCTGCTGGATGGTGTCACCAAGCCGTGGACCCGCCGAACCTTGCTGCCCACGGATGAGAAACGTCCCGGGACTTTCTTCGTTCAGGTTCCGCCTGTAGCCCAATCGATTCGTCCACGATTTACCGTCGTATTGATCGAATGCGAGCCCCCGCACATACAACCGGTCCAGGGAGTGGGGTTCCTGCCGAGTCACTTCGATCCGCATCACGACGCTGGGATCGCGCTTGATCGGTCCGATCGCACCCAAGTTGACCGTCTCGGAAAAACCCGATGTCCGAATGTTTTCCCCAAAGCCTTTTTGATAAAAGCCCGCGCTGAGTCGAGGAATCATGAAGAAGATCGCCACGGTCATCCCGAAACAGACCAGCGCGAGTCCGTTCGCAAGCCAAAAGAGCTGAGGCGTGACTCGGTCTGGCAACTCAACCTGAACCGAGGAAGCACTCGTCGGAGAGGCGCTTTCCTCACCAAACGCCTTCGTAATCTGGAACAGGATCAGCGTCCATACCCCTGCTACGAGATAGAGCAGAAAAATCGGGAGGTACCAGAGATCCGTCGTGAGAGATCCTGATGCCAGAATGGCAACGAGACTGATGGCATAGAGATGGAGATAGTCCCGGCGCTGCCTGAGGTTGAACAGCTTAATGACCATGAGGATCATGAGAAAATGAATACCCGCCGGCAGGAGTTCGCCTGACACCAAAAATATGTCCACCCAAAACCCCAGAAACCCGATGATGACCAGAAGATTCCATGCAGCAGGTGAGAAGTGCCCGTGCTCGGCTTGATGTACGAGGGGCCCGGCTGCTACGTGTCGAACGAGCACCACAATCAGGGCCACCCCGGTGAAGACCGCCAACCAGGCGGGCAACCCCGAACCGAGTGTCAGGCCGATGAATGACACCGCCGCCAACAGAATGGATGTCAGACGAAGGGCCTGGCTATACGCCATGGACTCCTCCGATGACGGGCTGACCGTTGATCAGAATCGTCGGGTGATCCGGTTGCACACCTGCATTTCCACCCCACGATTGCACCAGAATCTCCGTCCCTCCTTCGCCTTCTGCGCTCTCGACCTGATGGTGGTCGCTTGCATCGACTTCCCCAACGGAAGCACATCGTTCACAGAGCGCGAGCATCCGGAGCAGGTCGTACAGATGGGCGTCACCTTGACTGAATCCGGAGCAGGACGACCCCACGATGAGCCGGACGAGGTAGCCCCGGTGCGACAAGTGCTGAATCAGAGACGCTGCCATAGAGACGGCTTGCTCAAATACCACATCGTGGGTTGCGGGAACGGTGGTCGGCAGCCGAATGGTCGCTCGGCGCTGTTCTTCGGCTTCGGTTTCTCGGACCGTCAACTGCGACGTACGCGCGGTCGTCGGCCAATGGATGTTCCGAGAGTCGTCTCCGGCATGATACAAACGCAGGTTATAGAGGTCGGTCCCATGACCGCGGCGATGAAGCGTTTGCTCTTGGCCGGCACTCGTGAGACCTTGAAGCAGCGTCTCACTCAGCGGAGTGATCTCCGGGTACACAATGACTGTACCCTCCGCTTGGTACAACGCTTTCTTCATGAATAGCCCAAAGGGAAATTCCGTCGCAACCCGAACCCCTTCAAGATGCAGCCTCCCACGTCGCCTCGCCAACATCGGATACGACACCAACCGACTGGCACCGGCCGGCAAGTGGTGAAGAGTGACTCCACGATCCAAATCCTGACCGTCACTCACATCGGAGATCACCAGAGAAAAACTGGGAAGACTCGATTTTTGGTTCTTCACTACCAGTGTGGCAGTCACCGGGTGATTGACCATGATGAGGTCAGGAAGGTGGCGGTGAAATTCCAGCCGTCGCAGGCAGTATTCCGCGACGATCCCTGAAATCAAAATCAGACTCAGCATCATGGCGAGGGGGAGATAGAACAGATTGTTCCCGGTATTGATGGCCGCAATGCCGATCGCGAGGGTAAAGATCAAGAACTGAAGGCCTTCGGACGTGACCCGTGTGGACCGGTGGCGAAACGATCGACGCACGAAGACGGGTAATTGCAGCGGCATATCCTACCAGCTCCATGCCGACCAGCTCGTGTCAGGAGCGCGTTAGACAGGAACTGGAACCGACTCGACCAAATCCTGGATGATCTGCTCGGCCTGTTCCGAACTTCGCTGGCGTGAACCCTGTGCACGAGCCACCATGATGCGGTGAGACAGCACGATAGGGGCCAACTCTTTTACATCGTCCGGCAGGCAATAGGTCCGACCACGAACAAACGAGAGCGCCTTGGCCGCCCGGCTCAACGCCTGCGCGCCGCGCGTACTCACGCCCAAGGATAGGAGATCCGATTGTCTGGTACTCTGCACAATGGCGAGGAGATAGTCCGTGATGCTCTCTTCCATGCGAACCTTATCGACCTGGTCCTGCAGCGCAAGGACATCCTGTGCGGTGAGTAAGGGACAGAGCTCTTCTGCCGGATGCAATGATTGTGGCCGTTCCAACACCTTACGTTCTTCTTCAGGTGTCGGGTAGCCGATACGAAGCCGCATGAGAAAGCGATCGAGTTGCGATTCAGGAAGTGGAAATGTCCCGTGATATTCTGCGGGGTTCTGGGTTGCGATGACCATGAAGGGCTGGCTTAACGGGTAGGTCTTATTATCGAACGAAATCTGCGCCTCGCTCATCGCTTCCAAGAGACTACTCTGAGTTTTCGGGGTGGTTCGGTTGATTTCATCCGCCAAGACGATGTTGGCGAAGATCGGCCCTGGTATGAACTCAAAGGCCTGTTTCTGACGATTAAAGATCGACACGCCGACGATGTCCGACGGCAACAAATCGCTCGTGAACTGAACCCGTTTGAAGGAGCAATCCAGCGACCGGGCCAAACTATGGGCCAACGTCGTTTTCCCGACTCCAGGGACATCCTCCAGGAGCAGATGTCCACGAGCCAGAAGGGCGACGACGCTCATCTCGATCACCTGGGGTTTCCCTTTGATGACCCGAGCAATATTCTCCAAGATATCTCGAATGGTCGGTGGTGAATTCATAGTGGGACTAACGTGCGGGAGATCGCTGTAGAAAGACTTGGTGATCAGACACGGTCGAAGTCTAACAAGAGGTCTAAGATCGGTCAATTATTCATGTTTTTTGCGCCGGTCAGGTTGCGGACCGAGATCGCTAGGCAGGGATGAGGGTGACCATCCAAGGTGGAGCCTCGTCGCTCATGGAGGAAAATTTCCGCGCGGTACTACTCGCGGGAATTCCCGGAAAGATGGCTCCTCGGCGGATCCGGATATAGCGGAACACGGCAGCACTGCTCGCAGCCCCAGAAGGATTCGTATGCCGGAGTGTCGCTAGGCTCGACAGATCGATCGACGCACCGAGCGACAGACCGGCGAGAGCCTTGTACACATCTCCAAAAACCTTCGGTATCGTAACCCTGTCAAAAGGTTCTTCTTGCGGCCGATAGCGTGACTCGTCAAGCAACTGAGCGAGGAGTTCCCAAAACACTTGGTCATCGACTGCCCCCAATACACAGGCGGCTCCCCGACGGGCAAGCAGATTCAGTAAGGCCAGGGGACCGACGATGTCAAACTTCCATGGTGGGAACAGGAGGACTCGATCGCCATGCTCGACTTCCAGCGCCGACTCTCTCTCGAAGTGCGTTTGTCGATAGGCGCCTTTGGTCCGCCTGAGCTCTTGATCAATCAGCGATCGCGAGAGTCTCGTCGGTTCGTAGGCGAAGGTGGGAGTGGCAGGTGCCCAGCAGGTGACCATGGTATAGCGAGGAGCTAACAACCCCTGCTCATCCAGCTGTTCAAGCTCGAACATGTCCTGGTTCCCAAAAAACGCAAATGACACCCCTGGTGTCTGCTGCAACCTCTGAAGCCGTTCCTGTTGAGGGTGAAGCGGGCCACCCAGGCGCGAGCGAGGGTCGAGTCGGTCCAGGCCGTGTACGACCAGCTGTCGGTGTTGTGCTTTGCGTTCAGCCTGATAGCGATCGACCAGGTCCTCTGCAAACGTGAGATCGCCGGATCCGATATCGAGGAGCGAGGCCACGTCAGCGTGACAAAGGAGATCAAACGGATTTTCCATCTCACGAACCACACATTCTATTTCTTGGCTGGTCAGCTTCGTCGTCGGCCATGTGCTGCCCGGTGCGGGGACTAATTCGAAAAAAACACACAGCGCGCGAAGCCCCTTGGCTGGAGGAAGTCCGGTGAGCGATCCGAGACGCTCCCCATCGAAATCGTGAATTCGGTGCGGTCTGTCTTGCTCAAAGAAGCGAAGCAGGGATTTCTTGACTGGAACCGGAAGGTCGCAGTGTGCAATCGCGTGATAGAGTCGGTCAACCGTTGTGGCGAAGTTGGACTGGTCTATCAACCGTTTTGAGTCTTCCCACTGTTTGGGAAAACGGCGCGCACGATGACTGACAAGGCGGCGGAACTCGGCAAATGGATCAGAAGTCATGGAGCCTGCGCAAGACGCGTGTGGCAGCCTATCGACGGCGTCTGTGATCGCTGTGATCGAAGCATAGTCGCATGGAAACTTCATGGTCAAGCGGCTTGTTCACCATCCGACCGGTATGGTAGGAGTGGTCTCATGCGTACTCCATTCATCCCCATTGTTTTTGAACGGTGGCGATCCGTCGCCACACTGAGCCTATTCGTCTTCCTGTTGGTGTTCCCGAGCGGCTGCGCGATGGAGCGTAGCGGCAGCCCTGGTCCCAATCTGCAGGCCGGATGGCAGCCTTGGGAAATCCTAGACACCCGAACCGGTCAGGTCATCTCGTTTCCCGACTTGATAAAAGACTTAGAACAGCAGGACATCATCTATCTGGGAGAAGAACACCACAACCCCCACCACATCGAAGCAGCCTTGAAGGTGTTGACGCAATTTGTTGAGGATGGGATTGAACCCACGATCGGCATGGAGATGTTCGGGTGGGACGGTCAACCGGCGCTGGACACCTATGTGTCGACCACCCAACCTGTCACGGATGATTTTTTGGAGCAGGTGCGCTGGAAACAAAATTGGGGTGGCGCATTTGACGATTACGCACCCTTGCTCGCCTTCGCTCGCGATCGACGGTTGTCTGTCCGTGCTATGAATCCGCCCAAGCCACTGATTCGTCGAGTCGTAAAATTGGGACTCGAACAAGCTACACAAGACCCTGAATGGGCCTCATGGGGCCTAGATCAAGAAAAAATCGTCGACGACCCCGCCTATCGCAAGAAGATCTTTGATCAGCTCCAACGGTGCCATGGAGGATCTGCGGAACATTACCGCACGATGTATGATGCCTCCATGGTCCGCGACGAAGGTATGGCAAGGACGTTGGCTCTGAGAGAGGGCGAGCTCCGACGCGATCCTACCGCGCCGCGGAATATCATCGTCAGCTACACCGGTGGGGGCCATGTCCAATACAACCTGCCTGTACCCAAGCGAGTAGCTAGGCGCCTGGGAGGAGCAGTCAAACAAGCGACGATCTATCTACTCTCCTTTGACTTAAGTAAAGCGGAGGATGTACGCTCGCTCATCCAAGAACCCATTGCGGACTACATTTGGCTGACGCCGATGGACAAAGCACGCCCAGTCAAGCCCTGCCGGTAGAGAATCTCTGCCGCGTGATCTTGTTTCATAAGACTGAGGATAACCTTCCCCTTCATTATCTACGCAATACTTGACACCCTTCACCTTGCCCGGCAGACTGTGGCCATCAAAACCCATGGACAGCTTCGGCATCAACGATGCGAAACAAGATTCCTTGCAGCGCTGAACGACTTGGCTTGCTGGATCCCCAGATGATCCAAGCCGTCTCGGAGGCGTCTGCCTTTCAAATCGCTCAACAATACTTGACCGAGAATCGAGTTCGTATCGCGGAGGCCGACGATGCTCAGATCACCTCAGCCGTAATCGGTAATGCCGGTCTGTACGAGCAGACCATCCGCTTGAAGGATGGTCATCTCCTGTCGAAGTGCTCCTGTACCCTTGCTGAAGAACCCATGTGCCGACATTGCATCGGAGTCTTACTGGAGTACCATCGATGGTCCCAGCCAAAACCGGACGCCGATGCTCCGCAAGAATCCTCGGCCCCAATTCAGTCGGTTCCTTTTGTGAGCAGAAAGACCGCCTCGAATAATTCATCTATTGCCGAAGTAAAATTGAGTGACGTCGTGAAGTTTATGGAGTGGCTTCCGTCGGCAACGACAGCAATCCAGACACAGGGACAACTTCCGGACCCTCCTCAATACGACTCTTCGGAGGTTTCGGCTTGGACCCACGCCATTTGCCACCTGGCAGAAAGCCGTCGCACGAGTGATCAAGCCGCCACAAGGCTGAGGGCTGAAATGCGGGACCGGGAAACGTATGTGCAACGGGTGACCCAGGAACTCCAAATTTCGATGGATGCGGTGAAGGCCGCACAGATGATCGTCGAGGAATTGCGGCTCAAGATCGCGAACTATGAGGATCGGCTCACCAAGGTGGTTGAATTAGCGACCGAATTAGCCACGTCTGAGGAACAACTTCAGCAAGCGGCAAGTGATCTGCTCCAGCCGGATGCGCAGCTCAAAAAGCTCACCGGCTCCGTCAAAGAGATCGCACAGACACTTATCGCTACCGCCAAACCGATAGTGAACGATTCCGCATAACCCTCCGTGCATCACCACATTCCCCTGTTGATCCCTCTTGCGCCTTCTGATTCAGGTCCAGTAAAATGCGGCCTTCGTTAGCTTGTCAGACTTTGGAGGGAGCAACAATGAAGGGGTTACTTTCGCGTACAAGTGCGATCACAGGTGTCCTGCTGGCTCAGGCGTTGCCGGCATTGGCCAATGTTTCAGAGGGACCTCCGGACTACAGTGGAATCACGGCTTTATACTATGTCCTAATCGGTGGAGTCCTCGCGTACGGCGTGTACGACACGTTCTTCAAGAAGTCGTAACGATCTCTAGATCTGCCGTGCGTCCGCTTGCCTGATTTCTTACCGGTTTCAGCCAGCGATCGAGCCTGTTCGTAGGTTCTTGAACCACTCAGGATTCGTATGGGTGTTTGCTCAATACCGGTTTGAGGGCTTTCAGCACCAGCTCTACGATGATTTTATAGCCTTCCGCGGTTGGATGAATACCATCGGCTTGATTTAAGGAGGAGGCACCCCCCACTCCGTCGAGAAAAAATGGAATGAGGGGTAGTTTGTATTCTTGTGCCAACGCCGGATAAATCGCTTCGAAGCGCGTCGTGTAATCCTTTCCATAGTTCGGAGGAAGTTTCATTCCGGCCAAGATCACGGTCGCACCGGCTTCTCTCAATTGCTCGATAATCTGTTGGAGATTACGTTTGACTTGATCGACATCCAGCCCACGAAGCCCGTCATTCGCGCCTAATTCGAGAATGACCAGCTTGGGCTTATTGTTCAGGATCCACGGCACACGTCTTAACCCACCGGCTGTGGTGTCGCCGCTGACACCGGCATTAATCACTCGATAGGGATATCTGAGAGCATCCAGTCTCCGCTGCAATTGAGCAGGGTAGGCTTCGTCAGCTTGTACCCCAAGCCCCGCCGTGAGACTGTCTCCGAAGGCCACAATCCGTGGCCTCGTGTCCGATGTCGAAGGAGAGATGGCAGACACTGCGAAGGGCCACAGGATGAGCACTACGGCAGACAACAATGTCTCGCGAACTGTTCTTCCCCGTCGCATGATGGCACTCAACGTGTGCTCTCCCTCCTCGTTCTGTATAATATCATTCTCTACACGCATGAACCGGAAGAATGAAATAGGTTTTCGATGATTACTGTGACACATGTTTGTATGGTGTTGGCCGCGGGAGGACGTTCGATCACGGTCCTCGACCATGTGAGCTTTGAGATCCCAGCTAAACAGACGGTCGCGATCGTGGGGCCGTCCGGGAGTGGGAAATCGACGTTGCTCGGGTTGATGGCGGGGCTTGATCGGCCGACCAGCGGATCGATCGAGTTGGACGGGTCCGACATCACCACGATGGCTGAAAGCCGGATGGCCCGATTCCGACGAGAAAAGGTGGGTTACATCTTCCAGTCGTTTCATCTCATTCCCACGCTGACCGCCATGGAAAACGTAGCCGTGCCTCTCGAACTGAGCGGAGAGCAGCGGGCGGACGAGCGCGCGGCAGATTTACTCGCGGCTGTGGGCTTGGACGACCGGATGGGGCACTATCCCGTCCAATTATCCGGAGGAGAGCAGCAGCGGGTGGCGATCGCCCGGGCGTTTGCCTGCCGCCCCCCGATCCTGCTGGCCGATGAGCCGACGGGCAATCTTGATAGTTCAACGGGAGCCCATATCGTTGAGCTCTTGCTCGCCCTTCATCGTGATCACGGAACAACCCTCGTACTCGTCACACATGATCCGGCGCTGGCCACTTCGATGCAACGCGTGCTTTCACTCCGTGATGGCCGTCTCGAGTCGGATAGTCTGTCCTCCCCTTCACAGTTTCACGGTACCTCTAAAGCAGAGTCTGAACGGTCCGCCAGATTGTCCGCACCCAAGGCCCCGCTCCGGTTCGGCTCATGACCTGGTTCATCGTCAAAATGGCTTGGCGTGAGACGCGCGCCGCCTGGAGACATTTCCTCTATTTCTTGGTTTGCATCGCGATCGGAGTCGGCGCACTGACGGGAGTGTCTCTGTTCGGCGCCCAAGTCGAGCGAACCGTCACCAAAGAAGCACGTGGATTGCTGGGCGGCGACCTCGAAATTCGTCTGACTCGCCGTATCAGTCCTCAAGGTCGGGACGTCCTTGATTCCTTGATGGATCGTGGCATCAGCTTCACCCATGTCAGCGAGCTCGTCGCAATGGCGGCGCGGGCTGAACCATCTGTGGTTGGCCAACCAACACAGATCGTTGAACTCAAGGCGGTCGAACCAGCCTATCCGTTGTATGGTTCCCTTCGAGTGGAACCCAACGATGATTTGAAGGAATTGCTGGGTCTCCAGGATCAAAACTGTGTAAATCGAGCCTGTTATGGGGTGGTGGTCCAAGAATCCTTGCTCATCAGAATGGGGCTGGCGCTTGGAGCTCAGCTCAAGATCGGGGAAGGTCGGTTCGTCATCACCGGGATCGTTAGAACGGAACCGGATCGCATGGCCAACGCCTTCAGTTTGGGCCCTCGTGTCCTGATGTCGCAAGAAGGACTTCGCACGTCTGAGCTGATCAAGATCGGTAGCAGGGTCCGTGAGCGGTTTCTCTTAAAGATTCCCGGTACCATGCCACCAAATCCCCTGCTGTACGAACTACGTGGTCGACTGGCGTCGGACTCAGCTCGTGTCTCGAGCTACCGTGAAGCCCACCCGCAACTGAAGCAGTCTTTGGACCAGCTGACCCGCTATCTGGGCCTCATCGGGCTGACCGCCCTGTTCGTGGGGGGCCTTGGAGTCGCAACTTCGGTTCATGCCTTTGTGCGGGAGAAACTGAATACCATCGCTATTCTCAAGACAGTGGGTGCGGATTCTCAAACCATCGTGCTGACCTATGGATGGCAAGCCCTGATGCTGGGCTTGGTCGGCAGCCTGGTCGGCTTATTCATCGGCATGGCCCTCCATTTGGGGCTTCCGTGGGTGATTGCTGCTGTGATGGCCACGGACCTGCTGGATCAATTGGGTTTCGCAAACGGGGGGATGGGCCTTTCGCTCTCTCCCCTGTTGAAGGGATTGGCCTTGGGGATACTGTCGACATTGCTCTTTACCTTGTGGCCGTTGCTGACAATCCGCGAGGTCAAACCCGCGCGAATATTTCGCCGTGAGGTCGCTCCCTCCGACTCGACAGTCGGTTCAGGGCAAATCAAATGGTGGAGCTCCTGGCAGAGGCTTGACCGGGTCAAGTTGCTGGTGGCGATCGGAATTGGCCTTGGATTGGCTCTTCTATCGATTTGGCAAGCAGGATCCTGGAGAGTGGGACTCCTGTTTATCCTGGCATTTACCGCGGCGGTGTTCCTGCTCGGAGCTGCCGCCAGTGCGTCCCTCATGGCCGTCAAGAAATGGCCACGGCCTGAACCCCTGGCACTTCGCCAGGCCGTGGGGAACGTAACGCGACCAGGAAGTCAGGTCGTGAGCGTGACGATCGCCATCGGTATCGGTGTGATGGTCGTGACCACTGTCTCATTGGTAGAGCGGTCCCTGCTCGCCCAGGTCGGAGAGAATCGCCCAACCGACGCACCGACCTTTTTCTTCATCGACATCCAGCCAGATCAGGCGGAAGGAATGGTGAATCTCCTGCGCCAGCGATCTGGCGATCCGCAGCCCCAATTGACGCCATTGGTCCGCTCACGGCTGTCCGCGGTGAAGGGCGAGTCTGTCATGTTTGAGCCAATGTCGGAGGAGGCCGAGCAGCGGACCAAGACAGACCAGAAGGAAGAACGTCGGAGGAAGTGGTTTTGGACGCGAGAGTACGTGTTGACGTTCCTTCAAGACCTGCCCAAAGATAACAAGGTGATTCAAGGTGAGTGGTGGGAACCAGGGCAAGTCTTGTCCAAACCATTGATCTCGATGGAGGAAGACGCCGCGAAGCAACTCGGGGTCACCGTCGGCGATACGATCGAACTTGATATTCAAGGTGTCCCCATCGCGGGTGAGATCAGCAGTATTCGATCGGTCGAGTGGGGGAACATGTCGACCAACTTCTTCATGATCTTTTCACCGGGTGCGCTCGAAGGAGCCCCGCATACCTATGTCGCCACCGTTCGCGTGGCCCCCTCTGACGAAGTTCCCCTTCAGCAAGCGGTTGTGGCGGCGTTTCCGAATGTGACCGCGATCAATATCGGCGACGTACTCGACAGTTTCGCACGGGTGCTGGATCGATTGTCCCTCGCCATTCGTGCGGTCGCCTTGTTCTGTGTCCTGTCAGGCGGATTGGTGATGGCAGCGGCCTTGGCTGCGACTCGGTATCGCCGACTGTACGAATCCGTGATTCTCAAAGCCTTGGGCGCGACGCGCGGGGTCATTGCGCGTTCCTTCGCCCTCGAGTATGCCATGTTGGGAGCCTTGGGCGGGTTCCTGGGAATCGCGCTCGCCAGCGCACTTTCCTGGGCTGTCCTTGAGACCGTGTTCGACCTTTCCTGGAGCCTTCAACCGGGGGTGTTGGCCGTGGGATTCCTGGCCATGGTCACGCTGACTCTGCTGGTGGGTTTTCTTAGCACCTATCGGATTCTTGGTCACCCGCCCTTGGCCGTCCTTCGGCAGGAATAGCACATAGACTCATGGTCGTCTGGGGAGTGGAGGTTACATACGTGACGGCATGAGTTCAGGCAACCACACATCGATGATGCGCCTGATCCTCCGTTCTTCTCCTCTGTGCAGACGGGTAAATCGCACACCGATCGTACCATTCCCTGCTGAAGAGCGGACCACTGCCTCCGCAATGGTGATGGGGAGTGAATCGTTGGAATACTGAAATTCCAGTTCCAACCGGGAGCCGATGATGACTGGAGCAGTCGTCCGAATCCGGCACCCACGAATCGAGAGATTCTCGATGACACCTTCCTGTCCGACTCGTGGCGAACCTGGAGTCCTGGGTATTCGAAACCAAGCCGGGAACGACACCTCCACCCGATCGAAGCTCCTTCGAGGATTAAGTGTACGGCGGCCAAGAAACTTCCGAAACCGTCCGGCGCAGAGCTGACAACGGAACGGATAAATGGTGAACCCGCCTAGCAGGACATCCGACAAACCTTTTCTGGCTGCCAGGCGAACCTTTACCCCATGGCAAGTCGGACAGGTGATATTGGATCTTTTGTGTCCCATCAGATATCCACTAGCTGAGAATTCTATCGAGCGTCATTGCCCGGAGCAACAGAGGGCATATACGTAACGGATGCTCAGGTGTTCTGGTCTTAAGTAACCATGCTAGGAGAGTACTATATCAATATGCAAGCAATATGGCGGCTGTGGTCTTACAAAGTCTCATTTCCAACTCGAATCGATCTTCGAGGTGATCAGTCGCTCGTAACGCACCCATACCCATCACCTATAACTTCGGCCTCTGGACTAGTAATATTCCTAGTTCCCAATGACATGTGCGCATGTTACATCCCAACGCATATGGATAAACATGTCTGTATCGATATCTTGGCGTCATACATCCGCTTTTTCTGACACCATCCATTCTTAATTGATGACCTAGGTTCTAGTGGTTAGGGTTTGACCGCTCAATTTGAGTTATTGCTTCATTGATGGAGAAAACAACCGCATGACGGATGCAGTCCGTTTCTATGAAACGCAGGCGCTGAACTATCTCGATACTCGAGATCGATCCGGCGTAGAAGTTGAAATTGTTCGGAATTGGGCGAAATCTCTCCCTTTCGGTAGTACCATCGTCGATATCGCCTGTGGCGGAGGGTATCCCATTACGCGGACCCTCGTGGACTCTGGGCTCGTGGTGTGGGTGATCGATACCTCTCCCACATTGCTCAAACAACTTCGGTTACGATTTCCTATGATTCCCACCCAATGCGCGTCCGCTCTGGACAGCGATTACTTTGGGAGGACCTTTGACGCGGTCATCTCGATCGGCTTTCTATTTCTCCTCGGTGAAAATGAGCAGCTGGTCTTCCTTCGTCGAGTATCGGAAATTCTACGGCCGCACGGGCGTTTTCTCTTCACGGCTCCTATTGAAATGGGAACCTGGCAGGATGTTACAACCGGTCTTGAGTGTTGTGCACTCGGGCGGGCCACCTACACTCGTGCTCTCGAGCGCGAAGGCTTTCGCCTAATCCGCACTCACATCGATGAAGGCGAAAATAATTACTATGAAGCCGAAAAGATCGGTTGAGCTGCGTTGGCCAGGGCGCTCTGCATCCTATTGCCCTCTCGTTTTCTGAAGGCCACGGCAATACGGAGCTGTTCCATGTATTGATCCAACGTCCTCCCGCCAAGACTGATGTTCCGGGACGTAAAGAAATTCCTGACATCCTGTTCCAGTTCCGGGGTGGTGAGCCCCACGATTCCTCCGCACATCCGCCGAAGTCCTTGCTTTGGGAAGAGCCGGTCCATTTCATCCCAGTTCGTTTTCACAAACTCCCAGGCTAGCTCGCGGCCATACACATTCGTCATCGTCGCAGCGACGATGAAGGGCGCGTCCTGCGTACGGATTTCCCCGTTGATCGTCTTGGCTAATGTTCGAGACAATAATTCCGGCAAGCGGAACATCGCCAACGAGAAGAGGTAACGTCGTTCTTCTTGAGGAGTGGACGCCTTTCGGTACCGCTCCGAGAATTCCTCGTAGCGGGTCTCATCCCCAATAGTGGCCAAGATGCTCACAAGGGCTGGCACGATGTTCGAATCAACGACTGAGGGGTCGTTTCGATATTTCCGATACCGTTCTACAGCCTGCTGTTGTGTTGCCGGGTCGTTCCCTTTCCGTCCAAGAGCGCTAAGGAGATCGCCGCGCAACTGTCGGACGAGATCAGACTCCCCTGGATTCGGATCCCAACCGAGATCCTTGACGGCCTGGCCCACGCGGTCACGCACCAAGCCTTCAAGGAATGGGCGGTCGCTCGGCGCAATGATCCTGTTCAGAAAAGAGAAGGAGTCGAGGAGAACCGCCCAGACATTCTTGTCCCGTTCGTTCTTGAACCGTTCGGTGAGCGTCAGATAGTCACCCAATGGTAGGATTCCAGCCACAGCCGTGGCCCATACGTCGCTGACCAGATTGAACCGCTCAATGGGCGCCAGCTTTTCGCAACCTTGATCAAGTAGTTGCTGGAGAAGGCCCCCACGATGGTGGACCCGGTAAAAGCCATGCCCTCCTGCATTGACCACCAAGGCGGTCACGCCACGCGACAGCGGCACGGCTGTTTCCCGTTCTTTCAACAGGAACTGTAGCTCTTCTGCACGGCCGTCTGTCATCACACGAACCTGGATTGGGATATGCCAGAGCTCCTCCGATGATGATTCTTGCCTGAGATAGGTAAACCGCCGCTGTGACAGCGTGAGGGTCTGACCATTCACCGTAGCCGTGACCAGAGGGAAACCAGGTTGAAAGATCCAGCCGTTCATCAGGTCCGGAACCGGCTGGTGCGCGACTGCACCTATGGCTTCCCACAGATCCTTGGTATCGGCATTGCCATAGGCATGGGTGCGGAGGTATTGCCGCACGCCGTCACGAAACACGTTCGGCCCGATGTACTGCTCCAGCATCCGAAGTACCGAGGCCCCCTTTTCATAGGTCAAGACATCGAACATCGCCTCCGCATCTTTCGGGGCCCTCACTGGGAATTCGATCGGCCTCGTACTCACTAATCCATCGACCGAGAACGCCGCTGCACGGGCCACACTGAACGTCTCCCACCGTTTCCATTCAGGTTTCCACGCATCCACTGCGAGCATCTCCATGAAGGTCGCGAAGGCTTCGTTCAGCCACAAGCCGTTCCACCAGGACATCGTGACCAAGTCCCCAAACCACATATGGGCATTTTCATGGGCCACCACATCGGCAACCCGTCCACGCTCAGCGTGGGTATCTGACTTCTGATCGACAAGAAGTGCCGTCTCGCGGAATGTGATGGCGCCAAAATTCTCCATCGCGCCGGAAGCAAAGTCGGGAATGGCCACCAGATCGAGTTTGTCCCCCGGATAGGAGATGCCGTAATACTCTTCAAAGAACTTCAATGACGCCACGGCAATCTCTTGGCCGAACGCTGTAAGGTCCTGCTTTCCCGGCACCGTCAAAATTCGCAATGGTGTCTTGCCGACGAAGACAGATGCGGTTGGTTGGAGTTGACCAACTACAAACGCAACGAGGTACGTTGACATCTTAATCGTCTCAGCAAACCGGACCGTCTTCTTGTTCTGTTCTTGTGATTCTGACTCGACCGCGGTGTTAGAAATGGCCGTGAGGTGTGGGTCGACCACGAGTGTGGTCGAGAAGACGGCTTTGAAGTCCGGCTCATCCCAACAGGGAAAGGCTCGGCGGGCATCTGTGGCCTCAAACTGCGTGGCGGCCATAGTCTGCACGGTGCCTGACCAGTCCTTATAGGTACTGCGGTAGAACCCTCTCAACTGATCATTCAGTGCCCCTCGAAAAGAGAGATGCAGCCTCCATTCACCCGGTGTAAGGAGTTGATGGCACGAAATGCGGGCACGTTGAAGGGTAGGTTCCAATTCGATTTCCGCTGCGATTGTCCTGCCGTTCTGCCCTTCGATCCTAGTGGATGCGATATGGAGATCCGTTGCGTTTAGGAGAATAGTCTGAGTCTCCTGCTTGACCGACAAGGTGATGCTGACCTGCCCAGTGAATGTGGCGGCTTTTAGGTCCGGCTCAAGCCTCAAATCGTAACGGGTAGGAAGCACATGTCGAGGGAGTCGGTAAGGATCCCCGCGACCGTCAAGGTTGTTATTCATCTCAACTCCATTAGGTACGATGGTAGTAGGTGCAGCCTCGGAAGATTCAGATCGTGAGATCACTGCGTGAGCGAGTGGAACGCACAGGAAGAAGCGTGCCTGCCTTGCCAACCTCTGCAACATCTCTCTGCGGTTGATCGAGTCATCACTTCTGCGAGACATGAAGGGTTTGGACCCCTTGAGGCGTGCCGACGATCAAGACATTCGTTCGACCGACGAACAGGCCGGTTTCCACGACGCCAGGGATCAGGTTTAAGGCCGTTTCGAGCTCGCCGGGTTGAACGATGCGGTCGATATGGACGTCCACAATGAAGTTCCCTGATTCGGTTCTAAATGGAGTCCCGTTTCGCTCCCTGAGAACAACCTGACTCTTGGTCAGGCCTTCGATCTCACGGGCCGTGCTACCCCAACCGAAGGGGACAACCTCGATCGGCAAAGGGAACGATCCTCCGAGCATGGGAACTTGCTTGGTATGGTCCACCATCACAATGAATTGTTTCGCGGAGGCAGCGACAATCTTTTCTTTCAGGAGCGCCCCGCCTCCACCTTTAATGAGATTAAAGGCCGGATCCACTTGGTCGGCGCCATCGATCGCAACATCGATCTCCCAACGATTTTCTGAATCGAGGAGAGGGATCCCAACCTCTCTGGCCAGCGCGGCTGTCTCTTGGGATGTTGGCACGCCTCGCAGCTTCAGTCCGGTGCGGACTTGTTCGCCGAGCGCGATCACCATATGTCTGGCGGTCGACCCGGTCCCCAGTCCGACAACCATGCCGTCATAGACAAATCCTACCGCCTGTAATGCGGCAGCTTTCTTGAGTCCGTCGAGGTCGTGGATGGTCATGGTGCGGGAGCGTGCGAGAGAGCGGCTGCGACCGAGGCGGCCCCCAGGAGGGCGGTTTGTGGGTTCATGATGACTTTCACCGGCATCTGCGTCATCAGTTTTTTGTACCGACCCTTGTTGGTAAATGCTTTCATGAAGGTGCCGTCTTTGAGTTTGGTGATGAGCTTCGGAGCTATGCCACCACCAACGTATACACCATCCAGTGAGAGGGCTTTCAAGGCAAGATTCCCTGCTTCGGCCCCGTAAATCGACGCAAACAGGTCGAGCGATTGCTGGGCGATCTCAGCCTGACCTTGTAAGCCTGCTTGAGAAATTTCAGCAGGTGGATTCCCAGCCTTGATCTTTTCAGCGAGCCATGTCGGCTCGTTTTTCTTGGTATCGCGAAGAAATTCGTACACAGCGTGCAGGCCAGGGCCCGAGACGATTCGCTCATAACTCACATGGAGATACTGACTCCTAAGGTAGCGAAGCAGTTCGATTTCTTGGTCGTTGTTCGGAGCGAAGTCGGCGTGACCCCCTTCGGACGGCATCGGACGGTATGTTTTCCCGTCCCAGAACAAGATTGCCTCGCCAAGGCCCGTACCGGCGGCGATGGGCGCCAGCGCCTGGCGCTTCTTCGGTGGATTGCCGGCATTGAGCACGTCCAGCTCATCGGCACGCAACCACAGCAGGCCATATGCCGTTGACTCCAGGTCGTTGAGTAGTTGGACACGTGGAATCTCGAATTGTTTCGCGATCGTCCGACCGTCGACGATCCAGGGGAGATTGGTCGTTTGGCATCGATTGTCGAGGACCGGTCCGGCAATGCCGAAACAGGCTGCCGCTAATTTCATCCGTTCAGATGCTTCCTCATCAACTGCGTTGCCCTTGTCGCCATCCTCCGTCTCCCGTGACTCCACAGATCGAGGTGGTTGGGGGGGGGTCAGGAACTCCACAAGAATATCTTCGAGGGAAGTGTAATCCCCACTGTGAAAACTCTCGAGACGCAACGGTTCCACTCGCTCGCCAGTCCAGTCATAGAGAGCGAGATTGGTTTTTGTCCCACCGATGTCGCCGGCTAAAATCATGTGTCGTCTCAGTTCGATGGCGGTGTAGTCAGGTGTTGTGCGGCGGCTTGGTCGAGGATCCACAGGAGTCGCCCATGGTCGGGTGAAACTCTCGAAGCAGGCAGCGAATGTTCTACATCCGACTCGATGACTCTGTGGACCATATCTGCTTTCCCAGCCCCTGTCACAATGAACAGTACCACAGCCGCCTGGTTCAAGACACCTAGGGTGAGGGTGAGGCGCGAACGAATACCGGTAGGGGCCTGGCCAACAGTCACAAGCTTGGATTGCTCTTGCAGCGCCGCGGTGCCGGGAAATAGCGATGCGATATGGCCATCGTCTCCGAGGCCGAGCAGGACCAGATCGATGCGAGGTACCGCTGGAGCCGGGCAGGCCGTCACGTTTCGGAGTGTCTGCTCATACTCCGCTGCTGCTACCACTGGATCAGGGTCTTCACCTTTCATACGATGGACATGATTGTCCGATAGGTTCAACGGCTGAAACAATTCACGCTGTGCCATTCCAAAATTACTGTTCGGATCATCAGAAGCGACGCACCGTTCGTCTCCAAAGAGAAAGACGAAACGGGGCCAATTGAAGCGGCGGTTCCATTCTGGTGTTCTGATGGTCTGGTAGAGTGTCCTTGGTGTCGATCCTCCCGAGAGGGCGATTACGCATCGACCAGTCGATTGAATCGCTTGCTCACTGACGGTCAGGATGATTGCGGCCGCCTTCTGTGCCCAGTCTTCAGGACGAGTGACGTAAATTTCCGGAGTGGTGGCCATATCAACGACGAGAGGCGCGACGAGGTTTCTTTGTCGTGGCTCGCCTGCGAGCCTGAGTAGACGGTTGAAACCCGGCTGCGATACGGTTCACTGTTGCAGCCGGATCCGGGCCGAGTCGAAGAAGGACCGCATGGCGATCGTGCGCACGGAGCGATTCAAGATCACCGGCGGCTTGGGCCTGAGCCAGCGTTCCAAACGAGAAGGGTTTACCGGGAATCGCCAGATCGGGCTTCATGCGATCGACGAGTTCCACAAACAGTCCCGTGTTGGGCCCGCCTTTATGAAGTTGTCCCGTTGAATGGAGATACCTTGGCCCATATCCGAATGTCGTAGCGACACGACGTGTGCTCATCAGAGCCTTGCGCAGTCGGCTCAACGCAGCCTCCAATGGCCGCGATGGCGTCGTGTAGGCTAGGACGGACACATAGGTACCCGGCTGAAGATGGGCGTTTAGCACAGGTGCGACGTCTTTGGGATCAGTGGCGGCTTGGTCCAGCAATCGCCCAGTCGATTGATAGGCATCGAGGACACGATTGGTGTTGTCCTTACTCTCTTGGACATTCGGTTGGTCGAAGGGATGAATCCCCAGCACATGGCCGGCAACGGCCGTGGCAAATTCCCATCGAAAAAACTCTGCCCCCAAGTCATACCGATCCTTGAGATCCAACTGAAGGACCGGCTGCTGAGCCTTGGTCAACGTTTGAACTGCTCGATCCAGGGCCCCGTTCTTATCGCCCTTGAGCTTCAGATAGATAAAGAAGCGGTCATCTCTGTACGCCTTGGGTTTCATGACCGGCTCTTGTGCGATGGGAATCAGGCCGGTCCCTTCTTTGCCTGTGCTTTCTGCAAGAAGCTGTTCAACCCACAGACCGAATGTCGAGAGAGATGGTGAAGCGATGATCGTCACCTTGTCGCGCCCGTCTTTCGCAAGATTTCCCATTGCGGCTCCTAGATAGGCGCCAGGATTCGCCGACACTTCATCCTGCATCCGGCATCGTTCCGCCATCCCAGCTGCCCGGTCCAAGAGCCGGTTGATATTCAAGCCCAGCAGGGCAGCCGGCACAAGCCCAAATAGAGAGAGGACGGAATAGCGTCCACCGATATCGGCGGGATTGGTAAAGATCTGCCCAAATCCATACTCCTTCGCCATCTGCTCCAGCCCAGTGCCTGGATCGGTGATCGCAACGAATTGTTTGCCGCCATGATTGCCCTTGGTCTTTGAGACCAGAAGCCAGAAATGGCTGAACAGCGACATAACCTCGATCGTTCCCCCGGACTTGCTGGCCACAAGGAAGAGTGTCCTCGCGGGAGAAATGGCCTTGGTCACCTGTCGAACCCATCCGGGAACCGTCGAGTCCAAAACCCAGAGGCGCGGAGCTGCCTTCTGCGAGCCACAGACCGTTCGGAATACCTCCGGTCCGAGGCTGCTGCCTCCCATCCCCAGAAGCACGACGTCCTTCACCTTCATCTCCTTCGCCACCGACACACAGTGTTGCAGCTGAAGAAGTTGTTGTCGCATCTGATCCTGCACCGTCAACCAGCCGAGACGGTTGCTGATCTCCGTCGGATCGTTCTTCCAGAGGCGATGATCCTTATCCCACAGGCGATCCACAACCCGATCACGAGTGAGACTTTCAAGGGCCGAAGTGATGGTCGGTGCAAATGACGGCGGGAGCTGGTCGGACAGCCTTGTGGGCATCGATATCCCCTTTCGACTCATTCTAGGTGGTGCCTCTGTACGTAGTGATTCGTATCTTATGGAGCTCGTCAAGAAAAGGCAACGTTTCTTCGTGTCCGTGCAGGACCGTGACGCTATCGTAGGTGGATGCTGTTTGAGGTCGATCAGAGATCCTGAATGCAACCGTTGGTGTCCAAGTCAGGAGAGCTTTTGAGTCGTGTCGCTCGTGGATCCAATGAATGTCACCGATCAGAATATGTCATTGTCGGCTGGCCGCCGTATGACGATAGCCATCCCATTGACCAACGACCAGGCCAACGACTGTGCGTGATCGACGGAGATGGTGAGTTCAAGCTTGGTGGCCGATGTCGACGATTGGTCGGACCAGATGGTGCTGCTCCAGTTTGCGAATCGACGCCACCAACCTTTTCCCATGAAGCCCAGTCCCTGCAATAGATTGCCCTTCGAGGCCACAGAGACGACGTTGATGGCAAGCCCAGATGTAAATGACAGGGTATAGTCTACCGGCATGTCGGCCAACGAGATCGGCTCTTGCTCGGCGGCCGCGCCTGGTTCGATTTTGCGACGGACGATAGGCGGACGAGAGACCAATCGATGAATGCCGGCTAACGCCTTCCGCTCTCCCGCAGACCAGCGCTCGAAGGGCATCTGATGCAGTTCCACGCCCCTCCCCTTGATGTGGATGGTGTGTTCGACGAGATCGATGAAGACGTAGGTCTGTGGGCGGGCGGCAAGCTTGAGTTCGTCCTCAAGAACCCGAGTGGCTTCTCTCACGCTGGCGGAGTCGCTTAGATTGAGGTTGGGAAAGGTGTCGAGGTCTTTGGCCCAACTTGGAGTCGCTAGGACTGCGAGCAAGAGAATGGCGCATCGGCTCATGAGTGGGATCAGCGCGGGATGAGGGATCAAAAGATCATGATCGGCGTCCCCACGCGCGCGAGGGTATAGACGCCTTTAAGGTCGCTGTCATTGAGACGGATACAGCCATGGGTCACGTTTTTCCCCAACAGCCTGGTGTAAAGAGTTCCATGAATGAAATAGCCTTTCCCGAACCCCAGGGCATAATCGCCCAGGACCCCGTCCTCCGCACGATCAGCGACGTTCGTCGGGATGCCAAGTCCTTCTTCAATAAAGGCCCAATCCGGTTTGATCCACGTGGGCTTGGTCAACTTCGACTGGACGTGGAATTCCCCACGCGGTGTGTCGAAGATCCACTGACTATCTGTGTCATCGGGTTTGTCGAGGATGGTCCCGCTGCCGGTTGACGCGATGGCATTCAACACCACTTCGCCTTGGCGTTTGACGTAGAGGCGGTTGCGCGCCGTATCGACTAAGATGTACGGCTGGTTCGGTTTGAGGTTGGATAACTGTTTCGAGAGGGCCTTGTATTTGGCTTGCAACACGCGCAGGTTCGGCTCGTCCGGAACGACCGGACGATGAATCGCCTTGGACCTGGACGGCGTAAGGGCTGGCGTGGACGCGATCGGCCGCGTGTCCGGAGCAGCGGCAACCCAGACAATAAGAAGTGCGACGACTATACCAGCCAGAATAACTCGTCCCATAATCGTTTTCTTAGATTTCCTCTCTCTTGTCTGTCAGTGCTGCGAGGGCACGTGCCACGGCATTCTCTCCGGTTAGGGCACCGACGATGGTGATCGGAGTGCCTACCGTAACACGCTCAAAGAGGGCAGCCATGTTGGGATTATCCAGCATGACACAACCCAGCGTCTGCTCAGCTGATTCGTTCTCCACACCATGGATTTCAATCAATCCGCCGATACTCCTTCCAGGGGCGATCTTCCCAGTCTTTTTAGAGAGCTTGAACCGGCGACGATCCTCAGCATTGGGGTAGTCGAGCACAAGAGCTCGATAGAATTGCGTTTGACCTGGGCCACGTTTATCAGTGACACGATATCGGCCTTCCGGTGTTGCGCCGTCACCCTGGACCTGCTTTTCCCGTATGCCGTTGAACCCTAATCGCACAGGGTATGATAACACCTTCCGCCCGTTCAGGTAGAGGGTCAGCTCGCGCTCAGCCTTGCTCACAACAATGGCTGGAGATTGGTAGGCCCGCGACCACTCGATCGTCTGTCGTGCCATGGTCTGCCAGGATGCGATCCGCTTCGGATCAGCATAGCGTCCAAGCTCTTCGGCCAGCCGTGTCGTCTGGTCCTGAAGGCCTTGTTCCGCCTGTTCAGCGAGTTGAAGGGCTCGCTGGTAATCTTCTGCTTCCAAGAACGAGCGGGCTTGTCTGGCAAGGTGGTGAGTTCGAACGACCTGTTCCCCCAACACGATACGGCCGTCGATGGCCCCAACCTGAGATGTGAGATGCGAAAGTCGATCTTCGACACCCTCTACTTTGGACTGTGCCTGCTGCTGCCGAGCGACTTTCCGATCATGGAGCTGGGAAACGGTACGCTCACCTCGGACGTATAACCCTCTGAGCTCGTTCTCGAGCTCGCTTGTTTCCCACGGCCATCGAATGAGGTCATCGTCCAGTTCTGCGCGCGTTTTCAGTGCGATCCACTGTCGCACGAACGAGCCATACTCTTCAGGTGCGGTCTCTGGAGCGCGCAGCGCGATCAAATCCTGGTCGATGGATTCAAGCGCTGTGAGGAGGTCCGGTGGCACAGCCTGGACACAGCCGGCAAGGGAGAATGTGCAGAGAGCTGATGCGAGCAGCCGGTTGAGCTGACCTACGTCCATGGCGACCTGTTAGTGTCTGCTTGAACGAGCCGACTTGCCTCTTCCGACCTTCGCCAGAGCCTGCTGGAGTTCGTTCTGAACTCCCTGGCTCATCTCATTGATAGCCTTGGCCTGTGTCTGCGCCGCCGGATAATCTTCCTTGTCGATGGAATCTTGCACCTGTCTTAACAATGACTTGAGCCCCTCGATATCATTCTTAATCGCTTCCACAGCCGCGCGATCTTTCCCGACCGGTGCTTTGGCCGCCAATTCTTGGGCTGCCCTTACGGCTTCTTCAGCGACTTGCTGAGCCTGCATGGCAGCGGCCCTACCCTCTTCCTTCTTCTGCGCGGTGGCCACCTTGATTCGTTCGCTGTCGGTCTTCGCCGAGATGGATAATTGCTGCGCTTTTCCATAGTCCCGGAACATGGCAAATTTTCCATCTTGTTCCGACACCTCTTTCCTGATGGCATCGAGAGTCCCTTCGAGCTTTGCATATTCGTCCGGTGAATAAGTGGATGCCCCGCTTTCCCGTGCATCTTTGAGCGCTTTCTCGGCTTCTTGGATTTGTTCAGTAGGAGGGTCGGCACATCCCGCTGTTACGATGATCATAAGGGCGATGGCTACGAGGGATACTCTGCTCTGCATAGCGATGGTTCCTCCTTAAGGGCTCTCTTGCAAGCCCGCGCACGATTCAATCTACCGTTGGATGCCAACCGTCGGAGGTCAGCAAGCTCGATGCCAACAACCTTGCGGGTTATCTACTCAGTCTATAAACTATTTCGCATATTTAGGAAGAAGTCAACTAGGAGTCGACGGTACGGTTTGTGGCGTTTTGGTAGTCCATGGCAAAACGGCCTCAATCCTGGAGTCCTCTGACATCCGATTCTATCAGTATGGAATCAAAAGTTCTTTTAATGTTGCAGTGACCGTGAAATTGACTCCTCGAACTGCCTCACCTATAATTCAGCGTTCATTTTTAAGAAGAATCCTCATCGTTGGAGAGCGGAAGGAGAACCATGTCGTTTACATTTCAACAGCCGTCCAACCTGAAAAAGAAGCGTGAACATGGGTTTAGAAAGCGTATGAGCACCAAGAACGGTCGTAAAGTCTTGGCCAGGCGACGGGCAAAAGGACGAGCACGGTTGACCGTCTAGACACATATGTGCCTGACAGCGGTGTTCTTCGGTGTGCGGCTCAATTCTCTTCGTGCTGCCCTTGTGTAGGGGCGCCCACCACTTCATAACTTCCATAAGGAGTATTCCGAGTGGGTATAACGAAGGGATCGGCTTTTTCGTGCGTCGCCGAAGGCGCCCCGACGCATGACCATTTATTTACGGAGTAGCCGGGATATCGAAGTCGTCAAACGCCATGGGCGTCGATTTTCCACGACCTTCTTCAACCTTCTCGCATGCAGAATGGACGATGCCCCTACCCGCGTGGGGATCATTGTTGGAAGGCGATTTGGCAACGCCGTTCGGCGTAATCGAGCCAAACGGGTGTTCCGAGACCTGGCTAGAGAATTGTACCCGGACTTGGTCCCGGGCCGAGGGCTCCTCGTATTTCCCAAACGGGACGCTCTCTTGCAATCGAGGAAAGACTTGACCACTGCGTGGAAATCTTCACTGGAGCGCATGCACCTTCTTCGTCATAGCATAAAGAGTGGATCGTGACATGCGACGCCTGTGTTTATGGCTCATTCAAGGCTACCGGTTGGTGATTTCCCCATTCCTCGGGCCAAATTGTCGCTTCGACCCAACGTGCTCGCAATATGCGTCAGAGGCGATTACCAGGTACGGGGCGTTGCATGGCCTCGGGCTGGCTCTGATTCGGCTCCTGAAGTGTCATCCTTTCCATCCCGGGGGTGAAGATCCGGTTAAGTAGTGACAATTCCATCTTTTTAAAGAAAGCATACCTCTCCCATGGACAAGCGAGTCATAGTATTCCTGGCGCTTTCGGTCACGATTATTCTCGGGTATGAGTACCTGCTCAATGAGCTTGGTCTACTCCCTGAAACGGCCGTGTCTGAGCCGGCTGATCAGCCGACCACCGAAGAGTCACCTTCTCACGCCGACACTCGGGACTTAGAGTCTCAGGCTCCTCCCCTGCAGGTTGATAGCGGCGAATCCTCTCCGAAACCGATCGCCGACAATGCAAACGCGCAGGAGGTTCGGAAAGAGCTTAGCCTCCCTGAAGTGGTTGAGGTAGAAACGAATCTATATCGTGCCAAATTCACGAGTCGGGGGGCCGCCCTCACAAGCTGGGAACTCAAACAGTATCGGAGCACCCACGAGGCTGAAACACTGGTTCAGCTTGTCAGACAAGGGAGTAAGTTCGCCCAGCCTTTGATCGTTACAACAGATGACCCCGCGCTCACAAAGGAGTTAGGCCAGGGAGTCTATCGCGTTTCGAAGGACTTCACGACATTGGATCAGGATCACCCAACTGGTCATGTCACCTTCTCCTATGAAAACCCAGGAACAGGCGCACGGCTGCAAAAGCAGTTCACCTTTCACACGGACAGTTATGTGGTGGACATGGAACTGGTGCAGAGCGGGTTTTCGGCTTCCGCTCAAGTTGAATTAGGAACGAACTTTGGCATCGTAGACTGGGGAGAGGGGTTTATTGGTTCCGTCGGCGCGGCATCGCTCGTCGATGACAAGATTGAAAAGGGTATGCCAGACGGAGAGTTGGAGCGCAAAGGGACCGTAAAATGGGTAGCCTTGCAGGACAAGTATTTCATTTCCGCGCTGATGCCAAAGCATAGTTCCTCGACCGTAGCCCACAATCAAGGTGAAAAACTCGTTTCGACCGCTGTTCGGCTGCAAACCAATGAGCCTGGGACACCGCTTCTCCTGCAGCTCTACGCCGGTCCCAAGGAGCACGATACCCTTGAACATCTGCAGGTCGGCTTGGAAGATACTATCGATTTCGGATGGTTTCTTTTTGGGAGCTGGGACACGGTTCGAGCAATCGCGAAGCCAATTTTCCATATTCTCCGCTGGATCAATGAATACACGCACAACTATGGGTTGACTATCATCCTGCTGACCGTGGGAATCAAAGTGCTGTTCGTGCCCTTACAGTACAAGAGTTACAAGTCCATGAAGCAGATGCAGACCATTCAGCCTAAGGTGATGGCGTTACAGGAAAAGCTCAAGGACGATCGAGAACGCCTGAATCGGGAACTCATCAAGCTCTACCGCGATCAGAAAGTGAATCCCGTGGGAGGCTGTCTCCCGATGGTGTTACAGATGCCGGTATTTGTGGCCCTGTTCAATATCTTGTACATGACCATCGACTTGCGCCAAGCGCCGCTTGGTCTTTGGATTTCCGATTTGTCCGTGCAGGACCCCTACTATATTCTCCCCATCATCATGGGAGTCAGCATGTTCGTGATGCAAAAGATCCAACCCACCACCATGGATCCGAATCAAGCGAAAATCATGCTGCTGCTACCCGTGTTCATGACCTTTCTGTTTATCAATTTTCCGGCTGGCTTGGTGCTGTACTGGCTCACCAATAACGTATTGAGCATCGTTCAGCAGTTTGTCACTGATCGTTTTTTCTTCAAGAATCGGCCTATTTTGCCCAACACCGAAGTCGCCGAAGGTAAGAAATAAAAACCTTCGCTTGCTTCCGCCTCATGTAGGGTTTCGTAAGGTAAACGTGGTCAGGACCATGGCTCTCAACGGATCACCTGACGATACGATCTGCGCTATTGCGACTCCCGTGGGCGAAGGAGGTATTGGAATTGTTCGGGTTAGCGGGCCGAACGCCACCGATGTTGCCCGACAAGTTATAAGGTTCCGCTCCAATCAGTCCTTCCAAGCGACCGCATCGCACATGCTTTATACAGTTGATATCTTCGGTCCGCCTCACATCGAGCCACACAAGGATTCAGCAGCCGATGAATCGGGGTCCCATTCGAATCTCATCGATGAAGGTCTTGCCGTCTATATGAAAGGGCCCCGATCGTTCACGGGCGAGGACGTTGTTGAAATCCATTGTCATGGGAGCGGGATTGCCCTCAAGCGGGTCTGCGAGGCTTGCGTGGTGGCGGGTGCCCGTTTAGCTCAGCCGGGAGAATTCACAAAACGGGCCTTCCTAAACGGACGTCTCGACCTGTCCCAAGCTGAGGCTGTGTTAGATACGATTACAGCCAAATCGGAGCTTGGGCTGAAGATGGCCCAACGTCACCTCCGCGGTGCTCTCGGGCAACAGGTGTCTGGATTGCGAAATTCTCTGATGGCCGTGCTGGCCCATGTTGAGGCGGGGATTGATTTTTCTGACGAAGATATCTCATTTGTCGGGCGAACGGAGCTGATCGCTTCGATTGAAGGCACCCGAATGCAGATACAACAGATGGTATCGACTGCCGAAACGGGGCGCATCCTGCGAGAAGGGGGCCGCATTGCGATTGTTGGGAAGCCTAATGTTGGGAAATCGAGCTTACTGAATACTCTGCTCCAAGCCAACCGGGCGATCGTGACAGATATTCCCGGAACCACCCGAGATTTAATCGAAGACTCTGTAGAGTGGCAAGGATTGCGACTCACATTTGTCGACACTGCCGGACTTCGTGAAACCTCCGATGTGGTTGAACGGGAGGGCATCAGGCGATCGCGAATGGCCCAGAAGGAGAGCGATCTGGTCCTTCATGTTGTTGATGCCGCAGAGGTGGACAAAACTGCCAATGCTGTGTTCGTATCGCTAGGTCTTGCGCGCCACGAGATGATCGTAATGAATAAGATTGACCTCCTAAATGCCGGAGCGATTGTACAGCTCTGCGAAGCGCTCTCTCAAGATTCATCCCACACGGTCGTGCCTATCTCAGTCCGAACGGGAGAAGGGATAGCAGAGTTGAAGCGAGTGATCGAAGCTCTATTCTTGGGTCCTTCTTTGGAGGCCAGTGATGGGTTGATCATTACTAATTTGCGCCATCGCCTGGCCTTAGAACGGGCGATGAGTTGTCTTGAACAAGCGCTCACGTCGATTAGTAACGATGTCCAACCTGAGTTTGTAGCGGTAGATCTTCGAGGAGCCTCAGATGCGCTGGGAGAGGTTGTAGGCGATATTACCTCGGATGATGTATTGAACCGTATCTTTTCTGAATTTTGCATTGGAAAGTAGAATCGCTTGTGGTGACAGCCTTTGAGGTCATAGTGGTAGGCGGTGGCCATGCAGGATGCGAGGCAGCGCTGGCTTCTGCGCGAATGGGAACCAAGACATTGCTCTTGACCATGGAGTTAAGCCGTATCGCACAGATGTCGTGCAATCCTGCGATCGGAGGAATTGCCAAGGGACACCTAGTAAAGGAAATTGATGCGCTCGGTGGAGAAATGGGGCGCAACACCGACCGTGCCGGCATTCAATTTCGATTTATCAACACCAGTAAGGGCCCTGCCGTGCGTGCATTGCGGGCGCAATGCGACAAGGCGCTGTATCGTACCGCGATGCAGGAAACCCTCTCACAAGAGAAACACCTGACGTTGATGGAAGGTGTCGTAGATAGATTACTCGTGGTTGGGGGTTTAATTGTTGGCATTGTGACAGGGGCCGGTGAGACGATCCACGCTAAAGCCGTCATTCTAACGTCAGGTACTTTTCTTAGGGGACTAATCCATATCGGCCTCAGCCATTTTCCAGCTGGTCGCGCCGGAGAGTCCGCTGCGGAACATCTGACCGATTGTATGCGCGATCTCGGGTTTGAGTCTGGACGACTCAAGACTGGAACCCCGCCTCGTTTGGATAAAGACACTATCGATTTTTCGGCCATGATTCCCCAGCCAGGCGATACCCCACCACCCGCGTTCTCCTATCGAACTCAGCACATCACGACCCCACAAGTGGCCTGTCACTTGACTTATACCAGTCCTGAAACCCATGAGGTTATTCGAGAAAACCTCGATCGCTCTCCATTGTATGGCGGTGTGATTGATTCGATTGGACCTCGATATTGTCCGTCAATTGAAGACAAAGTTGTGCGTTTTTCAGAAAGGAGCCGACATCAGATCTTTATTGAACCGGAAGGTCTCGACACCAGGGAGTTCTACCCAAATGGCATTTCCACCAGCCTACCCGTCGATGTCCAGGCAGCCATGCTGCGGACGATTCCAGGATTGGAACATGCCAAAATGCTCAAGCCTGGCTACGCAATTGAGTACGACTATTTCCCTCCTCGACAACTCTACAGGACGTTGGAGACCAAATTGGTGAGTGGTCTTTATCACGCTGGGCAGATTAATGGCACTTCTGGATATGAGGAAGCCGCTGCGCAAGGTTTGCTCGCAGGGATTAACGCTGTCTTGAAGATTCGGCAACAGCCTTCGCTGATTTTGGATCGATCTCAGGCCTATATTGGCGTTCTCATCGATGACCTTATCACGAAGGATGCCAACGAACCTTATCGCATGTTTACCTCACGAGCCGAATATAGGCTTCTACTACGCCACAGTAACGCTGATCTTCGTTTGATGCATATTGGGCACAACATCGGGTTGATTCCAGACGATGCTTATGAAAAGCATTTACACAAGAAGAATTCGATCGAACTGGAGATCCAACGTTTGAATGTTAGAAGGCCTATTTTCACGCCTGAACACTCATTGAAGGCTAAAGGTACCTATCTAGAGAATGCTTCACCAACACTCACTCTCGCGCAATTGCTTAAGAGGCAAGACGCCACATATCGTGATCTGGTCGATTTTTTTGGTGAATCCGTGATTGATGATGAGGACATTGCAGAAGAAGTTGAACTGCATATCAAATACGAAGGTTACGTACGGAGACAGATCCAACAGGTCGAGAAGTTCAAGAGATTTGAAAGAAAGTTAATTCCCCATGCATTCAATTACGATTCTGTGTCCGGATTTTCTCGTGAGGTTAAAGAAAGGTTTAATAGAGTCCGCCCTGAAACCATTGGACAAGCCGCTCGTATCTCAGGGGTAACCCCAGCAGCCATATCCTTACTGCTTGTAACAATTGAAAAGTTGAAGCGAGAAGACCTTTCAAATCGTTCCGCAGTGTCCTGAAGTATCTTCACCCTATCCCTTTACTATTGACCTTCAACGAACATCAGCGTAATTGTTCCACGTGGAGCATGAAATCGATCTCCATCGCTTAATTAAGACATGTTCTATTGATATTGGAGTTTCTCTCACTAGCGGACAAGTTCAACAGTTCGTGGTCTATCTAGAATTTCTTAAGACTTGGAATCAAACCTTCAATCTAACTAGTATCACTTCGGACGAAGAAATCGTTATTAAGCATTTCGTGGACTCATTTGCCGTGCTGAATGTGGTAGAAATGGGGTCTGAATCACGACTCCTTGACGTAGGAACTGGAGCAGGCTTTCCTGGAGTTCCGCTGAAGATCGTCAGACCTGATCTGCAGATTACACTCGTTGAGCCAGTCTCAAAAAAAACCTCCTTTCTGCGATTTCTCATCGGGACCCTGCGCCTAGAAGACACCGCGATATTTGAGGGAACTCTCGATCAGTTTATATCAGAGCGTGCCTATACAGATTCTTACGATTACATTACGACTCGTGCCTTGAAATCGAGTCATATTCTGCAGATCGGCGCTAAGCTCCTCCGCCGTGATGGGGCGGCAATATTCTATTCCTCACGTTCGATGACCGACCTCGATCCCCTTAAGCACTGGCAGTTGATAACGGACTATTCGTTTGATCTTCCAAGAAGATTTGGGAGAAGACATATATCAATTGTTTCCCCATCGTCTGGAAGATGATATTTGTTGTTCCACGTGGAACATGATTCCTGGCCTGGAGTACCTTTAATGGCAAAAATCATCGCGATAGCAAATCAAAAGGGAGGCGTTGGAAAGACAACGACAGCTATCAATCTTTCTGCCGCCATCGCGCTTGAGGGAAAATCTGTCCTACTCATTGATATGGACCCCCAGGGGAATGCGACAAGTGGCTTAGGAATTGATCAACGATCCTTGACGAAAACCACATACACTTGCCTTGTCAAAAACACTTCGATCCAAGAAGCTTCTATCAAAACAACGATACAAGGGCTCTCGATACTTCCATCCAATGCAGATCTTGCGGGGGCGGAAGTCGAACTCGCCAATCTTGAAAAGCGCGAAGATCACCTGAAATCAATCATTGGTGGAATAAGGGACACATATGACCTTATTTTTATTGATTGCCCGCCAGCCCTTGGAGTTTTGACTCTCAATGCCCTGACGGCTGCTGATTCAGTCCTCATACCAGTACAGTGTGAATACTACGCCATGGAAGGCCTGACACGCCTTATTGACAGCATTGAACTTATCAGGCAATCCGTGAACCAAAATTTGGAAATTCAAGGAATCGTCTTGACCATGTACGATTCGCGCAACAGCTTGGCTCGACAGGTGACCGAACAAATCCGATCTCACTTCATCCACAAAGTCTATCAAGCTGTTATTCCTCGCAATGTCGCCCTTGCAGAAGCACCGAGTTTCGGCCGCCCGGGAATCTTGTACAATGCTGCCTCAGCAGGCTCCCAATCTTACGTACTTCTAGCTAAGGAGTTTATAGCTCATGGAAAAGAAAGCACTCGGTAAGGGCCTTGGGGCCCTTCTAGCACCCACCAAGGTCACCTCCTCTACCGAGGCAGCCGATATTCAACGGCTCCGGATCGACACCATTGTCCCAAATCGTTATCAGCCTCGCCACCACTTTCCGGAGGAAGAACTAGCTCACCTCTCTGCCTCTATTAAGGAAAGTGGTGTTCTACAGCCAATCGTCGTGCGACGCAAAGGTGACGGCACCTATGAACTCATCGCGGGAGAACGACGCTGGCGGGCCTCGAAGGAAGCAGGCCTTGAAACCATCCCCGTGATTATTAAAAATTGCTCCGATCAAGAATCCCTATTGCTGGCCCTGATCGAAAATATCCAACGAGAAGACTTGAATCCAATGGAAACCGCACGCGCCTATACCCGGATGATGAAGGAATTCGGCCTCACTCAGGACACCATTGCGCTCAAAGTCGGACGCGACCGGTCATCCGTCGCAAACTTTATTCGTCTCACACACCTGCATCCCGAACTCCAGGAGCTCGTTGAAACGGGACGCCTATCAGCTGGTCACGCAAAAGTGATACTCGGTCTCCCCTCTCCAGAAGAACAACTCCGTATTGGAAAGAAGGTTGTCTCCGCCTCCCTTTCCGTGCGAGCCACAGAAAAACTGATTACCCATTCCGTCGAGAAAAGCTCTCCTCATCCCATCCCTACACACAACTCACTCTGGGTGGATCTCGAGACTCGCCTCCAGAAACGCCTTGGAACAAAAGTGACCGTCGAGCCTCAAAAACAGGGAGGACGAATCGTAATTCATTGCTTCTCCAAGGAAGAGCTTGATGGCGTTGTTGATATTCTGCTCGCTTAGGTTGGCCTAAATCGTCCCCTCACCACAGCTCCCGGTCGCTTGGCTAAAAATCTCCATCTATTTGCCTTTTTTCACTTCTCAACGCTAAATATCTTGGCAGGACCGACCGATACGACACCTAACGGGAACGAACTCATTATTCGGCTACTAACCGCTATCCAACGCAGGGAGAGGAGGCGACCGTATGTGGAAGGACAAGCAGGATGGCAGACGCGCTGATGAGGTGGACCTTGACGGTCCTGTAGCAGGTTTCGAGTCCACACGGTCGGATGCCGGACAAGATGTCAGTGCGTTTGTTGGCAAGGGGGTTGTTTTCAAAGGCACGATTACCTATCACGGAACCGTCCGAATTGACGGAACCCTAGAAGGAGAAATCCACACTGAGGGAGTTCTGTTGGTAGGGGAAGAAGCCGTGATCACAGCAAAAGTGACCGCTGGTACGATCGTGTGCAAAGGGAAGATCACCGGCGACATTCATGCTAAAGACAAGATGAAGCTTCGAGCTCCGGCCATGATCGATGGCGGCGTTACCACCCCGATGCTCTCGATTGAAGAAGGGGTTCTCTTTAACGGCACATTGGAAATGGAACAACCTGTTCGCCCGATCCAACGGGAACCGGTGCTCCATCCGGTCGGAACAGTCGCTGACATCTCTCTCCGAAAAGTGAACGGCTAGCGATATGCGATCCCCTCACATTGCGGTACGATGAGTGGGCGCCCTTCGCAAACTAGGTGATGTAGTAAAAAGAATATCTCGTCATTTTTCTGTCACAAGGAGCTGGGAACCCTGATGTGGGCCATCGGCGAGAAACAGGTTCCGGAAACAGGCGACAATGAAAATTTCACCTTCCTCGCCAAAGGAGTAGACTTCAAGGGAGTCGTCAATTTTGATGGAACGATCCGCATCGACGGGCGAGTGGAGGGTGAGGTTCATACGACCGGAACCTTAATCGTCGGGGAACAAGCCACAGTCAAGGGTATTATCTCGGTGGGAACACTGATGACCAGTGGCAAGATCAACGGAACCGTGACCGCAACAGCCAAGATCCTCATACAGAAACACGGTGTGCTCATTGGGGATATCCGAACCCCCGGTATCTCAATCGAAGACGGGGCTCACTTCCACGGGATGTGTGATATGGGGGCTCATAAATGGGTTGAGGAGCAGCCTTCGCCACCCAAGCACGCTTACGATTTTTCAGGCCACCGTCCCAAGATGCGGGCCTCCGACCTCTAGCTCTTCACGTACTCCTCCCGCTACAATACCAGGCATCATGAATCGTCCCTCCGTGCTTCTTGGAATGAGCGGTGGAGTTGATAGCTCCGTCGCAGCGGCATTGCTGGTTCGCCAGGGTTACAATGTCCACGGTCTCACGCTCCAGGTATGGGAACACGAGGACGACTCAGTCGCCACCTCAAAAAAATGGCAAGAACGAGGTTGCTGTAAGATAGGGCTTGCTCGGCACGTCGCGAAACGTCTCAAGATTCCCCACAATGTTCTCGATGCCCGTGAGCCTTTTCGGGCCGGTGTGATCGACGATTTTCTTTCCGGCTACACGACCGGCACAACACCCAATCCCTGTGTGCGCTGCAATGAACGAGTCAAGATCCGGACTCTCATCGACCTGGCAACCACCCAAGGCTTCGACTACGTGGCGACCGGTCACTATGCGCGGCTCACGATGGATGGCCCAATTCCGACCCTTTCTCGAGCCGTTGACCACCGCAAGGATCAAACCTATTTTCTCTATAGGATCCGCCGCCAGTGGTTACGGAAGCTTCTCTTTCCAGTTGGTGAGCTTCACAAGTCAACCGTATGGGAAGAGGCGGAAGCCTTAGGCCTACCGCCGGATGAGCTCAAGGAAAGCCAGGAGATTTGCTTTGTGACTCAGGGCGACTATCGCACTTTTATCCAACAGGAGCGGCCCACATCCAAGAAATCCGGCCTCTTTATTAACGAAGCAGGGGTCCCGCTCGGCGAACACGACGGCATTGCCTTCTACACACCAGGTCAGCGTCGAGGTCTTGGCATTGCTACTGGCCAACGACTCTATGTCCAGCAAGTCAATTCCTTCACCAACACAGTCCTGCTCGGTCCAGAAGAAGCTCTCTACAAGAACGAGTGCACTGTGTCAGATCTCAATATCCTGGATCCAAGACTCACCCAAGGTGAAACTGAGGTCCATGTCAAACTTCGCTATGCGACACCCGCAACACCCGCGACAGTGACACCCCTCGGTACCTCCGGCCTTGGGGTCCGATTCCACCACCCACAGAGAGCCATAAGCCCAGGCCAATCTGCCGTTTTCTACAACCATGATGCGGTCCTTGGGGGAGGCATTATCCAACCGTCGTAACAGCTTTTCTCCCTTCCCCCGCTTGACTTTATCCTACGATCTTCTATAGCCTCGCAACCGAACAGTTTGGCGGATTCCGGAGGTCGAGGCATGGCCCTTGCCATGGGGCGCCGACCGTCCGAGATATCGATGTGAGGTGTCGATGTTCGGTTCATTTGGCTGGATGGAGTTACTGCTGATCTTGATCATTGTGTTGATCATTTTCGGCGCCGGCAAACTCCCACAACTAGGCGAAGGCCTCGGCAAGGCCATCAAAGGATTTAAGAAGTCGGTTCATGAGGCTGACGCGATCGACGTCACACCTGGAGAAGAGCAATCCCAACACGCTCAATCCCAGGCTGCTCCAACTAGCCAGACCACGACCGAATCAGAACCATCGCGATCGCCCGGTCAGCAAACGACCCAACCGTGACAGATAAAACAAGGGTAATTGCCCAGCTGAGGCATGACGGCTGGAGCACATAACACCGTTAGCATACCTGAACCACTGTGAACCATGTTCGGACTGGGCACGAGCGAGATCCTAATCATCCTGATCATCGCATTCCTCCTCTTCGGCCCCAAACAGCTGCCAGAGGTTGGACGGCAAGTTGGAAAGGCTATTAAGGGTTTTAAGGATACGGCTGACGACCTCCGCAAGTCCGTGGAACCCGAGCTTAATCTTATCCAACAGGAGGTTAAAACCGTCGAACAGGACTTCCAAGCTTCTATGAAAGAAGCAGAGGAAGAGATTACTGCTGCAGGTCGATCTTCAGAGGAGGGTACCGAAACAGCCAGTAAGTCAGGCCCCGTCTGATACGGGGAGCTCACGCACCATGCATAAATACAAATGACACAGCTATCGACTATAGACCTGCTTTAATAAATTCTGCCTCGCAAGGATCTCCCCCGGCGACCTTCATGTAGCTCAAGCGCATAGCTCGCGACTACAGGCGGTCTGACCCGCGATCGGATCGGGGTAAAGTCGAGCATCAGCTGCTTTGGTCCTTGTCTATGGATATAGCGGGTACAACTCGGGCAATTGTGACCAACGCGAAGGCGCTAACACCGTAACCTCGATCGGAGAACGCATCATGTCGAGCACTCGGACAAAGATGTTCAACACCCTCATGACTCTCAGTTTCCTCCTGACATTCGCCGCCACAGCTGACGCTGTGTTCCAACTGCCCGAAGGAGAAAAAATCACCAATCCCATCGTCATCGGTCGAGGTATTCCACAGAAAGAGGCTTACGAACTCTTTGACCCAAGAATCGGCCGGAATTTCGATATTCGAAATCTCTGGATTCGTGCAGACATGCGCGTTCGCCCAGAGTACCGCAACAACGTGTGTTTCGGAGGTGGTATCGGAAGCGCCGGAGAGTGTAACGCTCCCCTTGGGACCCCTAATAGCTTGCTTGGCAAAGCCAACGACCAATTCGTTCAACAACTCACCCGATTTGGTATCGGCTATGACTTGTCTCCGGATATCAATTTCTATCTCGAGTTGATCGACTCACGTACTTGGGGAGGTAACCAAGACCCGATCTCCCATACCTGTGGCCCCGCCCTCAGCAGTGGGAAATCAACGTGTTCTCTTGGAATCCGAGCGGGCTACATGCTCATTCGCAACTTTGCCGGAATCAAGGGTCTCGGCCTCAAGGCAGGCCGACAATATCTAGTCTTCGGAGACCAAAGTTTGCTCGGCCACTTCGATTGGGCCAACACTGGTTTCTCCTTCGACGGAATTACGACCAACTACAGCACTGACATCATCGACTCTACTTTCGGTTGGTATCGACTTGCCGAGACCGATCTCCCTCAAGGCGCCCCGCTCGGTAGCGGAGGTCCGAATCTCCCCGGAACAGGTCAGGCCAAGAACGCACAGGGCGAAGTCGACATGTTGGTGTTCTATAACCAAATCAAGACCATCCCCTGGGCGCTAGTCGAGCCCTTCTACATCTATTACAAGAACAATCTCGGCGCAGATGGCAATAATGTCCAGGGCCTCGGGACACCGAAGCATGGGAACCAGACCCGCCATACAATCGGCAACCGCATCGCCATCAAGAAGGGCGGGTTCGATTTTTCAAATGAAATCGCATACCAGTTTGGACAGATGGGAGACACTGCTGACAGTGCCAGCAGCTTGTGTGGCAACCCAGGAGGTGAGGGGAAATGTCTCCACATCAATGCCTGGGCGACAAGAAACTGGTTTGGCTATACGGCGTTCCATCTACCGGGAAAGCCTCGCTTCGCCTTCAATTTCGACTACGCCTCCGGAGACGGCCGGGCGAATTGTACATTAAATTCGTCCTATGGCACGTGCAAGACGGCCAACACATTTGAAAATCTGTTCCCGACTAATCACATCCACATGGGGTACATGGATGTCATGGCGTGGAAGAACATGATGAGTTTTTCAGGTAATTTCCAAGCGCGCCCTACGGAGAATGATCACATTGAAATCTGGTACACGAACTTGCATCTTGCAAACGCGAAGGACAATTGGTATCGCGCCAGTCAAGGTGTCTATGTTTATTCTAGGCCTGACAACACCAAGACACATGTCGGTGATGAGATCAATTTCGTCTGGACCCATTTTTTCATGCAAGGCCTGGTCGCTTTTCAAACCGGTTATGGTCATTTCTGGCCCGGCTCCTATGTTTCACACAATCTAGGACGCCGAGCCGTCGGTCAAGATTGGGCGTACGCTCAACTCTGGATCAACTTTTAGGCATCTCATGAGCCAGTCACACACTTCATTTGACGATCACACCATGCATCTATTCATGACTGCTTACAACCCCGCACGTTCAAATCCACTCTGAAGTTCAGCGTACGTTTGAGTCACTGGAAACTGTGGGAACTCTTTTGGTAAATGCTCAGGGGGCCTAAAGAAAAACCCAGCATCGGCCTCCGCCAGCATTGCTGTATCATTGTACGAATCACCAGCCGCAATGGTACGGAAATTCAGTGATTTGAAAGCGGCCACGGCATGTCTCTTTGGGTCCATCATCCGCATGTGATACGCGATGATCCGTCCACTCCCGTCAATCTCCAGCTGATTGCAGAAGAGAGTTGGGAATCCCAGTTGGCGCATCAGTGGTTCAGCAAACTGATAGAACGTATCGGATAAGATCACCACTTGATACCGTGCACGAAGCCACGCGATGAATTCCACCGCCCCGTCTAACGGTCCCATCTTGTCGATGACGGCTTGAATGTCGTTGATTTTAAGGTGGTGCCGGTCCAGTATCCTCAGCCGTTGCTCCATGAGCTTATCGTAGTCCGGCATCTCACGCGTGGTGACCTTTAACTCTTCGATCCCAGTCTTTGAGGCCACATTGATCCAAATCTCAGGCACCAACACCCCTTCCAGGTCCAAACACACCAGCACTGGCTCACGCATCTCGTCTCTCCTTACTCATGTATAAACACTTCCTCTGCAGGCCTCCCTATCTGTTAGGTTGCTTGTCCGTTGTCGCAAAGACTTGGCTTAAGAAACGCCAGGTCTTGTCCAACACGTGATCAAACAACTCGCCCCCCTTCCACGTACGACGACTCTGTTCATCGTGCCGCTCGGCCCATTCCAAGGCCAGCGGAAGAGGGATCAACCTCGTAGGATTCGTCGTCAATTCTTGCCACAGCAATCCTAAGACCGCACTCACCTGTATCGGCGCAGGAACGGGGTCAACGGGATTCTTGATCAGGTCATCACAGCGATCAGCCGGTGATGTTACAAGCAATTCCCGACACGCCGCCGGGCGTTCGTCATAGATCGTACACTTTTCTTCTTCTAGGAATGGACATGGTAGCCGCAAGGCATAATAACTCCGATTCACACCTTCCAACATGTCATCGTCAGTTGTGAGCGACGAGTCGCACAAGGCAGCGAGCCGCTCCCACACACCCTGCGCAAGGAGACGTGTCTTTGCCTCAGAGAACCGTCGCGCAATATGCTCTTGCTGATCCGTCGGCCGAGACCGGATCCAGTCTCGCAACGCAAAGGCTTCGGGAGCCGAGAGGGGCACCAGCATCCGGCAGCAGGCGGCACAGCCTTTATGGCAGGAAACGGCTTTACCCGATTCGACTGAGCGAACCACCTCCAGCGCTTGAGCCTCCTCACCCAGACGCCTCATCAGTGGAACGACAGCACTCACCGACACATTTCCGGTGGGAATATCCACGGCACTGGTAATCTGTCCAGCCGACGTGTTCAGGGCTATCTCAAATCGCTCTTGCACTACGGGACTCCTCTCGTCTCGATCACAAATTGAGTTCTCGGTGTGTGCCCACAAGTTACTCGCCACGTGCTGCGTCCGTCACGGCTCACCACTGGCACCCTATGCAACTTCGGTATACGTTCCGGCAGAGCCCTTCAACATCCAGAGTATACTGACTCCACTTGCTCCTGCTCTCGCATACCTCCAAACGGCCTCACTTCTAAGGCCATCTTCGACGTTGTACGAAGCAGAAAAAGGTGTAGACTAATTAATGCGCGGGTACATCGTCCCTGCCTAATTTTCAGTAGCCCATGCAGGTGCAACTTCATCAGTCTGGCAGCACGGTGTACCCCCGCCCTAATCCTCATCCCACACGACAACGCTTCCGAACCGTCACCGCACCACTCCACCATCCTCCGTGGATCCAGGGTCCCATTCCCAAACTTCACTGAGATCCATCTACTTCTCCTTGCAGCTGGGCTTGCTCCAGCCATAAAGAACTCTGATAATGTCATATGGAACCACGCGTTGTCTTCTCCGGCCACATCATTGGCCTCCTGAAAGAGTATATGCAGGACCTTGTTGACCAGGCCAAGCAAGAAGCACGGTCACACGAACAGTTTGGCTTCACTCCGCCCGCCTACAGACCCGACCAAGCCATTTCAGATCTTCTCGCCCTGCTGGACGATCGCATCGAATCGGAAGGGGTCCAAGTCGGATTGCCTGAAGGGTTTCTCCACGAGATGTGGACCTGTTGTAACCAGGCGGTCAAACAGATTTCCAACCACGTTTGGCTAGAAGGAAACCTTCAGATACGGAACCTCAGCAAAGACCAAACGCGAGAGCTCACCTATCGAGCCTTGATAGCGTTCCTTGAATCGCGCACACAGGAAAGCGACTGACGCCGTACCATCTTCCTTCACTTGTCACAAAATTCTCCAGGTACCAAGGAGGCCGACGAATGACTCTCAAGAAATATTGGCTGATGAAGTCAGAGCCCTCTACGTTTTCGATTGACGACTTGCAGAGATCTCCCAACCGAACGACCTGTTGGGATGGGGTGCGAAACTATCAGGCTCGAAATTTCATGCGCACAATGACCGTGGGTGACCAAATCCTGTTCTACCATAGCAATGCCGACCCACCGGCGGTGGTGGGCATCGCGCAGGTAGTGAAAACTGTCTACCCGGATCCGACGCAATTCGATAAGAAAAACAAGCACTACGACCCAGCAAGCAAGCCTTCTCAACCCAGATGGGATATGGTCGACATCACATATGTGCGACACTTACAGCGTTCGATATCATTAGACGAGTTGCGTGGGGAGGCTAAACTGAAAGGAATGATCTTACTGCAAAAGGGGTCTCGGCTGTCAGTTCAGCCGGTCACCCCTCTTGAATGGCAACACATCTTGAATATGGAGAAAACCGGCGCCTAAGTACTGGCTTTGCCATCGTCCATGTAGCGGTGCTGCCAGTCCAACCAGGCGTGCCCAAGTTCGTGCGCGAGGATATATCGACGGCGAGTCACCGGGAGCCGCTTTCGTACATAAATGGTCTTGGTATCGTCGTCCCAAATCCCATCAGCATTCGCATCCCGCTTATCCATTTCAGAGTCCGAGAGCTGTCGGACAGAAATCCGATACCCGAAGGGAAGGACCACCTGGTTGGGAATGCGCAACATCTTCTTTCGTTCTCTGAGTATCATTGCCATCATTCACTCCCTACTAACCCAACAACCGATTTAGCCTACCACAACCAGAGGGACAGAGTGTTGGTATTTTTATTCTTATCTATCATACACTTATATAATTTCTCCCCAACCCACCCCTCGTCGAACAGATTCCATTTCCCTCCCTCCTACCCTTTCCCCCAACAGGAGAATTTGTGTATGATCGGACCATGGATCTTCTCCCATGCGAAGATGTCCCCACGGCGTATCCTCACTGTGTCCGGCTGACCGGGGTGAAGGTCAGGAACCGTGGAGAGGTGAAGAAGCTCGGCGCAGCTGGGCTCCCATTACGTACCGGCGATGCCGTATTAATAGACGTTGAGGGTGAACTCACATACGGCATCGTCTACACCGAACCCTATTCGACCCCATTCCTGCCCCCTATGCGTGCCATGAAATCCGTCCTGCGATTGCCTGACGCGGAGGAAAGGGCCTTAATCGATAGACTTGAACAGCTTTCCCAGGAGGCCTCTACCTATTGCCGGGCCAAAGCCGTGGAACGGGGCCTACACCTGAAACTCGTCGAAGTCTATGGGGCCATGAGTCGCAGGCAGCTCACGTTTGTTTATACGGCGGACGAGCGGATCGATTTCCGAGAATTGGTACGCGACCTGGCACGTCGTTTCGGCGGTCGCATTGAAATGCGCCAAGTTGGCGTACGGGAAGAGGCCAAGAGGCTCGGCGGGATCGACACCTGTGGCCTGGTGCTCTGTTGCGCAAGTTTTCTGACAGATGTGAAACCCATCACAGCGAAGCAGGCCAAAAAGCTCGAAATCCCAATCGATGACCCTCGCTTGCTAGGGGTTTGTGGACGGCTGAAATGTTGCTTGTTATTTGAAATGATGGATGCGCAGGGGAGGATCACCCCGCAAGCCCAACACCTCATCACACCAACCAAGCCCAATTCCCCTTCCTCGTCAACACGGGAGTCATAGCTCCACTACCCTCTCCAAGCCGTAATCTCCTTGACGGCTGAATCCTTTTTGCTCACCCTTACTCTAATGCTCAATCAACTGAGGCAAGTTCCTCGACCCAGATGGGCTGGGCGAGCGTTATTCAACCTTGGGAGGATGATCGCAATGAGAAAGGGATTATTAGCCATTGTCGCAATGGCGGCTGTCGGATGCAGCGGGGTGGCCACTCAAAAAGCTGTGAGTGGAGAACCGGCCGGGCCAGCCGTCGGATACGATATTCATGTGCAGGCACCTCATATGATGCCGGATGGAACCCCCGGGGGTCCGTTCCATCACTATTGCAAGGGCATTTCCGACAAGATCCTTCAATGCCTCTTGTTTGAATCGACTGATCCCAAGGCTCCCTTGGTCGCTGTCGAATATTTTGTCGCCAAGGATCTCACCCGCAAGCTTCCTGCTATTCAGTGGCACCGACATTTCCACGACCATAAGGTGGAAATCGCTACAGGCCGGGTCCAAGTCCTTGGAGTGGCCCCTGACCAGGCCACCAAGATAGCGGAAGCTGCAGCAGAGACAGACGGTGTCATCTATCAGCTCTGGCAGCACGGACAGGAATTCCCCGATGGTACGGTAACGTTCCCGCAATCACTCGGGCATAAGTTCCCTGGATATTCCGATAAATAATGTCAATGGAGTAGACTGTGGCGGGTTCTTTCCCTCTGGCATGGGGAAGATCCCGCCGACAGGTCGCAGGAAATACAGGACAATACATGACTAGACGCTACGTGCGACTCTCGCAACCATTGACACTATTCGCCATCGTGGCGCTCATCTCCTGGAATTTCTCATCCTACGGAGCCGACGAAGCCGTCCTCAAACCGCGAGTACCCATGGACCAGATCGAAACCGTCAAGACGTGGGCTAATCCTCTTCCTACGACCGAGGAAACCATTGAAAAAGGTAAAAGACTCTTCCATGGCAAGGCCTTCTGCGTGACTTGTCACGGGAAGGACGGAAAAGGACTGGGGGCTGACATTGAGCCAGACACGCTCAGAGGTCCCCTCCCGAGAAACTTCACAGACCAGGAATGGCAGGCGGCTCGAACCGACGGAGAACTCTTCTGGATTCTCAAGAACGGCAGCCAGGGCACCGCAATGGCGCCGTTTATACCCCTCATTCTCTCTGAAGAAGAAGCCTGGCAGATCCTGAGTTATGTGCGATCATTCGGCCATCCCAAAGACTAGCCAATACTGAATGAACGCACTTCGGGGCACGACGGGTCGCAGCTCGTCCTGTCAACAAACAGGCCCTCAGGAACTAACGGTTCCCGAGCGTTCAGGGTGCTGTAGCAGTGCCTGCACCGTTTCTCCGGCCAATTCCTTCTGCACAGCCTGGTCTCGCCGCCGCAGGAGAGCGGTCACCGGATCACTGGTATCTAGATGGGGTACAATCCATGGCGGAGTCCCGTTGCGGACACTATCCAAAACTTCTTTCACAAGGATCAGGTCCGGTGACTTGATGAGGCTAAGTCCTTCCGGTTCCTGAAGGCGGCCCACGAATCCGTTTTCAACCAATCGTTCGACTTCTTCCTCCACCAGAGACAGGGGGATATTCAGTTCACTCGAGAGTTCCGTCAGTCGCAATGGGCGATCGCCCTTCAGGTAGTGATGACCCAGGACTCGCAGGACTCGCAATGTCAACTGTTCGCGAAACACGAAGGTTCCCTGCTCCCACAGCAGGCGAGACAGATAGGCGGTCGGGTATTGATGGAAGAAGGAGAACTGCGCTCCGATGAGTACGATCATCCATCCCACATACAGCCATAACAGGAACAGAATCAGCACCGCGAAGCCAGAGTAGATCGCGCTGTATTTTGCTGAGGACACGACGAACTTCGCAAAGGCCTCTCCTGCCAATACCCAGAGAGTCGCTGCGGCAACACCCCCGACCAATGCGGAACGTATCTCAACATTCGTATTGGGGATCATCTTATAGAAGAAAGTAAACACTCCACATAACATCAGAAAGGGAATGAGCTCACCGCTCCATACGACCAACGTCCCAAGCGGCTCCATCTCCACGAGACGCTGTACCAAGTCGTGATTTTGCAGCGAGGCTAACAACCCAAATGCACTAAAGATAAGCACCGGTCCCACGAGTACCGCACTCAAGTAATCGCTAAACTTTCTGCCCCAGCTCCGTCCCTGCTTCACCTGCCAGATCGCATTGAGGGCCTGCTCGATCTTGTCGATCAAGGAATACGTCGTATAAAAGAGGCCACCGATGCCGACGACTCCCAACACACCAATCTTGATGTTGTCCACAAACCCGACGATGGTGGCCGTAATCTCTTGACCCTTCGGGCCGAGAGGTTCAAGTGCCTGAGCCAACGAGGGTTCGATCACATGGTGCACGCCGAACGCCTTCAGAACCGAGAATGTCACCGCCAGAAAAGGAACGAGGGACAGCAGCGTCGTAAAAACAAGTCCGGCCGCTCGAGCGTCGAGCAAACGGTGGCGGAATTCCATGCCCACGGCTGTAGCCAACCGAATCACTTGCGTAGCTATCCGCTGAGGCCATGACATGGTCGAGAGATCCTTCGTCCAGAGATCCTGCTTCGAGAATTGAGACATGCGTCGGGGATTAGCCATGAATGCTACCGCTCGGAGCAAGAAGTATTACATATATGCCTGACTTCATAAGTCCAATGTCAAGCTCCCACAACACCCTCACCCCGACACCCACCGTCACCTACCACCTACTACAGCACACTCTACTTGAATGACACCAATTTATTAATAAAGCATTCACGCCAAAAACTTAGCGCCCTTATCCGTCTAGACACTCCATCAACAAAGTGAGTGGCCTGCAGAGGCGCAGTGTGATAGGGTCCGCGTACCTCATGCCGAACCCAGTTCCCGCCTTCACCCTCGTCGATGTTCCTGGCGCCAGACCTCTGCTGGGCCACCTGGGTGTGTTCAGGAAGCAACCCCTGGAGATGCTGACGACCTGGTGGCGCCGGCACGGCGATACGCTCCGGTTTCGTCTGGGCCGAAGAACACTCTATCTATTCGGTCATCCCGATCTCGCGGAGGAAGTCTTAGTCAAACAATCCGACCGTTTTGTGAAGGTCTACGACCCACAGCGGCCGACCGGCCTCGCCCTCGTCCTGGGTAATGGATTGGTCACAAGCTCGGGCGAGGTCTGGAAACGCCATCGCCGCATTATCCAACCGATCTTTCATCGTTCTCGCATGGCGGAAATGGCTGACCGCATGGCCCAGGTCGGCGAGCAGCGCATGGCGGCATGGAACGGCCATGCGGGTGGTACCGTTGATATCGCAGCAGAAATGATGCAGCTCGCACTCGAAGTGATCTCGCAAACGATGTTCAGCGCCAGCATGACCCAGCACATTGATCGAATCAGTCATGCGCTGCAGGTCAGCATCAAGCATGCCTTCGATTCGTTCAGTAATCCTCTGTTTCTTCCGCTGTGGGTGCCCACCGCGCGTAACCGTGAATTTCATGCGGTCATGCAGTTCTTGGATGGGCTGATGTATGGATTGTTGGCTGAACGGCGGCAGAGTCGAGCGCACCATGGTGATCTGTTAGACCTGCTTCTTCAGGCCCGCGACGAAGAGACCGGTAAGGGACTGACTGATCAGGAACTGCGGGATGAAGCGTTGACCATCTTTGCCGCCGGACACGAAACCACGGCAAACGCGCTGGCCTGGACCTGGTACCTCCTGGCCACTCACCCGGAAGTACGAGCCCGTTTTCACGAAGAAGTAGATCGCGTGCTCCAGGGCAGGACGCCGAACGCCGAGGACCTCCAGCACCTCCCCTACACCAGAGCCATCTTCGAAGAAGCATTACGTCTCTATCCGCCCGCACCAGCCGTACAGCGGAAAGCCACAACCCAAACCACTGTCGGTGGCATATCGTTGCCAGAAGGCGCGTTCGTGTTGATCGGTACGTATAATCTTCATAGACACCCGGCCTTTTGGCCGAACGCGGAAGAATTTCGGCCGGAGCGATGGCTGGATGCCGAGCGGCCAAGTAACCGCTATGCCTATATGCCGTTCGGCGCAGGACCACGCACCTGCGTGGGTCTCCATTTCGCGTCGCTAGAAGGGCCACTCCTGCTGGCGCTGATCGGCCGTCGATATGATCTTCAGCTTGCCCAAGAAAAAGTCGAACCGTATCTCATGGTCACATTGCGGCCGAAGGGTGGGATTCGGATGACGCTTCAACCGCGGAAGATTCCTGTCGCGGCCATCAGGTAGAGCCAACGGCAACACCGTTAACATTCCAGAGAAACGGGCCGTACACGAGTACGCGAGCGGTCGTGAGTTAAAGCCAAGACCCTAAAGGGGTTTATCCGCCGCCACCAGTTACGATAAAACGATGAATAGGCGGCTGTACGAACGCAGGTCGGTTTACTAGTTTGAGGAGAGGACACTGGAGGGTTTTATCCGTGCGGCTCAATGAAGGAGGTAGCGCACGGTACCCGCAAGCGAGGTGTGGTGGGCCGTGTAGGGGTCGAACCTACGGCCCGCTGATTAAGAGAGCAAACAGGCCGTTTTTCACAAGGGTGCGTTGTTGCAATGGTTTCCCCGTTTATCCTTGAAACTCATGGGCTTGAAAGCTTTCTACTGATTGCATTGCTTCTACCTAATTCGCTCATTTTTGAGGATCTTTAGCACAAAACTAGCACATTGCTTTCATGCTTCGTGTCCCGACCGTCTCCCCGAATCGGGTAAAGATGGAGTCTGCGTTCAGGCTTTCTCGCTGTTCTGAACGGCTGCAGACGACCCAAAGCCGACGTCCATGACCGACCGCTATCAGTAGGGAGATGGTTGGTGGGCCATAACTCATTGAACCACCGGCGATGTTGGAATATTATTCACGATCATTAAAGGTGTGTTACGCGGATAGAACATAGCAGATTCGTTTCTTATTACTATGTGGATTTCGTGGACACCGCGAACGTCGAGGGCCTATGGGCAACGCAGATTCAGAAATTCCGAAATTCGCACTTTACGGCGAGAACATACCAGCGTTTGATGACTCGATACAGCCAACCCTAGAGCTGCGGAGTTGGACTGCCGTCTCGAACGAAGAGCGGGCTATTGCTCTGAGACAGATTCATCACAAGGGATGGCTGGGAAGGACGGCAGAGAAACGAATTATAGCTACGGTCGCCTACCTCAATAACACATACCTTCAACAGTGCCCGGCAAGGAACTTTCACAGCGCTCCGCAGCAGAGGGACAACTACGGCTTTTTTGACCGCGCCACAAGCCAGGCGGCGGAAGAGGATTTCGTTCGAATCTTCTTGGAAGAGAAAGAGCCGCTTGTGCTGAGAATGTTGAGCAAGTTCGCAGAACTACTTATCGACGGCTTTAACTTAGAGCAAGCCAAGAAGACAGTCGATTCAGGTAAACGTGCAGAGTACGTTACGAAAGCGTACAAGCAGTTTGATCCCTTCGCTAACTGCGTTAACCACGTCTTTGAGCAGTTCGCCGTCAATCAATTACTGACTCGTGGTGGGTTCATCCCGCGACAAGATGAGATCATTGAGCAAGAATTGTACAAGCCAACCCTTAAGGCGCTATCAGATCCGAAGTGGATGCCCGTGAACAAGATTCTCGCTCCCATGTTCGAGGATTTTCGGGAAGGTCGATATCCTGAAACGATCACGAAGGCTCACAGCGCTGTTCAGTGCTTTCTGCAAATCCTTGTGACGGGGAAACCAGGAACCAATGCAAAGGGCGAGCTTGCAATACTATTGAAGGATGGGAAAAAAGCTGGTTTGATCCCGAAAAATCAACTCACTGAACCATTCTTAGTAAATATCCAGAGCTTCATAGTTTCAGAAAGAGCAAAGAACAGCACCGCGAAACCTTCACTCGCCCCGGCCTCAAGCTCCGACGCCTTGCTGATGATCAATATGACGCTCGTGTTCTTACAATATTGCCTTCAGGGCAGGTAGGAAATGAAGGTGCCACATAACATTTCGTCAAAGCGGACCGACCAGGGCTACTTAACTCCACCGTTAATGCGACAGGGCTGAGGACCGCTTTCTGGCGGTGCGATCTCGATGCCAAACTTCCGCTCGTGGCCGTTGAGCGACCGACGACACCCGACCCAAACCCGAAGCACACGACCGACCGCTATCAGAAGGGAGGCTTACACCGATCCGCACAAGAACCCGTAACACATAGTCGCCCAGTCGCAACTCATTGAACAAGCGTCGACTACGGCCTATTATTCACGAACCGTAGGGCGTGTTATACGGACAGAAATGGTCGGATCCAGCTCTTACGCGGATCCGTCTAAATATTGTTAGCCGCTTACTCACCGGACCTGACATGTCATCGACTGTACTTACCTTCCCTGGCATCGGAAACTCAGGGCCACAGCATTGGCAATCGCTCTGGGAACAATCCAACTCGGAGTTGGTGCGCATCTCCCAGCGCGATTGGAACAACCCAGTGTGTGAAGAGTGGGCTTCGGTTCTTGAGAACACCATTCAACACCTTGGCTCATCGGTGGTGGTAGTTGCGCATAGCTTGGCCTGTCTTGCTGTTGCGCACTGGGCGGCAAAGTCACATTCACCAATCAAGGCTGCTCTACTTGTTGCCGTTCCCAACCCGGACGGCCCGAATTTCCCTGCTGAGGCAGTTGGTTTTTCTCCCCTACCTATGCAGCAATTCTCTTTCCCAAGCGTCGTTGTCGCCAGCACCAATGACCCGTATAGCTCCCATGCCCATGCACAAGCGTGTGCCTCTGCTTGGGGCAGTCGCTTGGTCACTATTGGTGCTGCCGGGCACATCAACGCCAGTAGTGGCCTCGGTCAGTGGCTCGATGGTTATGAGTTGCTTCAACAACTATGCGGCTAACCCATCATTCCACCGGACCTGCGCAAGAAGCCGCGCAGGCCGGTGAATTCAAACGTTAATGTGACAGGGCTGAGAACCGCTATATGGCGGTGCGGTCTCGTCGCCGAACTTCCGCACTTGGCCGATGGCAGTCCTCGACCCTTTGCGGTACTCCACAACTGTCCCCTACGGGGAGTACAATCGAGCGAATTATCGCGTGCGTACCTCGATCGCGCCTAGTGACGGGGCCGATTACTACAATGTGAATTCCGCGGTATTTGATTTCCCAGAAATCCCATCCACAATGACCACATCTTCAAGGAGCACTCTTCAACAAATCCCGGCAGGAGTATGGGTGCTCGGCTTTGTCAGTATGCTCATGGACGTTTCTTCGGAGATGATTCACAGCCTGCTGCCCCTGTTCATGGTCACCTCCCTTGGCGCTAGCGCTTTAGCAGTCGGCTTGGTGGAAGGGCTGGGTGAATCCACGGCTCTCATCGTCAAGGTGTTTTCTGGCACCATCAGCGATTATCTGGGCAAACGCAAAGGCTTGGCCGTACTTGGCTATACCATCGGCGCGCTCAGTAAACCGCTCTTCGCCGTAGCCTCCGTGACTGGCGTCGTGCTGACCGCTCGGGTGCTGGATCGGATTGGCAAAGGTATGAGGGGTGCGCCCCGCGATGCCTTGATCGCGGATATTGTGCCGGCACACTTGCGCGGTGCCGCGTTCGGCTTGCGCCAGTCCCTTGATACCGTTGGAGCCCTTATCGGACCACTGTTGGCCGTCAGCTTCATGCTACTCTGGGCCAACGATTTCCGCGCAGTGTTCTGGATGGCGGTGATTCCCGGCTTGATGGCAGTCGCGCTGTTGGTGTTCGGCCTACGTGAGCCAGAACATCATCAGGGGAGTCAGCGCGTCAATCCGCTTCGGCGGGAAAACATCACACGCCTTGGCCGCTCGTATTGGTGGGTGGTAGGCGTCGGTGCGGTGTTCACACTGGCTCGGTTCAGCGAGGCGTTTCTGGTGCTGCGTGCTCAACAGAGCGGCATATCACTTGCCTTCGTGCCGCTGGTGATGGTCGCCATGAACGTGGTCTATGCGCTATCGGCATATCCCTTTGGCAAGCTCTCCGACCGAATGAGCCATACCAAACTATTGGCGCTTGGCTTCATCGTGTTGATCGCGGCCGATCTCGTGTTGGCGACCAGCGGGCATTGGGGTGTCGTCTTGGCAGGCGTCGCGCTCTGGGGCATTCACATGGGCATGACGCAGGGTCTGTTCGCAGCCCTGATTGCCCATACCGCACCGCCCGATCTGCGTGGCACGGCATATGGATTGTTTGCCCTGGTCAGTGGACTGGCGATGCTACTGGCGAGCGTGTTGGCTGGCCTGCTCTGGGATCACCTTGGGGCATCGTTCACCTTCTATGTCGGCGCCGCTTTTTGCGCGGTTTCGCTCATGGGCCTGGCGTGGAGCAAAACATCTTGGCGTGCTTGAGATTCTGCTTTCTGAAAGGACCCCAGCGCGGCGATAGCCTGTGAACTGGCGCTTCGCTCATACGTTTTAGCCGGTACGATCTACCTGGTTTTTCATGTTGCCAGTCTATTGCGTCGACAGTCCGTTGATCCTCTTGGCCATCTCAGCTGAATTCACTTGGCGCCTGATGACGACAATCCATCTCGTTTCCTCAGCATTAATCTCAGGTTTCGAATGGCGGCTTGAGGTCGGCGGATTCTTACTGCTGGAGGACAGCTTGTGGCCGTTCTGCGACCGTCGGTGTCCCACCCTGAGCCGAAGTTCACGATCGACCGCTACCAGAAGTGATGGTCTTACGCCGATCGGCATAAGAATCCGTTATAAATGGTCCTACCGTCCCAACTCATTGAAACGCCACTGGCCATGGCGTATTCTTCCCAAACTCTTATGGCGTGTTATGCGGACAGAAAATGGCAGATTCGGCTCTTATGCGAATCCGGCCTAAACATAGTTAACTTATACCATTGGACAAAACGGCCCATTTTATCCAATCTCGTCTTCCCTTCGGGTGCAACGCGGGCGTGCTGTGGCTGTCGGCCTATCACCCCCAGCGGTATGATAAGCAGAACCGTATAATTCCTTGTTAGCACTATCTGAGGAAACATGAAGGTAATTCTGGCTTTCGTGGCTGCGTGTTTGGTGTTATCAAATTCCTCATTCGCTGAGGACTACTCCACGCCGCAGGATATCAACGCAAAGAACGAACTTCGTAAGGTGAGCTGGGTAAAGGATCTGTACGTGTCGCCTGGCTATATGAACATCGGGGTAATCCCGGGCGAGAAAGACTGGACTTCTCCCATGATTGGGAAATGGGCCTGTGCAATCCTTTCTAAGAATGGCAGCAAGCTGAATTGGGTTCGATTCGTGAACATGGTGGCGGTCGCAAACCAAGGAAAAACTTTGCGGCAAGCAGAAATTCATCTGGTTCAATGCCAGTAGATAAGCAGATGAGCCAGCGCGCTAACCATCGGCTCCGGGCTACGCACAAGAGCGCATCGCCTTTCTTGTTAGTTTCTGGCGGAAGGTGCGGCGCTCTGTGCGCCTGAGACGCGGGGCCGTTAATGCGACAGGGTTGAGGACTGCTATATGGCGGTGCGATATCGGTGCCGAACTTCGGTTCCTGGCCGACCTGAGACATTCCAACGTCGGCATATACGCTGCAACGACCGGCTACAGTTTTTCAAGAAACACATCAGTTGAAAGATCCGTACCCCCATTTACGACAACGTCGGCTGTAGGCGACAGTGCGCACTGGGCCTGCGATGACGGGCGGCCGCTATCTGGTTCGTCGCAGTACGTTGGCCGCATCCGATCGGAATGACGCTTTACCTGTGTCGCCCTTCACCGACCGATCGGTAGCCAATGCGGAACAAGTTGGTTATATTTCTCTGTTCAACTAACTGAGCCTCTATCTCACTAAGTGAAGGAAGCCCCCAGAGGACCGGAGGCTTCCCAGGAAACCGCTCAGCGCTTTAGGGCATGAGCGGCGATCCACTCTTTCGCTTCGAAGGCGACATTCATCAGCGCCTCGAGGTCGTTGAGACCAAATGAAGTGCCATTGCGCCATGCACCAGATTGATGCTTAAACGGCCGGGAGAAGGTCGTGGCGAAGAACGGTCCGTTCTCGCTGCCGTTCTGCCAGATCGTCGCTTTGATGTTGCCACATCGCAGCGTCGTTGCCGGTCGTTTGGATGAGTGGTTGGTCGCCATGGTGTTTCCTCCTTATTATTGAACTGCAGGTGACTCTCTCACGGGAGGAGGAGAGGCACCGCACAGGTCACGGAGGAAACAGGAGGCAGAGGCCGGAACCGGCGTGCCGGAGAGGGACACGCAGCAAGAGTGACAGGATACTGGCGCGAGTGATGCACCTCGTAGGTGTTAGTCGGTCGGCCCGTGCCGTGGCGACCACCAAATGACGGAGACGGAAAGCGAATTGCGTCAAAGAATCATTACCATTACTCAGATACTGGCGGAACGAAGAGAAATCTATCCCTCCTATGTTGACCTCATCAGAGGTATCAAGTTGGAAGGCAGTTCATGAGGTGTTGCGGCTAAAAACTTGTGTGCGCCATGCGCTGCAGTAATCGTCGAACAATCCTGCGGAGACCGCACCAACTAAGGCTGCATAAAGTGTTGTTGTTGACCCATCTCAACTGATCTGTTCTCCCCTCGGTCTGTAAGGGTGAACAGCCACTTTAAGACTTACAGGGAGCTCCAAGATGGCACAGTCCGAATCCGTTGCCGTACCGTCCGACAAGAAACAACTGCACTCCTGGAGCCAAATACGATTCGTGATTGGCCTCAGAATGTGCTTCTGGCTCGCAAGCAGCGCATGGTTCTACGAATACCTACATTTGAGTGCCCTGCCAGGAAGGGCGGGTTTCCTTCCTTCAATTTTCCACCTGACGCGATTCGCTACAGTTCCGTCGATGCTGGCCATCCCAAAATGCCTCACTAGTTGCGTAGAAGGAGATGGAGAGCCTCAAAGTTGGTCGTCGCAAGCCATCGGAATCACAATCATTAGTCCATGAAAATCCTCACATTGGTATGCTGGCACTATTGATGCTTTTGATTTTCGCAGAGGGCATATCGGCCTTGATTGAGCTGCTGGAGTGAACATAGACTGAACGCGTTGACGTGAGGTCTCCTCTTACCATGATGACTGTCCCAACTAACATCCGGCTTGTGATTCTAGTCTTTGCCTTCTGTCAGGTGATAGGGGTTATGTGTGTGGTGCCGGATCTGTCGTTGGCGGACGACATGCGGCAGTTCACTGGAGAGATGAGTCACGCGACCTGTCCAATGGACGGAACCACCATGTGTCCGCCGTCACTGACCTCATCTCCTGAACGTCAGGTACCGATTAGTTCGGTCGCAGATGTGTATGCTCCTCCGATACTCGTCAGGGGTGTCACGACTCCTGTCAGTCTTTCAGCTCGGCCTATTGGGTCTGTGGGCAGTGCCCATTCCATTGTGCCCATCTCCATCGCTTCCTCCTCGGTCCTCCGAATCTGATCCCGCACCTCCGGTTTCGTCGTCCCCTGCTTGGCTGCTGACACGGAGCAGGTAGTGATGTCTTTTACCGACTGAGGTGCGCCATGACACAAACTCGTATTCCGCTTTCATTTTCGCAAGTGCGGGCTGGGTGGCTGATTGCGCTGACGCTCCTGCTTTTGCCATGGCCGGTCGGCGCGACCGATGAAGCGGCCGAACCTCACGTGAATCTTTCCGGCCTCATTCGAGAACTGGATGCCGCCAATCCCGAGATCAAGGCAGCCCGTCAACGATGGGAAGCGGCGAAGGCGATCGTTCCACAAGTGCAAACGCTCCCGGATCCGACGGTAAAGCTGGGCTATCAGCGGATGCCGATGAGAGAACCGTTGCAGGGAACCATGTACGGGATCGGTCAGGAGATTCCGTTTCCCGGCAAACTCCGGCTCAAAGGGGAAGTCGCTCAACGTGAGGCGGACCGGATTGAACAGGAATATGTGGCCGTACGGCTTCGCCTCATCGCCCGCCTCAAAGAAGCGTATTTTGATTTGCATTTCATTCATGATTCCATCGAGATCGTCGAACGGAACAAGATCCTCCTCATGCAGTTCGAAAAAACAGCGAAGTCTCGTTACGCCGTCGGCCAGGCTGCACAGCAGGATGTCTTCCGCGCCCAAGTCGAAATCTCACGGGTGATGGATCGGTTGGCCGTGCTGGACCAGCAAAAAGAGAGCCTCCATGCGGCAGTCAACCGGCTCTTGAATCGACCGCCCGCCGGATCGCTCGGATCCCCAGAAGAGATCCAGATGACGATGTTGACGCTGCCGTTGCCGGACCTGAGCCAACGTGCGGAAGAGTTCTCGCCGATTCTGCAGGCCTCCGCCAAAGGGGTGGAACGGGGTGAGCAGGCTGTGGCCCTCGCCCGCCGAGAATACTATCCAGATTTTGACGTGAGCGCCCTCGGCCTGCACAACGACCGCATCAATGAGCACGGCTTTCAGGTAATGCTCGGCATTCGCCTTCCCCTCTATTACACGACCAAACAACGCCAGGCGGTGAGGCAGGCGTTGGCCGAAACCACCGAAGCGCGGGAGAGCCTCACCAACACGCGGCAGGATCTTCTGTTTCGTGTGAAGGATGATTTCGTCCAGGCCCAACGGGCCGAACGGCTCGTCGCAATTCTGCGCGACGCGATCATCCCGCAAGCCACCCTGGCGCTCCGAGCCTCCCAGTCCGGTTATGGGGTCGGCAAAGTGGATTTCCTCACGCTG
>BQXA01000008.1:0-161146 GCA_036984345.1 Nitrospira sp. | reverse complement strand
GATGGCCAGTGCGCACTGGCCTACAAAATAAAACGAACTACGTACCACTATTATGTATTGTTTCGTCACTGTTCGCATTCGTTGACAAATGTTCCTTCACTTGGGCGCGAAAATATAGCTTAGGCCTATAAGAGAGTCAAGAAAATTTCTACCGATTTTTGATGAACATAATCACGATGGAAATGCCGGCACGTAGCATGATTTTTCCGTCTCTCCTTGAGCGTCTAGGGTCGTTCTCGATCGATGACGATACTAATATTTTCTGTCCCTGGCTTGACCGGCTGGCTCATGCCTTCCAAGTCACCGCTTTCAGCCATGGCTCTCCCGGATTTCGAGAGTCGCGCGACAATAACGACTGTGTCGATATCCGATAACTTGCGTGATGGCATTGGGCTCGTGGAATCATCGAGCCTGAATGTAAACGGTAAGTCCTTGCGTGATGCACGCACGATCGACACCGGCATCGGTGGACCAGCAACATCTTTCGCAAACACAAACAGGGTGTCAGGCAGTGTGCCTTTGCCAGAAAAATTTGGCCCCAGCACCACCTTTCCGGTGATGGCACGAGAGGCTCCGACCTGCTTCGCTGGCTTGGCAGGCTTCGCCTCTTCCATCGGTGGATTTGCGACCAGCATGTTCATACCGGGACCACCACCGAGGCGCCGTTTGGCTTCGGCGATACTAGCCTTCAACTGATCGGAAGATTCCTGATCATCGGCTGGAAGATAGAGATGTGCCTCCTCCCACTCCTTGGCGGCCCGTGCAAAATCTTTTCGGTTGTAGGCAATCGTCCCTGACAACATAAGGGCCTTCACGTTATGCGGATCGAGCTTCAACGCCTGTTGAATCAGCTTTTCAGGTCTTCCATCCAACTTGCGCCCCTGATGAACTCCAAGGGCATCAGCATAGTCTGCCAGCAGGCTGGCGTTGTCAGGATCAAGCTTCGTCGCCTTTTCAAAGATCGGCACAGCATCGGCATACCGTTCCATCGCCATATAGGATCGTGCTAGAAGCCCCCATCCTATGGGATCGGTGGGGTTCTGTTCGAGCTTTTTCCTTAACTGCTCAATGAGCTCGTTGAGACTGTCGGCCATCTGGGCCTCTTCTCCAGCTCCCCCCTGAAACGCCGCGGAAGATACCGCAGGGTGCGTCATCGCCGCTGGGTTTCCCAACGTCCAATAGAGTACTCCGCTGGCAGCGGGAACGATCATCCCCAACGTGAGCGCCACGATCCTGAGATTCATGATTGCTCCCGTGCTCGGGACAGAGATATTTGCCGTCTCCGTCTCCTCCAAAACACGCCGCTCTAGCTCGCTTCGTGCTGTTTGGTACTGTTCATCCGTCAATAATCCAGCGGCATGATCTTGCTCCAGCTCGGAAAACTGCTGTCGATACACTGACAACGTTTTTTCTTGTTCAACCGACGCAGCCGAAGGGCGTTTCAACAACGGTCTCAACAACAGTCCAAGGGTGCAGACCATCATGACCGACACAATTGACCAAAATACCACCGTCATGAGCGCTTCCCTCCTTCTGCCAACAGCTGTTCGACTCGCCGATGCTCTTCATCTGTGACGGGCACATCGACAACCTTGTGTGCCCGGCGTCGCAACGTGATGACCAATGCCGTCGCACCCATCGCCAACAGCACAAATGGCCCCACCCACAGCAGTGTCGTTGTCGCCTTGAGCGGCGGTCGGTACAGGACAAAATCTCCGTAGCGTTCCACGAGAAAATCAATGATCTCTTGATCACTCATATCCTTCACGATCATTTCCCGAACTTCTCGTCGCAAATCTTCGGCTAACGGCGCGTTCGAATCGGCCAGAGTTTGATTCTGACAGACCAAACAGCGCAGCTCCACAGCGAGGTGCTTGAGCCGAGCCTCAACGGCAGGGTCATCTCCCAAGGGTTGAGCCTCACCGGCCCAAACAGGCCCAGAGACTAATGCCATGATGAATGCCAACCAGATCATTGTGATTCAAGCTGCCGCACAAGGGGAAGAATTTTCTTGGCAACCGTGTCGGAATCCAACGGCCCGATCTGTTTATATCGAATCATCCCCTGCTTGTCGATGACATAGGTCTCAGGCACTCCGTAGACTCCATAATTGATCCCGACTCGTCCCGCCTCATCCACACCGACCACAGGATAGGGGTTGCCCCATCGTTGCAACCAGCCCACCGCTTCATCTCGCTGATCCTTATAATCCATTCCGTAGATCGGTACCTGCCCTGACTTGGCCAGCTCCATCAACACGGGGTGCTCCGTCTTGCAACCACTGCACCACGACGCCCAAAAATTCAGGAGCCAGACTTTCCCCTTGAGGTCAGCTGGAGAGAATGTTTTCTCCGGCTCGTACAGTTGAGGCTGAGCGAATTCGGGGGCCGCTTTCCCGATCAAGGGCGATGGAATTTCACGCGGGTTGAGCGTAAGTCCAATACCCAGAAACCCGACAACCACGACAAAGATGGATAATGGTAACAGAAATCGATTCATGCCACTTGGTGCCTAACTGCACGAGTAGAGGGGGCGACCTCTGGCTCTTTCTGCTTCCGCCATGCGAGACGATACCGGCGATCGCTGATCGCCAAGACCCCGCCCAGCGCCATGATAAAACAGCCACCCCAGATCCAATCGACAAACGGTTTGTGATAGAGCCGCACGCTCCAAGCCCCGTCATCAAGAGGCTCCCCAAGCGACACATACAGGTCACGCAAGAGTCCGGGATCGATCGCGGCTTCGGTCATTACCTGATTCTGAGCCGTATAGCGACGCTTTTCTGGATACAGGACTGTGGTTTCACGGCCGTCTCGACTAACATGAAAAGTTCCGCGGGCCGCTGTATAGTTGGGGCCCACAACATCCTCGGTTCCATCGAATCGGAATGTGTAACCTCCAATCATAGCCGTCTCTCCAACGTTCATACGCACATCGCGCTCGGTCTCATACCCCTTCACCATGGTCACCCCGACGATAAACACAGCAATGCCGCAGTGGGCCACCAACATCCCCCAGTAAGATCTTGGCACCCCGGCCATACGATCTGAGAGCCCAGTGCCATTAACGTGGCTCAAACGTTCTCGCAATCCGACTACCGCCGTAGTCACGACCCAGAGTGCCAGCAAGAGCCCAAGGCTTAGTAGAGGAGTCCACTTGCCCATGACAAACGGGAGCACGAGCGCCGTCACCACGCTCACCCCAAACGCCCACTTTAGCCGATTCATGAGGTTAGGCAACTCCGCCTTCTTCCATTGAGTCAAGGGACCAATCCCCATGAGAAAAATCGCGGGAGCCATTAAAGGAGCGAAGACAGAGTCGAAGTACGGCGGTCCCACGGAGATCTTGCCGAGATCCAAGGCATCCAAGAACAAGGGATACAACGTTCCCAAGAGAACCGACCCCATGGCCGCCACCAACAACACGTTGTTGGCCAAGAGCATCCCTTCTCTCGACACCATCGCGAAACTGCCACCCAATCCGACACGTGGAGCACGCCAGGCATACAAGGCCAGTGATCCGCCGATGACGACGGCCAAAAATGCCAGGATGAAGGTACCCCGCTTAGGATCGGTGGCAAAGGCGTGCACCGACGTTAGCACCCCGGATCGGACAAGAAACGTCCCGAGCAGACTTAACGAAAAGGCCATGATGGCCAGCAACACCGTCCAGACCTTGAATCCACCTCGCTTATCAGTCACGGCCAATGAGTGAACCAACGCGGTTCCTGCCAGCCACGGCATGAATGACGCATTCTCCACCGGGTCCCAGAACCACCATCCGCCCCATCCCAGCTCGTAGTAGGCCCATCCACTTCCCATAGCGATGCCGACGGTCAAGAAACACCAGGCCACAGTGGTCCAAGGACGCGACCAACGCGCCCAGGCGGCATCCAGGTTGCCCCCCAACAATGCGGCAATCGCAAATGCAAATGCGACCGAGAACCCGACATACCCCATATAGAGCATCGGGGGATGCACAACCATCCCGGGATCCTGTAAGAGCGGATTCAGATCGCGTCCCTCAACCGCCGCAGGAATAAGTCGTTCAAACGGATTGGAAACGGTCAACATGAACAACAGAAATCCGAGGCTGACGAGGCCCATCACACCGAGAATGCGCGAGCGCATGGCTTGGGGAAGATGCTTCGAAAACAGCGTGACGGCGAACATCCACCAGGTCAGGATGAATGTCCACAGAAGGAGAGAGCCCTCGTGCGCCCCCCAAATCGCAGCGAGTCGGTAATGCAGCGGGAGCTGCGAATTAGACGTGGCTGCGACATAGAGTACGGAGAAATCTTTTTCAGCAAATGCATACCCGAGGCTACAAAACGCGATGAGGACCAACATGAATTGGGCACGTGCCGCCGGCTTGGCGATTGCCATCAGTGCTGAATTTCCAACCGCCGCACCGTAAATAGGAAGGCTCCCCTGCACGACGGCCACGCAGAGCGCCAGAATCAACGCGAAATGACCAATTTCGGGAATCATAGTGAATCTTTCTGGTTTGCTGGAACAACAAGCGATTTACTTTCTTGAGCACCGGAAGCCTTGGCCTTGGCTAACGCTTCCGCCGCTTCAGGCGGCATGTAATTTTCATCATGCTTGGCCAACACTTCGCTGGCGACAAACGTTCCGTCGGCTCCCAACTGCCCCTGCGCGACAGCGCCTTTGCCTTCCTTAAAAAGGTCCGGCAATATTCCCTTATAGGTCACCGGCACACTCTTGGCTGTATCCGTTACTACGAAGTGGACGGTCAGTCCGTCGCCATCACGGACGAGGCTGCCGTCTTCGACCATGCCTCCGATCCGAAAGCTTTGACCTTTCGGAGCCTCGCCGTTCGCCACCATGGTGGGTGTGAAAAAGAACACAAGATTTTTCTGAAATGCGTTCAGGACCAGCACCGTCGCAACACCTAACGCGAGCAGCCCGAGACCGATAAAGACAAAGCGCTTATGTCGCGGTTTCATTACTGCCTCCTAGCAACATCGCACGGTGTTCGGCACGCGCCGCCGCTCGTCGGCGCCACAAAGCCAGTACTTCCCACACTAGGCACAGCGCCGTGACGACATACGAGGTCCAGACATAGACCCCATACCCACCCATCGCAAAGAATTCCGACGCGCTCCCCCACTGCATTAGCGAGCCTCCGCTATCTTCTGAATCGCGACCGGCTTTTCTTCCCATGCCGGCAACGATTCCCGTTCAGCCATAATACACCGCACTCGAGAGAGGATGATGGCTATGCTGTACATCCAAAACGCCAGAGTCATGAGCAGCATGGCGATGAGCATGGTTGCCGCCATTTTCGACCCTGTCGACATGCTGACGGATGCACCTTGGTGCAACGTATTCCACCATTGCACCGAAAAATAGATGATCGGGACGTTGACGACACCGACCAAGGCAAATACCGCACTCGAACGATCGGCGCGACGCACATCGTCGATTGAGGTCCGCAGGAGCATCACACCTGCGTACTGAAACAGTAAGATCAGCTCGGATGTCAGCCTGGCATCCCACACCCACCAGGCCCCCCAGGTCGGCTTCCCCCACATGGCTCCCGTTAACAGGGCCAGAAATGTGAACATCGCGCCGGTAGGGGCGATGGCTTGTGCCAGCATGAAGGAAGGTCGCGCATTCAGCCCTAATCCGATTCCAGCCCAGACCGCCATGACCACATACAAGAACATCGACATCCATGCGGCTGGGACATGAACAAAGATGATTCGATATGATTCACCTTGCTGAAAATCTGTGGGCGCGACGAAAAATCCCATGTAGAGCCCCACCCCCATCAAAACCACAGCCACCACAGAAAACCAGGGAATGAGTCGTCCGGCCAGGGGATAGAGAGCCTGGGGAGAGGAATATTTGGCCCAATTGATACCGGTGCTCATGAAACTGTTTTACTCCAACGCGATACGCAACGCCACCGCCGTGGCCCACGGTGCGAGAAAGAGAGACAATACCAGGCAGGCCCCGAGTAGTGACAAGTTTGCTTCTCCGCCGATCCCGGCCATGCTGCTGGTCACGGCGCCGGCCCCAAAAATCAAGACTGGAACATAGAGTGGAAGCACCAGGAGGGCAACCAGTAAACCACTCCCCCGCACGCCGAGGACTAACGCGGCGCCGATCGCACCAATCATACTCAACGTCGGCGTCCCAAGCAAGAGCGACATCACGAGCACTCCCAGCGATTCTCCGCTCAACCCAAACTGGAGGCCAAGCAACGGCGACAGCAGGACGATTGGAAGACCCGAGATGACCCAGTGCGCAAACACCTTCCCGACCACCAAGACCGCCAGCGGTTGGGGGACCAAGACCATCTGCTCCAACGTCCCGTCCACATAGTCCGCTGTAAACACACGCGCTAAGGACAAGAGACACGCCAGTAACGCCGCGACCCAGAGCACTCCAGGGCCGATCGTCCGCAGGACCGCCGGTTCCGGCCCAACCCCTAAAGGAAACAGGCTGACCACAATGACTAGAAAAAAGACCGACATCGCCGCGTCCGATCGGCGGCGCATGGCCAATAACAAATCCCGCCGGACGATTCCACCTATGGCCCCCCACATGCTGGAACGACTCATCCAGTCAGCCTCAGCCGTTGCAACCTGTCCGCTGGAAGATCCACCTCTTGATGGGTTACCAGGACTCCAAGTCCACCTCGCTGCAAATGTGCGTGGAGACGTTCTGTTACGATTCCTGTCGACGCCACGTCCAGTGATGTGAAGGGTTCGTCCAACAGCCATAACGGTCTCGTGGAAAGCCAAAGACGCGCCAAGGCGACACGGCGTTTCTGCCCCTGCGACAGCACTTTGGACGGGAGCCGATGAATGGGGCGCTTGAGGCCGATCGCTTCCAAGGCCGCTTGTGCCTCGGTCTGTGAACAGACTTCACCGGCTAACGCCAAGGCGCTCATCAGATTTTCCAACGGCGTGAGATCGTCCTTAATCCCGTTGAGGTGCCCGATATAGGTCAATTGCCCTGAGTACAGTTCCTTGAGTTGCTGAATGTCCTCGCCCTCCCAGAGTACCGACCCGTCCTCCGGTGGCAAGAGACTGGAAAAGATACGCAGCAGACTAGTTTTCCCACTGCCATTTTCTCCGACGATGGCCAGAAGCGTGCCTGGCTCGACTTTGACAGTGAGGTCGGAAAAGAGGCGGCGCTCCCCACGCCGGCAACTGAGTCTGACCGCTTGCAACATAATGGGCTACTCCAAGAGGGCGGGTCGAGAGTAAGGGAACACGGTGCGGAAAAACAAGGGGCGAGGAGTAGGGATGGGGCAATGACTATTCGTCCAAGCCTCGTCCGAAAACTATCTTGCTCTCAAGGCGATCCTACTGTTAAGTAATGCCTGCTCCCATGGTCTTTCGGTAGACCGTTGCGGTCTCCACATTGTGAGACAACGTTGATCTCCCATGCTGACCTCTATAGCCTTCAAGGAGCGGCATTATGAGTGAACTCGTCTGCATTGCATTCAAAGACTCGAGTACAGCGGATCGTGTGCTGAACGAACTTCGGGCGATGGAAACCGACTACGTCCTAGACCTGGAAGACGCGGTCATCGTCGTTCGTGATATGGATGGCAAAGTCCATTTGAAACAGTGCGTCGATGTGTTTGGAGGAGCCACAACCCAGGGTGTGGCACTCGGCATGCTGTGGGGTGGATTGATGGGGCTTTTGTTTATGAATCCCCTGGCGGGTCTCTTGGGCAGTCTTGCGGGCGGTGCGGGCGGCGGAGCTATTTCCGTCGCCGCCAGTGAGTTCGGTCTCCTGAGTGATTATGGGATCCCGGACAATTTTATCCGGTCCTTGGGGAGTACCATTGGTCGAGGGACTTCGGCGATCTTTCTCCTCATTCGCAGCGCTGATCAAGAGAAGGTCTTAAGCAGGGTCTCACGACATGAAGGCACGATTCTCAAGACCTCGCTCAGTGCCGAACAAGAGGATAAACTACGATCGGCGCTCACCCGCCGGCACGAGCAAACGACGAGCAAAAAATAGTCGGCTTGTTCACAGAGTTCTAGAGTTCTAATGAGGTCTTTGGGTCAGTCCTTTGTAGCGTTCCCAGACTTGCGCCAAGGAACTACCGCGGGCTGGGCTCTCGAGATGGCCTTCCTCTGGGCTTGATGTCGCCGTACACGCCAACATTCCGAAGAACCAGGCAACGATGCCGCACACCGGAATGCCAACCATGATCAACAACATGCCCGGTCCATCGCTGGTCCAATGTGCTTTCTGACCGACAGCCATGAGCCCAAGCGCAGCTGCTGCAGCAACCAGCGCAATGACAACGGCAAGACCTCTCGCGAGATACCGGACGATCCTGCTTCCTGAAGCGAGGGCCCACATAAATGCGACAAGGAGGACAGCCCATACGATAATGCTCATCTCTGGTACCCCCTGAAGCAGGATCTCCCTCCACCCTATCCCGAAAGACCCAGTTTCCGAAGGGAAATACCAAATCGCGACTGTTCGATGTTCAGCCTAAACGGACTCCCCCTGATTCCATTCAGTCGGTATGCGTCCACTCAGCCGTTGTGCTAGAGTTGAGACAACTCTGGACAGCTTCCCAGCAATACGACCTACACAAACCTATGGGGTGGATGATGAAACGTGTGGCGTGCTTTATGGGCCTCCTCGCTGGCCTGTTCTTTGGAGTCTCGCTTGGGCAGGCAGAAGGCCTGTTCGACAAGATGCTGGATCGGGCCATCGACAGTGCTGAAAGAAAGACGCAGAATCGGATCAACCAGCGAATCGATCAAACGATCGATAAAGGCCTGAACAAGACAGAAGAAACCATGCATTGCGTCGCGACCGACCAAGAGTGCTTCAAGAGAGCCAAAGAAGAAGGGAAAAGGGTATCCGTCATCAGTGCTCCTTCAAGCTCCGATTCGGTGAAATGTCTCGCGACCGACACCAGCTGTCTCAAACAGGCCAAAACACAGGGCAAGAAAGTGGAGATTGTAGACGAAGCAGAACTTGATACCTTCCGCTGCTCCATATCCGATGGAGATTGTCTGAAGCGCGCACAGTCCTTAGGGAAAAAAGTTGAAATCGTTGATTGAGCGACACCGCCGACATTCTGAAGCAGCTTGTTGCATCACCGCCTCGCTCTTCGTGAGCCTTTAGAACCGGTGCCCGCCGCAAGCATCTCGTCGGCCTTCGCAATCGCATCCCGTAACGCGACATAATTCTTACCGTGGTTGCGAACGTTCGGTTGCTCCCTCAGGAACCGAGCTGCCGCACGAACCAATGCCCGCAGGGTCTCTTTCATCGTTCCCGCATCAGCCTCATTCTTCAACGCCGCTGCGCGAGCCATAGCCAATCGTCGGCGTGGTCCTATATATGGTTCTGGAGCAATCGGATTATCTTTTTCAAGCTCAGGCCGTCTGAATATCATTTCCCCCTCCCATGGCCTCAACCACAAAACCATAGGTCTATGGACTTGCTGCACATCTTCCCACTAAGTCTCTACAGTTTGCAGGCCTCTTCTGTGATTTCCGGACCTGGAATATGGTGCTCGTGAGCCTGCTTCACGTAATTGCGGCAATCCATCTCAGCCCCCTCCTTCGACGCTTTCCCTTCGTCGACCAACCGTCGCCAGTGAGTCATGCGATCGGCAAACGGATCGTACCGGCACGTCTCTTTCTCAACGGACTGCTGAGCCAGTTGTTGACATTTGACCGCCCAGAGCTCCGGTGTCAGCGCACCGCTCTCAACCGACTTGGAGAGTTCATAGCGCGTGTCGGCAAACGACCCGAACGCACAGATACCAGGATCCACCGGTGGCGGGGCCGCATGATTTCGATCGACCGTATTCAGCATCTGCCGGCAGTTCGTCTCACCGGCCTCTTTCGAAATCAGTCCCTTCTCAATCTGTTGCTTGGTTTCCGTCCGCCGTTCATCAAACTCAGATTTGGACAGGAGTGCCGGCGCGCCGACCACCAAAGCTGTCGTCGTCGGACACCCGCTCAAAACGAAGGGTACAAGGCCAAGTAAAAGCAGTCGCATCGGCAACCTCGCTTTCATAGCAGCAATGATGACACCGGTGGTTTGCGCGCGCGATCATACGGGCAACCCCCTCTGGAGATCAAGAATCTACCTCCGATCGACAACCGGTAACGCGCTCTATTCGAATGACCGCATTGACATGGACACTGGCCAAAGTGCAACATGCCCCTGTTGTTGATCGAAGGTCGGATTTATGTCGAGGGAGCGGAGAAGCATTTTCCATCGTGGCACGTTGCGGCACACGAGAGAAGGAGACCGAACGCGGTCATGGTAAATAACACAGAACTAAATTTTTCAGAATAAGGAGGCCAGAATCATGGCATTGCTGATTACCGACGAATGCATCAACTGTGGAGCTTGTCTGCCGGAATGTCCGAACGAGGCCATCTTCGAAACCCGCAGCGACGCGGAATCGAAAGGGAATCACGTGGGCGACGGTCAAGGAGTGGGAGACAATATCTACGTGATTGCCCACGACCGTTGTACGGAGTGCGTTGGGCATTACGACGAACCGCAATGTGCAGCAGTCTGTCCTGTAGATGATTGCTGTATTTCTGATCCAGCCTACCCGGAGGCGTCCGACGTCTTGCTGGAAAAGGCGAAGCAACTCAACCCGGACAAGCCGATCGATCCGGCAAAAGTCTGGAGCGGCGTACGGAACTGAGAAGGTTTTCTGCGAGAATCCGTACCGTTTGAGATTAATCCAATCTCCGCGGTACGGATCTGTTTTACCTTCCTGACATAGGTGAAACGATGCATCATGGCTGAAAAGATGCCCCGGTTCATGACCAACGCGACCGTCATTAAGGCGTTAGCGAAGGTGTTCGCGTTCCAGGCCATCGAGATCGACCTCCTGCGTGCTCGTGCCGGAATCTCTGATGCAGATTGGAAGGCCCTAAAAACCGACGCGTTTAAGAAAACTTACGCGAAGCAACGCACGTTTTATGAAGACCGCTTGACGGGTGCATTCGCGTTGGAGCGTATTTCTCAGTCTGAACGGGAAACAAGACTGCTTGAGCTCTGGTTAAGACAGAGCGAGGAGCCCCCTAAAGAGGAACCCTAAGCCAACCGTATCGATATCCTTTCGCCGACTGATGCGGCCGCCATTAGGCCTCGCTCATAGCCGGCTCCGCAGCCGCTCATAGCCCTTCTTCAGTTCTTCGATCGCCATACCCAATGCGGCACCCACGGATTCCGCCGTCTTCCCGACTTCTTCCCGCGCCGCCTCCAATTTTGGCTTAATTTCATCCCACTGGGTTTCCAATCGAGCCCATTCGTCTTTGGCATCCGCCTTTGCGAGGTGAAGTTGAACCTGAAGTTCATCACGCTGTTGTTTGAGATGATCCAGGGCTTTCGTCATCTGCTCTTTAACGTCTGACATACGTGCTCCTATGTTTAAAATGAATATATCTGCTTGTAACTGATGCCCGCCATGGCCAGATAAGCCGCTCTATGATATTCAATGCCGTGCAATCAAAACTCGGTGCCTATTCTATCCTGTTGAATTTCACAGAACTAGACCCTCTTACCCCGGGAATCCCTACTTAATCAGAGCCAGTTCCTAAGTACTGTCCGCATAAAGTCACAGTTGCAGAGGGCGCCAAACTCGGCGATACTGTCAGGATGTGACTATGATTGAGCAATTCTCATTCAAGCTGAGCTGAAGAATTCAGGAATCCTGCACCCACCCCTGAATGACTGACGGCAGGAGAAACGACGATGACACGACATGACAAAACAGAATGCTGGCTCGCAGCAGGAACGCTCATCGTGCTGGCAACCTGCTTGAACACCGAGGCCTGGGCCTATCAATCGGGACCCGTCAATAACGGGGCTATCGTACGTGGATCAGTAACCGTTACCGGAACTGTGCCGGCGCCAAAAGAATTCGAGGTGCGTCGCTATCCAGACCACGAGTTTTGTAGCGAACTGTCCGACACGCGAGGGTATCGGCGCCTGCGGGAAGTGACCTTCAGACCGGACGGAGGCCTCCAGGATGTCGTAGTGGCGATAGAAGGGGTGGAGCACGGCAAACCCTTCTCCTTCACCGATGCGGAGATCGAGGCCGATCTCTGTCGGTTTCTCCCGTTCGTCACCGTGATCAATGATACGCGGCAAGTCACGGTGTTCAACCGGGACCCAGTCCCTCACGACATCCAAGGATTGACGATCGATCAGCCTGAAAATGATATGGTCTTCTACCGACCCTCGGTAGAAGCCAGTGGAACCACCGCCACCGTACAGCTGCCGAAAGGGCAACACGTATTTACGATGCGCTGCAGCCTCCACCCTTACATGCAGAATTGGGGTTACGCTGTCGATAATCCCTACTATGCCGTCACGGATGCGTCTGGCGCATTCTCCATCGAAGATCTCCCGCCAGGGACCTATCGGCTCAAGGCGTGGCATCCTATCCTCGGCACACACGAGCAGGAACTCACAGTGGCCGCCAATGAGACGATCTCCGTGGAGCTATGGTTTAAGGCCAACTTCTGACAGGAATCAATCCGAACCTGGGGTTCTGGGAAAGGTTTCCAGCCCTAAACTTTCCACAGCTTCCACAAAAAAGACAGGTTGGCAGTTAATGCGAGGACACCAGTTGCTGATACAGCGATTGGGTTTCCCTCGCAATGGCCGCCCAGCTAAAAAGTTGTTCTGCTCGCCGCCGACCAGCCTGAGCAAATTGTTCGCGCATGTCCCTGTCCGCCATCAGACGATTGACGGCGGCCGCTAAATCCCGCTCGAATTTTTTTGGGCTGAGTGGAGTAAAGGGAGATTCTGGCATCTGCTGTACAGGGACCAGGATGCCGGTTTCTCCGTCTTCAACAACCTCTGGAATCCCTCCAACGGCGGATGCAACCACCGCAGTCTCGCAGGCCATCGCTTCGAGATTGATAATTCCAAACGGTTCATAGATAGAGGGACAACAAAAGACCGCCGCGTGTGAATAGAATTCGATCACGCTTTGTTTGTCCAGCATCTCGGGAATCCAGATGACGCCGGGCCTGTCGGCAGAGACTTCTTTGACCGCGGCCTCCATTTCAGCGGCAATTTCTGGGGTATCAGGAGCCCCGGCGCAGAGAACCACCTGAAAATCAGCATCGAAATACCTGATGGCTCGAACCAGATGGATGATGCCTTTCTGCCGGGTAATTCGCCCGACAAATAAGACATACGGCTTGGACGGATCTACCCCGTAGCGTTGAAGTGCATCTGTCGATGGTTGTTTCTGATATTCATTTGGATCAATGCCGTTGTGGATGACTTTGATCTTCTCTTCAGCAATGCGAAAATGGCGTAGGATATCCTGTTTGGTTCCATAGGAGACCGCAATCACGGCATCGGCCATCTCAAGAGCCTCCCGTTCCACCCAGCAGGAGAAATCGTATCCCCCCTTGAGTTGTTCCCGTTTCCAAGGGCGCAGCGGCTCCAAGGAATGCGTGGTGATGACGAGCGGGATCCCGTAATTCAGCTTCGCTAAGATCCCACCAAGATGCGTATACCAGGTATGACAGTGGACGAGATCGGCCTCGATGCCAAACGAGTTGAAGCTCAGGCCTCTCTGAACGGCACCAAAGACAGACTCCAAATATTTCGGACACCCGTAATCGACCTTCTCGAGTCTAAACCCTCGGACATGAAGGTTCTGGTGAGCCATGTATTGATCACCAAAACACCGAACCTCTACCGGAACCAGCTTTGCTAATTCCTTACTCAGATATTCCACATGAACCCCCGCTCCACCATAGGTGTAAGGCGGGTATTCGTTACTGAGCATCAGCACGTTCATGTTGAGGGTTCTTTCCTTGTTCAAGTGAGAACACCTTACGTCGATATAGGCATCAACTCTTACTTCGGGCGTCAACCGTTACCTGCAAACCGACGATATATCTAGTCGTCGAAACATTCAAGCCCACTGTCATTTGCCCCTCACTCCTCGACGTTACACACTTAGAATCTGGAGAGTACAAAGGTGTCCAACTTCGCACTCATCGCCGTACCCAGTGCCCCCTCGCCTCACGGAGACGACGCCTAGGATACTAGCACTGTTCCCGTAAACTCCCCAGTTGCAGAGGGTTGGCGGACTTAGCCATACTCTCTAGAGGATAACCACCATTGAACAGTTCTTTTCGAGAGGGATAGCAAGCGGAAGAAGCAAGCTCGAGCGCGGCGGCAGTGATACTCACCGGGAAGTCAGCGTTTCGTCTGAACTCCCGCAGCGATTGAGCTGATCCAATGCTTCGGGCATTCTGCAACCGATGTCGAACGATCAATGCTGGCAGGAGGACCGCCGGTGAAACCACACATTCAAACCGGAATCTCACTGACCGTAAGTATGCTTGCGGCGCTGACGCCATGGTTGGGAACCACGAGTTGGGCCTATACGTCAACGCTCGTGACGGATGGGGCCACCGTACAAGGGATCGTCACCGTCACCGACCACATCCCGGCTCCTCAAGAATTCGAGTTGCGTCGCTTCCCCGACCACGAATATTGCAGCAAGCTCTCTGATGGATATGGCTACCGGCTCTTGAGGGAAGTGACAGCCCTACCGGACGGAGGCCTTAAAGATGTCGTCGTGGTCGTGGAGGGAGTCGAGCGCGGTAAGCCCTTCCCCGTCACTACTGCGAAAGTGGAAGCGAAGCTCTGTCAGTTTCTGCCGTTTGTCACCGTGGTCGGCAACACACGTCGAGTCACGGTGTTCAATCACGACCCAGTCCCCCATGACATCCAAGGACTCGCACCGGATCACTCAGGGAACGAAAAGGTCTTCTCTCGGCCATCGTTACGGACAAAGGGAACCACCGATCTCGTGCGGCTCGCAAAGGGGCACCATGTCTTTACCATGCAGTGCAGCATGCACCCCTACATGCAGAACTGGGGGTATGCGGTCGATAATCCCTATTATGCGGTGACTGATTCGACGGGCTCCTTCTCCATCGAGGATCTCCCGCCTGGGACATATCGCCTTAGGGCCTGGCATCCCATTCTTGGAATGCGAGAGCAGGAGCTCACAGTAACTCCCAACCAGACCATCTCACTAGACCTGTCGTTTGAAGCCAAATTCTGACTCGTGATGCCTGCGAAAAGAGTCCGATTTGCAGCCTGACCTTCCCACGCTAGGCTGCCTTCCCGGATGAACTCCGGCTCCTGACGAGCAGATCGACATCACAATCTAGGACATGGAGTAGTGAGAGAAGTTGATCAACCGATTTGCGGTAGTTGGTTTGATCGAGCAGCCGGTACAACTGTGTTGCCGATGTTCGTAGTCGCCTAATAATTTCCCGTTTTGAGAGTGGACTTTTCTCAATCCGCTTCTGCGCTTCAATCGTGAGTTTGTAGAGCAGCGCGTCTCTCAGAAAGGTTGGGTCTTGGTTGTATTCCAGCACCTGCTCGCCATGAACCGTGCCCTCCTCGCCTGATGCTAAGACATAGGTGAACCCTTCTCCTCCTAACTCCTTGTCGACAAAAACTCTGGCGATTGGATCGCTACCGCTCGGACGGACCTCGACCTTCGAATAGGGCAGCAGCAGGGTGCCTTTTGAGGACTTCACCTGAAATGCCTTTTTACGGTTATTGCACATCACTGATCGAATTTTCATAGCGCCCCCTCGGTTTCCAATTCTTCAATCAACGCCCGAACTCGTCTCGTCGCCTTCCCAATCATCAGTTGGTTGTTATCCAAATCCCATTTCACGATAAGCACGCAGTCCGGATACACATGCACATGACGGGGAGAATGATCGCTCTTCCAAGTAACGAACACATACCCACCCCGGCGAACCTTCCCCATGACCAAGTGCTACCTTCTAAGGTAGCACTTGGCAAGCAAGGGGCTGGCCGACACAGCCGTGGCTCTTACCGGCTGCCACAATTTGTTACTTCTACGAACGGTCTTTGAGCCGACTTCGCTGAGCTTCAGAAGAAACAAGACACACACATGCAAGTGCTAAACTTACGATATGGTACTGTCTCTTGCAGTCATACGATCGATCTCCTGGTGGATGATTTGTAGCCTTCTTATTGCATCCTCGCTCTTGAGCCCTGCCGCTGAACCAGAACGGGTCTCAATCCAGACGTTGTTATCGCCTCAAGCCATCTCGTATCAACAACACTTGGTGACACTCGAAGGCGTGACGAGTGCGCTCCAAATAATTCCACCAATCATTGGCAGTTACTCTCCCCGCAGTAATCCGTGTCTCCTCTATGGGCGAGCGTCCTTTGCGCTCGAGGACGAAACCGGCTTACTGTCCATCGTCGTCTTGGGGAGCTGTAACCCAGCTGCAGCTGAGGCGTTACCGAAGGATGGAGATTTGGTGAGAGTAACCGGGTTGGGGCAGGTGCTGAAGAGTGACCCTCCACGGGACGTCAGAGTCCAGACCACCGAGATTCAGATTCTCGAATCCAACTGATTCAGCGACCCCCGCATGATGCACTAGTCCAAGGAACAGAGTCCGACCCTTTCAATCTCACTAGCAGGCACTGAACCAGATTTTCACCCTCTCACCTTGATCATCCGGCGGAACTGCAAGGTCAAGAACCGCCCTCATCTCCGATGCGCTAACAGTCCATTCACTTACATGTGCCTATTCGTCCACTTTGTGCGGCCTACTCCTCAAGCTGGCCATGATTTTCTGACGGGCTGCATCCCGGAGCGAATATGTACTCAAGAGACCTGCCATCCTTTCAGCTGTGTCTCGCTTCCCTGTGGCAAGGGTTGCATCCAAGATTTGCTGATAGAACTCGTCGCGCCTTCCATACGTAGAAGCTAGTGCCGCAATTTCAGCCGCCAACCCCAAGTCATTCAGACAGATCGCATCCGCAATTAATGGCCGGTACGCAGCATCTCTAGCGTCATGGGTTGACATCAACATCACCTGTCTACGAAGAGCAGCAATAACCTCTCGCGAGTGGCAATCTCGACTCGAAGTTGCGGCTTGGTCCGTATAACTTGGTACGGCAGTCGTAGCAGTAGTTGATATTTCCAGCTTAGGCGTTTCAACCGTGGCCATCTGCTGGCGTGTTGAGGAGTCCTGCTTGGCCTGGCCAACAGGAAAGAAAATCATCCACAGAGCGGCAACCGCGCTCACGATCCCTGCAATCCATGACGCCTTCTCAAGTAGGGAGCGATTCATCTTATCGGCTGCGATCTCTTGTCCGCTTATCCGGGTCCAAGTCTACTGCAACAACCCATTGGTATCCAGCATCTCTATTCTGAGGACCCCTGTGCGGGGCTATCCCCACATGGCGTGATGGGCCTTCGCGTCCCCGCATCTCGCATTGGTTTCGTCTAAACACGTAACTTCACAACTTTCCTAACAGTTTTTCCGATTCTTCATCGTTCCATTTCCGGCATTTCCATTGCTCAAGCAATTCTCCATCGGCGTGAGTCACGCAGATGGCCGGGAAGGAGGTGATCCAGTTCAACGGCCGCACAGTGCGCTCTCGCGTCTCACGTTTCACCTTTCACTTTTTACGAACGAAGAAGGAGAACCATCATGTCACAGAGTTCATCACAGCTATCGTCAGGACCTATCACCCCGAAGGTCATGGGACCGCAGAGAGAGATGAAGGAGACCTTTGCCCTGGCCGGAGTCGTTCTGATCATCGGAGGGCTACTCGCCGCGTTCTGGCTCTATAGCCAAGCCAATACCCCAGTGAAGGCCTCTCCCACCACGAGCAAGATCCAGCATGCGGAGGTAACCGATCTGCTCCAGAAGACCGCAGCCGTGAGCCAGGCCGATGCATCGGCCATCTCCCCCACACAAATTGCAACGCCGGTCGGCTCTACACCGGACATTCTGCACACCGATATCTATTTTGAAGTCGGTCGGAAGGGGCTGACGGATGCAGGGAAGGCTCAACTATCGGCTCAAGCTGCCATGCTGAACCAGCAAGAAGATTATGGCGTCCTCATCCAGGGTTATACCGACCAGCAGGGCTCAGCCACCTATAACAAGCAACTCGGTATGAAGCGGGCGGAAGCAGTCAAAGCAGAGCTGGTCACTGCCGGCATCGCGGAACGCCGGATCAAAACGGTGAGCTTAGGCGAAGAGGGAGTGTTGTGTGTCGATGGTAGCGATGTGTGCCGACATATGAATCGACGCGTGCATCTTGAGCTTCGAAAGATCGGCCAGGAGCACATGGTGCTGCCGCTTGCCCCGGTCGCGACCTCCGAGTCCTGGGAGTCGCCGATCGAGTATTCCTCGCCCATGGAGGATGGCCACTCGGCGGCAGAAACGGCTCCCTCCGTTCTGTCTGATCCCACCCCGACGATGGAGCCAGGCAGCGGGAGTTAATTGTCCTCCCCAGACTCCGGATGGGCATATGCCCATCCGGAGTCTCGACGTCACAGACCGATCAAGTGTACGACTGCGCGAAGTCGACCATTTGGATCCGGCCTTGAGACAGTGGTCGGTGGTCTTTTTTGGAACGCGATGGAGCCGTTATTTCTTCGTCCTCCCCCTTGACAGATACGGAACTCGCTCCAGGTGCAGGGAAGATCATCCCCAGAAAATATTGAAACCTGTGGATAACCGTTGGATATGGTGGCAATAGTATGAACCACCGTGAATACTACCAATCATGTCAAGCGTTTATTTCTAGGAATATGCAAGAATGCATGGAACTCAGGCTTGTATCACAATTACTTGTGGGTCTAGATCGACAAGGCAGATGCCTAAAAACTAGGCACTTTGATAAATATGCGCGCCATTCGTGCCGTATTTTTTGAAAAGCGAGATTTGCACACAAGGTTATCCACAGAAGATGGGGAGTAATATTTTCGGCAACAACATACTTGACTCAGTAGATAAAATATGGTGAATAACGATGCTGAAAATTACTTTCCAGACACTACTTTTTGTTTGCGGGTTTCTTGGTTGGCGGAATAACGGCGGACTTCGGGGTAGACAGAATCTTTGCGGTGGCTTCTTTGAAGCGTTCAAAAGGGGTTTGTTCGGTCGTCATGATCAGAACTCTACCATCAACGCAGGAGGTCTGCAATGACCTCAGTTCAGATAAAACCATCAGACTATATAAAGGCCTTAGTGTGCGGATTTGCCAGCCCAGTACGTGAGAAGCGATTGCTGATCATGCTTGTTGCCTACATTGACGATAGTGGCAGTAATGAAAGTGATAATGTTTTTGTCTTAGCTGGGTTTATTTCAACTGCCGAGAGGTGGATGCGATTCTCTGACGCATGGGATGCTCTTTGCAGGCAAGACCCGCAGACGCCTGACTTTAAGATGAAAGTAGCTGAACGCCTAAAAGGCAAAGACACCTATTGGGGTAATGGAACCGAGGAGGAGCTAATAGCTCGGCGAGATGCCAAAGTACAGGCTTTAGCGAACGTCATAGAGAACCATGCGATGTGTCGAATTAGCGCAGGGATGGATTGGAATAATTATAGAGAGATCGCACGTGGCAATGTGCCTGCTCATGTTGACTCACCGTACTTTTTTCTTTTTTGGAATCTTATTGCTGAAGTCGCCAATCATCAGCAGCGAAATAATGTGAGAGAGAAGGTAGATTTTGTATTTGATGAACAGGGGGCTCTAGGTACAACTGCGGTCGCCTGGCATCCAACGCTAATCGCTACCCTTCCCCCATTTATGAGCTATATTCTGTCGTCTACACCGATTTTTAGGGATGACGCTGAGGTGCTTCCCTTGAAGGCCGCTGATATGTTGGCATGGCAGATGCGCCGATATGTTTCTGATAGTCGTAAGGATTCTACGGTAAGACCTGCTTTAGCTACCTTGCTAAACCTTCCACATATCCATGCAAATATCGATAGGGGGCACCTGGCTGAAATAGTTAGAGAGGTCAATCATGCATCCTAGCGCTGTATTTATCTTTTCCCTCTTCCTTGCCGACGATAGCCGTATGGTCTAGTGCCACGTCGCACGACCGATGAGTTGTTGAAAAGTCAGGCGTTTCCCAGCGATAGAGGAAACAGCAGCCATAAACCGGCCCTGGTCATTGTCCTTGCGAGTATTGAACCGGAAGGATTGTTCATCGAGGTACCGCGCAAGATGGAACGGCTCGACACTCACATAAGTGCCCTTGATGCCACGCTTCAGCAGGCTCCAGAAGTTCTCAATGCTGTTGGTATGGACGTTCCCTTGCACGTAGGTTTCCGCGTGGTTAATGACCTGATGGGCGTATTCTTTGCCGACTTCCTGGTACCCTCGCCATTCATCGGAGTAGAGGGCCGAACCAGGGACAACATGTTCCTTGATAGCCGCCTCAAGGAGGCGACTGGAGGCGCGGCTCAGCATGGCGGTTCGGACTTCGCCTTTGCGTTCCAGCATTCCGACGACCACCGCCTTGCGGAAAAAGCCTTCATCCCGTTTCAGCTTAATCCGTTTATCGACGTGCATGTTGCGAGCATTGCCGCCGATGTAGGTTTCATCAACCTCGACCTCTCCCATGAGTTTCCGGTCAATGGAGCCCTTGCGAAGGGCCAGCCGAATCCGATGCATCATGAACCAGGCGGTTTTCTGGGTGATGCCCAAGGCGCGGTGGATTTCATAGGAGCTGACGCCATTCTTGGCATTGACGACCATCCAGATCGCACACAGCCACGTATCCAGCTTAATGGCGCTGTCTTCCCAGATGGTGCCAACCTTGACGCTGTATTGCTTCTTACAGCCTTTGCACTCCCAGAGGGAACGGGTTTTGATAAAACGATGCTCGGGCGACTGACAGCGTGGACAGATCGGCCCGCTCGGCCAGCGCAGGGCGACCGCAAAATCCAAGCATCGCTGGGGATCGGCGAAGTATTTAATAGCTTCCTGGAGAGTGCTCGTCAATTTCATGACAGCCTCCGTTGTGACAGGAGGACTGTAGCGCATTTATGACTACTGAGTCAAGTATATTAATGCCATATTTTCATGCCAATCATTCTGTTAAGGGCATCACTATGCGCCATGATTTGGAGCTCTTTGCTTCCTACGGGATTGGAACAGCGCTCAGAGTTGTTGAATGCCAAGGAGTAATACGTCCGACAGGAGGAGACTCGAAAAACGTGAGAAGATGCCCACTCAACGACCGTGGGGAGCAGGCTTCGTCGGTTTCCACTTCCATGGTGGAACGGGATTGGGATCGGACCACAGCCCTTTCTTTGAAGCTCGAGCCAGTTCTTCCATGTCCTTGAGGCTCTGATCGCGAGATGCTCCGGGTTGCACCCAGGCCAACCCTTCCTTAACTAGTTCCTGGGCAATCTGACGCCCATCTCGAAGCAGGATATCAGCAACCATCCGCCCCTTCCGATCCTGATGTAGTTCCCGTACCACGACTTCACGATTGGCGATATAGGCAGCCGTGGCATGCTTCGCCTGTTTTCCATAGGGTTGTTTCAGTTCAGGGCAGTCCACATCGCGGAGAGACACCATATCCTTTCGGCCCTGATGATGAATGGTCAGACGATCTCCCTCGTGAACCGCAATGACCCGTGCAACGAACTCCGCTCCTGCCACGACCGGGCTGGGCGCAACCAACATCACGCCTAGAAGGAGGGACGAGATCTTCATACGTTCCTATGCTACCCATCTCGGATCGTCTCGCCAATTATTTCTGGATTTGACGCACTGGTGACGAACGCATGATGAACGGTGTGCACCCTCTTGACCACACTACCCGCAGGGCGTAGAGTGAAATCTCAATACCGCCTCATCTTGGTGGGAGGTGGTGCCATGTTTGACATTGCGAGACGACCTGTACCAGGTACAACATGGTCGGTGCGACCTTCTCTCCCGTGTAGCCCTTTTCAATCCTCTTACATTGTTGTCATAGAGAGCTGCTACCAGGCTCAGAAGCTTGACCACTCCCTCTCGATGCAACACATGGCCACAGATGCAATCGTTTCATGGTGGCAAGGCAGTCGATATGTCCTACGACTAGCACGCCATTGCTATTCTCATAGGTCTTGGCAGCCTGAGGGCCACGTGAAGTGTTACACCGGTGCACAACAGTGTGTTCTTGATTGTGATGGGCGCCGGGGAGATCACGAGCATGGGATCTGCGACGCATCCAATTGATCAGGGAATCCGCGTCAGGCCCATCCGACTGCTTCTAGTCGAAGCTCAGCGACTGTTTCGACAGAGTTTACGGCTACTGTTGGAGCGAGAGCAGGATATTACCTCCGTTCTAGAGGCAACAGATGGACACGAGGCCTACCAGCTAGCGCTTGAACATCAACCCGATGTCGTCCTCTTGGACGTCGACCTCCCGAACCTTGAGGTCGAATCGTTCACCAAACTGATCCGTCAGTTCGTACCCGATACTCGAACACTGCTGCTGGCCAGATATGACGAAGACTCACGGATCGTCGTTGCCGTACAAGCCGGTGCATTTGGCTATATCTTGAAGGATACTGATCAGGCAGATTTTCTTCGCATTATCCGTGCTGCGGTTCGAGGTGAGCGCGTCCTGGCACCGCTCATACCGGACCATTCCCTTCGTACCGTTCCGAGCGCAGTACGACAGCCCCATGAGGAACACCCAACACCACCCTTTAGCCTGACCGATCGAGAGCGAGAAATCTTGGTGTGCGCCGCCGCTGGTCGGAGCAATAAAGAAATTGCCGATCAGTTGTGCGTTTCGGTCGAGACAGTCAAAACTCACCTGCATCACATTTATCAAAAGCTCTCCGTCGGCAGCCGCGTAGAGGCCATTCTGACCTACCTCAAGCCCCATTGATCCGTCCTTTGGCGCTTACTGGTTCCCTCACCCATTCGATGGAGACGCAAATTCAATCTTCTGGGCGATGGCGAACCAATGGTCCGTTGATTAACCTATATCCAGCAGAGAGGCCAGTCTAGGCATTCCGAGATAGAGGGGAAAGAAGACGTGCCAAACAAGGAGGTGGCTGCGATGAGTGAACTACACTTAAAGGACGTCAAAGATGAGATAACTCATGAGCCAGGATGGGTGTATCTGTATGGAGCGATTCTTGTGGGGATCGTGGCATTTGCGATTTACATGGGCGGTTTCATGTAATGAATGAGTTCTGTCGAACTTCCCCCGTGGAGTTGCACGTGAGCGCATCCCTCCCACCAGGACGGGATCTCCAGCCGGAGCCGTTCTTTAACGGCTCCGGTAGTCCCTTCCACGCATAGAAGTCTGAACAACCCACCGGGAATCCTATTCATTCTTGTTCGATGGTGATGACCAGTAATCTTTAGATTTCTCCACAGGTGAGAATTCTTACCACAACATGATCATTGGCTGTCCAAATCACCGTCGGCTAGTTGCGACAGCTAGCTTTCTCGCCTTCCAGCATTCAACTTCACACTCCGTCCCTGAAAACGACGTTGGTGGTAATCTCGGCCACCTCTGTGGTAGATTTCTGCCAGAGCGCTTCTGATCCTCGGGCCTGCCCCCTCCGGGTCCATTTCAGCGCGATCGACATAATCAGTAGAGTGTGGGTTCCGGCGCGGATCCGGTTACTTACCGCCATATAGCGAATGGCCGCACCGGGTGTATCAGGGCAGAACAGATCGATTTTATTTGGAGTGAATGTTCATGAGTACCGATAAGTCCAATCAGCCGACATCGATTGAGCAGTGGGTCCGCATCCCCAATGGCACGAAAGTCCGTCATCGGACCGAAGCCTATGAAGGTACGATTGACGGTTTGACCGAGATTGTATCAGGCACAGATCGCAATCCGGACGGGAAGACACAGTATCGCGTGAACGTGGGTGACAGCACTCGCCTGCTCGTCTCGGAGGACCACCTCAATATCCTCCTGGACGACAAGAATCTAGTCTTCGTCGGCCGTGAATCCGAACTCTATCGCCGCTCTGTGACCAACCGCCTCCGGGCTGTCTTCTCAGAAGACCGGTTCGTCGCGACTGTAACAAAACGTCGCGCCTCAACGGATAACTCATAAGGACGGAGGGTCAAGATTCACCACGCGGCCTCGTTCGATGGGCAACAGCTTACCGTCCCACCGCAGAACTGCTCCCCTACCTTCGTTAATTAAAGGAGGAATTTGAGGCCGCTTCAATCGGCCTTCGTGCTCTTGTTTACATCGGCCTCAGCTACCTTCAGTAGCCACCCGTCACCACGCTCACATCCATGAGGGCCTTTCGCCTCGATATTGATTCTGACGAAGGTGCCCTTCTCCTGACTGGGAAGATTGCCTGTTACGTGATAACCGGCGTAGTGAGGGGTCACTGTAATCGGAACCGCTTCATCTTTGATCGTGACGGCGATACTCTTGGGGAACGTTTCCTTTGACGCGAGAAATGAAAACTCCGATTCTGGAGACACCTCAGTATTGTTCGCTTCCTGTGAGTATTGCTGAGGAGTGAATTCTGTAAATTGTACATTGCGACAAAGGGCTGAGGTGGGATCGACGGCACCAGCTCCCTCATAGGCCCACACAGTGCCACCTGTACCACAGATACCCACAGCAAGAATCGTCCAGAATGTGTTGCATCTCCCCATGACATCCCTCCATGGCATTTCCAGTATTGTCCTAAGGCCCTATCGGCAGCCTACACGAGACCTGCACGTCGCCATACTAGGAATAACCACAGTACGCTGGTAAAAATTCCCTAGGCCACCCAAGACAGTGGAGATGCATCAGAGGCTATGATGAGTTCACATCTGGTACAGATGTGTATGGAGCCGGCGACCCGGATTGAACGGGCGACCTGCGGTTTACGAATGGCTTAAGGATTAATACTACAAGGCTCGGTGTTACAAATGGTTTCCCCGTTTCTCTCAAAGTATCGAGCTCTTAGGCAGTTTCTACTGTTTCCATAGATTCGAATGGGTCTCAGTATTGGAGAAAGTTTTAGCACAAAATTAGCACATATGGTTCGATGTGTTTGGGACGGTGGTGCAATTACGCTTGGCGTCGTATGATGGCTTTGAACTGGTTTCCTGCACGGTCATCCTGAAACTCGATATCAGGGTAGGCCTTCAAGGCTCGGATAATCCCATTACCAAGGCCACGATATGGAAGCACTCTAGTTGCGTACGACGCTAGAATCGGGTTCCGAATATTCGAATTCCCCCTCTTTACATTCTCAAGCGTGAGGTTGTTTGGAAGATGACCAGGACTGATGATTTCAATTCGGTCAATAAAAACAAACAATCTGATAGGCGCCACTACGAAGTAGTCTCTGTGAATTAGCGCGTTGGCAATGAGTTCCTCCAGGACGATTCTTGGAATTTCTGGATTCCCCGGGGCGTTGATCCCCTGGTCGTTTTGCTTGTGCTTGATGTTTCCAAGAACAAAACTCATGCTTCTTTGAAAGGTATCTGCGATCTTTCCAGAAATGTCCTGGCTATCGATATATTGTTCCTGATCGACTTCAGTGCCAGGGTACGAGATAGCTTTAACAATGAATGCTGGCAGTTTGAAACTCGGATTCTTTGAGAACAGCAACGCCCCACTAATGTTCAAGGTACCATTCCTCATTAAGTTCATGTTTTCAAGAAGGGTAGCCAATGGGACCCCCTGCTTGTCTACAGTTTCACCAAAACTCCTCTCAAGAAAGTTCTCAAAATATTGAGTATCTAAATCCCCGACCGTGAGTCCATGGGCAGGTACTTCATCCCCATGGATCAACCCCGCACTCTGGAACATCCTCTGCAATTCTTCGCAGGAAGTTACCTTCCGTTTGTCCGCGCCACTCTTCACCCAAATAGCGCCGCTATTGTCCATGTAGGGCTTATTTATGCCGTCAACCACCGTAACGACCATGACCAACCCACCCGGTGTCATAACGTTCTCGGTTTGTACATTTATTGGGTAATGCACATTCTGAGTACAGACATTGGTCACAAGTCCGTTCAACCGGCGCATTTCATCGAGATCCAATCCGGAAACAGTTCCGCTATCGCTTATGCCTATAAAAAGCCTGCCTCCTCCTGAGTTGCTGAATGCCACAAGCTCCTCAGATAAGGACTGAGCATTTCTGACATTTGCCTTGAATTGGTGTTTGCTGTCTTCTCCTCTAGCGGCGAGCTCTAAGACTTCTGCGGCTTCCATATTTCATAAATCCTTTTCCGTTGTGCGAAGGCCTCTTCACCGCCTTCCATGATGTCTACGATCTCCTGCTGCAATTTAGGGCAATCGATACTCCCGCTAGTCACAGTGATTGTTTCATCAGAATAACGGCAGGAAATGATTTGTTCGGCATCGCCAAGGACGGGGAAATTAGCGTTGTGTGTGGCGAAAATAAATTGCGTAGTTGGCTTGAGTACGCGAATCAGCTTAATGACATCTTCGTAGATTGTCTGATTGTCCAGGTCGTCTTCTGGCTGGTCAATGATTATGACATCGTTCTCCCGTTGGCTAAGGACAAAGAGGATCAGCGCCGAAGCCCGTTGTCCTAGCGAGTGATGCCTTAACTCTTTGCCGCGATACTCAATGATAAAACGATTAGGAATTTGCCAAGTTAACAGTTTCTCAAGATCCCGAGTGAAATATTCCTCGAAGGCCTGTACGGAACCCCCTACAGTATCCTTAGCTTTTTGAAAGTCTCTGTACATGGCGCCAAAATCAGTGAAGTTATCGGCAAGGGTGGCAAAAGTGGATTCCCGAATGCGGCTGCCTCTAAACACATCTTTCATGGAGTTAAGAAAGGAATTTTTGTCCCCTTTGAATTCTACCTTTATCATTAACGAAGAGTGGTTTTGATTAACCTTAGCCAATTCCTCTTGAATCGCTCTAAACTCGGCATGCCATAGGTCATTCAAGCTGGACAACTCAACCATCAACTTCTGGCCGATTTCGTTCCGCTGCGACTCTTCCTTTTCCAAGGCCTCAAGTATCTGTTTGGATTGCTCTACCACCGTTCGCAACTGACGGAATTCATCTGGCCGGATAGCCTTCGCTCCCGAGTCTTTCAGTTCTGCTGCGAGTTTCCTCTCTATCTCGGCGAACGCTTCCTTGAGACCTTCACGGGAACATTCGAATTCTTTTGTTTTGGCCTGCAATCGCGAGAGGGTCGTCTTGCCCGATGCGCTTGCTTCCTTGATCTTCGCAAATACGGCAATCAATTCATCATAGATTGCAAAAAAATCATTAAAAAAGGATTCGTTCTGTCTCGACTTGTAGGCCCGCTGGTTCTTGAGATCATCCTCGTAACGATTGATGAAGGCGTCGAGGCCAGACAAATACTCCTTTGCGAAAGAAACGGCTTGAGAGCACTTGCGGGAATCTGCGTCGAAATCCACCTGCTTCTGGAGTTTTTCCTCTACTCCGTGCTCCTTATAAAATTTCAGCCTATGTTCAGCATCCTGTTGCTTCGCCTTGTATTCCTTTTTTCTCTCCTCGGTCATGGACAGCCTTTTAAGATTCCGGACCCCTTCTATGACCTGCTGTTTCTGTGTTTCAATACCTGCTCGGATTACTCTGAGTTTCTCGCCAACGAGTTTCTCAACAAGGTCCTTCTCAAACCCTTCGCCCGTGCTGGAAAGATCCTTTTGGCCGAAATAGATAGGTTTAGTTAAAACTGTTTCTCGGATCGAGACGCCAGGTTGGACAACACCTTCGATATACACATCGGGCTTCTCCAGGTTTATGCGCCTGATTTCGTAGCGCTGGCCCCTTTCGTCGACCGCTTGGAGAGTTATCTTGCCACCACTTCCGAGCGTGTGTCCCACGAGGTCCCTCTTGTATTCACGATCTAAGGTCTTTTCCCCAAACGGGATGTCTATCGCGTAGCGTATTGCTTCCAGAATCGATGACTTGCCACTCCCTCGGATACCAATCAGCGCGTTCAATTCCGGAGAAAAGTGGATCGTTTTTCCTTGAAGAACCCCGCCCTCGAAAGTCGCACTAAGAATATACGATCTTTCATGCTTTCTGGGTGCGGCTGAGAGTCGGTTAGAGTGATCCAGAAGGGCATACTTCACTGCTTCGAACGTGAAATCACCGATTTTTATGTAGCATGCCCTTCCTTGACCTATTTGATCTATTGTCTTGCAGTCGGACCCTTCCACCTCAGCGGGGTACCAGTCTCTGAGCCATTCATGAACTTGCTCCTGCTTTGTTCGAGTGCGCACTTTCTGGAAGCCAAGCGTGTGACTCCGAAAAAGCTCATCCTTCCCGAGATCCTGTATACGTCCACCAGCTAAGCCACCCCACAACCCATTCTTTTCCTCGACATGTGCGAAGACAAAAAAGTAATCCCGTTCAAATTTATTAAGTTCTCTGATTGTATCGAGCAGGTCATGATTCGACCGACTATTCTCGTTTTCGAAATTGCTTTGCGTTGCAAAAGTTACGTTAATGAAACTTTGAATGTAGTTGGTGTTTTCTTGGTTGCGTATCCATTCATCGCTGAAGACAACTACGACATGAACTCCATTTGAACCGTCTTTCACCGATAGTTCCATCCCCGGCAATAACAGGATTTCTTCCTTTCGTGCCTGCTTCTGCAAGACCTTAAATTCTGCAAGGTCAAACTTGTTGTGATTGGCGATCACTCCTACCTTAATGTTGGCTCTCTTCAAGCCTTCAATGTACGAAGCTACGAAGTACGACTCTTCACCCATATATTTGAACTCTTTGTCTCTTGATGTGTGCAGATGAAAATCCGCCCGAACCCAAGTGCTACCATGCTTAAATACTTCAAAAGACTCTTTGTCTATGCTCATCTGCGGACTCCTATGTTCCCTCAGTCATGCTTGGGCAAGGGTTTGTCTCAAGACCCAGTCGAAGGATGATACGCTTAGACCCTTTAAAAATCGAGTGAGTCGAGGTCTTGTGTGGTTTGAGGGGAGGTCCGACTTGGTAGCGGTGGACCTGCTTAAGAAGGAGCCTTACAGGCTTAGAGTGAAATTTTCCCTATAGCCACTACAATCAAGGACTAAAGAGGTGGCTCCGGTTGTTTGGACAGAATCTTTCAGTTCATAAGTGGTACCTGGTCGGTTAGGGCCTACGCAGCGGTGGGCTGTGCAGGCTGGTTGTCATTATACACGCGATCGGGCGTGCGTCCGTCAAGCGCGCGATGCGGCCTGAGTTGATTGTAGAAAGTCATATAGCGGGCTACGCCTTCCCGCGCCGCCCCGACGGTCTCATAGGCGTGCAGATAGACCTCTTCATATTTGAGACTCCGCCACAGCCGTTCGACGAAGACATTGTCCCGCCAGCGCCCGGTTCCATCCATACTGATCTGAATACGGTGAGCCTGGAGGAGTCCTGTAAACGCCTGGCTGGTGAACTGGCAGCCTTGATCGGTGTTAAAGATCTCAGGAGGGCCACACTGGCCAATCGCCTCTTGCACGGCCTCCACACAGAAGTCGGTCGTCAACGTGTTCGCCAGCCGCCAGGCCAACACCCGGCGACTGGCCCAGTCCAGGATGGCACACAGATACACAAAGCCACGCTGCATGGGGATGTACGTGATATCGGCGGCCCACACATGATTTGGGCGTGTGATGGTCAGCTGTCGTAGTAAGTACGGATAAATCTGGTGAGCGGGATGCCGCTGGCTGGTCCTCGGCTTCCGATAGATCGCCGTGATGCCCATCCGTCGCATCAACGTTGCGACCTGTCGTCTCCCAATAGCGTGGCCCTCTTGCCGGAGGAGATCACGCAGCATGCGGGCGCCGGCAAAGGGATACTGCAGATGCAACTCGTCAATCCGACGCATCAGTGCCAGTGTCGTATCAGGAACGGATCTCGGCTGGTAGTAGGCGGTGGACCGAGCCAGCTGCAGCACCTGGCATTGTCGCCCGATCGGTAATGGATGGGTGCGATCGATCATCGCTTTGCGCTCAGCAAGCCCGCCTTGGTGAGCGCGCCTTCTAAAAAATCATTCTCCAGCGTCAGTTGCCCGATCTTTGCGTGCAGGGTCTTGAGGTCCGGCGCCTCTGCCGGTGGTTTCGGCCCGCCAAACACGTCCGCCGCCCGGGCCAGGAGCTGCTGCTTCCACTCGGTGATCTGGGTGGGATGGACCTGGAATTGCTCAGCCAATTCCGCCACCGTCTTCTCTCCTTTGACAGCGGCCAACGCCACCTGGGCCTTAAAGGGCGCTCCATGATTCCGTCGGGTTCTTTTCATCGCCTCGCTCCTTTGTGTTGCCACCACTCGATGGCCTTGGTGAAGCCAGGCTACCACTTAGCACACTGTCCGAATTTCTGGAGCCCTCTCTTAAATCGTATTACTACCCGGTGAGTAAAACTTGGTCTCCTCTGGGTTCTACCGGATAGAGAACGGGGAGGGCGGCATTTTCAGTGTGATGCTGTTTAGCGTATATCGAGTGTGGCTACTTGATTAAGCACACCTGAGTGTGAGTGCTGGCGCTGCGAGGGTATTGTCGAAGAAAACATAGCTGTTATTTACTTATCAGGCCTAATTTCAATTCTTCTTCAAGAGCAAGAAGCTCTTCTAGGAGTTGATGCCATCCTCGTTCCCAGCGCTCTGCGAGTGGCTCACTAGGCTGAGAAAGATGTCGGGAAATATCTACAAGCCGGCTACATCGACGAGAGAGCTCTGATAGCCGATTAGATGGTCCTTCGGGAAGTTTGATGGAATCAGGCAGGTCAGGCGGTGGAAGTCCTGCCTCTTCAGCAACCAGTATCGCCAGCGACAATACAAGTCTTCCAATTCGAGACCTTCCCACGTACGGAACAGCTTGCCCTTGAGACACCTCACGAATGGATCGTATTTGGGCAAGACAGCGATGAGTTGAAGTCATTTATTCTTACCTCCAGTTTATCTAAGAGGATCTCTGTTCTGTCGCACCAGACATGAGCTGTTCCTGCGTTTGGGTTTGGAGGGCGTCTGAAACGACGGTCGGCATATAACCGGTATTCATACAGGGCGGGAAATTCCTTTGACCAGCTAGATGTGAGCCCCATATATTCTATGAGTCGTGAAACTGGATCGAATCGTGAAAAACAAGGGCTACCACATATTGCACAACCAAGTATACATGCGTGGCGAAAAACGGTAGCAAGTGTGGCTAGTTCGAACACCAAATGTGAGGGGGAGTTGAGAGACCTCCGAACGTCACGGAGAACTGTGTAGAAGCCGGTCAGGTCGCGACTTGCCAGCGAGTACCGAGGAAGACGCGATAGAAGCCTGCCAAGTCGACCTCGGACTGGACCTTCCTCTCGAAGAGCCTGCCCTTCTAGGTGCAGGTGTTGCAAGAACAGTGATCCATACTGTGCCATTCGTTGCATTTCCTGCCAAGAATACTGAGTGATTGAAAGGGGGGATGGGAAGGGCAGAACTGAGGTAATGCTGTCTACCTCCACAAAATTATCCGAAACAACGAGAACATCAATATCGCTGAGCAAATCCGCATCGCCTCGTGCATGTGATCCATAAAGCCAAATCGCGCATTCATTTTTGAGAGTCATCGGTGAAGACTCCAGCGAAAGACGTATGAAGCAAATAAGGCGATGGCTACTACCCCCAAAAAACCTTCTAATCCGGCAGCTAGGCGTGCCACAGGGGCAACAGCAGTAATTTCAGATTGCACGCCTGTTGGTAAAATGTTCTGGAGACTGAAGAAAAAGGTATCTAAGAGACCAATCTCGGACCGGGTCGCATGTACAAAACCTTCTCGGAACATCCAAAATATTAAGGGGAATATCACTGCCCCAAGCAGTATGAGATTTCGAATCAGGACCCACGCACGCTCACCATATCCCCATAACCAGCGATTAACTAGACTCAGCGCTAGCTGAATAAAGGCACTGGCACGAGCAAAGAGATCAAAATGCTCCTTATACCATTTGGATTCGCTCATTATTGCTGCTTTCAAATGCGCTTCCCGAGCTCGTATTTCTGTCATTCGATAGTGGCGCGCCTCTGTCGAAAGGCCTAAGCGGCTCGACTCCAGGGAGAGGTTACGCGCTAGTTCTTCGCGTAGGTTTGGCTCTGAGGGGAGACTGTGACGGAGCTCTGAAAAGGGTAATTGGCAAGCATGAAACGTCGAATGACGAAAATCGCAACTTCTGATGGCTATGTGATTGAAGTTACAGTCTATGAACTTACAGCCAATGAACTTGGAATTCACCAGATCGGCCCGTCGAAAATAGCAGCCTATATAGACACAGTTGAGAAAACTACTATTCCGCAGCGTAACTTCCTTGAAACTGATATTGACGAAAGTGCAGTGAGAGAAGTCCCCATTCTCGATTTGGTTCTTATCAAGTCGAGTAGCACCAAAGGCCTGGTCCGAGCCGCCGTAAGGAGGAGCCAGCTTACCGATTGTTCGCCCGAGAAGGTAGGCCGATTGCACAAGATCAGTCATGATTCATTGCCATCGCTCGATCACGCTCGTGTATGGAGATGCAGTAGGCAGGGATGAAGTTTATGCTTTCTCCACCTATACCGTCAATTCTTCGAGGTAGCGCTACCGAACGGACACCAATCGAGAGTGCGCCACACTGACGGATTATTAGGTGCCTACGTTATACGAGAATCTATGCATTCAGAACACGCCATTCCCGCGTAAGTGCTCTTGACATGTCATGCAGTAAGAAGTACAGTATCATGCGGACTGAATGACATAGGAGGCACGATGAAAACCACCATGATGCAGTTTCGGGTGAACGACGAAGAAAAGGCGCTGATTGAGAAGTGTGCCAAGAAAGAAGGCATGACGGTGTCGGAGTACATCCGCGCCAGCATGCTTATGTCCATGGTCATGGATGGCGAAGTGCAGGCGTTGAAGATCATTGGCCGGACCATCGGCATGAAGGCGATGGATGCCTTGAGCCGCCGATTGAAAGCAAACCCCACGGCAGAGTGACGGAGGGAACGGTCTGTCCCGTCCGGCGCGAGCCGGACGGCCAGCGCCGCCCCCGTTTGGTAAAGACGGGGGCGCAAACCACACGGTTCATTCTATGGATTCCACAGATTCTATGACGTCGCCCTTCACCCTGACCATCGACTGGCTCGCCTTCACGTTACCGACGGCCTCTTCGCGAGAGACCATGGAAGTCTTGGGAGGCGATTGGACCAAGACGAAAGGCGGGTTTCGAGGCTATCGGTTTGTCTGGATCACGACCAGCACCGGACGCGGGATCGGCAAGCTCGGAACCGGCGTCGATCGGAATCCGGGGGAAGTCCATGTTGATCTGTCGGGTGGCCTTGTCGCCCAGTGGCCACCCGAGAAAGTGCGCGCCGTCCTGCAATGGGTGCTTCAGAAACAGGGGCACCTCACCCGGCTTGATTGTGCGCTGGATGACCGGGCTGGCCCTGTCTCACTCACGACCATCAAAGACGCGATCGCGGCGGGGCAGTGTGTCACGCGAGCCAAATGTTGGCAAAAGACATGGTCAGGATTGATCCATGAAGGTACCTCTACTGGAGAAACCGTCTATCTCGGCAGTCGGCAGAGTCAGACCCTCCTCCGGATCTACGATAAACGGCTGCAAATGCAGACGCACGATCACTCGGATTGGGACCAGTACGGCATCCGCTGGGAACTGGAACTCAAACAGGACCGAGCCCAGCTCTGCGGGCAGATGCTGTCGTATCTCGAGGACACCCTCTGGCTGGAGTTCATCGTCGGTGTCCTCCGGTCGCATGTCGATTTCCGCGACACCCAGCGAGACGAAGACGAGGAGTACCGCTATCGAGCTCCACTCCTGGACTGGTGGGCCACGCTCACGGATGGCTTCCGAAAATCCAGGCTGGTCGTAGAGAAGGCGCCCCAGACCCTCGCCGAGGTGAAAAGCTGGCTCCACCATTCCGTGGGGCCGCTCTTAGCGGTCGTTCTGGAAAAGCCCGGCGGACTCGAGTATCTGCAGCGTACTGCGAAAGCTGGCAAGAAGCGCTGGAAGACCAAGCACCATCGACTCCTCCAGCTACCCGACCACAACGGAGAACCGGCAGAGGCACGGCCGATCGAGTCGAATGGATCTTGATCACAGACCCTGTCCCCCACCGGCCCACCAGGGACAGGGTTGAATCCGAGGTGCTGGGCGGCGCGCGTCGCATCGGCGAGACCTGAGGGCTTCGGAAGGACCCGCCCGATGCTCTCCCGCAGAGCCTAGCCTCCACATGAGACGCTGGCGTGCTGACGCGAGCGCAAGACGGGGGTGCGGGGGTGTCGTCAGACGCCCCCGATTTGGGAAGCCATGTTGCTCACGATTAAAGATCTCTCTCGCCAGCTCAACATTAAGCCCTCCACGCTCTATCTCTGGGCTGCGCAAGGCAAGATTCCCTGTCAGAAGATCCATGGGCTGGTCCGCTTTGACGCTGACGCGATTGCCGATTGGCTACGTTCATTCAATCCAAGCCAGACAACAGCAGCCCCATCACTGCCTCGGAATCCAGACCTGGATCTCGACCGGATCATTGAAGCGGCAAAACGGCAGGTCTATACTCCCGGCCACGGGGAAACCAGAACACCGAGTCCCACTCGAAAGGAGTGAACTGATGGGGCTCGCAAAAAGAGGGAACACGTGGTGGATGTCGTTTATGTATCGCGGCCAGCAGATCAGACGGACCACAGGGACCGGTGATAAGCGGCTGGCTGAGGCGATCTTAAGCAAGGTCAAAGTCCAGATCATTGAAGGCCGGTTCTTTGAGAAGCAGGAAGCGCAAGAGCGAACCTTGGCCGAACTGTTGGATCGGTACGCGAGTGAACATGCAGCAAGACGAGCGAATCAAAGGCGCGAATTGACCAGCATCCAAAATCTCACAGGATTCTTTGGGAATCCGAAGCTGGATCACATCACGCCGAAGCTGATCGTGGCCTACAAGAACAAGCGGTACACCGATGGGGTGAAACCCGCGACGATCAACCGGGAGCTCGCGACCTTGAAGAAGGCATTTAACCTCGCCCGTCGAGAATGGGAATGGTGCACGGATAATCCCGTGAGCCGAGTCTCAATGGAGCGAGAGAACAATACGCGGGACCGCTGGTTGACCGTCGAGGAAGAACAGCGGCTCCTCCAGGCTGTAAGCCCGTGGTTGCGTGACGTGATGGTCTTCGCACTCAATACCGGGATGCGCATGGGGGAGATTCTGGCCCTCACGTGGGCCGGAGTCGATCTGTTCCGGCGAACCGTGACCGTCTTTCGTTCCAAGAACGGCGAGCGGCGGACCATCCCGGTCAACTCAGTCGTGCTGGATGTCTTAAAACGGAAGCACGCCGCACGTTCACGGATCACTGATGTGGTGTTCCACAGCCAAGCGGAAACAGTTCTCGATGGCAGCAACATTCGGCGAGGGCTGAATGCCGCGCTGAAGCTGGCAAAGATTCAAGATTTCCATTTCCATGATCTTCGCCACACGTTTGCAACGCGCATTGTCCAAGCCGGGGTCGATCTCTACAAGGTCCAGCGTCTCCTCGGGCATAAGTCGCCAATCATGACGCAGCGCTATGCCCATCATTACCCGGAAAGTTTGCGAGAAGGGGTGGAGGCGCTGGAGGCAGGTCGGTTGGTTAGCACAAAATTAGCACAATCGCAGGTTCAGGCTAGTGAGGCTTCTCTAAGTTGTTGAAAGAATGGAGCCGGCGACCCGGATTGAACGGGCGACCTGCGGTTTACGAAACCGCTGCTCTACCAACTGAGCTACGCCGGCATCTTGGTGAGACTAATGAAAGACAGGACCGACAATCATCCGGCATGATAACGGCCACCGATCGGCCTGTCAATGCACGTAATCGGTATCAATGACTCGGCTATGGGCCAACCAGCATTGGGCTTGGAGCCGTCTGGGTGGAATCCGTGGCCGGTCCGTTGGATTGTTCAGCAGTCGATGGTGGCTTTGGATTATTTCCCTTGGCGATCGGATGGATTCGAGCCATGGCACCACGCCCGACCGGGGGTAGGCACAATGGATCTTGCTTGTTGCCGGATTGTTGACGGGTCACACGCGCCACTTCGCCTCGAGCGTATAAACATAATTCACCGGCGACGACCAAGCCATCTCGATCGAGGTCGGCCAGACCCTGCAGCCCTCTCAGGAGTTGATAGGTAAACAAGCCATGCTTCCCTTGCTCGGATACATGGGCTTCTTGCAAACGGTGATTTCCAACCATCCACATCTCTACATCTTTCCGTTGTTCATCGAGCCCGGAGGTCCAATCGGCTGAGGGCATGGTCGTGAGATCGGCCCCAGGTGAGGGATCCAACGACACGTCAAACATGAGGATCGCTCGTCGGACCGGGAGCCGGGAGACCGCTTCCTTCAATCGCGTTAAGGGATAAAGATGCCCCGGTTGAAACTGGGTTCCGTCGTAGGGGACGAGCAGGACCTCGCCGCTCTGACTGTCCACAACCGCTCGGCCTGAAAAAAATACATACAGCATGGTCTCGGTATCCACACGTTTGCGAAGCCATTGGTCAAAGGTCTCTTCCAATTCCTGAAGTACGCCTTGACGATCGAGCAAAATACGCATCCGCTCACGAGGAACCCCGCCGATCGCATGGAGATACTCTGCCATCACGGCTGCGTCGTGGCCGGCATACTTCATCACCGGCATCTGCGCTTCGTGAAACGTTCCGATTCCAATGGCGATGATGACGGCCTTCGGCTGCTGATCGGAGGCCAGCGACGGAGGCATCTCGTCAACATCCGGTAGCGCCGTGACGTCATCGCGCGTGGATTGGATCACCAGACTGAATACCTTGGGTGGTGGGATGGACGCCATTGGGGTGGCCGCCCGTAAGTTCAAGGTCAGCTCACCAGGAAGGTCGGTTTTCGGCACCGTAACTTGCTTGGTCACAGAGAGACGTTTGATTTCTCCGGGTTGAATGGAGCCAACGAGCACTTCAGAGGGAAACACCTGCTCCAGTCCTGCCTTCCCATTGACGAGTATCACCACATCGTCGGCTTCCACTCGTCCTTCGTTTTTCACCTCAAGGTTGAGCGTGAGAGACTCATCCGGTTCAAGCACCCGATTGCGGTTTTCATCTCGTATAATGGCACGATAACTGAGGTGAGCTGGTTCGACCATCCTGGCTGTGGATATGGGCTGTTCTTCTGTGACCGCCTGATCCGCAGAAGAATCCGCCTCGAGTGCCCTGTCGGATGGCATCATGGGATGAGAGACCAGCGGAACCCAGGTATCTCGCCGATCTGCATATTCGCGGATCTGAACCGATTGTGCCATCTGCTGAGCCAAGCCCTCGGTCACCGACCCAATGGCTTCTCCAACAATGGCTTCCAATCCTGTCACTTCGCACGATTGATCAGGCACCGCGACTGTACCGTGGCCTGTGCCTTCAAGCCTTCTACTAAAGAGCATCGCGCCATCTCGAGCTAAAAACACCATTTCAAGCCCTATCGTGGCACTGGCTGGATACTCTCCGGGCAGCCGCTTCGGAAGAACGATGTCGACTCTCCGTACACTCAGCCCGACCTCGACCACGCCGTCCGACCCCAGAAAGTCTTCAGATTCCTTCTTTGTGATGACACCAGTAAACACTCGGGTGAGCTTGTTAGGAACAGACACACGAAGGAGGTCGGCCATAGGCATCGCCACAGTTTCCTGGCAAGCATTCTGGTAGGAGATATCCGCCGTCATACCGCTTGGTGAAAACCAAATGGCCGGCGTCAACGGAATGGGCATCACGTCGATGGGCCGCTTCTCTTGCGCCAGCATGGAACAACCAGTGGTCGTCAGGGCCACCACCATGATCACACACCCGAGCGAACGGGAGCGCGCCAGGAACCACCTTCCACGTTGTTTTGTGTGTTGTTGAGTCACGTTGTGGTTATACCGAATTCCTCAGATCGTCACAACCAGTGAAGGCGCATTGACAGGCCCTTTTCCCCTCCGATATGGTCGAGCGATATGTCAGCCCCAGCCAATTCTTCATCTCCTGCCGCACCTGGTATTCCTTGGTCTGCCCTTGCGCGATTGATTCGTTTACAGAATCAGACTGGCACCTATTTATTACTCCTCCCTACCTTGTGGGCTCTTATTCTGGCAGCACGTGGATTCCCGCCACCCCATCTGGTCGCCATTTTTCTTGGTGGGTCGTTTTTGATGAGAAGCGCAGGCGTCATCTTAAACGATCTTGCTGATCAAGGCTTTGATTGGCAAGTCACTCGCACTCGATCCAGGCCGTTGACGTCAGGTGAACTGACCCGTCGTCATGCCACCATCCTATTGATCATCTTGTTGATGTTGGCGGCAGGTCTGTTGCTGCTGCTTCCCCCTCTCGTAGCATGGCTTTCCCCAATCGCAGTCTTCCTTGCAGCGCTCTATCCATATTGCAAGCGCTGGATCCATATCCCACAGGCCATGCTGGGCATCGCCTTCGGCTGGGGAACCATCATGGCTTGGGCAGCGGTGCAAGGGCACCTGGATGCACCAGTGTGGTGCCTCTTCGGAGCAACCACCGCTTGGGCCATCGCGTACGATACGATCTATGCCATTCAGGATCAGGAGGATGACCGACGCATCGGAGTGAAATCAGCCGCACTCTACTTCGGGGCGTCAATTCACCTAGGAGTAGGCCTGGCATTCGGCGTTATGGTGGCGTTCTTGGCCGCAGCAGGGTGGCTGGCTGATCTAGGATGGCCGTATTATACCGCGCTCCTCGGAGTAATGATCTTCTTCTACTTTCAAATTTGTCGGCTACAGCATCCTCTGACGCCAGCGCATGCCTTTGAGATGTTTCGGGCGCATATCTGGGTCGGCGTCACGCTCCTTCTTGGACTCCTTGGGGGTGTGCTGCTTTAGGGAGTCTCTACCGGCTTGGCTTCCCCTGGCTCAGACTTCTCGGCGCGCAACGTGGCAACATACATCGTCACGGCTTTTGCGTCTGCATCATTCAACCCCAGTGCCGGCATACGTGTCGCTGAATCCATTGCCTGTGGGTTCTTCAGCCAGCGATAGACCCAGGTCGCGTTCAGCCGAAATCCCGCACGATCTAACGCCGGGCCGATCTTTCCGCCCTCACCCTCGAGATTATGACAACCATTACACCCATATTTATCTTCGTATAAGCGCTTCCCACGAGCAATCAATGCAGCAGCCTCTGCCGGTTTGACCGTTAAGTCCGGCCTTGGAACACTGACACTCCTGCCCGGCCTGGTCGAAAAGTTGTTCAGGGCCACCTGAGCTGCATCTAGCTCTTTCTTAGCTACGCCCATGGCCTCTTGCTCAGCTGCGTAGGCAGACTCATCCACATCCACGTCTTTATTCAGCTCTTCACTCTTCCGCTCCGCCTCGTCACTGGCTTTTTTCTCCGCTTCCTCGTACGCCTGCTTGGCCGTTTCGAACTTCGCTTGGGCGGTTTTCAATCCTTCATCAAGGGACGTTTTTCGTGCTTCAACATTGAATTCCATCTTCATGCCATGCAGCGTACGCACATGCCCAACGATGGCCCAGATTTCATCCTCAGACAGCGTGTACTTGAATGTCGGCATGGTTGGGACGGCGAAGTCGTCGTCTCCGATTTCATCGCCACCATCTTCGTTGGTATCCAGCATATCCCGTGAAATAGTGTTGAAAATTTCTTCGTCGGTGAACGTCCCCATTTCAGACTTATTCGACAAATCTTTCGGTTTGGGATCAGGCATGAATGACCAATTAAACCCTTCGTTCTGCTTGCCACTTTGACCGTGACAATCGCTGCAGTAGTGGGTATACAGCTCGTGACCGCGCTTTTCTTGCTCGCTCGCGCAGCCACCGGTAATCAAGGCCCCGCCTCCCAACACACCGACCGCCAGTCCAATGACACTCAGCCTTCCCGCCTTCATGCTCACTGCCCTTTCTTGAGTTTTCGGATCAGGACAAATTGAAACCCCAGGGCCAATGCCGCGGCCACCGCCGCGTACATATAGCTGGAATAATCCGGCGGCGCATCGGCTCGGAAATACCACCAAGAGGAGACAGCCTTCTGCGAACCTTTTTCGACTAATTCTCCAGCAGCGTCTTTTCGTCCATCCCAAACCGCGAAGGCAATGCTGATGAATTCCCCCGGCGTGATCTGCACATCTTCCTCAGGATGGTCTGTCGAAAGAGGACGGGAGAAGACAATTTTCCATGTCCCATTAGAATACGCAGCCTTTGCCTTCACATCCTGATGCGCTTGCGGCTTCAATGTCCCAAAACCCTTCGCACTCATATCAACGGCCTTGTCGTCCTTATGTCTCCAAAACCAGATATTGACGGGCCCGCCTTCAACCTGGAGCATCGGCTGCCCGTGAGCGAAGTGCGCTTTCTTGTCGCCGACCATGAATTCCAATGCGGCGCCATCGTCAGGGTCCTGGGTCGGATCACTATACTCGAGAAGAAACGCCACCTGTTGATCATCGTGCAGCGCACGCACGATCACATCCTTCACGGTCACTTCCTGTATCCGGTCCGGCCAGTGGACTTGGGGCGACATGGGAAACGTCGCCGGGATTGCGCTTGTCCAGACTGCAGCAGTTGGATCGTCAACGGGTAATCCACCTGTGACGATCGCCGCCCTTACCGAAACGCTTTCCTGCGCAAAACTGAGAGTGCCCCCCCCGATAACCAGAGCCGCGATCGTCGCCAACCCAGCCCGCAAAACCCGTTTCACCGCGTGATTCGCCGGTTTCATACTGTCCTCATTCTCCGTATACACCTAGGCCTATGCACGTTGGTGACCAGGCCCCTACTCCCATGTTCGTGGGGATTGATGCGCCCCATCGTATTCACCCATGATGATCTTCCAAATCCATTCATCAGGCAATTCCAACTCCCACCGTGGCATGGCGGACTTCCATGGCGCACCTTCGATCGGCAGGCCGACGCCTCCTTTTTTGATACGCCAGAACAAATAGCTCTCCTGCAGCATCGCGATCGTCGTCGGATCGGCAAAATTCGCAGGTGCCGGAATAAAGCCACGCGCAGCCGGTCCCTTGCCATCAAAGTTTCCACCGTGACAAGGCGAGCAAAAGGCCGCATAGAACCCCTTCCCTTGCATGATGTTCTCAGGGGTTTTGGGAACAGGATTGACAAGGCCGGTGTATTCACCCGGTGGTGCCGGATGAATCGTCCGGCTTTCCGTCGGAGGGAGATCGCTGGTTGCCGTGCTCCCATAGGTCTGCCACCCCACCAGCAGAGGAAACAAGATGAGGACCCCGTACCGGAGCGCCTGCAACCCGCCGATATTTTCGCCAGTCAAGAACCGCTGGATCGGTCCCCAGAAGGCGTCTTTGGATTCTCCACTCAACGTCTCATAAATCACGATGCCCGATGCCGTCAGGATGAGATAGAGAAAAATTAAACTAGAGGGAAGAGGTGCCGATCCCGGGATGTAGGGCAGCACAAACTTCAGGAACACATACATCGCTACCATGAGTATGATCGGCTTCCCTAACGCGCCCATAATCGTCCTCCCTAATGCGTGTGAGCGTCTGCGACGAGGGCGGATCCAGCAGCTTTAACTGGAGCCGGCTTGGTCTGGCTCGGTATTTCGAGATCCGACACCTTGACGGAGATCGGCTCGCCGCTCATTTGTTGCAGAAACGCAATAACGGCTAAGATTTCGTTCTTAGAAAGCCCGATCGGATCTTTGTCGATGGCCGGCATGGTTGCCGGATATTCCTTTGGCACACCCCCATGTCGATAATCCTGATAGACGAAGGCTTGTGGATCCGTGAGGCTCTCATAGAGAAAGTCCTGGCTTAACTTCGCACCGATACCCTTCAAATCTGGGCAGCGCGCGGATTCGCTTGGGCCAATGGAGTGACAGAGAGCACATTGTCCTTTGCTAAAAAAGACGCTTTGCCCGATAGCCGCAATATCGGTCGGAGTTTTGATGCTGGTGATGTCGACCTTCTCCTCTGCTGGCGGTAGAGACGCCATTTGAGGCACGGCGAGGGACATGAGTGAAAATAGCCCAAGAACGATAGCAACGAACCCTGTGACGCGGAGAAACGTCGCTTTGATAAAGAGGAGGATCAGAACTCCGAACCCCACGATCCCCAGTGAGATCAATTGTAATTGTGCAACTTCACTCATAGCCCCTCAAATATTAGATGCTGCCCATTGATGTCTTGTTTGGGTCCTTAGCTTAAACTCAACACTTGCGATTCAAAACTGTATTTACCCCTTCCGATGCTCTTCCGGAGCTCCTCCGGCCATCGCTGGGATGCCGTGCGGAAGCTCACCCTTCCCCGTTCCACCTGCCGACTTATATTTATCGCCCATCGTCGCCACCCAGAAAATAAATGCGACAAGGATGCAGAAGAAGAACGTACAGAAGGCCATGATCAATGAGGCACTCCCAAGAGCTGGAGAATATGCATAGGGCGACGTATCCCGCATGACCCCATAGACGTGCCAGTGAACCCGAGAGGACGACCGTGCATACCCCATCAACGTCATCAGGAGAATCACCATGACTGCGTTCAGGACCAGAGAATAACCGGCGCGAGGAGGCATACTGCCCCAAACCATTTCTGTTGTCGTCTTCGCGCTCTTCAGCAGCAGTGCCGTGAGTGGTGTGATCGTCAAAATCACAAAGATGACGATCAGGACCTGAGATGTAGAAAAGTAATTGATACGGACGATCGCCGGAACGAAGTAGCCCCACACACCAAGGACAATAACGGCAACGCTGGCCAAGACCAAGATCGCCCCCATCACAGCCTTCCCGAGCTTGGCCCATCCGGCTGTGTCTTGTTTCCCGGCCCGCCAATACATGACGAAACTCATAAAGGTAATCAGAATCATGAGATTCGACACGGTCATTTTGGCCGACATGACGCCCAAGACACCGAGCAACGGGTGATGGGCTCCACCCATTTTTTGGGCCTCTTCAATGCTGGCCACAAGTGAGTGCGGTGTCATCCAGACGGCAAGACAGAACAATAGACTGATCAGCATCCACAACATGGCTTTCCGATACTTCGCCTCTGATCCAGGAATTCGATAGGTAATGCCGAGCCAGAAATAGTAGTTCGACCCGAGGAACAACACCCCGATCAACATGGCCTGGATAATAAACAGCCAGGAGAGAAAGCCTCCCATCAGCGTAATGCCCATCTGCTGGTTGTACTGGTAGATTTCCCGCATCAGCCAATAGCCGGCAAACGGGAGGGCCAGCAGACCGAATACACCGATGAAATTTCCCACATAGCCCATCCAATCGTAGTGCTCCCGGTCTTCTTGGCTTTTAACTGAGAGGTACCGAACCCCAGCATAGGCTCCGCAGATATATCCCCCAAGGACCACGTTGGCGATCAGTCGATGGATGTTGATCGGCCACCAGGTGGGATTCCATGTGGCAGCCCAAGCCCGTTCAATCGCGGTCCCTTCTGAAATGACGACAGGACTGGACTGAAAAGTCGCCCAGGCATTGGGGACGATCATGATAAACAACGCGAAAAAATTCAGCAGAAAGCCTAAAAAGACGTGCAGCGTCTTCTTCTTTCCATCCTGCATGGCATCCCAGCCATACCAATAGAGATAGAGCGTGGCTGTTTCGAACAGGAACAAGAGGCAGTAGAGCAAGAACGACGGAAAGAAAACATCCGTCAGATAATTCATGAGTTTGGGGTAGAATGCCACCAAGAGGAACAACAGAATTCCGCCAAACAAGGCGGTCGTGGCATAGGCCGACGTCAGAAGCTTGGTAAACTCCTTGGCCAGCTTATCGTAACGCTTCTCCCCTCCCCTCCAGGCAATCACCTCGCAAAGCCACGCAAAGATCGGCACACCTAACACGAAACCGGCGAGCAGAAGATGAAGTTGTGCGACGATCCAGACAAGGTTCCGACTGCCGATATAGGGAATATCCCGATATTCCGTCGGACCAGCCCCCGTACCCTCGGCCGCAAGACCGAGGGATGGAAGCGCGAGCCAGGCCGCCGCCAACAAGAGACTCGCAAGCCATCCCCCATGGCTGCTGTCGGCTCGGAGAGATGGTTGACTCGTTTCCCTCTCTTGTTGTTTGGCACTCACCACATCACCTCGTAAGTTACGGTTTTGCCTTGGCAGGTGAATCCTCGGTTGTTTTGCCGCCGGCCTTCCCCTTGCTCTTTGCTTTTTGGTTTTTCTTGTCAGACTTTTGTTGCTCCAACGCATCAAGTTGCGCCGTAAGGGACGCAACACGCTGCGCGGTGCTATTCAATGATTGACTAGGCTTGAAGACTTGTTCGGCTTCGACATCCGGTTTTTTACAGCACTCGTGTGGATGAGGCGTCGTCACCGGAAGGATGGTCCAAAACATCAGCGAGCACACGACGCCCACGCCGGCTAACGACGTCAGGAGCAACCCTTGATCAGCCGGCACCCGCATCAGGTCCCAGCGAGTAATGAGTCCTTGGTAGCTTCCGGCAGCCGGCCGTGACTCTTCCGCCATCCGTCGAACGATTTGGCCAAGAATTGATACCCCGATCAAGGAGAGAGCGGCCAAGACCGCAGAGGAGATTGATCCCCAGATCGTCAATTCGAGACCGATTCGTTCCGCCACTGGCAACCCGGTGTCCGTCAGATGCCGGAAGGCTTCCATCTCAGCCATTGAGTGAGATGCCGTGATGGCATTGTCCGTCACGAAACTCACGATCCACCAGAGGAGAGGGACAAAGAAGGCTCCAATAAGCGCCGATCTCCACCAAATAGCCAACCCAAGTCCGTCAGGAGGTTCTTTCCGAAGTCGTTCTAGAAAGAAGGTACGCGCAACCAGTCCCAACGCCCAAATATCCACCGGAATGGAGAGCCAGAATAAAATTTCGAGCCCAATCCCTTCACCAAAGTGTGCGCCAAAGAGCGCCATGATAATCGGAATCGCAAAGACGGTGACCGGACTGATAAAGAGCATGATGACGGCGAGCCCAAATCGTCCTTCAAAATGCACCAACCCCATCGTCAAGAGAAGGACGGCAATGACCGCTTTCACCACCATGGCAGTCCAACAGGCCGGCCATAGGATGCCGAACCCTATCTTGGTCGGAGACATCGATTCGCGTTCTTCAGCCATAACAGAGCCGTACCTGCATTAATCCAAGAATTCTCGGTTAATCACTGAGGCCACCGTAAACAACACGATGACCACCATAATGGCAATCCAACTGATCAAAGCGATCGGGCGCTTGAAAATATTGCGCTCCGGATCCTTATCAAAAAATGGGAGTGCGACCAACAAGATCATAAAGATAACCGGCAGTGCGACCGCTCCCAAGAACTGCCCAAACTCTCCAGAGAAAATTTTCAACCGCAGGAGTTGGAAATAGAAGAGGAAATACCATTCCGGCTCTGGGTGATAATCTCCTGGATCTGGGGCGGCTTGATCCAACAACACGACTGGCTCCCAGAGTGCAAGCACGCAGGTCCCGGCGAAGACGAACGCCATCCCAACCATATCCTTCCAAATTTGACGAGGGAAGAAGTAGTCCGTCTTGGCCTTGATTTCCTCTTTCGATCCAGTGAACGGACCTGCTGGGGCAGCCACTCGAAACAAGAATAGATGCAAACCGGCCAACGCCATGAGAGCCGCAGGAAGAATCATCACATGAAGCACAAAGAATCGGCTTAACGTCATTTGTCCAGGAGTCGGTCCACCTTTTAGAAACCTGGCGATAAAATCACCAACGACAGGTGTCTTGTCTAGAATCTCAACACCTACCGTCGTCGCCCAGAACGCGCGCTGATCCCAGGGAAGCAGATAGCCTGTAAACCCAAAGGTAATCACGATGCCGAATAAGGCCAACCCCACGAGCCAGAGCAATTCTCTTGGTTTCTTGTAGGCTCCCCACAAAAACACTTGGGACATGTGAGCCACGACACAGACCACCATCGCACTGGATCCCCAAAAGTGATAGCTCAGCAAGAACCAGCCGTAGTCGACGTCATGAATAATGAATTGCGTGCTGTCATACGCGTGGTCGGCGGTCGGAACATAGTAGAACATCAGAAGGACGCCGGTCAGGGCCTGCATCGCAAAGATGAACAAAAGAATCGAGCCGAAGACATAGGCCCAGCGAGAACCGCCAGGTATCGGCTCATTGAGCATCTTGGCCTGCATTTCCTTGAGGCCGACCCGTTCGTCCAAGAAAGCAACAAGCTTTTCGATCGCGCTGGGCTGATGATCGGGGATCACTGCGGGAGTGGAATGTTTCATATCCATATTACTAGGCTTCAGACGATCCGTATTTGCGATTTCGTACCAGCCTTGAACTCCATGTCGATAATCTCCACCTCACCACTCGCGGAGACGCGCACAGGCAAGGGATCAAGAGCACGTGGAGCAGGACCATCCAATACTTTTCCGGCCGCATCATAGATACTCAAGTGACAGGGACAGAGGAACACCGGTCCCAGTGCCTTATGGTTTCGCCATTTGAATGCACATCCCAGATGCGGGCACTTTCCTGAAAACGCGATAAAAGGAACCTCCTTCTTATTGGTCCAGATGACGTTTCCCTTGGCGTCACGGAATTCTTCATCTTTCCCTTGATACACTTTTTCGAGGAGATCAGGCGTTGCTCGCACAACCCAGACGTTCTTCTCCACCTCATATTCTGGCATGTACGCTTCCTTCACCTTCTTCTTGTATTCGAACTGCACCCCAACATCCTCATTCTTAATTTTGCTCACATTTCCCACGGCCAGCCATTGATTGTCAAACTCCGCATACATCGGCTTCATGAGAAAGCGAAGAATGGGATACGCAATGGGAAGTCCGATCAAGAACCCGATCACGTGGGTGAAATTCATGAAGAAAGTGCGGCGCTTGACACTCTTTTCCAAATCCGGCAGCGGTACCAGCACTTCGCCTGGCGTAACATGAATATTGTCTTCGAGATGGGAGATTTCTACTTCATGCGTGGTGACATAGTCGTCCCGCTTGAACGGCGGAAGCGCCAAAATATCGCGCGAGGGTGATCTCAGATGCACAAGATCTTCCGTAACATCCTGCACCTGCGCCATATCAACCTGGCGCTCACCACTACCATTCATCGAGACTACGATATGGCTGATCTCGTGAGAGAGCGGATCAAGCACGACCTTCGAAACTTCTCCGATATCGAGGTCTGTGCAGCGGACCTTGGATTTCAGTTTAGGTTGCAGCATTGACGATTTATTTCTTGATAGGCTTCGGAGTGTTTATCGCAGTATTCTTGAAACTACCCAACCATGTGGCAAGAGCCAACATTTCTTTTGGATCCATGAGATCTTTGAACTTATCGGGCATAACGCCCTTCTGCCACTCCTTCTCATATCCTTCAGCCATAAAACTCTTTGGATTCGCTATCTTCTCCTGAATTTCCTCAACAGTGAGTAACGTGCCGATGTTGTCCAGTTCGGGTCCGCGCTTCTTGCCACCCTCACCCCTGAGCTTATGACAGTTGTAGCATTCCTGTAACTGCCACTGCTCCTCTCCCACTTTCATGACGTCTCCCCCACCAGCGGATGCAGCTGAGGGCTTTGCGTCGGACGGAGCTGGTGCTGCCGAAGCCACGACAGCCTGACCTGTCCCCAACGTTTTCAGCCTCTCCTCAAGGGCCTTGACCTGTTCATCCAGAGCCTTGGCACGGGCGATCAATTCCTCTGCCTTTCCCTGCTGAGAGGCAGCTCGTTGCTTTTCCAAAAGCTTGTTGATTTTTTCCCGCTCATCCTCCGGATCGAACTGAGGCAACAGGGATGCGCCGGCGATACAAACGGTGATCACGACGGCCCAAAATGCCAGGACGGCGAAAAGCGACTTCCCACCATTCATTGTCTTGAGTGGCGGTGCATCCAAGAGCATAAAGACGACTGCTCCGATCATCGCAAAGACGCCCCAGAGGATCTGAAAATCTGACGGCACCTCTTGCGAATGGGCAACCGCTATCACCACCCCACCAACCGCGAGTGCAATTATAAGTTTTTTAAACACGATCCCTCTTTCGGATTTTCGTGATCGTCAAATTTTGATTAGGTTCCGGTTGACTTTGCTTCCACAGGTACGGCGCGCCCTTCCAGCTCCCGCACCTTTGACACCGATGGCCGGAGAGCCACCATGGCAGCCAGCGTCACAATGATAAGGAAACTGACGGTAATTCCGGTTATCCACCAGGCAGAATAGGAGAGAGTCGGTGTAAACGACTCGGCAGTAAAGTCCGAGACCAGACTATACGCATGGAAATACTTCTTCAGTAAAGACCGGACCGCCCCCATCAAACTCATGATCCAGGTCGAAACGAACGCGAGAAAAATCAGGACAAACTGAGACACAAAGTCGATTTTCCCCCAATGAATTGTTCCCTGTTTGATCGTTCTGTTGTAGAGGACATAGTTGACGACTGTGATAAACACCAGCACAATGATGGCCGACAGCTTAGCCGGCATGGAAGCCAAATAGTCCCATCCCTCAGGCAGGCTTAGCTCATCCGGCATATCGGTACCAGTGGCAACAAATCCCGCCGGGGTGAGCCACACGGCATCACTCACGAGCATCACGATAAACCCAATCTTAATGACAGTCCTTGCGGAGACGGTCAGGGGAACAAGTTTGGCCAACAGGAATGGAGACAAGACTAAGGGAAGCAAGATGGCCAGGGACATCGGATCTGGGATCCAATAGACGTTCATGACCCACATCGTGACGGGAAGGATGGCCACCAAGACAATGGGGGCCAAGATCGTCATCCTAACGGATTCAGCCCCCTCGATTCGCTTTACGCTGAGCCAGCTGTAATAGTTAATGGCCAAGAACAGCAACCCGATCATCATCCCCTGCACCTCGAAAAACATGGAGAGCTGATCAGCCATCATGTAGGGACAGAACGAGAAGTCGTAATCACACATTTCATAGGCCAACAACAAGCCTGTAAAGGGCTGCAGGAGTGACCCTCCCACCGCAATCCATATGGCAACGAAGCCCATCCAATCGTAGTAGGCTCGCTCCTCCTGGGTCTTGGACCCCATATACATGTAGCTGGCGATCATACCGGCGATAAACCCGCCGAACGCCACATTGCCGTCGATCCGATGCAGACTCAGCGGAAACCAACTTTGGTTTGCAATTTTGTCCCATAAGGTCGCGGCCGCGAGGAAATCCTGCGGTGAAACCCCTTCGGCCTTTGGCGGCGTGTTCATGAACGATGTCGGACCATTGATCACAAAGAGAATCAGCAGGCACACCAGATTCAAGACGATGCCGAGGGCGATATGCCGCCCCTTCTTTTCACCCTTCCAGACATCCCACGTGTAGAGATACGCGTACATCAGGATCGTTTCGATGATGAACAATGCCGGATAGAGGACTGCGAATACGATATAAAATTGATTGATGAACCAGGTTGTGAATTCTGGATAGGCTGCCAGGAGGACAAAAATGAAGAACCCTCCAGTCACAGCCGTCAGGCTGAACAGGATGACCGTGACTTTGGTGACTTCCTTGGCCATACGATCATAACGCGGGTCCTGCTTTCGATACCCGAGCCATTCAGCGATGACCACAAAGATCGGGGCGCCTAAAATAAAGGCAGCGAACAAGATGTGAAGTTGCGCTACCACCCAGACGGCTGTTCGATTGCCTGTGTAGGGGAGATTCACCGAGGAGGCCCCAAGCTCCTGGGCGTATGCAGCTGGCGCAACACACAGGCAGAGCGCAACAAACGCAACAAGAGTCGGCAGACTGTGCCACAGTTTTTTCACGATAGGTCGATGCCCCCTTACTTTCTTTCCGAAGCTAGCCAAGACCTCACTTAGCGCCTGGATCCACCCACTGTTTCTGTTCTTCGCTCCACACCTTTCCGGGAAGCCCAAAATTCCTCTCGTACAGCACAAGCTTCCAGCGGTCCTCCTCAGAGAGCTTACTCTTCCACCCTTTCATCTTTGTGTTGGGTACTCCTTCAGAAATTCGCCAAAACCACACGGAGTCTGAATAGAGCTTCATACGTTCCAGGTTTCGGAAGTCCGTAGCCCCAGCCTTCACAGGCTTCCCGTCATTCCCGTGACAACTGCCACACTTCACGTCCGGATTCGTCTCACCCAGATAGAGCTTTCGCCCCTCCTCCAACTTCTGAGCGTCATCCCACCACTCGGCAGGCATATGCTTGTCGGCGTATTCCGCGGGAGCTGGAGGTGGGGGAACAATCGGTCCCTCTCCCTCCCCACCAGTACAACCAACCACTAGTAATCCACCTACCATCACTAACGCCTTTCGAACCAGTTCTATTCTCGTAGCCATTGGTGCTCGTCGCTCCCGTGACTTCACTTCCGAGTGACGCCCCCAACACACACGGTCAACCATGCGCGAAGAAGTCCTCACAAAAAAACGCTTCCATCGAGGGAAGCCTACCCCCCCCCAATAAAAGCGTCCCGGTTATCTCCACCTTGATAACTCTGCACACCGGCCCTCGCCCACCTAATTCGACCGATTCGGCGAGGTGCTCCGCTACCCTCCTGCGAACCGTCATCGGTGATTATGATTTTCGCTTTTTCTGTGATTTCCCCTTGCCACGTTCTTGCCTCCGCTGAGAACGCGCAAGCTTCATTCCTATCACACCACCGACTGCTGCGACCAACGCTCCACCTCCCCACCAAACCCACAGGGGAGATCCACTATCACCGCAACCAGCTCCAAAATTTACCTGGACTTTCCGCTCACTCTCCAGGTCCTTGGGATCAAAATCAACCTTCAAGTTCTGCTGCTCGCCCCTCACCTCAACAAGAAGGGGATCACCAAGATTGTCGTTATGCAGATGGAAGGTCGCCTTGTAATAACCATCCCCATCAGTTCTTACCACCTGACCATACGAAATCTTCGTATCTTTAACAAGGACGTCGCTGTTCGAGACCGCTTTTCCATCAGACCCGCAAACATACCCTTCGACCATGAAGCGATGATCAGCTTCATGGGTAGATCGCACGGCTGATGGAAATACCGCGCTTATGAGTAAACCACAAACCAGGACAAACAGCCCTACCGAATTACGCCGGTTATGGGTTAGATTCGTTTGCTGGCTCGTCGTTGGCTCCTTCAAAAACACACACTCCCCATCACAACGAGCGTACTAGTTACGGGCAGGGGTTTCTAGCACAGAGCTAAATCTTTGTCAACGAAACAGCAGACCTTTTTGAGATGTAGCAGAAGGGATTCTCTGGTTGGAAATTCAATGGTGGAGATAAGCAGGCTAGAGGTAGCCTTTGGTACGTGCGATCGCCTCAACCTTTTCAGCTTCGGCTCGACGCTCAGACTCTTTTTTTGACACCCACGCTTCCCACGACTTTCCGTTTGCAGTGTCTTCACCTGTAAACGCGATCGTGACAATATCTCGGTATAAAATTCTCCGAGGATCCTCGCGGTCTGTTGGGAATAGCTCAAGATATGGATCGGTCTCAGCACTCTGACGATTGAAAATATAGCCGGCCACAGCTTCACCGGACCGCAGCTTCAAGGTAACGTCACCACGGTAATCGAAGGCCAGCTCGATCGCCTCCACGATCTCTGCGGTTGACCCTGGCGCGAACACCTGACCTTCAAGAGAACTCGCCTCACCAGCGTTGTGGTTTTTGGTATCGGTCATTTTTAACCCTTTGACGGACAGGGCCGCTCCACACCTACTACTGATCACTCTGAGCGATTGATATCTACCGAGACGTGGGCAATAAGGTCAGTTTTGCAGTTCGCGCAAATCCTGAAACGGTGCTGAATGTATCCTCAACAGCAGAGGCCTCATAGCCACAATGGACCATACAATCAGCACATTTCTCGTTTCGACCGGTCCCGTAGCGATCCCACTCCGTCGACTCCATCAACTCACGGAATGTTTTGGCATAGCCCTCCTGCAGCAAATAGCAGGGCTTCTGCCAACCGAACACATTGTAGGTCGGATTCCCCCAGGGGGTGCACTGGTATTCACGCTGCCCCATCAGAAAATCCAGAAACAATGGTGATTGATTAAATCGCCAGCCTGACTTGGGCCGAGTCAGAATCTTGAAAAAAAGCTCCTGCGTGCGTGCGCGCTTCAGGAAATGCTGTTGATCCGGGGCTTTCTGATAACTATAGCCGGGAGAGATTGTCATGCTCTCCACGCCAAGAGCCATCATCTCGTCGAAAAACGTCCTTACCCGCTCGGGATTCGCATCGCCAAACAAGGTCGTATTCGTCGTGACCCGATGTCCGCGCTTGACCGCCTCCTTGATAGCTTTCACGGCGACGTCGTACACCCCGTCTCGACAGACAGCCAAATCATGCTCGTCTTTTAGTCCGTCCATATGGACGCTGAACGTGAGATATTTCGACGGCTTGTACTCATCCAGCTTACGTTCCAAGAGAATCGCATTGGTACAGAGATAGATGTACTTCTTGCGCTCGACCAAGCCCTGTACGATCGTAGCAATTTCCGGATGGATGAGCGGCTCGCCACCAGGGATGCTGACCATCGGCGCGCCGCATTCCTCCGCCGCCGCCCAACATTGCTCGGGCGTCAACCGTTTATCGAGGACATGATCCGGATATTGAATCTTTCCGCACCCGGCGCAAGCCAGATTACACCGAAAGAGCGGCTCCAGCATGAGCACTAAAGGATATCGTCTCACTCCCTTCAGCTTCTGGGAGAGCACATACGTCGCCACGGTATACATCTGGGAAATCGGAACAGCCATTCCGTTCTCCTTATCTCTATCCTGCTGTGTTGTCTAGCCCTTGTATATGATTTAGCTGCTCATCGCAGCTATACCTGGAGGCACAGTAATGTGGGGGATTCTAACATCAAGCACGGTACTCGTCAATTTGATCAACTTCTAAAGGCATCCTAGTAATCAGTTTCCTGAATTTGTCTCATTTTCTCCTGACTAATGATCTTTTCGTCTTTGATGAGATTCGAAATTTCAGAAAGATGATTTTCTTCGTCGGTTAATTCAGAATTTTCATTCACGATTGCACGAGATGCTTGAATCGATGAAAACTGTCCATAGTGTTTTTCGATCACATCCAGAGCATCCGTTAGCCTTGATCCTTCAACAACCGCACAAAGCACGTCATCCCCCGTTACCTTCCAATGAGTCCATCTTCCTGTGAGGCCAGGGAATCTGTGCTCCCAACCCTTTCTTACTGCGGCTGGTACCTTCATCGGCATTTTCCCAAAAGTATGTCGCGATTCAGAAACTGATCAAAACACTGGAAGTGCTTATCCGTCGACGGCAATTACGATAAAACGATGATTAGCCGTCGGTACGCGCAAGCGAGGTTTGGAGGCGCCGAGCGGGTTCGAACCGCTGCATCGCAGTTTTGCAGACTGCTCCCTTACCACTTGGGTACGGCGCCCCGAGAGGCGGCATTATAATCGCTTCCTTTTCTGGAACTCAACCCACATCAACCCGTCAGTTCGTCGAGTACCAGTTGCATGTACACTCATCTGTCGTATCGCAGGAATTCTCTGACGAGGGCTTAGGTTTCACTGGTCATAGGAGACGAACTAGACGGGATTCGTTGAAGAGGAGGCTGGTGAGAAACAGTCCTGTCGCGTTTCCTACTGAGGAGAAGTCCGTACAAGATCAGCATCGCAAACCCGAGGTGGTGATAACTCTTCAATGCTTCCCATCTGACTCTTCCCACCACTTCGTAATTCAGGACCATCGTCAACACGATATAGACCGCCAACATCGCGTATCCGGTTCGACCCAGTGCTCCGGTCATCTGGGTGGCAGCGGCCACGACGATACAGGCAGCAGGGATCATCCAGACGAGATGCTGGTCCCATGTGATCGGTGAAAGAAACAGAGCTAACAGGAGCACTCCCGCGCAATCTCGCCCCCATTCCGCATCCCCAGGCCCTTGATAGGCCAGTCTGCTGGACCAGGCAAACAACCCGACGATACCAATGACCGCCACGCCAACAATGGCATTCGCGAGCGACGCAGGAAGATCCAACACCGGGTTGTAACTCTCATCGACTTGCCGTAATCGATGAGTTGAGGAATACGTTACAAGGTACCGCAGCATGGTATGGCGGAGAGAGAGATTGGCCTTCTGCAGCTCATTTTCTTGCCGACCCTCGACTTGGCGATCAAGCACGGACAACACGGCATTCTTTGTCCATTCTTGATGATGATCCCACCAACTCGTCGGCCCCATATAGAGGATGGGCAGAAGAATCCAGAAGACCGTAGCAAGGACCGTGTACGAGGCCAGCCTCCATTGCCGCTTCCAGAGAAAGAACAGCACAAAGAGAGCAGGCGTGATCTTCAGGACAATGCCCAACCCCATCAGAGCTGCTCCTAGTCGTTCCTTCCCGACCCAAATGGCGTAGGTGCCTCCAGAAAGGATGCCCAACAGCATGAGGTGTGGGCCGCCATCATCGAGATCGTTCAGGATAAATTGTAGAGTCAAGGCCCCCGCGCCAACTCCGATGAGCAATCGGCTCCAAGGTTGTACGTCGGACAACCCGCAGACCATCCGATGGAATACGGTGACTGTCAACACTAAACAGCCGATAGCCACCGCGTAGCGGAGGGCGAGACTCGGATTTCGATCGAGCATGAGCAAGGGACCAAAATAGACACCGCTCGTCGGCAGGTACATGTAACAGTAATCATTGGCGTAGAGATATTCCCCGGCAAGAAAACGTCGCCCGATCTCACGGTGGATATCGATGTCACGAAAGTGAAAAGATCGACCAAAGGAAATAATGTAACCGTGCACGACCGCAGCCGCGACAAGTCCAATCTGAACTGCTCGTACGACCAACGTCGATCGCACGAGAGAATTGATCTGATGCATGAAGGTGTTTGAATCCATCGCGACACTGCGCACATGCATGACGCGCCAAGAGTGCGTCAATCACTTCTTTGGCGAGAACGACTTAGTGGACGGAGTAATTAGAACAGCGCTACTCCTGGCACGCTTAACGGTGAGGCAATACTGGAATCTCTTTCCCGAGTGTTGAAGGATGATCCGACTGAGGCACTAACGATTCCCACCCGCTTGAAGGGACAGGAGCACCAGCCTCACCGCTCCCTTCGGCTTCCTTTTCCTTGGCGAGGAGTTCGACTTCTTCGATCAACGTGTCCATCAATTCTTCCATCGGAACCTTACGAACCAGCTTCCCCTTCTTAAACAGGATACCTTTTCCCTCGCCGCCGGCAATCCCGATGTCCGCCTCTTTCCCTTCGCCGATTCCGTTGACGACACATCCAAGTACCGACACATTCAACGGAGTCTTGATATGACCGAGCTTTTTCTCCAACTCATTCGCCATACGGACAACATCGATTTCGACGCGCCCACAAGTCGGACAGGCAATGACATTGATGCCCCGATGACGTAGCTCCAGCGACTTTAGAATCTCAAACCCCACTTTGACTTCATCGACCGGATCGGCCGCGAGCGACACCCGTAATGTGTCTCCAATTCCTTGTCCAAGTAGATATCCTAGGCCGATCGAAGACTTCACCGCTCCTGTCATCGTCGTCCCGGCTTCCGTGATCCCAATGTGAAGCGGATAATCCGACTGATGAGCAAAGAGCCAATAGGCGTCTATCGCATGGTGCACATCCGACGCTTTGAGCGACACTTTCAGATTAGTAAACCCTACATCCTCCAGGGCACGCACAGCATTGAGCGCTGACTCTGCCAGGGCCTCAGGGGAAGGCCATCCGTACTTCTCCAGCAGGGGACGTTCGAGCGATCCACCGTTGACACCGACACGAAGAGGAATACCGCGATCGTTCACGGCCTTGATCACTTCTTCCACTTTCCACCAGGCGCCGATGTTGCCGGGATTGATACGGACACAATCGACGACCTGCGCCGCCTTTAAGGCGAGGCGATAATCGAAATGGATGTCCGCTATCAGCGGCACTGTCATAGCCGCCTTGATCTGGGGCAGAACCTGCGCGGCCTCCTCGTCCGGAACCGCGACGCGAATGAGCTCACAGCCGGCCGCTTCGAGCTGGTGAATCTGCGCGATCGTGGCAGCCGCGTCGCGTGTGTCCGTCGAACACATCGACTGGACGGACACGGGAGCGTCACCGCCGACTTTTACGTGACCAACTTGGATCTGTCGTGTCTTACGTCTCGTGATGTGCATCGCGTGGAACCGTTGAACCTCCCCACTCGTTGTCGCTTATTCGTCACGCCTCACGTTTTGAATCAGCTGCCCTGTTCATCTCCATGAGGGAGATGGCTACCGAGGATGGCGCCTGTGAATCGTGATTTCTCCACCGGCGCTTGTCCGATCAATTCCTTCACGCTTTGGTAAATTCCCTCGGCGGTTAACCCATATCGCTCACGCAAGAGATCTTGCGGCCCCTGTTCGATGTACCAATCGGGCAACCCCAAAACCTTGGTCTTCACGTCCGTCACACCGGCATCTGAAAGCGTTTCCAGAACGGCTGAACCGAATCCTCCGATCCGGCAGCCTTCCTCCACAGTCACGACATATCGAACCTGCTTTGCAACATCCAGGATCAACTCCTGATCAAGCGGCTTCGCAAATCGGCCATTCACCACAGCTGCAGAGACCCCTTCCTTATCCAGCCGTTTGGCAGCCTCGACGGCCTGCCACACGGAGACACCGATGGCGACAATCGCGACATCTGTTCCCGGTTTCAGGAGTTCGCCTTTTCCGATCGGGAGCGCCTGGGGGGCCGGATCCATCTTGACGCCAAGACTCACTCCGCGTGGATACCGCACGGAAATCGGTCCGTTAAATTCCAGACACGTTTTCATCATATGTTGGAGTTCGTTCTCATCTTTCGGAGCCATCACGACCATATTGGGAACGTGACGCAGATAGGCATAGTCGAATGCGCCATGATGGGTTGTTCCATCCTCGGCAACAAGCCCTCCACGATCGATGCAGAATGTCACAGGAAGATTCTGTGTGGCAACATCGTGCACGACCTGATCGTACGCCCGCTGGAGGAACGTGGCGTACATCGCAACCACTGGCTTCATCCCTTGTGCCGCAAGCCCCGCGGCAAACGTCACGGCGTGCTGTTCGGCAATACCAACGTCGTACAACCGGTCAGGAAATTCGTTTTCAAAAGCAGTCAATCCGGTCCCTTCACACATCGCCGCAGTAATAGCCACGAGGCGTTTGTCCTCGCGTGCCAATTTGACCAGCGCGTCCATGGCAATGGCCGTGTAGGACGGGCGGGCTGCCTTCTTGGCAGGAGCACCGGTCTCCAACACAAACGGAGGGCAGGCATGGAACCACACCGGGTTCTTCATGGCCGGCTCGTAGCCAAGCCCTTTTTTGGTGATGACATGGAGCAAGACCGGCCCCTTCATTTTCAGTACGTTTTCGAGCGTCGGGAGCAGGTGTTCAAAGTTATGGCCGTCGATTGGACCACTATATTGGAAACCCAATTCCTCAAAGAGCAAGCCAGGGAGAATCACACCTTTCGCGAGTTCCTCAGCTCGACGAGCGAGCTTTTGCATGTCAGACCCAATGTGAGGAATTTTGCCTAACAGTTGTCCGGTCTCTTCGCGCATCTTTCCGTAGAACTCTCCCGTGATCGTTCGACTGAGATACGCAGAAATCGCACCGACGTTTTTCGAGATCGACATCTGATTATCGTTCAAGATCACGAGAAAGTCTTTCCCAAGTCCTCCCGCATGATGCAGTCCTTCGAGCGTCATCCCCGCCGTCATGGCGCCGTCACCCACGACACAGACAACCTTATTCTTCTGCTTCAACTGCTCGCGAGCCTCCACCATGCCGAAGGCGGCCGACACACCGGTACCAGCATGCCCGGCATTGAACGTATCGTACTCGCTCTCTTCCCGCTTACAAAACCCACTCAGTCCACCATACTGCCGCAAGGTGTGAAATTGCTCACGCCGACCGGTGAGAAGTTTGTGCGTATAGGATTGATTGCTCGTGTCCCAAACAATCTTGTCACTCGGTGTGTCCAGGAGATACTGCAAGGCGACCGTGAGCTCGACGACACCCAAATTCGAGGCCAAGTGTCCTCCCACGTTCGACACTGCTCCGATAATCTGTTCACGAATCTCCTTACATAGAGCCGGAAACTGTTCAGGAGATAACCGCCTGAGATCAGTCGGACTATGGATCGTCTTGAGAATGGACATAGAATTGGTCTCCTTCTTTCTTCTTCCGTCAGCCGTGTGTCGATGCAACAGGCTAACAGAGATCTCCTTCAGAGGTACCTGATTTGGGTGGAGTCTCACACAGGAACCATATGAAGTCAAGCACTTGCCCAAGATCCTTAGCGGTGGAAATCAACTGATACAGACCTCTCACTTAGAGGTATGAAGTCAATTGACCGGAACACTGATTTGACGAGCACGCGCTTGATGGTGGAGCTAGTAAGGAAAATCAAGCCCCGCAAAGATGGCCCCACCTTCCTTGCTGAATCCGTAATCGATTCGCCCCACGACATTAGGCCGGATGATTCCCCGAAATCCGATGCCCGGTGTGATCCGGTAGTCTTTGAAGCTCACATTCTTAAAAGAGTTGAACACTTGACCGGTATCGATAAAGGGCGCGATCTCAAAGTCCGCCATGACTCCAGCAAGACGCGTCCGTAAGATGTGAATTCGTTCCTCGACACTAAACGCAATTAGTTGCTTATCGATATACCGGTCCACACCAAAGCCACGCAGATTATTTTGCCCCCCCAACGAGCTTTGTTCATAGAATGGAACATCTGATCCGAGGGTAGCCTGTAGTTCTCCACGGACAACCAGAATAGCTCGCTTCGATTCGCTGGCGAACATCCGCTTCACCTCAAGTCCATACCTCGAATACCACGGATCTGCTGCATTCTTGAAGTTGTAGTTCAGTTCGGCATAGGCGGTGATCGCCGTCCCATCGGTCGGCGTCACCAAATTGTTCCGAGTATCATAATGAAAACTCACCCGTTGACCGAGCACCGTCGCCCCATCTGAACCAGGAGCTGAAGGGAAGATCTCTCCCGTGAACGGAAGTTCCGTGCCTCCCTCCTGGATCGATTGCATATGCCGCAATCGCTGACTGACTGCAATTTGCGTCACCTCATTCGCATAGACGCCGAACTTCCAGTTCAACCTCGTTTCGGAAGCCGTATAATTGGTTTCCTGTTCCTTCACGGTGGTGGGACCAAGCCCATAAAACCGCACGGTCGCGTTCTTAAAGTGCATGGCGCTGAATCCGATGCTATAGCGCCCATTGCTGAAACCGGGGTCGACATAACTGACGAGAAACTTCCGCTCTATCCGTTGCGTCCAGGATGCGATGCCTCGGAGCTCTTTGCCTCCTGGTTCATAACGGAATAGGTTGACGGTCCCACGAGTACCGACGATCGAGTTATACACCACCATCGGCGCAACTAAATATTTGAGATCTCCATCCGGACCAGTGATGAGCGCTGGAACGATCATGCCGATATCGTTGCCATCGTTCTTACTGGTGCTCACGGCAGGGATAGGAAAAAATCGAACATCGGCCCTGGCCGGACCGGGAGAATAGAGGCACCAGCTCCCAAGCAAGAGGAGCAGCAGACTGGCGGCAAGGCTACGCATACACGTTCTTGTAGTCCCGCAAACCAACGTTATGGCGCCTTGAGCTTGTCCGATTTCTTGCGGAGTTGTTCGACAAGATCTGAATACGACGAGGCTCGAAGAATCTTTGTAAATTGTCCGCGATAGTTGTTCACCAAACTGATGTTATCCACCACGACATCGTACACCCGCCAGTCTTCAGCTTTGTGAATCAACCGATAATCGAGTGGAATCTCAGTTTTCCCAGAAAGGACTTTGGTCCGCACTTCCGCATATTCCTTCTCTGTACGTTCGTTCAGATATTGAACCCCTTCACCCGAGTAGGTTTCAATCTTGTCCGCGTACGAATTCGTCAGTAACGTCCGAAACAAATCAACGAATTCTTGCCTCTGTTGATCAGTCAGCTGATTCCACGGAGCCCCGAGGGCTCGCCGAGACATTTCCGCATAGTCAAACCGAGCTTCCACCACCTTTTCAAGCAGATGCCGACGCTCATCTACTTTATCTTTGTGCTTGAGATCTTGATCGCGAACAATCCGCAGCACTTCGTCAATGGTCGTTTTCATGGCTTCGGTGGGAGGGCCTGCGTAGCCTGGGACAATCGACAACCCCACCATGCTCATGGCCAGAAGCGCGATTGTGCTCCAGCGGATAGTGGTTCGTAGGCCCTCAAGAATGCGCATGATCATTATTGCACCATCCCCTCTACTGAATTTCCATCTGCCCGGCTGACAGGACAGCCAGACCGAGTTAATTCACTTTCCCATGGACGTATTGACTCACCAACTCCTCGAGATCAAGCCCTGACTCTGTATCACGGATGGTATCTCCCGGTTTCAGGGGATCTCCACCGCCACCAGGGGAAAGCGCAAGAAATTTTTCTCCGATGATCCCTCGAGTTTTAATCGACGCGATGGTATCCGTATACAACGCGGTTCCGTTTTGAACTGCCAGCCTTACGACCGCCCGATCGTTTTTAAGACCGATGCTCTTCACACGGCCGACCTCCACGCCGGCTATTTCAATCGTCGCTCCGGACTTCAAGCCAGACGCTGAGTTGAACAGCGCATCCACTTCGTAGAGATCTCCGCCGATGATTTCCAATTTGCCGAGCTTGATGGAGAGATACCCGAGGGAAATAATGCCGACCAGCACAAAGACGCCGACCACTAATTCCAGTTTGCTCTTCCCCATCTTGAGACTCCTCTAGTTTGCGGACCTCGGACTGGTCAACGACACCGTCCCGCCGACTGAGATGAATTCCCGAATTTCAGGATCTGTGGTTCGTTGAAACTCCTTGGATTCCGCCATCGCAGCAATCTTCCCGTGCTTCAGCATGGCCACATAATCTGAAATTCCAAAAATTTCCGGAATCTGATGACTCACCATCACAGCCGTAAATCTGAACTTCCGCTGCATACTCGTGATGAGATCATGGATCGACTTAGCCATAAGCGGATCAAGGCCGGTTGTCGGTTCGTCAAAGAGGATGATCTCCGGTTGCATCACGAGCGCGCGAGCCAAACCCGCACGTTTACGCATCCCACCGCTCAACTCAGCCGGAAATTTGTGTCCCATTCCTGTCAACCCGACCTGTTCGAGCTTTTCCTCAACCCGCTGAGTCACCTCGACACCTTTCATGCGAAGTTTCTCTCGGAGCGGAAACGCAACATTTTCAAAGACAGTCAGTGAATCGAATAATGCCGCCCCCTGGAACAACATCGCAAACCGCTTGCGAACCTCATTGAGGGCTTGTCCGCGGAGTCGCGAGATCTCCACCCCATCCACCCAGACTGCTCCGGAGTCCGGCTGAAACAAGCCAATCATGTGTTTCAGCAGGACACTCTTCCCTTCCCCACTTCGGCCGATGATCGTCGTGAGCTTCCCTTCAGGAACGATCAGATCGACCCCTCGCAAGACAGGTTGCCCCCCGAGGGTCTTCGTCACGCCGACAAGCTTTAACATGGCTACAAGAGAACCGACGTTAAAAAGTAGTCCCACACGAGAATCAAGACCGACGACAACACGACTGCCTCGGTCGTGGCAGTACCGAGCCCTTCGGCACTCATCTTCGTGTAGAACCCTTTATAGCAACAAACCCAGCTTATAATCAGCCCGAAACTGATGGACTTGAGGATACCTCCATAGACATCTTTCCACTCCACCGCGGACTCGATGGAGTTCCAATACGAGCCGGCATTGACACCGAGCAAATCCACGCCAACAAGATGGCCGCCATAGATTCCCACCACGTCAAAGATGGCAACCAACAGTGGCACACCAATCAACCCGGCAAGCAGCTTTGGAGCAATGAGATATTGGAGAGGGTTAATCGCCATGGTGTCGAGCGCATCGATCTGTTCCGTGATCCGCATGATCCCGATCTCTGCCGTCATGGCCGAACCGGCCCGAGCCGTGACCATGAGTGCCGCCAGCACCGGGCCCAATTCGCGAATCATGCTGAGGGCGACCGCGGACCCTAACAACCCTTCGGAACCGAACTTCCTCAATGTGTAGTACCCTTGCAACGCTAACACCATTCCCGTAAAGGCCGCGGTCAAGACGACGACAAACGTCGACTTATATCCGATGAAGTGGAGTTGTTTAACGATCTGACTAATTCGTAACGGCGGGCGAGCCAACCACGCAAAGGAAGATGCGACAAAGATTAGCATCCGACCCATTTCACTGATATAGGTGAAGGCCCAACGACCCATGGATTCAAGCAGCGCCATAGTCACATCAATGAAAGTTGTTGCGGTTGTGTTTTGCTTCCCATGGTTGCAACGTACTGCCGAAAAAAATCCGTCAACGCCTGCGCCGCAACGGTGCTCTGGCGACGAAGTCGGCCTAGGCCCACGAGGCTTGACGGAGTCCTTAAAATAGCGACAATACCCTTGACCCAGCCAGTGGGATTAAGAAATAGATTGAAATCAAGCGGGAGATCTTCGTCAAGGAGATCTGACACAGATCGAATAACTACGAACGGAATGCGCGCGCGACTGGCCTCAGCAGCCAATGCCGCACTCTCCATATCGAGACCGATCGCTTCAGTACTCTTTGCGAACTCACGTTTTTCCTTCGCGCTGCCAACCACATGATCGGTGGAGGCAAACCGACCGATGCACTCCGATGGCACCATGGTTTTAATAACAGTCACCGCAAGGTTCCGTTCATCTCCAAGCACTCCCCAAGACGGTGTCTGTACAGACGTTGAACCTTGCTCAGTTCTCTCCACGACTTCGAGTCCCACTAACAGCGTTCCGATATTGGCATCGATGAGTGCACAAGCAAATCCTGTTGATACCACAAGGTCAATGGGTTGTTCGATGAGCAGTTGGTTGGCACTTCGCCTGGCCTTCTCCAAACCCATACCTGTTTGAGCCAGCCAGTATTCGCCAGCTCCGACCGAGTACACGTGAACAGAGATACCGGCATAGCATCGCTCCACTCCGGGAGGGAACGCAGCCTGCACGGCCTTCATTTCCCAAGGGGTGGCGGCAAAAATGACAGTACGTTTAGGCAGCACCGCGCCCGAAGAGCGCAAGGAAAGAGAACCGGAAGAGGTCAATGCTCGGACCGAGGTGAATCGATCCCTGAAATGTAATGACGCAGTTCATCGGCTCGCATCTTCCCTCGAGAGCGAAGGTTGCGACACATCGCCAGAGCCCATAATGGGAAATACTGGCAATACCAGTGGTATCGAAGATAAAACACCCGAGGAAATCCCGTACCCGTGTGCATAATCTCTTCCCACGACCCGTCTTTCTTCTGGTGCCGAAGCAGGAATTGCACCCCGCGCGCCACGCTCAGCGAATCGATCACGCCGGCCGACATGAGGGCCATCAATGCCCATGCGGTTTGCGAGGGTGTGCTTTCTCCTCGCCCTTGATGCTCCACATCCTTGTATGAAAGGCAGGACTCACCCCAGCCACCGTCAGCATTCTGTCGTGACTCCAGCCAGGACACCGCCCGACGAATATAGGGTGCCGACAGATCTTCCCCGATTGCTCGTAGCCCTGCCAGAACGGACCAGGTACCGTAAATGTAGTTAACCCCCCACCGCCCATACCAGCTACCATCTTCTTCCTGTTCCTTTTTCAGGAAGGCCAATGCTGGCCCGGCAGATGGATGCGTCTTGTCGTACCCAAGCGCACCAAGCATTTCCAAACAGCGTCCAGCTAAGTCCGAGGTGCTAGGATCCAACAGCGCCTTATGATCGGCAAACGGGATATAGTTGAAGACCACTCGGTTGTTGTCTTTATCGTATGCGCCCCAACCGCCATCGGAACCCTGCATGGCCAGCACCCATCGCATCCCGCGACCAATGGAGTCGTTAACCTCGTGCTCTTGACCAGAGATCTTCAGCTTGGACAGGGCCATAATGACGACCGCGGAGTCATCCACATCGGGATACAGCTCATTCTCGAACTGGAAATACCAGCCACCCGGTTCCGCATGGGGCGAAGAGATGATCCAGTCACCAACCGTCTTCGTTTGCCGAGACATCAAATAGCGACCGGCTTGTTGGAGGGCAGGATGATCTTGCGCAACCCCCGCCTCGACCAGTGCATTCGTCAACAAAGCCGTATCCCAAATAGGAGAAAAACATGGTTGTAGGTGAAGCGTAGGAAGCATCTCCCCGTCCATCAGCACGGAATCATAGACTTCCAGCTCTTCGATTTCACGCAGCGCCTTGACCACCAAGGGATCATCCGCATCGTACCCAAGACACTCGAGCGCCATGATAGAGTTTGCCATCGCAGGATAGATTGCACCAAGTCCACCGGAACCCTTGATGTGATCCACCATCCACGTCGCAGCTTTATGGAGAGCCTTTTCCCGCAAGATCCGCATGGGCATCCGATCATACAGCTTCAACATGGCATCCAGCGCCACAAAGAAGTTGTGCGGCGTAAGCCAGGCCTGATCCTTATTGAAAGGAGGATACTTCCAATACCGGACTTCCCCGCGAGGAATGGGATATAACTCATCAATGCCTTGTTCGCGCGGGATCTGGCAAACTGGCCTGTGGGCAAAGACAATCAGCAAGGGAATCAAGACCGCCCGAGACCAATAGGAGATCGCATAGATACTGAAGTAGAACTTTTTCGGGAGCAGCATGATCTCGACAGGCATGTGTGGAACGCCTTCCCAATCATACTGATCGAACAACGCCAGCGTGATTTTCGTAAACACGTTGGCCTGCAGCACCCCACCCATCGCCAAGATTCGTTCTTTGGCCCGAACCATGAACGGTTCATCCGCTGAGACGCCGCTCAACTTGAGTGCGAAATAGGCCTTGACTGAGGCACTGATTTCGGTCGGCCCCCCGTAATAAATCGGCCAGCCGCCATCGGAAAGTTGCGTCGACTTGAGGTATCGAACGGCTTTCTGCTCCCGTTCAGGATCCACGCGATCGAGGAATCGGCGCAGCATCAAATACTCGGAGGTCAACGTCGTATCCGCCTCCAGTTCGGCAACCCAATATCCCTCCGGATGTTGCTTATTGAAGAACCACGATTGACTCCGCTTGATGGCATCATCCACCGCATCCGGTTGGCTGACGGTATGCCCACTGGGCCTGCGAGACGTCGAAGCATCCAAGACTGGTAGAACCACTGGTTTTTCCGAGACTAACCGAAGCGACGTTATCGAGCTGTACTCTCTCGCAGGATCAAATCCCCCACGTGCGTTCGCAAGTAGACTATCGGAGAGGCGGCTGAAGATCGCCTTAATGATGTTCATGAATAGTTAGGACTCAAAAGAAATAACTGCGGCAGGCGAAAGACCGACATCTATAGAAGGTCTCCCTTACTATGGCTCCTCACAACATGCACATACGCAGCACAGCTCTATATAACAGACACCTAAAACTGAGTCAAGCAAGGGAGACGGGAAGTGCCTGATGTACATATGGATTTTTGGGTATCCGAGAGTGTAGACGACTTCCAGATTCGACGCATAGACGTCCTGTCGTGATGCATCACGACAGGCTATCCCTTTCGACCCTGCACTAGAGCTTCATTTGGACTTGGTCTGGCTTGGTTTGGCGTGAGTAGCCCTTCCAAACAAGATGCTGGTATAAGACAAGCCAATGGTGTTAGACAGAAGGTTATGCGACCGATGGAACCCGCTTTAACATCGTCCCTGTATAGCTAGGAGAACCAGTTGTGAGCGAGCCACAGCGATCACCTCCCCATCACAGAAAGTAATAGGCTACTCGATCCACTTCTAGTATCGCGATCGTATCTTCAAGATGAATTTCGGAGATGGGTTATGCCGTGACACATGCTCATCTCAGCAATCGCTGCATGTGTCCGACTGATAAATTGTTACGGAGGAGGTTGCATTAACATGACAATGGCATCTTCACCACCTAGTGCGGTCCATCCCACTCTTGGCATCCTCTTGGTTGTGGGAATATTCACCTTTCTAGCGGCAGTCTTTGCCGTAACCGGCAAACGTCCAACCAAGCAGACAACATGGCTTGGGATTGGAACTCTCAAGTGGATCTCTGCACTAGGACTTGTGGTGTTAGCCGCCGTATTGATCACAGGATTGAACGCGGCACATCCGTTGATAGATAAGAATTATGCGGCCGTATTCGTCACAACCTCCGGCTGGTTGCTCGTGGCAAAACTGACGATTACCTGTCTCATCCTGGCTATTGCATTGCGAATCCATTTTGTTTCGTTGCCGACCATTGTCAACGATCCGGAATCGGCGATAACTGCGAAGCGCAGCCTCCGCCGATGGGTTGTCGTCGAAGGGATTCTTGCCCTTCCGCTCCTATGGGCAGGACACATGGTGGCAAACGAGCACCCACCAAATCACGCAGTCATCTACACCTGGCCATATCCCTTCCGCTTCTCCGTCATGAACACGTGGGGTATGGCCATGCTGGACGCCGTGATCGGCGTATGGGTTGCGATTACTCTTCTCATCGTAGCAGGAGCCTTCACATTGCGTGCTCTAATGCAGGGCGGACGATCAAGCTGGCGGTTTGGCATCCCGACCGTGCTGGTGCTGTTGGCCCTCGTCGTTGGGGCATACGCCCTGTCCATTAAGGCCTATCCAGAAACCTACCGTGATACCCCAGTCCCGTTTAGGTCGGAATCCGTCGCTCACGCCATGACCATCTTTGCCGAGAACTGTGTCCCCTGCCATGGACACCAAGCCAAAGGGGACGGCATTTTGTCCAAAACCTTACCGAAAAAACCGATCGATTTACTCACGGAGCCTCACGCGACGATGCATACCCCAGGAGATTTTTTCCACTGGCTCACCAACGGCGTTCCCGGAACGGGCATGCCTGCATGGGGTGAAAAATTTTCCGACAAAGAACGCTGGGACCTCGTCAATCTCATCCATGCCATTAACCGCGGCTATCAAGCGCGTATTATGAATACTCGGATTCTCCCCAACCAACCATTTCTTGCACCTCCAGGCTTCTCCTATACCACCCATGACGGAACCACCGGCAGGTTGAAAGACTTCCGTGGAGAAAAAGCCGTCCTACTGGTCCTGTTTTCGTGGCCGGACTCGCGCGAACGGCTCGATCAACTCAGGCTCGCCTACCCGGCGTTACGAGACCACAAGGCCGAGGTATTAGCCGTACCCCTAACGGAGCTCACTTCGCAGCAGATCGCCGATATTGGGAAGGACATCCCTTTCCCCGTGGTTGAAAAGGAGGCTGCCGAGATCGCCCGCACCTACTCGCTGTTCCGCAGGACGATCTCTCATCCCGACCTGATGGGGCCGGCAACCGTCCCAAAGCATATGGAGTTCCTGTTCGACCGCTTCGGATATTTGCGCGCACGGTGGATCCCTGAAACCGATGCGGCCGACTGGAACGACATCAAGTTCGTGACTCAACAGGTGGATCAATTGAATCAGGAACAGGAAATCATGCCTCCACCTCCCGACTACTTGCAGGAGTCAGGACATGCTATGCACATGATGGGCGGGATGAAGATGTAATCGGTGGACTAGCGTACCCAAGGAATGAAGCCCGTGCATCCGCGCACATCATTCTCAGAAGGTCCTTATGGGAAGGGGCGAACGAATCTGTTCACCCTTTCCCTTTTCCTCCTCCCTACTTTTCTGACGCTTGCCTCCTGTTCGGTGATCGAAACCACCTTTTCCGCGATCAAGACCACCTTCTCCGCAATGAAAACAACCTATCGGGTCGCGAAGAAGACGGTCAAAGGCACGATATGGGTGGTCAAAGGAGCCTATCAATTCACGAAGGGGACGACCAAACTCGCCTACCAGATCGGCAAGTTCACCTTTGAGGTTGTTCGAGCTCCTTTGGAGTACCCCTTGATGAACGACGATATCCAGACTATCGATGGGCTTCCGGTCAAGGAGGCGATCCGTCTCGGGCGAGTCAAGGCTGCACCGTATACGGTCAACGGCCGTCATTATGTGCCGATGACGCTCGCGAGCGCGAAAACCTACAAGGAGACGGGCCTGGCATCATGGTATGGAGAAGAAACCAGGCGGCAGAAAGATGGGCACATGACGGCCAACGGCGAGCTGTTCAACCCCAGAGCATTAACGGCGGCTCATAAGTACCTGCCGCTTCCGATTCATGTCCAGGTGACGAATCTAGAAAATGGACGGTCGATCATCGTACGCGTGAATGATCGTGGCCCCTTCCCCAGCCGGCACAACCCAGACTCCGGGAACAGGATCATCGACTTGAGTCGAGGTGCTGCCGAGCAACTGGGATTTGTCGACCGTGGCGTCGCCAGGGTGCATGTTGAGACGATTCAGCTAGAAGAGGCCTGACCGGAAGCCGGATCTCCACCTACCAGCGGACCAAGTAAGCGGAACTGTTTGTTCTCGTCAGGTGAAAGAACGTGCCCGTGACCAATCGCCTTAGGCCGGTTGCAGATCCCCGAGTCTTACGGACACAAGCTTGGACACACCCGGTTCTTCCATCGTGACGCCGAACAGGGAATCCGCAATACTCATCGTTCGCTTGTTATGCGTGATGACGAGGAACTGAGCATTCTGTGCCAGATCCTTCAACACCGCCGTAAACCGCCCGATATTTTCCTCGTCGAGCGGGGCGTCGATTTCATCCAAGAGGCAGAACGGCGTCGGTCTGATGAGAAAGCTGGCAAAGAGCAGCGCCATCGCCGTCAGTGTCTTTTCGCCGCCCGACAGCATCGTAATGCTTTTCAGTCGCTTCCCGGGTGGTTGCGCGACGATTTCAATGCCCGGTTCGTCGCTGCCGGAGGGCTCACCGTTTTCCGACGGAGGTTCTTCGACTAACTGCAACTCTGCACGCCCTCCAGGGAAAAACTGACCGAACACTTCGGTAAACTTCTGCTGCAATTCGTCATAAGTCGCCGCGAACATTTCCTTGGTCGTCCGATGAATCCGCTGGATGATCTCCTTGAGCGAGGCGATTGAGTTAGACAAATCCTGCTCCTGAGCTGTGAGGAACGTGTGGCGCTCCTCCAGTTCCTGGTGCTCACTGATCGCGGCCAAGTTAATCGGCCCCATACGATCAAGCCGATCACGAAGTTTTTGCAACTGCTCCTTCAACTCAACATCGGATCGTTCAACCGTGTCTTGATCACCGGCCACCTCTAACTCTGAGACCGGCTCGCTCGCTGCCGAAGACACCTCGATCAGCGTCGACGGATCCAGTTGATAGGTGCCAGCCAAGGTGCTTTCGACCGTACCCAATTGCGTACGAATCTCCGCACGCCGGACCTCGACCGTCATGCGCGCATCACGAATCGCGGACATTCCTCGCCGTGCTTCCTCGAGATGCCCTTCCATTGCCTGGCTATTCGCCATCTGTTGCGCCTGTCGCTCTTGAGCTGCGACCAATTCGCCCTTAACTTTCCCTGCCGCCTCACCGAGTTCTCGGCACAGCGCTTCCTGGCGAGTTTGCTCAGCGAGGCTCTGCTCGATGAGACTTTTCAGGCTATCGAGATGTTCCCCCAAAACCCGTCGCCGATCGTCCGTTTCCTGAATCTGCTGCGTCACCCGCGCTCGATTCAGTTGCTCATGCTCTCGCTTTGCGCGCAACCCCTCGGCAGCTAACCTCGCGTCCGTGACACGGTCCTGATGCACTCGCAAATTCTGATCGAGCAACCCAAGCCCTTCGCGTACCCGCGATAACAACGTGTCTTGACCGGTTTTTTCTGCGATCCACTGACTCAATTGAGCTTGAACTGAGTGAGATTCCTGTTCCAAGTGCTCACGCTCAACCCGACCTTCCTGAATCTCGGCCTCCACCGCGTTGAGTCTGTGATCAAGATCGTCCAGGACGTGCTGGAGTTTTTCTTGGTCTTTGCGCAACGACAGGTTTTGCATTTCGGCCTCGCGCAACGAATCACCAAGCTGGCGGTCTCGCTCGGTCAACTCTTGAATCTGGGCCTGCACGACATCTCGCTGTTGCTTATTCTGATCAAGCTCTACGACGAGTGTTTGTCGTTTCGTTTCGAGGTCGAGCACCTCTCGCCGCCGCTCCAGCAAACCGGGCGTGCCTTCCACGTGCCCACCCGTCACGATACCGGACGCGTCCACCACCTCGCCGTCCAGAGTCGCCAGAATCGGACCATTCGGAGCACTCCACGCATGGCGTTCCCACAGCTCGATGGCGTGATCCAACGAGCGAACGATCACGACTCGATCGAACAACGAGTCACGAGCCATCATTCTGGCAGCATCAGTCTGCACGAGGTCTACCGCTTTCCCCACAACTCCCGGTTCTGACGCAATGGCCGCCCACCACTCATACGCCTGCTTCCCTTCCCAACGTGGCTGCTGCGGGATAAAACTGCCTCGCCCCAACGTCTCCTCCTGGAGAAACCGGACCAGTCGCCGACCCACGGACGGTTCGTCGACAAACCACCCCCGAACACGTTCCCCGAGAACCGCTTCGACCGCTCGCTCCATCCCTGAAGGAATCGTCAACCATTCGGCGACGGCCTCCCGCACTCCTTCACACGACTTCAGGGCCGGTCCTTGGGTGGCTCCTTGCCGGCCGTACCCCATCTCCTCCTGCACGACGCTTTGCAACGCCTCAAGGCGTGACTCCAACCCGGCAAGTTCTTCAGAACGCCGTAAAATAACCTGATCCAACGACTGTACGAGCCCGATTGCTTGCGCCACTTCTTCTTTCACAGCACGTTGGTCCGCCTGTAACGTTGCAACAAGGCGGTCCGCCTGTCCGTACTCTTCGCGCAGGGTTTCGTGACGTGCGACCGAGGACTCTCGTTGACCCCGCAGGTCGTCACGCTCCGCAGCCAACCGGGTTGCGCGATTGGTGAAATCCTCTATCCGTTTCGCTAACTGCGAGATACTTTGCTCAGTGTTGGCGACCAGCACGGCTAGTTGCAACACATCCTTTCGCCCTCGCTCCTCTTCGGCGACTGCCGCGGCACGCTGATCGCGCAATCGCGTCATCTCGCGGTCCAGCTCCTCGAGTGCTTGAGTTCGAGCCGTTACTTCCTCCTCAAGTCCGACCAATGCCGACTCAATAGCCTGGAGTGTACCAGCCACTTGTTCCTGCGAACGGACGAGCTCTTCCAGTTCAGCCGACTCTTGGACTTGTTGTTGGTTGAACAGTTGACCACGATTACGTTCAACCTCCGCCGCCGTCAGCGCGTGCGCCTGCTGCTGCTCCACTCCCGCCAACTGCTCCCGAATCTTTCCAATGGAGTCAGCCATGGCGATCGATTCGAGACGCGCTTGTTCGAGGTCTGTGGCCAACCGGGCCTGTTGAGCCGCTTTCTCAGACTCTTGCTGATCCAGACCCAAGAGCTCACTTTCGACCTCCTGCAACGTGTGTCGCAGTGCCCTGAACTCCCTCGTTAGCAACGTCACTTCGATCTCACGCGCTTCACCTTGCAACGTCTGATAGGTGCGAGCCTGGCGGGCCTGACGTTCCAGAGAATTCAGCTGCTTCTTGACCTCGGCCACGATGTCTCGAACACGCAGGAGATTTTGCTGCGTCGTTTCGAGTTTGCGCAATGCTTCCGCTTTCTGCTTCTTGTAACGAACAATCCCGGCCGTTTCTTCAATAAGCTCACGCCGATCTTGTGGAGAGGCGTTCAAGATTTGATCAATCTGCCCCTGAGCAATCACCGTGTGCCCTTTACTTCCAGCACGGGTATCGAGCAACAGACTGCGGATATCTTTCAGACGGCAGTGAACCTTATTGATGAGATACTCACTCTCGCCGTTGCGATATAGACGGCGGGTAATCATCAACTCCTGCACTTCGGTCAGTTCATTCGGAAGCCCTGAATTACCATCCAGTTTCATCGCCGCCTGATCTAACCCACCGATCACCAGGGAGACCTCTGCCATGCCCAACGGCTTGCGAACCTCCGTGCCGTTAAAAATGACATCCTCCATCTTTTCACTTCTGAGCGTCTTGGTACTTTGCTCCCCCAAGACCCATAGGATGGCATCGACGACATTGCTCTTCCCGCTTCCATTGGGTCCCACGACCGCGGTGACCCCTTCAGGGAATTCAATCTTGGCCTCCGCGAACGACTTAAAGCCCAACATATTCAGTGATTTCAAGTGCATCCATTCACCTATTCTTAGGCGCGTAGAACATCATCATGAGGAAATGAAAAATTTCCGGCCCTTGTACCACAGGGGTTTTGAGAAATCAAAATAAAACACAGCCCATAGGGTAGATCCAATAGTACCCCTACAATTCATAGGGTGCTTTGGGGAAGAACCTGGACCTCATGAGGACAAGGGCCCACATTCACTACGGCCATGGGCCCAAATTCGAGAGAGTATGGCCCGCGCACCGGATCAGCGAGCCATTGTGGGAACGGAGTTCTTGGAAGATTCTATCTGGACTAGTTCCTTCGGTAGAAGAAACTCGACATCCTCCTCAATAACCGTAAGCTCTTCGACCTCAGACGATTCCGACATCTTTAAGAATGCGACCACTTCGGTCACAAGAATTTCTGGCGCCGACGCCCCAGCGGCAATCCCAACCGCTTTGGCTCCTTGCAACCACGCGGGATCGATGTCTGCAGCTGAGTCGATAAGATAGGACGGGATACCGCACTGCTCCCCCAGCTCCCGCAACCGATTGGAATTGGAGCTGTTCGGTGAGCCAATGACGAGAATGACATCCACGCGACGAGACAGTTCTTTAACCGCGTTCTGTCGGTTCTGCGTCGCGTAACAAATATCTTCCTGGTGCGGCCCCTTGATGTTCGGAAACCGTTCATGCAGCGCACCGACGATATCTCGGCATTCATCGACACTCAGCGTCGTTTGCGTCACATACGACAAATTGACCGTGCTCTCGACTTGGAGCTTTTCCACATCGCCGACCGACGACACCAGGTGAAACTTGTCGGGAACCTGGCCCAGCGTCCCGATCACCTCCGGATGACCGGCATGACCGATGAGGATCAGCTCATACCCCTGCGTATAATCGCGATTCACCTCGTTATGAACTTTGATCACGAGCGGACAGGTCGCATCGATCACATGCAGCCGACGACGACGTGCTTCTTCCCATACGGACTTCGCCACCCCGTGCGCGCTGAAGATGACGACCGACCCTTCTGGGACTTCGTTCAGCTCTTCCACGAAGACCGCGCCTTTTTGCCTAAGCGACTTCACAACATGTCGGCTATGGACAATCTCGTGGCGTACATAGATCGGGGCGCCATACTTCTTGAGCGACAGCTCCACAATTTCGATCGCCCGATCGACACCGGCACAAAACCCACGGGGATTGGCGAGATAGATCTTCATGGTGGTCGTAGCTCCTTCGTTCAGGCTCGACAAGGCGGTCTTCTGCACGGTCAGTGTTGATCTTTCACGATACGTCAGATCCATAGGGTTCGTCAACAGAATTGGCTGTGATCTGGTCCATCACCCTATATATGGCGCGGCCTTTGGGATCGACGGAGGTGCAGTGACATAGATACCAGTTCAGTAGAATTTTCCTCCTTTCAATGACAACCAAACTCATGAATCCATTTTCCACACTCGGTCTCTAAGTGGATGGGAGGCAGCGGAAGATTCCAGAGTAACTAGTAAGTATGAACATCGTAAGAGTTGGGGTTAGAGGATTCAAAGGGGGATGTAAGCTGATCCCAAGATAATCGCGGTTACGGTCGGGTGATATGGCCACCGGATGGGAAAGGAGCGGTCATGAGTCTATCGAAGGGAGCTGCTGGAGTGGTGGTGCTGATGCTGGTCGGAATGCTGGCCTCCCCGAAGCTGCTGCATGCAAATGACGAGTCTCGTACCAAAGAGCTGATCCAACAGACCTGTGTGCAATGCCATCGGCTGAAAGGGAAAGCGGAATCGCGGTTCAAACTTCACGCGCCTGACCTCATCTGGGCCGGCAGCAAATATCAACGGTCCTGGCTCATTCGTTGGCTGACCGGCAAGGAAGCCCCACTGTATGCGAAGGGCTATCTGTGGGATATGACGAGCGGCCCGAGGCAACATCCCAAAGTGACGGACGCGGAAGCGAGCGCGATCGCCGATTATTTTGCCGAACACAACACAGACCCGCGTGTCACCGTGGGTGCGTTCGACGTTTCCAAAGTGACCAAGTTCGATGTGGCTTTTGGTGGGATGGCCTATAAGGCCCATGCCTGTCTCGGCTGCCATACGATCGAGGAGAACGGCAAACTCATCGGTGGCCCTCAGAGCGCCGCGCTACAGAACGCCGGGCAACGGTACAACATGGATTGGCTGTACCGATTTGGGCTGAACCCACAGGACTTCACTGTCCACAATGGAGAATTTCTGGCCGATGCCACGGACGCGCAATTGCGGGCGGTGATCGGGTTCCTGGCCGTGCAAGGGATTCAGGACTTCACTTACTACGAGCCCTGGACGAGTCAGGAATTCTCCAACACGAGCGTGGATCGAGGCAAGACCCTGTACAAGGAATATTGCGCTCAGTGCCATGGGTTCACCGGCAAGGGTGACGGCCCAGCTGCTTCGGGCCTGGATCCCAAGCCCGCCATCCACGCGAATATCCCCTTCGAGAAACTTCCCATGGACTATCTCTATAACGTGATCAATCACGGGGGGCCAGCCGTCGGCAAATCGCCGAACATGCCCTACTGGGGCCTAACCATTGGTCAACAGGGCGTGGCCGATGTCATTGCCTACCTCAAGGTGACCTTCAAGGGGGTCCCGGACGTCGCAGCTGCAGCCGGGGGAACTGAAGCGAGTACCTGCATACAACCGCGCAAGACGGCCAAAGCACCGGCAGACTTCCTCAGCAGAGCGAATCCGATGCCATCGTCTGCCGAGGCGATCCGGGCAGGAAAGGCGTTGTTCCTGAAAGGTGCACAACCGGTCGCCTGTGTCATGTGTCACGGGGAGCTGGGCGATGGGAAGGGGTTGATGGGGACAGCCTTTGTGCCGCCGCCACGAAATTTTACCTGTGGAGCTATGATGCGAGACCTGCCGGATGGGCAGCTGTTTTGGATCATCAAAAACGGATCGCCGGGGACCGGGATGATGGCGTTTCAAGGGCTACCGGACGAGCAAGTCTGGCAACTGATTCACTATATCCGGAGTCTTGCGAAGTGAGGCGTGATGCATCGGACCTGTGCAGCGAAACATCGCATGCGCATGGAGTAATCAACGAACTGCTGGATCATCCTGAGCAGAAAGAGGAACCGAGTCGACTGGGAGGAGGTGATGGGCCACGTCAGCTGCACAAGCCCGAGAGCTGACTTGAGGACCGAGTGGACAAGCAATGTACCTGTTCAACACTATTACGAGGAGGTCAGAATGAGTGCCCACCGATTCGGAACCGTTCTATCAGCTATTCCGTTCGCCGTCGCGACGTTAGCGGCCGTAGATGTTGTCCCCGGGGTTACCTATGCGCAGATTAAGGGAATGGAAGCGCCGCCCTCCAAGATAGAGATCACTATCAAAGATCGACAGCACGGCTATGAGACAGTCGGGATTACAATGCCATCGCAAGACACGATCATCGTGGTCCGAAACCAGGACTCCGTCACGCATGGGTTGGCGTCAACCTTGTTCAAAGATATTCCCGTGAAAGTGGAAGGAGGCACTGAAGTGCGAGGGAAAAAGTTCAAATCGTTTCATCTCGATGCGGGAAAGACGATGACGCTCCGGTTCTCCACCGCACCCACGAACTTTGATCCGCTCACCGGCGGTGCCGAAAGCGTGCACCATGCTCTGTGGTGTGACATCCACCCTGAGGTGAAAGGTGAAATATTCGTCATTGAAACCCGTGGGGATATCGGAGGTGGCTGACCGACGGCCCCGTCACACAATGAGAACCGTGTGGCATCCCCTAAGATCTGGTACCTTCCTATTTAAGGAAGGTATGTGAAGAGCGGGATAGCAGTCCTGGCCGATGAAAGTTCTCCACTGGACACGTGCTAGGACTGGCTGTCCTGTTTCTCCAATTAGCATAGCTCTACACGACGGATCCGCGCATCGCTGAGGATAAGGAACACACCATGAAAGAGTTTGTCAGCCATTCCGCTCGTGCCGTCAGGATGTGGCTTGGATGCCTGGTTGGCTGCGGAATGTTCGCCACGACGTCTACCGGGTGGGCGAAGGAGATTGTGTTTGTCGCTCGTGATGTTGAACATCAGCAAGCCGTTTGGCTTCCCCTGGAGGTCGTCCTTCACCAAAGCACTGATTTCACGGAGCCGTTGATTCTCCGCTTGAGCAATCCAACCGAACGCACCCATGTCTTTGAAGCCCCAGGATTATTCGAATCGATTGACGAGAGTGGCGTTCAGGTCACACGACCAGTTCGCGTCACCATCGCACCAGAGGGAACCGAGCGCATCGTGATCGACAGAAATCGAATGTCGAGCGATGCGGTCACCGCCGAGAACGAGACCATGACCTACCACTTCTACTGTCCCCTTCATCGGGCAGACGACGATGTGGGCGGGAGCATCATCGTGCGTCAATAACCACCTGCGACCGTTGCCCTCCGCTTGACTCTCGCTGTCCTGCCCCGTACGCTCAGAGCCGGTTGACATCTCGTCACGATCGAGAAACTCATACCGATCCCGGTATTACTGATTCTTGACAGAAGGAGGCGCTTCATATGGCTCAACGACCTTTTCAAATTGGAGCGATCGTCAACTTGAGTAGCGGAGAAAGCAGCAAGGATGTCGTCGTCTGCACCGTTCCAGCCAACAAGCGGTTCCACGTGAAGTTTCTCGGCATCAATGGGTTTGGGCAACCGAATCAACCACTGTTTTACGCGATTCAGGTGACGACAGGATCGAGACTCGGTATCTATCCCATTGCGCCTTCCGGCGTGGCTGAAATAGCCGAGCCTGAATTTCCCGCAAGGCATTTCGGAAGCCAGGAAGTCATACTCTATGCCGACCCTGGGTCAGAGCTGATCTTCACAGTCGCTCGTAAGGACACTACCGGGAATGTACGGGTGTTCATCGATCTCTGCGGGATTCTTGCCGACGTGAGAGTCAGGCAGCAAACAGATCACTGATCAGGAACAACGGGCCACTCGTCTTCATACACAAAGGAAATGCTGCCACATAATGAATGCGACTCCCAGTTCCTCCGCAATCTTACAAACCGCCTTCAGCTTTTGGAGCTCAAAGGTCCTCCTCACCGCCGTCGAGCTCGGCCTGTTCACGACGCTTGGAAGCCGTCGCCTCACAGGGGCGGAGTTGGGCCACGAATTACAATTGCATCCACGTTCGAATCCTGATTTTTTTGATACCCTCGTGGCGATGAAGTTCCTCGACCGTGAGGACGCGGGCCCACAGGCAAGATATTTCAACACACCCGAAGGCGCACTGTTCCTCGATGCCGCGAGCCCACGGTATATCGGCGGCATTCTGGTGATGCTCAACGCGCGGCTGTTCAAGTTTTGGAACGATCTACCCGAAGCCTTACGGACAGGTCGGCCTCAGAATGAAGTCAAGCACGGACAGAAAGGTATGTTTGAAGAACTCTATTCCGACCTGCCCAGACTTGAACAATTCATGGGCGCCATGACCGGCCTCTCCCGTATCAACTTCGAGGCGTTCGCAGAAAAATTCGACTTCTCACAATTCAAAACCCTGTGCGACGTCGGCGGTGCGACCGGTCTGCTCAGCATTGAGGTTGCGAAGCGACATCCACATCTCACGTGCACAAGTTTTGATCTGCCGGTGGTTGAACCGATTGCAAAGCGACACATCGCTGATGCCGGGCTAGAACGGCGAGTGCGCACCGCATCTGGCGACTTCTTCAAGGACCGACTCCCAAAGGCGGACCTCATCACGATGGGCATGATCCTCCACGACTGGAATCTTGAGAAGAAGATGCACCTGATTCGTTCGGCCTACGACGCGCTACCACCAGGCGGCGCATTGGTAGCCATCGAAGCGCTGATCGACGATGCTCGGCGTGAGAACGTGCAGGGGTTGCTCATGTCCCTCAACATGCTCATCGAATTCGGCGATGCATTCGATTATTCAGGCGCGGATTTCCGTCGCTGGTGCGGCGAGGTCGGATTCAAACGGTTCGAGGTCATTCATCTTGCAGGCCCGTCGAGCGCGGCAGTGGCCTACAAATAGCCGGCCCGGCGGTAGGCCCCTCTCGCCCTCGCCTTCCTACAGTTACTTGACAGCTTCTTCCACCACCCGTACGCTGAGACATCTCCATGAGCAACTTGACTCACAAGAAAGTTCTGATCGTCGAAGATGAGCGCGACATCCTGCAACTCGTCAAGCACTACGTTGAAAAGGAAGGGTTTCGAACCGTCGTCGCAACCAGCGGGCTCGAAGCCCTGAAGCAAGTTTCTGAGAGTAAACCTGATCTGGTTGTCTTGGACCTCATGTTGCCCGAACTGGACGGGCTGGAAGTCTGTAAACGTCTCCGTTCTGCTCCGGACACCGCCATGCTCCCGATCATCATGCTGACGGCAAAAGCGGAGGAGTCGGACACGATCGTCGGATTGGAACTGGGCGCAGACGACTACGTCACCAAACCCTTCAGCCCCAAGACACTAGTCGCCCGTGTCAAAGCCCTCCTGCGGCGTGCCGACCGTACGCCTGAGACCGAGCCTGACCTCTATCATTATGAGACGCTCACGATGAATCTTTCCCGGCATGAGGTCAGCCTCGGCAAACAAGAGGTGACGTTGACGACCAAGGAATTCGGTTTGCTCGAACACTTGCTCCGTCACCGGGGCCGCGTACTTACCCGCGAGGTGTTGCTCAATGATGTCTGGGGTTACGACTACTATGGAACGACCAGAACCGTCGACGTGCATATTCGACGGTTGAAACAGAAGCTACCGCTCCTTGAAGACGCGATCGTCTCGATCAAATCACTCGGGTACAAACTGAAAGACGTCGACGAGCCAGGATGACGTGGTCGATTCGCTGGAAGATCATGACTGGAACACTGGTGGTGGTGGCCTGTGGCCTGTTTATCGCTGGTGTGATGACGATTCAGGCCCTCGAACGGCAGCATCTCGCGCAACTGGGCGAGGCCCTCGAGGCTAAAACCAAACTCGTCGAGTACGGATTACAGTCCCTCTTTGATACCGCTCGTTCATCACTCCCCCCTGCTCAGCTCCAGGACGCCACGCGCGACTTCAGTAGTCGGGCTATGGCCCGGGTGACCCTCATCGCCGTCGATGGAACCGTCCTTGCCGACAGCGCCGTACGAGATATCGACCTCTCGACACTCGAGAATCACAAGTCTCGACCTGAAGTCGACCAGGCATTGACCAGCGGACAGGGCCAGGATATCCGATCGAGTCATACGACCGGCGAACGGACGATGTATCGGGCCGTCCTCCTGAATACGACCAAGAGCGCTTCCCCACTTGTCGTACGGGTGGGACTGCCGATGGTTGTGCTTGACCGTGAGCTATCGGAAACGCGGGATCACATCATTCTTGCCCTTGGAGTGGCATTCCTCGCAGCCCTGACCCTCAGCGTGTGGTTGGCGCATAACATTACCAAGCCGCTTTCAGACATCGTCTCGGCTGCACGACAACTGGATTCCGGCAACCACACCCTCCACATCAGGACCACGGCACAGGATGAAGTCGGCCTCTTGGCTTCCACACTGAATCATGTGGCCGACCAGCTTCAGACCAAGATCGATGAGCTGTCGGAGGATCGTGCTCAACTCCTGGCGGTCCTGACCTCGATGGTTGAAGGCGTCATGGTCATGGACTATCGAGGCCATATTTTGCAGGTCAATCCGGCATTGGAACGGATGTTCGGCATCTCCCGCGTTGAGGCACGCGGTCGACCTTGTATCGACCTATTTCGCCATCAGCAGCTCAATGAATTGGTGACCGGCATCCTGCGCTCGCCGGCTCATCATCAGGATGAAATCGTACTGCCTCTGACAGGACGATGCCTACAGATTGAAGCCTCCCCTGCGGGAGGTAAACGAGAAAATGAAGCCTGTGTCGTGTTGGTCTTCCACGATATTACAGACCTGCGTCGGTTGGAGAAAATCCGGAAAGACTTCGTCGCGAACGTCTCGCACGAGCTTCGCACTCCGCTCACGTCCATCAAGGGTTACGTGGAAGCCCTTCTCGATGGAGCTAAAGACGACCCCGTGGCTTCCTCGAATTTTCTGGATATCATCCTCAAGCAAAGCGATCGATTGAACCTGATCATCCAAGACCTGCTCGAATTGTCAAAGATCGAGTCGGGCGGCATCTCATTCAAGGAAGAACCGATTGAGCTGAGGTCGTTGGTGGAACGTGCCCTGTCAGTCGTCAAACCAATAGCCGACAAGAATCACCATCATCTCATCACCATGATCGATGCAGCGCTTCCAGCAGTGGCTGGAGACGAAGGTCGGCTTGTCCAGGTTCTTACCAATCTTCTCGATAACGCGATCAAGTACACCCCGGAGGGTGGAACCATCACGGTCGGCGCGACCCGAGTCCCTCTCGACAAAACCGGGCCGCACGTCAACGCGATCGATATCAGCGTCGCGGATACGGGAATTGGGATTCCTGAACAGGACAGGCCACGCGTGTTCGAGCGATTTTACCGCGTCGACAGAGCACGATCTCGCGAGCTCGGAGGAACCGGATTGGGATTAGCTATCGTGAAACACATTGTTGAAGGACATGGAGGACAGCTCTGGGTGGAGGCGAATCAGCCGCGGGGAAGCCGATTTGTTGTTCGTCTCCCCATCAATCCTGACCGCCAGTTACCGGCTCACTGGAGGGACGCGAGCAGGGCATAGACTGCCGCCCCTAACAGCCCGGCCCCAGGCAGTGTAAAGATCCAGGCCGAGAAGATCTTCCTCGTGACTCCCCATCGAACCGCTGATAACCGCTTTGTCGATCCTACACCCAGGATCGAAGAGGTGATAGTGTGTGTCGTGCTGACCGGAAGTCCGAAGTGAGCCGTGAATAGTAGGACCGCGGCTGCCCCGGTCTCGGCAGCAAAACCATGAACAGGCTCAAGCTTGACCATTTTGATTCCCAACGTCCTGATGATACGCCATCCACCCACGGTCGTTCCAAGACCCATGGCCAGCGCGCAGGACACGATTACCCACGTGGGCACTTCAGAGGTGGTCAATTGCCCGGAGGCGACCAAAGCGAGTGTGACGATGCCCATCACCTTTTGAGCATCGTTCGCTCCGTGACTGAACGCCATGAAACTTGCGGAAAAAATTTGAAGCCGACTAAATATCTTCGTAGCGACCCCTCGGTGCACCTTAAAAAAGACCCGGCTAACGAGAACCATGATAAGAAACCCCATCACAAACCCCATCAAGGGGGAAACGATCATGGCTTCAAGAATTTTGCGCAGGCCTTGAAACTGAACGACCGCCCACCCACCATGGGCCACGGCCGACCCGACGAGCCCCCCAATCAGCGCATGCGACGAACTGGTGGGTAATCCCAAGAGAAGCGTGAAGAAATTCCACAGAATAGCTCCCCCCATCGCTGCCGCCACCACGGCATTGGTAATGGCATCGGGGAAAACGATGCCGCCCCCGATCATTTTTGCCACAGCAGTGGAGAAGAAGGCCCCGGCGACGTTCAACAGACCTGCCAGCAACACGGCGGCGACCGGACTCAGTACACGCGTAGACACAACCGTTGCCACCGCGTTTGCACAATCGTGCCATCCATTCGAAAAATCGAACAGAAGAGCCAGAACTACCGTGAGCAAAAGCAATCCGCTGAGTTCCGTCATATCGCGTCGAACGACTGAGAGCCGGTTGGGCCACCCTGACCGTGTCTATAGGAAGGATCCGGGAAGGAAGTGCGTTCAACAATCAGCATGGCGTTCCTTGCTGGTTACGTTTGCTTGAGGACAATGCGCTCGATCACATTGGCCACATCTTCGCAGCGGTCTGTTCCATCCTCCATCGTTTCGTAAATTTCTTTCCATTTGATCACCGTAATAGGATTCGGCTCCTTCTCGAAGAGGTCTGAAATCGCATCTCGTGACACGCGATCCGCTTCATTCTCCAGACTGTTGACTTGCACAGTGAACTCTTTGATTTCGGCATGCGACAGACCGATTCCATCGACTCCACGACCTACCGCCAGGCACGCTCGGTGGAGAATATCAGCCAGCCGAATCGCACTGGCGGTGGGTTGTTCGATCTTGTAAATGGCGCAGCGATCCGCCACAGCCTCCACCGCATCCAGAATGTCATCCAATGCGCTAGCCAGATCGTGGATATCTTCACGGTCAATGGGAGTAATGAACGTCTGATTCAGACGGACGGCAATATCATGAGTAATTCCGTCACCGACATGTTCCACGTCCTTAATCTTCAACGTCTTTTCTTGGACGTTCGTATAGGTCTCCATCAATTCCTTGAGCAGACGACTTCCTTCTATGACGTTGTGGGCCGCTTGTTTCAACAGATCGAAAAAGGCCTCTTCTTTGGGGATTAGACCGAACATCATGGTCTCTCACACTCCTGAGTCGAATGTGTGTGCCGGTGATGCGCTTGTGCGTAGACCAGGTGGCTCATCCGCGGTTCCTACCAGCGAACAAGGCTGGTCGCCCACGTCAGCCCCCCACCAAAACTGCCGAGAAGCAGCAGGTCTCCGGGTGAAACGTTTCCACTGCGAACCGCGTCATCGAGCGCGATCGGTAGAGATGCTGAGGACGTGTTGCCGTATCGTTCGATCACCGATGCCAGGCGATCGCGGCTGACTCCTAAGCGATCGGCGATGTGAGACAAAATCCGCCCGTTCGCCTGATGGAGGACCACCTGCCTGACATCCTCAGAACGAACGCCAAGTTCCTTTAGGATGTCCTGTACCGCACGTTCGACTCGTCGAACGGCCAAACGAAAAAGCGGAGCCCCATGCATGCGAAGCGCATGCCCCTTTGTGTTGAACGCCTCGGATGTCAGCGGCATCCTTGACCCACCGCTAGGAACGCGGATAAGTCCGTGGTGTGCCCCCTCGGCATATAACTTGACGCTGAGAATCCCTCGCCACTCAGGGCTGCGATCGTCTTCGCCTCGGACGAGAACGGCTCCAGCGCCGTCTCCGAACAACAGGGTTGTCGCTTTATCCTGGTAATCCAGGGACCGCGACTTCACTTCCGCCCCAATGACCAGGCAGGTCCGCACCTGGGTGCTCTGAATCATGGCCTGCGCCATGGAAAGGGCGTACAAAAACCCTGAGCACGAGGCAGAGACATCAAACGCGCGAATTTGTTTACATCCCAAGCCTCGCTGGACCGCGCACGCAGTCGATGGAAACGCCATGTCAGGGGATGTCGTGGACAGGATAATGGCATCGACAGAAGAAGGCGCACACCCAGCAGCCTCCAGAGCTTGACGCCCAGCGACAATGGCCATGTCGGACGACGCTTCATGCTCCGCAGCCCAACGACGCGTCCGAATACCAGTGAGCCGTTCAATACTGGCCGGAGATACCCCTGTCATCCCGGCGAGCTCCTCGTTGGTGACCACACGGGACGGTAAATGGCTGCCTGTGCCAATAAGCCTGGCTCGGATCATCTTCATAAACCACGAGCATGTTTTACAAAATAATGCACGCTGCTACCGCGGCGGGGAATTATAGGGAGCATCAGCGGACGGGTCAACCAAACTAACCGTGTCATTGATTTTTACCGCTTTCCTTGCTATGTGTGGTAGGCATGAATGCATTACATTCTCCCCTTGATATCCTTTCGTCACCTACGCTGTCACGCCTTCGGCTGGTTGGGTGTCTCACACTAGGGTCCGTGTTCTTGGTCTCCTGTGCCGGTGATATCACTCCCAGCGACGTGCGGAGTGGGCTCAAGAAGGTCATCGGTGGAACTGATGAGCAAATTTTCATCGGTGATACCCTCGACAACCACTACCATCCCAATGTCATCATGAAGCGGGGGGAAGCGTATTTTGAGAAAGAGGAGTATGCGGAGGCCCTCGTCGAGTACAACCACTTCATGGACCTTCATCGCAATCACGTCCTAGCTCCCTATGCGGCATTCAGAATCGGTGAAATTCATGTCATGATGGCCAAAACGATCGACCGAGACCCTGAACCGATGCACAAGGCCATCGCCGCATTCGAACAGATGAGAAGAGATTTCCCTGGTAGCCGCTACGACGCGCAAGCGCAGCAAAAGCTCGAGGAGTGCCACGATTGGATCGCTCAGATGCATCTCTTCGTGGGACAATTCTACTACCGACGAGGCGCATATCTTGCCGCCGCGCACCGGTTTGGACAGGTGATCAAAACGTATCCCGATAAGCCGGCCGCCTCAGATGCCTTGTATTATCAAGCCAAGGCGTACCATGAAATGGGGGCCGACGATTGGGCAAAAGATAATCTCGTCGTCCTCCTGGACAAGTATCCAAACAGTACGGCCTCCGATGCCGGGGGCACGTTGTTGGAAAAAATCGGTGGGGCTCCCTCTAACACGCTCCTTGCACAGAAGTCGGATCCGGTTTCTGTGTCCGATGCCGCTCCGACGGCTATTCCAACCAGTTCATCCAGAATTCCTCACCAACCATCGGTTTCTTCATCGCCCACTTCGACAATCGAGACACTCGGTGTTCCCCAAGCGCTCAGCCAGCCACCTACTCCTTCGGCAAACACGTTTGGGAACGCCTTCACAGCCTGTCGACTTGGCGCCTGGTGCTAATCAAGCAGATATAGGGCGGAACGAATCGAATCCTGGGTCATACCCAGCCATGGCGGCAACAGAGGCTAGGTCAGACCCCCATCAGGTTACGGTCTTTATAACAGAGAACGGCTAACCAGGCGGAACGGGGGTGTGAGATCGAGGGTCGCTACTGACCGAGATACCAACCGATCCCATATCGCTCCAAGAAACTCGTCACCATCGTGAGTGAATTCACGTAGATCATCACCCCGACGAGGATCAGCATGACTCCGCTCACCGTCGACACTCCCCACAAATAGGCGCGCACTTCTTTGAAATAGGCGAGAAATCGATCCACTCCCAGCGCCGTCAGGAAGAGCGGCAAGCCTAAACCGAGCGAGTAAAAGGTCAACAGCACAACGCCATTGAGAAGTGAGTCGGTGGTACCCGCATAGAGAAGAATGGATCCCAGCACCGGTCCGACGCAGGGTGTCCATCCCGCAGCAAAGGCTACTCCAATTAAGAATGACCCCAGGTATCCAGCCGGTCTGTTACGAAACTGATACCGATGTTCCATCTTCAGGAACGTGAGATTCAGAATCCCAAGCAGATACAGGCCGAACACGATGATCAAAACGCCTCCGATTCGCCGAATGAGGTCCTGATACGTAATTAAAAGCTGCCCCAAAAAGCTCGCTGATGCTCCAAAGGCGATGAAAACCGACGAGAATCCTGCGATGAACAGCAGGGAGTTCACGACAATCGCCTTCCTGAATTTCATGCGCTCAGACGCGTCGGTGAGCTGCTCGACCGAGAGCCCTGTGATGTAAGAAATATAACTTGGCACCAACGGCAGTACGCATGGAGAAACGAACGAGAGCAGCCCTGCAGAAAATGCAGCAATCAAAGAGATTTGTGGGATGGATGGTGTCATCGCTATGATTCCATCACCTCCTGTATCAATTCGCGGGCTTCAGGTGACGCCCAATCGCGAGCGCCAAAGATTTTCTGCCGCACAACCCCCTGGCGGTCAAGCATGAAAGTGATCGGCAATGTCCGCGCTCCATACGCCAACCCTGTGCGGTACTCCGAGTCATGGAGAATGGGAAAGGTCAATCCCAGTCGCTGTTGAAATGGCCCTGTCACAGCTGGCCCCTGTGCATCGGTTGACACCGCAAGAATTTCAAATTCCCGTCGTGGAAACACTTGATACAACTGTTCCATGGCCGGCATCTCGATGCGACAGGGCCCACACCAGGTTGCCCAGAAGTTCAGGAGAACGACTTTGCCTCTGAATTGGGACAGGCTCCTCACCCTTCCGGTGAGGTCGCGTAGAGTAAAGTTGGGTGCTTCGTCACCGACTTGCACCACACCCCGTTCAAGCGCAGATCGTTTCCCAGACTGGGCTGGCTCCGCCCCAGAGAAAAGCCCCAAGACGATTCCACCAGCGACCACAATGGCCACGAACGGCGCGGCAAGATAATGTCCCATAAATTGCGCTACTGTAATAGTCTTTGCTCAGACTCGACAGAGTTACGGTCCTACACCCGTTACGAGTGCTCGATGTCCCATCTCGCCCAGCACTCCGGCAATTTTTGACAATCTTATCCATGTTACAAGTCTCCGAAAACCTGAGTCAAGATCACGACTTGTGACACTTTTTCAGCCGCCTATCGTCGAAGTGATGGACAAACTCAATTGATGTCTCTAAAATCAGCGGAGTTTGTGCGTGGCTCATCATTCAGCACCACATCCCTCACATTCAGCTTAACGACAGACAGAGCTTAACGACAGACATAATCACGGCAGCTTTTCATAACCTGAACCCACGAGGGGCATATGAGAGACAATTATCTGTTCACGTCGGAATCGGTCACTGAAGGCCATCCGGACAAGATCGCCGATCAGATTTCTGACGGCATCTTGGATGCCATCATCGCGCAAGACAAATATTCACGCGTGGCCTGCGAAACCATTCTGACCACCGGCATCGCGTTGGTTGCCGGTGAAATTTCCACAAAGGCCTATGTCGAAATTCCTGATATTATCCGGGAAGTCATCAAGGATGTCGGCTATTGCGATGCCTCGTGGGGGTTCGACTTCCATACCTGCTCGGTCTTGACCGCCATTCACCAACAATCCGGAGATATCGCCATGGGTGTGGATTCCGGAGGGGCCGGCGATCAAGGTTTGATGTTCGGGTACGCGACCAATGAGACGGATGAACTGATGCCGATGCCGATCGTGTTGGCCCACCGACTGACGAAGCGTTTGGCAGAGGTGCGGAAGAAGAACATCCTCAAGTGGGTACGCCCGGACGGGAAGTCTCAGGTAACCGTCGAGTACAAAAACGGCAAACCCGTGCGGATTGATACGATCGTCGTTTCCACCCAGCACAGCCCTGATGTTTCCACGAAGCAAATCGAACGCGACCTCATGGAAAAGGTGATCAAGCCCATGATGCCGAAGGGACTCTATGACCCCACCAGCGTGAAACATCACATCAATCCAACCGGCCGGTTCGTGGTCGGTGGCCCGATGGGGGACACCGGCCTCACAGGTCGGAAGATTATCGTCGACACCTACGGCGGACATGGCAGCCATGGCGGCGGTGCCTTTTCCGGCAAAGATCCAACGAAGGTGGACCGTTCGGCCTCCTACATGGCTCGGTATATCGCAAAGAATCTCGTCGCGGCCCGATTGACCGACAAGTGCGAGGTGCAGCTGGCCTATGCCATCGGAGTCGCCGATCCGGTATCAGTGCTGGTTGATACGAAGAATACCGAAAAGGTGTCTGTCGATCTGCTCGACAAACTCGTGCGCAAGCATTTCCCACTGACTCCACGCGGAATCATCGATCATCTCAAGCTTCGGCGACCGATTTTCCGCAAGACAGCCGCGTACGGGCACTTCGGACGCAATGAACCCGAATTTACCTGGGAAAAGACCGACAAGAGCAAGGTGCTACGCAGGGACGCCGGACTCTAATCGACACGCGCCCTGGCACTTCGGCAAGGGGGACGGGTCCTTTACCCGTCCCCCTTTTCATGATAGCCGTGGGCCTTCATCAAGAAGGAGGATTTTCGTGGATTACGATGTCAGAGATATCAAGCTCGCAGACCAAGGAAAGCTGAAGATCGAATGGGCGGAAGCCACCATGCCCGTATTGCGGCTCATTCGCAAGCGGTTCAAGCGCGAGCAGCCCTTGAAAGGGGTACGAGTCGCGGCCTGCCTCCATGTGACGACGGAAACCGCCAACCTGGCCATTACGCTCAAGGCCGGTGGAGCCGATGTGCGTCTCTGCGCGTCAAATCCGCTCAGCACACAGGATGATGTTGCGGCCGCACTGGTTCAACACGAAGGCATCCCGACGTTCGCTATTAAAGGCGAAGACAACCCCACTTACTATCGACATATCGAATCGGCGATCGCCCATCGCCCGCATGTCACCATGGATGACGGCGCGGACGTGGTATCCCACCTCCATTCCAAGCGTAAGGAACTTCTTAAGAACGTGATTGGCGGCACGGAGGAAACTACCACCGGCGTCATCCGGTTGCGCAGCATGGCAGAGAAAAAAGTGCTCAAATTCCCGGTGATCTCCGTCAACGACGCTGACACGAAGCACATGTTCGATAACCGCTACGGCACCGGGCAATCTACGATGGACGGCATCATACGTGCCACGAACCGTCTGGTCTGTGGCTCCGTCGTCGTGGTCGTGGGCTACGGCTGGTGTGGCCGCGGCATTGCGATGCGCGCCAAGGGTCTTGGTGCGGACGTCATCGTGACTGAAGTGGATCCCTTGAAAGGACTCGAGGCCGTCATGGATGGCTTCCGGGTCATGCCGATGGGCCAGGCCGCGCCGGTCGGCGACTTCTTTGTCACCGTCACGGGAAATATTCACGTCATCCGTGGCGAACATTTCGCTACCATGAAAGACGGCGCCATCGTGGCTAATAGCGGACACTTCAACGTTGAGTTGGATATCCCTGCCTTAGAAAAGATGGCTGCCAAACGCCGGGTGGTCCGTTCGGGCGTCGAGCAGTTTACGCTCAAGAAAAACGGCCACCGGGTCAGCTTGCTCGGTGAAGGCCGGCTGGTCAACCTTGCTACCGCAGAGGGCCACCCCTCGAGTGTCATGGATATGAGTTTCGCCAACCAAGCCCTCGGGGCCGAATACATCGTGAAGAACTATAAGAAACTCGAGAAAAAGGTGTATCCAGTTCCGCCAGACATCGACAAAGAAATCTCTCGCCTCAAACTGGCCGGTATGGGCGTGGCGATCGATACGTTGACGGCGGAGCAGAAGAAGTATCTGGCATCTTGGGAAATGGGTACCTAACGGGATGCTGAAAATGTCCTCCAGCGTTGTTCTCAGTCGCTCGTCTCCCTGCAACGTACCACAAGGGTACGCTTCGGTCACCGAGCTCCCTGCGGCCTAGCTGGAATGCCATTTTGAGGATCCCGATTCGGGCAATGCTCAAAAAGAAATAAGAAGGCCGCCCCAACCGAGGCGGCCTTCTTATTATGGGCTGGTTACTACAACCCATTGCATTCTCATTGCAGAGTGGTAGAGTGAGGCTCAGGAGGCTCCGGTGAGTTTAGGCACGTCTCAGCCGCTGTCGCTTACTGATTTTGGACTCTCTCCTGAGAGAGGATTCCTGCCTCCGGATCCATGTGAAACTCTCCCCGACTGTCCCTCGCTGAATGATTTGGGCCAGGAGCTGCCGAAGTTGTTGAGTACCCGACAGGTCCGGCGATTTATTGACGAACACCCATCGTTGCTCCCATCCATCCCATCTACTTGGGGTGAAGATGATCACCGAGCCGCGATGCGCATCCTGTCATTCGCCGGCCATGCCTATGTCTGGGAGACACCGGGGCAGGCCGCGGTCATGCTCCCTTCCCATCTCGCCCGGCCCTGGTATGAGGTCGCCCAGAAGCTCGGTCGTCCGCCGGTGCTTTCCTATGCCTCCTATGCCCTAGACAACTGGCGCCGGCTGGACAGAACGAAACCGATTCAGCTCGACAACATCGTACTGCTGCAGAATTTTCTCGGTGGGCTGGATGAAGAGTGGTTTGTCGTGGTCCACCTGCAGATCGAGTATCAAGCGGGGCCCGGGCTGGAAGGATTGGCTCGAGCGATCAATGGAGCCACAAAGGAAAATGACGATGAGGTGTTGCTGGGTTTACAGGCTCTGGCATCCGCCCAAACCGCCATGCGAGACACGTTGCTTCGGATGAAAGAGCGCTGCGATCCCTATGTCTATTACACGCGTGTGAGACCCTATATCCATGGCTGGAGAAACAGCCCGTCGCTGCCTGATGGTCTCATCTATGACCAGGTGGAAGCCTATGGTCAACAGCCACAGCAGTTTCGTGGCGAGACTGGTGCCCAGAGCACGATCGTCCCATGCTTAGACGCAGGCCTGGGCATCCAACATGCGCCCGATCCGTTGACTGTGTATCTCCAAGAGATGCGCGAGTACATGCCGCCCCGCCACAGGGCATTCCTTCAGACTCTAGAGAGCAGGACTGACAGCCAGGGACGCGCTCTCCTTTCCGGCTATGTGCATGACCGCAAGCAGGGTCATCCCGACCTGTGGTCCGCCTATTGTGCCTGCGTCGATCTACTGGCCAAGTTCCGAGAGATTCACATCGGTTATGCCGATAGCTACATCAACCGCCAGAGTCAGACTAGTACAACCAATCCTACCGCAGTCGGTACAGGCGGCACACCGTTCATGACTTACCTCCAGAAACATCTGGACGAAACCAAGCAAGCCATCGCGGCGTAAAGCAGATACATACTTGCTGGATACGGCCGCTGTTACTCGTAACAGGCAAGTGATTACGACTTTGGGATGACCGTCATGAGCGCGTCGAAGGAGATATCTTGGTGCTTTTCAAAAACCGATCCTTACCGCCTCTAGGCCAGGTCACCACGCTTCGGTGGGAAGATCTTTGATCTCTTTGAAGTGCTGATCTCGTGAAACAACCGTAAGATTGTGTTGTTGAGCTAATGCTGCGATCCAGATATCGTTCTCCGGTATCGGCCTTCCTCTTTCGCGCAGTATCTTCTTGATCTTGCCGTAGTGGGCAGCCGTCCCTGCATCACAGACAAATACGGCGCTCGTTTGAATAAATTCTGCGATTCGACGGATGTTTTGGTCGGAATGCGCTGACTTGTACGCTCCGAAATACAGTTTACCGAGCACGATGCTCGGAATGACGATATGGTCTGTTTGAGAAAGGCGGGCTAAAACGGCTGGATCACCGGCGAACAAGCCGATCACTATATTGGTGTCAAGAAGGACACTACCACTCACTCGGATCTATCCTCTCGCATCCCTCCTCAATGGTTCTCGCCATGGCCTGTAGATCGTCGTGACTGATCAGACCTGAAAACTTAAGCAAATCGCTGCCTCGTACCCCCACCTCGGCAGGAGCGAGTCCCCTAGCAAAATCCAGGACTCGCCTCTGCTCCTCTTCAGGGAGCCGGGACATTTGCTGAAGCAGTTCCTCTTGGATTTTTGGGCTCATCGTCAGACACCCCGCATGGCCAGATTATCCTATGCTAGCTAATTGGGGTCAAGGAATCACCACGTCATGGGGTCCGGCCTCGTCTGCCTGGCTAGACCACGGGAAGGTATTAAGAGGGCACGAATAGCAAGACTAGACGAAAGAGGCCCTGGCAAGACTCCTACAGTTACTGCCCCTTATGCCTGCTACAATCCTACTACCGGAGTGCCATGGCTCAGAGTGCACCAATCATTGTCGTCGGCATCGATCTCGCTGGGTCGCCGAAGCGACCGACGGGGGTTTGTGTTCTGCGCGATCTGAAGGCTGAAACACACGTCGTGTTCAGCGACGAGGAGATTCTCGACTTTGTGAAAGAGGCTCGACCTACTCTCGTCCCGATTGATGCTCCATTGAGCCTGCCGAAAGGACGGCGAACGGTTCATGACCGTGCTGGTGAGCATCTGCGAGAATGCGATCGTGAACTACTCCGCCGAGGTATCCGCTTTTTCCCCGTGACGCTCGGCCCCATGCGCATGTTGACCGAACGTGGCCTGGCTCTCAAGAAGCAGCTCACCGCGATGGGCTATCAGGCCGTCGACTGCTACCCAGGCGCAGCCCAAGATCTCTGGGGAATTCCTCGGCAACACAAAGACCGGCTGGGCCTCCTGAACGGCCTGAGGAAACTCAGCCTGCGTGGCCTGAAGAAAGCAGCGACGAGCGATGAGTTGGACGCAGCAACCGCAGCTCTTGTCGGCCGATGGTCGCTCTTAGGTCGAGGACTGATGCTCGGAGAGAAGACCGGAATCCTGATTCCAGCCCTTGAGGGAAGATCCAAAGCACTCACCACGCCACGCGCGAAGACCAAACGCTAATGGGAGCGTGGCACAACCGCAACAATCCGCAGCGGCCCACCGGTGCCACCGGCAATCTTCATCGGTAACGCGATCACGTCAAAACCTCGAGACGGCAGGTCCTGTAGATTGGTGAGATTCTCAAACACCGGTACGTTCTGCGATAGTAGTGCAACGTGTGCTTCAAACTTCGTTGATTGTCCGTAATCAATCGATGCCGTGTCGATTCCCACAGCCTTGATCTGCCGTTCGCGTACCAGCCAAGCAGCAGCATCGGGATGGAGCCCAGGGAAATGTAGCGCTCGCACACCTTCCTGCCCTCTCAACTCAGTCCCCAAATAGTCTTCCCGTGTTGGCCAAAACCTGGCAAAGCCCGTGTCCAGTAGGACAATGGACCCATTTGGAATCCGACCCTGTTCTATCTCCCATCGTTTGAAATCCGAGATGGCAACAAGGTAGTCCCGATTCCCGGCACACTGCTCAGCGACATCGATTCGGATAGCGATTCCGATCATTCGCTCGATGGGAATCTGATCCAGTGTCTGCTTCCCTTTGGAAAAGTGAATCGGCGCATCGATATGAGTGCCGCCATGTTCCGGCAGCTCCATGCGATTGGATGCATAGTAATAGCCGCCAGGTGTCTCCTCAGCATGCTGGATGATCAGTTTGAAATCCTGCTCCGTCGGCCAGACAACCGTATTCGACCCGAATGAATGGGTGAGATCGACAATCCGTGACTGCTCCGATACAAATTGTCCACGTTGAGGATTTGCCATACAGCCCAACATCGTAGTTGAGCACAGAGCTAGAACCAACATATCTGCCCAATACGGAAATCCTCTCATGATAAGAGCCCCTCCCACCTCGTTTTCTTAGTCTTGAATAGAACGAATGTGCGAGGCGGTTTTCGCCATAGCAGCAATTGCCAGATGTGTAGGCATGCAATGTCGGATGCGACGGCATTGCGACGAAGTCGCAGCCCTAGAGGAGCATCCGAAGAAAAGGTACGGATTCGTGAGTCGTCTGGTCTCTACGCGTTATGGCGCAACCGACCTCGCGCACCGTTCGCCATCCGAGACATCCTCTTACTTCCCAAACGCTTTTTTCAGCAGCGGTTCGATCTCGCCCTTCGCCGCCATGGGATCAAGGACGTCGGTATCACCATAGAACGTGCCGTCGATGAACACCTTGGGAAGTGTCGGCCAATTAGTCATCTTCGTCAGTGTCTCTCGCTTGGCCGGCTGAGACAACACATCGATCAGCTCGTACGGATACCCATACTTATCGAAAAACTGCATGGTTTCCCGCGTGAACCCACACATCGGCATCGTTTTGGTGCCCTTGCCATAAATCAGAATCTTATGGGCTTTGACTTCGTTTTGAATTTCTTCTTCAATCGGATCAGCCATGTCTCCTCCTATGCTTCATCTCTGGTGCGGGCAGTCAATTCCAGCGCATGGATGCGTCCATCCTTCATCGGGGCATCCAAGGCTTGATAGATCATCCGATGACGGTCCAAGAGATTCTTCCCCTGAAAACCATCAGAGACGATCACAACTTTGAGATGGTCCATCGTTCCCGTGCGATCAGTCACCGTCACCACGGCATCCGGCAGACTCTTATGAATATACTCAGTCAGTACGTCTGGTGTAATCACCGGCCTCCACTCCTTGTGTTTTCAATACCCTAGCCGAAATGAGATCTCAAACGCAATGCATGTCACCGGTGGTGCTTTTCAGCATGGTGGTGGTGCATGCGAGCCAACCCTAAGAACGGTCCTCCATCCTAATCAGGCAAACCATTGAAATGTCTTGCCTCCATTTTTGTTTTACTTCGGCATCGACCTTGCGGATAGCACACGTATGAACGAAATCAGACCATCCTCTTATTACCCAAGGAGGCTCCTATGAGTGAGTTCAAGTCGGGGTTTTTTATCGGAGGTGAGAGCACCAATGGTCGAGTCCTCGTCGTCGACGACGAACCGGATATCCGCAAGGTCGTCCGGATGACTCTGCAAAAAGCTGGGTATGATGTACTTGAAGCAGAGAATGGGGAGAAGGCTATTGAAGTCATCAACTCAGGTGAAAATCGCCTGTTATTAGACGTCATGATCTGCGATATCCGGATGCCGAAGGTCAATGGGATCGAAGCCATCGCCTACTTCCGCGAGAACTATCCGCGCGTGCCCTTAATCGTCCTCACTGGGTTCCCCGACACCGATATGGCAACCTCTCTTCTTAGACAAGGTGTGGTGGATTATCTTGTGAAGCCGGTGGAAGGCGACATCTTGAAGGCTGCCGTCGGACGCGCCATGGAACGGCGGGAATTGGCGCCTCTATGAGAGGCCGACCGACATCGGAGGGAGCGGGTGCAGCGGCTACGACTCCGGCCATCGTTCACACCACGGTGGAGAGCGGCAGGAGCAACCCCTCGGCTGCCCCACTTCCGATGAAGGTCGCCATTATCGGGGCCGGTCGTGGAGGAACGGCACTTCTCGACGTGCTGCATCAGATCCCGACAATTGAACTTGTCGGGATGACCGACAAAAGTCCTTCAGCACCAGGCCTCAAACGAGCCCAAGAGCTGAACGTGCCGGTATATAGTCGCATAGACGATCTACTCCATGACCAACCGCTCACCCTGCTGATGGACGTTACGGGCGATCCAACCATGGAATCAGCCCTTCGACAACAGACGCCGACAGGGGCCGATATCATCAGTGGTCAAGCAGCTCGGCTGTTCTGGTTACTCGTACAGCATGAATCGACATTGCAAACCGAACTGCTCCAGGCAGAGAAGATGGCCGGCTTCGGCTCCTTCGCAGCCGGCATCGCCCACGACATGAACAATCCGCTTCAGCTGATTCTCGGCATGGCTGAAAATCTGGCGGAAGAAACGGACCTCGAAGCCGTCCACGCGCAAGCGCTGGACATCATCGACGCCGTCAAACGAACGACCGCCATTTGCCGGGACCTCACCTCCTACTCTCGACGCACATCCGTGCGGCAAGACGGCCTCATTCAGGTCAACAGCAAGCTCGATGAGGCCCTGAAGATCGCCCGCTATGCCGTCGCGCTTCAAGATATTGAGATTCGCAAGCAGTACCAGCCTGACGCTGTCGTAAAGGGGAATCCTGATAAACTGCTCCATGTATTCGTCAATCTCATTACAAATGCGGTTCAGGCGATGGAACATCACGGCACCCTCACCTTGGAAACCATCAGCACAGCAGACACCACACAGGTTCGTGTGTCGGACACCGGCTGCGGTATCGCACCGGAACTATTGACCAGAATTTTTGAGCCGTTCTACACCACCAAACCTCCGGGGAAGGGCACCGGATTAGGTCTCTATAACATCAAAAACGTGATCCAACTCATGCACGGTACCATCGAGGTCGACAGTCATATCGGTCAAGGCTCCACGTTTACCCTGACATTTCCGTGTGACCCCTCACCCAACGAGGGAACCGGTCAGTCATGACGACGGCATCGACCACCTCACCGGCAGGCACCAGATGGGGGCTCAAGACCAAAGTCATCCTATCCATGCTCTTCGTCGGGATCGTCCCCCTCGTCATTGGGTTGGGCATGGCGTTCTGGCAAGGCTCGCAGGAAATCCGAGACATCAGCGGAGAAAGCTTTGAGGCGCTGGCAACGGAAGCGGCCCGCAAACTGGATCTCCTTGTGGTGGAAGAAATCTCACACACCGCCCGCATCGCCCACGATCACACGATTATTCGAGAACTGGAACGCCGGCGAGACGCTGCACGCAACCCCAAACATTCGGCGGGAGGAACCACGGACCTCGAACAACGCTGGGCCGACCGGGATCCTGCTGCACTCACATCGCTGACCGACAATCGACTCAGTGCGTTACTCCGTGAATACTATGCCGGGGTCTACAGTCCACCCGGCCAGTTGCTGCCGCAGGTGGTCAGAGCATCGACCAAAATGCTGTTCTTAACCGATGTGGAAGGGACACTGGTCGCCACCATGACCGACCATCCCGCGTTCAAGCACGGCGCCACTGCTTGGTGGCAAGGGGCGTCCAATAAGGCGGTGGGCAAACTCTACATCGAGGACATCCATTTCGACGACCAGGTAAATGCCTATGTCTTTACGATCTCCCTGCCGATTATGGATAGCTTGCGCTACGAGGCGGTCGGTGTGCTGCACCATGTCATCGATGCCAAGGAGTTCTTTTCTCCCTCGACCCAGGCCATTCGATTCGGCAAGACCGGCCATGTCATGCTGATCGACAGCAACGGCATCGTCATTAGCTGCCCCATTCTTCCGACCGGCGTTCCCCTGTCCGATCGAAACCTGACGCCACTCGTTACCCCCCAACATCCCGGCTGGGTCCAAGCATCCAGCGATGGCCATGGCGGAGACTCGACCTCCGTCATCGGGTTTGCACCGCTTCCTGAGACTAGCCGAGCGACCAACGGCTCACTCGACAACGGATCCTGGCACACGTTCGTCTGGCAATCCTCCGACGAACTCTTCGCGCCGATTCAGCACTTGCTCACCTGGGTGATGGTCTTTGGAGCGGTTGCCACAGCGTTGCTCGTCTCACTGGGCTATGTCGCAGCTGGACGCATCGTCACACCCGTCCGCCAACTGCAACAGGCGGCACAGGCTATCGGGCGTGGTGAACTCCAGACACCGATCGAGATCAACACCGGCGATGAGCTGGAGGACCTGGCACGAGAATTTACTCGCATGAACGAGCAGTTGAACGCTGCATTTTCCGGACTGACCGACCAGGTCAAGTTGAAAACCCAAGAAGTCCAGGTCCTGCGGCAGTCCACCGATCAGATCTTGGACGCCGTTCCGACTCCCATCCTCTTGATTGATGACCGCCAAGTCGTGCAGTACATCAACCAAGCAGCTCGCGACGCGTTCTCGGTTCGGGAACCGGTATCGGACGCGTCACTGTTTTCGATTCTCTCACTCGCTCCTGACATTCAACAGCAGCTACAAGGAGAATTCCAGATGAACGGCGATGGCTCAACCACCGCTGAGCTTGAGCCTGAAATCGTCCCGAGAGACCCTCTCCAACCCCTACAAGCTCATGAATCTGCCGGGCATCGTGCTGAGCTAACCATCGGCTCGCGCCTCTACCATTACCAATGGTTCAGGCTCCCTGCAAAGCCAGGGGAAGAAGACACCATCGGTCTGGTGTTTCGTGACATCACGGACGAAAGCCGGCTGCAGGACCAGGTTGTTCAGGCGGAGAAGTCCGGAAGTCTGGGGAGATTGACGGCAGGAATCGGCCACGAGCTCAACAATCCCCTGTTCGGCATCATTGGATTGGGAGAAGTCATTCAGGATGAACAGGACGTGGAACATATCAAGAGCTACGCCCGCGACATCGTGGCGCACGGTCGTCGCATGGCCGCGATCATCCGCGACTTTACCGGTGTGATCGATCGTGAGAATGCGGATCAGTCGATCCCAGTGTGTGTCGAGCAGGTCTTGGATGACGCGCTCACCACGGCCCAAACGACCGTGGAGATGAAAGATGTCGTCATCCACAAGACCTATGCGGGGAATACTCCGGTACTCGTGCTCCCAGACCAACTCCGGCAGGCGTTCGTGAATCTGTTGAGCAATGCCGCCCATGCCATGAAGGGCACTGGAACGCTCGCGTTGACGACGGTCGCTTCAGATAAGACCGTCACGATCACCATCGCCGATTCCGGGCCAGGCATCTCCAAGCAGCACCTCTCAAAAGTCTTCGACCCGTTCTTTACGACAAAAGAGCAGGGAGAGGGTTCAGGCCTTGGGCTCACCGTCGCACGGCGGATCGTCCGAAAGTTCGGAGGCGATATTCGGATAGAGTGTGCCGAGGCTCGAGGGACAGCCTGTCTTGTCACCCTCCCGATCACGGCATCACCGTCCTCTCAAGGAGGCCCATGGACTACCGCCACGTCGCGTTCAAAACCACAAGCGTCACATTCCTCGTAGCGGCCCTCTGGACCACGACTACGCTCTATGCCGCCAAAGAGAACCCCAAAACCGTGTCCATCTCACCGGAGAAGGTCGCCGACTACATTCATGCCATTCTCGAAGCAGACCGTACGTTTTATACCGCACACATCGTCGACCGTTTACAGCAAAAGGGAATCGTCGCCTCGACGGAACATTGGGAACAGGACAACACACTTCCCTTACCGGCTCAGTTTCTTCAACACTCCGGTCGATTGGTCGCAGAAAGCGGGCGGGGAATCCGCTACCGGCTGATCGGGTTTTCCCCGATCTATCAGCGCAATGCCCCAGCGACCGAATTTGAACGAACCGCGTTGGAGGTGCTGAAACGAGAGCCCAACCGCCCCGTGACTGGGATTGTGTCGAGCGGTAAGAAGCAATATTTCCAAGCCATCTATGCAGACCGGGCTGTCTCATCCGCCTGCATCACCTGCCACAACAGTCACCCATTGAGTCCGAAACAGGATTTTCAGTTGAATGATGTGATGGGTGGGATTGCGATCACGATTCCACTGGAGTAGTCACTTGCATGACGCGAGAGCCGCCGACAGGTCGCGAGACGGCTATGGAGAAGCGGGCGGGTTCGCGGAGTGAGCCAACTGCTTGAGGTGGTATTCCTCTCGATAGATCTGCACAGCAGTCATCAACAAACTGACGAGAATCGGGCCGATGAAGAGGCCGAGCAGGCCGTAGAGCGCCAATCCTCCTAACACGCTCAAGACAAGAAGGAGCACAGGAATCTGTACATCTTGTCCGATCAGCCATGGCCGAAGGAATTGATCGACCATCGACACGACTCCAATTCCCCACGCCAGCATGGCCAGGGCCTTCCCGGCCATCCCGACCCAGAAGAGATACAGGGCCACAGGCAACCACACCAGTCCGGTTCCCCCGAACGGAATCGGCGCTAGGACAATCGTCAATGCCGTGAGTCCCATCGGAAACGGTACGCCGAGCACCAGATAGGCCATCCCCGCCAGCAGCCCCTGCACGATTGCCGTCACCAAGACCCCTTTTACCACCGCCCGAATCGTTTGATCCAGCCGGACCAGGATTTTGGACTTGTGAGACTCCTCCATCGGAATGAGATCGTACAGCACCGAAAGCCACTGTCGGCCATCCTTAAAGAGGAAAAAGAGGATCAGCAACATCATGAAAAAATTTACGATGAGCGCGAAGGTATTTTTCAGCAGGCCGCCCATTCCCCCGATCAAGAATTGGCTGAGCTCCTTTACACCGGTCATCACCGACTGTTCCAAGGAGAAGGTGGGCGTCGCACTCCCTGCCAACGCTGATTTGAGCCAGCCACCGATAATCGGGATCGTCGCCAGTTCTTCCGGCAATCGCTGAAGCCCTCCCCCTGAAATCCAGGCTCGAATCTCCTGCTCGGCCACACCAGCCTCACGCACCAGCATAACCCCCATCACGACCAGCGGAACGACCACGATCGCCATCGCTCCGACAGTCAGGAGTGCGGCGGAAACCAGCTCTTTCCCCGCGAATAATCTCGTCAGACGAAGATGCAGCGGAAAGGCCCAATGGGCTAACAGCCCGGCCCAAAGCGCCGAAAACACGAACGGTTTAAACATCAACCCAATCTGGTAGAGCAACAAGACCACCAGAGCGAAGAACACGATGGAGAAGATCTGCTGTCGAGTCATACAGAACGAGGCGTTCCCTTAATTGGTACCGAGTAGATAGCAGATCCGGCGAATTCTGTCACGGTGGGCAAACTTGGAAGAAACGTGAGAAGCGACGGAATGCGACGTGACCGGGGAAGTAGTGCGGTACGATTCGCCTAGAGGTCGACTTCTTTTCCGATTAAGGCAACCGTCTTCCCACGATGGGCGTTCATATCTCGAACATTGGGAGGCAACTTCTGACCTTCCTCGGGCCATCCGGTGACACCCATGTCACTCACGCCCTGAAACTTCGCCCCTTCCTCCATCAGCATCGTCGGACAGTGAACCTCTCCGATCAGAATCGCGTTTTTCAAGAGCTGGACTTTCCCTGTGGCCGTGACGGTGGCTTTGATGCGTCCGCTACTGATCAGTGAATCGGCATGGATCGATCCCCGCACCATCCCATCTTCACCGACGATGACTTCACCCTTCGTATGCACATCACCTTCCAGACGCCCATCGATGCGCACCGTACCCTCGACTTTGATTTCGCCTTTCAGCTCGACGCCCTTTGCCAACAGCGTAATATTGCCGTCGTCCGCATAGCCGGTCTTTTTCATGGGAACTCCTCTGTACAGGCCAATCTCCGTCAAGGGTATCGTAGGACAAGGGATCTGCCTAACAGTTTATGGAATTCAGCACCCCGGTATGGGAGGACCGACCTCTAAGAGGACAAACCAAACGTCTCCTTCACTCGTTCCCACACCCCTCCGCCGTGCACTTCGCAATAGGTCATGGGCTCTGTCCCTGCGATGAAAAACTCCGGCCTGTTCTCCGGACATCGTGAGGTCGCCAGTTGACCCGTTCTGGGGTCGATCCGACGCTGAACAATCCCTGACGGCATCTCAAAATCAGGGAGATCTCGAGGGATGAGCCGAATCGCCAGCTCACTCCAGATGGGGAGCGCCGCCTGTGAACCGCTCAGCTTGATGGATCGCTCATCATCAAACCCGACCCACACACCGATGGCAATATCCGGTGTATACCCCACAAACCAGGCGTCTCGAGATCCATCGGTCGTCCCGGTCTTGCCTGCGACCGGCCCCTGCACCCCGAGGGCTCGGGCCTTGGACGCAGTCCCGTGATCCACCACCCCTTTCAAAAGGGACGTGATGAGGAACGCGCCTTGCGGAGTCGCGGCCTGGCGTCGATCCAGCGGTGGACTCCAGATGCTCTCGCCCCCTTCCCGGGTGATGTTCGACAGTGCCACAGGCCGAATGACCACTCCGCCATTGGCAAGGCCCGCGTACGCTGCGGTGATTTCAAGGAGCGACACCGACGAGCTCCCCAGCGCGAGGGAAAGATTATCCGCCAAGGGAGTGGTGATCCCGAAGGCCTGGAGTTGGTGCGTGAGGGCCGTCATCCCGGTCCGGTGGGCCGTCCTCACGACTGGAACGTTCAAGGACTGCTCGAGTGCGGATCGCACGGTCACCGGTCCTCGATACTGCCGGTCATGGTTTTGAGGTGACCAGGGACCAGTGCCTGATTCCAAGGTGATAGGCTCGTCTGCCAATAATGTCGCTGGTGTGAGCCCACCCGTGCCCTGGCTACGGGCCGCTTCGAACCCGGCCAAGTACACAAACGGTTTGAACAACGAGCCCGCCGATCGATGGGCCTGCACGGCACGGTTGAACTGACTCACTCGATAATCACGCCCGCCCACCATCGCCAAGACATGGCCATGCCGGACATCCAGCACCACCGCAGCCCCTTGGAGCGGCGGGTCAGCCTCGGCCAACGCAGGGTGGTTCTTCTCCAGCTTCATAAGGCCGTCCTGTAACACCTGCGCCGTGATTTGCTGGGCTCGGGAGTCGAGCGTCGAATAGATTCGTGCCCCTTCCGGAGTGATCGCACCAGTCCCTTGTTCGATTTCCCGCAACAGATAATCGACAAAATAGGGAGCATCCGTGAGCGCGTCATCGGTTAACGACACCTTCACCGGCTGTGTTAAGGCCACCTGTAAGGCCTCCTCCGTCAGAATGCCTTCCTCCCGCTGGCGATGGAGCACCACGTTTCGACGCTTGGTTGCCGCATCGATGTTTTTCACCGGCGAATAGGTATTGGGGCCTTTAATGAGGCCGACGATCAGCGCAATTTCTTCGATGGAGAGTTGATCGAGTGGTTTGCCGAAGTACCGATGAGCCGCTTCCCCGACACCGTAAATAGAGACCGGCCCGGCTTGACCAAGATAGATCTCGTTCATATAACTTTCCAGAATGTCCTGCTTGCGGTACTTGAACTCAAGCGCCAGGGCAGCCACAAATTCTTGGAACTTCCGACCAAGCGTACGTCGGGGGGTGTAGAACAGGTTCTTGGCCAATTGCTGCGTAAGGGTGCTTCCGCCCTGTACGACCGCTCCGCGAGTGAAATTGGTCCACAACGCTCGCCCGACGGCAATCGGATCGAACCCGAAATGCGAGAAAAAGCGTCGATCTTCGATGGCCAAGAGCGTATCAATCAAGGCGGGAGGCATCTGATCCAGTGGTGTCCACTCCCGAAGTTGCCGAGTGCCACCACGCACTCCACTGATCAACGCCGGTTCGAGCCTCACGAGCGAGAGAGGTTGGCCATCGGTAGCGGACAACACCCTCGTCACGATCCCGTCAGCTAACGTGAGTTTGATTAACCGAGCAGGAAGGCGACTTTCTTCCTGAGCATGCAAAAAAATCTCGATCGAGTTTTGAGTCGCAAGATACTCCCCGGGGACCTTCGGATGGGTTTTGACCGATCGATACTCCAACCGATGCAGACGGTCGAACAAGCCCTCCTCCACGGGATGGAGCCCCGGCGTGAGAAAAAACGGCGCACCGTAGATCAACAATGGTGGATGCTCATCACTTTTGGGTAGAGCCAAGCTGGTGGAGAGAAAAAACCCGTAGCCGGCCAGCGCGAGAAGTCCTACCCCGGCAAGGGCTAGACACCAATACAAGCTCCGCGTGAGCCAGCGACTCGAACCTCGAGAGAGACGAAATGGCATGCCCTCAACTTACCCCGTAACTTCCGAGAAGAAAACAGCATAGAGCATACCAAATTCGCGAGGCCCGAGTTGAAAAACTTATGTCCCTCCGTCACCTGTCATGAATGCGTACGGCAGCCTCGGTGGGCAGGATGGGGCAGAAGCAGACGGATCGCCGCATCGAGCGCGCTCAGCCGGCTGCTGTAGGACGAATATCGATCGATGACTTGAGCGGAGAGACTCAGCCGAGTAGTTTCTTGAGGCCACGGAATTCAGCCGCTTCGGCCTGTTGATCGTGTTCGCTGTCCTTGCGACGGCGTTCCCAGTCCCGACGGTTTCCCCCGAGCACCGGCAGCGGATCGAAGTGGCGCCACGCCGGCATCGTCGCCATGAAACTCGCCAGCAAGGCGCCGCTCCGGAGCGCCCACACGATAAATCCGGCGGACAGCGTCGTGCCGGTGAGTGCCGCAACCCGCGTGACAAACTCATGACGTTCGTCCGACACCCCGATAGCCTGCTCAAGCGAACCGGCCATTTCACTGAGCTTCGTCAATAAGAGCTCGCTCGTGGACGGCGGCTTCTCCACTGGTTCAGGCTCGAGGACCGGAACCGGTTCGACCGGTAACACCGTGAACAGGGAGCGTCCGGTCTCATCGTGCGGGATGAAGCCGGCCTGATCTCGACCGATATCGATCAGCTTCCTCAGTTCGTCTCGAAGAGAAATCAGACGCTCGACAACGGGCGCGGTCGAACCCGACGCGGTGTTCACCGGCTGAAAGTCCGACGGGGTCGCGCGTGGGCCAGGCGCCACAGGAGAAGGTGGAAGGACGTCTGTTGGTGGATCTGACGGATTCGGCGGACTTGGCGGAACAGGGCTTGGATCAATCGGCCCGGGCGGCGCCGGAGGCAACAGGACAGGAGGAACGGTGGGAGTCGGCGGAAGGCCCTCGGCCACATCCGTCACAGTCACCTGAATCGTCTGCGTGGTGCTGGCGCCTTGACTGTCGATCACCTGCACCTGGACCACATAGACGTGATCCCCATTGGCGTCGGTCGCCACTTCAAAATCGGGAGGAGCGATAAAGCTCAACGCCCCCGTCGCCGCATTGATCGTGAACCGCGCCTGATCTACGCCGCCACTAATGCTATAGGTGAGGGTCTGCGCGGGCAGATCCACATCCGCGCCGGTCACCATCGTCACGGCACTGACATTCTCCGCCACGTTGATCGACGCGGTGGCCCCTCCCCCATTGCTGACGATCGTCGGGGCATCATTGACGGGTGTGATCGTCAGGGTCATGGTGATGGGACCCGAAGAGCCTCCCGCCCCATCACTCACGGCAAACGTAAAGTTGTCGCTCGTGGTTTCTGACCCGTCATGCACGTAGACCAGCCGATTGAGATCGATATCCGCCTGCGTAAAACTGGTCACCGCGACACCCGGGGCCGTGGTGAGTTCGAGCCGACCATACGCCGGTCCAGTCCCGATGGCATAGGTGAGTTGCGCGGCACCCTGCTCGACGTCGGTTACCGCCAACTCGCTGCTGCGAATGGTATCAGTCCCACCTTCGGCCACCGTACTGCCGGTATTGGTGCTCAACACCGGGGCATCGTTCTGCGCGGTGATCGTGATAGCCACGGTGTCCACATCCGTACCGCTGTTGGCGTCGGTGCTGGTGACCGTGAGCGTGTCGCTCCCGTTGTAGTTCAGATTGCCTTGATAGGTGAGCGTGGCGAGGGTCGCGTTGATGTCGGCTTCGGAGCCGGACAGCGTGAGCGTGGGGCTGCCATTGCTCCCCGCACTGATGCTGGCCGCGCCTTGCAGCGTGACACTCACCGTCCCGTTCAGCACGCCGAGTTGCACCGTGCTCAGGTTCCCGTCCACGTCGTTCACCGAGATGCCACTGAGTGCGAGCGGAGTATCTTCGTTGACGCTCTGCGCCCCCGGCACTGTATTGACTGGCGGATCGTTCACGGCTGTGACCGTCACATTGACCGTGGCCGTCTCGGTCACGCCCCCGCTCGTGATGGTGTAGGTAAAGCTGTCGGGGCCATTGAAGTTCGCGTTGGGCGTATACGTCACGGTCCCGTCCGCCAGGAACGTCACCGTCCCGTTCGCCCCTTGCGTCACGCTCGTCAAGACCGGGGTCCCTTCAAAGCTATCCGCCGTGGCCCCGTTGGTCCCCGTCAGCACGTTCGCACTGATCGCCGTGTCCTCCGTCGTCGTGAGGCTGTCGGTGGTGATGTCCGCCACCGGCGTCACGGTCACGCTGATCACTTGGGTCGCCGTATTGCCCGCGTCGTCGGTGATGGTCACGGTGAAGCTGTCGGTCCCGTGGTAGTCCGCGGTTGGGGTGTAGCTCCACAAGCCCGTCGCCGGATCGATGCTCGCTACGCCATTGGTCGCTGCCCCCGTCACGGTGAACACGGTGCCGTCGGCCAAGCCGTCGGCATCGGTTGCCGTCAGGGTGTTCGTGATGGTCGTATCTTCATTGCCGCTCCCACTCGTGCCCCCCGTCACGACGGTGGGATCGTTCACGCCGACGATGCTTACGGTGACGGTCGCGGTGTTGCTGTATTCCGTGCCATCCTCTGCCACCACATACAAGATACGATTCGTCAGGTCTGGAGCTTCAGAGGTATTGTTGTATTGGATGGTACGTAAGACTTGTTGATAATTGGCAATCGAATCTGAGCCACTCAGCGTGAGGACACCGGTCCCGCTGTTGTACACCGCGACAATCGAGGTGCCCGACGTATTGGCTGTTAAGACTTCGCTGGCACCGTCCAGAGGGTTCGACAGGGTCACCGTCAGGCCCACTAAATTCCCTCCGTCCACGTCGAGTAACGACGCATCCGCGGCATCGACAAGAGAAACGGCACCCCCATTTTCGGTGAACGTCACCTGATAATCGGCACCGGTGGCGCCCGAGCTGTTATCCGCATCGAGATCGAGCACCGGCGCATCATTGACCGGAGTCACGGTAATGGCGACGGTATCGGAATCCGTCGCGCTATTGGCATCGGTGGACAGCACCGTGAGCGTGGCCGACCCGGAGTAATTCGCAGGCCCCTGGTAGACCAGACTCGCCAAGGTCGCATTGATATCCGCTTGTGTCCCAGACAACGTGAGAGTGGGACCATTGTTGGCACCGGCGGTAATGGTGGCTGACCCACTCAGGCTAACGGTAAGCCGTCCAAAATCCACGGACAATTGGACTGTAGACAAATTGCCATCGACGTCATTCACGCTGATACCGCTCAGCGCCAACGGGGTATCTTCGTTGACACTCTGCGCCCCGGGCACCGTATTGACCGGGGCATCGTTGGCCCCGCTGACCGTCACCGTCGTGTCGTAGTTCGTACTCGTCCCGCCGTCGCCGTCGGTCAAGACATACCAGACGGTACGGGCGCCGGTCGTTGGCGCTGCCGTGTCGGTGTTCTCGTACGTGATATTGTTCACCAGCGCGGTGCCCGCCGTGGGCGTGGCATTGCTGTTCAGTGTGATGACAAGATTACTGCCGCCGCTGCCACCGGTGTAGGTTCCGATCACTGTTCCGCCGTAGGTGATGTTCGACCCACTCACCCCGATCTGCCCCACGCCGGTGCCTTGGTTTCGAATGCCCAGCACGTCCTCCGCACTGTCGCTGCCGGCCGTGAACGACACGGTCAAGGTGCCGGTATCGAAGTTGGTCGAATCCACATCAGCCACGAGGGCATTGCCACCCTGCTCGATCACCACCGCCCCGTCGCCTTCGTTGTACGCCAGGCTGTCGCCGCTCAGGTTTGTGATGGTCGGAGCATCGTTGACTGGGTTGACGGTAATGGCCACCGTATCGGTGTCCGTCAGAGCAAGGTCATCGGCAAGATTGGCGACTTCGGTCGTGCTCAGGACTCTGTCGTAGAGCCGCACGTCGTCGAGGCTGCCCGTCGCGTACCATTTGCTGCCTGAGGAATCCTGGTTACGCCCGATGGCCATGGAGTCGAGGCTTGACACACTACTGAAAAAGCTTTGTGTCGAGGCGTTTCCCGTGTCATAGGTCAGCTGCCCAGCCGTGGCGAGCACTCCATCGACATAGAGACTGTTGCCGGAAGGGCCGATCGTCACCGCGACATGATGCCAATTCCCGTCGTTGATGGCGATATCACTCTTGTAGACCGCCAGTTGCATCACACCGTTTTCCATCACCTCGTAGGTGAGATAGCCCGATGCACCAAGGAAGAGCGAGGCGTAACTGCCTGTGTCTGCGGTGTCAGAGATGGAAAAGATGGTTTCAAACGTGCCGGTGGCTTTGATCCAGCCGCTGATCGTACCTTGAGTCAATCCAGCAAAGTCGGCCGTGTGCGCCGAGAGATCGACATAGTCATTGACCCCATCGAGAGCCAAAACCTGCCCTCGGGTGCCATCCGTCGTGATTGACGCTCCGTTCGTTAACGTGCCGTTTTGTGCGGTTCCCGCTGCCACATCGTTGGCATTTCCATCGAAGGTGTAGTGGGCCTGAAGGTTGGCATCAAGATCCAAGGAGTAGAGTGTTTGATCGTAGCTGGTGATGGTAAACGTATCGCTTCCACTGTAGTTTGCGGCAGGCATATACTGCAGGCCATCCAACGCCGCATTGATATCTTCCACCGTGCCTGAGAAGGTCATGGTCGCATCGGCCGTGCCATCGCCGGTTGTGAAGGTCAGGCCGGTCGTTCCCGACAGTGTCACAGTGCCATTATTAACGGCTACGGTGACGACCAAGAGTTCACCGGTATCGTCGGCAATGGAGATCAGATTGCTGTTGGCGGCAGTAAAGGTGAGCGTCGTGTCTTCGTTGGTGCTCTGCGCTCCCGGCACCTGGTTGACCGGTGCCTCCTCGACATCCATGACCTGAATCGTGAGGACCTCATCATAGGTCAGCCCGCCTGAATCGGTCACCCGGACAGTAATGTTGTGAGTCGTGGACGATTCGTAGTCAAGCAGCGACCCATTGGCCACCGTGATCTCCCCAGTGGACGCATTGATGGCAAACCGTCCGCCGGCGGAGTCGGTCAGGCTGTAGCTGAACGTCTCACCGGCATCGGGGTCCTGTGTCGTCACAAAACCAACATGGCTACCGTTGGCACTACTTTCATCAATCGATAGTTGCGAACCTACGGCACCTGCTGTGAATCCGGTCCCGCTGGCATGGGCGATGCTGAGGTTATTGCCATTGACGATGTCGACGACCTGACTGGAGCCATCGAAGCCGTCCATCTGCCAGTTGGCGACCAGGCCGATGGCAGCGGCTTCGGCCGGTGTAACATCAAGCTGTTGCTGATAGTACTGCGCAATCTCACCAGAGGTGCGCACATCGCTCCAGATGCGGACGTCATAGATGGTGCCGGAGAAGTACTGGGTCGAATCGTACCCGCTGTCGAGGCCATCTTGCTCTTGACCAAAGACGAACTGCCCATTGGTCGTATCAAGCGAGGAACCAGCACTGAGCCCGGTGCCCGACTCAATGAAAGCCCCATCGATGTAGACCGCCCAGTTGCCGGCGGTGCTATCCCAGGTCACTGACAGTGTGTGGACGGTACCATCCACCAGGGCTGCCCTATAATCAATGGCGCTCGCATAGGCCACGGTACCGGCACCAAAATCAATCTCAAGGTTATTTGATGGGTCATCAAGTTGGATGCTGAGCTCATCGCCAGCGGGATTATTGAAGGACATGAGCACTGTCTCAAGAGGCAGATCATTTGCGGCGAAACGAATCTCCACCGTTGTGGCGCTCAGCGACTGTGATAGACCAGTATCCGAGATCAGATAGGCATCGTTTCCGCCGTCTGTGTTCAACTCAATGCCGCTTGATAAGGCAGTCGGCGCATCGTTGACCCCGCTGACCGTTACAGTCGTGTTGTAGTTGGCGCTGGTGCCGCCGTCTCCGTCGGTCAGCACATAGCGCACCGTCCGCGCCCCGGTCGTCGGCGCATTCGTGTCGGTATTCTGATAGGTGATATTTTTCACCAGCGCCGTCACGGCCGTCGGCGTGGCGTTGCTGTTGAACGTCATCACGAGGTTCGTCCCGCCACTGCCGCCGGCGAACGTCCCAATGACCGTGCCCCCGTAGGTGATGTTCGACCCACTCACGCCGATCTGGCCCGCGCTGGTCCCTTGATTCCGAATCCCGAGCACGTCTTCGGCACTGTCGCTCCCGGCCGTGAACGATACAGTCAAGGTGCCGGTGTCGAAATTTGTGGAGTCCACATCAGCCACGAGCGCATTGCCACCCTGCTCAATGACCACAGCCCCATCGCCTTCGCTATAGCTCAGACTGTCGCCGGAGAGGTTCGTGATCGTCGGCGCATCGTTGACGCCACTGACAGTCACGGTGGTGTCGTAATTCGCACTGGTCCCCCCATCGCCATCAGTGAGGACAAAGCGGACCGTCCGCGCCCCCGTGGTGGGTGCAGACGTATCGGTGTCCTGGTAGGTGATGTTCTTGATCAGCGCCGTCACAGCCGTGGGCGTAGCGTTACTATTGAACGTAATAACCAAGTTGCTGCCGCTGCTGCCGCCAGTGAACGTCCCGATGGTGGTGCCACCATAGGTGATAGTGCTGCCACTCACGCCGATCTGCCCTGCGCTCGTCCCTTGATTGCGGATGCTCAGCACATCCTCTGCACTGTCGCTCCCCGCCGTGAAGCTGACCGTCAGGGTCCCAGTATCAAAATTCGTGCTATCCACATCGGCCACGAGGGCATTCGCGCCTTGCTCGATCACCACGGCCCCATCGCCTTCGCTGTAGGCCAGGCTGTCACCGCTGAGGCTTGTGATGGTGGGCGCATCGTTGACCGGCGTGACGGTGATTCCAAGAGTATCGGTGTCGGTGAGGCTGAGGTCCGATGCAAGGGACGCAATTTCAGAAGCGCTCAGCGCCCGATTATAAATACGTGCGTCATCAATCTTTCCGGCAAAGTTGAAATTGGTGCTCCCGTTCGCGTGTTTACCGATATAGGTGTCCGTACCAAGCGAGTAACTAATGCTGTCGGTCGTTGACAGCGTCGCGACCGCTGCTCCATCCAAGTATAAAGTCGCGACATTCGCAGTATCATTGAACGTGAATGCAAGGTGATGCCAACCCGTTCCAGCTATCGTGCCCGTGAATTGAACGGGCGGCCACGTTCCACCCGCATAATAGGTGCCTACCAGTCGCCCTGAAGAATCCGTTACAAGCGATACGCTGTCACCGAGCGAAATAACCATCGCACCACTGGGCCCAGCCGACGTGAGATTGACCCACGCAGCTAAGGTGACATTGGCTGGGTTGCCAAAGAGGCCCGTAACTTTGACGTAATCATTCACGCCATCCAGACTCAGAACTTCGCCGCGAGTTCCATCGGTGACGATGCTAGCCCCATTTGTTAATGTGCCATTCTGCGCCGTCCCCGGAGCTACGTCGTTGGCATTGCCTTCGAAGGTATAGCGGGCCTGGAGATTGGCATCGAGGTCCAAAGAGACGAGCGTGCTATCGCGCGTGGCGATCGTGAGCGCGGCCCCCCCGCTATAGTCGGCCGTTGGGCTGAAACTAGCCCCATTCAACGCATTGTTGATGTCTGTCACGGTGCCACGCAGCGTCATGGTGCTATCCGCCGTTCCATCACCTGTGACAAATGACAGGCCGGTGGTCCCTCCGAGGGTGAATGTCCCGTTGGTAACCGAGAGCGTGACCTCAAAGCTCGACCCGCTCGAGTCGGGATCGTTGATGGAGATTTGATTGGCGTTCCCTGATGAGAAGACCAGGGTGGTATCTTCGTTGGTCACCTGCGCCGAGGGCACAACATTGATTGGCGCATCGTTACTGGTCGTGTAAAGCTGGGCAACATCGCCACTCGTCAGAACGCGGTTGTAGACCCGCACATCGTCGATGTTCCCGTTGAAATAGGTACTGCCGCCGCTGCGCTGGTCGCGCCCGATGTATAAGGTGTCTTCGCCGGTCACATCGTCAAAGAAGCGGTTCGTCGCCGAGGAACCGGTGTTGTACGTCACCGCCGCCTGGACACCATCGATATAGAGCTTGTTGCCGGATGTGCCGTTCGTCACAGTCACGAGGTGCCAGCTGCCGTCGTTGATTGAGGCCGTCGTCGTCACCTCCAACAGTGCCGTATTATTCTCGTAGACCGCGAACCCTAACTTGCCGGAGTTGATCCACAGCGCGGTCCCACTCGCTGCATCCGCAATGTCGTTGCTAGAGAAGATAACCCCTGATGTGCTGGTGGTCTTCACCCATGCGGAAATTGTGCCCTGAGTCAGCGCACCAAAGTTTGCGAGGTTTGGAGTCAAATTCACATAGTCGTTGACTCCATCGAGAGACAGCTTCCCGGTGCCGACGATATTAGTGGACGTGGTGGTGTCGATGGAGGCGCCGTTGGTCAGCGTGCCATCATTGCTATTGCCGCTTGAATCGGTCGCATTCGCATCGAACGTCCATTGGCCAAGGAGCCCGGTCGAGATGTCGAGTAAGCCGACCCAGTCCATCTGCGTCTCGTAATTGATGGCAACCTGGGTCTCGATGCTGCCGGTCTGCACCTCCAAGTCCCAATCCCCACCCAAGTCGGCAAACCCCGTGGCGTCGGTGCTGGCCGCCACATCAGCGCCGGTGAGTTGGCTCAGGAGGGTGACGGCCTCTTGCCCGACCTCGCCTTCGGCAAAGTTGCAGCCATACACCAGAAGATCCGCCTGTTCGGACAGCGCCTGCTGGATGGTCGCGAGTTCGTCGGCATACTGTCCCGTCATCGACTCCTGTGTGAGCGTGCCGGTGCCGAGATTCAATTGGCCTTCGGCACCGTGACTGATGATGTGAATGGCGTCGATGCCGGTACGCCCAGACAGGGCCGCCGCGATCTGCTCCACCCCATCCTGCCCACTGTCGAGCATGATGACTTCGATGTTCGGATCCATGCCGCTCAGGAGCTCCTGATAGTTCGGCACGGTGGGATCGACGAAGACCACCTCCGTCGTGGACTCGCCTGGATTGTAGGAGGTAATGGCTTGGAGAAGTTCCTGCGATTCCGTCTCCGCCGCAGTCGGTTCGCTTCCGCTCCCCTCTGAGGACACGGCGGCCTCGGCCTGCTCCTGCGCAACCTGTTCTTGATTGACTTCAGCTGCCGTGGCCGCAGCCGCGGCGTCAAACATGAGACGGGATTCGAGGGAGAGGATCGATGCCTTGACTCGAGATGTTCCCGGCGGCGTTGGCGCCGGCGTAGACTTACGCGGCTGATGTGGAGTGTGTCGTTTTTTTCGTCCGAACATGCGTAGCCCGTCTTTACGACAGAGATGGCGCTTCAGGTCTTCATCGGTTTTTCACCCCCAGGGCTGGAGATCCGATTCAACGCTTGCAGATATTGGTCCTGTGAGGAAGGTCTGGAGAAAGCACGAATGGGCACGAACCAGTATGAACGATCAGAACGGACCCGGTGATCCTATGGCGTAGGTGCGGAATGCGTGTCGATGACACAAAACGGCAACTGAGCCGGCGGCCTTACGCACTCACTCCAGATGACGTTCTGACTCAGCGATTGGAATGGGGAGCGGTCTTCTCAGGCTTGGTCGATATAGAGAAGGACCCTCCTACATGTTCTCATCCTTCTCTCAGGCTCAGTCTGTCTAGAGAATCGTGTGCATGAACCCGATGTCTGCCTTGCTGCACATCAGGATTTTCTACCACACGACCAACCCTTTCGGTACAGTGTGACAGATTCCTTGTTCAGAAAGAGATCGACCGGGTTCTATGGCCAACATACTCGTGATGGATGATGAAGCCCCCATTCGCACGTGGGTGTCGATGGCCCTGCAATCAGCAGGACACAGCGTGCTGGAAGCGGCCAACGGGCGTGAGGGGCTGCTGGTGTACCGTCAGCAACCGGCCGATTTGGTCTTGGTGGATCTGCTGATGCCTGAGTTGAACGGGCTCGATACCATCATGGAGCTCACGAAGGAATTCCTCGACGTGAAGGTCATTGCGATTTCTGGACTCACCGCTGAACACGCTATGCTCAAGACGGCACGACTGTTGGGCGCACGACAGACCTTACACAAGCCGTTTGGCATGGAAAACCTGCTGAAGACCGTCCGGTATGAGTTAGCGCATTAGTCTGCTGATCCAGCGGACCTACAGCACTGGCGTGACGGTGGAATGGTCGATTTCAATCAGTGTGTGCGTCTGAAGCACAGCCTCGATCGCCGACAGGTGCCGCTCCAGCAAAGCGCATAAAGTTTGAGCAGGTATGTTGCCTGTCTTGATCAGGAGCAGCTTCCATGGACGGCCTTGTAGGACATGCGAATAAAAGAAGTCCGAGTCTTTGGAAACGACGACGCGCTGTTCATTGACCGATATCTCGTTAATGATGGAATCTTTCGTTGCATTCCCGGTTGGAAGGTCACGTGTATGAATGGCGTGGTGCCCGTGCTGCGCAAGAATGGCACAGACCCGACGTGGGAGCTGCGCATCGATCAGAAAGTTCACGTCAGTGCCAGATGCACGCTCTTCGCTGCCAGCATCTTACGAGAAAACTCAAGGCAGGCAAGGATATCATCCCGCTCAAGATCGGGGAACTCGGCGAGGACCTGCTCTACGGAATCGCCCCCCGCCAGGTATTCGAGGATACTCTCGACGGGATAGCGCAAACCACGGATGCAGGGCTTGCCATGACACATCTCCGGATCAACCGTGATACGTGAGAGTAAGGATGTTTGCGACATAGGCTCATTGTACAAATCTCTCGCGCGGATGCCAAGCCGATTCCAAAATGTATGGTCAGCCCGCGCCATTCACAAGCGCTTCTGCTGCAAGCGCATTGAACATGAGACGCGATCCTCGTGGAGGAGCGATACCTTCAGAGAAAGGCTCAGAACCCGCTCTCTCTCACCAAGGTGGCGACCACCTGGTCCCAGGCCCGTTTGGCCATGCTGGAGGGTTGCGCTTCGATCTGGACGTGACCGGCCAAGACCTGATCGGGCTGCAGCGGCTCATCCAGACTCAACCGCACGCGATAGACGGAGACCTCCGGTTTGAGCCGTCCTTTGTCGTCTTTTCGCACCGGCACATCACCGCCGTAGGTCGACGCCAGATACGGCACCATGAACTTGCGCTCATCGACCTCCGCAATGTCGGTCACATGGGCCTTCACCGACGGCCTGGTGAGATCCAATGGCACGAATTGCGCGGCCTGTCCCACCTCGACGTAGGCGAGTTCATCGACCGGAACGAAACTCTCAATCGCAGCATGGCTCTCGTCGACCAGATAGGCAATGGGGACTTTCTGATCGATCCACCGCCCGACGGTCAGCGAATCGGCTCGATCCCGTACGATTCCCGCGATGGGTGCCTTCAAGGCCATGGTCTCTCGTTTGGCCTCCAACCCCTGCAGCTCAGCCAGCCCCGCACGGAGGGATTCTCCGATCACTTGGCGCTGCTCCCGATCCTGCCCATAGCCCGCTTGGCGGCCAAGGCGATAGTCCCACATCGCCACTTTGGTTTCCGCCAACCGGACCTCCTTCTCCAGTGCCGGGTTCTCCAGGACAAACAGTGCCTCCCCCGCCTTTACCATCTGCCCATCATGGATCCGCACCTCTTGGATCCGTCCCGGAGTCGGCGCGAAGATCGTGGCATAGGACGAGGCTTGGAGTACGGCAGGGACCGAGATACTGATGTGCAACGGCACAAAGCCGAGTGCCAATATCAGACTCACACAGGCGGTCGTCACCCAGGTCCGTGGCGAGGCGGCATAAACCGTCCGATTCTGCCACCACGCCGACACTTCGCGCACGATCGGAAGGGCGATGAACCACACGATCTCCACGAGAAAGAGGATAATACCCAGCGCTTTGAAAAAGTAGTGATAGACCATCAGCGCAATGCCGGTAAACAGGATGAGGCGGTACAGCCAGACCGCCCATGCATAGATGACCATCGTCTGCCGCATGCTGGCCGATACTGCCTCGGGTGGTGCACTCTGATGGCCGAACAGAAGGGCTCGCAGTTTCCATTGGCCGAAGGCAAACGATCGGTCCTGCAGATTGGGAATCCCCAATCCATCCGCGAGCACGTAGTACCCGTCGAACCGCATGAGCGGGTTCAGGTTGACGACGAGGCTCATGGCCAGACTAGTCGTGGCGACGATAAATGCGATGCTGCGCAGGGTGCCCTCCGGCAGATAGCCCCAGGCAAAGAGCGCCACTGCGGCCAACCCCAGCTCGGCAATAACGCCGCCTGCGGCGATCAACAACCGCTTGCGCTTTGAGGTCAGGCGATAGGAATCAGACACGTCGGAATAGAGCACCGGCATCATCACCATGAAGGCGAGACCCATGGTCGGCACCCGGCACCCGAACCTCGTCGCCGTATAGGCGTGCCCCAACTCATGGACGACCTTCACCGCGCCGAGCGAGAGGCTGTAGAGGATGGCGCCCCGCCAGTTGAAGAAATAGAGAAAGGTCGACACAAAGGCATCCCATTGGCGAACGACGTGAATCAACCCAACAAGGCCAAGGGCTCCGAACGCCATGCCGGCGGCTGGCGTATACAGCGGAGCCACAACCGACAAGGTTGAGTGCAGGAAGCGGTGTGGATGCACCAGGGGAATCTTGACGAACAGATAGTGGTGGACCAACCACATGAGCCAGTTCTGTTTACCGGCCTGAGCCTGCGTTTGATAGTCGGTGTGTTTTCCGCTGGCTGATTGCTCGGTCAGGTTGTTCGTGTAGAGAAATTTGACCAGATCTTCCACATCATCGAGTGTCGTTCGACAAGTCGTCTCTCGCCCCATCACGGCATGGAGCTTTTCCATCGAGCCGGCACTCCATCGCTGGATCATCTGATAGACCGGCCACTCGATCTGGAAATAGCGGTTCCGAACCGGATCGACGATCGTCCACGTCGGCACACCCTCGGGAGTCGGTGTGCCTCGGTTAAATTGGAGGTTTTTTCGAAGCGGGGGAAGTTTGCGTTCCTGCGGCTTGGCGCCCGGTCCGCCCGACGGTCTCATCGCCTACCACCCCACCCATTGGCGAAGGGCCGTCAGAGGACGGCGCAACAACAGGTAGGCGAGCGGGCCCTGCTCACCATACACCTTGGCGGTGCCTTGCCATCCGATCCGGATGCGAGGATCCGGCTGCGTGAGTTGCGCCGTCACGCGGTAGGCGATGACATCGCCGGGCAGCACTTCGGCGTTGTAGCTGGCATGGGTAATGGTAGCCGGAAATGATTCCAGTGCGAGCGCATTGAGGAAGACGAGGGCCTCGGCTCCCTCCTTGAGCACGATGGCATCTGCGACCGGGAGATCGATGCGGAGTTCGATCCGCTTCGGGTCGGCGACCTCCATAATCCGCTCACCGACGGTGACCGGTCGGCCGATCCAATCGGCTTTGTCCGAATAGAGGAGCAAGCCCGACTGGGGAGCGATGACCTCGACCTGGTCGAGCATTTCCTTCGCGTAGTTCAGTTCGGTCTGTCGAAGATCAACCTCGGCATCTTTCAGAGGAACGTCGGCCTTCCGTTGCGGGTCACCGAATCCCGCTTGGATGGCTTGACTATGTTCGGCTCGCGCGACCGTCAATTGCTTTTCCGCGACCAGAAATTGGTTACGGAGATTGGTGTCTTCGTAGCGGAAGAGTGCCGTCCCCGCTTGTACCATTTGGTTCGGGTGCACGAGCACGTCGGCAATGACGCCATCGATCGGTGCGCTCACGACGACGGGGTCTGTGGCCATGACCTTGACCGGCGCAACGGTGGAAATCCGAATCGGGAAACAGAGTGCCGCGACGAGGGCTGCCGGGAGCAGCCACCAGGTCGGCTTCTTGATCGTCTTCGACCACTTGCGTTCCTTCTTCGACAGTGCCTTCCACGCATAGGCATAGCTGCCGGCTAGCCGATGGACGATGGCGACATCGTTTTCCTGCCACGGAAAGTCCCGCTCGAACCACCACACCCCCTGGAGGGTTTCGTCCGGGTGTTGCAACGGGCACCAAAACACATGCCCCTTCACGAATTCTCGCCAGCCACTGCGCAGCGAACTGGGGAGCACGTCTTCCGTGACGACCATCGGCTGTTCACTGGTAGCTCCAGCTTGGCGTAAGGCCTGAACCGCCTGTTCGAGCCACACGATCATCGGAGCATCACGATCGACGACGGCCACGCTCGCCGCATTCAACACGCGATAGGCCTCGTCCTGCTGTCCGACACCGCTCAATAGGAAGGCCTGTTCGTAGGGAACCAACCGCCTGGTTTCGTTGACGGACAGAAACTGCAGCTCTTGGATGGTTTTTGCCGCGCGGATCTGCCCTTCCAGATGCGTGAGCGCAGCCAGATGGATCAACGTCGGAATCTGTTGTGCGGTCGGTTCAGCCGTTGTTGTCATCACGTCGCATTACTTCTCAAATCGCGCCGTCCCGCTCATACCCGCCAAGACGTCGGGAGGCAACTTCTCGAATACCCCCATCACCTTGATCGTCTGACTGGCCGCATCAACCTCAGCCCCGATTTCTTTGACCACTGCCGGATAGTGCCGGCCGGTCTCATCCACCATGAAGGTAAACGGGGACCACTGCGTGAGCCAGGACAAGGACGATGAGGGCAGCACAAGCTCGATTTCGAGGCTACTGTCATCGAGGAGACTGATGAGCTTGTCGTTGGGGAAGACGTTCTCATGCTCATTGACCATCACGCCGACCACACGCCCGCCGAATGGGGCTGTGATCTTGCACCCTTTCACATTGACGGTCGCGACACGAATCGCGGCAGCGGCCTTCTTGGCTTCGGCTTCCGACGTGTCCAGTTCCACCTTACTGATCGCATTGAGTTTGCCGAGTTCGAGGTTGTTCTTGTACACCTTGTCCTTCACGTCGTGTTCAGCGACCGCGACCGCGAGTTCCGCGCGGTACTTGTCGCAGTCGAGTAGGACCAGCATGTGTCCCTTCTTGAATCGCTGCCCTTCCTTGTACGGCAACTCGCTGATCCGTCCCTGAACCTGCGCGTGCAGGACCGCCTGCGCCGCCGGCTTGACTATTCCGCGCACAAGCCCGGGTTGTACGGGGACGATTTGTGCTGCCCGTTCACCCTTCGCCCACCCAGAGGAATGGACTCCCACCGTAAGCGCAATGACGGTCATCAGCACGAGCCTTTTACTTCGCCACCAATGTCGCATGAGCTCCCGCCCCCCTTTCTGCATCCGACATTGTGAGTTTGCTGGATTCCCAATAGGCTTTGATCGTCTCCGCCAGTTGGGCCACGCTTTGTTCACCCACGCTGACGGGAAGCGTCTCCTCTCCCTGTGACGCCAGCATCGTCGCATAGGCTGTTTCCAGCCCCGATCGTGCGGCATCCAATCGCACTGCTGCTGCGACGTCGTGCACTCTCTCGCGAATCAACGTGAGATCCGTCGCACTGCGTGTCAGCCACAGGTTCTTGGTCTGCTTTACGATCTCAGCCTGTGCACGCTGGTAGGTCCGAGCCTCCTGATATTCCTCCCGAGCCTGAACGAACTGCACCGCACTGACATGCACTTCCGTCAAGATGGAGAGGCTCAACGCTAAACTTTGCGCGTCCAACATTTGCCCGTGGGCATCGATCGCCTTGAGTTTGGCCGGTGTTCGAAAGACCGAGAGGAGGTTCCAACTCACTTGGGCGGCGTAGGTGAGCCAGTTTTGATAGAGCAAGAAACTGTTGCTGTTATAGTACCCGCCGAACGAGAGCTTGAGACTGGGGAACAACTCCAGGAACACGGCCTTCGCCTCCTTGGCATTAATTCGCTTCTTGTAATCGATCGTTCGCAGCTCAGGCCTGAGCAACAGTGCCCGCTCCTCCATTTTCTGCGTATCAAAATTACTCGCCGGGACGGCGGTCTCCTGCGGCGGCATGACCAGATCGAACAGCGTTCCTGGAGGGAGTCCCATCATGGAGGCCAGTTGCGTTTTCGCCGTGCTGAGTTCGCGATAGAGCCGGCGCACCTCCCGCTGGACATTCAGGAGGTCCCGCTGGTAGTTCAGTGGCGTCAACGGAGCCTGCAGCTTCCGATCGACGATCTGCTGGCTGCTGGCCAACGCCTTCGCCACCGAGTCGTTGAGGAACTGGATCCTCGGGAGCACTCGTTCCGCACTGACCGCTTTCCAGTAGGCGCTTCGGACCTCCTGAACCAGGCGAACGGCAATCCGCCGCTTTTCTTCCTCCGCAATCATGACGTTGTCCGCTGCCTGCTGCGCGCGCACGAAGGACAATCCAAAGTCCAGCACATCCCAGCTCAGCGCCAGGTTGCCGGAATAGATGTTTTTTTCTGACGACGTAAAGGGTTCTACGGCTTGACGGCCGGTCACGAGTGACCGCCCTACACCGCCACTGAAATTATTGCGCCCATCGAACCCGGCGTTGGCGGACGCTTGGGGCAGCAAGGAATAGTGCGCAATGTTGAGCTGCTGATGCGCCAGTTGCACCTGAATGGCCTTGACCTTCGCATCCAGGTTGTACTTTAAGGTTCGCGCGACGGCTTCGTAGATGTCGATCGGCCCCATGACCGGCTCTTCAATGGACGAAATGGCTTGAAAATCTTTCACCGCTCGAGCCACCACTTCCTCTTTGCTCAAGGCATGCGGTTTAATGAGACACCCGCTCAGGCCCAGTAGTGCACCCGACAGCGCAACAACCTGCAGCGCCACGCGTGTCGTCTCATGTTGCCTAACCCTGAGTGCAATCATGGCCTCTATGGCAGACTCCGTCCTTCGCACAAGGTTTACCGGTACCAGTATCGGCTGAGGCGAGGAAGAACTTGATCAAATGAGCATAAACAAGGCCAAACCAGGTGGAGTTACTCCGGAGACGGATCCTGGAATCTTCGCTGACCTACGCCCGGACCTCTCCACGTGAAATGGGAACGGAGCCGGCCACTGGAGGCATGAAGAGAGGCTTTACGTTGTGGGTGGGCCCTTCACACACCAGATGCAAGCGGGATAAACGCCTCTCCGGACTGGCTCCCCTCCTTCAGAGTTACCTCCTCCAGATGTAGCTCATCCCCAAGTCTACAGCTATCTTTCTCACTGTAAGCAGAACGCCACAAACCTCTAGCAAGGAGAACCCACATGAGTTGCTCACGCTGCCAGGGCCTGATGATCAAGGATCACTTTATGGACTTTGATGGTACCATTGGCCACACCTTGGCCTGCGGATACCGTTGCATGAACTGCGGGAATGTGCACGATCCGGTCATCGAACGACATCGCCGAGCCAGAACGTACCAGGCTCCCGCCATTCAGCATCGCGAGTACGACGCTGAAGACCATGAGTTCATCTCCGAGTCCGAAACCGTCCTTCCGCGTGCAGCCTGAGTTCGCAGGAGGGATACCGTTCTCACTACTGCAAGATCAGAAAAGGAGAACTATGGCTTCGATTTTGCTCGTCGATGATGACGCCCCAATTCGGACCTTGCTGCGTCACATCCTTGAAGAGGATGGTCATGAGATTCGGGAGGCCCCGAATGGTGAAGTCGGTCTTACGCTCTATCGGGAGGCTTCAGCGGATCTCGTCATCACCGACATCCTGATGCCGGAGCGGGACGGAATGGAAGTCACGCTCGCTCTGACACAGGAATTTCTCGATGCCAGAGTCATTGCCATTACCGGCGCCACCGGTGATCAGAACTTTCTCAACGTCGCGAAACTCTTCGGCGCACGGCGCGTGATTCGGAAGCCTTTCACGCCGGACGACATTCGACGAGCCGTACGGTACACGCTCGATCATTAAAAAAGGCCACATGCATAGCTCTGCGCTACAGGATAATGCAGGTCTCGCCCAGGGCTAGAGAGACCGACGATCCCGCCCGCCTCTACTCTTCCGTTGGCGTTTCAGATTTCGAGGTGTGTGACGACCATAACGACCCCACCAGCATGCCGATGCCAGCCATCAGAAACCCAATGAGTTGCGGTGGCCACACATCGGTTGGCTGACTGAAGAGTTCCCCCACCAACCAGCTCGTCAGGCCGGCTACAATGGCAACCAGCGCTCCCCGTGATGTGGCCTTCTTCCAATAGAGGCCCGCGACCAGAGGAATAAAGGCCGCCACCAAAGTCACTTTATAGGTACTCACCACGAGCTTGTAGATGGTGGCTTCCGACCACAGCGCGATGGTCAACACCACCGAGGCAAATACCAGCAAGACCACTCGCATCAATCGGAGAAACTCCGTGTCATTGACAGGAGGGCATATCGGTCGAATGACGTTCTCACTCAACGCGACCGATGGAGCGAGCAGGGTAGCGCTGGAACAGCTCATCACGGCAGACAGAACCGCTCCAAAAAAAATGACCTGCGCCAGGAGCGGCGTGTGTTCCAGGATAAGTGTCGGAAGAATGAGTTGAGAATCCTGCTCCAATAGCGCTCCAAACTTGGCTGGATCAATCAGGGTCGCGGTGTAGGCGAGAAACATTGGGACAAAACAGAACCCAAAATAGAGTACCGCCCCAAGTAACGAACCCCGAACGGCTGTCTGTTCGTTCTTCGCAGAGGTAATCCGCTGGAACACGTCTTGCTGTGGGATCGACCCAAGCATCATGGTCATCCACGCGCCGATAAAGGGAATCCATGCCGCAACAGTAGGCGGTGGAAACAAGTCCAATTTCTCGGCTGCGGCCGCGTGTGAGATGACGGTAGAGACTCCCCCGGCCATCTCCCCGACGATGGATGCGATATAGAGCAGTCCCCCCATGATCACCGAAATCTGGACAAAATCCAGAATCGCGACTGAGAACATCCCACCAAACGTTGTGTAGGTGAGCACGATAACTGCCCCGATGATGATCCCCATCGACTGACTGACGGCTCCTTCCGTCACGACATTGAGCACCAAACCCAGCACCTTAAATTGGGCGGCAACCCACCCGAGGTAGGAGGCGACGATGCAGAGTGTGCAGAGAACCTCGATGGTGCGGTCATAGCGATACCGATAGTAATCACCCACCGTCAGCATGTTGAGCCGGTACAAGCGTGGCGCAAAAAACAGCCCGGCGAGCATCAAACACATGCTCGACCCGAAGGGATCGGCCACGACGCCTCGCAGACCTTCTTTCACAAAGGTCGCTGAAATGCCGAGGACGGCCTCGGCGCCGAACCAGGTGGCGAATACGGTGGCGATCACGATGGGGAGCGGCAGGGACCTTCCGGCGACCGCAAAGTCCTTTGAATTCTGTACGCGGGTCGCGGCGAAAAGCCCGATGCCGACCGACAGAATGAGGTAGAGAATGACGAACCAGAGCACCACGCGAGGCAGGATAAAGCCAACCCAGCTGACAATCAATCAGTATTCATAATCCCGAACTGGAAGGAGATCAGTTGCGAGTGGACAAAACCGGGATGGATGAATGAGATCGAGCTATCGCCCTTGACCTACCCTTTAGAACGACCAGTATCGAGAGGCTCCCAACACAAGCCGGCATCCGACCAGAAAGAGCTCGCCCTGGGATTCAACGGATATGGCCCTTGTCCACTGTACCTCGTAGAGGTTTAAGGAATGTTCCCACCGCGTTTCTGCTACATCCAGCTCAATATATTGCCGAAATCGCGGTTGCCGTCCCATCAGAATCAAGATCCCGTGCTCACTTCGGTTGAGGCAGTAGGCCTCGCCCTGTTCAATGGTGAGTGCCTGCTTGTCCGTTGATTCACAAAGCCCATAGGCACAGACCTTTTGTTCATTGCGCCGAGCTTCGCGTCGGCGGGAGGGAAATGGGATCACGTTCTGATGGGCCATACCAGGCACGGCTCGCTGGGTTTTGAGATTGCCCGGTCGGTATCGATGCGCCTCACCACGGATAACTCTTGTGCCAGTACTTGGTCCCATATATACCTCCGCCAACCACAATATCGAACTCCAAACTTATGGACAGATCACAGCAAGGCTCGTGCCCTTAGGTTACCTTTTTCAAACCCATATGAATTCCTTAGTAATCTGCTTGCAATGCTTCAGACCGGTAATCCGAGGAATTTGGTAAGCGAAGGGAGATTGATTCACTCTTCCGATGGAGGTGAGCTGTATGTCGTTAATTTCATAGAAACTTCCGATGTGTACTCAAAAGCATACGGTTCAGAGCTGTTTCTATGGCAGAAACCTACAACCTTCACATCTTCTTATAACAACAGAATCTATACGATCCACATACGCAACACTGCAGACACACGCCACAACTTTCTTCCCTGCGATTTTGGCGATCGACTGATCAGCACGGTTGGTCACATCAATTTCTCCAAGCGGACGCCAAGCAAGCGGATACGTTTTCGTTGTGGATTCTCTCGACGGTCTAGAAACGGCATGAGAAGTTTTATCCCCTCTCGCTTCAACACGCCGTGATCGTTTGAGGGAACCGGCAACGTGTGGGCACGCGACTTCGTCTCAAAGTCCGCAAAACGAACCGTGAGGACGACGGTCCGAAACGCCTGAAACCCTTCGAGGGTCAGACGACCCATTGCCCCTCGAGCCAGGCTGTCGAGCTGGGTGAAGAGTGTGTGGCTGTCGAGCGTATCGGACTCGAACGTTTCCTGTTCACCGATCGATTGCGGCTCCGAATATTCTTCGACCGGCGAGTCATCGTGCCCATGAGCCTTGTCATAGAGCGCCGCCCCTCGCTTCCCCAGTAGATGCGTGAGTTGTTGGAGAGATACATCCCGCAGATCCTTGACGACTCTAATTCCCTTTTCTCGGAGCAATGCCTCCGTCTTAGGACCGATACCAGGAATGGCGCGGACCGACAGCGGAGACAGAAATGCCTCGACCTCCTCCTCACACACAACCATGAGCCCGTCAGGTTTCTTCCAGCCCGAAGCAATCTTGGCGATCAACTTATTCGGGCCGATGCCCACGGAAGCCGTCAGTCGCACATCTGAGACAATCGCCTTCTTCAGGTTGCGACAGATCCGCTCCGCCTCATCATAGGATGCCGTCCCGCTGAGGTCACCGTACACTTCATCGATACTGGCTCGCTCAACTCTCGTGACGAATCGTCGTGCGATTTGCATCACTTCCTCAGAGACCCGTTCGTACTTCGGCATATCGACCGAAACGAACGTCACTGGAGGCTTGCCGGCTCGGCGAGCCTCCTCCGACAAACGCCACGCCGTGGAAATCGGCGTTGCCGAGTGAATCCCATAAGCCCGTGCGGGATAGTTCGATGTGGAGGCGACTCCACGCCCCTTGCCGCCAAGCGGGTCCGCCCCCACAACCAGCGGAACCCCTCGAAACGCAGGAGTATCACGTTCCTCGATGGCCGCGAAGAAGGCATCCATATCTAAGTGAGCAATAATTCGAGACATATTTGCCTTCCAGCCTATCGAAATGGCCTACTGATTACTCGCGGAAGCTAATCGGAAGAAACGGAACAACATCCTGTCCTTCGTCCAAAATTGCCAGTAGATTTTCACGACAGAGACCGCGTAGAATCCGCAGGGTAACTCTCAAAAAGGCAACCATTCAAGAGGTTCATAGATCAAACACTCGTCATAATTAATTGAAGGGAGCCGATCGTGAGTCTACGTTGGTTTAATTTTGTCGGATTTCTGATGTTGTTTGCAGGTCTCTTTCTCAATGAACTCGTCTTTCTAAACATCTGGTATGGTGCCAACTATTTCCTTGGTTTTGTTGCGGTTGTTTATTATGTGGGTGCCGTATTGCTTTCACTCTGGGGAGGTCCACGCCTCCAGGAAGCTTGACACTCTGCACCTGGCACTCCATGATCTGAGTTGAGCGTCACATGCAAGCTTCCTTTTCGGGATCGTTTTTTATGGTGCAGTTCCCTTGATTGATCTAGGTCATCCACGGAAGCAAGAAGGCCATCTGAAGAAAGGAGATCACCCATGGGTATGAGTTTTTGGAACTGGCTCGGCGTCGTGATGTTGGTGCTCGGTCTCTTCCTCAACGAGCTATACCTCGGGATCAATGCGTGGTACGACGTTAATCTCGGGGCCATCGTTGCAGGTGTCGTATACCTGGTCGTTGCGATTTCTTTGTCGGTTTGGCCGAGTGCCAGCAATCAGAGCGCGTAACGAGCGACCCCACATCCTCATCGATTTGAGTTTGACAGAAACTCCACATGTGGGGTGCGCCTTCTTTCATTCAGAGCAGCGATCGCGGCAGAATAGCGTGGCCGAACTCTCCTGAAGCATTGTCATTGTTGATTGTATTTTCGGCTACCAAACGACGGGGTTGGTCTCATCACTTGATCCACGCCAAGGATCTCCTCGCCTCTGTTTTTTCATCTTCTGGCACATCACCGATTCAGTCGACGGGCGGCACGCATTTTATAAGGCCGGTCAATTTTTAGGACCCCGGCTCAGCAGATTTACTCACACAAGAGGGTTGATCCGACCGGACTGATCGACTACGATCTGGTTACGACGGCTCGTGATTCCTCCGAGACAACAAGATCTGCGGTCTGGACTGAGAGACACCTTTGCAGGCGTGCCTGTAGGATTCAGAGGTACGAATATAAATCTAGTAACACCAGCGGTCGGTATTCACTCTCCACCCCTAACAAGAGGAGGAACTCATGGCGGACAAACAGTACAAGCAGCTGGGATGTCTGGATGTTCAACCAGGCGGGGGCTGCGGATTCCAAGTGCGAGCCGAGACCGAAGCGGAGCTCATGCAACTGGTCGCCACGCACGCCAAACAGTGCCACAAGCTTGATTCGATCCCACCGGAGATGGTGTCTAAGGTTCAAGCAGCGGTGAAGACCGTCACCGTCGCTGTCTAGCGATCTCCGCTATGCAGACTAAACCCTCCCCTCGTATATCAGGGGAGGGTCATACTTTCATTGACGCACATAGCCACTTCAAGGAGGGTATATGGGCTGGAAAGCACTACTCCCGATCGCAGCACTTCTCGTGCTCAGCACGACCGGCTGCAGCTACTTGTTCTATCCCCATGCGAAGGAATTTACTGCAAAAGCAAAGGGGGCAACAGGCCTTGAAACGGTGATTAACCTGACCACCATGGCGGAAGCATCCGCTGTGGCCGCCAAGGGAGGGAAGGGCGTCGATCAAGCGTTCGATAACCTCCACAATCAATTTCATGCCATCAGCGATAGCATCTGCTGTGTCGAGAAATCGGTGAGGGAACAGCCTGCCTATGCCTTGGCCGTGACGCACAATAAAGAACTCAAGGCCATTTTCAGGCGCCTATGGAAGTTTAAAGATGATCAGCCACAACGGGATCAGCACTTGGACCTTTTGGTCTCGGAACTCACGGAGCTTCGTGAGACGTTGCAATCCCTCAGGTAAGTGTGATGGCCTCACCATCGCCTGAGCAAATCATCGAGAGCCAGCGCCAGGATTGGAACCGTGTCGCCGGCGGCTGGGAGAAATGGGACCGCTTCTTTGACGAGCAGATGGCCTTTCTCAATCACCGGCTGGTCGGCGATGCGAGGCTGCGTGCAGGCCTTCGCGTATTGGACCTTGGATCAGGCACCGGCTATCCGGCCCTGCTGACCGCTCAGACGGTCGGAGCGAGCGGCGGCGTGATCGGAATCGACCTAGCCGAACAGATGCTAGAGGCCGCCACACGCAAAGCGGCAGTGCTCAAACTTTCCAACGTGACGTTCCGAACAGGCGATGTCACGACGTTGCCGTTTGAGGCCGCCTCGTTCGACGCAGTCATCAGCCGATTTTGCCTGATGTTCCTCCCGGAGATTCCAAAGGCCGTGGCTGAAATCGCTCGGGTCCTCAAACCAGACACGTGGGTCGCAGCCGCAGTCTGGTCCGCTCCGGATAAGAACCCGTATCTCAAGATTCCCATCGACATCATCAAGCAATTCCTAGAAATTCCCCCTCCCGATCCATCGGCTCCGGGGATCTTCCGACTGGCGAAATCGGGTGAGCTGGCCGGCATGTTACAACGAGCCGGGTTCGCGGACATTTCCGATGATGAGTTTCTCGGCGATGTCAGGTTCCCGTCACCAGATACCTACTTCTCCAGCCTCATGGACATTGCTGCACCGATTCAGAATCTATGGGCCCAATTGAGTCCGGTGCAACAGATGGACGCCAGGCAACGGATTCTTGATGCGACGGAGCACTACAGGAAGGGCTCGATCGTCGCCTTACCGATCGCCGTGCGCATAATCACGGCGCGCAAGCCCACGTGAACCTTCATGCCGACCAAGCACGACGGGTTCAAGGACTTCGTGCTGGACCAACTGGCCGACCTGAGAGGTCTGACCTCCCGCACGATGTTCGGCAGTCACGGGCTCTACCAGCGCACGACCTTTTTCGGCATCATCCATAAAGGCCGACTGTATTTCAAAGTAACACCTGAGACGATCAGGCGCTACGCAGACCAAGGAATGAAACCCTTCCGTCCAAACGCCGCACAGACTCTGAAATCCTTCTACGAAGTCCCGATTGATGTTCTGGAAGATACCGAACAACTCGTCACTTGGGCGGCAGAATCGGCACAACGATGAACTTCTCCCATCACGTCATTCCTTACGGAGACCAGATACCATCACACACTTTTGAATCTTGTCAGCTTGGCAAACAGGATGGCAGAAAATGGAAGAGCCAGACCAATCAACAGTTGGGTGATCAGTAGATCACCGAGCTGGCTATAATCAGCCGGTGTCTGAATAAGACCGGTCGCCGGATCACGCACTTCTCGCGTGATGACGAAGAGCTCGTTGAGATACTTGGTGCCGAGTTGGCTCAGGGAAAGCGCGAGATTGGTAAACGACGCCATCACGGCAAAAAATGTGGCCTTGAGATTGGCCGGCGCCGAATTCGCAATCCACGCCAGCATCGGAATCATAGAGATCTGGGCCAGCGGCGATTCCAAAGCTGTGTCGATCAAGGCAATGAAGCGGGCATCGACCACTCCGCCGGTCATCCTCGCCGTCCACTCATGCACACCATAGTACATTCCGACGATAGGAAGGGCGAGGAACGTACCGACAACGGTTAAGAATCCGACGATGTACATAATCGATCGTTCGGCCATAAAGCGTCGAAAAACAAACATTCCGGCCAAGGCCACCGTGCCACCGATCAGAGAGAGCACCGAGAGGAATTGTTGATCGAATTTTAGATCGTCGATCATCCACCAGGTTGCGCCTGGACCGGCTTGTGGGATGGCGCGTAACGCAAAGATGACCGCCGCTGTGCCAACAAGAGTCAGTCGCTTGTCTGAATCCAGTTCTTGCATCAACCGTGACATCAAGAACAGGACAATGGTCATGGAACCGGTGAACACGATCTCTTCTCGGAATGGAAATCCTCCCAACCCGATCGTCAGCGTAAAGAGCACAAACGCCGAGCTCCCACCAAGGATCCACCAGTTTGGTTTCGTGGGCTCATCCTCGGCATCTCGCACGCTCACCATCTGCCGAGCCTGATCAGAAGTAAATCCTTGTTGAAGAAGCCGTTGACGTTTCTGATGGCGTAACCACCAGGCCAACCCCACCCCCGCCACCGAGACAACAGGGATCACCATTGCCAGCAAATAAATTCGCTGATAGACCTCAATAAGGTCGGCCTGCGGGAGCCCTTCTGTCCCGGAGAAAACATACACATTCACCAGCGCAACGAGAATGCCCCCGCCGACAATCGCAACACGGCCAAGTGTCTGCATGGTGGTGTGCATCAGTTTTTTCGTTTGGTCGTCGAACGGCCGCCCGTGATCGTCGACGCGAGGGACGGCCTCGACGGTCATCGCATCGGCGACAGCATCCTGAACCACATACCCGATTGGGGCCAGCAAGACGCTGAGGACATACCAAACTTCGGCCGGAAGGATCGCCGTCATGGCGTCGCGATTGCCGATCAACAGGGCCATGATGCCGAGACTGATGGTCAAGAGACCTGCGCCGAGGCCGACGAGCCAGCTCTTCCATCGCCACAACAGGTCAACCGCATGGCCGATCGGCATCTTGAGGGCCCACGGAATTCCGGCCCAAAATCCGAGGGCCGCGAGAAAGGCAGCGGAGAGACCGAGGTAGTCCTTGACGAAGAACGTTCCGACGATGCCGGTGAGGCCGGAGATCCCGTATGCTACATACACCATGAGCGGCGGCAAATAGGACAACCGCATCTCACGGCCAAGGGAGAGAATATTACGATCGACCCACTGGACAACGGCTGTGAACATACCTACGGCAACCCACTCCTCTTCTCACGACGCTCAAGCAACGCCAACAAATGCCGTTGCATGTCGGACGGTGGGAGGCACACACGATCGCCGTGACCGGCCAACACCCATTCAAACCGGTAATCAAGGAGCTTGCGAAGAGAATCCATCAGCGTCCACCTTTTCCAAACCAGACGAGTGGGCGCGTCCAATGCCTGGGATTGCGAATCCCACCACAGGTGATCCCCTGTAAAGAGAAAGCGGTTCTTGTAGAGCAGCACCATACTCCCGGCTGTATGACCCGGCACGGGAATAATTTGGAACTCCGATCCGATCCGTACCATCTCTTCACCATGGATGATGTGTTCCGCAGACGGCGCAGCTTCAAGATCCGCTTGATGGATGATCTGCTCTGCCCCAAAATGCGCGGCGTACTTGTCCGCTTCGGCAACGTCATCTTTATGCGTCAAGAAAATATGTGCGATGCCTCCCCGCCGCTCAAACATATCGATCAAGTGTTTGACGTAGCGAGGAGAGTCGATCAACCAATTCCCGTTCCCGTGTTCAATGAAGAAACTGTTTGCTCCGAACGACTTTTCTGAATTGAACCCACAATAACTGACTCCATCATCAAGATGGAGGGGGAAACTGCCCATCGCCGTTTTCAGTCCTACTCCATCGTTCTGTTCCGTCCCGATCGATCCGACCGGGCAGGCCAGCAATGCTTGGTAGGCATGATGGACCCCGTCGGCATCCTGAGGTTGAGAGCTGACCGCCGAATAGCCTCCGATCTCTTCAAAGCTCGATGGCGCGAGCTGTCGACAGGTGTCGCAGTTGATACAGGTCGCATCGACAAAAAAATTGCCCGGCGCGTTGGAATCAAGTCGCTTCGTCGGATCCGCCATCAGAGTACCTTCATCGCTCGTTTCTCCCGATCCGCCGCCCGCCAAAGATACCAGGCGGCTGCCGTACGAAACGGTCTCCATCGCTCACCATACGGCAACACCTCGCGCGGCGTCGGCATCACCGCTCTTCGGTACGCAATCCGGAATCCATTCCGAACCCCAAAGTCATTGATCGGAAGCACATCGGGTCGGCCTAATTGAAAGATCAGCAGCATCTCAACCGTCCAGCGACCGATTCCGCGCACATCGATCAGGCGCTGGACAATCGCTTCATCATCCAACTGTTGCATCATCCGGTTTGTCGGTACGGTTCCATCGATAGTCTTTTGAGCCAGGTCTCGAAGAGCCATGATTTTCGACCGTGAGAACCCAGCCTGCCTAATTGCCTTCACGTCCATCGTGAGAAGATCATCGGGGCGAGGAAATCGTTGCCCAGGGAACAGCCCGACGAACCGCTTGAGGATACTCTCCGCGGCTTTGTCATGAAGCTGCTGATAGGCGATCGCGCGGGCAAGGGATTCGAATGGCGAACGACGCAGCTTCGGCTTCAATGAGAATGGGCCGATCTGCTCGATCAACCGACGCATGACCGGATCCACCGTGGCGAGATGGCCTATTGGATCAGCGTGTATGCAGCGCATTGGTTCCGCGACATCAGATCGGGCATCCCGATGACGCTACATAACGACCCCACCTCCGACCTGAATCGTCTGCCCGGTCAGCCACCGCGCGTCCTCGCTCACGACAAACACCACGACATCAGCTATATCCTTGGGAACTCCTAGCCGTTTCATGGGCGACAGCTGCATGCCGATCTGCCGATACTCTTCCAGCATCATCCCCGTTTCGGTGAAACCCGGCGAAATGGTATTCACCGTGATCCCCTTGGGCGCCAATTCCTGCGCCAACCCCTTCGTATACTGTTCAAGCGCCGCCTTGCTCCCAAGATACGCGGTAGCGCCCGGAAAGCTGAGATGTGTCCCACCCGTCGAAATATTCACGATTCGTCCGCCATCTTTCAATACCCTTGCCGCCTCTTGCATGGCAAAGTAGGGCCCCTTGGCATTCAAGGCGATCACACCATCAAAGTCCTCTTCAGTGGTCTCCTCAAGCGATTTTGGCATGAACTTGCCCGCGTTATTGATCAGGATGTCCAGCCGGTTGAACTGCTTGACCGTATCGAGCACAAGACGACGCGCATCCGCCACACGACTCAGGTCGGCTTGCACCGCCAAGGCCTTGCCACCTCTTGCTTGAATTCCCACGACCACCTGCTGCGCCTTCTCAGCGCTTTTTGAATGATTCACGACAACGATCGCGCCTTCATCCGCAATTCGTTCCGCAATAGCTCGACCGATTCCACTGGATGCCCCGGTCACGATCGCGACCTTTCCACTCAACGATTTCATCCGCTTAGCTCCTCTTTCCTGGATCCTGGTCTCCCTGTAGAATCGACTGGCCCCACTGCCCAAGGAATGCCCATTCACCGATGGGCCGACGAATCCTCGGTTGAAGTTCTCGTACCCGCAGCCGTTCCGGAAGGATGGCAGGATCTCCGGGATACCCGACAGCGATCATAGCGACAGGCTCGTACCCTGCTGGAATCCTAAGATCAGTCCTTGCCTTCTCCACATCGAAGCCCGCCATTTGGTGGGCGATTAATCCCTGTGCCGTCGCCTGCAGGACAAGATTCTCTGTAGCCAGGCCAGTATCATGAAAGGCGTGCCGGTTCGGTTTGCCGTCATCTTCAAAATGCAAGCTCGCCACGGAAAGCACCAAGACCGGGGCACGAACGGCCCATCGCCGGTTGCCCTCCGCGAGACACTCGAACAGGCGAGTCCAATCCGTCTCGTGCTGCTTACTCGCCACGATAAATCGCCACGGCTGTTCATTGTTCGATGAAGGAGCCCATCGAGCTGCCTCAAGAAGCGGCTGGAGGAGTTGTGGGTCAACAAGCCGTTCGTCAAACGCTCGTGGGCTCCACCGCCTGGCCAATAAGTCATGAATAGGAAATTGACGCGATGCCTGTTGATCCACAGACTCTATCCTTCCGGTTGCTCAACGGATGCCATCTCGGGAGACCACCCGCCTCCGAGCGCCTTGTAGAGTTGTACGACCGATGCCAAGAGTAAGCGCCTTGTACTCGTCAAAGCGAGTTCGGACTCGAATAAACTTCTCCTCGCCACGAGCACATCAAGATAGTTCGCAAGCCCCCCTTTATACCGAAGCTCTGCTAATTTCAATGCCGATTGTAAGGCGGCGACTTGTTGCTGTTGTGACTCGCGTTGCGTCCGTGCCGTCTGTACGGCGATGAGTGCATCTTCAACCTCACGAAAGGCCGTGAGCACGGCCTGTTGGTACTGCGCCAACGCTTCTTTGCTTTGAGCTTCCACTGCTTCCTGTTGAAATCCCAACACCTGCGCGTTCAATAGAGGGGCAGCCAATCCGGCTCCGAATACCCCGAACGAAGAGGCATCGGTGAACAGCAAGGACAGTTCAGGATGTGCCACGCCCAAGAGTCCGGTTAATGTAATCCTGGGGAATCGCTCGGCTTTAGCTGCCCCGATGCGCGCGGTGACCGCAGCCAACTGTCGCTCTGCTACCAGCAAATCGGGACGTCTCTGCAATAACTCAGACGGCAATCCGGCAGGAACCTCCGGCGGCACAATTTGCTCATCCAGCGAGTGCCCGCGAGTAACAGAGAAGGGTCTACGCCCGAGCAGTACACTCAGGTGGTTTTCAGCCTGCACCATCTGCCGCTGGAGCTCAGCAGTACGGGCCGCCGCGTTGGCACGTTCCGCTTCAAACTGATCCGCATCCAGCTTCGACGTCATCCCTTGGCGCAGCCGCGCCTGGGCAATCCGCACCGACTCTTCCCACGACTGAAGCGTCCGCTTCGCGATGTCAAGTTGGAGGTCGAATTGAAGAAGATTAAAGTACGCTTCAGCAACCGCGCTGACCAATTGAATCGTCACGGCACGCCGGTTTTCTTCTTTAGACAACAGATCGGCGCGCGCCGCCTCGGTGGATCGTCTGATACGTCCCCAGAGATCGACCTCCCACGCCAGGTTCCCCACCGTGTAATAATTAAACGGGCTGGCAAAGCCGGGAAAGAGAAAGTTTGCCTTTCGACCGGCCGGCATACTCGCGGCAGCCGTGATTTGCGGCAACCAGTCGGTTTGAGAGACCAGGGCCCTCGCCCGAAATTCATCGACCGTCGCAACGGCGCGCTGAAGATCGTAATTTTCCGCAAGCGCCATACGAATGAGTTGCTGAAGCTGCTCGTCGCGCAATAGTTCCCACCACGGCAAGTTCGCCAACGACGGCAAATCCGACTGTCCATCCGCCATACGGAACCGATCTTCCGTATCGGTCTGCGGCCGCGTGTAGTCCGGACCCATGGCGCAGGAGAGCATGAGCGACGACAGCACGATGATCAGCAAAGCTTGCACGTTATGGTTTCTCCTCTGACTCATGTGGGACCGTCGATGGATCGGATCCGGCAACCGCCCGCGTCTGAGATCTGGTCACTTTTCGAATCAATACATAAAACAACGGAACAAAAAAGATTGCAAGGAATGTCGCTGCCAGCATGCCCCCCATAACGCCGGTTCCGATCGACTGACGACTGGCTGCCCCTGCTCCTCTGGCGATCACCAGCGGAACCATTCCGAAAATGAAGGCCATCGATGTCATGATGATGGGACGGAAGCGCAGCCTCGCTGCCTCGACCGCCGCTTCGATCAATGGACGTCCCGCTTCATACCGTTTGTTGGCGAACTCCACGATCAGAATGGCATTCTTCGCCGACAACCCAATCAACGTAACCAGACCGATCTGGAAGTAGATATCGTTTTCAAACCCTCGGAGCCAGACCGCCGTCAGAGCGCCGAAGACGGCAAACGGTACCGCCAGAATAACCGCAAACGGAACCACCCAACTCTCAAACTGAGCCGCCAAGACCAAAAAGACCATCAACAGTCCGATGATAAACACCTGACCTGATTGGCCCTCCACTCGCCGCTCTTGAAAGGAAATATTACTCCAATCGAGCGCATAGCCTTTGGGAGCCAACACCTCGTTTGCGACCCGCTCTAAGGCTTCAAGGGCTTGACCTGAGCTGAAACCCGGCGCCGCGGCTCCCAAAACCAGTGCCGTATTATACCCATTAAAGTGATTCACCGGATCCGGCCCGCTCTGATATTCCGCGGTCACCACCGTATCCAGTGGAATCATGTGGGTCTGCTGTCCACTTCGCGCCCGGACATAGATTTTTGAGAGATCCTGAGGTGTCGACCGGTACTCGGCCTCAGCCTCTGTTTGGACATGATAGACCCGACCGAACTTCACGAAGTCATTGATGTAGAAATTACCAAAGTACGCCTGCAAGGTATCAAAGATGTCGGAAATCGGAATGCCTAGCGACTTCGCCCGTTCCCGATTCACATCGGCGAACAGTCTCGGGGAGGAGACACGGAAATTCGTCCCGATCCTCCCGATTGCCGGTTCTTGTTGTGCGCGTTCGACGAATTCCTGTGCCACCATGGCGAATTTTTTGAAGTCGCCGCTGGTCGGATCCTGGATTTGCCCAGAGAACCCGCCCACGGCGCCCACCCCGCGAATCGAGGGGGCATTGAACGCAAGGAGCAGCGCTTCGGGAATCTTCGCAAATTCTCCATAGGCCGCCCCGACGAGCGCCTTGGCATGATACTGCGGCTCCGGTCGTTCATCCCAGAGCACCAACGGCACAAACATCGTCGCGGAATTCGGACCTCTGGTGCCGAATACGAAGTTCTGCCCGGTTAGGGCATCTGTCGAGTGGACGGCCGGAATCGCTTGAAAGTAGCGTTCCACTCGTTCGAGAACGGCATCAGTCCGTTGTTTAGAAGCCCCGTCCGGTAATTGTGCAATGACGATAAAGTAGCCTTGATCTTCTTCCGGCAAAAAACTTTTCGGCAATGTCTGGAAGAGGCCGAACGACAAGGCCAAGAGTAGACCGAATACAGCCATGACGCGAACCGGCCTGATTACCAGCCCCGCAACGGCACTCGCGTAGCCGTGTTGAGTCCGACCGAATGCGCGATCAAACCAGTCCCAAAACTTGTTCCGTTTCCCATGCTGCGGTGTGAGAACGACGCCGCAAAGCGCGGGGCTTAAGGTCAGGGCCACAAACCCTGAAACCGTGACCGAGATGGCGATCGTCGCCGCAAATTGTTTGTAGAGCGCACCCGTGATGCCGCCAATGAATCCGACGGGCACGAATACGGAGACAAGAACCAGGACGATGGCGATGACCGGAGCCGTGACTTCGTTCATCGCTCGTTTCGCCGCCTCCTTCGCGGAGACCCGATCCTCGCGCATATGCCGCTCGACATTCTCGACCACCACAATAGCGTCGTCCACGACAATCCCGATCGCCAACACCATGCCAAAGAGCGTAATCGTGTTGATAGAAAACCCGAGCGCGTAGAGGCCGACGAACGTTCCAATCAAAGAGACCGGCACGGCCACGGTCGGGATGATGGTGGCTCGCCACGTCTGCAAGAACAGATACACGACGAGCACAACCAGGACCATCGCTTCCAGCAGCGTCTTGACGACTTCCTTAATGGACACCTCGATAAATCGAGTCGTGTCATACGGCGTGTCATAGGAGACGCTGGGTGGGAAGTTTTGAGAGAGCTCATCGATCTTCGCTCGGGTTCGGCGCACAGTATCGAGCGCGTTCGCACCTGGAGCCAAGAACGTCAGGATGAACGTCGTGGGTTTGCTGTTCCAGCGGCCTTCCAAGCCATAGGCTTGAGCACCCAATTCAACACGCGCGACGTCTTTCAGTCGAACCAGAGAGCCGTCCGGAAGGGCACGCACGATGAGCTCTTCAAAATCCTTCACGTCCGTCAGACGACCCTTCGTGATAATCGGGATCGTCAGTTCGGTTCCCTTCGGAGCCGGCTCACGCCCGATCGTTCCCGCCGGATAGTCACGATTCTGCTCCCGGACGATGGCAATGATGTCACTCGGGGTCAGCTCCAGCTTGGCCATCAGCAAGGGATTCAGGATGATCCGCATGCTGTACGTCTGTTGCCCGAACACCAGCGCATCTCCCACCCCCTTGACGCGTTTCAAATCATCGACGATCCGTAGGGTGGCATAGTTTGAGAGAAAGACGGCATCGTGGCGCGGATCAGTGGACTTCAGCGCAATGACCAGGACAAGATCCGGTGAGAGTTTCTTGACCGAGATACCCTGGCGCACGACTTCCGGGGGAAGCTGCGGCTCGGCAAGTTTTTCACGGTTCTGAGTTTGGACTTGGGCAATGTCTGGATTCGTGCCGATCTCAAAGGTCAGCTTGATCGACACATGTCCATCGCTGCTGCTGGTGGATTCGTAATACAGGAGATTGTCGACACCGGGAAGCGTAACCTCAATCGGTCTCGCGACCGCTTCAGCCGCTACTTCGGCGCTGGCCCCTGGATAATCGGCATCGATTTGAACCACCGGTGGGGTGATTTCAGGAAACTGCGCAATCGGGAGGAACTGCATGGCAAGCAGCCCCATCACAACCACTACGATTGAGATCACCGACGCGCGAATCGGTCGGTCGATAAAGACGTGCGAGATCACCTCTGATCCTTAATGAGAAGCGGGAGGAACCGATTCCGTACCAGCCTGGTTGGCCGCGACCCACGGAACAGGCTTTACCGGCGCACCGGGACCGACTCTCATCAGCCCGTTCACCACCACACGATCTCCGGCAGCTAAGCCTGCATCGATGAGCCATTGGTCACCTTTCCAATCGGAGGCCACGACATCTCGAATTTCCACTTTCTCGTCCTGGCTGACGACGTACACAAACGGCCCTTGGGGCCCTTGCATCACGGCTCGTTGCGGAATCAGAACGGCGTCGGTCTTGGTATCGCCTGTGAATCGCACTTTCACAAACTGTCCGGGCAAGAGCGTACGCTGGGGATTGGGAAACGTCATTCTGACCTCACGTGCGCTGGTCTCTGTCCGCAGCCCTGGTTCCAGCAAATCAAGCACCCCTTCATCTGGATAGGCCGTCCCATCCATGAGGGTCAGCCGACCACGCAATTGATATACACCTGGATGAGCGATTCTTTTGGCTTCAATGTCCCGTCGTCGCTTCAAGATGAAGCTTTCGGGAACGTTGACGACCACAAACATAGGATCGACACGATGGATGGTAGTCAACAGGTCGGTCTGGGCCGAGACGAGTCGCCCCTCATAGTACCGGCTTCGCTCGATAATTCCGGTGATCGGAGCCGTAATGAGCGTATTGTCCATATCAAACTGCGCCTTGATGAGGTCGGCCTGCGCGCCTTGCATGGCGGCGTTGGCCGAGAGTTCTTCGGCGATGGCGTCGTCGACATCCTTCTGACTAACCGCCTGCTCCACCAGCAACGGCTTGACTCTTGCCAGATCCTGTTTGGCTTGCACCACGCGGGCTTCAGCCTGTGCAATCTTGGCTTTGGCACTTGCAACTGCCGCCTTAAATGGAACGGGGTCGATCTGGTAGAGCCTAGCGCCCTTTTTGACGTCCCGACCTTCTTTGTATAAGACGGCCTTCAGAATGCCTGTGACCTGAGGACGGATCTCTACCGGACGTGAGGCCTCAGCTTGCCCGATAAATTCCGGTTCATCAGGGACCGTCTGGGTCTGGACGGTCACCACCTCAACCTGAGGGGTTTCCTGTGGAGGCATCGACCCAGCCTCTTGCTTACACCCAACAGTCAGAGCAAGAGACACACTAAGAAATCCTAACGAAATATGTTGCGCGAGGCGTGAATCCATCAGCATGCTACCTATCCTAACTTTAAAGCGCTCATCAGTTTTCCCTACAGACAAACGAATCATTGTACCGAGACATAGAAGACGGCGGCAAGCCCAAGCCGGTCAAGAATTTTCCCGGCTGGCTCGATGGGAGACAATCTCTCATCAATCTCCCCTCGGAGCAGTTTCTTGTCCCTGACCGGTTCGGGTGATCTCCTCGACAACACATCGAGTCAAACATCCTGATGCATGCAACTCAGCCCCTTCTCGCCAGAGGCGCGCGAGTAAGGCTTTCCCCTCGGCATCGATGTAGGTCACACCCCCTAAATCAATTGTCCCACAACGAAATTGATTCACAGACATCTCACGGCAATAGGCATTCAGCTCCTCGACCCAGAGACCAGCAAGCCGTCCTTCCAGAACAAGCGAAACTGAACGAGATCCAGCGCCCCGCTGTCGGGTGATCTTTAACAACTCTTTCCCCTCCTCGACGCCTGTCGTCTAAGGAACAATATCCGTACCCCAGGGATTGTCCAGTAGAAAGAGCCAACGGCCATCGACCTGCCGGCGAAGAATGCTAGACGATCGCCCCTGGAGCTGTACCGGGTTCCCTTGAGGATCAGTTCCTCGGATAGTCCAGCGGGCACAGTACTGCACGATATCGCCGACCTCTACGAGCTGTTGTGCCTCGATGGTAATCGTTGGCCTCAGCGCCATGAATCTTTCAAGAGCTTGGCGTATCCCGGCTGTTCCGTTCACCACGATACCAGGCTTCACGACGAACGACGCGCCTGGCTCAAACAGGGTCAAGGCCGATTCAAGTTGACAGGCGTTCATTGCCTTAACAAGGTGATTAATTACGTCTAGTGAGCTTGTCGTCTCCATGTACATGCCTTCTCTTCCGGCGACGTTGGGAAGCGCCCGGCCGGTTGAGTTTCACTGACATTAATATTGGCACTGCCGAAAGATGGCATAAAAGGCCGGCACCTTCACGATCTCCCCAGTGGGAAGGCTGTGTACCGTCCGCACATGACTCGGTCCCGTCTTGAGCAGCGTAAAGCGATCTGCGGGGAACAGCGTCGGCAAGTCATCTTCATGGAGCAGTCCCGGCGTGATCTGGTGTTCAAATACTCGGGCCAAGCCTGGAGGCGGCCCATGTTGCTGAATCAATTGCGCAAAGAAGGGTTCGGCGGCCGAGGATAACTCAATCAAGTACAGTGTCCCTGTGGCTCCGAGAAGTCGCTCAATCGACTCAATGGCCGTCGATTGATCTACAGGCGACAGTTGGTGCAGCACCGCTCGTAGATAGATGTTGGCATCACCAAGTTCCTTGTGAATCGCTTCCGCAGCATCCGGACGGAGCACATCAAGCAAGCGATACGAGACATTCTGTGCGGCGTTAGTCTTTCCGGCGAGTTCAACGGCAGCCGGTGCGATTTCTGTTCCGATGACCTTCGTAAAGTGCTTCCCGAGAAATAGGGTCTGGGTGCCGTTGCCACAGCCTAGGTCGATCAATGGAAGTTTCGGATCGAGATAGTCTCGGAAGAGCTGTAGATCTTCCTGCGCCGCATACTTAGGATCGGCGTCCCAGAATATTTCTCCCGGTGTTCCCGTGGTCGTACTCCAGAACCTCTCCCACGATGTTAAATATCGATTCGCTGATGTCATTCAGTCCCTCCATATGGCTTGGCAAGATGCATGGCGCTATCTTGATACGGGATGCATAACGGTACCCCTCGTATCTTTCTGACTTCGAGGTTCGCGGAAGAGCCCTTCCGTTCTGCACCCGACGATTCTGGAGAATCACGGGATCGATCACTTCGCCACACTGCACACATCGCCGTAGCGAAATATTTGCCGGGCCGGAGCCAGTCAGCGAGTCGAACCCCTGTTCGATGACCATGAGCCCCTGGCATCTGGAACAGGGTGCGGATTTGGGAATGCCTTCTTGTCCGATGAACTCCTTGTGTTCTAACCCTGATGTCGCCATGGTTGACCTCCCTATCAGAGAGATTCGTGTACAAAGAATCAAAGCAACCCCTGTTCCAAGAGCGAATTTGAAAGACTGATGCCACCGATGTCGTTGAACTACAAGGGGAGAAGCCTCTTGGGGGAGGGAGAGTTTTGACGTAAAACCGTTGAAGATCTGCCGACTCCCCGGCATGCCGCCGAATGTTCGGCGGCAGCTACTGGAGCGTGATATGTTTCCGCAAGCGGCTCTATCACCGGAAGACAGGCTTTTCGCCAGGGAGCCGGGGTGTAATGAATGTACCTGCAAAGGCGATATCTGGACGTTCTATTTGGAGGAAGAATCCACCGGTTCGACGGTTGAAGTGCGGATCACTCCGGAGGGCGAGTAATATTGAGCTTCTGCATTTTTGATTGGAGGGTTGTTCGTTTGAGTCCTAAGCGGGCCGCAGCTCCATCAGGGCCTCCGACGACCCATTTGGTCTCACGGAGGACACGGAGGATCTGGTCACGTTCAACTTCTTCAAGCGTGATGGCTGACGTCGTCACAAGACGGTTCTCAGCTTGCAATTCTCTCATCGGCACTTGCAAGTCCACCCCCTGTGTCAAAATGACGGATCTCTCGACGAGATTCTCCAGTTCTCGGATGTTACCCGGCCATGCGTAGCGCGATAGCACCTCCAGCGTCTTGGCTGGGACAGTCTGAATATTCTTCTTCATTCGTACTGCGTAGTGCTGTGTAAAATATCGGACCAAGATGGGAATATCTTCACGGCGTTCGCGCAACGGCGGCAAGGTGATCGGAAAGACATTCAACCGGTAATACAAATCGCTTCGAAACTGATGCTGCTCGACCAACGTCTTGAGATCCCGGTTGGTCGCGGCAACGAGGCGCACGTTCACTCGGATCGTCTTGGTACTCCCCAGCCGCTCAAATTCTTGTTCCTGCAACACACGCAGCAGCTTGGATTGTAGCTCAAGGGGGATTTCACCCACCTCGTCCAGGAAAATTGTCCCTTTATCGGCCAATTCAAACCGTCCGGCTTTCTGTGCGATGGCCCCGGTGAATGCACCTCGTTCATGCCCAAACAGCTCGCTTTCTAAGAGTCCCGTCGGAATGGCCGCGCAGTTCAGTTTCACGAACGTGCGCTCGGCTCTGGCGCTCAACCGATGGATCGCGCGGGCAATGAGTTCCTTTCCGGTCCCCGTCTCCCCCTGAATCAAGACCGTCGAATCGGTCGGAGCGACCACCTCAACCTGCTTCAGGACGTTCTTCAAGGCCTGGCTGTCGCCCAAGATGTCATCAAACCCATGCTCGAGGCGGAGTTCCTCTTCCAGGTACAACTTCTCTTTGGCCAACTTCTCCTTGAGCTCCGCAATCTCCTGAAAGGCCAAGGCATTCTCAACCGCTACAGCCACCTGTTTCGCGACCTGCTGAAGAAACTCCAGATCCGCCTCGTTATAGGCCTCTTCCTCCAAACTTAAAAACCCCATGGCACCCAACCGTCGGACGGCGGTCGTCAACGGAACAAAACAAAACGAGTTGACCTTGTCCTCTGCCATGCATCGCGTGACTGTGGGCCATCGAGCTTCACTCACAAGATTCGGCACGAGGATGGGTTGCTGTGTTTTCAACACGATCCCCGCAGGGCTCTCGTCGACCGGCCCCTCATGACCTCCTACAAGATCGGCCGGTACATTGGCCTGGATGGTGTGCAATCGCATGGTGCGTTTGGTTGGATCGTACAGGGACAGCGCGACAAAATTGACATGCATGACGCGGGGGAGGCGTTGAGCAAGTTCTCGAAACAGCTCATGAAGATCCCGATGCGAGGAAATGGCTTGCGCCACTTCTAATAAGGCCTGATACCGTTCCGATAGGGTTTCGCAGGGGGATAAGGGTGATGGTTCCATACGATGCGTCAGTATGGACCATCACCAGCCGAGGTCTCAAGCGGTCGTACTGGACGACCAGATGGCGCGTGGAACTTGTTGGATCGTCAGAGTGTCTGATGCGTGCCGTCGCAGTACGGCGGCGTTTTGGTGTGCTTACACTGGCACAGCGCCACTTCTTTGGTTTCCGTGACTGTAAATTCCACCGGCTCGATTCCGGTTCCCTCATGCGCCCCGTCGCAGAACGGTTGGTCCCTCGATCGCCCACACAAGCACCAATAGTATGTGCCTGCCTCCAACGTCAGCACTGACGGCTCCTTCGCTGCAATGCGTGGCTGTGCCATGATCGTTCCTCCCTCTCGTTAGTTGAGATCGAACAAAGCGGGTGAAGTATATCGTTTCAACACGGTATTCGCACGCTCTCCAATAGTATTTGTCGAGGAATATTTCTCTGGATGTGCTCCATCGGCGAAGTAATACCGACTATGCCATGACGGCATCATTCATCGCAGCTATGGTATTGTTGTTCTTCGGTTTGTAGCTTGGCATTCGTTCGGCCATGGCAAACGTATCGTAAGCAAAGTTTGCTTGGGAGGTCTCGGGTGCAACCCAATTCCATATTCTTTGAAGATATTGCCATTGTATTCCTTGCCGCTGTTGCGGGGGGCATACTCGCCCGGATTGCTCGGCAACCACTCATCCTCGGTTACGTTCTGGGTGGAATCGCAATTGGTCCCTTTACCCCAGGGCCAACGGTCTCGGAACCTCACGCCTTCGAGTTGTTCGCAGACATTGGCGTCATTCTTTTGATGTTCTCGATCGGGCTTGAGTTTTCCGTGAAGGATCTGATGCGTGTCAGATGGGTCGCCCTAGCAGGCGGTTTCTTTGGGATCCTCTTGTCGATCGGATCAGCCGTCGTGCTGGGAAGCTTGATCGGATGGTCGACAACTCAAAGCATTGTGATCGGAGCCGTCACGTCCATCGCAAGCACCATGGTCCTCGTCCGTCTCCTTGTCGATCGGGGTGAGCTTCGTTCAATGCATGGACGGGTCATGATCGGCATCGTCCTGGTCGAAGACGTCGCAGTCGTGGCGATGACGGTGTTGATGCCGGCTCTTGGGGAGTTCGACACCGGACGATTGCTCCTGATCAGTGAGACCTTGATCTGGGCTCTCCTAATTCTGGTGCCACTAGGATACCTTGGCGCCAAAGTCATCCCGTCGATCCTGACGCACGTTGCGAGAACTCAGGACCAAGAGCTCTTCCTGCTGATCACCCTGACCATCAGCCTTGGAACCGCTGCGGTCACGCAAATGGTCGGACTCTCCCTCGCTCTGGGAGCCTTCTTGGCCGGTCTGATCATCAGCGCGTCCGAGTACGCGCATGAAACCTTGGCTCGGTTGCTCTCACTCCGTGACGCGTTCGTCGCGCTGTTCTTCGTCACCATCGGCATTCTGATCGATCCACACGTGATCGTCGACAACCTCTCCCTGCTCATGACGATGATCAGCTTGATCATCGTGGGGAAGTTTGTGACTCGGACAACCGTCGTGCGGCTGGTCGGATACCCATGGGCTACCGCAATCCTGGTGGGGATCGGTCTTACGCAAATCGGCGAGTTCTCGTTCGTACTAGTCCAGGCTGCAAGATCGGCTGGTCATATCGGAAGTGAAGTGTACAACGCGACACTCGCCGCCTCTCTCATTACCATTCTGATCAATGCGGCACTGGTTCGATACGTACCGAATTGGATCGGTCGGAGGCGTGTGGCTCATCCCCAGCTCGACATGGCACCCTGGCCATCGGGAGGTGAATCGATTCAGCAGCATGTGGTGTTATGTGGATTTGGGCGAGTGGGGCACTCACTTGGGACCGCGTTGGAAGCCTTTCACCTTCCGTATGTGGTGATCGATCGAAATCCAGATACTATTCGGCGACTACAAGTTCGAGGTACCCCATGCCTCTATGGTGATGCCTCGCACCGCGAGTTGCTGATGAAGGCCAGAGCGGCAGAAGCCTCTCTGATTATCGTAGCATTACCAGAGATTGAATCTGCAGCGCTCGCCATCGGGCGCATGCGCGATCTCAATCCCAACGTTCCCATCTTGGCTCGAGCGCATGGATCAGCAGAAGCGGAACGACTCGGTGCGCTTGGGGTAACTGAAGTCATACAGCCTGATGTCGAGACGTCGTCGACTCTCATCCGACATGCGTTGACCCGGTTCGGAATACCTAAGGACCGCATCCTGGCCAATGTAGAGCAGTACCGATCCTCTGCCGGGAAAAAGCCGGCAACCTAGCGTCCCCGTCACTCATTTCTGGATATTCGAAATGAAACCACCGCCCAGGATGTCGACACGGCGGGATTTATAACCGTAAGGGCTTGATCGGCGATACAACGGCCGAAGGGTTGCTCCTCCAGATTGACTCATCGGCATCGACATACAGCTCAACTTCGTTCCCGTCGGGATCTTTCAGATAGAGACTTTGGCTCACGGTATGGTCGCTCATGCCGTCGATCGAAATTCCCGCTTCGTCCAACTCTCGCTTCGCCTGACGAAGCTCGTCGAGGTTGTCTCCGACCTTGATGCCGATGTGATAGAGTCCTCGCCGTGGACCAGGTGGGGGACCCGGAAGGTCACCAACTTGGATCAACAGCAGTTCATGATGAGTTCGACCGGATGTGAGGGCCGCGGCAGATCCGTTAAAAATACGTCCGACTTCGGCGAACCCCAGCACGTCTCGGTAGAAACCGAGCGATCGCTCCAGATCTTTCACATAGAAGACCACGTGGCCTAAGTGCTGAGCTTTCATGTCCGCTCCTCCTGCAGAAAGTTCCACCGTCGGATGACTCGCCTCCCGTGCTCAAAGCCGAGCACGCTTACGGAGGCCGTATCCAGCACGAAGAGCCGCCCCGCGTCCGGCGGCAGCCCAAGCCAACAGGCGGCGAGTATACGAAGAATGTGGGCGTGGGCAAACAGCACCACACCGCCCTCAGCTTCCACCGAACGGTTGATCACCCGTTGAGCTCGTTCCCCCACTTGATCCACCGACTCACCCTTGGTGACAGTGGTCGTCCAGATGGACCATTCAGGTTGTTCTAATCGGACTTCCTGTGTCGTTTTTCCTTCATAGATACCATAGTCCCATTCAAGCAGATCATCGGTTACGACTGCTGCATCGCCATAACCGGCTAGCCGGCAAGTCTCGCGCGCCCGGCGCAGAGAACTGGAAAGTACCACAGCAAATCGTCGGCCGGACAGCATGCTCCCCAACGCCGCAGCCTGACGCTCGCCTGTCGGAGTCAGCGAGATGTCCGTACGGCCTGTATGCCGCTTGGCCGCACTCCATTCAGTTTCCCCGTGTCGAATCAACCACAATTCTTGACGTGCACTCATCGTTTCTCCCATGCTACCCCGTGCTCTTTCGCATATCACTCATGGCAAGAACGGCACGGAACCGTACCTCGCCGTTCATCATGTGTTGGTAAGCTTCAGCGGCCCGATGCAACGGGTACCGCTCGATCATCGGGCGAACTCTCGCCAGCGCGCTGAACCGCAAGGTTTCCTCTGAATCCTTGGCGGTACCGGACGGCCAACCCTGGACGGAGGCCCGCTGCGTGATAAGCGTCACCGCATTCAGTGTGATGGGATCGCCCGGTGCCGCAACGATCAACAGCTGCCCATTGTGCCCCAATCCACCGGCCAGAGACGAGATCCCTTTGCCATCCGGGGCGGTTGCTAGAATGACTCGTGCTCCGCCTAATCGCTGTAATTCATCGGCAGGATCCACCGTGCAGGTATCGATGTAGTGCACGGCACCAAGTTGTCTCGCGAGCGGTTCTTTGTTGAGCCCTCGCCCGATCGCCACCGTCCTATATCCCAGTCTTGCGGAAAACTGCACCCCGAGATGCCCCAGACCACCGATGCCCTGAACCGCGACGATGTCGCCGGCTTTTGCTCCGCTGTTCCGAAGGCTGTTAAAGGTCGTAACGCCCGCACACAGCAGCGGTGCGGATTCTTCAGCGGACAGGTCATCAGGGAGTGCGGCAACGGCCTCGGCCGGCACGACCACATATTCCGCCCATCCGCCATCGTAACTGATGCCACAGACCTGTCCCACTCGGCACAGGATGAAATCGCCGTGGCGGCAAGCATCACAGTGGCCGCAATGGCCGCCGTACCACCCGACTCCAACCCGCTGGCCCTCTTCCCATTGCGTGACGTGTGGCCCGACGTCGTCGACTCGCCCGGCGATTTCGTGTCCTGGGACTCGTGGGTACTGGAGGTTGGGCCAGAGACCATCCTTTACGAACATATCGCTATGGCAGACCCCACAAGCTTCGACTTTAATGCGAATCTGCCCTGATCCGGGATCAGGAACTTCACGCTCGATAAGTTCCCATTCCCCTCCGGACTTGCTCACTTGCACGGCTTTCATTCGAGCCACGGTTGCCCTCCTCGTTTTGAGGTTCAAGAATGGGGACGCCCTTAACCGACGTGCGAAGATGGTCCTTAACCGAGTTCCCTCCTCAACCTTCTCCGACTCGCGCCGACGTAGGATCGCACGAGCCGTCGCACCACCACTGCGTCTCACGCGAAGCGGAAGACAGATCAGATCATACGGTCCCGGTACGACCCCGGTGAGGTCAAGTCCCTCGATTATCCAGACGCCGGATTCCAAGAGGACATGATGGGTCTCCGGCCCATCCATGTGAAATCCGCCGACCGAAAGATAATCCACGCCGACCGTTTGGATACCGCACCCGACGAGATAGCGAGCCGCTTCTTGTGAGATATACACAAAATCGTCGAGAAACTCGTCGGTCTGCCAACAGCGCGGAGAGTTTCTGGTCTTGAAGAGAATGCGTTCATTGCACTGAATGTGATGAGCCACGAGTTCCTGTGCCTTGATCGACTCAGGATCCTGAATCTCAACCACCCGCGCCGGACCGATCACAGCCGAGATGGGCATCTCATCGAGGCCTCGGCCGGTTCGCACAAAATGCAGCGGGGCATCCATATGGGTTCCCGTATGGGATCTCAGTGCGAGCCTCGACACGTTCGCGGAATCCCCTCGTTCCATCTCTTGCATGCGCTCAATCCGCACGGGCGGATTGTCAGGCCAATGCACCATGCCGGTTCGTAAGGCCACGGAAAGATCCATCCAATCTGTAGATGGAGTCGTCATGGTCTGAATGACCTGAAGCTGTGAGGGCAAGCTGATTCACATGAAGGCTTCATTGAACATACTGGCTTGATTAGAAACCGGTTACACGAAAAACTGCGCAAACGATAGTGACGCGATCGATCGAGGGATGGCACACGGTCGGCCCACTGCCCGACGGAATAAGCTCCCCAGCAGGCCTTCATCATCACCGATACCCCAATCCCCGGGTTCCCACGTGCGTGCTGTCGGGCACTCCGAGGTGCCTCCCACGTATGAATGCGAGACATGCACGGGACATCGAATTGCCGCCTCACCCACTATTAAGCACAATGATCAGAATGTGGCCTCGTGAAACCCTCTTGTTCAGAAGTCCAGACAAGACTGGAGCAACGTGAGTAGGAGCATTTCTGAAAGCCGAAACGGGGCAACCCTTGGACAGACAGCGCTTCGCATCAACGGCATCCGGCTGACGGCTTATGGGGGAGCTCGCATAAGCAATGCTCGAACGGCAGCATGGGCCAACACCACATCAGGGCTGCGCTGCAGCGCGTCGTGGTACTGTCTTCCGAATCCCTCTCCCTCCTCCGTCGGCATCAGGAGCGTTCGACCACGGGCCAGCAGCGCTGACATCTCTTCGCCGGTTGACGAGTCCTCCTCTTCGCAGAGTTCATCAAGTTTCGTCATCAGTTGAGACAACGGACGTAACCAGGCAAACCACGCATCATTCAACACTAGTTGCAAAAACGCTCCATTCGATGGAATCCGTCCATGTATGCGCTCATAGGCCACCCGCTCGTCGTCCAGCAACGCTTTGTGGAGGCGGAGCAAGGCCTGAAAGAGATCATCGAGAAAGCCCTCCCTCTTTGTTGGCTTCGACATCATCTGCTCGCGAGGGATCTTTACGGCTTGGCACCGGTATCATAGTAGAAGCGCTCGTGCACAATCTTGCCATTCTTCCACTTGGCTACCGATACCTGTTCCATGTGAACGAATTGCCCGCTGTTGGCGATGAAGTCGAGGCTGCACTCATAGAAAGTTACGTTGTCGCCGACCCCTGAAGCTGAGACATTGAATCCTTTCCATTCCTTGACGCCGCTCAAGAATTGCTTTTCCCGCTCAATATTGGCGACGAGGCCTTGAGTCGGTGGATTGGCATTATCTTGCATCACCGTGTCCTTGTCGTAGAACTCGTTCATGGCTTCGATGATCTTGCCTTGGCGGATATAGTCGAACAGATCGGTCAACCGCTCTTGTAGATTAGTCGTGCTCACGATCGTTTCTCCTTTTGTGGTTTATTGGCGAATGTTATCCCGGCTTTCTGCACTTCTTGATAGGGAAGAAGCCAAACCAAGGATTCATCACTGAGATCCCCGACTTGGATTCGATTGCCCCACGGATCGCGGAAGTCACAGCGAAAGTCAGGATGGAGCCTCAGCTTATACTTTGTCGTCAGCTTCCGACGGACTTCCTTGATCTGCGCCGCGTCACGGACCATCAATCCAAAGTGCTTCGTGCGGTCAGGCTGAAGTGTGTCGACCTCGAAGATGGCCATGAATTGATGTTCGCCGAGCTTACACCAGGCGGCTCCTTCCCCACCACGCAGCATCTTCATGCCGAACACGTCCTGATAGAACCTCGTCGCCTTCTTCGCATCGGTCACCTCGATCACCACATGATTGCAACCATAGACTTGCACAGCCATTTAGACACCAGCCTTTCCTACCGACAGATGACGTTCAACCTCTCGGAACGTTGCCACAAACTGTTCCGGCGGTTGAGCCCCAGAGAGCGCATGGGATCCGTTGAAGACGAAATACGGGACGCCTCGAATACCCAGACGACGGCCGGCTGCCTCTTCTTCTTTCACTTTTTCCACACCCTCAGGACTTTCGAGAAATGTTTCGGTTGCAGCTCGATCAAGCCCTGCCTCAGCAGCGATTGACGCTAACGCACTACTAATCCCGATATCGCCACCCTCGAGGAAATAGCGACGGAAGAGCGTCTCCACCGTTTCGTCCTGCTTACCATGCTGCCCTGCCCACCAGATAAGTCGATGTGCGGCAAACGTGTTAGGCGTGCGCTGGATCCGATCGAAAGCGAACGGGATGCGTTCGGCGGCACCTGCGGCCGTGACGTGGTCGTAGATCGCTCGAGCCGCATCGGCTCCGCCAAACTTGGCCTCTAGGTATGTTCGTCGATCCATTCCATCCCTCGGCATCGTCGGGTTCAGCTGAAACGGCCGCCAGTGAATCTCGGCCTTGAGGCCACCGTCCAATTGCTGCAGGGCCCGTTCAAGCCGTCGCTTACCGACGTAACACCAAGGACAGATAACATCGGAGTAGACCTCGATCTGCAGCGTTCGCTCATTCATGACAAGTGCCCCATCTTCCCCGCCTGATAATCGTTCACAGCCTGAACCAGCTCGGCCTTGGTATTCATGACGAACGGACCATAGCGGGCAATTGGTTCGTTGATGGGCTCGCCGCTGAGTACGAGCAGAACGGTGTCATCCGTTGCGTTCAGCGTCATGCGCTCACCGGCATTGTCGAGCTGCACCAACTCAGCCTCTCCTGCTCGGGCGGATCCGTTGACGGACAGGCCTCCCTGCAACACAAACACCGCCGTATTGAACCCGGCCGGGACGGCGAGCTCGGCGGCGTGTCCTGCATTCAGCCGCACATCGTACAGATGGACCGGCGTGAATGTCTTCGCCGGCCCCTTGATGCCGCGAGGGATAGCTTCGGATATGCCGCGAAACTCCCCCGCAATCACACGTAGGTGTCCCGCCCCACCGCCCAGTTCGACCACGGGGATGTCCGCCTTCAACAGGGTCTGGTAGCCGGGGCTCGACATCTTGTGGGTGCTTGGCAGATTCACCCAGAGTTGAATGGCATGGAAGACACCGCCCTTCCTTGCCCAGTCTTTCTCATGCATCTCTTCGTGCACGACGCCGGACGCGGCGGTCATCCATTGCACATCGCCCGGCCCGATCACGCCGCCACTCCCGGTGGAGTCACGATGCGCCACAACACCATCGTACACGATCGTAACCGTTTCAAATCCCCGGTGCGGATGTTCGCCCACTCCACGCGGCTGGTCGGTCGGAGAAAAGGTCTCCGGGCCCGCATAATCGAGTAGGAGAAACGGGGAGAGTGTCTCCCCAACCGAGTTGCCAGGGATCAGATTACGCACCGGGAAGCCGTCGCCCACCCAATGACGCGACCCGTACGGATGAATCTGGACGACCTTCTTATCGCTCATCACGGTGCTGCTCATGGCAGTGTCCTCCTTAGCCCATCACACGATCGCTCGCAAGGCTTCGGTTATGGTCACGTGGCCTCGCACCAGCGACGAGGGCTGTTCAAACACAATCGCATTGCGCGAAATCGCCGTATACATCTCTTCAAACAACCGCGCCGCTTCATCGGAAAGTCCAAACGACTTAAACGTCGGAACGACGGCGCTCAACGGTGCCTGTTGGGCCGTGACCGTCTTCCCGAGGATCTGACCAAGCGCTGCAGCGACATCATCGGGACAGTACTCTTCCGGCCCGGCTATTTCCACGATGCGGTGCCCCTTTCCACCGGAGAGCAATTGTTCGGCACCGATCCGGCCGATGTCCTTCGTCGAAATCATGGGAATCTTCGCCTGAGGCGCAATGAACGTCGGCAAGGCGCCCTGCGCCTTTGCCGCTTCAATCACAGGCGCCCAATTCTCCATGAAATAGGGTGGTCGTAGGATCGTGAGATCCCGGACCGACGTTCGCAGTTTCCCTTCGCCATAATGAACGGCCCGAATTGGACCCGTGCCATCCGGCAGGTGCCCACCGATGGACGAGAGAAACACCACATGGTTGACCCCGCTCATCTTGACTGCCTCAGCGGCCCGATCCATCAGAGCCTGTTGATCCGATAGCCACGCTGTCGCGCCATAGTTCGGCGGCACCATGAGATAGACACTATTCGCCCCTGCGAACGCCTTGGCTAAGGCTGATACCTCGTCAAGCGAGGCAACAGCGACTTCAGCCCCTTTGGTCTTCCAACTCGCCCCCTTATCAGCGGAACGGACCACGATCCGCACCGGCTGTTTCTTTCCCAGCAATGTCTCCACGACCGCAGACCCTGTATTCCCCGTCGCACCAACCACGACAAACATGAAAAGCCTCCCTTCCTTACTGATCCTTTAAACCAGCAAGCCCACAAACAGTTCAACTACCATCGTCCAACCTTACATTGGCAACTTGTATACCAGAGAATCTCCTTCCCACCTGAACGCCAAATCCTACCGTAAGAAATGGGAATTTCTGAATGTAGCCCACTGAGTCGTAGAACGGAAGGATGTTCCCTGCTGTCGAACCAACGGCACTGTGCCGAAAAGTCGGCTCCAGCCCATCAAGCCTCTGGTAGACTTGAGACGAGGTGCTCGTGACCGAATCTCGGGTTTACTCAGCACTACTGACGGTCGTACTCATCTCCACCGGAGTGATTTGGTTTGATTCCGTGATAGCATCGGATGAGCTCCCACGTTCTTATTTGAAAATCCCCCTCGTTTCTCGGGAACGGATTCCGATCAGTAGGATCTTAGCTTATCCAGATCAATATCAGATGCGAGAAATCCGGTTGACCGGCACCGTCACGGCAATTCAAATCGAGACCATCACAAACAGATTCGTCTGTGGCCGAGCTCACGAACGGACAACGCTGACCGTAGAAGATGACAGTGGCAGAATTGAGGTGATCGATCAGGGCGCCTGCGGGAAGAATGTCGGGGTGTTGAAAACACCGATACTGAGGGTCGGGGAGCAGATTGATTTGCTAGTCCACATTCTGGTGAGAAGGAATCCATCGTCCCAAGAAACCACGCTTGAATCTAGCCTCCTGTTCATGGATCGGGTTCGGTACTAGATGCACTTTGTTATCGATGATCATTCCCACCCACTGACCTCGTATCCCTTCTCCTTGAGACAACTCTCGACGGCCTCAGCATAGGGCGGTTCCGGTTCGAGTGGTTTGAAGGTACCTCCGAGTAGACCAATCGTGAGTCCTAATGCACTGCCGACCGCAGCACCGATTGTGACGCCCGGCAATCCTCCGATGATTCCTGCTGACGCACCGACCGCACCACCAAGGGTCATGCCCAGCACTGCGCCGGATGCTGCGTTGGCACTCTGATACACGCCAGGACGCAAGCCCGTGCGTTCAACTTGATGCCGACAGGATTCGACCGCTCGGTGAGCCACCTGCCTACCATGCAGGTGGAGCTGCTTATTTGACCGTAAGATCGGCTGTGGGCCAGTACAGGCCGTGACGGTGAGAAGCAGCATGCCCGCAACCAGCCGCCGCCAGGATGGGTTGACCACAAAAGTCCCTTCGGGTGTATTTGTGCTTGTTCTTCACTTCTCACCCTTTCAGGGAATTGTCGAGACTTTTCGGATTGCGCACAGGCTTTCACATAGACTGGACGGGTAGGTACTCATTTCCGCGCCATATCCAAGCATTTCCTAACCACACAAGGCACCTCTACAGAAGCGCTCATACTCTTTTCACACCTTCCTTCGCGGAGGGGATCGGTGGATACTCAACTGCGCGCATTGTTCGAGCACATTCCGATCGTGCGCGAACAGCGAGCACGAGTGTTCTCCCGTCTGGGCTATGCTCCCTCCCCTTCACTGCCACCCCGTCACTTCATATCCTTTCTCTTGCAAACATCGATTGACGAAACCCGTGTACGCCTGGTTGGGTTGAGACGGACCGGCGACAGCATGGAAGAGGCCGGTTAAGAGGCCCCAGACCGCGCCGCTGGCTGCCCCAACCATCGACCCTAGCCCGGCAGAGGCACCGGAAATTACCGCACCCAGGGCACCGCTCGCCGCGCCTGCCCCGGCACCAACCGCCGTGCCTGTCGCAACGCGCCCGGTCTTGCCGCTACTTTCCTCCGCACCAGCGGATTCTGCCAACTCTTTGCAGCTTTCAATGTCTTGCTCGGCGGCTTCCTTTCCTACCGATTGCATATGCGCATTGGGGTAGAGCACTGGCCGGGCACCAGCGCAAGCTGACAACATCAGGACAACCGCAACCATGTTGCCGATCTGCATTCGCTTCATCTCCACTCCTCCACGTTCACATTTGCGGACATAATCGTGCGACCAGCACTTGAGCCGAGATGCCTTCTACTCTGAGTCGCTTTCTCCGAGCTTCGGCCCCGGCCTGGATGTGCACCCTTGCCCGTGAAATTGCGCAGCATTCCGCGACAAATCTGATTAACTCATCGTTCGCGGCACTTTCAACCGGACGGGCCGCCAACCGAATCTTAAGCGCATCTCCATGCACCCCGACACACTCCGTCTTCGACGCGTTCGGCTGGACATGAACCGTCAGGATCACACCATCTTTACCGTCTCGCACAATTCCAGAAGGGATGCTCACAGGAGGTGAGGACTTAAAAGATGGCCTTGACCAATTCCTGAATGGTGCGTTGCATGTCCGTGTCGTCTGTGATGGGACGGGCGATGGCGACCTCACAGGCCCGTTCAGGCGAAATACCCTGCTTGATCAAGGTGCCGGCATAGATGAGGAGCCTGGTGCTCACTCCCTCTTCCAACCCATGGTTTCTGAGGTTGCGAACTTTGTGGCCCAGCTTGACGAGGTTCCCAGCCACGGCAGGCTCTATTCCCGCCTCGCGTTGGATCACGCGGGATTCGATGTCGGCACTGGGATACTCGAATTCAATCGCCATAAACCGTTGCTTGGTACTTTGCTTCAAATCTTTCAGCACACTTTGATAACCCGGGTTATAGGAAATCACCAGCATGAATTCGTCTGCGGCCTCCACAATTTGGCCTTTCTTTTCGATCGGCAGTACCCGCCGGTCGTCACTGAGGGGATGGATGATGACCGTGGTATCCTTCCGCGCCTCCACCACCTCGTCAAGATAGACGATGGCCCCATGCTTCACACCCAGCGTCAGCGGGCCATCCATCCACACGGTGTCTTGTCCCTTGAGCAGGTATCGTCCAACCAGGTCGGAAGCGGTGAGATCTTCGTGACAGGCGACGGTGATCAGCGGACGGCCAAGCTTATAGGCCATGTACTGAACGAATCGAGTTTTCCCGCAACCGGTCGGGCCCTTCAACATGACCGGCAAGCGTCGTTCGGCGGCGACGGTAAACAGCTCGACCTCCCCGGACACATCCGCATAAAACGGCTCATGGAGGATACGATACTGTGCTAAATCGATTTCGCGGGCCGCTTGCATCAACTTCCCATGCTCGGCTGAAACATCACCGAATTCTTCCTGGCGGAAGACACCTGTCACAATAAACGGAATAAGCGGCGAAGATCAAGGGATCGGCGAGCAGTGAGCGCCCCTAAGTCGTTTCATTTCCATCCAGTACTTCGCGTATTTTCTGGGTGAGAACGGCCGGTGTGAACGGTTTGTGGAGAAAGGCCGTGTCCCGCTTGACCCCACCCTGCTCGAACACCGGATGGTCCGGGTAGCCAGACATATACAAGACTTTGATGTCCGGCCGCACACCCGCCAGCTTTTCCGCTACCTCCGGCCCGCTCATCTGGGGCATCGCCACATCGGTCAATAACAAATGAATAGGGCCCATGTGCTTGGCACCGGTCAACAGCGCCTCAATACCGTGGCGAGCCACTAACACGTCATACCCGCTGACACGGAGGGCCTCTTGCACGAGGCCCCGTACCGATGGATCATCCTCCACCACCAAAATGGTTTCCCGTCCGACGGCCCTACCCACGGCACCATTCGCAACCGGCACGACCTGGGCGGCCTCATCCACTTTCGGGAAAAAGATCTTGCAGACGGTTCCCTGTCCCAATTTACTCTCGATGCCGATCGTTCCGCCGCTTTGCTTCACGATGCCATACACGGTGGAGAGTCCTAGCCCGGTTCCCTTCCCCTTTTCTTTTGTCGTAAAAAACGGTTCGAATAAATGAGATTGCGTTTCTTCGCTCATACCCTCTCCGGTGTCCCTGATCGCCAAGAGCACATAGGATCCCTTGTCGAGCATCATGGCTTCATGCGGAGTAGTTTTATCGACGACGACATTACGGGTCTCGATCGTGAGTCGACCTCCCGTGGGCATGGCATCCCGAGCATTCACGGCCAAATTCATGATGACCTGTTCAAGTTGGCCAGGATCGGCTTTAATCGATGCGAGTCGCGGGTCGAGGTCGACGCCGAGGTCGACGATATCCTCACCCAACAAGCGCCGCAACATGCCATCCATATTCATGATGATCGCATTCAAATCCACGATCTTCGTGGCCACAAATTGGCGCCGGCTGAAGGCAAGGAGTTGGCTGGTGAGGCCGGTGGCTCGATCGGCTGCTTTTTTTACCTCTTCCATCTCACGCCGCGAAGGGTCTCCCGGTGTCAACCGACCAAGGACTAACTCACTGTACCCACGAATCACCGTCAGCAGATTGTTGAAATCATGGGCAACCCCGCCGGCCAGCCGTCCCACCGCCTCCATTTTCTGTGCTTGGCGCAATTGAGCCTCTGTCTGACGCAAGGCCTCCTCTGCTCTGGTGCGCTCACCGAATTGTCCGATTCTCAGGGCCACATCGGCAATCATACTAAGCAATTCCTCGTCCGGCTCGCGCACCTGGCGGCTGAAGAACTCGATGACCCCATCAACCTCTCCACTAATGCGAATCGGGAATCCAAACGCTCCATGAATACCGACCTTGGTGCCTGCTTCGGCGCGAACCAGAGCAGGTTCACTCATCAGATCTCGTATCCAGACCGGTTGCCCTCGTTCCCAGATTTGACCGGGCAAGCCTTTCCCCAGCTTAAATCCATGAAGTGGATTCGCCGCGATAAACTCGTCGGCAGCTACACCCACGTTTTGCCAGTGGTGAAAACACCGCAAGCTTCCCGATGGCTTATCCACCCGCCAAAAGAGACCGACATCCCATTCGAGACGCTCTCCGATGGCCTGAATGATGTTGGGCACGGCTTCTTCGAGTGTCAGTGCCTCGGACAAGACCTGGGTCACGGCGTGTTGGGACGCTACCCGGCGTTCATCCCGGCGTCGGTCGGTGATATCGCGCACGAACGCACTAAAAATATATGTCTCGCCGATGCGAGCCGGTGACACCGCGAGCTCGACCGGAAACTCGTGCCCGTCTTTGTGGCGAGCGGAAATCTCGATACGTCGATTCAACACAGGGCCGAGACCCGACTGCAGATACTCTCGAATTCCCTGGGCATGGGCCTCGTGATCTCGCTCGGGGATAATGGTCTCCGAAAGCGATTTCCCCATTGCCTCGTCTCGCGTCCAACCGAAGATCGCCGTCGCCTGGGCATTCCACTCCGTCACGATGCCGGATGCATCAATGGTGATGACGCCATCCAGCGCCGTATCGACGATCGCGCGGTTCCGCTCCTGACTCTGTAACAACGCCGCTTCAGCCGCCCGTGCCCACGCACTTTCCTGCTGTGCCTGTCGATATTCGGCACGCAACCGGGCGGTCGACCAGAGGACCAAGACCAGAAGCGGGATCCACACAGCCGCGACAATGCTGCGCTCGACATGCCCTAGCAGGAAGGTTCCGACTCCCAGGCTAAACAGCGTGATCAGCACCATAACGAACGTCAACCATTCGTATCGTCGTGCCGTGGATGCCCGACGTTCTTCCAGCTGAGTCATCTTGCCACCCTTGTGATCGTCCACGTATTGAGAATCGTAGTTGGGCGATAGGCCAACTTCGTCGCGCGCAATCCCGGCAAACCAACATCTTCCATGGCATTGATAGAGGCCGCTCCTTGCGCGAAGGCCACTCGGCACGTGTCACGAAACACCCACTGCGCCAGACCTGGAATTGACCGATCAGCGACTTCCAGCAAGATGCACCAGGTGTGCGGGGTCAACCAATAGCCGAAGGTGTACGCCGCGATGGTCTCGTCAATCCTGATCACCGTCCCAGACACGCCGATGGATGCACACTCTTCGAAGACACACGCATGGGCGACTTCTGCGTCTTCCAATAGGAACCTTTCGATCACGTCTAGATTACCCCCGCGCTTTTGATCGGCCCAGCGCCGTTGAAGATCCATACAGTCCTGTTGATGTTCACGGCGATAGGGTTCGCGCTCAACTCTATGCTCCCGTTCCACACGATTACAGAGCGCCCGTTGGGACTTATAGGAATCCCCTGCCAGCGCTGCCAGCGCCGACGCTGAGTAGAGATAGTCTCCGTCGGCGCTCCGGAATTGATATCTCTCTGCGGTGAGTAGGGCTCGCTGCGCATTCAGCACATGCTCGATACGGCTGACCGGCGAGTCCCCGTTCCATTGATGCATGAAGGTGAACGCCTGTTCGAATGCACCATCCAGAGGACCAGGTCGAAGGGGGGGCAACGGCATGAACCACCCATCCGGCGAGTGTGTGAACAAAAAGAACGTATCATCAGCCTCCATCCACCAATAGGGAAGCAGCGAGGTCCATATGTAATGATAGGGAAAGGAACATGCAGCCGAGGTGTCGGGAAACCTCATGCCAGATCGCTCAATCGCTCGCTCAAATCGGGCGGCATCGGAAACTGTGAGAGGTCGGAGTCGAGGGTCGACTTGCCGCGGAATAAGTCGGGCCGTCAGTTCAGGCAAAGACTTGAGCACGATCACGTCGTCCTGAAAACGGCCGATCAGGTTCGGGTTGGCTACGATCTTGTCCAAGAGGGCACCCTGCATTAAGAGATGTGCGACCTGATCAGCATGGGCCTGAATCGAGCGAGGAGGCTCTTCCCGCATAAAGGGGCACTTCGTATCCCATCCCAAGAGGACTTCTTTGCTCGATGCATTCCACATCAACGCCAAGGGGTAGATCTGACAGTCAAGGGGACGTACCTCGTAGATTCCACAAAGGCCGGATGCAGAATCCAACGCCGGGCAGAGATACCCCTCACCAGTCGAATCCTTGACAAGAGCCACTTGGGAACCGGACTTGTCCGGGAACGAGCTCTCAGGTACTCCCTGCATCACGGCATCGGTGATTTCTTGAGAGGTAAAGTATGGGCGAAGAAAACTGTCCGCTTCCGGGAAACGGCAGCAAACATCACAGCGAGCACACGTTGAGCCCGGCACGAGTTGAGGTAGATCCCTCGCCATTAGTTTGGAATCCATTGTAATGGGACCCATCGGGTGCCCATCATACGACGCATGCTGAAAGGTAGCAAGAACGCCCCCTCTTCCAGCGCATGATAATTTTCATCTTGCCGATATCGTGCCCGTGCTCAGAGCCCTTGTCGCCCTAGGTCCTGCGTGCTAGCATTCAGTGTCTTGTAGGTTCGAACACCGTTGTGTTGCCTGACGCACCGATGGCAAAGGATATACCCACGTGGAACAAGCGCACCTTATCTGCCCCACACTCTCACCGGCGGCGGCCTCTGACCGCTGTACCATCATTCGAACACGTTTGGGCTGTACCGATCTCTTCGGAGTTTCCTGGCGCATCAGTCCCTGCCCGCTTCTCCTATCCTCGGACGAACTCCGGTTTTTTAGAGCGTTAGGTCCGCATCTCCTCTCATTCTATCGGGGGCTCAATCGCCTCTACAGCGAAAGCGTGAAAGGCCTCCAGCCTACGTGGGTTGCCGCCTACCTCGATCAAGGCAAACCGGAATCACTCATCCAGTACAGCCGGATGAAACGGTTTCGCGACGACATCCCGGCCGTCATTAGACCCGATGTCATTCCAACGCAGGACGGCATGGTGATCACCGAGCTTGATTCAGTTCCCGGAGGCATCGGGCTGACAGCGTGCCTATCTCAGATCTACCATGACCTTGATGATGGGCATTCGCAGATCATCGGAGGGCGGGATGGGATGGTTCGGGGCTTTGCCCGTATGCTGCGATCGTATCAAGCCCAACGTGCAGGCTGTGTGGCCATCCTGGTGTCTGAGGAATCCAAAGACTACCGGCCGGAGATGTTGTGGCTCGCCGAACGACTCCGCAAGGAAGGACTCTCTGTCTGGTGCGTCGAGCCTCGTGAGGTTCGATTTACGGAGGAAGGGTTACGGCTGGATGCCGACGGGCAGGAGCAACCCGTTGACGTCGTCTACCGCTTCTATGAACTGTTCGACCTTCTGAACATCCCCAAAGCCGAACTGATCCAATATGCCGCCAAGAAGGGGCGGGTCTCCGTGACTCCTCCTTACAAACCGGCACTCGAGGAAAAATCAGCCTTTGCCCTGTTTCACCATCCCATCCTGCGTCCCTTCTGGGAAAAGGAACTTGGGACCGAATGTATGCTCCAATTGACCAAGGTCATCCCGAAAACCTGGCTACTCGACCCAACCCCGCTTCCGCCCATCGCCACGATTCCAGACCTCTCTCTCGGCCCTCGGGCCGTCGCGCGCTGGAGCGATCTTGAGAACGCCACGCAGAAGGAACGCCAGTTCGTCATCAAGCCATCAGGATTCTCAGAGCTGGCCTGGGGGAGCCGAGGGGTGTCTGTTGGGCATGACCTCCCACAGGCTGAATGGGGCGACGCGCTGCGCAACGCGCTGGCATCTTTTCCAACCACTCCTTACATCCTGCAGGCCTTTCACAAGGGCCGATTGTTCGAGATGGACTTTCTGGATGAGGGGCAGGCTGCGGTCGTTCATATGTCCGGCCGCGCTCGGCTCTCTCCTTATTATTTTGTGTCAGACGGAACGATCGAACTGGCCGGCATCCTTGCGACGGTCTGCCCCGCCGACAAAAAAGTGCTCCATGGTATGAAAGACGCGATACTCGCGCCTTGTGCCGTTCAGACCAGCTGAGATCCCCGGACAAACAAACTGCAAGAAGGCCATTTCACTTTCTTCGTTTTCCTGGTAGCCTTAGGACACCGTGGCTCTAACTCTCTTCCACGTCGACTGGTGTCCTGACTGTCACGTGGTCCGACAAAAACTGAGCACCCTAAACGTCTCCTATCAAGACATCGTCGTGCCTGACAGCAGGCGGATGCGGACGCAAGTTTACGACGTGTCCGGCCAATATTATGTCCCGGTCCTCAAGGACGACGACCTGATTTTGACGGAGACCGAAGATATTCTCAATTATCTGGATACCCGATACGGGACATCCGGAATGGGCGATGCGGCTTCGACACAGTTCGAGTCGCAAGCCCGCGCGATACCCGACACTCCCAACGAAGACGACGACCACCCTTCCTGCCGGATCAACTGATCAACAAAGGACGATTCATGGAAGACTGGAAACAAGTCCTCGCCCGAAGTATCGTCAAACCAAAAGACTTGGCGGAGCGGTTTGGGCTCGACGAGAAAGAGGTTGAAGCGATCGTCGGCCCATATCCCGTGCGAATCACTCCAACCGTACTGGAGACCATCAAATCCCCGGGAGATGCGATTTGGAAACAGGTCGTACCCGATATGGCGGAATTGGACGACATTGCCGCTGATGATGATCCTCTGGAAGAGGATCTCATGAGCCCGGTGCCCCACCTCGTTCATCGGTATCCGGACCGAGTGCTATTGATGGTGACCAATCAATGTCCGATCTATTGCCGCTTCTGTACGAGAAAACGGCTGGTCGGCAAACCCGGCTTCCTCAAGAAGGGTGAACTGGACCGCGCAATCGAGTATCTCCGTGAACACCGGGAGGTGCGCGATGTCATTCTCTCCGGCGGAGACCCGTTGCTGCTCCCCGACCACCTCCTCGAACGGGTCCTGAAATCGCTTCGAACGATTCCCCACCTGGAATTGATCCGGATTGGGTCTCGGGTGCCGGGAAGCTTGCCTGAACGTATCACGCCCGCACTGTGTGAGATGGTCAAGCAATACCACCCGATCTACATGAACCTACATTTCAATCATCCCGATGAACTCACGCCCGCGGTCAAAGCCGCCTGTGGCAGACTGGCTGATGCCGGCGTGCCATTGGGCGCGCAGACCGTGCTCCTGAAAGACGTCAATGACGATCCTGAGACGATGAAACGTCTGGTCCACCAGCTCCTCCTTGCCCGCGTCAAGCCCTATTACCTGTACCAAGCCGATCTGACCAAAGGAACCAATCATTTTCGGACGACCGTGGAAACAGGCTTGAATATCATCAAAGCACTTCAAGGCCACACCAGTGGAATGGCGGTACCCCATTTCGTCATCGATGCGCCAGGCGGCGGCGGGAAGATTCCTTTGTTACCGGACGATTATTTGGTTCATCTCGACGAGGATGGGGCTGTTCTCCGCAACTACGAGCAGAAATCGTTCCTCTATCCTCAGCCGAAGACCGGGTCGCGGCGTGAACTTCCCATGGTGGGCGCCCGATCCTTGCGTGAGGCCTCGGATGAGGAAGCCTACGCGGCCTGCAGTGACAGCTATCCCGATCGAGACGGTTTCGCTTCATGGGGAAACAGCTGTGGCGGAGAGTCGGACGACCTGTGACCACACGATCTCGCCGGTCCGGCATTCTCCCTTTTCAAGATATCAAGCGCCTGATCGCGAGTCGCGCCGTGACGTCTTCGCCGGTGATCGAAGAACGACAGCTTCAACCTGCCAGCCTCGATCTCCGCCTGGGGCACAAAGCCTATCGCTTGATCAGCAGTTTCTTACCCGAGTTGTCGGCCATCTCGTCTCGGCTCAACGTGTTGGATTTTTATCAGTCCGATCTCGTCATGTACGAGATGGACCTGACGGACGGTGGCATTCTTGAAAAGGGCCACGTGTACCTGGTTCCCCTACTGGAACACCTGGCGCTCCCGAAAACCGTCCGCGCCCGTGCAAACCCAAAGAGCACGACCGGGCGTCTGGACGTCTTTACGCGCGTAGTCACGGATCTCACAGCGGGATTCGATGAAATCCGAGCCGGCTACCGAGGCCAATTATTCCTGGAAATTGTCCCACGCTCCTTTGCGATCAAGG
>BQXA01000007.1:0-167631 GCA_036984345.1 Nitrospira sp. | reverse complement strand
ATGAAACTGACCCCGACGATGTTGTCTTCGTCCTGGAACATCAGTGAGAAGTCGCGGTAATTCTTCCGATTCTCATTCCCAGGGATTGTTCGATCGACAAGCACGTCGGCACGCCAGCTGCTCTTCATTGTAAGATCGTCGCCCGTCACAGGATCACGATACCGTGAACCTTTCGGCCCGACGATGATCGATCCAAAGAGGCCATTACGAGGGTTCTCCACGACGTTGCCCCAATCTTGGATCAGGGCGGCCAGCTCCCCGTATTCGGGATGTGCATAATATGTGTAGGTTTTGCTCTGGCCCGGACCAACGGTTTGATCCCCGGGATTGTTCCCGACATTGGCGCCGAACGAATCCTTCGGATCAAACGCCATCATATCGACATGGAACCCAGCCCGTTCCTTGGCCATTTCGTTTTTAAGATTGATCTTGAGGCAATCCCCGATATTGACATGCAGAGTCAATGGGCTGGGCTTGAGTTCACCGGCCTTGACTCGTCCACGATCCCCATCGAGGACATACATCTTCCCCTGCTCATTTCCGAAGACCATCTTGCGCTCGAGGTCCACCTCCATGACTCCCGGCGCTCCGTCATGGTACCGGATCTGTTGATCGATCGCGGAGACATTGAAGGTTTTTACCGGCGCATCAGCGGGACAGACCGATGGCGCAGACTTTTGGATCTGCTCGCGCCCAGGGAGTGGTTTCAAGTTTCCTTGCAACTCATCGAACACACGGAACAGACCCCAACTGCCTTCCGCAAAGTGCGAAGCCCGCCCGCTGTGGTAGAGATAGTCTCCTGCTTGCTTCTGCGGTCCACCGGCGGCTGGAATGGCCGGATCATACCGTTCGCCAATCACCAGATGGACGGTACTTCGTGGCATCGCGTCCTTGGCATATCGCTCCATCGGAAACCAGTGGCCCGTGACATGCCAGGTGTGCACTTCATTCGCGGATCCCACAAGCGCCCGGACAAGGATGGGGTCGCCAAGATACGCGCGAAGCAACGGTGTGCCCGGATCGCCATGGATCCCGGATACGAAGAGCTTCGACGGGTCCGGATCATTGGCCAGACGTACACTCAACGGCTCGACACGCATCCCATAGCCGCTGCCCGTCGTCGCTTCACCGCCATTCAAGAACCACATCGGTGACTTATTGATCTTCTCTGGGAATTGATGGGACGGTGGCCCATCCACGGTAACCGCTCCGACTCGCGCCTGAGGATTATCCGTGGTGATCAACTCGGCTGTTCTCGCGTTACTATCCATGATATGCATCATGACTTCTCGAAAACTGCCACGGATATGCGCAGACACCGGCTCCAACGTATGGATGTCCGCGATGGGACCGCTCCGGATCTCTTTCCCGGTCATCGGATCATGATAGGTCGAGCGCGGTGGCTCCGTGATGAACGCGGAAAACAGCCCGTGGCCCCATGTATCCGTTCCAAACACATGATCATGCCAATAGACCGTGCCGAGGTCTGAATCGACGTACCAACGCTCGCGGATGAACTCGACGCTGGCGATATCGTTCTTCTTGTGCGCGTGCTTCAACGGCGCATCGAATGTGACGGTCTTGCCCTTAATGCTCTTGATCCGCGCCACTTCAAAGAACTTGGGATCATCCATTCCCACACCAAGTTCCGTGTTCACATGAAACTTGGAGGTGTCGGCCAGTGTGATGCTGCGAGCCCCGCCCTTCGAATCCGCCGTCAACACCGTGTTCGCCGGCAGAGGCATCCCCTTCTCCGGTTGTGGATCCTTCAACATCGTGAAGGCTCGAAGCGACATGTCATAGGAGAACCCGATTGTCGGGCCATCCGACGCGCTGGTGTCGAATTGGAAGAAATGCGGGTGGAGGTTGATCTTGTTTGCCCACCCAGTGCGCGCATCGTCGGGAATTTCATTCTTAAAGATCACATCCACACAATCATAGACGTTCCCGCGAATGACCAAGGGCACCTGCTTTTCAGGATTTTTCCTGACCTCTGCCTCCTCTTCATGAAGCACATAGATCATCCCGAACGGATCCACCAACGCCGGTGTCTTGGCCGTTGCCGGCTTCAGCGTGATTGGCAGAGTAATCGAATGGATCGTAAAGTATTTCCGAGGAGCATTCTCCGGACACAAGCTCCACGGGCCTTGTGCACCAGGCTTTGGAGGCTCGGTGCTTCTCGTTCCATCTTCCCGAACACGAAACGGCTCCAACCAGGGTGCGCCACCGTGATTCGGGGCAAAGGGCGGACGCTTCCCAAGATGCGGACGGAGCCAAGGGAAGGCCAGCTTACCTGTTTGCGGATCGAACGTGATCGGCAGACGCTTCAATGGTGCAGGAGACACATAGTCCGCCCACTTATGTGGAGATTCCGGCTCATTGAGTGCGAGGGCCCCTTCCCATTTCCAATTCACCACCGTCGCGTCATTGGCCTTGGCCTGCATGACTTGATCTTCCGTCTTTCCAGGCAAACCTTGCGGCGGCAGCATGTATTCAACCCAATCCTTGATGGAGACCTTCACCGGATTGGCTTTCCAATCGGTCTTGTCTTTCGTGATCTCATACTTCTTCCCGCCATACCAATCCACCGTCTTGCCGACCAATGCGTCCGAATTGACGGCCGCTTGCATCTTGCCCGCTCGGTCCGGCAATTCAACGAGCGGTTTCATCACATCGGTTTGGAACCCAGGCGCCTGCAGGGTGTTATACACACGCCAGAAACCCCACATGCCCGTGACATAGTGTTGTGGAATGTGGCAATGAAACACGAATTCACCGGCCAATGCTTGTAACCCACCTGAACCGCCTTCGATCACTTCGTCGTAAATCTCGGAGGGCCCGATCGACTGCACATCAAGACGATCAGACGTGTCATTGATCAATGGAAACTTGACGGGGCCGCTCTTCGATAGAGTCGGGTCCAGTTTGCTGGTCCCCGGTTGCCTGGCCCAACGGATCGACCCACCATGTAAATGATGCGAATGCACGATTTCCGAGCCACCGATCATCCGGAACTTGGCAGGATCACCGAGATAGGAACGTGGGATGGTCGTCGCTGGATCGCCGAACGTGTAGGATCCGTACCCCTGCGACTCATCCGCAAACCCGACCAAATGTTCCTGCATCTCAAGCCTTGTCCCATGCGGCTCACTCCGATAGTTGAGTAACCGCGCCGCAGGCCGATAAGTGTCCGTATGAGGGTCCCGCTGAGGCAGCATATCCCCTTTACGGTTCAACAAACGAAATGTCTCATCACCGGCCTCGTGATAAAAAATCACGAATTCTCGGAAGTCCGACCCGCTCGCAACGTCAATCATCGCTTCCCAGCCGCTCTTCATGTCCTCGCCCGTGAAGGGGCTGAGGAACCTGGAACCACGCGGTTCAACCACGAGCGACCCCAACAGTCCAAGCGAATACTGATCTCTGGTAGCATGGCTATGAAAGGCATGTCCCCCTTCTTGCGTATCCGGCGGGATATACCATTCGAACTCCCCAGTCTTTCCTGGTGCGACCAGCGCATCGGGATTATTCGCAGCAGCCGGCTTCCCTGTACTGGCCACCAGCATTTGCGACCCATTGATGATCATGTTGGTCGGTTCGCCTTCGATCTCGTTTCGGAGGATAATTCTTAGACAGTCTCCTTGATTGGCCCGAATAACTAACGGCTGGATCAGATCCCCTTGAAGACCGTTCGAAACGGCCCCTTCTGCAAAGGTAGGATCATCACTCTCGCGCGCGGCTTTGTTCTTTACCTCTTCCTCGCGCACACCAGCGACATTCTCGGTCAGGGCATACATGAAGCCGGGATAGAAATCTCCGAATCGATTGACGGTAATTTCGACGTTTATCGCAGTCACGTCGTAGACACGAATAGGCGCATTCGCCGGGCATCGCCCACCCTGTGTCACTTTCACCTTATCCATGTCCTCCGCGACGAGCAGGATCCCTTGCTGCATGGCATGGGCGCTGGCACCCTTGAACGGCCCTTTGGTCTGAACTTCCCGTTCAATCTGACCGATCGCTTTCGACATCCGATCTTGCAGCGCGGGTCCTGCCTGTGCGTGGACCGGCCTTGCCAAATCACTTGGCACGCCCTCTGATACCTGACCATCATGCGACATCATCGCTCGAGCCGGCAGCTCCCCAGTCAAGATAAAACAGGCTACTACCCCATAGACCATTGACCAGCCCCACTTCCTTAAGACACCCATAACGCTTAGCCTCCTCCTTAGGATCTCACGTCTTTGCTCGTCAGACTTCTTTGTCACGCATAAAGCCTGACAGGGTCCGATATACACCGGAAGAGTTCCCCAGGAGGCCGGTCCTGTTGTTCCCGTTCCCCCACCAGACAGATCAGTCACTTCATCACACACGGACACCTTGATTAGGCTGCTTTGATTACAGCAAATCCCGTTCCTATGCGCATCACCGTGTATCCAGCTACTATTTTCTGGATATTTTCACCAACGTGAGGAGTTCTGGTGGAGAGGATTTGGGGCGCACGCGCCCCAATCATTTATGGCTTTGGAGCGAACTCATTAATTTAAATGGCGATTATGGATGGATCGGGTTTGGTCGAAGATGGGGATTGATCGCCCCATTGTTGAGGAGAGAGAAACCGCCGCATCGAAGCACTGGATGTGGTTAGAATCTCATGGTGACGCTCAGACTCGACCCATGAACGATGCCACAATCAGACGTGTTCAGTTCCCTGCGCGCTGAGTCAATCAGGTATCATGCGGAGGCACGGACCATATCGACTTAGTCGTCTTCAGAATAACCCACGCAGACCATGCCGCTTCACCATTCTCTCAATGGTTTTGCGATCGACCCCCGCTTCACGCGCCGCTCGGCTCATATGCCCATCGTTGCGCCTCAGAAGCTCTATCAGAAATTCCCGCTCGAACGTTTCAACGGCCTGCTGTTTTGCTTGTTTGAATGACGCGGCCTCCGGTTGCCCACCTTCTTTTTCTGTCGAGCTCACAAGCCGCTCAGGCAGATGCCTACTCGTGACCGTGACTCCATCGACCAAGACTGCGGCACGTTCCATCACATTTTGTAACTCTCGTACATTACCGGGCCAGGAATATCGCATCAGGATATCGGCCGCTGACGGATCAATGGTCGCAACCATATCCCCATCAGGCCTGCCCCGTTGCGCAAACTGTGTCAAAAATTCGTTGGCCAGAAGCAGAATGTCTCCTCCGCGAGAACGGAGAGGCGGCAGTGGTATGGGGATGACATTCAATCGATAATAGAGATCCTGCCGAAACGTTCCCCGTTTGCAGAGTTCTTCGAGATCCTGATTGGAGGCGGCGATAACGCGAACATCGACAGGCGTTAAGCGGAGCCCACCCACACGCCGCACATGTCGCTCTTGCAGGACGCGTAGGAGCCGGGCTTGAAGATTTCCAGTCATTCCACTCACTTCGTCGAGAAAAATGGTCCCACCGTTGGCTGCCTCAAATAGGCCTGGTTTTGCCGCATGTGCCCCGGTAAATGCCCCCTTCTCATGGCCGAACAGTTCAGATTCCAAGAGGGAGTCGTGGAGTGCTCCACAATCCAGCGGAATAAACGGGCAGTCGGCACGACCACTGGCTTCGTGAATCAACCGAGCGACCAACTCTTTACCGGTACCGCTTTCTCCATAGATGAGTACGTTCGATTCCGTCGGTGCCACCCGCTTGATCAGCTGCATGACCTCAAGCATGGGTGTACTGTTCCCAACCAAACGACCGGTGTCCTCCAAACCTTTGGCCTGTGACGGTGCTAGAGATGCTCCGGCGCGGTATGGCGTCTGCGCTACACCGCTCGACACCCCCACATCGAACGCCCGACATGCGACCTGCACCAGTTCGTCACCGGTGAAGGGTTTTGTGATGTAATCAAACGCACCGTGTCGCATCGCCATGACCGCGGTTTCAACCGTTGCGTGTGCGGTCAGCAGGACGACCTGGACCGCAGGATCTGTTCGTTTGGCAACCGCCAAGACCTCAATCCCATCGAGTTTCGGCATTCGAAGATCCGTCAATACCAGACCGGGACGTTCGCGCTCGATCAGCTTGATCGCCTCAGTCGGATCTGAGGAGACCAGGCAGTCAAACGGCACACGACTCAGAATTCTTCGGCAGTTTTCGACGGCTTCTCTTTTCGTCGTCGACGATGAGGATTTTTCCAGGGATACCCATACTCTCTCCTCTTCCCCTCCGAGCTGCACCCGACAGCGGGTAGCAGAACGGAGAAGATCGCCCCCGTGCTCAGATTCTTCACCTCGATGCTTCCACGATGATCTGAAACGATCCCATATGTCAGGAACAGTCCAAGACCCGTCCCTTGGCCGGCCGGCTTGGTGCTAAAAAATGGATCAAAGACCCGGTCAATGATCTCGTTCGAAATGCCGGGCCCGTTATCGGACACAATGATTTGAACCCCCGCCCTGCCATCCACCTGCGCCAGCCTCGTCCTAACCGAGACTAACCCGTTCGTACCCAGCGGACTCACCGCATCGATGCCATTGTTGATCAGATTCAGAATGACCGTTTCCAACCGGTCGCGATCGCCCATCACAAGAGGAAGCGATGACGCAGTGATGCTGTCAAGTCCCACGGAAAGGGCCGACACCCGTTCACTTGCGATGCCGACACAGGAACGCACTACCCCATTGATATCGACCGGCTTGAGGGTCGTGACCGTTCCGCGGGAAAAGGTGAGAATGCTTCTCGTCACCCGTAAAATACGTTCAGCCTGTGCTCTGACGGCCAAGAGGTCTCGCCTCACCTCACCCGGCAGGAGCGAGCCGGAGGCATCGGCCTCCATACATTCAAGGCGGTTCAAAATAATCCCAAGTGGGTTGTTAATTTCGTGGGCAATCCCGCTCGCCACTTTTCCCAACGTTGCAAGTCGTTCAGCCAACTCCAGACTTCGCATATGTCGGGTAATTTCCCGTGTTTTTTCTTCTACGCGACGGGCCAGCACCTCATTCAGTCCTTCGAGTTCCGCACGGGAGGCCTGTAACCGCTCGGCCATGCGATGCACGGCAGCGGCCAATTCCTCGAATTCATCACCTGTCTGGATTTGCAACGGACGATCGTAGGTTCCCTGACTGATCGCTTCGACACCGGTTTGCAAGATCTGAATCGGGCGAGCGATGCGGGCTGCCACATGACGCCCGAGGCCCCAGAGCAGCCCCAACATCACAAGCCCGATGAGCGCAAGGTTTCGCAATTGATCGCGGATCGGCGCATAGCTTTCCGCCGGTTGTTGCCGGACAAACACATGCCAGGGGTTTTCCGGCAATTGAAGCTGAGACACAGGGGCATATCCCACGACCGTATCACTCGTGCCATGTCCATCTTCTGCAGCAATGGCCCACCCAGGCTCTGACGAGACGATCATCGCCATGAGTTGACTGGGTATCCGATGCGCTTGCCTCGGGAGAATAGGACAGACAAGCGGATTTCCGGCCGCATCGAACAGCATGGCATGTCCGGTCTGCCCTATACGTATTTGCTTCACCATGGCAAATAGAGTATCGAACCGATAGGAGGCCTTGACGGCGCCGATGACCACCCGTTGCCGCTCATCAAGAATGGGTACGGCAATGTCAATCGTTTCTTCCTGCGTCCGAAACGATCCTTCCTGGGCCGGAATCAAACCACTCACATACACCTGATCACCGCTTCCGACTGCGATCGCCTTCCACCACGATTCATCACCGAAGTACACGCGATCGGGATCTGAACTGGCTGCGACCAGAGCCCCATGTTGATCCGCAATCAGCAGGCCGATGACTTTATCTCCACCGCGAATTTTCGTTTCAAGGAGGAACCTGGACAGTTCAGCATCCATCCCATGGGCACTGCCCTCAACGCCCTCCTGCCACATTCTCGTGCGCTCATCGATGACGCTTCGGACCTGGTCCTGTTGCATGGGATAGGAACGATTAGCCGCCTCGACCGGCTGGCGAACACGCAGCGGAGTGGACCCTAGTAGCCGAACAGCTTGCACTTCATTCTGAACCAGCATGGTCACACGATCAGCGGCTTGGACCGCCACCGCTTGAAGATTCCCTCCGATCACATCGCGAAGAGACCGCATCCCGGACATATAGGCGAGCAGCAGTCCGATCAGCAGTGGGATACATCCCACCAGCACGATAGCCCATACGATTCGCCCACGGATGGTGCGTATTTTCATCGGCAGCCCTTGCTGAAATGCCATATTTTACCCATCGCCAGAAGAGAAACACCAGATGCTGGCCCCGTGGTCAATCGATTCCGTCGCCCATAGGGACACACTCAACATGGTCAAAATTGAGAGTGCCAAACCACCAATCGCTGCCTTGTGATCAGTTCCCATCTTGCGGTGTTTCTGCTGTCACCCTCCCCCCAACACAACATGAAACGTCAAGTCCACATCGACTCGCCGAATCTTGATTGACACTTCCTGGCCTGGAGTCGTGCGCTCGATCAGGTAGTTCTTCAGCTGAGCGCCATCGAGAATCTCCGTTCCATCAATGGCCAGCAGAATATCGTGTTTTTGGACACCTGCCGCCTTGGCCGGTTCCGTGACATCCTTGACGGCTACGCGCAACTTGGTTCCGTCCTTCACGGACGTCAGATGGACCCCCAGTTTCGAAAATGCCAGCGGCTTGCCTGAGAGGGCAGCGTTGACAATGCGTTCCGCAAGATTCCCCGGAATGGCAAAGGCCATACGGCTACAATAGGCCTGGTTTTCCTCCTTGTCGGTCTGAATCACAGCGTGCAGAATCCCCACAATTTCTCCCTGGGCATTGAACAATCCCCCTCCTGAGTTTCCACTACAGGCAGAAAGGTCAGCTTGAATGAGGCGGGTGTCGACGGTTTGCAGGAAGGTGTTGGTGTTTCCAAGTCGCCCAAAGGCCATCGTCGGTCCCCAGCCGAGTGGATAGCCGACCGTGAACACCTCCATGCCCGGCACAGCTTCTCCTGTCGCAAAGGACGTCTCCGTCGCAAGAATCCCACGATGCAGTTCGGTGACACGGTAGACCACGACATCCATAAAGGCACTGTCGCCGACAAGATCCGCCGAAAGCTCGTGGAGATCGTTTGTCAGCAGACGAATCTGCTTCTGAATAGTCGTTCCCATGGTAGAGTCATGCCTTTCCGCCGCATGTCTGGCGGTAATGACATAGCCGTCTCGTAGGTGGAATCCGGTCCCTCGGATCGCAACCTTCCCGTACTTCTCCGGTACCCGCTGATCTTGCGTATCAGCCAGAATTCCCACGGTCACCTGCCTCGCTTGAAGAAACACGTCCTGACCGAGTGGCGTGGTCTCCGCCTTGACGGAAAAGACGAGCATCGTGGTGACAACCCCAACGCTCACGGCACCTCGGCGCATCCACCGAGCCAGTACCCATTGAAGCTTGCTCATTCATCACTCCTTTCAACGACAGTTCGGACATACCCATCACATACTATAATTCGGGTGTCGTTCGTTCTGAAAGGGTGCCAGAACGACCAGACACTGGTCGCGTATATCAACGGGAAGAGCGGCATCAATTGATGCAGGAACCCTTGCAAGGTACAAACATGGGGCCGTATAGTCTCACGCGGCTCGAGTGCACCCTCAACGTTTTGAGCAAGGGCTGATGTCGAATCGTTTTGGCCGGTCTCTACACTCCGTCGTTCTTCTCTTCGTGATGACTGGCCCCGCTATGGCAGAATCCGGATCAAAGCCGACTCCGGACCTGGCCAAACATTTGGTGAGAATCGCTGAACTGGCGCGGCCGTCACCGATGGTCATAATTCCTGCCGGCCAGTTCTTGCTCGGCAGCAAGCGAATCGATGGTGATCCCTATGGGAAATGGACACAGTTTGACGATACAGAACTTCCGCAACAACCAGTCTGGTTGGATACCTACGAGATCGACCGAGATGAGATCAGTCTCGGCGAATATCTGTCCTACCTCCAGCGAAAGAAACTCTATCCTTCTCCTGAGCTCCAGAAACTCATTTGGCACGTCATTACCGTTCATTTCGTGTCCGACCAGACCTTGACCCGCTGGCCGGCACTCTATGTAACATGGTCCGAGGCACAGGACCTCTGTGTGGCCAAGCGCGCGAGGCTCCCGACCGAAGCGGAATGGGAAAAGGCGGCGCGCGGTTCGGAGGGGAACCTCTACCCATGGGGTGAGACTGCTCCCAGCTCCACATTGGCGATGTTTGGACAACACCATGTGCATGAAATCCCGATTTTGGCGGCCGTCGAGTCACATGATGACGGGAGAAGCCCCTATGGCCTTCACCACATGGCAGGAAACGTGGCCGAATGGGTACAAGACTGGTTCGGGTTCGACTACTATGCCTATATGCCGGCTCGCAATCCACAAGGTCCGACGACAGGGCGCTATAAAGGCATTCGTGGAGGATCCTGGAAAAGCAGGCGCGTCATGCTCCGCACGGCGACGAGGGGTGGATCAGCCCCAGATCAACGTTCGGCAACGATCGGATTCCGGTGCGCACGATCATCCTCGTCCACCAAACCCTAGCCATCCTAAATCACGTCAACAAGAAGAGGCACCAGCCGTCGATGGAATCGTCACGCTCAGCCGGAAGAAAATGTGTAAAGGACTATGGTAGGATTTTTACCATGCGTCTGATCTTTTCGGTCTTGAGCCTGACCTGTAGCCTACTGCTCCTTGGTCCAAGCGCCTGGGCCTTGGAGTTTTCCGCCGATCAGGTGACGAAAATTCAGGGCAAATTGCAGAAGGCGAACATTTATTATCGTGACACCATGTGGCGGATTGAGCACCACACCATGGGCCCTGTCAACGTGAGCATCGTACGCAAGGATAAGAAGCTCGTGTGGCTCTTATTGTCCAGGATGAAACATTTCAAGACCGTCCCCTATAGCCCCGATCAAGACCTACGAGTGACGGAACAGTTGGATGGAGAAATATCACGGCAAGAAATCGGGACAGAAATGCGAGATGGGCATCCGACGATCCTCTATGAAGTGACAACCAAACATGGCGAACACATCGAAGAGTACTACCAGTGGTTGGCCACCGATATTCGTTTTCCCATGAAACTGGCCAAGAAAGACGGCAGTTGGATTGTGGAGTATCACCACGTGAAAATGCGACCAGTCTCGGACTACCTCTTCAATCTTCCGGTCAATTTTCAACCACTGGAAGGCTTCAACACCCTACCACCCGAACAAACCGAGTCAGGCATACACTAACCAAGGAGGATGGGCCGTGCGAGTTTCTGGAATCGTAGTGACGACTGCGATCATGGGCATGATGGCTGTGACGGCAACCTATGCGTTGGACGTAGCGGATGTCGTCCGGCAATGGACCTCTGAAGGGAAACAACTGGCGGAGGAGCGGGCCAAGCTGCCGGCTCACGACGAGATGATCTTGATTCCGGCCGGCGAATTCATCATGGGAAGCGATAAGAAGGTGGATCGCAACGCCTATCAAGCCGAGTTTCCGCAGCGAAAGGTGTATTTGAAGGCGTACGAAATCGACAAATTTGAAGTCACGACCGTCCAATTTTTGAAATATGTCCTCGCGCACGATCAGCCACCGTTGATCGACTGGCAATATGACGGCGGCAACTTCCAAGAAACGATGTCCAACCATCCCGTCATGCACATATCGTGGGACGAGGCAGATGCCTACTGTCGGTGGGCCGGCAAACGCTTGCCGACAGAAGCCGAATGGGAAAAGGCCGCACGTGGTGAGGACGGACGTATCTATCCCTGGGGCAATCAGATGGCCGGGTTATCGAGAGCGAACTACGGCCGCACCGGCTTGTCAGGCCCTGTGCGGGATCGCCCCGAACGACTGTTGCTCTACCCGCCGATTATTTCCGTCGATAAGTATGACAATGCCGTGAGCCCGTACGGCGTGTTTCAAATGTCAGGGAATGTGTCAGAGTGGGTAGCCGATTGGTATGACCGCAAGTACTACGCGACCGCGCCCGATACGGATCCCATGGGACCTGAAAAGGGAACGCAGCGAGGGTTTCGCGGCGGCAGCTGGATCGACAGTACACCCAGCGTGCGAGTCGCGCAGCGCAACGGGACCGACCCGAACACCAAGATGAATTGGTTGGGGTTCCGCTGCGCGCGAGACGTGAAGTCTACCCCGGAAGTGCAGAATTGAGACTACGGCGTGACGGGGCGTTCCGATGACTGTGGCATCGGAGCGTCTGTCGCGCAGCGAAATCCGGTCGACTCGTTACGAATCCTCGGATCGCTCTCCACACGGGTAAAGATGCGGACGCTGGGTGTCTCGTTTTGCCACCCAGCACCTCGAATGACTTTTTTCGTACCGGACTCAGGCCCCTTTGGGTTCTTCGTTGGACTCTTCTCATAGTATCGAGGATCATACCAGTCGTTCACCCATTCCCAGACGTTTCCCGCCATGTCATAGGCACCATAGGGACTCTTTCCTGCCTCATAACTCCCGACCGGCATGAGCGTCTTCTCACCGATCCACCGTTGATTGTAGTTGAGATGTTTCGCCGTCGGTTCGACATTCCCCCAGGGAAACCGTTTGTCGGATGTCCCCTTCGCTGCCTTTTCCCACTCGGCTTCCGTCGGCAAGCGTTTGCCGGCCCAACGACAGTAGGCATCCGCGTCGAACCAGTCCACGTTGATGACCGGACGATCGGCAAGCGACTCCGTGATGCTGTCTCCTTGCCACAGATTTCGCGTGGGATTCGTGGGATTTTGGGGTACGCGATGCCCGGAGGCCTTCACAAAGTCCAGATACCGACCGTTCGTCACTTCGAATTTATCGATGGCAAAGGTGTCGATGAACACATCATGGCGTGGGTATTCATCCCGTCCTCCGTCTCGATCACCGGAGGGGACTCCCATTGGGAACGAGCCGGCCGGCACAACGATCATCGGGGCACCATCTTTACCGGCGAGTACCTCACCTGCCTTCTGACCCCCACCTCCATCAGCGAACGACAACGATATCCCGAGCACGACATATGACAGAATCAACGATCGCACCAGCATGGCAGCATACTCCTTCCCCGAGATCGACCATGACCGCACCGTCCCATAGTCTTGGAACGGAACGCTGGGCCTACTCGCTCTGAACACAACACAGAAGCCACACACACGTTTACATCTAGTCATTCGCGGGAAGAACGTTGAGAAGCGCGCCACCCGCCGTGGCCCGAACCGCATCATCCTCGTCGTGGAGACTTTGCTTGAGTATCGGAATCGCGTGCGAGCCTTCGATCTTCGTCATCGACTTGACCGCGGCAATTCTCACGCGGGATACCGTGTCTTGAATCAACAGCATCAACGCCGATCGTGCCGGTGCTCGATTGTCCCCTCCGGCATGGCCCAACGCCCTTGCCACCGCGGCTCGAATCGCTGGTTCCTTCATGTTGATCAGATCCAGAACAGAATCGGTTACCACCTCATACCGTTCGCCTTGTTGCAACAAGGCGCCGATCACAAAAGCTCTGACCGCGTTGTCACGATCGCCGAGCGCCTGAGTCAAGGGAGGAACGGCATTCAAACCTTGCAATTGTCCTAAACTGACCGCCGCGGCAATTCTCACCGGAGGGAGAGGATCCCTCAGCAGACGCGTCAACGCCGTGAGTGCTCCCTCCGAAGGAACACGTCCGAATCCTGTTGCGGCGGCACCGCGTACCGATGGTTGCTTATGCTCGCTCGCCTCCATAAGAATCGGTACAACCTGCGCGGGTTGACGTTCCACCAGCGCACGAATAGCCGAAGTTTGTTCATCGGGGTTGGGCGCCTTGGCGTAGCGCAACAGCAACTCACAACCGTTCGAACGTTTGAGATGGCAGAGGACCTCGGCGGCCGCCACTCGCACACGCACCTCAGGGTCCTTGAGCGCCGGTTCAACCAGTGACAGTACCGAGGCATCCTTCGCTTTTGTAAACCCCTTGAGCACCGCTTCCTTTACCAATACGGCTTGGTCTTCCAAGGCCTGTCTGAATTTTGGAGACCGCCGACCAGCATCGAGCTTGGCAAGCCCTTCGGCAGCCAACGCTCGGACGAGACCGGATCCATCACTTAGTCCATCCTCGAAAAATGGAACCGCGTCGGAGCTCTGCCATTCTTTCAAAGCCGTAAAGGCTGCCCCTCGCATCTGCTCACGCATATCCTTGGTAAGGACGACGACGAATCCGAGTGCAACTTCCCGCAGCGTTGGAGTTTCATCCTGCTTCGACAGTTGAACGAGCTGGTCATATTCACTTAGCGCATCCTTGGGCTTGCCAAGCCTCAGCAATGTACGAACCTTCAGACGGCGCATATCTGCTGTACCGGCTTTCTCACTGTTGAGTTTGTTCAGCTCTTCAAGTGCCTTTTGGAATTCCTTGTTGTCGTACAATGTATGGATCGACTGAGGATCAGCTTCAGTCCCGCTCCATGCCGGGTCAAGCATGGGGGAGACAAACCAGACCAGCCCACAGCACACGCATGCAGCCCGTCGAAGAAATCGGTTCATCACTTCTCTACTCCTCACGCCCCTGGTTCATCCCACCAGGGCGCTTTCTATATCCCGGAGGCTCCTCAAAATATCGGTTGGATTGAGGTGACACGCGAATTCGCTCATACTCAAATGACCAATGACGGTCCTGACTGACCAGCTTGAGGACCACCCCAGTCTCTATGTCAACCCATTCATAAAATCGTTCATGAAGACCTTGCCGTTCCACCTGTACATCAAATAACAGCGCGGCCCGACCCGCCACAACCGCATCACCGACGGCGGTCCTGCTTGTTTCTCCAGCGAGCTCCGCGCGCATCGACAGAGTGTCATCCGTGATCGGCAAAACCAGGAGCTGCTTCTGTTGGGGAAGGACGTACCACCGTTCACCCAAATCAGGTCTGATGATTTCGATCGCCGAGAATCCAAGCTCAGTTCGAATGGCGTATTTATACTCCAGTCTCAGTCGATCACCCTTTGCAAAGACCTGCGCGTGATATTTTTTGCCGTCGACCTGCTTGAGAAGCGTCCCTGACAATTCAACCTCGCCAGGAGCCGCATCATTCCCTTCGGCGAGGGAGAGGGTCGCATTCAGCGCGACGAGACCGACCAGCGCAATCATACTCGACCGGTAACTCACTCTCGAAAGAGACGGATGCATCGGTCATCAACGCTGGCGTTCGAGCAATGGCTGGATATCAACCGAATATCCTAACGATTCGAGACCAAATCGAGGATTATCGAGGATTTTGTACGCGGTCCGATTCCCTCTAGGAGCGGGCAATGTCAGGTGCTCGATAAGTGTTCCATCTGGCTGCACCACGACCGACTTCGTGGGTCCAGGTCCCGTCTGAGGATGCCAGACGACCAATTGATAGGTACCGGGAGGAATCTGGTCGATCTTGAATTTTCCTTCGGCATCCGTCAATGCATAGTACGGGTTGTTCACAGCCATGGCCCAACTTTCCATGTAGGCATGAAACCCACACTGCATGTAGAAGGTGCGTCGACCTTTATTGAGATAAATCGGCCCGACCAACGATTTTCCAGGGGCATGGTTGTGCAACGCATGGAGATCCCCACGCCGATGCTGATGATTCATGACCAGCGGGGTGTTGAACAACACACGGGCTCCCGCTTCCAGCGAGGTCTCATAGCCTTGAATGTCGTGCATGACGGGATCCATGTTGATCACTTCCACCGCATGCCCGTTCCGGACGACGGTCATAAATGGCTGGAACATGCAGTCCCGAGCTTCGATCAACGGAACCGACACGTCAAACGGCTTTCCTGACTCAACCCCTTCCAAAAGGACAATGGCATCCTTCAAGCCGCCTTGATGACCGACGACAAAGTCATGCAGCAGACGCCACCCCCGTCCATTTGAGATACGCCCACAGTAGGCAGGATCGGGAAAGGTAATGAGATTGAACGCCTTCGGCTCCGGAACCGAACCATCAAGTGTGATTGTCCCTTCGATCGTTCCCCCATGGGTCATCTCTACAACATCGTACGAACGCGCAGGCTCGGTCCCCAGCACCCACGTGAGTATCCCACACACGACGATGACCAACCTGCCCCTACCGCTCATGTCTCTCACCCCATACTCGCGAGTTGAATTGATTCTATTATACCGAGTTGAGCCCTCAATTGCAGGGACCACACGACCACACAAAAAAGCAGAGGGGGGACCCATGCTTTTTTAGCACGGCTCCCCCCTCCTCTTGCTTTCCTCAGAATTCTCTGGCGATTACTTCATCGCCGTTGGAACTGCTTGAGGTTGCTCATCCGCATCCGCATGTTTGGAGCCAACTCCACCAGCGGTTAACGGCTGCAGCCGCTTATCTCCAGCCGGCAACACCCTCATATATCCCCACTGCCCAGACTGGGAGTACGGCAACCGTTGGTTGCTATACACATAGTCCCCAGGCATCCGGTATGGGCCTCCGGCTGATGGGATAAAGGCATCGAGCGTTTCAGAACCTGAGAATTCCACGACACTGATCTGATCAGCGCCGCGCATGAACGGTTCGATCGGCCACTCATGTTTTTCGACGCTGAACATGCCGTTCTGTTCGTTATTGGCACCGATGACATGGATGCGTACCGGATCACCGGCATGCGATTCAATGATCGGGGTCTCCGGATCTTCAGGCTTATCCGCCTTACACGGCTGGAACATCTTGCCCAGCGAACACCCCTGGTCTTCGCGGAACAGGTACGGCTCGGACCGGTAGTTGATTCCGGTCAAGCCTGCGACGTTCTGCACATACGGCATGAAGCTTGTGCCGATGATGTTGTCCTCATCCTGGAAGAACAACGCCACATCGCGGTAGTTCGGACGCATCTCGTTTCCAGGTACGGACCTGTCCACGATCACGTCGGCCGCCCAGGCATTCTTGTTCGACAGATCGACGCCCGTCTTCGGATCCCTGTACTTTGACCCCTTCGGGCCAACCACGATCGCGCCGAACAAGCCGTTCCTCGGATTCGTCATGACATTGCCCCAGTCCCAGACGAGTGAGGTCGTCTCACCGTTGAACGGATCGGCATAGTACGTGTAGACCCGTTCGCCGCCTGGAACGATCGTCTGATCACCAGGATTCTTCCCGACATTGGCCCCCATTGAATCCTTCGGATCGAATGCGAGTCCGATCGCGGAGAATGAGGCCTTACTGTCCTTCATCTTGTTCTTCAGATTCACCTTGACGCAGTCCCCAACGTTCACCCTAAGGGTCAACGGCATGGGTCTGCTATTCCCGGATACTTTCGCCACATCGTCTTCCAGCGCATAAATCTTTGCGTCCGGATTGGCGAGCTGTATCTTCCGTTCAAAATCGACTTCGATGGATTCCGGTGCCTTCGGATTGAAGGTCATTGACGGGTAGTCCATCGCGACGACGTTGAAGCTCTTCACCGGAGCATCGGCAGGACACACCGGCAAGGCCTCCGGAATCTCGCCTTTATTCGAGAATCCAGCCGGGAGTTTCTTCAAATCTTTCTGTTCCTTGTCGTAGACCCGCACAATGCCCCATCCACCTTCCGACAATTTCGACGACCGGCCATTGAAGTGGATATAGTCGCCGGGTTGATGCCGCGGGCCACCGGCCTCCGGTACGACCAAGTCGTACCGTTCCGCAATGCCCACATGGATGGAGTTCTTGCGGTTCGCATCGGGTGCATACCGCTCTGTCCAGAACGAATGGCCGGACAAGGTCCAGGTCATCGTTTCGTTCATCAACGTATGCAACAGTCTGAACACCATTGTGTCGCCCGTATATGCCCTCAGCAGCGGCGTATAAGGATCACCATGGATTTGACTGTTGAAAATCTGAGACACATCCGGATTGGTTGCCAACCGTTGTGCGATAGGTCCAGCACGGAAGTTCAGCCCGCTTCCTGTGGTATGTGTCCCGCCGTTCAGGAACGGCATCGGAGTCATGTAAATTTTTTCAGGCATGACGAAAGAGACGGTCTTCCCCGCCTCGAGGGCCACTTCGATCGGTTGCCCGGGGGGATTCCCGGCCGTGACGATGTTGACCGTGTGAGGCACCGTATCGTGCACCTGAACCATGAGTTCACGGAAACTGTTGTTCACACCATGGCCCACTGGCTCGTTGGTATGAATATCCGCGATCGGACCGCTACGAATCTGCTTCCCGGTCGTCGGATCATGATAGGTCGATCCTACCGGCTCCGCGATAAACGTCCCGAACCCGCCGTGTGGCCAGGTCGTCGCACCGAACGCGTGATCGTGCCAAAACACGGTCCCCACGTCTGAGTCCACCCAGAACCGTTGACGGACAAACTCGACCGTCACGATGTCCTTCGCCGGGTGATCGTACTTCAACCCCTTTGACAGGGTGATTTGGTTGCCCTTGATCGCCTTAATACGCGAAATCTCGTTTCCTTTCACGTTATCGGCACCGACCATGATCAAGGTTCCAACGTGATACTGCTTGGCGTTCTTCACGGAAATGGTCTTGGACCCCTTCTTCACCGAAGAGGTCAAGACCGTGTTCATCGGGACGGGAAGTCCCTTTTGATTCTTCTTCTCCAGCATGGTGAAGGGACGAACCGACTGTTCATAGGAGAACCCAGTGATCACTCCGTCCGACGCCTGGTTATCGAACTGTAGGAAATGCCAGTGCGTGTTGATCTTCGACGCCTGGAAGTTCGTGTAGTCGTCGTCGTCCCACTCACTGGTTAAGGTCCAATCCACACAATCATAGATGTTGCCACGCACGACCAACGGATACTTGAGGTCATCGTTGGCGCGAATGGCTGCTTCCTCTTCGTGCAACACGTAAATCAACCCATTCGGATCGACCACCGCAGGCTCTTTCCCTTGAGCCTTGGCAATCTTGATCGGCACCCTGATGAAATGGACGTTGAAGTTCTTCCGGCCGGCATTCTCCGGACAGAGACTCCAATTGCCCTGTTCTCCCGGCTTGGCTTGGTCGAGGCTCTCCTCACCATTGTCGTCCCGGCGGATCATCTCCAACCAGGGCGCGCCGACGTGGTTCGGGGAGAACATGACACGCTTCCCAAAGTGCGGGGTGAGATGTGGCCAAGCCACCTTGCCTGTCAGCGGCTCGAACATGATCGGATGCCGCTTCCCAGGATGAGTCGACGTGTATTTAGGATTCTTGACATCACTTTCCTTCTCACTCATGGCGAGATTCCCGTCCCACACCCAATCCAACACAGTCGCGTCATAAGAAAGAATCTGGCCCTTCTCGTCGTCTTTATGGCCGGGCTTACCTGGCGGTGGCAACTGCATCGCAACCCAGTCCTTGATCGTAATCGTGGCCGGGTTCCCCTTCCAATTGCTCTTGCCTTTCTCAATGATCTTAAACTGCGTCCCGAACCAATCCACCGTCTGGCCGATCAGCTTGTCTGAGGAGATCGGTGCCTTAATGCGGCCTTTCCGATCCGGAAGCTCTCGAAGATCCGGCATCACGTCATTTCGCATCTCACCTTGCTGGATCGTATTGTACACACGCCAGTAGCCCCACATACCGGACACATAGTGATGCGCCACATGGCAGTGAAACAAGAAATCGCCGGCCAGCTGTTGGCAGAGACCGGACCCGCACTCAGTTTCCAGATCCAAGGCCTCCGATGGGCCGATGACTTCGACGTCGACACGATCCGTCTTGTGACGGATCACCGGGTACTTCACCGGACCGTTGACTGCCGCAGCCCAGAGGTTCATGTCATCAATGGCCCGAGGACTCCGCGGCCAGCGAATCGACCCGCCATGCGGGTGGTGGCTGTGGAACACTTCCGACCCGCCATGGACGAGACGGAACTTTGCTGGATCTCCGATATAGGAACGAGGAATGGTCGGAGCCGCGTCGCCGAAGGTATAGGAACTATACCCCATCGACTCGTCCTCGAACCCAAAGTATTCGTGCTGCAAGTGCATGTTGTTGATGCCGAACGGCTCGCTTCGGTAATTGATCGCGCGGCCGCCTGGACGATAGGTATCCGTCAACGGATCACGTTGAGGCAAGAAATCGCCTTTCTTGTTGAGCGGGCGGAACGCTTCGTCACCGACTTCATGGTAGTACAAGACGAATTCACGAAAGTCAGGGCCGGCGCCATTCTTGATCATGACTTGCCAGCCACTGGTCGCCGGAGTTGGATCGCCACTTCCCAGCGCTTCCCAGTACGTGGATCCGCGAGGCTCCACCACGAAAGACCCGAACATACCCATCACGGTGAGCTCACGATCGTTGCTGTAGGTATGGAACTGGCGCACCCCTTCCTGGGTGTTGGGATGGATATACCATTCCATTTCTACGGGCTTATCTTTGGACGCCACAGCATCGGAATTGGTCGTCGTAGCCGCCGCTCCGGTCTTACTCACCACCGTTGCCGAGCCATGAATATGGAGGCTGACATCCTCGTCACCCTCTAACTTGTTGCTCAGCTTGATCTTGACACAGTCCCCCTGGTTCGCACGGATCGTGAGAGGCTGAATCCATTGCGCTTGCACGCCAGGGATGACGGCTCCTGGATCAAAACCCTCTTTGTCCCGCGCTTCACGGTTCGTGGTTTCTTCAGCCCGGACCTTGTCGATATTTTCATCCAGCACATACATGTAGCCAGGATAAAAATCGAGCCACTGGTTGAGTGTGATCTCAACGTTGATCGCGGACACATTGTACTGTTTCACCGGCGCAGTCGCAGGGCACCGGCCTCCCCCGGTCGCAGACACTGGTTCGACCCGAGGATCGGACATGAGCAACATATCCTGTCCTCCGGCTCCATACTGGTGCATCATGGCCGAGGTGTTGTACATACCGGTATTCACCGCCTGGACCTGCGGATCTTTGGACATCTGGTCCATGATGCGCTGGTGTTGCTGCTCGACCATCGCAGCGCGCTCGGCCTTTCCCGACATCGCGCCCTCGACGATCGTCTGCCCCTTGAGCTGTTCAGCCCAAGCCGGCAATTGATGGTTCATCGCAACGGACGTTGAATGGTCTTCGGCGATCGCGTGCGTGCTCCCAATGAGAGTCACACATGCTGTGAGCCCAAGTAGGCGGGCGCACAAATGATAGGATTTCGAAAACATGGACCGGCCTCCTTATCTTGGATTAAACGCCTTTGTTATTAAGGCTAAACCAATACTTTCGCTAAAAAATAACTATTGCGAGTGGCCTTCAAAACTAATTTATTTGGCTCGATCTATTTGAGGGCTGCAACCCTACTTTACTCAACCCGCGTTGTCAATATCGGCCTGGACAATTCCTCCATCATTGGCTGATTGGCCCCTTGCGGGTCATGGTGCTTTGGAGATCCATTTCCAGCACGACCGGACCATCACGTTTGTCGGAATCACGCCGCCGCGGCATCTGATCCGCCATGAGCTTCTCCAACGGAACCGCTGCAATGAGCGGCGCCTCATTCGAAGAACTGGAATGAAGGAAAAGACGAAGCGTCTTGGGCCGTTCTTTGGGAGCGATCTGCGAAGCCATATTCTTTTCGATAAACCCTACCAACAATCCACTCCCATCGGCAAGTTTATGGATCTCATAGGCGTTCGGCACGCTTGCGACCCGTTCCAACGCAAGATCCGGACTCTGGGTCACCAACACCAACCCAAGGGCCGGCGGTGGGATGAACCCAAAGCTCCCGGTTGGAGCCTCTGAGAACCGCATCGTCCCGGCATGGAGTTCCGTGACCCCGTTCTTCTCGCGAAGCTGCCGCCGCAACTCCGCTTCACTCCCCTTCGTTTCAATCACCACCGCCGCCGGTGCGGCTTTTTGAACGGGCAACACCTCCGTCTTACCGCCAGGTGCAGCCTCAAGACCCAGCGGAACGAACGGCACAACTGCGAAGCCCACCAGAATCAGCACACCCAGAAGAATACGACGCGTGACGTGAAACCCAGTGGAACAATTCACAGAACAAAGCATAGGGCTCTCCTCATCAAACCTGAACAAGAGGACAATTGATTTGGATTTTAGGAAAGGCTGGCGGCAAAAAGCAAACTGGTTGAGCTGGACATCCCGATCATCGTCATGGATCCGGCACATCGATGCGTTGGTCGTGATACATATAATAGTAGCCAAAATCGTCATGCCAAAATTCGATGATGTGGCTGCCTTCCGGAATAGGACTGAATCCATCGAGCCTCTGGTAATGAAGCGGATCGCGATCAATATCGGGCACTACCACATAATAGCCAGACGGCGTCCCTCTGCCGATGCGTGGAGCACCGCGAGCTGCGCCCGGCAGAATCCTTCCTGACGGGTTGAGGTAGTACCAATCCGCTGCGAACTCGTCTGCGGTCTGCCCTTGCGCGACGCGATAGCGGGCGTAGGCCGCTTGCAAGTCGGTCCATTCTGTCGTGGTCCCACCGTATGATTCGATGCCTGCCGGCGTGGTGACAATGGATTCATACTGATCCCCGTCGAGTAGGGTCGGGGCGGAAAAATCAGGAGTAATCGGAGCACTTCGGTAGGCAGTCGCCATGGCGATGAGGGAGCGGATGATCCGGCGAAGGCGTGCGTCACGATCTGCATAGGTGACGAACTCCTCGTCCGGAGTGCCGGTCGTATGTGCAAAATAGATCACGCCGCGCACTCCGACCCGCTCCACAGCTACTTCCACATGTTCGATCAGTCCGCCTGTGAGAAGCAGGCGCTGCAGCCTATCCATAGCGTTGTCGATCGATTGCAGTAATCGTTCACGCCGACGAGTCTCGTCGGCACTCTCAGAGTCGAATGGCGAACGCAACACCGCCCCAGAGGGTGCAGCCAGTACGTGCGTCGTGGTTCCGCGCGCCAACGCATCGGCATTCTGCTCAACTGAATCACTCGGCTGGGAAACAACCCCGACCTGCTCACTCACATCGTTTACTCGGCGTGTTTGCTGCGTATGGGCCAACTCGTGCCCAATCAAATCCTCACCCGCTGAGGTCCCAGGCTGAAACTCTCCGGGATGAAAATAGATGTCCTGTCCACGAGTGACCGCGCGAGCGTGCAGAGGCCTGGTCATATCCGGCGCATGCGGATGCACACGCACGCCGGAAAAATCCGCCCCCTGTACAGCCTCGAAGCGCACGCGCAGGGACCCGGGCAACGGCTCGCCGTTTGAGAACCCAGTCTGTGAATTGGTGCAACGCGGACACCCACCGCCGCAGGCGCAGGATGGTTTCTCCGGAAGGGCACTCGGAATCATTGGCGTCGTCCACTGGGCGATCGTTGGAAACCGCTCTGAAGAACCTTGGGCAGATCGCGTAGACTCACGTTCTATTGTGCGAAACGCCGCCTTCATGTCATACCCTACCCTTGGACTGGCTCACTTACCGTGCGGTACACCTCCACAAAGTCTACTGCAACGTTCGACTATTTCTAAGCCTTATCTGCGAACTGACTACCGACAGGTTATCCTGCCGTCTATATTTTCCCTTCATCAACTACATAAAGGCTCCCAACTCGTTAGACTTTGCAAGCCACAGCTCGAAGGAGCGATCGAGCGTATATTTTTCTACCGCCTCCTTCTCATTGCCTCCGCATGACCATCACTCCATATATCAATAACGAAAGGGTGACCGTAAGGATCCAGCCCCTTCTCTGTCTTCCACGCGATGAAGATGCCGCACCGGCAAGGCAACTGAGGACCACGGAAAACAATATTCACAATACATTAAACGTGTACCCTTCTAGCATTGCGCGCAGGTTTGCAGGCACATCAAAGACTTCCGAGTACACCGCATACTGCCGTCCGCCATCTGCCGCTTCGAGTTCGCGAAACCAATTGTCACGCAATCGAACGGTGCTGTACCCAGGGATAAGCGCTGGGGTAATTTGCACCGCGTCAGGAGGGAACGGAATAGTTTCTAATTCGGAGTCGGCAAGAGGAATCGGCATCTGCGCCAGCGCTCCCGCGATCCAATCGTAACGATCGCATACCTGGACGCGCCAACTCTCAACACTCACCTGATACTGGGTCACCAGCGGAATCGATGCGCTCACCTGACGCGCGCTCAACGTCACCCACGACTTCACAGTGAATCCACCAAGCGCGATCGAGAGGTCGCCTTCGACGCCGGCCCCAACAGGAGAGGCACGCATGGAATTGCAGTACCGTAACACCCTTCTTGTACCGACAGGCAACAACGACTCGGGATCGCTTGCGCTCAACCTCCGCTGGATGCCGTCGTGGAACATGTCAAGATGCGCCTCCTGGCTAAGCTGCCCGTGCTCAAGAAACGCCGGAACACCGCTGTCGGCTGCCTGGAAAATCGAGCCGGGCAGGATGCGCGTGCTGCCAGTATTGTCCAGCCAATGCTGCAGGTTCCCAGCCGCAACCGGATATGTGGCGCGGGCACGATCGATCGCCTGCTGCACCTGTTGGCGCCTGCTTACCACTTCTGCCGCCGACAGAGGCGAGCCGGACACCGGTGTAGCCACAGACGCACTGCAGGAATGTTCCGGAAGACAATCTTGGTTGCCAAACGGTGCCTCGGAAAGCGACGGTATCAAGGAAGATGCGGGCAAGCCCTCGGTCTGACGTCGTATACTGTTGGTCGATCCGTTTTGCTGACCGACATGGGCGAGTTCGTGTGCCAGCAGATGTTTGCCTGATTCGCTCTCAGGTTTATACTCCCCCCTGCCGAAGACGATGTTGTTTCCCAGTGTATATGCGCGGGCATTGATCGACCTTGCAGATTGTCCGGCCACAGCATCCGTATGGATCCGGACGTGGCCCAGGTCATAGCCGAAGCGGGGTTCGAAAAAGCTGCGGGTCAGGTGATCGAGCGGGCTGCCCCCGGAACCGATAGCACTATCAATAACACTGCTGCCGGAACTTCTAACACTGTGCCCGGTGCCGTTTGGCTTGCCCCCATTGGGATTTGCCGGCGGAGGATTCGGCGCGGCAGAGGCAACGACTTCCTCGCGGCGAATAGTCTCGGCCTGTTCTTCTTCCTCTTCCTCACAGGCAGTGCATGTGCGATGGATCGTCTTCGGAGAAATTACGGCAGGTTTAGCTGCATTTTCACAAACCTGCATCCGCATGACCCGATCTGCAATCTGATCGGCTTCGATTTCGGCAGGGTCAGTGGGCTGGGAGATTGTGAGATCGCTAGACTTGGCCTGGCAAGCGGGGCATCCGCCGCCGCAGGGGCAGGAGGCTGCGCGTTGAATGCTTGGTTTGGAAAGTGTAGCATCCCTAACTGAGACATCCCAGTGGCTCGACATCAGCCGAGGACTTCTGACCAGGTCGCTAATTTGAGTTGCTCTTCCCTCCCGAGCGAACATAGTTTGACCTTTTAACCGTATTGCCTACCCTTAATGACTAGTGGGAAACTGCGTGAAATCCGGCGCAAAGGTGATCGACACATTCGGAATTAGCAAATGTTCCATCCCTGCTTCACGTGTTGGATCATAGGCATAATTGACGCCGGCCGAAACATCAAGCCAACGCCAACGATACCCCATGGCCACGCCAGCATCTGCCCCTAGCCGCACACTTCTTGCCCTACCGGTTGATGAGGTCCCCAATGCCACTGCGATCGCGGGTCCACCAAAAAAAGAGGCGTACCCACCACCAACTGCCCCAGGACGTGCATCTGTCAAACGAAATCCGCCGACCACCGAAGTGAGGAGTGACGGAGGAGACGTATTAACCGATGGACTGCCGAGTGTCGTTTCGCCAATCACCGACAGCCCAATTCCAATAGTCGGATTGAATAGTCCGAGAACCGGATTTTGGAACTCTGTTCCAAAATACAGTCTGGCTTGCCATGTCGGCCTACCAATACTGGGAGCTGCAATGCCTCCCGATAAACTAGCCAGATAAGGGAAACCGTACATCGTCGTCCTAACCCCTTCGGTTACGGAGGCGGCAAACAATGCATATGAATCGGCGTTCATGAGTGAATCCGCCGTATCCATGAACATGAACGCCCAGTGAAAATCATACAAATGCGGATCGCTACCGGTCGATAACCCGGCCCGATGAGCACATTCATGTATCAATGCTTCAGCCCGAACACGATCAGACAACCCAAAATACTTATTGGTGAGACACACATTTGTACGGCTCGATTGACAAGGACTCATCTGTGACACACACACATAGGCCAAAGCAGAGTCTCCCGGATGGCAACCGAATCTGCCGTTGCTCAGGGTGTCTTGGAGTTCATTTCTCGTGCAGGTGAGCCGAGCAAGAACAGTGGCAACCGTTTCATCCGTCTGACTATTGAAATACCAGTCCAGAGCTCTTTGCGTACTGGCGCCGAGCGGATTTTCACCCAAGGCCGCGAGCGCACCATCCACATAGGCGATTGCTCGCGTGAGATCAGCGTTGATATCCGCAACCGGCGTCGCGCATCGGCTCTGCTGACAAGGGTCGGTCGCCCCACCTGAACAACTGGCTCCAAAAGTTGGAGCGGTAGCCGGCGCAGTCGTCGAACCGCTACCTGGAGCCGACTGTCGTTGTAATTCAAGGGTTTTGGTTTCCTTACCCTGTTGTGCAACGTGAGCGAGTTCGTGCGCTAGCAGATGTTTTCCGCTTTCACTCCCCGGCTTGTATTCCCCATTCGCGAAGACAATGTTGTTCCCGAGTGTATAGGCACGGGCCTGTATCGACTCGGCCGATTGAGCGGCCAGCGGGTCAGAATGGATACGCACGCGTGAAAGATCGTAGCCAAAACGAGGCTCGAAGAAGGCACGTGTGGCGGAGTCCAGCTGTTGCCCCGACGAATTCAACACGTCATGCAGGATCGACGGAACGGTCCGAGGCGCCATGGCACTAGACAAGGCCGCTCGTTGCGCAACCGCAGGCGGTCCAGACGAACCGCTCGGTTTTGCGCTCTGACATTTTTCGACCGTTAACACCAATTCCCCCTCCGGGCAGGAGTATTCATAAAAACATAACGGCGTGGCCGGGGGGGGATGTTCTGTCGTGATCGGCCCAGGACCAGTCCCAACCACGATATCCGTCTCGCGCACGAGTACACGGAGCACCAGTCCATCGCTGAAATACACGTAACAGCCATAGTTACCGTTGGCAATCGGTGGCTCGCATTGGATCCGCTCCACGGCAGCTTGTGATGGAGGCGTCAAATGATTCCGCGCATAAAACTCCCCGGCTCGCTTGCTGATGCTCTCTGGATCGGCTCGCCAACTTGAACAACGGCTCCCTTCCTCTTTGAGCTGCTCGCCTTCGGCCTCTGTTCGCTGAAGAATCGGCGCGGTCGTGGATACACCACCTGGTCCTGTCGGGGCTACCGAAATATCATCCGGCATCCGCATGACTCGATCTGCGATCTGATCGGCTTCGATCTCAGCAGGATCGTTAGGCTGGGAGATTTTGAGGTCGCTGGACTTTGCTTGGCACGCGGGACACCCACCGTCGCAGGGACATGAGGACTTCTTCTGAAGCATTACACCGATGGATGAACTTGACGAACTCGGCACAGAAAGGGCGGGAATGAACCCGGTCGATTGCGGATGACGCACTCGTAGAGGTGGCTGTGCAAGGGCCACTTTACTCATGACAAGCTCGCACTCTGTTCGTCACTTCGGTCCGACCGTGGCCAACAACTTGAGATAATCGCGGCGCACCATTTGATCCTCGCACAGAGCGAGCGATTCTTCGTAGCGTACCTTCGCGTGAACATAGTCGCCCTGTGCTTCCAGAGTTCGGGCCAGCCTGTACAACTCGACGGCCTTGCGATGGTCCTCCCCGCGGCTCATCACGGTACCCAATTCTTGTCGATGTCGGTTTTCTGCTCCACCAGAGATTGCTCGACTTCTCGATGGTCAATGTTTGCCTTCGTCAAACGGCTGCTCAGATTTTTCCGATGGGCGTCACCCATACCCACGATCAGATATTTCTTAGCGAGCGCCACCTGGATCTGTTGCCACATGATCTCCTCACGAGCCGGGCTCAAATCATCGAGACCAGCCTTGAGATTCCCGCTGAGCGCAGCGCCCTGTGCTTCAAGCTTCTTATTCCCAAGCTGGCTCCCCAACCCCTCAATATAGCGAGATCCAAACTCATGAAATACTTTGGTGAATCCTTCGATCACCGTGAGGTTGGCGAACTTGCCGGGCGAGGTCAGTTCGTACATACCGACCAAATTATCGCCGTCTTTGGCGGCGGCAAACGCATCCAGCGTTGTCTTGTGCTTTTGATAGTATTCCATGAGCCGGCGCGCGCTCTGGAAATAGTCCGACTCGATCAGCACCTCCGGACCGAAGGCGAATTGAGCGATATCTGCAGCGATGTGAATAGCAAATGAGAGATATAATGCGACGCGTTCACCATAGGAATAGTCGGTCGTCTTGCTGCGCTTGCCCCATTTCTTTTTATCGGCAGCACTCATACCAGCAGGATTCGCAGGAATATATTCATTGCGAGTGATCGCAGCACCGGTGAGCGCCTTGATGACGATATTCTCCAGGTCCGGGTTGAATTTGCTCCTGTCCACGAGACCCGCTACACGGATATCCTTCCCTTTGTGCACCTGCGCAAGCCGGGTCTTGGTACTCGTGCCGATGTCTTTCTGCTTGAACGGCAACACATCGGCCAGTTCATTAAACGGCTCGTACTTGAAACGAGATGTCTGCAAGCCCAGGATGACGTCTTCCACATTGCCTTTGGGATTCTCGTGGACTTCGCCGAGCACCGTCAGCTTAGTCGCTGGCAACCGATACCAGAAGGTCCCGGCTGGAGCCGTCTTCACATCACCGATATAGTCGGCCTTGCCATTGGCATAGTCCTCGAGCTCGGTCGTCGACAGGAACACGCGCTTCAGGCTATCGCGGATAAGTGAGGCGACCGAATACCTAGTGCCCACACTGCTCTTGGATCCTCCCTTCAGGTAGTCGGATTCCTGCACTTTCGTCGCGCCACCGCCGGTCCTGATCTTTCGCTGCACCGTATGCGAGGCACCGGTGTGTCCTGCCTCATTCACCTGTCTGTGCGGTTCCCCAGCATGATGCGCTGCGTGCGAAAGCCGCTCGCCCATGCGGTCCGCTTCCACCTCCAAGTCAACATCGTCATTGATGTTGATCCCGTTCAGATCTCCGCGCGCCGCGACCCGACCTTGCATCTGCTGTACCACGTGCCAGGCCTCGTGAGGGAGATACGGCTCCGCGCCTGGACCGAGATGATTCTGTCGTCCTTGCGCGGTCGCCTCGGCATCGAGCAAGGCCGGTTGAGGAGAGTTTCGGTACACCTGCACATCCGACAGATCCAACCCCGATGCCCTCTCCAGATTCTGTGTCAGCAACGGCGGCATGCTCGTGTGGTTTCCCTCGTATCGATGTACGGCGCTTTCGCCGAGACAGCGCGGACATCCACCGCCGCAGGCACAGGAGGCCTGGCGAAAGATGGCACCTTCGTCTACGGATTGGAAAGTTGGCCAATGATTAGACGCTTCTTCGACCCGGCTGTGGGTCTGGCGAGACGCTGAGCGGTGATCGAGAGCCTTGACCGTCAAGGCAAGCGCAGTCATATCAGCAACTTCTCTCAGATCTCAAAATTGTGAACCCTCTGAATACGTGTCGACTACTGCCTTCAAGCGACACGAGTTCCATCATCCTGGTACGGCGGTTCGCCTGGCACCGGATAATCACCGGCGTTTTCGCAAATCAACCGACTCGGGGCGAGTTCAAAATCGTAGGTGGAGGTGGTCGGATCGTTGCGTAGGGTGACGACGAAATGCGTGCTCGGATGCATCAGCGACGACGGATTAACGGGCGCGACCGGAAGATACGTCGATCTGGCGGCATCGTAAGTGCGGTCGAAGCCGTAGGTCACGCAGCCGAGCACGAGATCGGCCTCGTTGTTTTTTTCACAGGCAACGCAGGTTTCCGCACGCCAATGAATATCGGTATTCCTCCCGGCCGTGCCGCGCGTGGGAGCGTCGTAGATCGATTCAGTGGAGCCCAGACGCTCGCCCGCGTCGGGAAACCGGCGTGGAACCACGTGTTCACCGTGTCGCCCGAGGAATCCGGCAGCCATGTAGAAAGGCGTGTTGCGCTGATTGTTGTCGACGTAGCCGTTCGCAGTGCGACCGGTAGGAGGATGCGAGGTATTCACGACCTGAATGATGTGGAAGTCGTCACAATGACAACGGTCACCGGTAGCCGGCTGGGTACCTGAGGCGATGAAATGCACGCTTTCACCAACCCCCCCGCTCACCGTGAACAGTGGCATCGCGTGCAGCGTTCCCAACGGTGTATTGCAGCAGCCGATCGGTGTAGACGCTGCAGCGCGCCGCTGGTCTGGGCGTGTGGCCGTGGGATCGTTCACATCCTGTACAGAGATGGTGGGCGTGCGCTGCACGGTATTGGCCGCCGCCCGCCCCTCATTGCTCTGTTGCGCAACGTGTGCCAATTCGTGTGCGAGCAGATAGCGGCCTTCACCCGATTCAGGCCTATATTCCCCACTGCCGAATACAATGTTATGGCCAAGGGTGTACGCTTTTGCTTTGATGGTATGGGCAGATTCGGCTGCGCGACCGTCTGCATGAATACGAACAGAGCTGAGATCGTAGCCTAATCTAGGTTCAAAGAAATTGCGGGTTTGATAATCAAGCGGAGTGCCGCCTGATCCGATTGCGGTTTGTACATGTGTTGGAGTTTGTGATGGGATACTTCCCTGTGACGGGAGTGGTTTTCGTTGAATCGTTTCCCCTTCATCTTCACAGGTATCGCATTTTCGATGGATGGTATTGAGAGAATCCCGACCGCGTGCCAAGGACATTTCATCCTCAACTGGCATTCGCATGACGCGATCCGCGATCTGATCAGCTTCAATCTCGGCGGGATCATTAGGTTGAGATATTTTTAGGTCGCTTGATTTGGCCTGACATGCCGGACATACACCGCCGCAAGCACAGGATGTTTTTCGATAAACAGGAACCTCTCTATACGGATGCAAATGTGGAGCATGGTCAGGGGCGTCCCCAATACGCTGCCGAACCGTATGATGCATCGTTCGGCTATCGGTGGCTTGTATTGAAGCTGTCGCTCTCATTCCATGTCACCTCAGCTTCGTTGACACCTTCACCACTCACCGCTTGGACTTTGCCTTGCCGAAGCAATAGGCACAATAGTCGTAACCAGCCTTCTCTGCTGCCGCAAGGCTGTCGAAGTAGACACGAACGTTGGGGTCAATCGCGTCAAAATTACACCGTTTGGTCAACTTTTCCGTGTCATGTAGTTCGCGCGTCGCTGGGTTACCGGCATACCGAGCCCTTTCATGTGCGTCCTTTTTCTGCTCGACTATGTACTCGCGATAGACCGTGCCTGCATTGACGACCAAAGATATCGCATCTTCATGGATGACGCCTGCTTTCGCATCGAGGATTTCCACACGCGCAAGAACTTCGTGGCCATCGCCGGCTGTTGCAGCCGAAGCAGCCGCCTTGCGGGACAGCCTTTCAGCCATCCGCTCGGAACTTTTCACATTGGGTTCCGGTGATTGCCCTTTGCGTTTTTTTCCGGACTCCCGTTCAAAGGGAATACTGAAATAGCCATCGGCATTTGTGGTGGTGGAAGCAACCACCTCGTCTTTGACACCATCACGAACGACAGTCAGTCGTACCGTCAATCCTCTTTGTGGCGTAAACGTCTGATCCGAAACAAAACCGTGGAATACGTTATTCTCTCCGGATACTGAAAGCAAGATCCGGTCAATGCGCGCTTTTCCCTGTTGACTGGTCGTGCGTAGTTCCATCGCACGTGCAATGGAAGCTTTCAGCCGGTCCACGCGTGGATCATTGTCTCGCGCAACGGTCCTCGACAATCGATTGAGCTCCCGCTCTTCGGATGCGACAAAGGCATCCGGGAGCGCGGCCATAAACGCAAGCACCTCAAGTCCGGTGTTCATGGCCAGCTGTTGCGCCGCGGCCATGGGAGCTTCGAGAAATTGTTTGCGTATCGCCTCTGCCGTTGGTTCTCCGGCAAGAAATTCAGGGCGTTGATTCTTTTGCGCGTGATCGTTCATGGTAAATCTCCCGTTGCGAGTCTGATTGAGCTATCAGGCCGACATTCAATCCTGCTCCTGGCCGCATACGCCGGGGCAGAAGGCTTCGACGAAAGACAGGTTATCCTTAAATATGCGCATATTCGGCAACAACACCTGAGCCCGCAGGCAGTGGGTAGCCTGATTATCCGTCGTTGTGTTCATCCCACCGATCGACCAGCCGGAAAACCATGCGCGGAGCCATGTTTCAGAAAGCCGATTGTCGGCAACCCGCACGCTCCCGCCCCCAAGCATGACGTCCGTCAAGGCAAAGACGTTCGTCGAGTTGACTTCACACTGGTTATCGGTGAACCCCAGATCATCAAGCGACACGACCGCGATTGAACTGAGAACGAATGCAAACGGGTCTTCTCCCACATCGAACGTGACCTGATTCTCCGTAAACTGCGTTTTCCCGCTGTTCCATTTACGTATCAGCGGGGGCCAGAGCGAGGCTGGTTTTGTGGAGACATTAATCAGTCCAAGGTTTCGAGCCAACTCACATTCCTTGCCTTTCAAAGCATCAGGCAGTTTTCCTGCTCGTATCAAGGCCAGCACTAAGAGCAAACCAAGCGTCCATTCGTTGCTGATGCCCAGATTTCCAATGAAAACGGTCGTTGCGAGGAGATCCAGACCTTTCCCCGTCGTTCCTTCGGTGACCAAGCGATTGCGGCCGACCATCACGGAGCCCAGTCCAAAAAAGGTGATCGCACGCCCAAGTGGAGCGACAATCACATTGTCGCGCAGCATGGCCGTGGTCGGGCCGTCGGTAAACAAGGCACTACGCTTTAATGACGAGAATGAGTTCGTCTCGGCCGTTGTATCCAGTGAGGGAAGAACCAGCCAAATATGCACTCCGCCACGTATGCCGACGTGTGCGTTCTTGACCGGCTCCGTACTACGGCTGCCGTTATCGAGGATGCGGTTGTCGTCAAGGTGCAACCCTTGCACGAGTATGGCGTAGACCCCGCAAATGGGAAAGAGATGATGGCAACCATTGTTGATGATTTCATTGCGGAGAATGCGCAAGTCGCTGACCTTGGCGAGTACGATGCCGCCATACGCGACAAGCCATTCCATCGATTTACGCACCGGTGCGATATCACGGCGCATGCAGCGAGTGATGACGTTATCGACGATGTGCAAATGATGCACGCCGCTGAGATCGCCGCGATTCACAATGTCAAAAAACCGGACGACGCCAATTCCATTGGTTCCCATATCGGTGATGCGATTTCGTGCAATTTCGATATCATATAAATCCCCTGCCGAGACGAATTTCGGCGGACTCCCGTCCGGAATCTCATCTTCGGTCGTATCGACAGGTTTGCACGGATCACAGGGGTCGGGTTGTTCCGAATCATCAGGGACGTCCCCGCCATCATCGCCAACTTTGGCCAAGCTGCCTAAGGTAATGCCGTTCCAAATGCCGCCTTGAATCAGGTTATCGATGATGCGAACACGATCCGACCCGCCGGCGAGTTGGATGCCACCGCGTGTGGCAGCACCCACAGTGATCGGACTCGGCGGGGTGTTGACGCTCGCCGGCGATCCTGGGCTGCCCAATTTCGGCGGAATGGTTGGGACCGGTACGACACCTCCGCGCGGCAGAACTTCGATGATATTGGAGTCGATCAGGATATCGTCTCCTCTCGAATGAATCGCCGGCCAGATCGTCGGCACGTCGCGCATCTGCACCACGCAACGACGAACCTCGACGCGACAGGCGTTCTCGATTTGTACGGCACTGCGCGGGCCGGATTCGATCGTGAGGTCTTCAATTGTGATGGTATCCGAGTTTGTGATCATGAACGCCGGCTGTGGAATTCCATCATCAGATAGGGCACGAATGCGTGCGCCAGGACCACAACCATGGATACGAATGCCGACCCGTTCATTGATGAAAACACTTTCGTCATAGACACCGTTCAACACACAGACTGTGCCGCCTTTCGCAGGTAGCGCATCGATTGCAGCTTGGATTGTGACAAAATCGCCATGTGAATGGATGCCGTCGCCGACACGGTAGGTGCAGCAGCCACGGAGCTTGGTCAGAGGCTGAAACGGGCGGCGGCAGTCTTCTATGTCGTCGCCTGTGACAACATTGCCGGTCCAGTGTATTTCCGCGAGAGGTACCCGGTGATGGAAGATGCCCTGCGGCGGAACCGGCGTGATCGGATCGCCAGGCATCGGACCGGGAATCCCAACCAGAATCAGCGGATTGCCGATCCCAGCCGCCCGTGCCTCGAACGTCCAGAAATCAGATGGTGTATAGTTGCCGACGGCTTCAGGCTCAAATGTAACTTGAATGCCGAGATGGTCCGGAAGGTCCTTCTTCGTCTTAAAATCATCGACACGTTCAATGCCATTCCAGAGACGGAAAAATCGCTTGCCTGTCGCCGGAGCGGATGGAATCACTCCCTTATAAATATCGCCCGGTGTTACTAAAGGGTCCGGCAGGGTGAGGGTATTATCGTTGGCAAGCACGACTTTGGCGCCATACACGACCTTCCAACAACCGAGTAACGGATCATAATCGAGCGCTTCAAGATAGAAATCGTGCGATCCGGAATACACGATCGCATTCTTATTCCCGAAGAGCGTGACGGTCTTGTTGATCGCATCAAAATCTCCCGTCCCGACAAGCCCTCCATTCACTTGCGACCACTTAAAGTAGGCTTGGGGTGCGGGTTTATCCGTATCGGCAATTTCAATGCGATAGAGACGATGCTCAAACCCCGTATAGCCGCCTTCCTCGACCACCGGACAATCGCCGTCAATCGCCGTCGTAGGTGTGAGTTCGACGATGAGCTTGCCCTTATTGCCGAAATCGTCTTTCAGCGCACCGATGATCGAATCGCATGTATCATCGACGGTCATCCGGTAGAGCCGAAATCGAAACGCGGTCTGGACACGCTCAGTCGTATCCACTCCTCCGAGGGCCGGTTCGATCAGCAGAGCAGGATTCTGAAATGGACTCAGTTCCTCAAGCCACGTTTCCAGAATCACCGCGTCGCGATCACCATTGGCAGGAACAGCGCCCGGCAGCGGAGCCGTTTGGATCGGCGGGCCAAGATAGCTCGCAGTCCGGATCGCGTCGACTCCGGAGGGGAGCACGGGAGGCTCTGTGTCTCTTGGTAGCTCGGCGAGGAGTCCATCCGCCCACACCCGTCCCTTGTTCAGAGAGACTTTGACTTGACCGCCCGCGATTTCGGCTTGTGTAATCTTAAAACTGAGCGGTTCCTCAGCAGGAACCGCCGCCACGCCGGCCCCGAACGCATCACGCGCGGCACGCTGCTGCCATTCGCCCATGATGTCGGTTTGCGCGTTCCAATCCCGATCGAGCAAGACACGGCCTTGCTGGTGGAGCGTGCCGCGAAAATTGCGAGATGTGTCTTTATTCCATGCGGAAAAATCGCCTCTCATTCATGCCTCCTTTAACTGACGGGGATCAAAATCGGCCTGATCCCGACCGGCATAAACTCACGAAATCGTATCTTCAAGTTGCGCCACTTGTGCGCCTCAAGCAAAAAATTATACGCTCCCATTTGGTCGTTGTCGACACCCTCTTCGAGAATGCGGCGGTCGCATTCGAGCGAAAGCTGGCAATAGGCAGGATCACCAAAATATTCACTGGTAAACATGAGCCGTGCCTCCGAGCCGGAGACACAGGCGAAGTGATGCGGCAAGCGGTGTTTGACCTCATTGGGAGGCGGTGGACTTCCCGTATCATCCGCAAAATAGCAATACTTCAAACAGCCGCGTTGCTGGTCGAACACTTCGACGACGCCGGTAACAATACCGCCCGCACCCTCCGCAGTGAGGGCTCGGACTCGGCCAAGAATCGTCAGATTCCGGATGGTCGTGGCCCCGGCATAGCCGGTAGCCGGGCTGGTGGCACTGGTTATCGCAAAGGGAAACACGTTCAAACCGACTGCGACAGGGATGGATTCGATGATCGAATCCGCAAGGCAGAGGCTGTATCCCTCATCAGTAAAAACGGCTCCGGAGATCGACCGCTGGAGAATAATTTCCGGTGTCTGTTTGAACGCCAGTTCTTCCGCGGCTGCAGAAAATCCATATGGCTCTTTGAGATTCATTCCCGGAAGCAGCGGCGCGCGATTTCCATTCACATAGCGAAACCCACCCGGATCGAGCGTGCAACTCAGGACTTCGAGTTTGTTGAGAGCGGCGCGCGCAATCAACGGCTGCCCGGCCGCAAAATTCAGCCCGCGCGCGAGATAGAGTCCTTCCAGTCTGACAAACAACGCCTCCATTTGTGCATCAAGCGTCGCCTGTTCCGCGGCATCAGCACCGACGACTTTGGCAGGCCGGAATGCCAGCGGTCGCGCCAGTTCAATCACAGGCCGTTCTCCATCGGCCGCCCTAATAATCAAGGGGCATGGCAACAAAACACTCCGTCCCAATTCACTATTGACATCCGCCGCGTTCAGAAGATCGATATCCAGCGAGTGCGTACGGCTGTCTTTGATCTCGATGACGATCGCGGTCTTGGGAGTCCCGCCTGCCGCCGCAGCGCGCGCATCTTCGAGGGCTGTTTTCAGCACCGCCTGGAGCTGCTTGGCGGGATTGCGCAGCACCACGTCCTTGTAATAGACCAACGGGTGTGCCGGATCGAATGCCTTCGGCAGCGGAGGATATGAGACCGGGTGCGCGCCCACCGGTCCGACGGCTCCATAGGTATACGTCAACAGCAAATCCTGTACGAGCGCATCCGCCCTCGTATCATCCGAAACACCGATACAGAGTCGGCCGTGGACCGGATCAACGGCAATCTCACGATCCGCCAGCGGCGGATTGAGCCCACGCTCCCAGGCGCAGAGATTCTCGCCTCGTATGGTCCAAAATCTCGGCAGAGCCGTATGGGGCCACACTTCACCAGGAAACGTTGGGTCGGGAAGGTGCAGTTGTAAGCCGACATCGGAAAGCTGGTAGGACTTCAAATCGTCCTCGGGAACAGCCACGTTGAAGGCCGGATCATAGGACTCGACAGAAATATATTCCTGTGGAGCAGTGAATGACGCGTCGGCAAACAATTGGAGCGGTGCCGGACTTGGAGAGGCAAGCGAATCGTCATACTGTTTGGCGATGTCATAATCGGAAATGCGGGTCATAGGAATAGGCCCCGGTACCTGATCGGCTTTGGATATACGCGGTGCGATCGCAGAAAGGTTGAGCGCAGCCGTGCCGGTTCTCCTCTCGGCGAAAAGACCGATCCTGTTCGTATTGAAGAGCGTCACAGGTCTGCCGGCTGGCGTATTGATCGGCTTGACGTAGGGCATCGAGAGCGTATTGACCGGAATATCACACACATTCGCACGGACGACACGAGGGGCACCCAGCGACGGGGTCACTTTGTGCGCCAACGGCTTCGTCACGCCAAGGCGATAATCTTTGAGTCGCCACAGGTAAATCGCCAGGTTGGGAAGGTTGTAGCCCACCTGCCCGATTTCAGGTGGTTTGACCTCCCCCACATGGGCAAAGGGATCAAATGGCGTATTCAGCTGCGCGAGTAATGACGGATCTCGTAGGGAGACGGTCCCTCCTCGAATGGGTGTCGGAGGGCGAACGGTCTGTAGCGAATACGGAGGCGCACCACCTTTATCAGGTCGCTGATGATTGAGGTGCTGATTCCACACCATCTTTTCGAGCAATTCCACCGAATGGACTCCCCATTTAGTGAGGATATAACTGAGCAGTTCGATGGCTCCCAACGTTCCCTTGCGCCTCCGGAGTGCGATCGTATCGGCCACATCAGCACGGAGCGTCCAGGGATCGCCGGACAGATGGGTGGTTCCCAACAGGTCACCGATGTACGGAATGACCCAGGGATCGCAGGCTTCAATGAAGAGATCATGATAGAGCGATTCGATGTTTTCGTGGATCGCAGAAAACATGTCTTCGACCGGGGCGAGATAATCACGAAGCTGATAGGCGGGCATTGGTTGGCCGCCGGCCAGATAGAGCTTCGAAAGATCACCATCCTTGATACGATAGATTTCAGGAAGTCGCCGATAGAGCGCGACGCGTTTTTTTGTGGCCACCTCAACCGCCTCCCTCGGCAACAGGAGTCACCGTCAAATGCGTATCGAACAGGCTCAGGATATGGCTGCTGTCACAGACCACGATCTGGTCAAGAATCGTCAGCGACGGCAGTTCGATGGCCGCCGGATCATCCGAATCCCCAAGTGCCGTGAAACCGACTGCCCGAGCCCAAAGCACACCCTCGACATTCTGCACGGTCCCTTCGATGGATGACACATATTCGTGCCCGCCAAAACGTCTGTGCCCGAGGCTGAACAGTCCGGTCTGATCTTCCTCAGAAGTGGCTTTCCCATGATTGACACCCAATGCACGGCGGATAAGCGGTTCGACGAGATCGGCGCGATAGGTCGGTTTGAGCGCATAGCGAACGGCTGCCGTCACATACATCCGCCTGCCTAGTACAACATCGATCGCGTGGCGCGCGGCTCCACGCTGATCGTTGTAGGCGTTCAGTGTTGCGCGCACGTCGGTAAGTTCGGCACTGCGTCCGGTTTCCATCAAGACCGTAACGACCACGGCCGGTATATGATCGGCTACCTCCCATGCAGCGGACGCGGACGCGACTCCTGGAATGGCTGCCGCTTCGGATTCAAAATCCTTGATGCTGACGATACGTCCCAGGCTCTGCACCTTGCCGGGTGCCGCTCGACGAGCATGTTCTCCCGATTCCGATGCTGATCCACCGGTGACAACCATCGGCATCCCGACCTTGTCCAGATTCTTGAGTTTCGCCGAGGCCTGGACTTTCGTATCCGCCTTCAGTGGGCCGTATGCGCCGCTGCCGGTGCGAAACACCGCGGTGACATTATTCACGCCGCTGGTCAGTCTTGCCCCAGATGTGCCGTCTCCAAATTGCACCCAACTGTTGCCTTCAGCATCTTCACGGACGATATAGATCTGCTCATCTTTGTCATGTCCAAAAAAGCTATCCACTCGCGTCCATTCGCGCCCATTCACATAAATCGCAAGTTCCGGCGTTTCCGCAGGCGTGTTGTCCGGTATGAGGTGATAGGTCAGCGGAGCTTTGGGGAGTTTGAAGTTCTGGAATGTCACCGTCTCATCACCACTGCCGATCGGCATTTCGGGAAGAGTTTTGCCCTCATTCGCATCGACGAGGTTACCGAATACGGTGACCAGTGGCTCGTTATTCGGGAAGTCGGCATAAGAAACGGATTCCGAGAGTGTCACGGCGTGCAACTGCGGAATCGCCTCAGTACCTGTCGCTGAAGTCGAGTCGATGTCGGTCACTGTCACGACCCGAGGCTCCTCACCTGGTTTATCGAGCATGATCCGGCGATCTTTTAGCGTCTCCGTCTGTTCTGCCGTGCCATAGAAATAGAGTGTGTTGCCGGATGGCAGAATCGTTTCTTGCTTGGCTCGCACGAGACTGAATAGCGGACTCGTGACTTCATGGAACAGTGCGTCGGCAATCTGCATCGTCGCATTCGTCCCAACCGAACTACCGAGTTCATCGTTGAGCCTCAGTTGGCTCACGGTCCCACTGATTCCCCCCCAGGTCGTCGTCACAGTACGGACATCGGTGATCATCCTGATGAGCGTGCTCATCGGTAACGGTTGGCCGAGGATGTACGCCATGAACGGATGCGTGAACGCAGCCTGGATGACGATCGGAACATTATTCGGAAGATCGCTCACCTCCGAATCGATCGGAAAATCTCGATCGCTGACAGTTGCACTCATCGTTACGCCTTGGAAGGCATTGAACGGCGTATCAACCGGTCGGGCAAGCGGGACGATTTGATACGGAATAGTGGATGAAGTGGATGTGGTCCCTCCACTTACCGTGGCAGTGGATGTGACCGCCGCCGTCTTATTCACGATCTGCGATGGGCTGTTGTATCCGAAATGGTGAAACGTCCGTCCGATACGATAAGCCGATAGACTGCCGATATTCGACGTGCGATTCAGCATACCTTTGATTGTGTAGTATGTGCGCCCGTGTTCTTCTCGAATCGAATCGATGAAAATCACTTCGGCATTGGTCAGACTGAACGACCCTGGGGAATAGACCGCCGGCGCTTCCCCTACGATCAGCCGATCGCCGACTTGAAGATCGATCCGGTCTAAGAGCTGCTCGGGATACGCAATGGAGAATTCGGTTGTAGTCGGCGTGATGTCGCCATCTTCCAGCGGCTTGTATAGATGAAACCGGCTCAACCATGGATAGGCTGTGATTTCTTGGATCGTTTCGAATTCAGCAGGTTTCGGCAGTGTTTCGAGTGTGGCTTTCAGGGGAAACCCAACCGGGATCACGACAGGATCATGTTTCTTGAGCTCGAAGGCGAATACCGCCTTCCCACCCACGGCGGGCGAAAGGCGATAGCCCAGCAGCCGCACGAGATCGGCGATACTTTCACGCCACTGCGCCGTCCCGAGAAATGCCTCGTTGGCATAGGTTTCCTGATAAAAGGTGAGAATATCGCCGAGAATCGATGCGCCTTCGAAGAGCGCAACGGCGGGATCATCCGGCGCGCGATGGGTCCATGTTTGGAGACTCGTCGATTTGTCGATCTGGTGAAAGAGGAATTCTCGAATCGTCCCATAGGTCCCGATCCGGTAATTGAACCGGGAAAGCGACGGACGATTGTCCTGACTGGTGTGTTCCAGCGGAACGCTGCAGCACGGGCACCCCTTTCCGTGGCCGATCGGCAGTTCCGTTCCAGGCCGGCGTGGAAACCGCAGCGGCATCGTGCAATCATTCGCGCAATCGCGATCGCTCACTGCCTCCCCCCCTTGACCTCGAAACGGATAATCCCTTGCTCCAGGTCATCAGGATTTCCCATCACCTGTATGATTTCGTTGTCGTTGACCTGGGTCAGCGCGTCTGTTGCGGCAACGGGGGAATTCCATCGCTTGATCGAAACACTGATGGTGTTATCAGCGAGTGGCGCGCCCGTTTTTTTCCCAACAACATGCTCAACCCCTTGAACCCGCATGGCACGCCCGATGATCTGGCTCGCATAGAGCGGTTGCCCGAATGTCCATTCATCGGGATGGAAAAACCCCCTGCGTCCATCGGGAGTCCATCCGGCGGAGAATTCTTGTTCAAGCACAAACTTGAGATCCTCCGGCCACACATCCGGCTTCGCGCAAAGCACGACGTTGATCTCCAGCGGAAGGAACAATGGCGATCGTATCTCGATATCTTCACCGATCAGCCTGACGGCGTTCAGATAATCCGCCACGGTTGTTCGGAGTTGATTCGAAAGCTCGGTTGTCCCGATAGGATCGATCGTGACCCGCACGGTGCGCCAGCTTCCCGTCCAAGCGTAGCGGGCTGCGGCACGAGACACCCCTTCGACTTCTTCCGCCCGCGCAACGTAATCTGCGAGGGTGACAGCACGAAGTTGATGCTGGCGATAGGCCTCAGAAACACGGCGGATGATTTCGGCAACGGGCTCTTGGTCACGGCCATTTGTCACATCAAAAGGATTCCAACAGAAGCGGAGAATGAACGGAAACGACGGAATAACCTTGAGACTGTCTTCCGAAACACTCACGATCGTATCGGCGCCGACGTTGCCATCGAGCGGCATTCCGTACTGATAGGTACAGGTCACCACGGCCCCATCAGGCAACTCTCGGCCATTCGTGCCGTTTCCAAAACGAATCACGCTTCGACGATGCTCATCGGTTTCGACCACAAAGTGGTCACCGTTCTCGGCAGAATCATCGCTATGGATCAAGTTCGGGACCTCGTCCCATGGGTCGCCTGGGGGCATCACTTCCACCGCCAGGGTTGATGCCGGTGGAACATCACCGCCGAGTCTGGTCTGTGTATAAGCAAGCGGAACTTCCGGGAGACGGCAGAGCGTCCCCCAGCGAGTGCGCTCATAATGAAACTGGAGCGGTTTATTGGGGGCGCTTATATCCAGCAACTGCCCCTCATCTTTAAAAATCGCCTGTGCCTCTCGTCCATGAAACATCTCGACCAAATTGCCGTGAAAGAGGGAGACGTTTGTTACCGCACCGATCGCGGTTCCAGGATTGTCGGCGGGACAGTCCACGGTAAAACAATAGTCAAAACGGAGTGCATCGTTCTTTTCCCACTGAACGCGAACCATCCACTCATTTGTAATGGGATCCTCGATCGACTCGGCCGCTTCGGGTAACAGGGTGAGAAGCTGACGTTTGGCCGGATTTCTTCCCGGCGCCTTCCCGGTTTGTGGGTTCAGGTGTTCCTGAATGAGTAGATGACGGATGCGCTTGTTGCGGATCAAGTCACGAACCTCATCGGCGGCTGCTTGCGTCGCGATCTCGACCGGTGGAGCGGGATCGGCGAGATACAACTTGCTGTAGAGCTTCAGATCGGCCCTCGTGCTGCCGGCCTTCAAGGTGGTGATTGTATCGCTCCAGGTATAGAGTCCGATATGATTGAGATATTGATGAACGGTTTGCGGGCCCTCGTGACGAGAGAGAAATACCGCCGATGTTGCTGCTTCCTGTTTTTTGTGTGTCGTGTGATCGATCGTACTTTCACCTGCCCATGCCTTGAGTCCTGGCGCGAGTTGGAACGCTTTCTGTCCCGTATCGTGCCCGATTTCCAGCGCAAGCCAGGTCGACGCTTGGCTGCCTTGGTGGATGTGGTAATCCATCAGTCTGGCATGACGCGCCATTGAGACTCGTTTTCTGGCAGAGGCCAGATAGGCTTCACTCATCACGCGATCTTGATAGTCGCTGAGTTCGTCCGCGGCGACTGAAAAGAGCTCTGCCAGCACCATGTCGAGATCGGCTTCGCTGGTCGGCTCCCATCCGGGGACTCGGCGCGACATGGCGGTGAGCATCGTCCGGCGGAATGACCCGTAGTCCTTAGCTAGATAATCGATGGCCGGCTCTTCCAGCGGCGCACGCGCCGACTCCCATTCAGGAGCGCAGTTGTTATTGAAGCATCCTGGACGGAACTTAAACCGTATCTCGCCAAAGAGCGGATCGATGACGGCATTGGGAATTCCGAGCGTGCTGACTCCAAGTGTGTAGGTGGAATAATCTCCGACCGGTTTGACGACAAGGCGCAACACAGGTTTCGTGGCGTCAGGCTGGGTGATCGCTGCGTCTGGAGGACTTCCGGTTGAATCAACCTGCACCTGTCCGAGCGCGCTTCCGGCACGAATTCTGAGCCCCCCCGAGATTGTGAAGATCGTCTTGGCGAGATTGTTGTTGCTGGTATATGCAAGGATGATGGCAGCCAAGACGTTCAGATTGTAGAAGTACAGCTCAAGAACGGCCGTATCCAACGCATTGTCCACTTCGACGACACGCAACAGCTTGATCCCATTCGGAGCGTTTGGTCCCGGCGAATCGGTCATCAAGCGGGCGCGCTCACGCAGCGGCTCGCTCCTGGCCAACTCCCTTAAAGGTATGGCTGATTCTTCATACATACGCGACTCAGCTTCCCTCGCGCTTGAAACGCAGCACGCGCGTATCATCCGTCCCTGCTAGGCGGTAGCGGATGTCTACTGAAATTGTCGAGTTCTGTATCTCGACCTGAATGTATTCCAGGGTCACACGATGTCCCAGCCACCGATTGATCGCCTGCGTGATCTGAGCCTTGGCCATGGCGGCCGTCGCATCGTCTGCCGCTTCGAAAACCAACCGCCTGACGCCGCCGCCGAAATCAACTACGAACGGCCTTTCTCCTTGATTGGTCAACACGAGTTGGACGATCTCGTCACGGACATGTTCCTCGAGCGATGGCACGGTCGCCATCCGTCCATTGCTCCCGACACGAAAGGGAAATGATAGATGCGCTCCGTTGATCGGCTTCATGCTTTACGTCGCCTTCGCCTTGACCTGCGTTTGAAGAATGATCGCCAGACCCTGCACAGCCCCTTCGGCGCTGATACATTTGCCGATGCTCGACTGAGTCAGCACTCCGGTTCCATTGCGCTTGCACATCGTCGCCCCCATCGTCCATTCGATTCGAATACATGGCTGAGGCTTGCTCGGCGGCACGGTGAACGGACAACCGACGACCGAATGAATATCCGATTCGAGCAATGCGGGCGCATGATCGATCGTAATCATCGTATTGGCTGTGGTGAGGACTGCCGTCCCCCCGTGCGTACACATCACTTGGCTCATGGTCGTGAGAATGTACCCGGACATACGCTATGCGCCTATCTTCATGGCCCCGTTTCCGATATCGACGCCGCCCGACGTCAGCTTGACCGAACCCACGGTACTCGCCTGTATGGTGATCTGCGTCGATTCGATCTTTATCTGTGGCGACATCGACGAGGCCCCCACCTGAAGTGTGATCTGATTAGAGGTCAGTGTGACACGGGAATCACCGATCTTGAGGATGACGTCATTGTCGCTCATGGTGAGTTCTGCCCCATCCGCATGAAGCAGCTTCACCTCATTCGCATCGTCGTCGAGCAAAAGTTTATGCCCTTTGGTCGTGATGAAACTTCGGATCAGCTTGCCTTTCGGCTCAGGCATCTCACCGGACGCCCACCAAAATCCAGTCCAGATCGGAAGTGCTGCCAGGCCTGCTTCGAATTCCACCCATACACCGTCGCCTTCTTCAGGGACCGCGACAAATCCATGCTTGCTCCCGGCGAATGGGCTGCAGGGGCGCACATGCTCGATCACGTGATCGGAGCCGAACACATCGGGCACTTTGACTGCGATCATCCCAAGATTGTCGCCTTCTTCAACCGATTCCACGATCCCTCTGTACTTCCCGAACAAGTGCTCGTTGCGCCATTCGGAAAGCTCGACCAACTGATCTTCAAACTCGATCGGGTCCATCAAAAAATATCCACTTGAGTGTTGAAACTTACGGCAGCCGCACCAGCCACTACGGCTGCGGCCGGAGACAAGGCATTCGCAGAAGTTTCCGGCGTCACGGCGTTTCCACGCAAAGAAAAACTTTGCGTATAGTCGGATATCCCGAGCGTATGAGTAACCTTGAAGATCACATACTGTGAGCTGTAGCGGCTGTTAGAAACGTTGGCCCGGATCATCCTGTATGGCAAGAGTATCCCCCTGAAGCACTGAGGTATGACCGCCCCTTCGGCGCGGATGGTATAGCTTGATCGTCGCGCCGTACTCTCCGCCGCTTCGGAAGGACCCACGTGGTCACCGATTCCAGGTGGAAGTCGCCTGGTCCGTATCTCGGAGTTTTCGGCAGCCGTTGCGGCTTCGCCTTCAGACGGAGCGGCTTCCGAAGAACGTGAACTCCCGGTCGAGACGGTTTTGTCGTCCATGCTCAACCAGGCACCTTCATATTGTGCCGCGCTGTTCGATACCCGCTGAACGTGGAATCCATTCATGTTTCTGTCGGGACCCGTCAGCACCAGAGTGGGCAGCGTCGGATCAGGCGTCTCCGGCAACTTTTTAAAACAGCAATCGCTTGTACCAGGCGCGCTCCCCGGCAACACATACGCATAAAATTCGGGATGTCGTCGCATCAGCGATCGGAGGAGCTGCATCGGCGTGCCATGTCGTTGAACCACGGCGTTGGGATCTATCGCCGCACCGGTCTCATCCACTTCAACCGTTCCGCCGAACGCGGCATCGGTCAAGAGCGACCGCGCGATGTCGCTGTCCGATTGTCCCGGTGGAAAACTTTCCGAACCGGCTTCGCGATGGAGCAAGGTCGTATCGTCTTGGATGGTCAGAGTTAACGTGCTGGCTCCAGGCTCGGCGCTCATCCCGGGATCCTGGTCGACAATGCGCCCATCGATGAGCGGCACAAAATCGCCTTCCCCGACCCGCGCCTCGACACGGACACGTGCAAATTCAGCATATTCAGGATTGTTTTCTCCACCCCAAGAACCGTCCTCGGCGATGCAAATCGGGATGGTTATCGTCGCCTGCCATGCCCGACCGATTTCCTGCTCCACGACGATCTCTTCGATCGCATTGAGCTGCTCCTGGCTGGCTGGAACGTTGCCATAGTACACCTTGAATTCTTTGACCATGGATTAGCTTTCCGGAACCACAATGAACCGCGTTTCTTCCTGCACGAGCGGATTTTCACTGCGTTCGCGTTCAACCAACTGGTTAGCCTCGAGCTCGGTATTGGCATCAGCCACATGCCAAAACTTCGTTCCGTCTTTGTATCGGCGGTGAGCCATCAGATCGAGCCGGTCGGTACCCTTTGTCTCGGTAGATTTTCCTGGCACATATGGCGGTCGGCGCAATTTTACGGCAAGAACGTTAACTCCTTGTGCTGTTTCCACTTCGACGGTGGAGCATTTGATGTACCTCGAATTTTCATCGAACATGTGTGCCCCTCGGCTAAAATGGGATCAATTCCACTATTTGCTCCGCGGTATTCGCCAAGTTCGCCACCGCCTGCGCATCCTTTGCCATGTTGGTATAGAGCATGGCGCCTTTTGCGACTGCGTCGTCGGAACAGAGATCATTGGCATTGACCGCCAACGTGATGGACACCTCGGCCTGAACAGGATTGAGAAGAAAATCGTACTGCTGCTCGGTAATGCTCATGGATTCGATGATCACGGGCAATACCCTGTACAGGCCCCAGATAAAAAGGATTCGTGGATATTGTTCGCGTGGAATCGGCTGACGCGGGGCGCCGCCGCCTCCGAGCGATCCCGCTGCTCCTCCAAGCGCCTCGCCAATCGCCGCAAGCAGGTCGTTGGACGGATAGACCATCTTTTCCAAGGCAGCCAGCCGCGTGCCCACTCCAAACAGGCGTGCCAAGGCCTTGTTCTCGCCGAACTCATCAGCGGCACTAAAACTTGCCTTCAAGGTGATCTTTTCGATCGACGGCTCTCCAGCCTGCGTCGTCTCACGCGCAGTGGCTGATGCGGGGCGAGAAGGAATCTGCACGGTTCTGGTTAGAGTTTCCGGATTGAACTGAAATATGACGACATTCGGGATCGGGCCCATAAAATCAGACCCATATTCAATCAACGCTCCGCGCATCAGGAAGCCCATAGCATTACCGTTCGCCTCCATCGAAAACATGCATGACGTTTGAAGCAACTTGCTTTCCAACCTGCGTCGGGATCACGCCCGGATTCCCACTCATGCTGATCGTCCTGGAAGAAAGACGATCGATCCTGATCACTCCTGAATGCCCCCGAGTTGCTGCGGCGACATGTTTCACAATCTCCTGCCCGACATCCGAGGCAAACTTCCTCGGATTACTCATCAGGCGGCCTGCGCGTGAAGGGAGCCGCACGGTTACGTTGGAGATATGAATCTTTTGCCTGCTCATGGATTACTCGAGCCTGACGATGTCTTGGACATAGGGCCCTAGCTGTTCGAGACTCAAAGACCGGCCCATCTTGTCGTATTCGCGTTTGACGGCAACGAGCACATCTTTCATGAAGAGTTCGTGACGTCCATGACCGGCGTGCGCCGATTGCAGACAGGCGTTGAAGACGATGGAACGGATGTGCCCCCCGGAGAGTGGAAACTGCCGTGCCAAAAAAGTGATATCGATGTGTGAATTGTCTGCTACGGAGGCCGGTATCACCTGTTGCCAAATGGCAGCTCGCTGGACCTCGTCCGGAACCGGAAACTCGATGATATGGCGGATACGCCGCAAAAAGGCTTGATCCAAGTCGTTCTTCCGGTTCGTCGCTAACACCGCCAGCCCCTTGAAGCGCTCCATCCGTTCCAATAAATAACTGACTTCCAGATTGGCATAGCGATCGCGGGCATCGTTGGCTTCGATGCGTCTACCAAAGAGCGCATCGGCTTCGTCGAAGAACAACAACATGTCTGAGACATCCGCAGCGTCAAAGATGCGTTTCAGGTTTTTTTCCGTCTCTCCTATGTACTTATTCACCACCTGTGAAAGATCAATGCGGTACATCGGAAGTTTGAGCCGATGGGCCAAGATCTCCGCGGCCATGGTCTTTCCGGTTCCCGGGGGTCCGGAAAACAGAACGGTAATACCGCCTTCGTTCCAAGCACGGGCAGTCCCCCAGTCGTAATGCACCTTGGTCAACGCCTGCATCGCAGCCAATTGCTCTTCAAACTGAATCGCCTGTTTATTCGGGAGAATGAGTTTCTCGTCGATAAAGCGCGGCTCGACATAGGCCGCCAATTCGCCCATGTCCACGCTCAGTTCGGCACGACACGCCTCGATAAAATCATCTTCCTTCGGCGGTGCCGGTTGCGCCCTGAGCTCGGCACAGATATCGTGAATCGTATCCTTCTCATACCGAAACCGGCGAGCCATCTCCTTCAGGATCGATTCATATTTTTTGGCATCTTCGCCAAAACCTTCGATCCAGGCCGCAAGACGGCCTTCATACCTAAGCGCAGGAACTTTCACAAAGGGTACCAACAGCGCGGGGTCGAGATGCGCGACCTGCTTCCGATCGGCTATCGACAGGAACAGTATGATAGGAACCGCTACGAGCGGCAGCCCTTCGTTACGCTCACGCCGAGCTTCCGTTCCATCAAACAATTCCTGGCGAATCAAGAGACTGTGCCCTGTCAGCCATGCGAAACACATCAGCATCGCAAAATAGTCTTCATGGCCGAGCAAGGTCGGATCGCCTTTGTATTCCCAGATTTTCTGCTCTGTCAGCAGAGCGATATCGATCGCCGTCTGGCGGTAAGCCGAGCGGCGGTGTCCAAGCAATGGCACGACGCGCAGTCCCTGCGGCATTTCTGCGCGCAACCGATAGGCGATCAATGATTCGGCTTTCGCAAGTTCACTGTGCCTCGCTGTCATCGGATCGACCAGCGTCAAACTCGTCGAACCGATTTCTGCTCCATGTTCGGCTCCATCGATCATCACACGTGCCACCATCCATGGCACCGAGAGAGGTTGCTCCCACAGGGTGTCGGCATATGGCCGCTGAACGGACGAGACACGACGGAGTAACCCCATCGAAAAAAGCGGGTGCATGGGATCTGAAAGCGCGTGAGCCTCTTCCGGGACATCCCACACTCGTTGTATCAGCATGAGGTTTGGATAAATCCGAGACTGGTCGTTCAGACACGATGCGATCACGGCTCCGAAACTCGCGTCACATGCCGAAGCAAGCCCCATGGCAAGCGTCAGCGCCGAGACATCGTCAAGCGAGAGTTCATGAAGCACCCATCCGAACGATCCGCGAACCGATTGGTCAATTCTTGGTGGCGGAATCATCAATTGTTCGGTCAAGTATTTTGCCGCGACATGGCTGGCGTAAAATCTCTGCTTTTCGTCCCAGTGACGCGAGAGATCGAGTGAAACCGACGCGCGGTCGATCATCGGCGGCAATTCACCACATTGCGGAGGTGAACTGGCGCCGCGTTCGTGCCATAGCCAGGCTATTTCGCGCCGCAGACGGAGTGTGGCCTGGCGCATCCAATAATTCGCCAGCTCGTCGCGAGCCCGCAAATTTGGCGTGAACACAATAGGCTCGGTTCTTGCCGATTCCACGTTCATGGACTATCCATGTGAATCACCGGGCTCTGCGGAGCTTGCTGCCCGTTGACGATCACCACCAGGTTGTAATCGCCCACAGGAATGGCATCGCTGCCGGCCATTGTGAGACGACGTTCGGTCTGCGGTGGCGGCGGACCTGGTGGAATCGTCAACACATCGAACATCCGAGCGACGCTGCCATTCCGGTAGAATGCCGCGATCACATCATCCCCATCCGTACCCAACAGCCGGCCCGTCAGATCGATCGTGGCAAAAGCCGTCCGAGGTGGCCCGCTGTTGACCGTCACCGTGCCGGGGGGTACCGTGACGACAGATTGCAGAGTGGGCACCAGATTACCGATTACTGCGTTGCTCTTTCTCTTTTTTCCCGTCCCGGGAAGAGTTTGGACGACAGTGACAGGATGGCTTCCGGCAGAAATCCCGCCGGCGCCGATACTCGCGACATCGACGGTGAACTTGAGCTGATCCGGTCGTTGCATCGTCACGGGCAATTCGACCGTCCCGAGCATGACAGAAAGATTCGCCACGTGCAGGTCAGTGCCTCTGATCGTTACTTCCTCACCCACTTCGAATCCAACGGGATCAATGTCGTCAATGTGTGCCCCCATGGATGGAATGGTATCGATGCCGACATATGGATCGGCCAACGTCGTCGGAGGCTGCGTGTAATCGATGCCGACCAATAGTGAGTAGTCACCAGGTTCCGCCGCCGCAATCATCACCGGGCGTACTTGAAAACAAATCGAGAGCCGATATTTTTCATCGGTTCCCTGCATGAGCTTTGCCAAGAGATCCGAGTTGCTCTCATCAAACGTGACGTGCAATTCTTGAGGATTCGGGCTGAGCGCCTTGCTGATCGTGGTGCTCACTCCGATATCGATCAAGTCGTTCCTGTTGAGCGCCTTAATCGCTCCACCGAGCCTCTGATGCGCAATAATCGTGTCGCTCACATCCTGGGCCGAGTAGGCCGTCAGCAAATACTTCAACACCATCCACAACGGCGGTTTCTCACCTTCGTTGAGCGGAATGTTCTTTAAGAAGGGATCAAACTCGATCTGATACAGAAAGAGGTTCAGATGGGGCGTTGCGTCATCCGAATCTTCGGGTTTGCCGATGGTCACGAGGGTCGAGCCGCTCAAGGCCTGAAGCCGCAGCTGCAACATTTCAGTGACCGCACCGATGGCATTGGTTGTATCTGCGAGCGCCATAATTCCCTAGAGGTAATTCCGGCTCAGCCGTGATCGTGAACGCCTTAATTTCCTCTTGTCTTGGCCGGAGTCACTCCGCCGCGCAGGAGCAGGCTGAGGTGGTTTCTTGTCTTCCTCTATCACCACGCTGATCGTTCCAATTGAAAGATCAAGCACCTGTTCCTGAATGTCAGGAATCGCTTTCATCGGCCGCTCGCGAGGTCGGTATTCCGGCCTCTCTGCGCCAGCGATACGAACCACCCCAGGTTCAGGCTCCCATGGCGGTTCAACTTCCCGTTGCATTCTCTGCAACAAGGCTTGCTTCCCTTCCTCCCCTACCTCAGACTTTTCGGATGCCACCGGTTCCGCCGCAATCCATTCTTGGATTTCCCGCAACAGAACGGTTTGCACATCGGCACGTCCCACCGCACCTCCATCGAAGATCTCGGCTGTCCTGCTGAAATGTTTTGGGGCCTGCTGTTCCGTCTGCTCCTGAGACGAGACTGCAGTGACACCTTCTGTTGACCGTACTTCATGGATCGTCTCGGACTGTTCATCGACAGAATCCCATTCTCCGACATGCCGAGTTGGCCTGGGATCGACCGTCTGATTCTCGCTCTTTGACGACGTGTTTCCACTAAACCGAACTATTGGAACTCCCCCTTGGAACGGATCATGAATCTCTGGAGAGACAACCATAGATCGGGGGCGACCAGGCGTGGCAACGCCATCTGTTCGATTTCTCACCACCATACTTGCATCTTCAGAGATTCGCGTTGGAGCATCATCGGTTTTCGACAGCATGGCATTGTTCGCGTCTAGAGTTGATGGGGCCTCCACAACCTCTTCCACATCAATAGGCGAAACCTGTGGCGAGTGAGGGTGCGCACCGTGGGTTGCTGTTCCAGCTAATACCGCCCTCGGTTCCACAAATCGGAGGCCGCTCTGCCTGGCGATGTTTGCAAAATACCCACTCATCTCTTCGTGGCCTCAATCAACTGCATGTACTGTTGTCGTCGCCATTCGGGAACAGCGAGCACGTCTGCCTCACTCCAGTGGTAATGTGACGCCATTCTATGAATCGCATGGATCAACTGAGTTTGTCTTCGGCTCAACATCGCGAGCGCTGTCTCCATCAGATCGACCCGATAACCATTGAGCCGATCGCATTCTCCGCACTTCACCCGACAACTAAAATTTACGAGTGGGTCGGCGTCTTCAAACATCCTTTCGATCTCACGAACCGAAACTCTTCCGAGAGTGGCCGAGAAATCTGGCGTGACAGCCAGAGTACTGATCATTCTTGTTGCCGCATCCTGTTCGTCTTGGAATACGGTCCCTGCCCAGACTTCTTGGTCGCGGCCCTTGGGCTTTCGAAATTCGATGCGCCTCCCCTCCAGGTCGATGCCGACCGTTTCAATTTGGTCCGCCTCACGCTGAAGGTCAGAAAGCTCCTTGAAGGTGAGATCAAGTTCAAGATCCTCGCCGCATCCCTGACATGTGAACACTAAACTCAAGGCCCGTTCCCACCCTCCGGCTGCGAGCAGGAGAAGACATGCGATCCGCTGACCGATTGAAAGCTCGATAAAATGTCTTGGTGGAAGCAGACCTTCAGGATCAACGACGCACAACTCAAGCAACCGTGTAGCAAGAGCCGCCCGGTTCGGCACGGAGAAATCCACGGCGAGATCAGTCTCGAATTTCCCAAATATCCTGAACCCTACACCATCGGTGAACCATGCCCCAGCGGATGACCCGGTAACCGATGGCAACGGGATCACATCCCCTGCCTCGACCTCAGCATTCATGTCCTGCCTTACCCGTTAACCTTGCGGAACGTCGTCGGCCTCATTCGGTTCTTTTGTGTCCTTGTCCCGGTCCCAACCTTCGAGTTCGATCTTCATCGTTTCAATGGCCACAGTATTGGCATTGGCGTTCAACTCGGGAATGGCCGTGTATTCACTGACCCAGCAGTCGTACAAGAAATACCTGTACACCACGTGGCCTTTTTCGTTCATCATTTCGAGCGTGAGATCCTTTTTATAGGCGGCCAGATCCATCGCACTATCTCCTGAATACGGATGCACTTTATTCGCCCAGGCTTCAAATTCCGGATCGTGTGTCAGCCCACGTTCCACCGTGATGGCGTCGTAGCTGGTACGACCGGGGGACTTGTGATCGGTACTGTTGTCGCCGCCGTCACGATGTTTGACCACCTCAGTCGTCCGCTTGAGCGCACTGACCTTACTGATACCCATGACCGGTTTGCCGTCCCAGACGAGCCGAAACTTAAAATTCTTGTACGGATCGAACCTCTTTGCGTTCTTGACGAATCCTTTGGCCATGTCACGCTCCTTTTATCGATTACAGATCCGGTATCTGTTGAATGCTGATGATAACGAACTCGGCTGGTTTGAGCGGTGCAAAACCGACCTGAATATTGACAATGCCGAGATTGCGATCGTTGGCCGTCGTTGTTTCGCCATCGCATTTGACGAAAAACGCCTTGTCTGGCGTCGAGCCCTGGAAGGCGCCCTGCCTGAAAAGCCCCATCATGAACGCCGTAATGTTCATGCGGATCTTGGCCCACAGCGGCTCATCGTTCGGCTCGAAGACCACCCATTTCGTACCGCGGAAAAGCGACTCCTCGAGAAACAGCGCCAATCTGCGGATTGGAATATATTTCCACTCCGACCCAAAGTCATCGCTGCCATCGAGCGTGCGTGCCCCCCAATTGACGATTCCGTTCGGGAATTTTCGGATGCAATTCACTCCCAGCTTATTGAGCACTCCGTTTTCGCCGTCTGTCATATTCAGCTCGACATCAAGGACCCCTCGAAGATCGGCTTCGGTTCCCGCCGGAGCCTTCCACACGCCCCGCTGCGAATCGGTCCGCGCCATGAGGCCGGCGATCCCGCCGGACGGACCGAGCGGCTTAATAATACCGGCGTCACTGTATTTGACCCTGGGATAGAAAATCGCCGAGTTTTGCTTGACGATGCCGGCGCGGAGCCCATTGACCTTTGCCGCATCGACGACCATTTTGTCCCCGCTTGTCCAACTCACCGGTGCATCAATCAGCAGGAACGCGCGGCGGTTTTCGCAATAGGTCGTGGCTGGTCCGATGAGCTGCTGATATTCACCTTCGTCGATGTCGCCATCCTGAGGAATAATCATGAGATTAAACAGATCGACGCGATCGAGCGCATAGAAGCCTGTATGGTCCAACGCACTTCCCGTGTAGTCAGCAACGGTCAATGGTGTCCCGTCATCATCCTGTCCAATCTGTCCCGCACCATTTTGAAATGAGCCGGTCCCGATGTTGCCCAAGGCGTACTGTCTGACGTTGGGCGTGAATGATCCGGCTAAGTTTTCAGTTGCAGTCGAGACCGTGTAGGTCGTATTCAACATCCCAACCTTCGGCTTGAAGGCAATCCGATATCCCCACACTTCGGCTGTCACCGGAGCGTCGGGTTTGTCATTGATGGTCTTTGCCATGATCTGAAGCTTTTCCCGCACCCCATCGGAATGGTTTGTCAGCGCTGACGATAGAGCATCTTTGAACCACCGATCAGCAGCGCCGGTTGTTTGGAGCACATTGGGCGGTGGAACGTTGAAATCAACCGCGTTGGGTGCGGGGGCGCCAGCAAATGTCATCTTCGTGATGTCGTGTGCCGCATCCGTCTGAAGCAGTTTCGCCAAAACGTTCACGTTTGCTGAAAAATACGTCGACGTTGGAACGGGGCGATGATTGGCGAACCGCGTCACTTCCACTCCACCTTGGTCGATCCCGAGCATAAGTGCAGCAGCCAAGTCGTTGCTGCTTGCCCGTCGTATCTTGACGCTGAGGTTGTTGCCGGTCGCTGAGGTAATGCGAAGGACTCTCAGTCCCGAACCAGCGTCTATTTCGTCCAGGCTGCAGGTGACTGAAACACCGGCCGGAAGACTCGGCGTGATACGAGCCAATATCTCAGCCTCAAGGGGAGCTTTTGCCGTCGCCGTCAACGGGGCAGGATTATTTGCGCGAAGGTCGACAGATGAAGTTGGCCCTTCATTCACGCTGATCTCAAATTTTCGACTAGCTGTGGCCAAGGGAGGGGTATAAATCAGCGCGTTTAACTCATCTCGAATGGCGGTAAACGTGGCGCCCATGACGCGGCGCCCCTCACTATAGCCCGCTTGCGCCGAAGAATTTATGTCAAAACCCGCCGCCAATTGAACATCAATCAATTTTGAACTTTGAGTCACAAAATTAACGACATATCGGGGCGCCACCGGATTCATGGATAGGTTAAGAAAGGTCTCGCTGTTGACGACTACACCACCCTCCTCTTGCGTCACATAGAGATTGAAGGTTTCTTCCGGATTCGAGGTGTTGTAATCGATCGCCAATCGGACATTGTTACCCCAGGTGCCGGCATCTTTTGCCATAATGGTCAGCGCGGCGACGCCGGCCACATTTTTGAGTGTGATGTCGGATTTTTTCGCATTGTGCGCAAGTCTGACGACATAACAGTCAGTCCCTCCGTTTCCAAAAAACTGGTTCACGTTTGCGCCTAACTCGCTTGACGAATGTCCACCTCCAAACTCACGCAAGAAATCCGAATGGCTCAAACACCGGACAGCCTTGTTGATCGCCCCTTTTTGCGCCCGGCCAAAAAACGCCGCGATGGAGGTGGACACACCCGTGATCGTTCTGACTCCACTTGGAACTTCTTGGACATAGACACCTGGGTAGCTAACCGACACTGGCATGGTTCGTCCTCCTTCGTTAACAGGCGCTGATCATCATGGATGGTTACGCCCTGTTGCATGGCTGCCTGGCCGCTATTCGCATCGTCCGGACGATGTCTAACTGGTCACTCGTGACTACTTTCTTTCGGTACGAACAGAGCTGTTGGGTAAACGCAATGTCTAGAGTAGGATCGACGATCACAATGGTAAGATCTGGGTACACGGCCAATAGTTGACTACACAGACCGATCTCTTCCGAACCTTCCTGAGCGAGAACGACGATGTCGGCGTTGACCTTCCCGGTTTCTTGAAGAATCTTCATCGGGCCACGGCAATCCCCCACCACTTCCATGTCCTCTTGCTCAGTGAGCATCTGGCGGAGCGCATGGGGAACCATCAGAGGGTGATTCCCGAGAAGTACTCGGATTCGATCCACAGAGACTCCTCCCACTTCTCTTTGCAGGCAACAGTACGGTGGAGGATTTCCATCGCCAATAGACCTTGGGATCTAGTTTGGATCTAGAAGAAGCGCTAAATTGGATCTATGCCCAACTAGATCCCACCGGAACCGAGGGACATACGTATCACTCACGAAGCGAACAGGATTAGGAGGTGGACGCTGGCACAACGGCAGGAATGATCAGAAACGCGGCACTGCGAGGCTTTGCTCCTTGATGTAGTTCACCGCGGAATGTCTACTGTGCAACTGCAGCTTATCAAGAATGTTGTGGACGTGATTCTTGACGGTGGACACTTCGATATGGAGCCGAGTCGCAATTTCCTTATTGCTCAAGCCATCTTCGATCAGCCGCACAACCTCAGTTTCCCGTCGGGTGAGATACACTCCATTGGCATTGCGAAACTCTTCTCTCCGGTGAGCGAGCCGAGATATGCGGCAAAAGGAAAGGTGCGCGATCCTCGGCGAACAAAGCGTTTCGCCTCGAATAATCGCCCTGGCATTGTTCACCAGGTCCTCGATCGATGCACTGTTCAGTAGATAACCGGAAGCTCCACCCATCTCAATGCAATAGAGAATTTCGTCGTCACTTTCCGGTACATCGATCACCAATGTCTTGAGTGCTGATGACAGTGTGCAAATCTTCTCAGCATTTGCTATCCCATCACGACGCAATAGACCATACTCCACAATCACAATGTCTGTTCGTTCCGGACCAAGGACTGCGACAAGTTCTTCTACGCTGGGCGCTGACCCAGTGATAATAAATGACGGCCGTTGAGCCAAACAGCACCCGAGGCTTTCACGGTACAGTTTGTTCCTATGGAGTAGTGCTATGTGGATCGTCCGATGCTCCATCACAGCTCAGGAGAACTCTCGCTGCCTTTCTTCCTCAACCATCTTCAAAGGATTCCTAACCTACTCTCGCTCTCCATATTCGTCAATATTCACTCGGTCGATTTCGTGATGAAGAATCTCCTCGAAAACAAAGCAAAAAGCATTCCGGTAAGAATGGCCATTCATTTATTTCACCGTTGATGGTCCCAACCGAGCAGAAACGTTCGCCAAAATCATCGGTCGCCTCGCTTCATTCAATTTCATTCAGCACCCCCACCTCTTGTTGTTCTCAACTGGCTAACCGACCTGTATCAATGTGATACATCTGGCAGGAAGAGAACGAGAGGCTATCCAAAGGGATTCGCTGGTAAGGTTTTTGGATGCACCTGGACAATAGGCCCAATGGTTCCCGTAAACCGGAGAGCCCTAGTTGAAGATTAGGGAAGCCCTCCGCTCGGGATGAATATGATGAGCCTCGTTTTGAGATTCCAGCAGGGGTGTCACTGCCGAACGTAGAATCGAAACCTTCAGAAGAACGCCATACTCGCGTAGGTGACGGTCGAGTTGTATTGGTCGGTGATACCGCGGTCGTAGCGGAGCACTTGCCCTTTTTCTGCGTGGATCAGTCGCAGCAGGCTATAGATAGGTGAGAAGCCGGAAATGCGACGCTGGTCCTGTTCCTTTTGAATGTATTGGGCGAACGGTTCCGGCTGGAGTTCTTCTACATGCTTAAGCATCTCCAGATCATGCTGCATGGATCGGTGAAACGAAAAATCAGTGGGTGGCGCACTGTCTCCATACCGCATCCCAAGATGAGCCAACTCCCCTGCCCCGATGATACAGACAGTCTTTCCCGACACGAGGAGTGTGTCTCGAAATGCAGTCAAAAACCGATCGACCGAGGTTCGAACGGTCGAATCATTCAAGCTCATCGCTGAGAAAGACGACAGGACCGGAACCATCGTGAATGGCTTCCCGACAGTGGTTTGTAGAAACGGCAACTGAAACTCAATGGCGTGTTCTGATTGGTGGGCGCTATCTTCCTCGAAATATTCCGGCACGTTGCTTTTTAAATGATCCACGATCGTTCGGTCGGCCTTGACGACTCCCAGCGGCGTTTCAAAATCTTTGTCGGTCACCGCGAAGAGATGCTCTAGCCCGGCATGGGCGGTCCCGATGATCACATAGACATCCGGCTGCTCACATTCTTGAAGTTCCTTGTAGGCCCAGGCGTAGATCGGCCCTGCTTGCTTCACCTCGTAGGTCGGCGCAACGAGTCCTTTAATCAATTTTCCACGATTCTCAGACGGTTTAAAATCAGGCCCTTCACCCGATGAAAAAAATCCATCAACTTGCTTTTTCAACTTCGTACCATCTGCCTCGTAGCTCCTCCCGGCAAATGCAGCTGGCCGCAGCGCTTGCTGTCGATACGCAAGTCGAGCCTGTTCGCGCGCCTGTTCGGTTCGAGAGCCTTCCAGGAACAGCTTCTCGTTCAGATCCGTCACCAGCTGTTCCACCTTGCTCGGCAGGAGAAATTCGCCGAACCGTTTCAGGTAGAGTGCGCCGATGTCCTGGATGGAATGGTCTCCATCGAAATGTTGCACGATGAAGAAAAAATTGAGCGGGAGGACCAGCCTCTCTTTGCTCAAGCCGCTCGGATCCCAGAGCACGACCAGTTGATCTTCCCCCTGCTTAATGGGAGAAAATTGTAGATTCCGCAGCACCGGATACTGAGTGGGATCGTTCACGACTTCGGACGTCATGGCGGAGAGTATTGTATGAGACGGACGGCGGAAGCTGCAACCGGCTAATGACTGTCAGGCGGATGTTCTTGGCCCTTTCGTGACAGGAGGAAGAGCGCACCAACGATACCCATCAGCAACCAGATCGTCGGACGGCCGTAGGAGGCATCCGAGTATTCGATCAAGTCAGTCAACCGCCCGATCAAGAGTGACATACGTGCCATGACCGTGTAGCCGAAGGCGGCTCCGAACGAGATCATCAGGAACATGATGCCGGTCCGCGCCACCACCTTACCCGCCCCGGTATGCTCGATCGAAAAGAAAAAGTAGAAGAGGACTGAGCTCACCCCAAGCAGAATAATGATCGCGTTCAGATTACTGGCAGGATTGAGGAGATTCATCGAAAAGGTGACGCCGTCCGACCCTGCGAGCGATAGAAGTGGTCGAATGGTATCCTCGACCTGCTTCAAAATGAACGAGGAAATGGTTCGAGGAATTGCCAACCCCGCGCCCATCCCGACGATAAAAGCGAAGGCATAGCGTGACATCCAAGCCGCCTTCGGAACATACCTGGTCAGCATAAGCATGCCGATGCCGACGGGAATCAGGAGGCTGATTTCTCCCTGTTCCACGATCGGCTTGACGACCAAGTGGACGAGAACGGTGTCGTACGTCTTAACGATCGTGTATCCAATCGAGACACCCACATAGAGATGCTCCGCCAGTTTGAAGAGCGAGTTGTCTTTATACAGGAAGGAGAAGATCAACAGGGTCAGCCCTGTCGCCACCCAAGCCCCGAATATCGTCGCGTCCATGCCGTTTCCTTACCCCTCACCCAGCCTGGCCCTGCGCTCGAGCGGCCCGCCTGAGTGACAGATAAAACACATTGCAGACGATCACCAGCACGATGATCGCAATATGCGTCGCCGACTGTGCATCCATCCCGGCCACCGCCTGGCCTTTCTGATCAATCAGGCTCTCGTATTCTGCCGCGCCCCGGAGTCCGCCGATGAGTCCGTTGATTTGCCCACTTCGCAGCAAGGGATACAATCCAGGCGCCATGACGCCTGTGCAGCCACCACCAAGCTCGAACTTATATTTGTCCTTCCCGAAGACGTACCACTCTTCCACCCCGGGCTTGCCGGCGCCCAAGTCGACCATGTACCCAACATCTTTCAGGTTGCGGACTCCATTGAGGACCGGCAACTCCTTCGTCGGCCTTCCCCCGTAGTCACTCGGGAACGCTGAGTAGAGATCTTGTCCCATGTTGATGATCACCGCTTGGCCGCCGGGACTCCAACCAAGAAAGGCATAGTCGGTGCCGTATTCCTTCCCCATTTCCTTCGCAACTTGCGTCACAATCTGATCCGCCATACCGGTTCCCGACACCCAGAGTGTCATGGTAATCACTCGAAGATTCTTCCTGAACGCATGGCGCAGGAGCGCGATGGCTTGCGGATAAAGTTCCGGTTTGGATGCCGGATCGAAATCGATCGACAAGAGAAAGACCGACTGCTCGGGCAACGATTCAATGTGATCGTACACCCCACGGACCTCCGACGAAATCTTGATCGGCAAACCCACCGGATAGAGCAACGGCAAGAGCGTGCAGAGACCGATCACCAGAAAAATGATCCGTCGGTCGATCTTGAGCATGCGTTCAGAGAAGGTCACTGTGTCGCCTTTCACTTCTCACTCTTTACCGCCCCCCAAATAGGATCGCTCCACACCGAAGATGATCTTAAACGACAAGGCGATGGCGCCGAGACTCACGCCGATCAAGATGGCGCGGCGCACCGAAGCATTGAGTACATTCAAAATCCAGGAAGCCACATCGCCACTCAAAGGAACCAGATACTCACCGAACGGCACTCGCCCCATCATGACGATGACGGCCGCCACCAACAAGACTGCGGCTTCACGACTTCTGGCCCTGAATGAACGATAGGCCGCGGACGCGATGAAAAACGCCAAGATGGCAAACATCGTCCCTTGCAAGGGGACCATCATGTAGTTGTAGACCCAGCCGAACGACGTCATGACTCCTTCGATGCTCTCTTTCCCGTCGGCCCATAATCCCACCGCAATGGTACCGAGCATCCCGGCATAGAGGACGAGGCTATAGCCCCACCCGGCTTCTTGGCGCCGAATCTTGACGGCATGGAGGTGAAACAAACTCGTCACGCCCAAGACCAGCGCGAACCCGCCGATGATCTGCAGCCACTTCGTCGCCGAGGTGAGCATCTGTTCTGACGCCGGATGCGGCACATAGTACTGGGCGGCAAACAGGAGACCGGCAACCAGTGTGATCAACAGGGGGAGTTGTCGTCGAAGAAAAATCATTTCACGTCACTGAGAAAATCCAACATAATCTGTGGCCACTCTGCACCAGTCACGGCCCCGAACGTGGCCAATACCGTTCCCACAGCAATGGCCGTGAGAATCACGGCCTTCCCGATATCCTGGCCGCGAAGCGTCCCGATCTGAACCGGCTCCTTGGAGAGGTAGGCGCTGGCCGCATAGAGCTCCTCGCCAATCAACGTGTAATCACAGGTGGTCACGAAGAAGGGCAATTGGTGGTCGGCGTCCGTTCCGGCGATCTGGATCGCACCGGTGCTCGCACCGGTTTCCGTGAGCAGCAGCGACTCGGCAAAGTAATGACCCATGAAGAAGTTTGCGGCCGGCTTTTTCCGCAGCATGATGCCGTCCACCGCCGCCGCGTAACTGAACTGATCCGACGTGATAAAGAAGTTCGCGTCTTCCTTGAAGAGATCAGGCTTCCCCGCTTCCAAATACGCTTGCTTGGTGATTTCCTGACAGACTGCCATCGTGATCGGCTCACGATGGGGCACCATCAATTCCGTTTCATAGAGCGCCGCTCGTTTCGCGACTTTTCCCAAAATGACCGCGGCGGCGACCGTCGAGGGATCATGTAGATCATGAGCCCCGGTTAAGTAGAGGACCGGCTTGCCCAACTCGGTCGCGCGTCCAATCGCTTCGTCGACCGCATCAAGCCCAGGAATACGTCGTAGAAAAATGTTGTTTCGCTTCGCATGACTGATCGTGTAGAAGATCAGCCCCCCGAACGAGACCGCAATGATCAAGTTATTGAGTTGGTTCCAATTGAACCAATCAGGCGATGGAGTAGCAACGATGACTGGAGTGAAGAGCCGCTGATCGTCACGCATCGTTGCGACAGACACGGCATAGGACGTCCCATCCTTGATCTCAAGGCCCTTCGTACTCCTGACGACCAAGTAATGCCAGGACTTGTCGACGTCCCTTGTCCACCAAGCTGTTTCCGTGTCTTTGAGATATTTTGTATTTGCCGGAAACTCCGCCATGACCGTGAAGGTCGACGGATCGGTCGAAGAGGCATCACCGACCAGGACCTGATACCGGACATCCGGACCATCCCATGCCGCAGGCGCCCACTCTACAGTCAGGCTTCCCCCTCCATCATTCGGCGTATCGAAGACGTGAATCTCCGGAGGAGCGCTGATTGGCCCTTGCGCGAACAATAGGTAGGACGGGAAGAGGCTCCCCGTACAACCCATCATCAATGACAAGAGCCAGACAGAGTTGGTCCAGCATTGTCTCAACCGTCTCCTGACATCTAACTCCTGATCTCTCACGCCGCTCAGGCCCCCTCAATCACTTCGATATTCGTCCGAGGAACGACAACGGTCTTCCCATCAGACAGCCGGACTTCCAGTACCCGTACCTCACTCTCCGTGGGAATCTTGGTCAGTTCAGGTGGAAGACCAGACACTTCGCCGATACGCCCGAACATCGGATCTCGGATAATCCGAACCGGATCGCCAAGCCTGATGCCTTCGCGCTCTGTCCGAACCGTCCCCTTAGCCAGGTCATCTGTCTGTGGGACGATGATTTCAGGACGAATCACGCCGGCCCGAATCTGCGTCGCGCCGGAGATGGAAGCTTGCCGGCCAGCATGGGCTACAAGCAGCTTGAAGGTCTTGGCCGCCATGGGAATCGTTCCAAACCCTTCAGTCAGAATCAATGTAAACCCGACCTGCTCCGTCCCTGTAATGGCGACGCCAAGGTCGTAGCCCAACAACGCGCGCAGATCTTCATCGTGGATCCCTCCGACCACCAAGCCGGCTACACCGACCGCCTTGGCCTGTTTCATGGCGTCGGCGGAAAGAAACGAACCGCCAACCACGACCTTGCCCTTCATGGCAGCAGTGAAATGGCTCGGTGTCAGCGGCTCGCCAGGCGCCTTCACCGCTATCACAATTTCACCTGATGTTTCTCCACCGATCCCAAAGATGCCCTGCACCAGACTACAGGTCGTTTCAACCACCACCCCCTGCTCCGGAATCGTATCCACAATGGCGCCATCTACGTAGGCCAGCAGATCCAACACACGTGGAGGCTCGCGCAGCAGGACCTGTCCCGTCACGGTCGAGACCGATTCAATCGTCCCTGCAACCGGCGAAAGAATCTCCGTCTTGAACCATTTGATCAGCGGTTTGTTCTCGGCAAGGATTTCGCCTTTGTCGACTCGCTCGCCTTCCTTCTTCGTCAGATAGTCCTTGATTTCTCCCGGCGCGACGCTGAGCTGATTCGCGAGATTGACCGGAAAAACTTTTCCCGGCAACTCCGCCCTCGCCACAACCTGATCCGAACGAACCGTATCTCCGACCTTGACCAATACGTTCCCCGGTAGGGGCAATATGCGGCGACGATGGATGACCGTATGGTCAGTAACCGTGAGGCCTGGAGTATAGGAGTGCGCCATTTCCTAAGAGCGAATAGCTGATGGCCTATAACTGATAGCCAATCTGCCGTTAGCTTCCATTCGGATAAAGATCAACTGCTGTGAACCATTTCGTCAGAGCCGCGACGCGAGCCTGTTGCTCAGCGGGAAATTTGAGCGGTCGGCCACGGCCATCGAGTAACAACCCCACGACCCCTCCGTGAACTTCTCTGGTCACGGCCACACCGGCTCCCGCCCCCATGGTGAATCCCTTAGCAGGTTGCACCTTGATCGTGGCTCGTTGCTCAGCGTTCAATGGATAGAGCCGCAATTCTCCGAACTTCAGTTGTTCCTTCGTGGTCTTGCCGTCTGGCCAGACTATTTCGTAGTCCGCACAGACCGCTCCGTCGTTCCCCTGTCCGATCGGCGCGACACAGGTCCCAAGATAGACCATGCAATCTCTGACAAATACGTCAGTCGCCGCCTTCTCGTTGATGGTGGACAACACGCCGAGATGCGGCATCATGAAAATACTGTCCACGGATAATCTGGTGCAGCCCATCGGTTCATAGGCATCGACCATCATCAGCATCGATTGGATACGGCGTGGGGCATGCGACAAAATGCCACCGCTCCCGACGATCAAATCCAGCTTCACCATATCGATCAGCGACTTGCCAGAAGCCTGTTGTTCGAAGACATCTGAAATCGTTCGCTCCTGCTGCACGCCCTTCAGCGCTGTCGCCAACGACTTATGATGAATCAGCGCCAGCCGCAAGGCTTCTCGTGCAATCGCCTGTTCGATCTGCAATTCGTCGAGCGTCTGCGGAATCGTCGTCGGGCGAATCATCTTATTCTTGATCCGGTTGCGCAACGTCTGCTCATCGATCGTAAAGGGTACCCAACGCATGATATTGGCGAGTCCCGCCTCCGCCAGCACATTCGACACACTGTAGGACATGCCGAGATTCGCGCTGACCGTGCGATTGAATACCCCATCGAAAACGGAGAACACATCCGTCGTCGCCCCACCGATATCGACACCGATTAGATTCAGATGTTCCCGCTTAGCGATTGTCTCCATGATGAGACCGACTGCGGCAGGCGTCGGCATGATCGGCGCCCCGGCCATATCGATCAGCTTTTTATAGCCGGGAGCTTGTTGCATGACGTGTTCAAGAAACAGATCATGAATCTTGTTGCGTGCCGGAGCCAGGTTCTCTCGTTCCAAGACCGGCCGTATATTTTCCGTCACCACCAGCGCCGACTTGTCTTCGAGGATTTTCTTAACTTGTGGTCGCGCTTCCTTGTTCCCTGCATAGACCAAGGGCAACTTGTAGGTCACACCAAACCGTGGCCGTGGCTCAGCCGCCGCCACATATTCAGCCATCTCCACGACATGTGTCACCGCCCCTCCATCGGTTCCTCCCGACATGAGGATCATGTCCGGCCTCATAGAGCGAATACGCTCGATCTTTTCGTGCGGCAAGCGGCCATCGTTGGCCGCCAAGACATCGATGACGATCGCCCCGGCTCCCAATGCGGCACGTTGCGCGCTTTCACCCGTCATGTTCTGCACGACACCGGTCACCATCATCTGCAACCCGCCACCGGCACTGCTGGTCGAGATGTAGATGTCCACCCCCGTCCTGTCATCACGACAGGGAGTTATGATCTGATCGCCGTCCAAGATCTTTCGGCCTGAAAGCTCTTCGATTTCCGCGATCGCGTTCAACACACCGCGTGTCACGTCCTCGAACGGCGCTTCGACCGTCGTCGGCGCCTCGCCTCGGTACGTCTGCCGATAGGTGTCTCCGATTTTTTCAATGAGGATGGCTTTGGTGGTGGTACTGCCGCAGTCGGTGGCGACGATCACATTGATGGGACGATCGATCTTGGGAGGAGTGGAAACAGAAGCGGTCATTGAGCCGTTGCTCCCTTTGGAGCAGACTTGGATTCAATGAGGGTGATCAGCCGAGTGATGGTGTCCCGGCTTTCAAGTAACCGCGCGACCTGTTCGACTTCCTTGACGTTGAACGCGCAATCGATGATCGGTGTCAGGAAATGGAGAGCCTGACTTCCCAGAAAATTCATGGGCCCCATCGATTCCAGAAACATCGTGGCCGGAGCAGCCATCCCACGCTTGACGATCGTCTCGGCAATTCGTTCGAGTAGCTGGGTATCTTCGATGGTCAGAGGTTGAGACACCGGTTGAACGGCAAACGCATGGCGCAGCCCAGCTCGCAAACCGGCGAGTTTTTCGGCTGCATGTCCCTTGAAGAACGGTCGCATAAGTGCAGGTCGGATAAGGAAAACGACGAACGGGTCGCATTATATGAAGGGGGTGAAAGAGAGTCAATTCGATGGCCTACCGTATGATCGTTGTTCCCACATCGCCTTGCAGCTTCCAGGCATTCATGATACTCAAAAGCATGCAACGACAGAGTCCAGCCCATTATGCTGATCTAGACGGAAAGATCGAGTCTGTGATGTCCCGCTACCCGTCCGTTGCATTGGCTATACTCTTCGGGGCGATGGCCAAGAATCGCACTCGCAACGATAGTGATCTCGATATCGCGGTTGCAACAACCACTCCGCTTACGGCTGAGACTCACATAGCCATCATTGAAGATCTTGCACTGGCCGTTGGTCGCACGGTGGATCTCATAGATCTTGATCGGACTCACAACCCACTCCTACGTGAGATCCTAACCAAGGGACGCAGAGTACTGTGTCACGATCGAACGCGCTACGCCGAACTCATTCTACGCATGGTCTATGAAGAAGCGGACGTCATGCCCTACTACCGCCGCATTTTGTCTGAGAGGCGCCAAGCATGGATCGGGACCTAGTCGCCTTATTCATGAGCAGTTCTGCTGTACTAGTTGATTTTCCGCTGCAGGCTCTCGGCTGAGCAACAGGTCGTTCTGCATGGCACAAGGGGCTAGATTTGGCCATGAAGTTTGAGTGGGATCCGCGCAAAGCCGAAATCAATCTTCGTAAACACGGAATCTCGTTCGACGAAGCGGCTTCGGTATTTCTGGACCGACTGGCTCTTTCAGGCCCTGATCCGGATCACTCCATCGGCGAGCTGCGGTATATTACCTTTGGAATGTCCCGATTAAGTCGGCTACTCGTTGTCTCACATACCTATCGACCAGACGCCATTCGAATCATCAACGCCCGCCACATGACGCGCAATGAAAGGAAATTATATGAAGAAGGATAAAGACGACACACGTTCGGAGTACAAACGCTCGGACTTTACAAAACTTGAAAGAGGGAAATTTTACTCGGCAGTAGCTGCAGGGTCTTCGGTCGTCCTGTTGGAGCCGGCCATTGCCAAGGCGTTTCCCAACTCAAAGGCAGTCAATGAAGCATTGGCTGGCTTACTCGTGTTAACTGAAAAGACAGCACGCATAACGCGACGCTCAACCCGGACACGGAGAAAAACTTCGCGTACTGCCTAGCCCTGCCGTGCGTTAATTCATTCCAGAGGACTAGCCCTCTTCATGAGAACAACTTGGCCTGGTCCTCACGGAAGAACGTTTGGCCTCTCTTAAGACAACTGAGAGCAACTCCTCGCACAACTCGGTTACTCAGCACACGTCAGCATCGTCGCTATGTAATGGTCTTCCTGATCAACTGAAACACCGGGCTAAGCAGCCTCCCCATCCTCCGAAATATTTTTCTCACTCCGCGTTTACGCAAAGCAACCATCCTCGTCTAAAGACTAGAGCTGTACACGGTTCTGACATCTTATAGGGAGGTGAGACGTGATCATGCGCGTGCTGAAACGACCGGTCGTCTTGGTGGCTCTAACCGTTGCTCTGGGTGGAATGCTCTATGACGGAAGTGCCAAACCAGCTGCAGCGGAAGGGCTCTTCGATGATATGAATATTGGGCTCTTCTCCATTGGTGGTCGTGCGACCTATTTCGATCCGAAAAACGGAGACGACAACTGGTTCGGCGGCGGTCAGGTCCGCATTCATCCATTTCACTTTCTGGCCGTTGAAGGTTCCGTCGATTATCGGAGAACGGAGATCAATTCCACAAAGGTCCGAACCTTTCCGGTGCAAGGCTCCGTGTTGCTCTATCCCTTTGGCATGAAACGACTCTCTCCGTTTATTCTCGGAGGAGCCGGCTGGTACTTCACGAACGTCGAAGGCCCGGGCGACTTCGACAAGACACAACATCGGTTCGGCGCACACGCAGGAGGAGGACTCCAGCTCTTTCTCACCGAATATGTCTCGCTCGATGGGACCTATCGGCATATTTGGCTTGAGAAGATCGAGTCGAAGGATGCATCCCTGCGCGATAAACGATTTGAGGGCAATGGACATATGGTGACCTTTGGTCTGAATGTGCACTTTTAGTCTCGCATCACGTTGAGGCGGCGATCGTTCTGTAAGAACGCGATCTACAGCCAGCGTATCTGTAATTCTGTAACGGGTCGTACCAGGATCGATGTCGCCTCCTTAGCACATACAATCTCCCTTTAAAGGACTACGAATAGCTTCTCACTCACTCCACACAGTTCTATTCGTCGGTATCATAACCGGACGCCACGCGGTAGAGAGCGTTGACAAGTGCCGGCGCACACGTAAGAATCACTACCCAGCCAAGGATGAGGACTCTACGAGTCAGAGTACTCCGTGGCCACACGTATCGCTCAGATCTAGTAATCGAGACGACATAGATGACTGCGCCAACGACCGCCAAAGAACGATTGATTCAGACGTTCAAGTTCCTGAAGGGCCTGAACGAACTTCGCAACCCCGTGGTCCGCGATTTGTCCGGATCGGATGTGATGCGGATCGATAGCTGGCCTCTGCATCCCTGTGTGACTGTCCGGCGTGGAGACCGCAGAGAAGAAGGGGACAATGACGCCACGGACGTGGGAACGGAACCACTCATTCGGATCCAGCGAGCTCGATTGACGCCCTGCCCAGGACCACCTCCAATTTTAGACGGCTGGTTGAAACCGGGATGGCAGTCAGTGGACGGAGAGATCCAGGTCCTAGAGTTCCGTCATGTTCAAGGCAAGGACAAGCAGACCAGCACCGTTGCCCTTACCGATGCCCCGGAACGCCTGGAAGCCTTGAACGAGTGGCGGCTCCTACGGACGAAGTGGGCAGAGGCAGAGCGGCCGGCGATTGCAGCACGTCATCTGTTCGACCGCATACATGCACTGTGGACCATGATACAGCGCGAAGGCGATCAGGTAGACCTTGTCCTTGCGGATGGAATGCTCAGTGTTCCGGAACACGGCATCCACCATCCGGTGCTCATGCAGCGGATCTATTTGGAATTCGACCCGCTATTACCCGAATTTCGCTTCACTACTGGGACGGAAAAGGTGGAATTGCACCGCGCCCTGCTCCGACTCGTGCCGAGCATCGAAGGACGACTGATTGCTCATTTCGACAGAGAGTTAGAGGAACAGCCGGTGGAGCCGCTCGGCGGTGAGAGCACAGAGAGCTTTTGCCGTCGACTTGTGCAGGGACTGTTCCATGACGGTGAGTTTCTCGACAGCAAGATGCGTGGCGCGGTTCCCACACAGCCGAGCATGTGGCGTGGACCGCTCTTGTACCTCCGTCCACGGACGGCTGGGCTGAGCACCACCCTCGACTACATCCTGGAGGACTTAGACAACAGGGACACACAGCCTCCCGAAGGACTCTCGCGTATCGTGGGCGTGGAGACCACGGCCACATCCGAGTTTCCCCTACGCGGTGATGGCGAGGGGCCAGAGGTCCCGACTGAACCGGAGCCGGATATCCTGTTTAGCAAACCGGCAAACGTGGAACAGTACGACATCGCAGCGAGATTGACGACGGCGAAGTCCGTGCTCGTGCAAGGCCCACCGGGCACGGGTAAAACACACACAATTGCCAATCTGCTGGGCTTCCTCCTCTCGCAGGGGAAATCGGTGTTGGTGACCGCCCACACGACGAAGGCGTTGCGGGTGCTGCGTCGGCAGGTCGACGAGGCGCTCCAACCGTTAGCTCTCAGTGTCCTTGAAAGCGATGCGGAAAGTCAGGCCCAGCTTTCGACGGCAGCACAGGATATTGCCGACCGGCTCTCACGTTCCGATGCGGCAAGCTTGCGGCGCGAAGCCGGGTTGCTCCGCGACAAACGGCGAACGTTGCTCCACGACAAAGAAGCGTTGCGTCGGCAACTTCGGGATGCCCGGTTCAGCGAGGTCGAAGAGATTGTGCACGGTGGCGAAGGGGTCAGCCCGATCGACGTCGCAAGACGAGTGAAAGCGGATACTGAACGCGATGGGTGGATTCCTGGACCGCTCCAACCTGGTATGGTGTGTCCGCTCACGGACGCCGAGGTTCGCCAACTGTACGCTTCACAAGACACCCTTGCACCAAAAGACGAGGCACAACTTTCGGTGCCTCAACCGGCGCTGGCGGAGCTCGTGAGACCGGCTGATTTCCACCTCCTCGCGACGGAGCGAGCAGGTGCAGATGTCCGCGCGCAAGCGCACCGGCCCGACCTGTGGGACAGTGCCGCGGTAGGCAATTACACCACGACACAACTCCAGGACCTTCATCAGCGCGTCCGGCAGGCGGCCACGATCCTGGCCGAAGAACAGACCTGGCTACGCGAAGTCCTGTTCGCCGGCTGGACTGGTGGGGAGTTACAGGAAGCTTGGCAAGACCTCCTGGCGGTTGTGGACACGTTGGCACATGAATCCGGAACGGCACACCGCCTCATGATGGCACATGGGCCCGAGCTCCCATCAGATCGCTCGCTGGATGAAGCAGCAGCGATACTCGGCGACATCGTGACCTTCCTGGAAGGAGGCGGGTCATTCGGTTTGAAGACGAAACTCACGCGCCGAGCATGGCATCTGCTTATCGAATCCTGCCGCGTAGAAGGTCGTGAGCCAGGAACTCTGGATGAGTTTCGTGCGTTGCATGCGAGAGCACAGTTAGAGAAGAGCCGGAACCGTTTTGCTGCCCGCTGGCGCCGTGCCGTGGAAAGCCTCGAAGGGCCATCGGTTGAAAGCCTCGGACGTTCACCGGAACGAGCGGCTCATGGATACGCGGCAGAAATACGCCGGCGTCTTGAATGGCGTGGAACGGTCTGGGAGCCGCTGATCGAAGAACTGCGCACGGCTGGTTTTCGGTGGGACACGTGGCTGGCTGCCCATCCACCTGTACCCGGCGATCATGGTGAGTTGGCGCGCGTACAACGCGCCGGATCCCATGGGTTGGCGGAGATTGTCGAAGCGCAGGCCGCGCTGCTCCGGCAAGCCGAATTGTCGGCAGCCTTGCAGACGCAACGGACCTATCTCACAGGGTTCCCGCAGAGTGATGTTGCCTTGCGGCTGCTCCAAGCCCAGGACGGCTGGGATGTCGAGAACTACGAGGGCCTCTGTAGAGAGATCGCCCGGCTCGAAGGCCTCCGCAACGTCTACGACAACCGTGTCACTCTCCTCGCAAAACTTGAACCACCCGCGCCTGCCTGGGCACAGGCCATCGCCAAACGGCACAAGTCACACGATCGTTCGGAGCCGCCGGGCAATGCGGAGACAGCCTGGCGATGGCGTCAGTGGCTTCAAGAGTTGGAGCGGCGTGCAGCCGTGTCGATGACGGACCTTCAAGGACGGCTCGACCGGACGGAAGAGGAGTTACGTCAAGTCGCCGGAAAGATTATCGAGTACGAGACGTGGGCGGCACAGCGTGATCGCACCGCATTAGACACACAACAGGCTTTGATGGGCTTTGTGCAGACCATTCATAAAGTCGGCAAGGGAACCGGAAAACGCGTACCGGAATTGTTGCGACGGGTACGAGAACTTCTCGTCTCCGCACGCCGCGCAGTCCCGGTCTGGATCATGCCCTTGAGTCGCGTCTATGAGAGCTTCGACCCACGCAATACGAAATTCGATGTGGTGATCATCGATGAGGCCAGCCAGAGCGACGTGACCGCGATCGCGGCGCTCTATCTCGGGCACGAGCATGTCGTAGTCGGCGATAAAGAACAGGTGACGCCCGATGCCGTGGGCCAGCGTCTGGATGAAGTCCAGCGGCTCATTGCCACGGACCTCCAAGGCATTCCGAATAGTCACCTGTATGATGGGCAGACGTCCATTTATGACCTTGCAGAAACCGCGTTCGGCAGTGTGATCGCCTTGCGCGAGCATTTCCGTTGCGTGCCCGAGATCATCGAGTTCTGCAATCAGCTTTCCTACAGTCACGCGATCCGTCCGCTGCGTGAGCCGCTTTCAGCAAGCATCCGCCCCGCGCTCGTGGCGCATCACGTGCAAGGCTTCCGTGACGGCCAAGGGAAGATCAACCGGGTCGAGGCAGAGGAAATCGCATCGTTGGTCTGCGCATGCCTGAATGATCCAGCCTATGCCAGGAACGAATCCAGGCGTCCGACCAGCTTCGGCATCATTTCGTTGCTCGGGGATGAGCAGGCGCTGCTGATTGAGAGCCTACTTCGGAAGCGGTTGTCACCGGATGTATTTGAAAAGCACCGCCTTCTTTGCGGGAATTCCGCGCAGTTTCAGGGTGACGAACGAGACGTCGTCTTTCTCTCGATGGTCGACGGACCACCGGCCGACGGCCAACTTCCTTGCCGCGACGCGGGACCGAAAGATCTGTACAAGAAACGCTACAACGTCGCAGTGAGTCGCGCGCGCAATCAACTCTGGATCGTCCATTCATTGGACCCGGACCGCCATCTCAAAGACGGCGACCTCCGCCGCCGACTGATCCAACATGCCCGTGATCCGCAGGCTATTCTTCAGGCCAAGGAGAACTACGGTAAACAGACCGACTCTGTGTTAGAAAACAAGGTGCTCCAGCAACTCCTCGCAACCGGGTACCGGGTCCAGCCGCAATGGCCGGTCGGTGCGTACCGAATCGACCTCGTGGTAGAGGGGAAAAAGCGACGCCTCGCAGTGGAATGCGATGGCGAGAAATGGCATACACCGGAGCAGCTTCAGCGGGATCTCGAACGGCAGGCGATTCTCGAACGGCTTGGCTGGGTCTTCGTCCGTATCCGTGGCAGCGTCTTCTTCCGCGCCCCCGAGACTGCGATGGCACCGGTCTTTTCAAAATTGCAGCAACTTGGCATTGAGCGAATGAAGAAGGACGAACTCCACGATTCCAACCGCGTTGAGCCTCTAGTGAACAGAATCAAAAAGGCGGCTGAAAAGCTGCGCCAAGACTGGGCCAATGAACGGACGGCTATGGGTGAGACGAGCGATTACGAGTATGCAACCCAGTCCGCAGAGAACTCAACCGGACCGACTCAAACGCCGAGTCCATGAGCTGTAGCGTGACTAGTTTCATTGGAATGGGCCACGACTGGATACTCTGTTCTTCTTTCCTCTCAGGAGCATGCAAGAGAAATGTGGGACGGAGGAACATCGTTTTCGCTAACCTCCTAATCACGTGAGGACTTCTCCGGAAATTGTACTCTGACCCTAATGTCTGCACAACGCACCCCGACGTGGATGACATGGATAGCGTTGACGAGTGATGGCATGTGGACAAGAATTCCCGCACCAGTCTGGGTATGTCCGTGTGCACTATACCGGTCAGCAGCCTCAATATTAAGCCATAGATGACTACGCCCTCTCAGATTTCTGACGAGATGAATGCTTTCAGAGCCTTCGTTTCGTCAAGCAGGGAACCGCTCGAAGTGTCGTCGGTCGAACCGAGAAATCCACCTGAACCAGACATTGCATGCAGATATCTAAATGGCAGCAATATAACGTTCGAAATGGTTGAGTTCCTCGATCCGAACTTCAAGAGGACTTACGAAATCCAGCAGAGCAAGGTTAAAGCTATGTACGCATACCTTGATTCAATGTCGCGATCTGAAAGAGAGGCCTTTGAAAGTCAGTATCGCAATGCCCTCATTCTAGTCAATTTCCATGAGCATCTCACTCTCACTAAGATTAAAGCGATCCTGCCAAGAGTATTCGAAGAACTTGCCGGCCTGTCTTATACCTTCGATGATCTTATAAATTCATTTTCGACAGATGGTCTCAAAGACTCGGTCCAATCTATCTCAGTCGCACGAAACGAGATTAACGGCCCACTCTTCGACGGGCTGTCCATAGCACGGGTTGGAGATCCTTGCGTAGGCACGGTTCAAAACAAGCTTGCCAAGTCGTACAGGAGCGCTCACCCGATCGAGTTAATCGCCTACATCAACGAGAATCCGATGTTCCCCGAGAGCGTGTGGAAGCCAACACTTGATACATTTCTTAACAAACTGCCGTCGTTAGCTCCCTTTCGGAAAATCTGGGTGCTAGACTTAGGCAATCACAGCATTGTTTACATGAAACCCGGCTAGCAAGTGACGCTATCGTACTGCACGCTCCGTCTATCTCTCCTCTTAAATACAAAAATTGGGAGCGCCCAGGTTGTCGTTCACTGCGCGCATCGAACGAGGCTCTTCTGAGGGCGCACGTTCGGCGAGCAAGAAGGACGGCCTGGCTGCGCCCTAATTCTTCCGCTCCCCTATCTTACTTTCCGTCCCGTTCCGCAACCGCTCAATGTTCCCCTTATGCTTAGTCATGATCAGTCCACTCACGGCGAGCGAAAAGAGCATGAACGGGATGGAGGGATGCACCAGGGCAGCGATAATGGGAAAGAGCCCAAAGGCCACTAGTGCACCACCGGACGAGTAGCGCCAGATGGCGACCGCGCTGATCCAAGCCAGAAAGAGGAACAGGCCGATCGATGGCGAGACCCCAAGCACAGAGCCGAGTGCGGTCGCCACCCCCTTTCCTCCTTTGAATCCGAGAAAGGGTGAATACAGATGCCCCAGGAACGGAGCGAGCGCCACGGCCAGGATGGCCCACTCTGTTTCGAGGAGCCACATCGCTGAAAACCCCATCCCCCAGCCTTTCCCCATATCGCCGATCAACGTCAGAATGCCTGGGACCTTCCCCGACACTCGCAATACGTTGGTAAATCCCACGTTATTACTGCCGACCGTGCGCGGATCCGGCAGGCCCATCGCCTTGGAGATGACGACACCGAACGGGACCCCGCCCAACAAATATCCGACGAGCCCGAGCCCTACGATGAGTGCTAACTGATCCATCTTCGTATCGAGTCCATAAACTATGTTCGCGGTATGTCCTTTAACAACGCCAGGGCGAAGGGATTATCATAGGAAGGAGAGAGACACAACCGTCAATGATATGTTTCTGGATGCAGGAAAAAGCCCAGCATGACTCGATTCAGATTCGGCCAGTCGCGATGGCTGCCGGTGCCTTCACAGTAGAGCGTCGCCCCGCCGGAAGCACAGCCTTGATATGCTAGACAGCCTCCCTCCACGGTTTTCGTCTTGGTCACATCACAATGATTACAACCTGCCCACCAGGGCGCTGTTTCCACACCCCAGCCAGGAAAAAGCTTGTCGTTCTTGCTGTGCATGATCATGACTGGGATGGGATCTCGGCATTGGAATTCTCCTAAATCTTTTCCCATCCATCCTGCCGCGCTTGGCGCGATAGCTGTCGGAACCTTCTTCGTCTTCTCAAGCACGGCCATCGCCATCGATGCCGTGCCGCCATCCGAGTGACCAGTGACAAACACTCGTTGTTCGTCGATGCACCACTCCTTCGCTACCTCCGAAGGAATGGTTCCAAGCTGTTCAATAGCTGGAATGTTCAGCTGCTTGTGGTCAGGGTAGACCACAACAAACCCCATACCAGTTGCTGCAGTTGTGAGTCCGACGAAGCGCTCAGACTCCCACCGACTGTGTCCAGCTGGGGCATAGACCATGAGCAAGGGATGGGCAAAGGTCGCGTCATAGTTGGACGGTGTGCGAACCATATACTTCATCCCGTCGGTTGAGACTTTTCCATCGATCGCACCTGCTGCTCCGGTTCGAGATCCTGCCGCACACTGTCTGCCCTCATTGGGGTATGCAAATGCGTCGAGTGTTGGCGGCGTTGTGTTTTCCGTGCAGGCTGTGACGAGGAAGAAGAGACTGGCACCAATAACGAAGAATGGTGCTCGAAGGAGAGCCTGCCATTGCAAACCCATGTCAGGTCTGGCTTCTCGAGTTGATGGAGCAATCCAATCCAATGTGCTACAGGATGTTCAAACTAGACATCCAGCGAGGCCGCAGCGAGTGAAGGGCCGAGGCATACCCTCTGGGGTATGTTGAGGGTCTGAACGATGCGAGAACGAAGCTGGGGGCTAGTTTCAACATCCTGGCTACAGCCCCTTAGCGACGACCTGCTTCCAAAAGCTCCATACATATTGCCCACCGGAAATGTAGCCAAACACCAGTGAGAGGTACAGGGTGAAGCTCCCTGCCAAGTGCATATTGCCGAGAGCAGCCAACCCGGTCCCTTCCAAGATGAGGAGGATGATCGCGACCACTTGGAGCGCCATCTTGTATTTGCCGGTCGTCTCAGCCGGGATGATCATGCCTTCCCCTGCTGCAATGGCACGGATACCTGTGACCGCCAATTCCCGCCCGACGATCAGCAGCACCACCAGCGCGCTGACTCGCTCCACGTTCATGAGAAGGATCAACGCGGACAGGACCAGAAGCTTATCGGCGATGGGATCGAGCAACTTACCAAGCTTCGTCACCTGCCCTGTCCGACGGGCGATATACCCGTCCAACATATCCGTGACCGCTGCCACGGCAAACACGATCGCTGCCGCCAATGATTGATCAGGTGTGGGATTGACAAAGAGAATGATGAAGACCGGGATCAACAAAATACGGAGGAACGTCAAGACGTTAGGGACGTTGAGCGAGTCCGCCCCGATATCTCTCCATGCTTCCGATACCCGATTCATGACTGGAGATGCCTCCTACACAATTCCATTCTTGAGCAGATCATGCAGATGAATCACGCCACGGATGGTCCGCTCGTTCTCCGTCACCACCAACGTCGTGATCGAAAACCGTTCCATCATTTCGACCGCTTTGGCCGCCAGTTCATCAGGCCCGATGCTTTTGGGGTCAGCCGTGGCCAGCTCCCCGGCCGTCGTATTGACCAAATCCGTCCCACGTTGGAGAAACCGCCGCAAGTCTCCATCGGTAATGACTCCGGCCAACAATCCTTCATGATCCACGACGGTCGTCATCCCGAGCTTCTTCGCCGTCATCTCCAACATGGCCGCCATCCCGCCGACGGAGGCCTGGACCTTCGGGATGTCTGGTTCCGCATGCATGAGGTCTTTCACTTTGACGAGCAACCGACGCCCTAATGTCCCGCCGGGATGGAATCGAGCAAAATCTTCTTCTTTGAATTCCCGCTTCTGTAAGAGTGCGACAGCAAGAGCATCGCCTAACGCCAGCGTAGCGGTGGTGCTGGCGGTCGGAGCCAATCCCATAGGGCAGGCTTCTTCCGCAATCGAGACATCAAGGACGACATCGGAGTTTTTAGCCAGGGTCGAGTTCGTCCGTCCCGTAAACGAGATCACGGGAATTCCCAACCGCTTCACAAACGGAAGCAGCTGCAGCAACTCCTGGGTCTCGCCGCTGTTGGAGATCGTCACCAACACATCTCGACGTGCCAACATGCCGAGATCTCCGTGCACGCCTTCGGCCGGATGCAGAAAGAATGAGGAGGTCCCGGTGCTCGCCAGCGTCGCGGCAATTTTTTGCCCGATGAGACCGGATTTGCCCATCCCCGACACCACCACCTTCCCCTTACAGCGAACCAGCACATCCACCGCCTTGACGAACCGTTCATCCAATCGCTCGATTAAGGCTTCGACCGCACGTGCTTCGATTTCCAGCACACGCCGTCCCTCGGCAAGACTGCTCTGACCTTTCTCTGCCTTCGAGGTTCGAACAGTTTGTGTCAGCTTCGCTGGTTTGTCGCGTTCCATACCCGCAGAACCCGCTCCAATAATGGTTTCAATTGATGCAATGGGACCATATTCGGTCCGTCCGACAAGGCCTCGTCAGGACTCGGATGGACTTCCATGAAAAATCCATCCACACCGGCTCCGGCAGCGGCACAGGCCAATGGTTCGACAAATTCACGCTGACCGCTGGATTGTGTCCCTCCCCCGCCAGGCAGCTGCACGCTATGGGTCGCATCAAAGACCACAGGATAGCCGAAACCCCGCATGATAGGGAAGGATCGCATGTCGACGACGAGGTTGTTGTAGCCGAATGACGAACCGCGCTCAGTGAGGATAATTCGGCGACTTCCGCATTCCTCGATCTTCTTCACGGCATTGCCCATTTCACGAGGCGAGAGAAACTGGCCCTTCTTGACGTTCACGACGGCTCCCGTCTTGGCTGCCGCAATCAGCAGATCCGTCTGCCGGCAGAGGAATGCCGGAATTTGTAACACATCTACGACCTTCCCGGCTTCCGTTGCCTGTTCTTCCGTATGCACGTCGGTCAGGACAGGCAACTTCAACCGGTCTTTCACGTTCTTGAGGACCGCCAGCCCCTTCTCAAGACCAGGTCCGCGAAACGACGTGATGGATGTTCGATTGGCCTTATCAAAGGACGATTTAAAAATATACGGGATTCCCAAGGCCTTTGTGATTTCGGAGATCCGGCCGGCCGTCTCCATGACGATCTGTTCGCTCTCAATCACGCAAGGTCCAGCGATGAGAAACGGCAGCTGCCCTTGGCCGACTCGGAAAGAACCGATTTGAACTTCGTGCGCCATAACGTTTCGCTGTTCTTCACGCGAGATGATCAAACCGGCATTCCATTCTCACCCGCCCAACCCTGAAGGCGCCGAGACGCCCTCTTTTCCACTGAAGGCCGAGAACGCAGTTGGAGGTCGGTTTCAGCATCTCGCCCTAATGCCCAAGCTTTCGTCGCAACGCCGCTCCTACAAAACCGCTGAAAAGCGGATGTGGGTGGTGCGGACGGGAACTATACTCCGGATGGAACTGAGTGCCCAAAAACCAGGGATGATCCTTCAACTCGATGATCTCGACAAGGCGACCGTCTGGAGACAGACCGCTCAGGACGAGTCCCTTAGCGGTCAGCTGTTCACGATACGCGTTGTTGAACTCATACCGATGACGATGGCGCTCACGGACTTCACCCACTCGATACATCTTCTGCGCCAGCGTCCCCTCCCCGAGTTTACAGAGGTACGAACCAAGGCGCATCGTCCCGCCTTTATCGCTCACGGAATGTTGGTCGTGCATGAGATGAATGACGGGATGAGGCGATCGTGGGTCGGACTCGGCGCTGTTGGCGTCGGCGAGTCCGGCGACATTCCGCGCAAACTCGATTGCAGCGCATTGCATGCCCAAACACAGACCGAGGAACGGCACCTGACGTTCCCTCGCATACGTGATGGTGGTGACCTTTCCCTCGATTCCTCTGTTTCCAAACCCGCCTGGAATCAGGATACCGTCTGCCTCGCGTAAGATACGTTCGGTCCCTTGTCGTTCGATGTCTTCGGATTCGATCCAATTGATATTCACCTTCGTTTCGTGGTCGATTCCGCCGTGGACCAGGGCTTCTCCCAAACTCTTGTAGCATTCCTTCAGCCCCACATATTTCCCCACCAATGCCACAGAGATTTCATGTTTAGGCCGCTTGATCTTCTGGACCATCGCATCCCACTCGCGAAGATTGGGCTGGCCGGTTTCCATATGGAGCTGACGGACGATCAATTCGTCCAATCCCTCCTTTCGAAACACGATCGGCACCTCGTAAATGGTCTCGACGTCTTTTGCAGTAATGACAGCATCCTTGTCCACATTACAGAACATAGCGATCTTGCCCTTGATCTCAGGGGAAATATAGCGGTCTGTTCGGCACAAGAGGATGTTCGGCTGGATGCCGATCTCACGCAGTTTATTGACCGAATGTTGTGTCGGCTTCGTTTTCAGTTCACCGGCCGTGCCGATGTAGGGCACGAGAGTCAGGTGGACGTACAAGACATTGTCACGGCCCACGTCGTACGGCATCTGTCGGATGGCTACCAAAAACGGCAAGCTTTCGATGTCACCGACCGTGCCGCCGATCTCGACAATCGTGACATCGATGCCCTTAGAAATACGCATGATCGTCTGCTTGATCTCATCCGTCACATGGGGAACGACCTGCACCGTTCCACCAAGATAATCACCCCGCCGCTCCTTGGTGATCACGGAGTGATAGATCCGACCGGTCGTGTAATTGCTCTCCTTCGTCAACGACAAGCTCGTGAACCGTTCATAATGTCCGAGGTCTAGATCCGTCTCAGCGCCGTCGTCCGTGACATAGGCTTCCCCATGTTGATAGGGATTCATTGTCCCGGGATCGACGTTAATGTAGGGATCCAGTTTCAGAAAGGTGATCTTCAACCCTCGACTCTCCAGTAAATTTCCGATGGAGGCGGAGGCCAGGCCCTTCCCGAGAGACGAGACCACACCCCCGGTCACAAAAATGAATTTACTCATGGTTGCCCTCATTCATGGACATCAGATCGATCCACGCCGGTTCTGGCGCTCATGACTTGGGAAACAGGCTACTGCTCTGCACTTCACGTTTGACCACCTCGAAGTCCTGCAGTCGCTCCGCGACATCGGGCACATCCTCCGGCCGATCGACCCGCAGCGAGGCATGCGCGGTTTCCCAGACGCGGATGCGAATTCCATGGTCCAACGCACGGAGCTGCTCAAGCTTTTCGGCATCCTCCATCCGACTCGTCGGCAACGCCGCCAATCGAAGCAAAGTTTCCTTGGTATAGATGTACAACCCAAGATGGATGTAATGGAGCCCGCCAACGGCTTGCGGCTTTGGATCATCACGCACGAACGGGATCGGTGCTCGCGAAAAATACAGCGCCTCTCCCTTAGCGTCGGTCACGACCTTTACCACCGCGGGATTCAGCAGGTCCTCCGTTGAGTCCATCACTCGCTTGAGCGTCCCTATACTTGCGCCGCTCCCAAGAAACGGCACGATGAGATCGGTCAACAATTCCGGACTGAGTGGAATTTCATCACCCTGCAAATCAAGGAAGCAGTCCCCATTGAACATACGAGCCACGGCCGCCACACGATCAGTACCGGTTCGATAGTCACCGGTGACGAGTACCGCCCGACCGCCAAATTGCTCGACCGCCTGTTTGATACGCTCATCGTCGGTCGCCACTATGACGCTGGAAATCGCACGACAGGCGGAGGCTCGTTCGTACACATGCTGAATCATCGGTTTGCCGTTCAGCTTCACCAGCGGCTTCCCTGGGAATCGGGAAGAACCGAACCTGGCGGGAATCACCACCGTGACCGAGCGTGAAGGTTTAGTCATCATCTCCAAAGGCCTCAGACAATTGCTTCGGCGAAACGGTCGCCGTACCGACCATCCCCACCACGATGCCGGCCGCATGGTTGGCCATGATCGCCCCGGTTTTGATGTCTGCACCAGCCGCAAGGCCCAACGCCAGCGTTCCGATGACGGTGTCCCCAGCACCGGTGACATCATAGACCTGCCTAGCCTTCGTCGGAAGATGGCAGGAGGCCCCGTCCCCTTCGTACAGACTCATGCCTTTTTCTCCGCGGGTAATCAACACCGACTGACACCCGAGGCGCTGACGAATCATAGCGCCCGCTTCATTGATCGTTTGGTTGTCGTCTCCGTGCATGCCCGATGCCTGTGTTGCTTCAAGATGGTTCGGCGTGATGACCGTGACACCTTTGTAGAAGTTGAAATGCTCGACCTTGGGGTCCACGATGACCGGAACCCTTCGTAGCGCTGCGAGCCTTGTGATTTCCGACATCAAGGCCGACGAGACAACGCCTTTGGCATAGTCGGATACGACGATGCAGGACAATTCACGCAACTTTGATTCCACATACCGAAGAATCTTTTGTCTGAGGACTGCTTTCAACTCACTACGGCCTTCGATGTCATACCGTACGATCTGCTGATTATGGGCGATGACTCGACTCTTTCTTGTGGTCGGTCGCTCTCGATCGACTACGATCCCACCAAGCGCCCCTCGCGTGTGACCTAGTTCGGCGACCAGCTGCTTGCCAGTTTGGTCGGCGCCGATCACACCACACAGATGAGCTTTCCCACCCAACGCCAGAATATTGCTGTAGACGTTGGCGGCCCCACCCAGTCGGAGTGATTCGGATTCAACATGGACCACAGGGACCGGCGCTTCCGGAGAAATCCGGCTCACCCTCCCCATCACGTAATGATCGAGGATCAGGTCACCAATAACCAGGACCGATGTCTTGGGAAATCGTTGCAGATGCTGGCGAAGTGCCTTCGGTGAGGGAGTCTCACTATCCCCACTCGAGCTGCCATTCGGACGCGAAGCGCCAGCGTCTTTTTTTACTGGATGGCTTTGCCGAATCGTTCCCATCGGACCCACTCCGTCCAATTCCCTTGACCATTCCAGGACCAATAGATCCGAAATGCCTTGCCGCGGATCTTTTCTTCTCGCACATAGCCCCAGAACCGGCTGTCCAGACTCTGGTCGCGATTGTCACCCATCACAAAATAAGATCCTTCAGGGACCGTCACCGGTCCGAAATTATCACGTGGGTTGATGGTACTCTCGATAATGCCTGGGTCGATTCGTTGGGTAAAGGCTTTGTCGTCGAGCGGTTGGCCGTTCACGAGCACGACCTTGTTCCGGAGCTGGATCGTATCTCCAGGCAGTCCCACGATCCGCTTGATGAAGTCTTTTTCTTCGTCTTCCGGAAAGCGAAATACGACGATGTCGCCACGCTGCGGCTTGCCGAATGTGACCACGGTGGTGGAGGTGTAGCAATTCACCGGCGGGAAGCTCATGAGCATTTTGCAATCTGTCGGCCACTGGAGGCCGTAGGACAGTTTGCTGACCAAAATGTGATCTCCGATCTGTAACGTGGGAATCATCGACCCCGATGGAATTTTGAATGCCTGCACCACAAACACGCGGATGGCGAAGGCGAGCAACATAGCCACGATGATCGCTTCGGCATACTCCCGAACGATGGATTTTCGTCCTGGTTGCGTGACGTTCTCAGTCATCTTGGCTCCGGACAGCGAGGCTGGATCCCCGGCACGTGGGGAACCGGACAATTTATCTGCATTTCTAGGGTTTTGATCAAGGCTCATTCGTCTCCGACCTTTAATATCGCCAAGAACGCTTCTTGGGGAACTTCCACGCTACCGACCGCTTTCATCCGTTTCTTCCCTTCTTTTTGCTTTTCCAGCAACTTCCGCTTCCGAGTAATGTCGCCACCGTAGCACTTCGCGAGCACGTTCTTCTTCATCGCCCCGATGGTTTCACGCGCGACAATTTTGCTCCCGATCGCCGCTTGAATGGCGATCTCATACATTTGTCGAGGAATCAATTCTTTCATTTTCTCGGCGAGTTGACGCCCGCGTTGCACGGACCGATCCCGGTGGGTGATGAAGGACAAGGCATCGACTGCTTCGCCGTTCAATAAGATATCGAGCCGCACGAGATCAGACTCGCGATAGCCCAGCACCTCGTAGTCTAGCGAGGCATAGCCCTGCGTGCGCGACTTGAGCTTGTCATAAAAATCAAGAATGACTTCATTGAGCGGTAGTTCATAACTGATCATCACCCGCGTCGGATCCAGAAACTGGATGCTGCGTTGAATGCCGCGACGCTCCTGGCACAGCTGCAGAATGGCCCCCATGTACCGCTCAGGAGTAATAACCGAGGCCAGAATAAACGGCTCCTCGAACGACTCAATACTGTTGGACGGCGGGAGCTGAGACGGATTCATGACTTCCGACACGTCACCTTTTGTCGTCATGACGCGATAGACGACGGTCGGTGCGGTGGTCAACAGCGTCAGGTTGTACTCCCGCTCGAGCCGCTCCTGAATGATTTCCATATGCAGCAACCCTAAAAACCCGCATCGAAACCCAAACCCCAAGGCCAGGGATGTTTCCGGTTCATAGACGAACGACGAGTCGTTCAGCCGAAGCTTCACCAACGCGTCCCGTAGATCTTCATACCTGGCTGTGTCGGTGGGATAGAGCCCACAGAACACCAACGGCTTCACGTCTTTGTACCCGGGAAACGGCGCAGCGGTGGGCGTCACGGCATCCGTGAGCGTATCGCCGATCTTCACATCCGCGACCTCTCGCATGTTCGCGCACAAGTAGCCCACTTCGCCGGTCAGCAGTTCGGCCTTCTTGGTTCGTTTCGGCGTGAACTGGCCGACTTCCATGACCTCAAATGTCCGATTATTCGACATGACCTTGATTTTCATGCCCGGCCTGATCAATCCATCCAGTAATCGCGCGAGAACAATCACGCCCTGATAGTTATCGAACCATGAATCGAAAATCAGCGCCTTGAATGGGGCTTGTGGATCACCGGACGGAGGAGGGATCTTCGCAATGATCGCCTCTAAGACCTCCGGAACGCCTTTGCCGTCCTTGGCGCTGATGGGCAGCGCATCCTCGGCTTCGAGCTGAAGGACCTCGGAGATCGACTGTTTCGTGCCCTCGACATCCGCACTGGCCAAATCAATCTTGTTGATGACGGGAATGATCGTCAGATTATTGGCCATCGCCAAATTGACATTGGCAATGGTCTGCGCCTGCACCCCTTGCGTCGCATCAACGAGCAACAGCGCCCCCTCACAAGCCGCTAGGCTCCGGGACACTTCATAGGTAAAATCGACATGCCCCGGCGTATCGATCAAATGCAAGGCATACGTCTTACCATCCTCCGCCCGGTACTTGATGGCCACTGCATGGGCTTTGATCGTAATGCCACGTTCCCGCTCGAGGTCCATAGCATCGAGGATCTGCTCTTTCGCCTCTCGTGCAGTGACTGCGCCAGTAGCTTCGAGGAACCGGTCAGCGAGGGTTGATTTGCCGTGATCGATATGAGCGATTATGGAAAAATTGCGTATAAGGCTTTGCAAATCCGAGCCCATCAGTAAAAAATCAGTTTATTATAGTAACTGCTTGGGAGGTTGTCAAAGACATCACCCACCCTTATAATCACGCCCCACACCCGACTGATTGTCTCGTCAAGCGATCTTCACTCTGACAACGTGTATGAGCGCTGTCCCGGTTCACGATAGACAACCGCGTGGTGCCGCATGACTAAGATTGAAGCATCATGGGACGACCACCCTCAACGCGTCAGCTGATCAACTGGGACCATCGCTACCTCTGGCATCCGTTTACCCAAATGCAGGAGTGGGTGCAGGAAGATCCTCTCATCATCGAGCGCGGGAAAGGTTCCTACCTCATCGATACGGAGGGGAAACGGTATCTCGACGGCACATCATCCATCTGGGTCAATCTGCATGGGCATCGGCATCCAGTTCTTGACCGTGCACTCAAGCAGCAGATCAACAAGATCGCCCACTCGACTTTCCTGGGCCTTTCCAACCCACCAGCTATCGAACTGGCGCGTGAGCTGATCCGAATCGCTCCAAAGGGACTCACCCGTGTGTTCTATTCGGACAACGGCTCAACCGCAGTCGAAATCGCATTGAAGATGGCTGTCCAGTATTGGCAGCAGCTGCATCCGGAAGCTGGACCCAAGAACACATTTCTCCACCTGAAACTCGCCTATCATGGAGATACGATCGGCGCCGTCAGCGTCGGCAACATTGAACTATTTCACTCTCGCTTCAAGCCGCTGCTGTTTCCGACCCTTGAAGCAGAACCACCACATTGTTATCGCTGTCCGTTGCACCTCACCTACCCGACGTGCAAGGTGGCCTGCATCGACCCGATCGAACAAATACTCAAAGCTCGTCATCGTGACCTCGCCGGTTTCATCATCGAACCACGAATGCAGGCGGCTGCTGGCATGGTTCCCCAACCTGCTGGCTATCTGACACGAATTCGAGAACTCTGTAGCAAGTACAATATTTTTTTGATCGCCGACGAAGTCGCAACCGGGTTTGGACGAACGGGCACAATGTTCGCCTGCGAGCACGAACAGATCACCCCGGACCTCATGGCCATCAGCAAAGGACTGACAGGCGGGTACATGCCGCTGGCAGCCACCTTGACGACTGAGGAAATCTACCGTGGCTTCTTGGGAAGGTACGACGAATTTAAGACCTTCTTCCACGGCCATAGTTTTACCGGCAATCCGCTCGGCTGCGCCCTGGCTCTCGCAAATCTCGATGTCTTCAGAAATGAGAAAACCTTGGTGAGGCTACGACCTAAGATCAAGTTATTGGCGCGACTTCTCCAGCCATTCCAAGCGCTGTTGCACGTAGGAGATATCCGTCAAATCGGATTCATGGCAGGCATCGAGCTGGTTCGCGACCGGATGACGAAAGAACCTTATCCGTTTCAGGTCAAAGCGGGTCATCGCGTGGCATTGATCGCCCGATCCAAAGGACTGATTCTGAGGCCGATTGGGAATGTGCTTGTGCTTATGCCTCCCCTCTCAACAACGGTCGACGAATTAAAGAAAATGATGAAAATCCTCAAAGAATCCATAGAGACTTTGCAGATCGACTAAGTCCTAACCGACTTCTCTACAGACAAACCTTTCTATGCAAATCTGCGATCTTCTCGTGATCGGCGGTGGAGAGATCGGTCTGAGCATCGCTCGAGACTTCGCAGACGCCATGCCAACGCACACGTGTTGTTGATCGAAAAGGAGCCCTCCTGCGGCACCCAAGCGAGTGGCCAAAACAGTGGCGTCCTCCATGCAGGTTTCTATTGTTCGCCGGACAGCCTGAAGGCGAAGTTTACCCGCATCATCAACGGTGGAGGAGCTGAACTATCAAAGATGGGCACGCCCCGGGATCAGAGTGCAACTGCTCGACATCACAAAAAAGAAGCTTGAGATGGATTTTGTTTTGGAAGGCGACGACCGCTCTATGCATGTCTTGAACGCCGTGTCACTGGCCTTCACCTGTTCACTTCCGTTCGCCGATCCTGTCTGCGATCACATCGACAAGGCGGTCGGATACCGGCTCTCAACAGAGTCGCAGTTCTTCACCCACGTCGACGTGAAGGCATCGAGCCGCGTTCTCTTCCTGCAGGAAAATTTCTAAGAACCCACCGCTATTGATCAGAGCCGCAGGAATCTGCCCATCACCTTGACTGTAGCTCCCCACCAACTTCGTCACGATATGTGTTCCGATTTGAATCTCGATCTTGGCCAGACCGATGGTAGCCTGGAATTCCCGAACCTGCTTTGCCGTGACATTCGAGATCAAATTTCCAAATCGATCGATGTACTCAATCCTTCCGATTAGGATTTGGCCTTGCTGTTGCGGGGACCACACCAGGCTCTTCATCGGATCATTGATCACCGGTCCGAAGAACGACGGCGGTTCTCCATTGGCCAGCAAAGCGGCGACTGGGGCGAACAGGTCACGCCCGTCAAACGTCGCCCCTTCTGAGGGCAACCGATAGCGATCCTCTTCGATCTGCCGAATCTTCACGTCCTGCTCCTGGTCGAGCACATGACTGAGCAAACCATTGTCCGGCGCCAAAAAACAAAAGCGTGACGTGGTCGCAAGAATTACGCGCCTGGCACTTCCCACGCCGGGGTCCACCACGCAGACATAAATCGTTCCGTCAGGAAAATGACGGTAACAGGATCCGAGCACGTAGCTCGCTTCATCGATTTGATGCGAAGGAATTTGGTGGGAAATATCAACGACCCTGGCGCTGGGGCTGAGCGTGAGGATCACACCCTTCATGCTCGCGACGAACCAGTCGCGCTCACCAAAGTCAGTTAGAAGGGCAATGAGAGGGCGTGACGCCGGCACGTCAGCATTCCTCGAACTTGATCTCCACAACCTCGTATTCGACCATTTTCACAGGAGTTTTGACTTCGACGAAGTCTCCGACACGCTTACCGATGAGTGCCCGCCCGACAGGAGACTGCACAGAAATCTTGTTGAACTTCATATCGGCTTCATCCTGGCCGACCAGCATATATTGCTTCTGGGCCTGCGTCTCTTGCTCAACGACTGACACCGTCGCACCAAACACGACGGTATCGCTCGTGCGTCCCGTGATCTCGACTACCCGGGCTTCCGCCAGTTTCGTTTCGAGCTCCGAGAGGCGTGACTCGATGAATCCTTGTCGCTCTTTGGCCGCGTCATACTCGGCATTCTCACTGAGGTCTCCATGGGCCCTGGCCTCCGCGATCGCCTCAATCACTTTCGGCCGCTCGATTTTCCGCAGCCGATCCAACTCCGCTTTGAGGGCCTCATACCCTTTCTTGGTAATCGGTGTGGGCATATTCCAGACTCCTGGATGGTTTAGGACCGATGATACTCCTGCAAAGACCGAATCGATAGGGTTTTTTTCAGGATGGCCTCGATTCCCATGGCCGCCGCGTGGGCGCCACGCATGGTGGTGAAATAAGGAATCCCCCGATGCAACGCCTCTCGCCGGATCGACAATGAATCCGCATGAGCCGAGGCCGTTCGCACGGTATTGACCACGAGCGCCACCGAGCCGTTCTTAATGTGGTCCACGATGTGCGGTCTTCCTTCGGTCACCTTGTTGGCCACCTCCACGGAGAGCCCGTGTTCACGTAGATATCCCGCCGTCCCGCTCGTTGCCTGAATGCGCATCCCCAGTCTGTTCAACACTTTTCCGACTTCGAGCGCCGCCGGACGATCGGATTCTTTCACGCTGATGAACGCGGTCCCCTTCTTAGGAAGACCTGCACCGGCCCCCGCTTGTGATTTGGCGAATGCCCATCCAAAATCGTCGTCAATTCCCATGACTTCCCCCGTCGATTTCATCTCTGGGCCTAAAAGCACATCGACGCCGGGAAATTTATTGAAGGGAAAGACCGCTTCCTTGACCGAGAAATGCGCTGGCGGAGGAGCCTCAGTGAAGCCGAGTTCCTTGAGAGTCTTTCCCATCATGACTTTCATGGCGAGTTTGGCAAGCGGCACACCGATGGCTTTACTGACGAACGGCACCGTTCGAGATCCACGAGGATTCACCTCAAGCACGTAGATTGTCCGCCCTTTCACGGCAAACTGCGCATTCATCAGTCCGACGACGCCGAGCTCTAAGGCCAGCATGCGCATTTGACGTTCGATTTCGTCGACGATGGCTTTGTCCAGCGTATAGGGTGGAAGCGAGCAAGCCGAGTCACCGGAATGGACACCCGCCTCCTCAATGTGCTCCATGATTCCGGCCACCACCACGGTGTGTCCATCTGAGATCGCATCGGCATCGATCTCGATCGCATCGGCCAGGTACTTGTCGATCAATACCGGATGCTTGGGAGATGCTTTCACGGCCGACTGCATATACTCCAACAGGCCGGCTTCGTCATAGACGATCTGCATCGAGCGCCCACCCAACACATACGAGGGCCGGACCATGACCGGATAGGTGATCTTCCCGGCAATCTGTACGGATTCTTCGATGGATCGAGCCATTCCGCTTTCCGCCTGCCGCAATGCCAATTTCGTCAGCAGTTCACGAAACCGTTCCCGATCTTCCGCCAAATCAATCGCATCCGGACTGGTCCCCAGTATCTTCACGCCGGCCTTCGATAACGGCAGCGCAAGTTTCAATGGCGTCTGACCACCGAATTGCAGGACCACCCCGATCGGTTGCTCTCGATTAATCAGATTGAGCACATCTTCCTGCGTAAGCGGTTCAAAATAAAGTCGATCCGACGTATCGTAATCTGTACTCACGGTTTCGGGGTTACAGTTCACCATGATTGTGTCGATCCCGGCTTCTCGGAGCGACATCGCGGCATGGACACAACAGTAGTCAAACTCGATTCCCTGTCCGATACGATTCGGGCCTCCGCCGAGAATCACCACTTTTCTCCGGTCTGACGGATTGGATTCGCACTCCCGACCGTACGTCGAATAGAGGTACGGCGTCTGTGCCTCGAACTCCGCGGCGCAGGTATCCACGCGCTTATAGGTCACGCGTCGAGTAGGATGTTGCATCCTCGCGCTGGTGACCACGGTCGCCTCGCAGCCAAGCAAAGACGCGATCCGATCATCTGAAAATCCAAGTTCTTTCGCATCCCAGAGCAGTTCGCCGTTCAACACCGTGCCCGGATCGGCGGCATGGTCGACAAGAGTCCGTTCAAAATCGATCAACTGCCGCACTTGCGCCAAGGACCACGGATCGGCCATGGTCGTTTCACACAACTCTGTGTCCGTTAATCCCAGTCGCATGGCATCAGCCACATACCACAGTCGTTCTGGTAACGGGTTGCGAAGCACGCGGTCCAGTTTGTCGGCGGCCGCTTGTCGATCGAACTCGGCAGGTACCCCTCGATCGATCCCAAACCGAGATACCAAACCGTTCAGTTCCAATTCCAACGAACGGATGGCTTTCTGCAGAGATTCCTTGAACGTGCGTCCGATCGCCATCACTTCGCCGACCGACTTCATTTGCGTCGTCAACGTCGGATCAGATCCCTTGAACTTCTGGAAGGCGAACCGAGGAATTTTCACCACCACATAGTCGATCGTCGGTTCGAACGACGCCTTTGTCACACCGGTAATGTCATTGGTAATCTCATCTAATGTGTACCCAACGGCCAGCTTGGCAGCAATTTTTGCGATCGGAAATCCGGTCGCCTTTGAGGCGAGCGCCGAACTTCGAGACACCCGAGGGTTCATCTCGATAACGACCATGTCACCGTTCGCTGGGTTGACCCCAAATTGAATGTTGGACCCTCCGGTATCAACGCCGATTTCTCGAATGACGCGAAGAGCGGCGTCCCGCATGCGTTGATATTCTTTATCGGTCAACGTCATCGCCGGTGCCACCGTGATGCTGTCTCCTGTGTGACCCCCCATCGGGTCAAAGTTTTCGATGGGACACACGATGACGACATTGTCCTTCAGATCGCGCATCACCTCGAGTTCGTACTCTTTCCATCCGATGACCGATTCCTCGATCAACACTTGGCTGACCGGGCTCATCGCCAAGGCCCAGTCGATCAATTTCTCAAACTCCTCCCGGTTATACGCAATGTTCCCGCCGGTCCCTCCCATCGTAAAAGAGGGTCGAATGATCGCCGGAAATCCCACCATTTCAAGGATATCCACGGCTTCCTGTCGACTGTGCGCCGTACCGCTCTTCGGGACCCGGAGACCGATTCGTTGCATCGCTTGCTTAAACGCTTCCCGATCCTCCGCCTTGTGAATGGCCTCCGCTGAGGCACCAATCAAGGTCACACCGTATTTCTCAAGAATTCCTTGCTTGACCAACCCCATGGTGGTGTTCAGCGCTGTCTGTCCACCCATAGTCGGCAACAAGGCATCAGGTCGCTCACGGGCGATCACATTTTCCACAACCTCGACGGTGATGGGTTCCACGTACGTCCGATCCGCCATCTCTGGATCGGTCATGATCGTCGCGGGATTGCTGTTGATGAGGATTACCCGATAGCCTTCCGACTTGAGCGCCTTACAGGCTTGCGTTCCGGAGTAATCAAACTCGCAGGCCTGTCCGATGACGATCGGACCGGACCCGATCATGAGAATTGACTGAATGTCTGTGCGTTTTGGCATCGTGTCGAGATAGTCGGCTTAACTGGTTGGAAGCAGCGGCCCAATCAGCGGGTGATAGGGAATCGGCGCAGGACCCTCACCTCCCTGTGCGGCATGGTAATGCTTCAAGGCTTCAGGAATCCACGCTTCAATTTGGTTGATGCGTGCGATATCGGAAGGATGAGTTGACAGAAACTCCGGGATATTATGCTGCGATCGAAAACAGACTTTGTCGATCATTTGTCGAGGGCATCCGCTCATGCGCTCCCAAAACGGGACGGCCTCTCGGGGATCATAGCCGGCCTGCGCCATCAGCTTGAGCCCGATATAGTCCGCTTCGGACTCTTGCTTTCGGCCGAACGGCAAAGAGACGCCCACTCCATACGCACTCATCGCCGCCATCGCGGCATCCGGACGTCCGACAGCGGCACCGGCCGCGAGCGCACCGACTTGTCCGATCATTTCCAGAATACTCCGGCTATACCGCTCGGCGCCATGGCGCTGAAGCGCATGGGCCACCTCATGCCCGATGACAGTCGCCAAGCCGTCTTCGTTCTTCGTCATCTTTAAAATTCCCGTAAAGATCGCGACCTTCCCACCGGGGAGTGCGAAGGCATTGATGGTACGGTCATCCTTGATAATCGCAAACTCCCATTGATATTCAGGCTTGTTTGCAACCGCCGCAATACGTTTCCCGACCCGATTGACCAGCTCATTCAACGCAACATCGTCACTGACCGGCGCCTTACGCAGCAACTCGCGATAGGCTCCGATGCCCATCGCAATTTCTTTTTCTTCGGAAATGTAGATGAATTGCTCCCTCGCCGTCCCAGGCGCACGCACACACCCAGCCAGCGTTGAAAATATTCCTCCGCCGACCACCATGCCAACGAGACCATACAACCCTACCCCTACGCGAACTGCTCGTTGCAAGAGGGCTCGCCTGCCGATGGGTATCGAGAATCCGGCGATGATCTCTTGGTCGTTCCCCTGCGCCATGTCGATGTGCTCGATCATACCTGATCAGTATCATTATATTACCATTCATGAAGATCGGCGCCGTTTCTCACCTACGGCATCCACAGATACATGAACTGTGGCGTCCCCCCCCTCACAAACGAAGCCAGATCAAGCTCTGCCAAGCTGGCCAGGGCACCAGGGGCCAGGAGCCTGGAATAGACATTGTTGGAATATTCTCCCGGGCGCTGGTAGGTCACAACCCGAGCTTCGGTAATCCCCGCCTTCTGCTTCGCCAATTCGACTGCGTCTTCCAAATACCCGATCTCATCGACCAACCCTGCCGCCTTGGCCTGCTCACCTGTGTAGATTCGCCCGTCGGCCAATCGCTTGATCTGCTCCATCTGTAGGTTGGATCGGCCTTCCTGCACGATAGCTAGGAATCGTTGATAGAACGAATCGATGAGCCCTTGGAAAATGGCTCGTTCTTCCGCCGTCATGGTTCGAAACGGTGAGCCCATGTCCTTGCGCGGTCCAGAGGTCACTGCGGTCGCTTCGACGCCGATCTTTTCCAACAACCCTTTGGCGTTCACCGTCAACATAATGACACCGATGCTGCCGGTGACGGATGAGGGATGGGCCAGGACGGTGTCGGCCGCCGCGGCAATATAGTATCCACCTGATGTCCCGATATCCATAATGGAGGCAATAATAGGAATTTTTCGGGTCGCCTTGAAAGTCTTGAGCTCATGATGAATGATGTCCGAGGCCGTGACTGTTCCACCAGGTGTATTGATCCGAAGGACGATCGCCTTCACGTTCTCGTCCTTCGCTGCCCGAGTCAGCTGCTCCTTGATGCTGGCAATCATACTGGGTGCCGGACGGAACCCCTCTTTCTCCTGAGAGCTGATGACTCCGGAGATTTCGATCAGCAACACCTTGGCTTTTCCCTTCCCGTCGACCTGCGCCTCTTGCAGCGGTCCCGGCCCTGGAAAGAGTGGAAAGTTGAAGGTGCAGCCCGACACAACGAGTCCGATCACAGCCATAACGAGACAATTACGCATGTTGTTTCTCCATGAGTCGCAGGAATTCTTCGAATAGATAGGAGGCGTCGTGAGGTCCCGGTGCTGCCTCCGGATGGTACTGTACCGAAAAGACCGGATAGTCCATGCACACCATGCCCTCGATCGAATAATCATTCAAGCTGAGATGAGTAAGCGCGAGTTTCCCGTAGCGTGTCTCGACCACCGGAGCAGCCTCCGGCACGTTATCAAGGGACCCCGGCCCCCGCACGGCAAAATTATGATTCTGCGACGTGATTTCCACTTTTCTCGTTCGTAGATCCATCACGGGATGGTTGGCACCATGATGGCCGAATTTCAACTTGTAGGTCTTGGGACCGAAGGCTAAACAGAGATTCTGGTGACCGAGACAAATGCCGAATATGGGGAAACGCCCGATCAGGTCCTCCACTGCCTTCACGGCATAGGGCACGCCTTCCGGATCACCGGGACCGTTGGAAAGAAACACTCCGTCCGGCCGTAGCGCTGCGACTTCTGCGGCAGAAGTCGCAGCAGGCACAACCGTTACATCGCAACCGACATCCACCAATCGCCTCAAGATATTGTGTTTGATGCCGAAGTCATAGGCCACCACTCGCCAACAAGTACGCCGTTCATCAACTGCGCGCTCAGTTGCCGGAAGCCACTCGCCCGAGCCCGTCGTCCATTGATAGGGGCGAGTGCAGGTGACCTCCCTTACCAAGTCTCGACCGATAATGCCGGGCGCCTGCTTGGCTCGAGCAACGGCTCGCGCGTGATCCAAATCGACGTGGGTAATGATTCCCTGTTGCGACCCATGTTCTCGCAAATGTCTCGTCAAGGCTCTCGTGTCGATTCCTTCGATCGCCACGACCTTGGCCTCCATCAGCATCTCCTGAATCGTGTACTGACTTCGCCAGTTGCTGACCATACGACTCGCTTCCAGTACCACGAACCCCTCAGCCCATGACCTCCGCGATTCCATGTCTTCCGGCGTCGCACCGTAATTGCCGATATGGGGACACGTCATCGTGATGATCTGCCCCTTATATGACGGATCAGTCAGGACCTCCTGATAGCCGGTCATAGCCGTATTGAAGACCACTTCGCCGACCGTTTCGCCTTCGTAGCCTAGGGCACGGCCTTCAAATACCGTCCCATCTGCTAGTGCTAATAACGCCTTTTTCACGGTAGTCGTCCACCCTGATCAATCGACTGTGTCGCCTTGATCCCAATCAGAATCAAACCCAGGAGGAGATTGACCATATACAGCGACCTGATGGGCATCAAGACACGAAAGAAACTTTCCAAGGCCGCCTTTTTCGCCGCTTCATCTTTCGTGGCGAATGCCAGTGCCTGAAGCTCCGCGGCATAGGGATGTAAGACCGTGATAATGAGCCCCGCAATCATGACCATGACAACAAGCACACCCATCTCGGTACGTCCGACTGCGATCCCCGGATCCCTGCTCCACCAGCGAAGCCAAGCGGCGGCACTAAGAATCGCGCCGGCACCGATGACAAAACGTTGGTACCCCTCAAATGCCTTGGTCAAAAACATTCCTCCGGAATCCTGACCTCCGAATGTGTTGAACACAGCCGGAATGACCGCCCCACTGAGTACAATCATTCCTCCGACCCATACCGCAAGCGCCACCCATTCCAGCGCCACACACCCGATCTTCCCCCAACGAGGCACAGGTCGCACGGCACTAGGACTCCCCCGTCCCTGCCTCGAACACGACACGGCCGCCTACGATCGTGGCATCCACTCGCCCCTTGACCTTCCAACCGGCGAACGGTGTGTTGCGGCTCTTGGATCGAAACTTTGACGGATCAACTTCCCATTGTTCCTGCTGATCGACGACGACCACATCAGCATCCGCACCGACCGCCAGTGTGCCCTTATCGAGCCCGAACGCAGCTGCCGGCGCTGACGTCAGCTTCTGCACCGCTTGTTCCAGAGACAAGACACCTTCCTCCACCAATCCCAGCGTCAAGGAAAGCGCCGTTTCAAGGCCCACGATTCCAAACGGAGCCTCGGTAAAGTCCTGTTGCTTCTCTTGGGTGGCATGGGGAGCATGATCCGTCGCGATCACATCGATCGTACCGTCCCGCAATCCATCCTTGATCGCTTGAACATCGGTCCAGGTGCGTAACGGAGGATTCATCTTGGCGTGCGTATTGTACCCACGCACCAGCTCTTCCGTGAGGGTGAAGTGATGCGGGCACGCTTCGGCCGTGACAGGAATCCCTCGGTTTTTCGCCTCACGGACCATCCGAACCGACCCAGCCGTGCTGATATGGGCCAGATGGAGCCTGGCTCCGGTGAGCTCTGAGAGTGATAGATTACGCGCAACCATGACATCCTCGGCAGCGGCCGGAATGCCGGGCAACCCAAGCTCGGTCGAAATTAACCCTTCGTTCATGCAGCCGCCTTCAGCCAGATGCAGATCTTCGCAATGATCGACGACCGTGAGGTTAAACGCCAACGCATACTCCATCGCTCGCCGCATGACCAAACTGTTCATCACCGGTTTCCCATCGTCGGAAATCGCCACACAACCGGACCGTCGCAAGTCACCAATCTCCGCCAACTCCTTGCCTTCCGATCCTTTAGTGATGGCGCCGATCGGCAACACATTCGCCAGACCAGCCAATCGAGAACGTTCGAGGATGAACTCTGTGACCGCCTGATTGTCATTGACCGGGCTCGTGTTCGGCATGCAACAGACCGTTGTAAAGCCCCCGGCAACCGCTGCGGCGCTGCCACTCTGAATGGTTTCTTTGTATTCAAATCCTGGCTCACGAAAGTGGACATGCACATCAACAAACCCTGGCATCACCAGCTTCCCGCTCGCGGCGATCACGCGGCCCTCAGCAGGCGCGGAAAGGTTTTGGCCCACCGCCGCAATCTTCCCGTTCTCAATCAGCACATCAGCCGTTCCGATGAATCGGCCCGGGTCAATGACATAGCCATCTTTAATGAGAATCGACACCGAACACTCCTCTCTGACACACGTCCATGTTCTACGAATTGGCTCCGGACATCAGATACAGCACTCCCATCCGCACGGCGACCCCATTCGCAACTTGGTCGAGAATCACTGAGGATAGGCTATCGGCCACATCCGGGGCAATTTCGACTCCCCGATTGATCGGCCCAGGATGCATGACGATCACACCGGCATCCGCGAGCCGCACCCGTTCAGCCGTCAATCCGTAGAGCCGGGAGTACTCTCGGATCGTCGGAAAGAGTGCTCGCCCCTGACGCTCCAGTTGCAGCCGAAGCATCATGATGACGTTCACATCGCGTAAGCCTTTATCCATATCGTGGTACACGTTGAGGCCAAGTTTCTCCACACCCCACGGCATCATCGTCGGTGGTCCGACCAGACGCACTTCAGCACCGAGCTTGACGAGTGCAAAAATATTTGAACGCGCCACACGGCTATGCGACACATCTCCAACAATCGCCACACGTAATCCCTTGAAATTCATCCCTCGCTGCCGAATCGTGTACAGATCGAGCAACGCCTGTGTCGGATGCTCGTGCCATCCATCGCCGGCATTGATGACGGATGACTTGACCCCTTGAGCCAGTGTTTCAGCCGCACCGGCGGATGAGTGGCGCAACACAATGATATCGGCTTGCATGGCTTCAATGTTCCGAGCCGTATCAAGGAGCGTCTCCCCCTTCACCACGCTGCTGGAAGAGGGCGCAAAGTTGATCACATCGGCACTCAGCCGCTTGGCCGCTAACTCAAAAGACGTGCGGGTTCTTGTGCTGGGCTCGAAGAACAGATTCACGACCGTCTTACCTCTGAGCGCTGGGACCTTCTTGATTTCTCGCCCTGTCACTTCCTTGAACGAATCGGCTGTTTCCAGGATAAGCGTGATTTCATCCGCCGACAAAGGAGCAAGACTCAACAGATCTTTGCGCTTGAGGCTCATATGACCCTCCGCATCACCCCTTTAAGATGACCACGCGATCATCCTCCCCACCTTCTTCCAACAAGACCTGAATCTGCTCTTCTCGAGAAGTCGGGAGATTTTTCCCAATATAGTTGGCCTTGATCGGCAGCTGACGATGTCCACGATCGACGAGGACCGCCAGCTGAATTTCTTCTGGTCGTCCCAGGTCCATGAGGCTATCCATCGCGGCGCGAATCGTTCTCCCGGTGAACAACACATCGTCCACCAGTACGACCACTTTATTTGTCATATCGAACGGGACGGAGGTTTTCCTCAGAACCGGCTGGTCCTTCCGTAAGGCAAGGTCATCCCGATACAGCGTGATATCCAGTTCACCGATCGGAACCTGCACCCCCTCAATACTCTGAATTCGCTTCACGAGCCGATGCGCCAGATGTACGCCGCCGGTTCGTATGCCGACCAGCGTCAGATCCTTCACCCCCTTGTTTCGCTCCAAAATCTCATGCGCGATGCGCACCATGGCGCGGGAGATATCTCCCGCATCCATGATCAACTTTTCATCTTTTCGCCCGGCTGATACGTTCGACGCAGAGGTCATCGAGATCCCCACCGCGATGTTCGATGTGGTTCGAACTCCAGGCACAAAAAAACCTCCTCACCAGGCTCTAGTGAGAAGGTCACATTACGAACTCCGGACGACGCCGGGGAGTGATGCATAATTTGCTCCTTGCTCACCTCACTGGATGAGCATTAAAGGTTGCTGAATCTTACTGAACCGCTCCATTTCTGTCAAGCGATCGAGAGCAGATATTGGAAGAAGCGAGTCGGAAAGACCGGCTATTTCGTTTATTCCGGTGCAGTCAGGGCATCCTGTGCGACGTGACCGGTCTGTGATTTTTCTACGATGTTGTGGTGAATTTCCTTCGCAATGACGAGCGCCAGCTGGTCGGTGGACAATGCGCCCATCGGCAGTTGCTTCGTCTCCGTATAAAAGGGGTCATCCGGAGCCGCGATACGATGGAGGTTGATCAGGATCGCCGCTGGTTGGATCAGCTTTCCCGGCTGCCCAACCATCACCGCCTTCTCTGCCGGCAGCACTCTGGTCCTTGTCGCCCAGTCGCGCTGTTCGATGTTCACGAACGTCACATTCCAGATGGCTCCGTTCAGGAGGTTCGTCACGGCACGTGGAGTCCGCTCCAGAAATACCGGATCCCCGACGATCTTCTGTAAGGCTTCCCGAACCCGAATATCGTAATACTTTGTCGATGAATCCGGCTGGCTCGGCGTAATCAAGTTGATGCTGCCGACCTTGTAGTAGGACTGTCCCTCCAAACTTTGAAAATCGTCGACCGTTCGTAAGTATGTCTCAAAGAGCTGTTGAAGGAGCCGTACACGTTCCTCGCTGGAGAGCGATCGAATGTTCTGATCGGCCAAAATCCGGGCATGCTGAAGATCTCGATCGACTGAGACCGTCTTATGTTTATGACCGGTCTCTGCCTTACTGACCACCCATTGGAACTCTCGCGCCAGCACCGGTGCGAACCGCTCAGGCTGTCCAAGATACCCAGCCTCCTTCATCGATGACGCACTGATCAGCAACTTCACGCGGCCAGGGTCCACAGTCCGCACGACAAGGAAAGGAAACGTCTTTCCTTCATGATTGCGCACGACTGGTTGCACGATGACCAGTTCGAGCATACCTTTACTCACCGCCTCGTCGAATCGTGGATAGTCCTGACGCTGTTGATTCAAGTAGGAAAGGGTATTGAGCACTGTCAGGAGAGCCGCGTTCGCCTCAGCCTCACCAAGGGCTCCGCCGGCAGCCCCTTCTGCTCCACGGTCGACGAACACTCGAAACGAAACACCGGGAATCGGATGACCGGATTCTGAAGGCTGATGAAGCTCTCGTCCAGGTTCTCCGCTATGGTCCGCTTCCGCCGCATAGACACCAACAGCGAAGCTAGACAGCACAACCACAAGCAACAAGGTCAACAGACCATTCTTGATCCAGAAGCCAACTTTCTGAACCAGGCCCATACAGTCCATCCTCTTTAAGAACCGCTTTATCTCTGAATCGTCCATACCGAGAGGCTACTGTTCACTGCCGCCACTGTCAATGCAGAGTGGCCAAAAGAAACTTGTGGACTAGCGCACATGATACTGTGCTATCCAATAACCATCATCACCCACCAAGAGCTTACTCGTTTAGTTTCCTCTGAGCACACTTGCCGCAGCTAACATACTTCGTTTTATAGCCGTGGACGATTCCCCATGAGACAGTGTCGATCCCGCTGCATTCTGAACCATACAGACATCGCCAGATATGTTCGAAAGTGGGACTGGCCGAGGGTATAGAATAACCGGGTGACGAATCCCTTCTCACCTCCAACCGCTCGCAAATACAAATACTTAGAATCATCCTGTAGGAAGGAGTCGATAGGACCAAGTTCTGGCACTCACCTTGCTGAACGTATATTGGGCCACTCACTCAAACAGTCATGGAGGACGTTGTGGACACCACGGCTCGCGCTGTCACATATCGAATCGTCTGGTGTCGACGACAACGGGCACGAGCCTGTAGCGAGGCCGAACGGACCGCCTGGCGCGCTGAGGAAGACGGCCTTCGAGATGCCGTCCTGCATCGAGATCACGTCGATAAATATCGCGCTCATTCCCCGAACGTGTTGGAGCGCTATCTGTTGGGATTTCACGATGCGAAGGCCCTCCTACGCACCACGCGTGTATCTCTCTTAGGCCACGCGCTTTACAATAAAACGCACTGCCAGATCAGTTCATGGCAGATCGCGATGGCTCGCGCACTCCCTGATTCTTCCGGCCACCTCAGGTATGATTTGAACCTATCCAGATGATCGGTCTTTGTGAGCTGAGCCGATCCCCCTCAGCGATTGGAAATAGTCCTAGGCGCCTGGAGACGGGAGATGCTGTCCGGCCAGATTCTGGCGGGATCTTTGTCGAAGATATCAAACGAGTGCTTTGGCAGGACACCCCAGGCTCCCTCCTGCATCTCCTGTTCGAGTTGCCCAGGAGCCCATCCTGCAAAGCCGGCAAAGGCTCGGAAGGTTTCGGTTAATTTGGGTTGAGTGAGGATGCGTTCCAGAACACTGGGAGTCCCCACATAAATCCTCCCAACGATTAACCGCGTGTCAGGATAAGGTCTATCAAGCCGGAAGAGCAACACCATTTGCGTTCCTCCGACGGGCCCTCCAGCAAACAAGCGATGGGGTGTCGTCTTCAGGATGGGGAGATCCTGGAGCACGTCGGAGAGAAGGACATCCGTGGGTCGATTCAGAATGAGTCCGACCGTCCCACCTCTCCCATGTTCAATGATGAGTAACACACTGTGATGGAAGTTGGGATCATCCAATGAGGGGCTCGCCACCAAAAACACGCCCGTTTCAAGTGAGGATGGGGAGAATTCATACTGAGCGAGAACTGGTTCGGCAAACAGGAGCGCCCATAGCCCCACCAGAAGCATCTCGCCTAACCATCTTTTCGTAGCCACAAAAGGCAGGTTTTCACCTCCTTCCTCTCGCCACTGATATCTCTTCTTTTCCACGAAAGCAATAGGCCTGAATCCATCATAGAGATGGTGTGTCCATCCTCACTTGACCATCTGACAGACAATCTATGCTAGAGTATGCCCCGTGGATTGGATGGCTGCACGGCACGATAGCCTCTCGGCTCGTTGAGTTGGAAAAGGAGACCTCATCATGATGGCCTATCGGCGAGGCCTAGTCGCGTTTTTCATAGCAATTCTCTGGACGTTACCAGGATGCATCGATCCGACCACTTCCCCTTATGTGGACGTCCGAGACACCGTGACAAGGATCGACGAGTCACGCCCCGCAGCAGAGCAAGGAAGTGCTGAGGAACAATACAACCTCGGTCTGCAGTACGAAAGGGCCCTCCCACAGGATCATAGAGAAGCCGATCGGTGGTATCGCATGCCTGCGACGCAACGACACGCTGGAGCGTTTTACAGACTCTGTGTGTTGTCTGACCTCGGTCGTGGTGTGCCGCAGGACTATCAAGAAGCCCTCCGGTGGTGTCGTCTGGCCGCCGACCAGAGACATGGGGCGGCAATGTTCCTCATTGCAACCTATTACGATAAAGCCCGCGGCGTTCCTAAGGACGTGGTTCAAGCCTATCAGTGGTACAACCTGGCAGCGGCGAATGGGTATGAAGCTGGTGCCAAGTGGCGCGATCGCCTTGCCCGTGGTATGACCCCCACCCAAATTGCCAAGGCCCAATTTCTCGCACGGAACTGGAAACCGAAGGCCGAAGAGCCGGCACTCGAGGATGAGCCTTCCTAATTCTTGACAGGCTCCATCCCTCCACTCGCCTCGGAAGCTCACCCTTTTTATCTCTTACGGTTTGGTTCTGGCCGTCCCGGTCTATGCGCAACATAGTTCTTGAACTCACTCACCCCCGCTCGGTAGGATACCCGGTGAATAGGGATCACTCTCGTTTTTAACAAGAAACATGGTTCGGTGGCAGCTGCCTTACATATCGATTGCTTTCGCAGGACTCGCTGCCGTGTTGTTGCTCCCCGTGGGCTGTACAACTGCTCCCCCTGCACCTCCCCCCCAGCCACTTATTGGGGGACAAGAGGTCAGTGAAATCGTCAAGCGTGCGGAAGCCGGTAACCCCGATGCCCAAAATCAGTTAGGCGTATTCTATAGCGAAGGGCGGGGTGTCCCTCAAAACTACCTTGAGGCAAAGGATTGGTTTAAGAAAGCCGCTGACCAGGGTCACTCGGATGCTCAGGTCAACCTGGGAACACTCTATTCGCTTGGTCAGGGAGCGACCTTCAGCGACCAGATGGCCTTATTTTGGTTTCAAAAGGCCGCAGAGCAGCGAAATGCATTGGCGTTTGCCAAACTCGGGATGATGTACGAACGTGGACGTGGTGTGTCGCAGAGTTTGATTGAGGCCCATATGTGGTACAACCTATCGGCGGCGTATGGGGAGAGACGGGCTGCCGAATCTCGTAACGCGGTCGCAACTCGTATGACAAGCGCGCAGATTACCGAAGCGGAAGAGCGAGCGAAGAAATGGAACCCCAAGCCGCGACCATCTTCTCAGACACCGTGAGTTGAGGCTGGAGCCCTCCCCTCCTAAGAATCAGAAGATACCCGCTTGTTTTTGTAACCAGCGCACATACTTCACGATCTGATCCACGTCGTCCGAACTCACGGCATCGATCTTCGGCATATCGCCGAACTGCCAATGATGGGCTTTCACCCCCTTGGCGGCAGCTTGGTGAAACGCCGCATCTCCATGATGGTTCGGTTCATATACTTTGTGAAGAAACGGTGGGCCTTGCTGAGTCCCCACTCCCCCCATGCCGTGGCATCGAGAGCAGTTGGCGTTGAATTTCTGTTCGCCGGCACGCAACTCGGCCGGAGCCGAGGCCACCGCTCCGGTCGCCGCCGGTTCGACACCGTTCTGGCTACAGGCTTGTGTCGTACCAAGCGCAATGAGAAGTGAACTCACCAACAATATTTGAGATGACTTCATAGCGTGCTACCACACTTTCCATTCGGGAGATTTATGAAGATACCGCATACTGGATAGGATCTACAACTCCTGCCTCTGTAAATCCTCGTCTTCGAACCAGACAGCTGCCACAATGGCCACACGCAAGCAGCCCGGCTGGATCGTAACAGCTGTGCGTCAGATGCAATGGAGCTGACAAGGCGAGACCCAAGCGAATGATATCCACCTTGGACAACTGAAGCAGCGGTGCCCGTATCTTAATCTGTCGGCCTGTCAGCCCTGCTTTCGTTCCGATCCGAAGCACTGCCTCCACGGCCTTGATGAACTCCGGTCGGCAGTCCGGATACCCGGAATAGTCGATCACGTTCGCACCAAAATAAATGACCGAGCCACCCACGGCTTCTGCCTGAGCCGCTGCCAGCGATAAGAAAATGAGGTTTCGACCGGGCACATAGGTATTCGGAACATCCCGGCTTCGTTCGGATTCGCTCCGATCTTTCGGCACCTCCACAGTGTCGGTAAGGGCCGACCCCCCGATGGCACGCAGATCGACCTTCACGACGAGATGCTGCTCAGCGCCCAACGCTTCCGCCACTCGTTTGGCACAATGCACTTCTACCGCATGGCGCTGTTGGTAATCGATTGTCAGAAGAGTGAGGAGGTACCCATCCCGCCGGGCAACGGCAGCCGCAACAGTTGAATCCAAACCGCCACTCGCAAGCACGACCGCTCGTTCAGACGTTTTCCCATCCATGGAGGAGAGAAGATGCTGGGGAATGTTAGGCGGTAAAAATCTTCGAGGCTAGTCGCGATCTTCTTCCCGCTCAATTTTTTCCAACAGCTCGGCGCGAGATTGACACTCCACACAGAGCTTCGCGAAGGGAACTGCTTGGAGTCGCCTTTCACTGATTTCAATTCCGCATTCAGCACAAATACCATAGGTGCCCTCGTGCAACCGCGTGAGGGCCTCATCGATCGACTGTCTCCGACGGTTACGCATTTCCATCAAGGAGATGCCGAGCTCCCGCTCCAGATCCATCAGTGCTTGATCACCAACATCGCGTGCCGATTCAAGACGACGTTGCTGATCTTCTGTCAGTGACTGTCCGAGGCTCTCTTCAATCTCCTTGATGATCTCCTGGCGCTTCTCGATCAGCATTTTCTGGAGCACTTCCTGCCTTCGCTCACGTGCTTCTCGCTCTTTGACAGTTTCCTTCGGCCGCACAGGTGTTTCCGCTTCTATCACTGGGGCAGCCTTCATGGCTGTCGCTGCGGCAGCCGTAATCGGCTCAGCTTTTTTAACGGCGGGGGCCGCCGACTTCGATTTTACCTCAGCTTTTTTCTTGCCCGGCATTTTGGTTGCCATAGTCCTGTGCACTCCGACAGTAAATAGTTGGGGAGGGTCAAAAAGATGGGCTTCTATATCACGGGCTCTCTACCAAGAACAAGAGCCAAACGGGAAACTAGCCGAAACACCTAGGGATATGTGATCGTCGAATGAACGTCGTACCCGACAAGTTTTTCCCGTCCATTTAAACTTTTTAGTTCAACAAGAAAGTCAAGCCCAACGATCGTGCCGCCCAGCTGACGAACGAGATTAACGGTCGCTTCAGCTGTTCCCCCCGTAGCGAGCAGATCGTCGACGATTAAAACATGTTCTCCGATTTCAATCGCGTCACGATGCACCGCGAGGCTGTTGTTCCCGTATTCAAGACTATATTTCACTTCGTAACAATCAGCGGGGAGTTTACCAGGTTTACGAACCGGCACGAACCCAGCCCCGAGCCTCGCGGCAAGAATGCCCCCGAAAATAAATCCTCGGGACTCAATCCCTACGACCTTCGTGACTCCTCGATCGAGATAACGAGCCGTCAGTTGGTCGGCAAGGCTTTGAACAGCTGTCTGGTTTTTTAACAGTGTGGTGATGTCATAAAACAGAATGCCGGGCTTGGGGAAGTCCGGCACTTCACGAATGAGCGCTTGGTAGTTTACGGTGGTCACCAGAATTAGAGCAGATCAGCCTGTGTCATTGTTTTGCGCTCGATGGTGTTTCGAAGCCGAACCAGTGCTGCCATCTCGATCTGCCGGACCCGCTCACGCGTTAATCCCATCGTACGGCCGATCTCTTCCAGCGTCTTGGCTTCGTCTCCATCGAGTCCGAACCGAGATACAATAACAGTTTGCTCTTTCTCAGGCAACTCCCGCACCCACTTCATGAGCTCCGCTCTCCTTCTCACGCCATCGGCCGTCTGATCCGGCGAGAGTCCGGATGGATCTTCGATCACATCGCGAAGAAACGTATCACTATGGTCGCTGAGCGGACTATCAAGCGAACAGGTGGTACGTACTAACTGCTTCAGGTCCAACACCTCCTCCTCGGAGGTCTTCATCTTGGCAGCCACTTCCGCAGCTCTTGGTTCCCGTCCTAGCTCCTGCACTAATTGTTCAACACGATTGAGGTACCGATTAAGACGCTCTACCACATGGACCGGCAAACGTACCAGCTTCCCCTGATTGATAATGGCCCGTTCGATATACTGTCGAATCCACCAGGACGCATACGTACTGAAACGAAACCCCCGTTTGTAATTAAACTTCTCGACCGCCTTGATTAAGCCCAGGTTGCCTTCTTCCACGATATCGGAAAACGGAAAGCCCCGATGCATGTATCGTTTCCCGATACTGATGACCAGCCGTAGGTTGGATTCGATCATCTGCTGCCGGGCTTGCTCGTCCCCCGCCATCACCCGCTTCCCGAGCTGTTGCTCTTGCTTGAACGTCAGGAGCGTCGATCGGCGGACCTCACGAAGATAGCTCTTGAGCGTATCCAAGCCTTCCGATCGGTGTGATTCTCGCTCGCCGGAGTCCGAAGCATACGCAGACTCTGACCCTCCCATGTCGTCGAGAGTCTGTCTTCGAGCCTCACTCATATCGGACTCTTCGTCATGCTGCCGACTCATAATGTGTTACGTCCCTAATACCAAATGCTGAAGGTTGAATATCGCCCATCCGCCTGACTCCACTTCACATCAATCTCCGTGACTCTCCCGGCCGGAGGACCAATGTTCAGTTTCTGCAGGAAGGCTTCAATAACCGCCTTCCTACCTTCAACTTCCAGTTCCACGCGACCATCATCGAGATTACGAACGCCTCCTACAAGATCGAGGTGCGATGCTATTCGTGCCGAAAACGCACGAAAGCCTACGCCCTGCACATGACCCGACACGACGACATGGGCCCGAACCGGCTGTTCATCGGTCGTTTTGCTCATCTCGCTGTACCGAGCTCATGAAGCCTCGACCGTCGCCTACCATTCTGTTCAGCGGATATTCTCATACCTCCTCAGATGCGTCACGTGTTTTACATTTTCTGCACGATGCCATTCCCTTCCTCACATTAAGCATTGCCCCTGCATTCGACGGGACAGATCAGAACGCTGATGGCCTCCTACTCATGAGCTAAGGCAGGATAATGTTTGGCATGGAGCAAGATCTGGAGACGATGAACTGGATCGACAACGGCGACACGACCAGCCAATGGGGAACCAACACCCTGCGGACAAAAGACAACGATCACTGGCTGGTTTTGATCTGGAGGCGCCGACAAGCTTGGTATGGTCGGGGCGAGAGGATTTGAACCTCCGACCCCTGCGTCCCGAACGCAGTGCGCTACCGGGCTGCGCTACGCCCCGACAAGACCAAGACAGAAATTGAAGTGGCGATTGTCTTACAACAGAGGGGTAAAAGGCAACCCATGAGCGTCTGCCACTCCGCGATAGGTCACTTTTCCCTCTTTCAGGTTGACTCCTTTTGCTAGCCCAAGGTCTGAGTGAACCGCTCGATCGACGCCATCCGAAGCAAGTCGCAACAGATACGGCAACGTCGCATTGGTAAGCGCGTATGTCGAGGTGCGAGGAACGATTCCAGGCATGTTCGCCACACAATAGTGGATCACCCCATCAACGGCATACACGGGATCGGAATGGGTTGTTGGGTGCGTCGTCTCAATACAGCCACCCTGATCCACAGAAACATCCACGATCACCGAACCAGGCTTCATTCGTGATACCAGCGACCGCGAGACGAGCTTCGGCGCCTTCATCCCTGGAACAAGTACCGCGCCAATGACTAAATCGGCGGTCGGCACAGTCTCTTCGATGGCCGCGGGACTTGCCGCACGCGTAACGATCCGGCCCTGATATTGATCATCGAGGACGCGCAGCCGTTCAAGATCCAGATTGACGACGGTCACCCTTGCTCCCAAACCCACCGCCATCCGAATCGCCGATGAGCCAACCACTCCGGCACCAAGCACCACAACATGGCCTGGCTCAACTCCGGGAACTCCTCCCAGCAACACACCGCGTCCGCCATACATTTTTTCTAGATACTGCGCACCGATCTGCACGGACATCCGTCCCGCGATTTCGCTCATCGGCTTCAGCATCGGAAGGCTTCCGTCCTTCGCCTCAGTCGTCTCGTACGCAATCGCTGTACACCCCGTACGCAGAAGTGCGTTCGTCACATCGGGAAGTGCTGCAAGATGGAGGTAGGTAAACAAGGTTTGGTCTCGACGGAAAAGTGGACACTCGGAGACCAACGGCTCCTTGACCTTCACAATCAGGTCTGCTTTTTCGAAGACCTCGTTTTTTGAATGAGTGACACGTGCACCTGCCGTCCGGTATTCGTCATCGCTGCAGCCACTACCGACGCCCGCGGAGGATTCGACGAAGACCTCATGTCCACTCTGACACAATACCCCCGTGGCCTCGGGCGTGAGACCAACGCGATATTCGTGATCTTTCATTTCTTTTGGTATTCCGATGATCATGAAGACCCGCCTCCCTCCCGTTGACCCGCGTTCGTGACCCAACCACACAATTATACCCACACCTCAAAACCAAGTGATAGATCTTCCGACATCCGTCCCGCCCGTGGACAGTCAGGAAATTCCTGTTGTAAGATAGTTGATCACGCGTTTGGAAAGAGGTAGGGATGGACTTGTGGAATGAAACCTGTCAGGCATGCGGAGCGTCGAGCACCCCACTCCTCAGGCTGTCCTTGGGGAAAGATTTCTTCGGTCGCCCGTACGACCGCCTGTCACCACAGTCCGGTCACACTCCTCAATGGTATTGCACTATCTGCTCCATACAGAAAAACCTGCACAGAGATTTTCGCGACATCCATACGGAGCTCAATGCACTCATCGCAGGCCAAAGCTCCGAACTTTCAAAAGGGGACGAGTTCCGACGCGCCACGTTACGGCTGCGGGAAATCCAAATTATACTGAGTGTACCGAACCAGCGATCCCCGTTCCTCACGGACTCGGAAGTCCGACTACTCATGGAACGACTCAATACACTCACCATGCCCGTCTAACAACATTGCCCAATGCCAGCCTTTCAACGACACATTTTTATCTGCACGAACCAACGGCCAAAGGATGACCCGCGAGGTTGCTGTGCGAACTTAGGTGCGGAAAAACTTCATGCCCATTTCAAAAGTGAAACCAAGCGACTCAATCTTAAAGGCGTTGTCCGCGCCAATAAGGCCGGTTGCCTTGACCATTGTGACCTCGGTCCCAGCGTAGTAGTCTACCCTGACGGAGTTTGGTATTGGGTCGGCACAGAAGCCGACGTCACGGAGATTATGGAACGGCATGTCCTGAATGGTGAAATCGTCACCCGGTTGCTGATGCCGGAACATCCAGCACCAGAACAATTAGCGCCGCTCAAAAGGCCATAAGACTCCCTCGCTATCTCCATGCCGACTGAAGACAAATGGAAGGCCAACATGGAAAAGGTGGCCTTCGCGAAACAGTTTCCCGGATTGGTGCTCAGCTGGCACGCCTGTGAGGGCAAGACCATCCGTACAGTCCTCCCACTGACGGGGAAGCCAGGCGCGATGGTGATTGTGTTTACCGACGCATCCTTCACGATTGTTCCCCCGCTTACGCCGGAGCCTTGGGCTATTGGCCAAGCTCTCGTGGACGCTCGAGCACAGCTGGAGCCTGCACATTCTGCAGCCTACACGGAGTATGACCGATTAGTGAAGAAGGACAAAGACGCGCTAAAAACCGCTCGACTAGAAAAGATTGTGGGTGCCATTCACAATAATCTGGAACAGATTCCTGAGCTCAAAGAGCGACTTAAAGCGCTCGTGAAGGAGTGGCAGTGAGTAGCCTCCCTCAGAAAAATATGTTTGAGATCTTTTCTCAAGGTCTCTTTGAAGGAGTGAAACCTATGCTGATCGTTCGTGATCATCTTGTCCGCCATCCCGACCGTTGCACTCACCAAGCGGTGTGCGTACCGATCTGCCCGACCAGCGCATGGCTGTCGACTCCTCCCTACAAGTTCGATCCCTCGCGCTGCCTGGAAAGTTGTCGGCTCTGCCTGGACGCCTGTCCATCACAAGCCATCTACGCAGTCTTTAAGAAGGGTGACAAATTATTAGAGCCGCAGAAGAAGAACGGGTAGACTGGCGAGTTCAGGCATCAGTCATTCAGAGGATTTGCTTCCGCACGTGTCCCCAGTAGGCGGTCCCAGCGTACCCGCACGCAACCGTGCCGGTGGTCACCCCCATGATTTGGTAGACCTTACCGCGAGTAATTTTCACTTTCACGGCCGGATTTAGCAGGTCAGGAGAGTTCATAACCAGCCTGAGGGATTCCCCGGCCGAGAGGATAGGCCACATGCAGGCCAACCGCAACCGAGTTTCATAGCGCGGAATTGACATCGTGTACAGCCACCCCTGATCAAGATGCTCAGCCGCCAGTCGAACGAGCTTGCTCAGCACAGGTCTGAGGCGTGGAAGACTATTCTGGTCCACAAGGTCTCTCGGCTTCAATCCAACTTCATCGAGCATCACTTCTGGAACGTAGCAACGCCCCTTCTGCAGGTCATGGGCGATATCTTTGACAATGTTCGTCAGTTGCAGCCCCTTTCCAAACCTCACCCCGACGTCTGACATGTGCTGAATGTCCCAGTTCGCTAATGCCTTACGATGCGCACACATGAGATCGGTCCAAAACTCCCCGACACATCCGGCCACATGATAGGTATAGCGGTCCAGATCATCGAGGGTCTTGAGCGCAGCGAGGTCCTCCACAGAACTTCCAGGGAACAGGTTCAAATCCATTTCCATTCCCTGGGTCAGTGTCGTCATCACCCTCTGTATCCGGTGCCTGTCCTCTGGCGAACAGGCCAGGAGAAGTCGGAAGCATTCATCCAACCGCTCAAGCAAGATTCGTTCAGCTGAAACTTGTTGTACCGGTCCCACCGCCTGCTGAATCGCCCGGATTTCAGACCATTCGACCTGGTCACGAAGAACCTGTTCTCTAAGCCGGTTGAGAAAGCCTAACCGCCGTGGCCGATCGATCAGTTCTGTGTCAGCAATCGTGTCAGCAGCTCGAGCGAACAGATAGGCTAGTCCTACCTGATCGCGTACATCGGCTGGGACCACTGCTAAGGTGGTATAAAACAGACGCGAGACCTTCTTCAGCAAGTCCTGCATCAGGTCGCGCTTAGAAGTCATGGTCATCGGAATCGGCTCCCTCATATCACTTCCCAAGCTCCATTAAGTCTCCTTGATCTCACGACTGCGCAGAAAGTCTGGACCATACAGAACGACGCCACGATCTGAGTCAATTGGAGCCACCCCGGATGTGGCTGAGAGATCTGATACTTACTCCTCTAAGTATTTGGTTTCTAACAGGAACACCAGGAAACGGTCAATACCAACCACCTCATCCATATGAATTGAAACGTCTTGACTTTGCCCTGCGAGGTCTTATTCCATGAGTAATGTGCCCTGTCGTTGCGGTATATCTCAGACGTCGAATTTGTGTATAATTGTGGCAGTTCAGCAACTCGCCTCAGTAGTATGATGAGGCGAACGTTTCTTTCCGAAGGAGGTTTACGATGAAGTGGTTTAAAGGCATAGGCCTACTGCTGATCGCAAATATTCTCATCATGGTGACGATTTCGATCACCGCACCGATCGTGATTAACGTGATTCTGCCCATGTTCGGGATCGATGTTCGCGGATCGGTCGATCTTTCTACGTTGGTGTGGGCGGCCATGTTTGGGTTTGGAGGTGCCTTTATCAGCTTGGCATTCTCTAAACAAATGGCGAGGGCCATGCTCAATTGTCAGCAGATTACTCAACCTCGTTCCCGCCCGGAACAGGTCATTTATGGTTCCGTACAGGAGATCGCTCAGCGTCTTCACATTACAATGCCGGAAGTCTGGGTCTATGATTCTCCAGACCCGAATGCATTTGCGACTGGACCAAGCAAAAACAACTCGATGGTGGCCGTCTCAACTGGTTTACTGGAGAACCTAAGAGAAGACGAGGTCAAAGCCGTCCTAGCCCATGAAATGGGCCACGTGTACAACGGCGATATGTTCGCCACCACGGTCTTGGCCGGGCTGATGAATACCTTTGTCTTTTACATCGCAATGTGGGTGCGTCGATTCTTCGCGGAGCGAGATCAGGCTGCCTTGGGTTTCGGTCTGTCACTCGTATTGCAGATCGTCATCAGCATCCTGGCCTCCATCGTCATCAGTTGGTTTTCACGCCGTCGTGAATTCGGCGCCGATGCCTTTGCCGCCAAGGTGTATGGAAAAGATTCCATGATCGGTGCGCTCAGAGCGATTGATCGGTGGGTCAATCGAGCACAATTCGAGTACTCAAATCAGGATGCGTTAGCTACCATGAAGATCTCCGGGAAAACCGGTGGATTCATGAGCTTGTTCTCGACACACCCGCCTATCGAAGTGCGGATTGCGGCGCTGGAACAGCTTTAAGACGATTTCTTGATAAATGAAATATGGGCGCGGTGCTCGTGAATCACCGCGCCCAACGCCGTCACGCCGTAGGGGATATTCGTCTCAATTAGGTGTTCGATCGTAGGATCGCTGATCTTCACTTCATACCGATCCTGGACATTGGTTTTTACAGGACCAGCGCTCACGTCCCTTGGCATGAAGATTTCTTTCCAGACCTCTTTTTCGACCCAACACACATCCCGAAATCGCTCATAGAGCAACATTAGTTTTTCAGAATCCGTGACCCTGATCCCCTGCTCCATATGCACCCCACGTTCTATTTGATCCGGCCCTGGCTAGATGGCGACACAGGTCCCAGGTCCTCAACAGTAAACCGCATGGTACCGACTTGGTTCACTGCATGAAATGGCTGTTGCCCTAACGGCGTGATATAAACCTTTGCCAAGTAGTTCCCGACTTCCCATCTCGCACCTGACCGTCTTAACTCAAGGTAACCATACCGTTCGTGCCCAGGGACTTCTAGCACATCCTTACCTAAAGGATGCTCATTCGTCCGGCCTCGAGACTGTTCCAGATACCATTGCACGGCAAATTGAGCCGGATCCTCGAGCGGAGCCACCTCAAAGACGATATAGATGGCGGGAATCTCCGGTGGAAATACTGAACCCGGATCGATCGGCTTTAGCCGTGGGTCCTGGGTATACCAGCCTTTTCTCCCAAACGTATCCCATTCCACGTCAAATCCCTTCGCCATCTTAATCCAGGTAAAGAGCGATTGTGGAACGCCCTTTTCCTGGTCATCAAAGGATGGGCTTGTAGTCGATCCAACCTCCGTAATTTCTTGCTCCTTGGGAGCTAGTAGGTCTTTGGCTACCCCGCTCTGTTCCTGCACGAGAAGGAGGCTTCCCACGAAGACAGCACGCCAGACGCGTGAGTATGTCCGCCTCTGAATTCCCTCCACCATAAAATTTATCGTACTGAGGTGCGTCAAAGGGGTCAACGACTACTGGCGGACATGACGAAACATTTCGGCACGCAATGGCCACTTCTTCTCGGCACAATGATGGGGACGGAGTGGCACAGGAAGTTCTTGGGCCTGAGTTGGACGAGCATAGACTCGACCACGTATAACGAACCTACTGAGTAAGGGATATTGACCACTCAAACATCATCAAGCATCGTCCGAAGAGCTACACAAATGTCATTCTATTGTTCAGTTCGAGCTCGTATCAGTCTCTCGCCTCTCGAATTGTACGAACTACTGATGATCCAGTGCCGAGCCCGCAGCACGATTCTGCTCTTCTTGTTTGAGTTTGTCGAATGCCTGCTCGGAATGTTCTCGAACGTGATCCTGAGTAATCGGAGGCACTGCCCTCGGCGTTTCAGTGGCACACCCAGCAAGACCGAATAGTAGCATCGCGATGCCAACCACAATAGCTCGCTCATGGATCCAGATCATCCTCGTCCCTTGTTGTCGCATCCGATCCTCCTGGGTCACAGTGTTCAAATGATACCACCCATGCACCAAAATACCATCCCCAAATTCCAGTCATTGACTCTAAGAAACCGGGACGGTATGCTCGCACTTCCAAAGAAATTGTGACGTGTGAGGCCTCCTATGTCATTACACGACCGTCTGACGGAAGATCTCAAGCTTGCCATGAAATCTCGGGATCAACTTCGCATGGACGTGATCCGCATGATCAAAGCGGCGGTCTTGAACAAAGAAGTGGAACTGAAACGCGATCTCGACGATGCTGAAATGAGTCGAGTCATGACGACGCTCGTGAAACAGCGTCGAGAGTCTGTCGAACAGTTTGAGAAAGCCCAACGGGCAGAACTCGCGGAAAAGGAACGCCGAGAAATCGAAATCATTGAGGCCTACCTCCCCAAACCGCTGACCCATCAAGAGCTTGAAGCCCTCGTCGTATCCGTCATCAGTGAAACCGGTTCGTCCTCCATGAAAGATATGGGACAGATCATGAAAGCCGTCATGGCTCGTGCGGCGGGACAGCCTCTCGACGGCAAGCACGTCAGTGACTTGGTCAAGAGCAAGCTCGCCTAATTCACCCTCATGCCTGTTTGCTATACTCGATTCTACGGGATTGACCCTTTAGTTTTCTTCGTGCTGAACCGTTAAGAATATCGATGGCAATCCTCATTGTCGACGATTCCCCTGATCAACATCTCCTCCTTCGGTCGATTCTGACCAAGGCCGGCCATCACCAGATTGTGGCGGCGGATTCTGCGAAGGCTGCGTTTGGGTTATTGAATCTTGACGGAGGACCACCTTCCGTCGAGGTCGACTTGATCTTGATGGATGTTCTGATGCCCGATCTTGATGGTGTGGCGGCGTGCAGGCACATCAAACAACAGATGCATCTTCAGGACATCCCAATCATCATGGTGACCGCCAGGAACGATCTGGATAATTTGAAGGAAGCCTTTTCAGCGGGCGCGATGGACTATATCAATAAACCGGTCAAGAGTGTGGAGCTGCTCGCGCGCGTCGCCTCTGCCTTGACGCTGAAAACCGAGATGGACCGAAGAAAACAGCGCGAGGCCGAACTTCGTCGTATCAATGACGATCTGCAGCAAGCGCTTAGGGAAGTCAAAGTCTTGCGCGGCCTCATTCCGATCTGCGCATCGTGCAAGAAGATCCGCAACGACGGTGGGTTTTGGCAACAAATCGAAGAATACATCGGTGAACATTCAGAAGCAGAGTTCAGCCATGGGCTCTGTCAGCCCTGCCTCAAAAAGCTTTATCCTGGCGTTTATCAGGACTAGCTGTTACGATTCCGCCAGTATTCTCCTGTGTCATCCGTTCAACCCGCGTGGACATATGAGTATTCTAATCGTTGATGATTCCGTCGATGATCGACTCCTGTTGCAGGCCATTCTATCCGCCGCCGGCTACGAAGACATTCACTCGGCGGATTCTGCTGCCGCTGCCTTCAAGTATTTGGGGCTCGATGGAGGGAAGCATGGCGTGGCGCGAGTCGATCTGATTCTCATGGATATTCTGATGCCTCAGATGAGCGGTATTGAAGCCTGTCGCCAGATCAAGGCCGTTGATCGTTTCCGAGACACCCCGATCATCATGGTGACCGTCAAGACGGACCCGGTCGATCTTCAGTTGGCGTTTGCCGCAGGCGCAATGGACTACGTGGCCAAACCGGTTAACAAAATCGAGTTGCTCACTCGAGTGCGTTCGGTGCTCCGGCTAGTACACGAGGTCGAACGTCGCCGCGCACGTGAGCAAGAGCTCCTGGAGGTCATGCGCCAACTCCAAGAGGCTAATCAAATGTTGCTTCGTCTCTCTTGTTTGGACGGGTTGACCGGCATCACCAATAGACGTCAATTCGATGATTTTCTGGATCAAGAATGGCGACGAGCCGTACGGGAGTCCACTCCCCTGTCTTTGATCATATTCGATATCGACCGATTTAAGACCTATAACGACACGAAGGGTCATACGGCTGGCGATGAATGCCTGAAGCAGGTATCCGCCGCTATTTCCAGTTCCGTCAATCGCCCTGGCGATTTAGTCGCCCGTTACGGCGGGGATGAATTTGTGACGGTTCTCCCTGGCACTGGAATCGATGGCGCCGCACAGGTGGCAGAGAGTTTGCGCCGACGAGTCGAATCCCTAGGCATCAAGAACTCGGATGGGGAACTCGTCACAATCAGCGTCGGGTATGCCTGTGTGATTCCCAACCGGCATTCTTCTCCCACCGACCTCATTAAGGCGGCTGATCAGGCACTGTATCAAGCTAAACAAGAGGGGCGCAATCGAACCAAATCAGCGAGTATCCTCTCGCTAGTCCAAGACGCACACACCGACTAGACGCAACCATACCGTTCACCGACTGCTTACACGCCCATGACACGTCATCCTCGCGGAGAATCTCAAGGACGGGTTGCAGCAAGGACCGCCTCATACACGCGCCAACGCACGAGGCCTGTGCCATCCTCGTTCGATTCAAACACAACCACTTTTCTCGATCAGTACCAGGACATCCTTCGGACACTGGCACAAAGCAAAGCTCTTAATAGTGGCGATCTTTCCCGTGCATTCCAAGCCATCTCAAAAGCATCTTGTGCCTTACTTCAGGTTGAACGCTCAAGCGCGTGGCTCCTGTCCAAGGAGCGCGATGCAATCACACTGGTTGATCTCCATGAAACCAGCCGAAGACGCTCGAGGCCTGATGTTGTGATCCCATCCACACACTGCCGGAGCTATCTACGTGCGCTCGTTCGAGAGCCTCGTGCCGTAGTAACTGCTCGTCCGTTTCATGATCTGCGGACAAGAGATCTTGCAAGCATTTACCTTTTGCCGTTTGATATCCAATCTCTCCTCAGCGCTCCCATTAGGCAGAAGGGAAAGCTCGTGGGTGTGTTGTGCGCTGAATCCATTGGAACACCGCGGCAATGGACTAGGCGGGAAGAGCATTTGATTGGACTCTTGGCAACCATGGCGACCCTCGCGTTGGAGGCATCCGATCGTCGGCAGATCGAACAGGCTCTCCGCGTGGCCAAAGAGGCTGCTGAAGTCGCCAGTCGTGCGAAGAGTGAGTTCCTTGCCGGTATGAGCCATGAGATTCGTACCCCGATGAATGCCATTATCGGGATGGCGGATCTTCTCTGGGAAACTCCCTTAACCCCTGATCAGCGCAAGTATCTCCGGATTTTTCGACGAGCTGGCGGAACTCTCCTGAATATTATTAACGATATCCTCGATCTTTCCAAAGTCGAGACTGGTCATCTGGAATTGGAAGCTATCGAATTTGACCTGAGTGAAGTCCTGGATAAAGCCATTGACATGTTGGCGATGAGAGCCCATGAAAAGAGCCTTGAACTCACCGCCCACCTCAGTCCAGACGTACCGTGTCACTTAATCGGCGACCCAACGCGGCTGACGCAAATTTTGATTAATTTGATCAGCAATGCACTTAAATTTACCGAACACGGCACCGTGGAGGTTCGTGTCGCCCTTGATCCCGATCGACCCATAGCTGGGGCCATTCACATTACAGTAAGCGATACAGGCATCGGGATCCCTCGGGACAAACTGGATGCGATTTTTGATAGTTTCACACAGGCTCATATATCAACGACGAGACAATATGGAGGGACAGGACTCGGCCTCGCTATCACCAAACGGCTGGTCGAGCGCATGCATGGCCGGATCTGGGTGGAGAGCACAGTGGGAAGCGGTAGTACGTTTCATTGTTCCCTCCGCTTTCAGACTCAAACAATACCCGTTCAACACAAAGTCACAACCTCGATTGATCTTTTGGGAGTCGGGGTGCTAGCCGTGGACGACCACCCTACCAACCGCCTTATCCTTCGTGAAACACTCCATGCATGGGGAGCTCAGGTCACGGAAGCAAGTGACGGAAAGGCCGCCTTGGAGGAACTCCGATACGCCGCCGAACAGGGTCAGCAGTATGAGCTACTCCTCCTCGACTGCCGGATGCCCAACATGAACGGCTTTGAAGTGGCTGAACAGGTCAACACTGCATTCAATGAGAAGCGCCCGACGATCATCATGTTGACGTCCGATCATTGGGCCGACGATATCGCACGCACGTACGACCTAGGGCTGGGTGGATATTTGATCAAACCCATTCGACGCGCGGACCTTCTCCAATCAATCGGAATCGCACTGGGTCGGACAAAGGGAGTTCCAGCAAGTCCTCAACAAGCCGTCCAGCCGTCCCCTACGGCCTCAGCACGGACGTTACGAGTTCTTTTGGTTGAGGACTCTCTCGACAACCAACTCTTGGTTCGCGCATACCTGAAGCAGACGGACCATAGCCTTGAGATCGCAGAACATGGAGCCATCGCAGTAGAGAAAGTACAAGCCACTCATTACGACGTCATCCTCATGGATATGCACATGCCGGTCATGGATGGCTATGCGGCGACACAAGCGATCCGATCGTGGGAACGCGAGCATGATCTCCCGGCCACACCGATCATCGCCCTCACCGCTTTGGCACTTAAAGAAGAAAGTGTTCGCATCTTCGAGGCTGGGTGCAACACACATCTGACGAAACCCGTGAAGAAATCTACCCTCTTGGAGATTCTTCAGGCACACAAGGAGCATCTCAACTCATGATGCCTCCGTCACATCCCAACTCGAACGATCGCGTGACCGTGGAGATTTCCCGTGACTTGGAAGAGATTGTGCCGATTTTTTTAGAGAATCGTGCGCACGATCTGCGCACCATTTGGGATGCGCTCACCCGGCAAGACTTTGACACTATTCAAAACATTGGCCATCGATTGAAAGGTGATGGCGGCGGATATGGCTTCGATAGGATCACCGAGGTTGGAGCATCGATGGAGCAAGCAGCGAAACAAAAAGACTACTCGCTGACTGAACAGCAAATCCTACACCTTGAAGAGTTTCTCAAACGGGTTGATGTCGTCTACCGATGAGAACTGCTGGATGCACAAATCTTTCGAACTTAAAGTTTCATGAATCTGGAGCTAAGCTACAACGGGAGAGCTCCCCTCCTGCACGGAATTGCTCAGGCTAATACAGGTCGCTCTGGCGGCGGTTTTCGCTGCAGGACGTAATCGATGGATAGCATCAAACGCTTGGTTTGACATCGACTTGCTTTATGGATAGAGCTCGTTTCCTCGAATAGCACAGTTCCCTTTGGGCCTAAAATCATCTTAATGCTATCCGCACTGAATTTCTCCTGCACTTCTTCATCACTCAAGACAATCTTCCGAAGATCGCTAAGGCTCTTGTTATTATGGGTCTTTTCGATAAGAACGTGCGGGCCGCAAGACGGGTCAACATCGGTGAGATAGATAAAAATGGTCAAAGACCTAAAATCCAAGGCATCGAAATGAAAGGCATCTTGGTCATACAGAAGCGGCTCGTTATCACTAGTCAAGAATTTTTTCCTCTCTTCGGCAAAATCTGGTCCGATTGACCACTTTAACTGCGTCAGCCATAAGACTGGTTCGGCCTCCAAGTATTGCCTTGCAACCTCGACAAGCTTCTCATTTCGAGCAATCTGATCAATTGCCTCACACTCTCGATGCGGATTCCAGTGTTTTAAGTACTTTGTCTCATTAGCATATTGAACAATACGGTCCACAAAGCTTTCTGGGATCCTCCATCCATTCGAATAGCCATTCTGTTTGAGAGAATGAACTACAGGCTCTACCTTCTTACTTGGGAAAAGATCAGTTCGATCGAGATGCCATCTGGAGGTCGGCTGACGTTTTTGATAGAACGAGATCGCATACGCCCTAATCGGTCCCAAGACCCACAACCCTCGAAGCGTCTGCACTACACGTAGCAGAGCCCGCCAGCTGTGGAAGAATACTCTCAAGCGATAGTATAGTTGACGAGCTTCTGACATTATCCGTTTTTCGTTTCTGTATGCCCTTTTATCAGCTCAACCCTAGGGGTAGAGTACGGGACAAATGACCTTATTTACAAGGTATTTATTGCAGACGCATGACTCGTGCCATTTGCACGTATGACCCATGTCATCTACTTGTCTCATGTTCGATTCTATTCAGTTAATCGGTTTAAGCACTTGGAATCATGATGTTCTCACTCGTTCCGTAAGATGAATCGCTGTTTAGTCGGCAATACTCATACCTCATAAAATATAATGAATAGGTGTAGTCGCCTCCCTACAGTCGTCTACCCAAAGTTCGACCATCAGAAGAGTTTTGTTAACTTACGAATCCATAATTTTGTACATAGTGCTACAAACTTTCAAGGAATCTCTTTCCAACCGCCACCAAGCTATGCAGTCTGCCTCTGTAAGGCGGCTCCGTTTGTTTGGGCAGCATCTTTCCGTTCATACCTGGTGCCTGACCGTTGATGTCTACGCGGCACTGGGCCGTAAGAGTTCGATCTCCCAGTCCACGCGATCTGGCGTGCGTCCGTCAAGCGCACGATGCGACCTGATCTGATTATAGAAGGCCCTGTAGCAGGTCACTCCCTACCCGGCGTCGTGGATCGTCCCGGATGTATAAAGATTAACTTCCGCATACTTGACGGCCACAACCGTTCGATGAAGACGTTGTCTGGCCTCTTCCGGTCCCATCCATGCTGATCCGAATCACATGCACCTGCAGAAGCCTGGCGAAGGCCTTGCTGGTGAACTACCAACCTTGATCCGTGTTCCAGATCTTCGGAAGGCCATCTCATGACTGTGCAGAATCACGGACGGATTGTCTTGTTGATCACTTACCGGCTTAGTATGGAACATGAACCGCACCCTCTTAGGCAATTCACTCAAGCCTTTTAACATCACTACAGGGCATGTATAGGTAGAGTCTTATGGAGGGATTGTGTATACTGTACGAGCAACGGACGGAGCGGACCGACATTCCTCCCCGTTCTTCTATCGCAGCTACTCAACTGTACGCTGGTGTACAGCCAACGCTGCGAGGTTCATGGTCTGCATCGTCCGACTTCCTGAGGTGGGGGGCTAGCTCAGTTGGGAGAGCACTACGTTCGCAACGTAGGGGTCGCGGGTTCAACTCCCGTGCCCTCCACCAATTCTTAGAATGTTCCCGCATGTCTCTCTCTCCTTTGATTCGTTTCGGCACTTCCACATGGACCTACGAAGGCTGGCGAGGACAGGTCTATCACCGGCAGTATGCTAAAACGACTTTTGCACGGGAATGTTTAGGCGAATATTGCCAATACCTTCACAACGGTCAGCCGATTTTTCGTACCGTCGGCAATGACTCGACCTTTTATCGCCCTCCTACGACCAATCAACTTCGGCATTACCTCAAACAAATTGCCGAAGACTTCGAGATGTGCTTCAAAGTTTGGGAAGACATCACCATCCCCCATTATGCCCAGCACGCTCGTTATGGCCTTAAGGCCGGGATGCCAAACCCACGGTTTCTCGATGCCACCTTGTTCAGTGATCTCGTGTTGGGGCCATTTCGAGAAACGAATTTCGCCCCGCACTTAGGTCCATTCCTTTTTGAGTTTCAGAGGCACAGCCTGACCGCCGACACGTTCTGCTCACAGTTGGACCGGTTCTTCGGCCAACTGTCGAATGAGTTCCGATACGCGGTCGAGATCCGCAATCTAGGCTTGCTCGGGCCTAACTATCGGAAGGTTTTGGAGCGCCATGGAGTGGCACACGTGTACAACCACTGGTCCTACATGCCACCGTTGCTGCGACAGCACGAACAGATGGAGGAATGTTTCACGGCGCCATTCACCGTGATCCGCCTACTCACGCCACTCAATATGAGTTATGAAATGGCGAAGAAACGGGCGGCACCCTATGACAAGATAGTGGGAGAGTTGCCTCAGATGCGGAAAGACACAGCGGTTCTTATCAAGCAGGCCGCGAACGAACATCGCCGAACCTATGTGTTAGTAAACAATCGATCGGAGGGGAATGCACCGACCACCATACAAGCCTTGATAACCGGTCTCGGTAACTCCTAGTTAACTGGTGAGCCCCCCTGATCATGCACTGGCAATGGCCTCACCCTCCGGCTTGGCAGCATCGATACATACCCGGCGGCCTTCGACTCGCAGGCGGTCTTCGGCGAAAAGTTGTACAGCGCGGGGATAGATCTTATGCTCCTGAACGAGAATTCTCTCCGCAAGTGTATCCGGAGTGTCGTGATCGAGAATCGGTACGGCTGCTTGAATGATGATCGGCCCTTCATCAACTCCTTCCGTGACGAAATGAACCGTGCAGCCAGCCAACTTGCACCCCCACTCAATAGCCTTCTTCTGCACATCCAACCCAGGAAATGACGGGAGCAGCGAGGGGTGGATATTCATCATGCGATTAGCGTAGGCGTTGACCAACACCGCTGTGACGATTTTCATATAGCCCGCAAGGAGCACGAGCTCGACCTCGTGCTGTTGCAAGATCTCCAGCAGCGCAAGGTCATAGACTTCACGACTATCAGGCCGTCCGGAAAATGGTTTTGGGTCAACAAATAGGTCCTTGAGTCCGTGCTTTCGAGCCCGTTCAAGGGCAACGGCATCTTTCTTATTACTGATCACGCACACAATTTCGGCCGACACCTGACCCGACTCAATCGCATCGATCACGGCTTGCAAATTCGAGCCACGCCCCGAAGCCAGCACTGCCACCCGCACGCGAACCGCACGACTAGTCGACATACTCTACTCCAGGCTCGTCGCCATGTGACGAGATGATCTCTCCAATATGCCACGCTCGTTCACCCAACGTCTGGAGATACGCCTGCACGCCATTCACCGAATGCGACGGGACCACCAAGACCAGCCCAATCCCCATATTGAATACTCGGTACATCTCGTCGCGATCCACCTGCCCTAAGCCACTCATGATATGAAAGATGGGGGGAACCGACCAGGCTGTGCGCATGATCCTCGCCCGCACACCGTGTGGAAAGACACGCGGTAGATTTTCAGTGATCCCCCCGCCGGTAATATGCGCGATGCCCCTGATCGGAAATTGCTCAACCAGCGCCAAAATCTGCTTCGCATAAATTCTCGTCGGTGTGAGAAGAACCTCACCGACCGACTCATCAAGCTCGGAGAGACGACTAGTCACCGTCAACTTGGTTTGCTCAAACAAAACCCGCCGCGCCAGGGAATACCCATTGCTGTGGAGTCCTGACGAGGCCACCCCCACGAGCGCATCGCCGGGTACAATGTGTCGTCCATCGATTATCTTGGAACGATCCACGGCGCCAACGGCAAAGCCGGCCAGGTCATATTCCCCATCCGGATAAAAGGAAGGCATTTCAGCCGTTTCCCCACCGACGAGTGCACAGCCGGCTTGGCGGCAACCTTCCGCAATACCCGCAACCACTGCTTGAGCTTTTGCGACGGATAATTTTCCAGTCGCGAAATAGTCCAAAAAAAACAGCGGTTCCGCCCCACTCACGGCAATATCGTTGACACACATCGCCACAAGATCGAGCCCTACGGTGTCATGTTTATCCATCATGAAGGCGATCTTAAGCTTGGTTCCAACACCATCGGTTCCCGAGACAAGGACAGGATCCGTGTATTTGCCGGATTGAAAAGCAAACAGTCCACCGAAACCACCCAAGTCCGTCAGCACTTCAGGGCGAAATGTCGATCGCACTAACGGCTTGATACGATCGACGAATTCGTCGCCCGCATCGATATCTACACCGGCATCCCTATACGTCGTCATCTTCCAAGGTCCCTGAACATGGTGGCACACTATTCCCTGAGATCGACCATCCGCTCACTTCGGAGGCGCATCTTAACGAAGGGTACAACAGAGGTCAACGCGTCTGCTATGGGGTGCATCGGTAGAACAATCCGCTCCAGGCGTTCTGTATTTTCCTTGATGCCCTAGAAAAATTGCTTATACTGACTGGGAGTAGATTCTCTGCGATGTCCATATCAACCCCCTCTGTCACTGGCGAGGCCAATGGGTATTCTAATCGTTGATGACTCACCGGATGAGCGCCTACTCCTTCATCATATTCTTAAGAATGCAGGCTATCGTAATCTCGTCACCGTCTCGTCAGCCAGGGATGCCTTCATCCAGCTCGACCTGGATCATGCTGGTGCCAGTGGTCTGCGCGTGGATCTGATCTTGATGGATATTAAGATGCCGGACATGGATGGCGTCGAGGCGTGCCGACGCATCAAAGCAATCCCGGCCTATGCGCACACCCCCCTTATCATGGTGACTGCACGCGACCCAAAGGACTTTCTACAGGCCGCTTTTGATGCCGGATCGGAAGATTACATTCGAAAGCCGGTCGAATCGGTCGAGCTCCTCGCCAGAGTGAAATCGGCCTTTAAACTCAAACAAGAAGTCGACGCCCGGAGAAGCTGGGAAGAGGAAGTCACCAAAACCATCAGCGATCTCGACCAAACATTGAGGGAGATTCAGGCGTTACAACAATTGATCCCCGTCTGTCCGGCCTGTAAAACGTCTCACCCTGCACACATCTCTGAGACCAAACTCACTGAGTACGTGCGGAGCCATCCTGAAGCACAGTTCCAAAGTGTCACGTGTTCCGGATGCGCAACGTCATAATCCTCCTATGGGATGCTACGCCTCAGGTCGCATCTCCACGTCGAGGAGCTTGATTTTTCTGTGGAGATGGCTTCGTTCAATCTTGAGGTCTTCGGCGGTCCGGGAAATATTCCAATGGTGTTCCCGAAGTTTACGACTGATATATTCCTTTTCGAAAGCATTCCGCGCATCCCGTAATGAGTCGTACGATTTTGCTAGCAGGGGGCTGGTGGCAGGAGCGACGACGGAGACCGGTCCGGTCGTTCTCCCCTGCAATGACATGACGGCCTGGGATCCCTCAATGATATATCCTGGGACCATGATCATCAGTCGTTCGATCAGATTCCTCAGCTCCCGAATGTTCCCCGGCCAATCGTACTGCTGCAGGACTCCCATTGCCTCTGGAGACACTTCCTTCATCCGTAGGCCCTGCTCCTCGGCATGGGCTTTCATGAAATGCTGGACCAGGGCAGGGATATCCTCACGCCGCTCCCGCAAGGGAGGCACCACGATCGGAACCACATTCAGGCGGTAAAACAAGTCTTCGCGAAATTGACCTTTGGCAATCTCTTTTTCCAAATCCTTGTTGGATGCCGCCAGCACCCGCACATCAACCTTCATCAATTTAGTTCCACCAACTCGCGTAAACTGCTGCTCTTGGAGCGCCCGCAAGACCTTCGCCTGGGTACTGAGGCTCATGTCTCCGATCTCGTCGAGAAACAACGTTCCTCCATCAGCCTGTTCAAACTGTCCACGTTTCATCGACGTGGCGCCGGTGAACGAGCCTTTCTCATGTCCAAACAACTCGCTTTCAATCAAGGTCTCGGGAATGGCGGCACAATTGACCGCGACGAAGGGATGATCCGAGCGAGTGCTGTGCAGATGAATCGCTCGAGCGACCAGCTCTTTCCCTGTTCCATTCTCCCCCCCGATGAGTACCCGACTGTTCGTAGGACCGGCAGTCTGGATGAGCTCCCGTAACCGTTGCATCGCGGGAGAATGCCCAACTAACTCGAATTTCTGTTGGACCTTGGTCCGCAGAGACCGATTTTCCTGCGCCAATCGGTATTGCTCCAAGGCATGCTTGACACGAAGCGTCACATTTTCCAACGACAACGGCTTTTCGATGTAATCATAGGCTCCAAGCTTAATCGCCTTGACCGCGGTTTCGATGGACCCATGTCCCGAGATCATCATCACCTGCGTATGAGGCACGAATTCTTTTACCCTCCGCAACGTTTCGAGCCCATCCATTTCAGGCATCCAAATATCAAGAATCATGAGGTCCGGCGGATCTGTCCCGTAAATCTTCAGTGCTTCCCCTCCAGTCGCAGCCACCGCCACATCATAGCCTTCATCTTCGAGTATGCTCCGCAGGGATGTCCGAATCGCGTCTTCGTCATCCACTATGAGAATCGATGCCGACATCTTTCCTCCCTACCACCTGACCCGCTGTCATTCACATATGCCGACCGACAACCGCTTTCCCTACACCGGCAAGTCAAACGTAAACACAGCTCCCCTCGGTTGATTATTCCCGGCTTGGATCTGCCCTTCATGATCCGTAATAATGCGACGGACAATCGCCAGGCCCAGTCCAGTTCCTGTCTTTTTTCGAGTAAAATAGGGTACGAACAGGCGATCCTGATCCTCAGGTGCGATACCAGGCCCTTCGTCCGCAACGGTCACCACGGCCCGCCGTCGCTTTGTGTCGTATTTCGTTCCGACCCACAACCGCCCTTTTTGATTCATCGCTTGCACCGCGTTATCGAACAAATTGACGAACACACGACGAAGCTGTTCCCGATCGAAGTTGAGTGGCGGCAGATCTTCGTCCAACTCAAGAATGAGATCAAGATCCTTCTGTGCCTCTCGGTAGAGTGTCGCCACCTCTCCAACCACCTCATGCAACGATTGCCGTGTCATTTGTGGAGCGGGCAAGCGGGCAAATTTTGAAAATTCATCAAGCATCTCCTTGAGACTCCCGACTTCGTTGATGATGACATTGGTCGCATCATCGAAGACCCGTTCCAGATCAGGAGACTTTTCAAAAAACTTCTTGCGCAGCCGTTGTGCGGAGAGCTGGATAGGGGTCAGAGGATTCTTGATTTCGTGCGCCACACGTCTTGCCACTTCCTGCCAAGCTGCCACCTTCTGGGCTTTGATCAACTCCGTCAGGTCTTCAAAGACCAACACGAACCCCAAGTCCTTGCTGGCTTCGTCTCTCATTCGGGACCCTTTTAGTCCGATCGTAATCAGTTTCCCTTGAATATCCAACTGTCCTTCAAGATCGAGATCGTCCCGTTCGTCGGCCAACATTCGATCATAGGCGGTTTGAAACAAGTCCAGACTGAACTCCTTGAAGACTTCATTGGCAGGCCGCCCCCTGAAGCGATCGGCCTCTAGACCAAGAATGCGTTCGGCCGATGGGTTAAAGGTGGTCACGAGCCCATGTCGGTCGATAGACAACAGACCGGCGGCAATCGTCTCGACCACTGTTTCGATATAGGCTCGCCGACGATCCAACTCCACGTTCGTATTCCGGAGCGTCAGGTTCGCCTCTTCGAGTTTGGATTTACTGCCTTGAAGATCCTGCGTCATCCGATTGAACGACTCGACCAGCGTCCCGATCTCATCTGTCGCCTTCACATCGATTTGCACAGAGAGATCCCCTTGAGCAACCGCTTCCGTCGCCTCGGCTAACCGTTGGATGGGAACAGTAATACCGCGCGCTACATAAAATCCAAACCACGTGGCACTGAAGAGGATCAGCACGGTCACCACCGCCACAAACAGATACGCCCCGGCCTTGATGGGGTTTTTCATCGCCTTGATCTGCTTATACTCCGAATACTGGCGGCCGATCCGTTCCATTTTCGTCAACAGCGACTCTGGAACGTACGTTTCAACGACGACGACCCCCTCCAAGTCACCGCGTCGGCCACCGGAGGCCACGGGAATCGCCGCACGTACCAATCGGCCGGTCTGCGCTTCCTGGACGGAAGTGAACTCCTGCTTGCCATTGATCACCTGAAGGACCAATTGACTGATGGGCAATTCCAGCACACCAACCGGGATATCAGCATCGAGCGCTTTCGTCAGGGTCTCCATCTTATTTGAGAAGACTTCGATCCCCGCCACCCCATATTCCATGCGTTTCCTGGCCATAGCAGCGATGAGGAGATCCCGCTGTTCGGGAATGAGCAGATCCTCACGAAACAGTTCCTGCGAGATCGCCCGAGCACTATTCACCGCAAGCGAGACATGGCCGGCATGTTGCATACGCGCGACTTCGTATGAATCGTTGATGACTTTTTCAATATGCTCGCTGAACCACACATCCACAACCTTATTGACCAACCCACTTGCGAGGACCGCCAGCAACACCGTGGGAATCAATGAGAACCCGATAAACGCGGCGATGAGTTTTGTACGGAATCCCGACCCGACCAGTCGATGCCGACGTTCAAAATAGGCCTTGATCAGATTTCGTGACAATAAGAGCACCAGCACGACGAAACCAATTAGGTCCAAATTGACCAAAAGAAGCACGAGCGCATAACTAGTCGTGGGGAGGAGGGAACCGGTCTCTTGGACATCCGGCGCAGCGATTTGCGAGTAGTACAACGTGAGCGCCACGCAAGGGATCAGGAGAATCAGGACGATCCAGACAGGACGGAGGGGCGGTCCCTTGCGCTCAGGTTTCTTGGATCGATCGCCAGCACGACGATTGAATCGGGCACCCATCACCCCTGACTTCAGGCCCTCCTCTCCTGGCTCGGATTCCCGTTCTTGCATGGAGTAGTTTGGCTCGAACATTCACACGCCTACAGCCACCGGCACAGTTAACACTGAGCAATCCTTAGCACGATAGCCGATTTGCGAAACCCTCTCAAAACCAGCACGCAGCGCACAAGATGTCGGTGATTTGAACAACGAGCAGAACAACCAGATCTTATCTCGGCGAGGCCAAGGTGACATACTTCATACGAAGTGCGTACAGCATGTCACGGAGAACAGTCTGCTCATCAGAGGTCAGATTACCCTTCGTCTTGTCTTCTAAGACAGACAACAGATCGATAATCTCTTTCGCTTGTGGAAGGTTCACAGGCATGGGGGCTTGTTGGGGGTCCAGCTGTTCACCCATCAGCATCAGTGACGACGAGCCCAACGAAATGACGAAAGAAGAAAAGGTGACAGGGGGAACTGGTGCTGCGTGCGACGATTCAGTGGGCGCAGCAGCCGACGCGGTTGTCTCTTTTGTGCTGAAAGTGGTGGTTGGAGCAGTCTCTCCTCCGGCACTTCCCCGTTTGTCACGAATGACGAACCCCTGCTCCTCGTCAGCCATTCCTCACCCTCTTCTCAGAACCCCGTGGGCAACGTCGGTACCCTACCATAGGGCTTGGTTGCCCGCAAGCCATCAGAGAGATTGAAGAGCATGTCTCCGTCATTATAGAGTAGCCCCACTGCAGGACTCACAGAGCACCGACAAGAAGGGTTGGTCTTCGATGTCGCATCACTTCACAAAAGTCGTTGAGTTAATGGCTACCCTACGCGCCGAAAATGGATGTCCGTGGGATCGGAAACAGACTCATGAGTCCCTGAAACCCTACCTCCTGGAGGAAGCATACGAGGTCTTAGAAACTATCGATCAACAAGACATGATGAAGCTCCAGGAAGAGTTGGGCGACGTGCTGCTGCAAGTGCTCTTCCACAGTCAAATCGCGGCAGAAACTGAGTCTTTTACGGTTGAAGATGTCTTGGACACGCTGGCCACCAAACTCATCCGCCGGCATCCCCATGTCTTCGGCTCCGGCGACCAGGCATCCGGTGTGACCACCAGCGAGCACGTCTTGAGTCGATGGGAAGAAATCAAACGAGCGGAACGTGAAGCGGCCGGGGTGAAACAATCGGCTCTTGATGGCGTGCCGAAAATCTTGCCTGCCCTGCTCCGAGCGTACCAAACACAAGCCCGGGCCGCACGGGTCGGATTCGATTGGCCACACAACGCCGCAGGTCTCGAGCAGATCTTTGGAAAGGTGGTGGAGGAAGTGGATGAGTTGAAAGGCGCGCTGGCTCAGGTGAATGCCGACCCGGCACCAGATCGGCCTGACGGACAGGCGGACATAGAGGCAGAGTTGGGAGATATCTTATTTTCTCTCGTCAATCTCGCCCGTTTCGTCAAGGTCAACCCGGAAGAAGCCCTACGCCGTGCGACCAATCGTTTCACCGATCGGTTTCATCTGGTGGAAGCGCAGGCTACAGAACAGGGTCGGACGTTGACCGACATGACACTGGCTGAAATGGATACTCTGTGGGAGGAGGCCAAACGCCGGTTGGAGCCTCCCACTCCCAACGCACCGCCACACATGGACACGCGAACGCTATGAGCAAGAACGAAGACCCCTACCAGGAAGGAAAACGTGCCGGAGCTCACCCGTTGTTGGTGGTCTTCGGCACGCTCATCGGATTGTGGCTGTTCGTCGCTTTGATCATCCCCAGCTCACGAAACAAACAAGCCAGCGGTACCGAAGGTCCCACGGTGTCCGTCATCGAAGATCCGGAGGCAATCCCCGTCATGTTTACGGTCGACACGACGATCCCGGACATGAATGTCCTGGGACTGGTCGTGCCCTCGCAGGCAACGGATAGTCAAATTGTCGCGCTCTTAAAAACCCTACGGGATGCACGATTGGATGGTTCTCTTGGCGAGCAGCTCCCAGCGACCACACCGGGTCATAAGCTGGGCGACCACGCCATCGCGGATATTTTTATTTTTTCGGATAAGCAATTCGCTGAACCGGACACCATCCGTACGCTCGCACGAGGGGCTCATGCTCCGGGAACACTCTATCCGAATGCCATCCCTTTCGAAGTGGCGATGGAACATGTCCGTGGGTACTACCGGATAGATCTCAGTGACACCGCAAGCCCGGATACCGGCTCACTTGGATTTGCCGATGAGTCCGGCGTACACTCCAAACATCACCGTCGAATCTTTTAGCGCAGGCACTATGCACTTCGCATGGGATCGGGGAGGTTATAGTCCAACCCGTTGCTTAATCTCGGTACGGACCGACCCCCGAGCCGCTTCAAACAGAGCCTCTAGTTTTACAAAGAGATGACTCATCGGACCGATAAACGGGCCCAACATTACGTCACGTCGCTCAGTCAATAAACCTTCTGCATCGGCAACTCTCATCTTCCAATCGGCAATCGCCCGAGAGAGAATGTTACTCATCAACAGTTGCTGACCAGGTGAGCCAGCGACCATCCCCAGCAGACGCCTCTTGAACGTCTCGAGCTCATCCGGTATAGAAACCTTCACGCGGACCCCATGCGGGGTCACCCAAGTAGATCGTTGGATAGAATAATCGTAGGAAAAGACCTGTTCTCTCGGTTCCCGAAAGGGACCGTTGACTTCCAATATGGTGAGGACACTCTCAATTGATGGCATGATTCGACCAGTTTCCTTGGTTTTTCTTGATCAGCAACTCGGAAGCCCTACTATAGGATTTTGTACGTCTGCAGGACAAGTGGCTCTGCACGGTGGCTCGTGCTGTAGCATGCACAGCGTACCGTTGTCCGCTCCATGCAAACGCGGTAGGCCACCGACTGTCACACTGTACCGATTGATCAGTGTCCAGCTACCGTTCCATCAGCTTACGACACGCTACCAAAGACTTCTCCGTACCTAAGGCATGGCCAAGAAGGACTACCCCGGACTCGTCATCGTCCCTCCCAGCGATCGGACCATCCTACGACGCCGACTGCTCCGATGGAGTTTGGTCCTCATCCCAGCCCTCTGGATCGCCTGGACAGTCATAGGATCACCCCCCACCTCACAGGATGAGTCAGCCTGCCAAGACACGACCAACAAGGACATCCCAGGGAATCTGACCGAGGAATGTGGCCCATCTCACCCAGAGGCCGCCACGATCGAGAGTCGCGAGGAAGACTTGAGCCCGACCCCTGTATCCCAACTTGAACCTCTAGCCGAGTCCCAGCAATCAATACCCTCTCCTCCTGAAAACCATCCGGTTGCACCCGAGCCCACGAGCCAGGAGGACCAGACGCCAAAACCATCTATTACAGCACCTCACCCTGCGGATCGTATTGAAACGGGTTCGAACAATGAGAAGACACCTGCGCGTGCACCCGCGAAAAAGTCCCCGTCGAATCCGAATCCCGACGCTCAATTGGCAGAGCGGGGTGACGCGTTCGCTCAGTATCGGCTTGGCAAATATTATGCAAAACAAAAGGGCCGACAAGCGCCGGAATCCATCAGTTGGTACAAAAAGGCCTCGACTGGGTTGCGCCGCTTGGCAGAAGCTGGGAATGGACAAGCGATGTACGTCCTCGGCGTCATGTACGCCTATGGTCGGGGCGTGACACGGAATACGCAAGAAGCGCGGCATTGGCTATCTCAAGCCGTTCGCCACAACGTGACAGCTGCCCGGCCGGTGCTGGACGGCCTAGAAGCTAAAGAAGCGGTTGATCATAAGGCTAAAAACAGAGGGCCGGCCCTGACCTCTCCATGATAACGGTCGACTCACTGAGGTAAACCATGATGTCTTCCACCACCCACATCAAGACTAAGATGCCGAGCCCGTACAAGCTGATCCATATCGAGACCGACACCCACGACACGAAGACGTTCCGTTTTGAACTAGCAGGCGATGCCACACTGGATATGCGGCCCGGCGACTTTCTTTACATCCATACGACGTTGAATGGGAAACAGCTCAAACGGGCCTACACCCCATCCTCCTTACCCGGCACTATGGGTTCTTTTGATCTCACGGTGAAACGGTATGACGCCGGCATTGTTTCGAAATACCTACACGATCAACGCATCGGAGATCCGGTGCTCATGAGTGGGCCAAACACAGGCGGGCATTGGGTCGATGGCATGGCAAAACGTGTGGGATTCGTAGCCGGAGGTACCGGTATCACTCCTATGATCTCCATCATTCGCTGGATTTTGACACAGAACATCGATGCAGAGCTCTTTCTTCTCTTTGCCAATAAAACCGAATCCGACATTATCTTCCGACAAGAGTGGGAACGGCATGTGCGCGAACATCCCAACTTTCACTGTCACCACGTCTTGGAGCAGCCACCTCCCGGATGGTCGGGCGACATAGGCCGCATCACCTCCGGCATGTTGCAGCAACACCTGCCGACCCCATCTCCTGACACCTGTATTTTTCTTTGCGGTCCTCCACCAATGGTTGATTCCCTCGAAATCACGCTCAAAGAACTCGGCTATCCGGAACAGACCATCATTCTTCCATAAGAGACAGCCAGGTCACTAGTCCGACTGTTGCGAGAAGACCCACCCAGCCTGTTCGCATGTGGATTTTCACCGCAGTGCCAAGTTTCGTCCCTTCACGTCAGGCTCCTAATAACTTGAATTTCCATGCGATGGAGCAGGTACGACATTCGCTTACTGCAGAGATAGCGGTTCCTTGTTGAAACCTCTCGCAGCAAAAGAACCTTGATGCTCTGACGTGCCGTGCTCCGCGGCACACATAGTCAGCCAAGATCCCACGTATCGCTCCAAGGAGCTCATTATGCCCCATCACAATCTCTTGTCTCACGCGACGAATACGATTGTCGGAAAGGCAGTTGGCCAGCGCATCCAGCGTTTGGCAGAAAGGGTGAGGGCGCAGGGAGGCCAGCCGTTGGACCTGATCCTCCCGGACGGGTCACGACTGAACTTCGGTCAAGAACCTCGCGTCGTGATGGCAATCCGCGATGCAGCCTTGCTTCCAATTCTCACCCATCCGACGTTAGGGACCCTGGGTGAAGCCTTTGTCGACGGACGCCTCGACATTGAGGGCGAGATTATGTCCGTCATCGCGAGTGCCGAGCGCCTCGCGGCGGCCGATGGATCGCCCCCGACACAGCGCATTGCCGCACTGACGGCACGGCACACGCCGCAACAGGATCGAGAGGACATCGCCTATCACTATGACGTCGGCAATGAATTTTACCGACTCTGGCTCGACGCGCGTATGGTCTATTCCTGCGCCTACTTTCAGACGGGAGAAGAATCGATCGATGCCGCGCAGGAGGCCAAGCTCGATTATGTCTGCCGCAAGCTCCGGCTCAGGCCAGGAGAACGATTACTCGATATCGGCTGTGGCTGGGGTGGGCTCATTCTGTATGCGGCGCAACACTACGGCGTCCACGCTGTCGGCATCACCCTGTCAGAGAAGCAGTGTTCTTTCGCCAAGGAACGGGTCAGGATCGCTGGCCTTCAACCACGCGTCGAGGTACTCCAGCTCGACTACCGTAATGCCTCAGAACAATTCGGTGAAGGCACGTTCGATAAAATTGCAAGTATCGGTATGGTGGAGCATGTCGGTCAAAAGAATTTTCCTGCCTACTTCGGTGCCATCCGAAACCTGCTGCGCCATGGCGGACTCTTCCTAAACCATGGCATTACCTCATCTGATGCGGAGGGTCGCACGGTCGGATCCGGCATCAGCGAGTTTATGGAGAAGTTCGTCTTCCCCCACACAGAACTGCCTCATCTCCATACCGTTATTCGAGAGATGGCGGCACAGAGCTTCGAAGTGTACGATGTGGAAAGCTTGAGACCGCATTACGCCCGCACACTGGCCCACTGGTCGCGCAGACTGGAAGACACACAGGGTGCCGCTCAGATGCTGGTCCAAGATCGAACATTGCGTGTCTGGCGCACCTATCTAGCAGGTTCCTCGTTAGCATTTTCTCAGGGATGGCTCAACGTCTATCAGGTACTTGCCAGCCGCCAGGAAGCCAACGGTCTCACCGACTTTCCGTTGACGAGGGCCTGGATGTATCGATGAACCATGTCTGGGATTTCGACTGTGGACGAGGCTACATCCTTGCTTCGGCAGATCGCCCTCCCGATCCAGTTCCACCGCTCAGATCGTGGAGGACACGCGCTGCCGCACTCGCTCCATCACGGATACAGTCAGGAATGCCGACTCCGCGATAGCCGGCCCCTGTGAGGACGAGACCAGGATAACGGCTCACGGCCGCATCGAGTTGTGCCAATCGATCCAAATGGCCGAGGGTATATTGCGGCATCGCCTTCCACCACCGATTCACTTCCGTGTAGGTCGGTTCCACAGTGATTCCACACAACGCAGCAAGTTCGGCTCTGACTTTCGCCGTCAAGGCCGCATCATCGAGTTGCAAGATCTCCTCGCGTCCTACTCCGCCGACGTAGCCACGCACTAATAATTGATCCGCGGGAGCACGATGTGGCCATTTAAGGGAGGTCCACGTCGCCGCGATCACATCACGTTGTTCTACTCGAGGGATGATAAAGCCAAATCCTTCAACTCCACGCACCATCGCCCGAGGAAATGTCATCGCAATCGTAGCGGTCGAGGTATAGGGAATCAGATCCAACACGCCCCCGGCAATCGGTGTCAACGGACGCAACAGGTCGGCGGACACATAAGCCGGTGTGGTCAACACGACACTTTCCGCAGAAAGTGCCGATCCATCCTGAAGAATCAGGTCGTACATCCAACGGCCAAGTTCGTGCGATCTCACGCGAAGTGCGTCAACCCGCTTCCCAAGCTGAAGCTTCACGCCTTGCTCCCTCAACCGTTGCGTCAATGCAGTCACGAGATCGCCGAGTCCGTTTTTCAAACTCACAAACATCGTCCGCCGCGGCGGTCCCGATGGGACCGTCGACGCTGCTTTCTTGGCTTCCAACATGCCGCGAACCACACTGCCATGCTGTTGTTCCAGTTCAAAGAAGCGCGGGAACGTCGCTCGCAGGCTCATCTGTTCGGCATCTCCGGCATAGATGCCTGCCATGAGTGGCTCCAAGACCCGCTCATAAGCCTGGCTGCCGAACCGACGACGAAGGAACCCAGCGAGCGACTCATCCTCTCTGGAGGGACCAGGGGGAACGGCGATTTCCAATCCCATACGGGCAAGCCCTGTCCACGTGAGGAGTCCGCTCGAAAGAAACGGTTTGAGCTGTCTTGGCGTAAACGAAAGCAGTCCCTCCGGCAAATCGCACATCCGTCCTTTTGAGAGAACACAGGCTTTCTTGACGGTCTCGTTAGTATTGATGAGCTGATCGGCAATACCAAGCTTCGTACAGAGCTCAAGACCGGCCGGCTTTTGAGACAGGAAGGAATCCGGCCCGGCTTCCGTGACGATGTCGCCAATTCGATGGGTGACGATCTTCCCGCCCCAGGAGGGTCCAGCTTCGAGGATCGTACAGCGAAGGGAAAGGCCGGCGGTAGACGCTCGTTCCAGGAGCGAAAAGGCTGTGGCCAAGCCGGAAATGCCGCCACCCACAATGACAACTGAGCGAGGTTGAGTCACGACTGGATGCAAGAAGAGGATTCGTGTGCCGCCAAGATATCGCGTAACGTCTCGATGAGGGCAGGGGAATCGTGCAACATCGCGATGCGCTCGAGACGCATCCCCTTGTTGACGGCCAACTGGCTTAATTCGATATCGATATCGTACAGCGTCTCCACATGGTCACAGATAAACCCGATGGGAGCGACAAGCACCTGTCGATGCCCCTTCTGGAATATGGTGTCCAACATATCCTCAACCGTCGGCCCCAGCCAAGGCTCGCTCGATCGTCCCTGACTCTGATAGGCAAAATAGGTCGGTTGGTCTCCCAAGAACTGCGTCACCGCCTCCACAGTGCCTTGGACCTCGTTGGGATAGGGGTCCTTCATCGCCACAATCCGTTCAGGCAAACTATGGGCAGTAAACAACACCGGAACCGTTGCCCGTACATCGGAGGGAAACTTCCGAAGGCCTTCCTGAATACGTTCAACGATGGCAGCGATCAGTTTAGGATGACAATTCCAACTACCCACATAGTTGACCTCTGTACCATCCTCTAGCTCCGTACGCGCCTCTTCCACTTTCTTCCGATAGGCTCCGGTACTCAGCGAGGACTGTTGCGGTGCCATACAGACCCCGATGATCTGTTCCGGGGATTCCTTCAACAGCTCTCCATACGTGTCCTTGATAAACGGGTGCCAATGCCGCAACCCGACGTAGACCCGGTATCGCTCCTCACCAGACTCATTGAGCCGCCGTTCCAGCTTCTTGGCGACCTCTTGGGTGATCCCAACGGCCGGTGATTTCCCTCCGGTAGCACGATACCGTTCACGAATCTCCTCGACCAGCTCTGGTGGCGTCGGTCGACCACCTCGAACATCTCGCAGAAATGGCTCGACGTTCTCCAGGCAATCAGGCCCGCCCATGGCCATCAGTAAAACTGCAGTCGAACGTTTCGAGGTAGCCATCCGCTCCTTACTCAGGCAATCATGAATGGTTGCGAGCCCCCTAGCGTTGGCTCAGCTTGTGCACCATATCGATCGTCGCCGCCACATGATCGACCGGTGTCGTGGGAAGGATACCGTGCCCAAGGTTGAAGATGTGGCCTGGACGCCCAGCTGCCCGGCGCAGAATATCTTCGACTCGCCGTTCAATTTCATGGAGCGGGGCAAACAGCACCAGCGGATCCAAGTTTCCCTGGACGGCCCGATCGTGTCCGACTATCGTCCAGCCCTCGTCCAGGTGAACCCGCCAATCGATCCCGATCACATCACCACCCGCCTCGCGCATCTGTCTGAGAATGGCCGTGGTGCCGGTCCCGAAATGAATCATCGGCACACCTTCTCGCTTGAGGCCGTCGAAAATCAGCTGCACATGCGGCATGACGTATTCGGCATAGTCGCCCGCCGAAAGACATCCCACCCAACTATCAAAGAGCTGAATCGCCTGAGCCCCAGCCTTGATCTGCCGACGAAGATATCCGGTGATCACGCGCGCAAACTTATCCATCAGCCGATGCCACGCCGTTGGATCGCCATACATCATCTGCTTAGTATGGAGATAGTTTCGAGACCCCCCACCTTCGATCGCATAACTTGCAAGAGTAAACGGTGCACCAGCAAATCCGATGAGCGGCACTCGCCCATTGAGGGCCCGTCGGGTTTGTCTGATCGCCTCAGCCACATAATCTAGTTCGTCGCCGTCGATCACTTTGAGTTGGTCCACGGCAGCCCGGTCACGAACCGGATTGTGGATCACCGGTCCTTCCCCTGCCGCAAACTCAAGATTGAGCCCCATGGGCTCCAACGGCAGCAGAATGTCGGCAAAGATAATAGCGGCATCCAATGGAAACCGATCGATTGGTTGCAGGGTCACTTGTGCCGCCAACTCCGGTGTCTTGCACATCTCGAGAATCGAATGTTTTGCACGGAGCGTGCGGTACTCAGACATATAGCGCCCAGCTTGGCGCATAAACCACACAGGGGTGCAATCGACAGGCTCACGGCGGCATGCTTTCAGAAATCGGTCATTCATAGTAGCAGCATTCTAGAGAGGCACAGGGAGAACTGTCAAACCGAGATGATACATAACGTATCAATTCCTTCCGGAAACTCCCCCGATCAGTAGACAAACGCCACCATTCCGGTACACTTAGGATTCCCGAGGTCGCCTGAAAAGTCTGGTTTCACTTTTCTGAAGTTCTGTGTATAATGCGCTTCCAACCTATAGCAGGGCGATCATTCAGGTTAATCGGGACCCCGGCTCCCTGTCTCCCACCGCAGTGATGTTGCCGATCCCCCGACTAAGAGGAGAATTGTTATGTCCGACGTGCAAACGATTCGACCGACCAAAGCCCAGGAGTTCTTCTATTCCGTGATGCGTTGGTTTGATTCCTGGGCCGGCCTTGAGCACACGAAAGCAGAAGGCCCTCCCAAGGTAGACTGGGTGCGCAGTGTCCCCTTTATGGTGTTGCATTTGATGTGTTTGGGTGTCATCTGGGTCGGATGGAGCTGGACCGCCGTCGCGGTCGCTGTTGGTTTCTACTACATTCGTATGTTTGCGATCACCGGCTGGTACCACCGCTACTTCTCACACCGCACCTTTAAGACCACTCGCACCGTTCAGTTCCTGTTCGCGCTGTTAGGTGGCACCTGCACACAGCGTGGTCCCTTGTGGTGGGCCGGCCATCATCGCCATCACCACATCTACTCCGATCAGCCGGAAGATGTGCATTCTCCGCGTCAAGGAGGGTTTTGGTGGTCGCATATGGGCTGGATCATGTCGCAGACGTTTTATGCGCCTCGTCTTAAAGGTATTGCCGACTTTGCGAAGTTTCCTGAGCTGCGGTTCCTCGACCGATTCGATGTCTTAGTTCCGGTCCTCACTGGAGTTGGAATGTTTGGACTCGGCAAACTGCTGGAAGCCACTGCACCGGGGCTCGGCACCAACGGTCCCCAGATGTTGATCTGGGGCTATTTCATCTCGACCGTGGCGCTGTTTCATGGAACCTGCACGATCAACTCGTTGTCCCATGTCTACGGCTCACAACGGTATGAGACCGGCGACGACAGCCGAAATAACTTTTTCCTCGCCCTGATCACCATGGGTGAAGGGTGGCACAACAATCACCACTACTACCCCGCCTCGACCAGACAAGGCTTCTATTGGTGGGAGGTCGACATGACCTACTACTGCCTCAAGGGACTTGAGTGGTTAGGACTGATCTGGGATGTTCGTGGTGTTCCCGATTATGTGCGAGAGGGAAAGACGAAACAGGACTCTGACCGTAGCGTTCTTAAGCAACAAGTCGAGGAGCCTAAGGTGGTTACAGAACTACCCACGCCACAGCCAGAGCTTGAGCTCACGGCCCGTTAAACCCACTCGGCACTCTCATCAGATCCTGGCTGGTCGGACGTTTGACTAGCCAGGGCTGCTCGAATTCGTCGACTGTCCCCATCAATCGCGTGTCGTTCCTCCTCCGAGAGCACCCATGCATCACCAGCGCTCAACTCGAAACGATAATGATCCTTTCTGAGGGTGAACCACTCGACGTAGGGATGCGGTTCCAAATTGGGATGTGGATCGAGTGAAATCAAATTGACGGTTCCGATCTGTGGATTGGCCATATCCCCAATGACCTGCCCGGCCATATCATCATCCTCGAACCGGCGATTGCGAAATCCAATCACCTCACCGGCGATATCCGGTTTAAAGTTACCCTGCAAATAGAAATCGATCGGGCCGATCACCGCAAACACCACTCGTCCGACGACGGTTCCGTCGACTCGATTGTCCAAGAACCCTTCATGCACCCATCGCCCATTGCCGAACTTCTGAGCCATATCACTCCTCCTTTCCAGGCAATCAGCCGCCGAATGCGCCGATCATGACGGCCAGTATAATAAGGACACTTCCGATCCATCCTCCAATATCCAAGACCTCTCCGAGAAAATACCAAGACAGCCACGCGGCGTACGCCGGCTCGGAGGAAAACAGCAATGCCACCTGCTGCGCAGGAACGAGTTGCTGGGCCCACATCTGCACGGCAAACGCCAGCGTAGCCAGCACGCCAGTGACACCGAGACCGATCAGGAGAACTGCCGTTGGTGAAAACGCGCTCGCCGGAGTGCTCTCCCACCACGGCGCTGGAAGAAACAACAGGGTCATCGCGATCATTTGCCACACCAGCAACGAGGGCGCATCGACCCGTCTGGTGTACCGTTCAAGACAAACGATATGCCCCGCAAAGGCAAGGGCGCAGCCCAGTGTCATCAAATCTCCCTTATTCAGAACGGCATTGGGCTTGATTAGCAGCCAGAGCCCGACCACCGCGATGACCGTTGCTATGACCACTCGCCGGTCGATCCGCAACAAAATCAATGGCACAAAAATCACGTACAGCGCCGTCAGGAAGGCGGAATTCGACGCTGTCGTATGCTGAAGCCCGACGGTTTGCAGAACATATCCGAGAAACAGAAACCCAGTCGTCAGCGCACTTGCCTTCAACACATCACGATCACAATGCAGTCGGCGCTGGGTGACCACAAGCCACAGCAGCACCAGCAGCGCACCGATGAAGAATCGGATCAATAAGAAGGAAAGTGGAGAAATTTGTTCCAGCGCTGCCTTGGTCGCAGGAAAGGTCGCGCCCCAAATAACGGTCGTGAGGAGGAGTGCCAGTCGCGGCATGGTTGAAGTCGGTCACGAGTCAATGGTCGCTTGTCACTATGCAGACCAGCGCTACGCTCCTCACCAGTAACAAATGACCGATGACTATTGACCTTCTTCCCTTAGGGCTTACACAGCGTGCACATCCGCTGTCGTGTCACCCCTGCCTGCTCCATGGCACGCAGCGCTCGTTCTTTATCCGGATAGTCGAACCAACCCCCTTCCCAGAAGTCGCTGGAGGTTGCCGCAGACGGCACTTCCGAACATCGGTCTCGGTGAAGCGTCACACGGTCGATTGCACGGGCAATGTGCACCCAGTAGATCATGCGCGGCGAGTCAGGCTTCAGTGGTGAGAGGGAAAACCGTTCATCGAACTTCGAACCCCCTCACCCCTTTTCCGGCTCAAGGAAGGAGCTGCCATTCATCTTTCTCGATGAAGCACTTCACACCAGTCTGGAGCTTTTTGAGGTCATCTTTCTCGAAGAGCCTCATGTAGCGCTCGATTCGATCATCATCATCGATTCGCTCTTCCTGCATCATCCCGTTGGTCCCCTTGTATCGTCGAATCAGCACTGGCATCGAAACCCTCCTCTACAGCTGGCAGTTAAGCGGCGTAACTTGTTACAATAAACCGATTGTGTAGGCCGGTCAAGATCGCCTAGAGCAGGGCAGCTTGTCAAGGCCTGCCCCGCACTGCTGAACTGATTTCGTTCAGGTTGTTCAATTCAGGTATGGAAAGGAACCATCGCTGTGCCACTGTATGAATACCGTTGTGGGCAGTGTGACCGGCAATTCGAAGCCACTCAATCAGTCTATGCGAGGGTTGAAGACACCGAATGCCCTCATTGTCGTGCCAGGCAGGCGACACGCCTCATGTCTTCGTTTTCGTCTTCGGTGAGCGGTGATCGTAAACCAGGATTCACCGAGATCAAAGCCAAGGCGATGGGTCAGGAGCGGATGCAACGGTTCACCAAACTCCCGCCGTTGAACGCCAAGCGAAACATGCCTCCTCCGAACATGTCGTCCGATTCAGACTCACCATCTCAAGGAGAATCGAGTTCTGGATCATAACCATCACATCTCCATAGTCCCGTGCAGTAGAGTCCGCCCCCCTCATGCCTGCTATGCCATGACACCATGGGGATTGCTCACTACCCTGATGTGTAGCATGACGCTCTTCCTGTCGCCGACCGTGGCCTGGAGCCAGTTGGCAGGAAGCCTCACGCTCGCCGGGAACGGACCGGAGCAGACCACCATTGAAGCGATGGCACGAGCCTTTGAAAAGGCCAACCCTCGTGTCTATGTCGACATCCTATGGGAGAAGGACTCCGACCCACTCGCATTGGTGAAGACAGGCCATGCCCACATCGCTGTCACGGGGGCTGCGGATCGAGAGTTCCGGGCAACACAGATCGGTTGGGACGGAATCGGCATCTTAGTTCATTTCTCCAACTTCACCAAAGACACCACCTTGCAGCAGGTCGCCGATATTTTTTCTGGAACGATCAAAGACTGGTCGGAGGTGGGAGGACCGGAGACGAGAATCCTGCTGATCAACCGGCCGACCGACCAACCTCTCCGGAAGGCGTTCGAATCACGCCTTGGCATTTGGGGGACAACTCCTCATACGGCTACCATAATCGCCGACGACGACATGGTCGTGAAGACAGTCGTCGGTACGCTTCCGCCACTGTCTGCGGTCGCCTATGTGCCACTGAGTACAGGTCGTTCAGCTGTAGCCCACGGTGTCGCCGTGCGTCTCCTACAGATCGATCATGTCGAGCCTGAAACGCCGACAGTACAGGACGGGCGATATAGTCTGCGGCGACCTCTGCTGCTCCTGTCACGACACGATCCGAATGTCCTGGTTGATGCGTTTACCGACTTCGCTCTTTCCCCAATCGGGCAAGCGATCGTCGGAGAAACCTATGTCCCGATGTCGAGTAAATAAGTTCGAAGAGAAGGAGGCCCGAATGACTCCCCAATTCCTATTGTCACTCGCCGCACTGTCGTTCCTGGCGATGCTCCCATTCGCTCACCGTTCGCTTGCCGAAGAAGGCGTGATCGTCGACGGCGCCGGCTATACCTTACACGACACGCAATCGATCAAAGGACACGACGAGCGAACCGTCGAAAAAGACCCAGTTTGCGACAGCAGCAAGAAGCCAAAAATCATCACAGTGGAACCGGACGAAGCCAAACCAGGTCAGACCATCACGATTCGAGGGGAGCAGTTTGGAACCAAGGATTGTTTCCGTGGAGTCGCGTTTAGTGCAGCCGGTTCCACCAAGATCAACCATCGATATGTCAACGAGACAACGATTGAGGCAACCGTTCCCGATGTTCAGCCTGGTATGTCGTTCATCGATGTCGTCGCCAGCGGTGGCAATGCTCGTTCGAAAGCATTTCTGGTCCAATCGAAGTAAGTCGCCCGTGGGTAATAAAACGCTCTGCTCGTTCTGACATTACCCTGCGACTTGTTGCCGCACTGCTCGAGCAAGATTTTCCGGCGTGCCAATATCGAGATACCCGTCCCGTGGAAACTTCCCCGACTGAATCCTCAGACCGGCTTTGAGCGCTGCCTGGAACACGACTCCCACGGCTAAGTCCCCTCCGGGATCGTTCGCCGTGCTTGCCAGGACGGACATATTCCGTTTTGTCTCATCAGCACGGAGGAACTGATGCAAGAACGCCGAGAAGGCCGGTGTCCAAACGGCAAAGCACCAGCCGAACGTCAGCGTGGTCGAAGGTGGTTTCATCACGATCTCACGGACCCAGCCGTCCCTGTCGCTGTCCACCATATCCCAGATGCGTGTATCCTCAATGCGGTGCAGGCCGAGCACCGCGTCTGCTTCGGTTTTCTCCTGTTGTTCGAGTAATCGTCCGTAGGCATCGGATGGACCGAAGAGAATGTCCGGAAAGCCGAACGCAATCCGGCTCTGCGCGATGAATGGATAGGCACGATCGAGGGTATCTGGGGGGCCGGCAGACCCCGGAATCACGAGGTACGCAAGCGAGAGTCCTACCCCTTGTCCCTCTTGAAAATAGTTAGGAATATCCCATTTGCCCTCGCGGATGACGATAAAGGTCTTCGAAATACCGGCGGCTTTGAATTTTTCCAGGAGAAAGTGCGCTGCTACCTTCGGTCTCGGCATCCCGGTCTGTGGATCGTTCGTGAACCCTACCGGAAACAATTCCTTGCTACAGGGAAACGGCTGCAGGCGCTTCGCTTGGCCGGCAGCAGGAATGAGCCCGACGACTTCCGGCCAGGCTCGATGGGAGTTATCCTTCATAGGCGCATATTATCGCTGGATTCCAAGGCCGAGTCCATCGCCTTTCACCATCCTACGCGAACCGTACTGGAGGATAGGGAAACCTACACTTCACTGGACACCACCTCGACAACGGAATGGGCCTCCTGTACCCTATACCCACGTGTGCCCTAGTAAGTGCAACGTCGAGCCGACCAACAGGGGAGTTCATGTCATGCCCAACGTCCGGTGCCATCGAGCCATTTCAATCACGCTTGTTCTTGTAAGCCTCATCATCTCTTTGCCGGCTTCGGCGACTCCACCGATCAGGGAGCGGCTTCCCTTAACGCTGAGCGGATCAGGCTGTAGCAACAAGGAAGCGGAGATGCAGAAGGTCCTCCACGCCATTCCCGGCGTGACCGGCGTCAATTTTAATCTCGTCCCAGGCCATGTGCTCGTGGATATTAGCCCCAGCATGGTGAAGTCGGCAGATGTGATCACCCGGGTGAACGAAGCAGCATCCTCATGGCAATGCAAAGTCGAGTTTATCGAAGGATGCATTTCGGCCCCCATGCCGACAGCCTCCGCGTCCCCCCACCAGCATGAGTAACGGTGGGGGTGGATCAACAGAGTCTACTCAGCCCGCGCTGCTCCTGTACCCGGCAAAGCCACTCTTCGGCACTCCAACTCAAGACCCGTCAGCGATCGGGGCTCCTTCCCCGCCTCATAATGAAGGATTGCAGCAGTCGCGATGTGCGCGTCAGGGCATTGAGCCCATTTCTTCCAGTTATCGTTACAGTGCGATCGGATGTCGGTCGGCATGGACGTTGGAGACGTATTGTACGCCGGCAAACCTGATCTATTTTCGGGGACGGTACTTTCCTTTAAGTCGATGAGGCTGCCATCATCGCCCAGCTGTTTTCCGCGGATCCGAATACCCTTTACCCGCGTGTTGTCATTATTCATGCAGACCGAGGCACCCGTCATAAATACCCGGTTGTCATATTTTCCATTCGAATACTCCGCCTTGATCGTACTGCTGGTTTCCTTCCCACCACACAAATCTTTCTTCAAATCGAGTGTCTTTCCCGAATCATTAATGTTCTCGGTTCTGACTGTCACATAACAGGGATTGTCTCGACGCTCCTCGGACGTAATCCCATATAGTGCGTACTCATCCCCCTGACTATCCGGCACACCGACACGATACTTGGTTCCGGAGAACCCCGAGATCTTCGTGGGTTACGAAACCTCGGCAAGCCTGAGCTCCTGCTCATACCGTTCAGCCAGTGCCCCCGTTGACACCATGCACCAGACACTCATGATCACAAGCCCACTCCAGATATGATTCGCTTTCATTGTTCTTTCCTCCGTTTCACGTGATCGATCGCCCAACTCATCTTGTACAACCACTCCAATGCCAGTCGTGTGTTAGCTGCGAATCGCAACAACGCTTTGGCGGAGCGGGATCACTGAGCGTCAAAGAGGCCACCGATGCTTCCACCACTCAGCCTGAATGTACCGCAGGGCGGCTCATCACATTTAGGGACGGCAAAGGTCGAACTGGTCGCACCGATGGTTTTCCAGGTCCCATCAGCCCGAAGCGTTTGGAGATTGATCGTGATGCTCGTCAGCTTCCCATCGCTATACTTACTCAGGTCCACATCGTTGTAGTAGTGAGAGTTGTCCGAGGCGCAGAATTTTTCACCGTATTTGTCTGCAACGAGGCCCTCAGCCGTAAAATATTCTAGGTGCAGTCTGGCGCACGCACTCGCAGCGTTATTGATGTGCAGCCGACCGCTGACCTGAGGGGTTACCTTCCCCTCCTTCCAAACCCAGGTTACATCTGCCGAGTTGGTCGGCGCCCCCGCCACAAAAGTCTCCCCTCCGAAGTCAAACCCGTCTTCAGTGATCTTGACCTTGTCATGTACTGGTTCAAACTTGACAGTCCGCGATTCAAGGATCGACCAATCTTTACTTGCGGTTTTCTTTTCAATGGACACCTTCACTTCGTTGACTTTATTGCTCTCGTAGGGAGTGAGGTCGACTGTCCAGCTTTGCCGCGAGTCTCCCTTTGCACAGACTTCCCCACCGTATCGTGTGGTGAGAAAGAGATGCGCACCACCGTAGTAGTCCATTCGCATCCGCCCGCACTGCCCACCAGCATCTTTTAGGTCAATCTCACCCGTCAGGTGCGGGGCCATTTGACCATTTTCATAGACAAAGTCCCATTCAAGTGTGCCCTTGAAGTCGAACTTATTCTTGTCGATCACAACCTTTTCACGACTAACTGGATACCCATAGCTCTCCCCCCCAATGCTGCTCTGAGCGTTGACGAGGCCACCGATCAGAATAGCAAAGCAGAAAAGGTGCGGCCCAAGTTCTGCCAGCTTTCTTCGAAACCGATATGAGTTCTGTCCCAAGCTGTCGACGTTCATTGTTTCTCCTTTCAAGGTTCTCATTTTGAACACCCTAACCGCCCCATGGGGTTGTGCTCTCTCACCGAGAAGCGCCTCAATCACCTGTGCAAGGGGTCCCGATCGTGTTGTTACCCTCAAGTCGAACGACGGGTTGCAATCATGAGCAATGCTTGTGCCTGGAAGGAATCGCGTACGAATCACCAGATTTATCAGGCTGCACTCAACAAGCTGTGTTTACGCGAAGCAATGTGCCCAATCATCATTCGTATCGGATCGGATACTCACATGTATCGATTCAGATACCAGTGATAGCCTTCAGGATAAACGCGGTGAGTGTGGTAGGGCATCCGCTACCGTCTCGGTTAGTCTCACCAACACGAATGAAGTCATCTGAAAATAGCCTGTGAGCCAGGGAAGAAAGAGATGACGGATAACCACACAATGGGGAGGCTGCAGATTCGAGTATCTTAGAAGGTCACGCCCGTCATTCGAGCGATTTCAGTGTCGTAGGTGGCCTAATCGGGATTTTCTGTTTAATAGAATCCTGATCGATCAATTTCAACGCTTCCAGTTGGGACTCTAATTCCTCAATACGTTGATCGCGCTCACGAATCTGTTTTCGTAGCTCGCGTACTTTAGCCGATTGATCTCCAACTGGGTTTGGCCTTGGCTCAACCGGAGGAGAAGGAGGAACGATCGTGCATGCCTGTATAACGACAGCCATCAACACAGCGCCGCTCAACACATTCCATCTATTCAAGTGTGAGAGATTTACATTCATAGCGTGAGACCCTATACGATCCTGTCAGAATTTCTCAAGCCCACAGTTCCCTCTACGTGGCCCTGGATAAGACTCCCCCCTGATTCCTCGATTAAGAAGACGCCTACTCATCAACGAGTCGCAGTAAACACAGATGGCGATGTCACGCCGATGCCCACACCTTCAGAAATGGTGCTCGGAATCCGATAAGAGGATGAGAACCGGCAAGCTCTCCTACCCTGATCGTGTTGTGTCGACTCTTCGTAACCGGTTGGAATATGAGCGTAATGTCAGGAGCTGAATACCGATGAGACGGGTGGTACCTCAGGACCTCGAGCCGAACATGATCCTGGCGAAACCCGTCACGAACGCCAATGGACTTCCCATTGTAGCGGCTGGAACGATCTTGGATGTCGCCATGATCGAACGGCTCCGACAGATGGACCTGCCATCAGTGTATGTAGATGGCGAGACTCTGGACTGCGGCGGAAAAACCCTTGCGGAGCTCGAAGCGAAACTCGACCATCGGTTCCGGCAGGTTGCGCATGATCCTGTCCAGCAGCTCATCCTTCAGGCTCTTCGCATACATCTACGGACCACCCATGGCCTGGGACCTGCGATCGAGGAAACTCAGACAACATGACCAGGTTCGATCCGACAGATCTGCGCAATCGAATCGAAAGGCTCGGAGACCTCCCCACGCTTCCCCATGTTGTGCAGCGGATTGCCGCCATGATCGGTCGTCCCAACGTCTCGACTGAGGAAATCGGCTCCATCATCGAGAAGGATCAGGTCCTCGCGGCAAAAGTCCTGAGGCTCGCCAACTCACCATTTTACGGGTTCCCCTCTCGAATCGGCTCCGTCTCCCACGCCGTCATCGTGCTGGGTTTCAACGTCGTCAAGGGGCTGACACTCTGTGCCTCGGCCCTCAGTATCATGAAAGATGCAGGCATGGATCAGTTGTGGCGACACTCGCTCGGTGTTGCGATCACCGCCAATCTCCTCGCCACCAGGCTCGAGATCAAGAACCCCGAGGAACTGTTCGTCTCCGGCCTCCTTCATGACATCGGAAAAGTCGTCCTCTACGTCAAATGGCCGGACGTAGGGAACTGCATTAAAGACGAATTCACGACCGGGAGTAACCGTTCACTCCTCGACGTGGAGCAGGAACTGACAGGGCTGTCCCATGCCGATATAGGCGGCTCTCTCGCTGACGCATGGCACTTACCGATCACTCTGCGCGAGCCGATCCTCTACCATCACAACCCGCCTCTCGCTAAAGAAGCCGTGCTGCAAACAGCCATCGTCCATGTGGCCGATATCCTGGTCAAAGGGTTAGCCTGTGGCAATCCGGGAGATGATCTGATTCCACCACTTTCCAAACCAGCCTGGGAGCTGGTTGGACTGGATGAGCAGGGCTTGGCGGAGTGCATCGACAAAGCCTCGAGTGAGTTCGCGACCATCGACGATTACCTATGAACTGTTCTCCCACCAGCCAGAGAGTCTTACTCTTCCATAATGACCCAGCTTCTGCCCTGACGATGACCTCGGTTCTAGAGAGGGCCGGCTTCCACGTTGTGGAAGGTCATCTGCCCGACCTGGCACTGCATGAACTCGTCCACGATCCACCCTGTCTCATCCTGGCCGCTGAAGGAGCGGGAGGCCATTCGGTGGAAACACTCACGCGCAATCTCAAGCTGGATGCCTTCCTGGGGCGTCTGCCCCTGATTGTCTTCGTCCGTGAGCGCCGCCTCAACGATATTGACTGGGGATCATTAGGGGTTGACGACTTCATCACGATCCCCTAGCGGGCAGAAGACATCGTGCATCGTATCCGCCTCTGTCTCAGCCGTCTGACTCGCTCGCTCGACGCAAATCCCCTCACTCGCCTTCCCGGCAACACCACGATCCTCGCTGAAACCACCTCCAGGATTCACAGCCAACAGCCCTTTGCACTCGCGTACTTGGATATCGACAATTTCAAATCGTTCAACGATCGCTACGGCTATGGACGAGGAGATGAAGTGCTTATTGTGGCTTGCCGCATCCTGACAACAGTGGTTGGCGAACTGGCTGGGCCTGAGGGATTCGTCGGCCATGTAGGGGGGGGACGACTTTGTCTTCATGAGCCGACCGGACACCATCGATACGATCTGTCAGACCATCATCAAACGATTTGACCTGGTGATCTCGGATTTCTACGACCGTGAAGATCGACTTAAGGGTTGCATCGACTCCGTGGACCGTCGGGGAAATAAAGAGCAATTTCCGATTATGAGCCTCTCAATTGCTGTCGTCACCAATGAGCGATCTCGCATTTCTCACCCCGGCGACGTGAGCAAAATCTCCTCGGAGCTTAAGAAACGAGCCAAAGCCTTAAAAGGCAGCGTCTACGTCAAAGACCAGCGAAGCCAGGCCGTCACCCCACTCTCTACGACGACTGATCCTAACACGCAACTTCCCACCTCAGTCTGAATCGACAGGTGCTTGACAGCCGTTCTAGCAAGGAGGGTCTGGAGTAGCAGGCACCCCATGTAGTGGAAGGAGCTTAGATCCTGCATGTGGAGCGGGAGCCGCTCATAAGGAATCCGGTGACGCCACACAATGTCGACAAGGTGGGAGGGTTAACCGCTGCGCACACCTCAAGTCTTCATGAGAGATCCGGCGAAAGACCTGGTCTTGGGAGAGAGGAAAGAGCAATCGGCATATGACCGACCTCGGCCCACGACAGCAATGCAAGCTCCTGACTGGCGCTGAATGATTCAAGCAACAAGAGGATGCCCAGAAACACGGCAATGATGCCGGGCCAGATCATCGCAAGCGCACCGAGAACGAGGACGAGCATAATTGCCGCTAACGCATGGTGACCGAGCTGGCTCCTTCTTGTGGTCATGAGGTCCTCCTTCGTGCGAATTTAATCCGCACGCCTAGGTACCATTGAGTGAATGGTCTCGACGAGAGTCCCATATTGGTGCCCCTGCAAACAACTAGGAACCCTACCAGACCGAGGCACTTCGAATACTGAATATCCAATCGCAAGAACAATGCCGCGAAGATTATTCAGAAGACCTACGATTGTTGAGGATTTCCCTTCTGGTTCTCTTCGTAGTAGAACCAGAATACGTATCTCTTTCGATTCAGTGCATCCGATTGGATTCAAGACAGGTAGGCACCAGTGATGCGTGCATGTATGGCGCTGAGGCCATTCTTCGCAAAGAACGCTATGACGGCGCTGGAGCGTGAGCGGCAGAAGTCATTCGGAAGGCCTGAATAAAGTTCCACATGCGGAGGACATCGAGTGTCAGCATCGCACCGTAGGTCGGACCATAATCTCGCTCTGCGATATTGCCCATGCTGTCGTTCCACGTTTCAAACCGAAGCGGCCCGACGGATGCCGCCAGTGCCCAGGCAAACTGCTCCTGGCTCTGCCCCATCGTATTGACGAAGATCCCTGAGTCCCACATCAAGGCAAGTTCAATTTCCCATGTAGGAATCGTTTCGCCCGTCTCAGTCGTGACATACTGACCAAAGGCAAGAGAAGGTTGCACGAGACCCGCCGTTTGCCTCACGGAGTGAAGCACGGCTCCGTTGCTTTGATAACTGATTCGCCCCAAAGCCGAAGCCCGGAAGCTCACGTCACCCCATTTCTCACTATGATAGAGGGTTGGTGTAATCGGCATCCGTCGGATACCACCGCGAAGAAACCCTTGTTGATAGATCGTCCCGACAGAAAATCCGGCACCCATAAAGATGACTTTGGGACGAAACAAGGGGAACCACCTGGTCAGAGAACCATCGATCATCACATCGGTCTCTTTTCGAGGATCCACGGTCGGAACCGTGGGCAACTGACGCAGTTGATGGACGACTTTGTTCTGAAAGTACTGCGTGGGTTCATCGGCGGTGGGGCTGACCCCTGCCGTAAGGTTGGTGCTCCAACCTTGCAAGATTCCACCCCAATGCTGGGTCCAGCTCAGCGTAATCAAATTAAAGCCGAGCGTATTCCCAACGGTCGAATCATACTTGTTCCCCAGACCATCCGTCGGTGTGAACCGATTGAGGGTCAGCCCGCCGGTGAACGTGGAATATTGATCAGGATACGCCATGGCGCCCCAATGGACTGATGGAGCAGGAGTTTCACCCCACACCGGTGTGGAGACAAGCCCAATCAGCATGACCATGCAAAAGGAAAGAAGCCCTCTGTTGGCGGTCCGCTGAAGGGCACTCCATCTGCAACTACTGGCCATGCAACCAACCTGACCTTCCGTGGCGTCCCGACACTGGGCGCAAGTGGAGATCGAAACTCTTCGAGTCATCAGACAAACCTCGCTTAACAAGACGTTACCCCGACGAAATGAGGCATTGTACAGAACAAAGGCCGACAGAGCGACCCTATTGTTTCACGGGCAAATTGCAAAACCACTCCTACTCGGCGGCCGATGATTTGCTGGCTCCAAGAGTAACTCCCTCGACAGGCCTCCTGATCCTATGCTAGCTTACCCGGTCATTTTCTGTATTCGCTCTCTCTATCCACACAGGAACCCAAAGGTTCGGAGTATGTTCAAGAAGATCTTAGTGGCCAATCGCGGTGAAATTGCCATGAGGATCATCCGCGCTTGTCGGGAATTGAATATCGCCACGGCTGCCATCCACTCCGAGGTGGACTCAACCGGAATCTATGTCAAGAAAGCCGACGAGGCGCACGTCGTCGGTCCCGGACCGGTCAAAGGCTTCCTCGACGGGCAACAGATCGTCAACCTCGCGCTCCAGATCGGAGCCGATGCCATCCATCCCGGCTACGGATTTCTCTCGGAAAATGCGGAGTTCGCCGAGCTTTGCCAAGCGTCCGGTATCACCTTTATCGGGCCCTCACCTCACGCAATCACCCTGATGGGCAGCAAGGTACGCGCGCGCGAATTGGCTGAACGTATCGGCGTGCCTATCGTGCCAGGCACCACCGGTGGAGTGAGCACGTTTAAGCAAGCGTTGGCCTTCGCCAAAGAGGTCGGGTATCCTGTCATCATCAAAGCCAGTGCAGGAGGTGGAGGACGCGGACTTCGTGTGGTTCGCACCGACGAAGAGCTACGCGACAACATGGAAGTGGCCGCCCGAGAAGCGGAGTCCGCTTTCGGAGACGGTAGCGTATTCATCGAAAAATATGTCGAGCGACCGCATCACATTGAGTTCCAGCTATTGGGAGATCGGCATGGGACAATCATCCATCTGGGCGAACGAGACTGTTCTATCCAACGACGGCATCAGAAACTGATCGAGATCGCTCCTTCGTTGGTGCTGACGCAGGAGCTCCGAGAAGAAATGGGCGACGCCGCGATCGCCATTGCGCGCGCGGTGAATTATGACAACGCCGGCACCGTGGAATTTCTGCTCGATCAAGACGGCAAATTCTACTTCATCGAGATGAACCCTCGCCTTCAGGTCGAGCATACGGTGACAGAGCAGATCACGGCCATCGATATCGTACGAAATCAGATCAAGAGTGCAGCGGGCCTGCCGCTGAGCATCCAGCAGAAGGACGTTATCTTGCAAGGCCATGCCATTCAGTGTCGGATCAATGCAGAGGATCCAAAGAACAATTTCCTGCCCTGTACCGGAAGAGTGACGGCCTACCTCTCGCCCGGCGGAATCGGCGTGCGTATTGACGGAGCCGTCTATAGAGATTACACCGTCCCGCCCTATTACGATGCCCTCTTGGCTAAATTGACGGTTCGAGGCCGTACCTGGGAAGAAACCGTCAGCCGCATGCGACGCTCGCTTGAAGAGTATGTGCTTCGTGGAATAAAAACCACAATTCCCTTCATGGAAACCATCATGCAGGAACCGGACTTTATGGCAGGACGATTCGATACCTCCTATATCGAGACCCATCCCGAACTCTTTCACTACGACGAAATCGATCAACCGGAGGATCTAGTCCTGGCCCTATCGGCCGCCATCGCCGCCTATGAAGGGCTGTAATCAGGTCACCCGCATTTCGACATTCACAAGGATGCACCATCTTCCATGGCAAAAAAACGACCGACCGTAAAACGACCCACGAGAAAAACCAGGCGCCCGGCCCCTGCGATCAAGACATCCAAGCATCCCAGGCCATCCTTCGGTGAATTGGCCATTGAGCCGGCAGCCGGGAAACCCATCCGCATTACCGACGTCGCGCTACGCGACGGCCATCAGTCGCTGTTAGCGACCAGGATGCGGACGGAAGATATGCTACCCATCGCCCAAAAACTGGACGCCGTCGGCTATTGGTCGCTGGAGGTCTGGGGTGGCGCCACGTTTGACACCTGCCTTCGCTTCCTCAAAGAAGATCCCTGGGAGCGGCTCCGCGCGCTGCGCGCAGCCATGCCCAACACCAAACTTCAGATGCTTTTGCGAGGACAAAACCTCGTGGGCTATCGGCACTATGCCGACGATGTGCTCGAGCGATTCATTGAACGCTCGGCCGCCAACGGCATCGACGTCTTCAGAGTTTTTGACGCACTCAACGACGTCCGCAATCTCGACCGGGCCATTCGGGAAGTCAAAGCTTGCGGCAAACATGCCGAGGCGGCCATTAGTTATACCGTCAGTCCGGTTCATAATATCGATCGCTACGTCGACCTCGCCAGAAAGCTTGAGGATCTCGGCACTGACACCTTGTGCATCAAAGACATGGCCGGCCTCCTGGCTCCCCTCGATGCCTACCAACTCGTCAAGCGTTTGAAAGCCGCAGTGGACGTGCCGATCCATCTGCATTCCCACTACACCTCCGGCATGGCTTCCATGTCGTCGCTGATGGCCATCCTCGGAGGGCTCGACATGCTCGATACGTCCATCTCTCCGCTCGCCGGAGGAACCTCCCACCCGGCGACGGAAACGCTGGTGGCGTCACTGCAGAACACGCCCTACGACACGGGGCTTGATCTGGCATCGTTCCTGCCGATTACGGAACATTTCCGGGAGGTCCGCCGAAAGTATCGTCAATTCGAGAGCGACTTTACCGGTGTCGATGCGGAAATCCTGACTTCGCAGATTCCCGGCGGGATGCTCTCTAACCTGGCAGCCCAGCTGACCGAGCAGAACGCGCTGGACCGGATGAGAGAAGTCCTTGAAGAAGTCCCCCGCGTCAGAGAGGACATGGGATACCCACCTCTGGTTACTCCGACCAGCCAAATCGTCGGTACTCAAGCGACGCTCAATGTACTGACGGGAGAACGGTACAAAGTCATCACCAACGAAACCAAGAATTACTTTCTTGGACTCTACGGCAGAGCTCCCGGCCCGGTTGCCCGGGACATCATGGCACGCGCCATTGGCGATGAAGATCCGATTAAGACTCGACCGGCGGACCAATTGGAATCCGAATTGGATACGGTCGCAAAAGATTTGCCTTCCTCGGCGACTAGCATCGAGGATCGACTCTCATTCATCCTGTTCCCGGCGATTGCACGAGATTTTTTCGAGGCACGGGAGAAGGGCGATCTCATCCCCGAACCACTCGAAGCGACCTTAGCCAAGGGACCGGCGGTCGCGGGCGAACTTCATTTGGCTCCCGTCGAGTTCAATATCACCGTCCACGGCGAAACTTACCACGTAAAAGTCTCGGGATCAGGTCGCCAAACCGATGGGCGAAAACCTTACTACATTAGAGTCAATGACAAGCTTCAAGAGGTCTCGCTTGAACCTATTCGGGAAATCCTGGCCGGAGTTCCTGAGGCCTCCCATTCAGGAACCGGCGCAACACCTAAACGACCACGACCTTCGAAACCCGGTGACGTTGCTCCTCCCATGCCCGGTCGAGTCGTGAAGATCCTTGCTGCGGTTGGCGATCAGGTCAAGGCCGGAGATCCTCTATTGATCATCGAAGCGATGAAGATGGAAAGCCAGGTGCCGGCGCCCATCGATGGGAAGGTCTCTGCTATCCTCGCAAGCGAAGGAGACAATGTAAAGACGGATGAAACGGTCATCCAGCTTGAGTAATTCTAACGGCGGGTCTGCCGCCTCGCTCTCCAAACGCGGGCATCTTGCGTGGCCCGTCTTGTGGCTCTTATCATTACTCATGACAGCCTGCGCTTCACCTCCACCAATTCCGCACTACTTTGAGCCGTTAGCACCTTCCCCGACAGAACGGATCCCGATCAAGACCGTGCTCGTCCACGATCAACAGATTGCCTATCTTGATGTCGGCACCGGCCCACCGGTGATCTTAATCCATGGCTTCGGTGGATCCATGTGGCAGTGGGAACATCAGCAACAAGCGCTGTCCCAACATTTCCGGACCCTGACGCTGGACCTACCCGGTTCCGGACTGTCCGACAAACCCGATATTGACTACCTGCCGAATCAAATGTTGGATTACTGTCAGGGATTTATGGATGCGCTACAGATTCCTCATGCCACACTGGTCGGCAATTCGATGGGTGCGGGATTGGCCATTGGGATGGCCTTATCCCATCCGACTCGTGTCGACAAACTCGTGCTTATCGGCGGCCTGCCGTCTCAGGTCATGGTCAAGCTCACCAGCCGTTCATTCCGGCAAGCGTTGGAAACGCGCGCCCCCTGGTGGTTGGTCTCATTCGGTAATTGGCTATTCGGCGGAATGGTCACCGATTCGGTTCTGAAAGAAATCGTCCACGATCACACGCTCCTCACACCGGCCGTGGTCGACCGGTCAAATCTAAACCGCCGTCGCCCTGGCGTCATCAAACCCATCTTGGCGATGCGAAACGCTCTGCCTTTCTGGGAAACGGATTTCGCTCCACACCTTGCACGCATCACACACCCAACCATGATCATCTGGGGTGAATCCGACCGGGTGTTTCCTATCACAGTCGGTGAGGAGCTGCACCACCGCATCCGCACATCCACATTCGTCAGCATTCCCAATGCCGGCCATATGCCCCAATGGGAACGGCCGGAGCTGGTCAACCGGTCGTTGATCACGTATATTCACACATCACCCTGAAACGGATCGTTCGAGCGGGCCTCCCGCTCATCATCTTCAGAAAGGAGCAGACGATGCAGACGAGATATTGGATTTTGAGTGCGGCACTGTGCCTGTCGATAGGCCTCGTAGGATGCCAGACGATGACGGGATCATCCGGGCAGGCGTTCTCATACAAAAACATGCCGGTAGCCGACGGTACCATCACCGCCGGAGAGGGAAACAACGTCCTGTTCAAGGGCGACCCACTGCCGTTGAGCGGAAGCGGGGTAAAGATCGGAGATACACTACGGGACGTCAAGGTGGTACAGAACGACTTGACGCTCGTCAATATTGCCGAAACAAAAGGGGCGGGGAAAGTCCGCATCATCAATATCGTCCCGTCCCTGGATACACCGGTCTGTGAACAACAAACACATCTTCTTAGCGAGAAGAATAAAGGGCTTGATAAGATAGTGGAACTCATCACGGTCAGTGTCGATACACCCTTTGCACAGAAGCGTTTCGCACAGGAAGCCAGCATCGGCAACGTGACGTTCCTCTCGGATTATCGTGGCGGCGATTTTGGGAAGAGCCATGGCCTCTTCTTGGAAGGTCCACATATTTTGACCAGAGCCGTGATGGTCGTCGATAAGATGAACACCATCCGCCATCTTCAAATCACACCTGAGCTGACTCAATTGCCGGATATGGAAGAGGCCTTCCAGATCGCCCGGCGTTTGGTGACGGAAAGCTAAGCAGCCAGGACACTTGGACTTGAGGTGACGGGATGACTGGCTGTCATGCGTTACAGTCACCCGTCACCTCGGCATTCCACGAACGCTGATGGCTCGTTACGATCTACTCGTCATTGGAACAGGACCAGCCGGCCAGAAAGCGGCCGTTCAGGCGGCCAAGCTCGGCAAAAAGGTCGGGATCATCGAACGTAAGATGGTCCTTGGTGGTGTCTGCATCAATACCGGCACCATTCCCAGCAAATCGCTCCGTGAAGCCGTGCTCTACCTTTCAGGATTTCGCCAACGCAGCATCTATGGCGGGACCTATCGGCTAAAGAAAACCATTACCATCGAAGACCTCGCGTTTCGTGCCAACCACGTCATCAAAAATGAGATTCAGATCGTCCAAGATCAAATGGCCCGGAACCGAATCGACATGTTTTTTGGAACGGCCAGTTTTCTCGATCCCCATCGACTCCGCATTCAGACGGTCCGTGGCTCCCTTGAGCTGACAGCCGACTTCATCGTGATCGCCGTCGGAACAGAACCCGCTCGCCCACCCCAGGTCCCCTTCGACAATCAGGCCATCATCGATACCGATGGCCTGCTGACCTTGAAACGAATCCCCAAATCGATCGTCATCGTCGGAGGGGGGGTCATTGGAACTGAGTATGCGTCCATGCTCGCCGCATTAGGCATTCCAGTCACACTCATCGACAAGCGACCGCGGCTTCTGGAGTTTGTCGACGCCGAGATCATCGATGCACTTCAACGACAAATGAAGGAGCTCGGCGTGACGCTGTATCATGATGAGGAGGTTCTTGCGATCAAGCGCAACTGGGACAAATCCATCCAGGTCTCACTGCGGAACAACCGGCCGCTTCGAGCATCCACCTTGATGTATGCGGTTGGCCGAGTCGGAGCCAGTCGTGCCCTTAATCTGGAAGGCATTGGGCTGCAACCTGATACCCGTGGACGCTTGGCCGTCAATGAACATCTCCAAACTTCAATTCCGCACATCTATGCAGCCGGTGATATCATCGGATTTCCGGCCTTGGCCTCCACTTCGATGCAGCAGGGACGCCATGCAGCCAGCCATGCATTCGGCCACTCGGATCGTACCGATACCTTCCTGCTCCCCTACGGGATCTATGCGATTCCAGAAATCTCCATGGTAGGACGGAACGAGGAGGAATTGAAGCAAACCCAAGTCCCCTATGCCGTCGGGATAGCACGCTATAAGGAAATCGCCCGAGGACAACTGATCGGCGACGAAACCGGCATGCTCAAGATCCTGTTTCATCGCCATACCAGGCATCTTCTTGGAGTGCATGCGATCGGTGAGGGCGCGACGGAACTCATTCACATCGGCCAAGCAGTCATGGCGTTTCACGGAAAGATCGATTATTTCATCGATACCGTCTTCAACTATCCAACATTAGCCGAATGTTACAAGGTTGCGGCGTTGGATGGTATGAATCGATTACCCCGACCCTGGATTCCATATTTGTGAAAATGTACCGATGTTCGGCAACTGTTCGAGGGTGATGACCATGTACAGCGAGCCACCACTGCCTTTCTTAAACAGGTTGATGCAGTGGAAAGACCTTCGAGCCTTTGGAGGGACCCCATGTCGTTTTCGAACCATCTAAGAAAGCTGACGGTTTCAATCTGGGAGGCTCAGCTCAGCCATCCCTTTGTCGTTGCACTCGGCGACGGCACGTTGCCCGAGCACAAATTCAAGTACTATATCCTGCAAGATGCAAGGTTCCTTGGGGACCTCTCCCGTGTCTTCGCCGCCGGTATCCTTAGAGCTCCGGACTCAGACAGTGCGCTACGTTTCGCGAAGCTCGCCGAAGAAACTATCACGGTCGAGCGTAGTCTTCACGAGAACTACGGCCAGCGATGGAATCTGACGCCCAAACAGATGAGTTCGGTCCCCATGGCGCCGACTAATTATGCCTATACACGCCACATGCTGACCGTCGCGGCTTCGGGCACAGCGGCGGAAGTCACCGTGGTAGCTCTCCCCTGCGCCTGGATCTACTGTGTAGTTGGACAACACTTGTTACGGAAAGGGCACCCTGCCAAATCGCATCCGTATCGAGAGTGGCTCATGCTCTATGCCTCGCCGGAATTTGCAGAGGTCCAAATTTGGATGCGGAAGAAAGTGGATCAATGGGCCAAGACCGCCGGCAAGGAGGAACTGCGGCGGATGGAAGAGTCGTTCATCATCAGCTCACGGTACGAGTGGATGTTCTGGGAAATGGCATGGAACGAAGAGCAATGGCCGGTATGACTCGACGAGTCCCGACCTTGAGCAAGCCCCTCCTGCTCACTGTGTCCATCCCACATATGAGCGTAGCTCATGATTTCTGTCTTGCCCTAGCCAATGCCAGTGCCATGGCGCCGATAGGTTGAGGCGCCCGCGCATTCTGGCTCGATGCCGATGGCCCTCTACTACGCTGATCACGAGTTGCGGTATTGTCCGCTTTGGGCGATGCAGCGGGGCGGCTCGCCGCATCCTCAAGCCTCATCGTCAAGGCAATCCGCTGACGTTTCAGATCGACGTCGATCACCTTCACCTTGACCACTTGCCCAGGCTTCACGACCTCGTGTGGATCCTTGATGAAACGATTGGCCAACGCCGACACGTGCACGAGGCCGTCCTGATGCACTCCGATATCGACAAACGCGCCGAACGCGGCCACATTCGTCACCACTCCTTCCAACACCATACCGGGCTGTAAATCACTCAGCGTTTCAACCCCTTCTCGAAACGTCGCCGTCTTGAATTCAGGACGCGGGTCACGGCCTGGCTTTTCCAGCTCGGCAAAAATATCGCGTACCGTAGGTAATCCAAACTGCTCATCGATAAAATCCTCTGGCGACAACCCCTTCAGCACGGCCGGTTGGCGCATCACGTCGGCAATCCCTGTCCCTAAGCGTGTCAGAATCCGTTCGACAACTGGATAGGCCTCAGGGTGAACGGCGGAACGATCTAGGGGATTGTCGCCATCGGGAATTCTCAGAAAACCGGCCGCCTGTTCGAACGTTTTCTCGCCGAGCCGTGGAACCTTCCGAATCGCTCCCCGATTGAGAAACGGGCCGTTGGTATCCCGATAGTCCACGATATTCTTCGCCAATGCCTTGTTCAGACCAGACACTCGCTCCAACAGAGGCACCGAGGCTGTATTCACGTTCACTCCGACGGCATTCACACAATCTTCAAGCGTGGTGTCGAGCGAGCGCGCCAAGGCCCGCTGATCGACGTCATGCTGATATTGGCCCACTCCAATCGCCTTCGGTTCGATCTTGACCAGCTCAGCCAGTGGATCCTGTAGGCGACGGGCGATGGACACGGCACCGCGTACGCTGACATCCAACTCAGGAAACTCCTTCGCAGCGAAGGCCGATGCCGAATAGACTGACGCCCCTGCTTCACTGACCACGATTTTCGATACGGAATGATCAGGCGCTTTCGCTGCAACCAGTTTGATGACGTCGCCTGCCAACTTGTCGGTTTCACGGCTCGCCGTCCCGTTACCGATTGAAATCAATTGCACGCCATGTTGAATGACAAGTCGCACGAGCGACTCCAACGAACCCTGCCAGTCGTTCTGAGGCTGATGCGGATAGATCGTCGTTGTCTCCAGCAACTTCCCGGTCGCATCGACCACGGCCACTTTACAGCCGGCCCGGATCCCAGGGTCAAGGCCAAGAATGCCTTCCGGCCCTGCCGGCGCCGCCAACAACAGCTCGTGCAGATTACGGGCGAAGATCCGAATCGCCTCAGCCTCGGCTGCTTGACGCAACTGCACCAGCAATTCCGTGCTGAGCTGGAGATGCATTTTCACGCGCCACGCCCAGTCGCAGACGCCGACGAGCCACCTGTCAGCAGGTCGCCCGCGGTCCTCAATTCCCGCATGAGCCGTAACCATGGACACGCATGGATGTGGAACGACCGCATCGAGCACCTCCCCCAAACCTAACTCCAGCTTCAAGACCCCAAGGCCTCGCCCACGGAACAGTGCAAGGGCTCGATGTGAGGGGATGGTCTTTATTGACTCCGCATAGGCATAGTAGTCGCGGAACTTCTCGGCCTCCGCCGTTTCCTTATCCTTCATCACTGTTGAAGTTAAGACCCCTTGATCCCAGAGTCTGGTCCGCAACGCAGCCAATAGCTCAGCGGTTTCCGAAAACCGCTCGGTGAGAATATCCCGTGCCCCTTCGAGAGCAGTTTTCGCATCGGGGACATTAATCGCCTCAACCCCCTCCGCAGCCGGCACCACCCGAATATACTTGAGAGCCTCTTGCTCGGGATGCAGCAGTGGATCGGCCAAAAGACTATCTGCTAACGGTTCCAACCCTGCTTCGCGGGCAATGGTCGCACGAGTACGGCGTTTGGGCTTAAACGGCAAATAGAGATCTTCCACGGCTTGCTTCGTAGTCGCCGCTTCGATGCTCGCTCGTAAGGTATCCGTGAGCTTCCCCTGTTCTTCGATTGAAGCCAGGACAGCCGTACGCCGTTCTTCCAGCTCACGCAGATAGGAGAGACGCTCTTCCAATGAACGCAGTTGAGTATCGTCCAGATTCCCGGTCGCTTCCTTTCGATAGCGCGCGATAAATGGAACCGTCGCCCCTTCATCGAGGAGCGCAACTGCCGCTGAAACCTGGTGAACACCGACACCCAGCTCCTTGGCAATCGTGAGTGGGATCTTGGGGTCCGCCACTTGTGATGAGGCCTGAGTCGTTATAGTCGTCATGGATTCCATAACCCGATCTTTCCGAACGCGTCAGTCATCCGCGTTCTCTGAATCTGTCGTGAAGGGTTGTTGTTGCTGATAGATGGGGTTGACTATGTTCAGGAAGTCATAACACAAACGGAGCGAAACGTTAACGAGTCAGTGTGCCAAATGCTGCAAACAATTGCCCCGCCAGATAGCGGGTGCCTGGAACATCGCCCGACTGTTTCCGCCGCAAGAAATTGTTCAGCACTCGCCCATCGGAAGCCTTATAGATTTCAGGATACTGGAGATTCATTCGATAGCGCTTAATTCCGCTTGACAGTGAACTGACGAACAATACGGTTCCATCAGGCTCAACATTTTCCACCACACCGACGTGTGTCAGCGGATCATTCGGCAGACCGTCTCGGTTGAAATCCCAAGTATTGTGAAAAAACACCAAGTCACCAGGATGGACGGTCGGACCATAATGGATCTTCCCATGTTCGACGACATGGGTATAGATACGCCCAACGCCGTTGCCTTCATTCAATTCCCCGAGTCCACCAAAGAGATCCACGCGCTGTGAGGCATAGACTCCGCGAACAAAACCGGAACAGTCGGGATTATAGGATCGACCATCAATGACCACTCTGGACTTGCCGACGAACCTCACAGCGGTCTTTGCCAAAGCCTTTTGCTTCGGAACCGCCTTTGCCATCGCGCAACACTGTGCACCTCGTGTGCCCATGGTAGGAATCACGTTCGGCTTGTCATAAGCCGACTGTCGGCCGGTCGTGGCACACCCATAGAACACACCAGATACCAGGAGGGCCGTAACACCAACCGCGAGGGAGTAGGTATGATTGCCTGACCTCATCATCCACCAGTATACAATTCAACCATACTGATGCAACAGAGAATCGCCAAACGACTAGCCTCCTGCACTCCCCACCGGTCCGCCTGGCTCAGTCATGCGCCATGGATCGAGCAGTGCGGTAAGTCGCTTTTCCGGTAAGACCTTCTGACCTTGAGCAATCTGACGGACTGTTTTGCCGGATTTGTAGGCCTCTTTGGCCAGCTTCGCCGCCGCCTCGTACCCGATCTCAGGCGCCAAGGCTGTACACATGGCCAAACTTTCTTCAATGAGGCTCTTGCAGCGTTCCTCGTTTGCCTTGATACCTTCAATACACTTCGCGGCAAAGTTGTTCGAGGCAGTCGCCAGCAGCTCGATGGACTGGAGCAGGTTATAGGCCATCACCGGCATCATCACAATCAGTTCAAAATTCGCTGCCTGGCCACCGACTGTGATGGTCACATCGTTCCCGATCACCTGGGCACAGACCATGGTCACGGACTCTGCAATCACGGGATTGACCTTCCCAGGCATGATCGAGGACCCTGGTTGCGTCTCAGGCAAATTGATTTCCCCGAGCCCGCACCGTGGCCCGGACCCAAGCCAGCGAATATCGTTGGCGATCTTCATCAGGCTCACGGCCAAAGTCCGCAAGTGTCCACTCGCTTCGACGAGTGAGTCCTGTGCCGACTGGGCTTCAAAATGATTCTTCGCCTCCTTAAACGAACAACCGGTCTCCTTGGAAATGATCGCCATCACCTTCGCCGAAAACTTTGGGTGGCAATTCAACCCTGTGCCCACAGCAGTTCCACCCAGCGCTACCTCACTCAAGGCTTCTTGGGCTTGCCTCACCCTCTGAATTCCTAGCTCGATCTGCCTGGCATAGCCTCCGAATTCCTGTCCGAGCCTCACCGGCGTGGCGTCCTGTAAATGAGTTCGCCCGATTTTTACGATCCGATCAAATTCTTTTGCTTTCCCCTTTAGGGCTTTCTGTAAACGGGTCAGCGCCGGCAGGAGCTGTTGTTGCATCGCTACCGATGCGGCGATATGGATAGCCGTTGGAATGACATCGTTGCTCGATTGACCAAGGTTCACATGGTCGTTAGGATGCACCAGCTTGCTGCCGCGCGCGCCACCAAGCAGCTCGGTCGCGCGATTGGAGATGACCTCGTTCGTGTTCATATTGGTGGACGTACCGGATCCGGTCTGAAAAATATCAACCGGAAACTCTGCATCTAATTTTCCATCGACCACTTCAGTCGCCGCCTGCTTGATGGCCCCTGCTGACTTCTTGTCCAACAAACCCAGAGAGTGATTCACCGCCGCCGCTGCTCGCTTAATCAAGCCCATGGCTCGAATGACCGATCGTGGCATACGCAGTGGACTGATCGGAAAGTTTTCAATCGCACGGGCTGTTTGCACACCATAGTAGGCCTCGACGGGAACAGCCAATTCCCCCATGGTGTCTCGTTCAATTCTGGTTGTTCCGGACAAGTTCCCTTGATTCGTTCTCATGTGCGGCGCTCCATATGTAAAGGGTTCTCAATGCTCGCGGGCGTCATAATAAACTCAGCCCGTCAAATTTCACAAGAGCATGCCGCGATGACTCTCCATCTGGCCCTAATCTTAGCGACACATTCGTCGCACTGACTACACCACGACCACGGTTTAGCCTCACATCTCTCGTTCTGGGATACGACAGGAAGGACGGCTGCCTCTATCTTCTTTCACTTCACACCGACAAAACCTTGACGCGTGGCACGCTTGCAGATCGTCAATTTTGTGAAATTATTCTTCCCCACGTAACTACGTAATACGAAATTCCATGGAATAGCGAGCAGGAACCGCTTGGCGCAGCTCTTGCTTGAGTTCGCCACCAGGTATTTACGTACTCACCCTAGGAGGCAGCAATGAACTGTCCGAAGTGTAAGGGAATGATGTTGTTGGAGAGGTTCTCCGATTTCTTTCTCGTCTTCTATGCCTGGAAATGTCTCAACTGCGGCGCCATTATCGACCGCACGATTTCCAATAATCGCCGGAAGAGTCTGGCAGCCCGAGAGTCTCAGACTATTGCTGCAAATTAGCAAGGTTTACTATCATGAGATAGGAACGTCAGCTCAATATAGGACAGTGAATTGGGCTGCGCCCTGAGAAAATCAAAAGGCCCGCCTAGTAGGCGGGCCTTTGTTCCATTCACACAACTCTCGAGTCGACTTACGCTACCTTCACATCGATGGCTTTTGGTTTCGCCCTCTCCGAGTTCAGAAGAGAGGTCGAGCACTCCTTCCCTGAACTCACTCTTCACCTTCTCCTCGTCGATCACATCAGGCAGCGAGAACGTCCGGACGAAACTGCCGTAAGACCGCTCGATCCAATGATACTTCTACATTTCGACTGACCTTGCGCCACTTAATGCTTGCTGGAACGACCAGATCCGATTGACGATCTGCTTTCACTTGTATACTCTATTGTCACTCACCAAAGGAGTGCTATGAAATTCATCACGGTCAGAGAGTTACGCGGACGTTCAGGCCACGTCTGGAACAAACTCGCTCGCGAACGAGACATGATCCTCACATCGAACGGCAAACCCATTGCCATTCTCTCCGCCGTATCTGAAGATACACTCGAAGAATCACTGGCCGCGGTGAGACGCGCCCGAGCAGTGGCTGCTGTGGAACACCTCCAACGCCTATCGGTTCGGGCCGGCAGGGATAAACTGACACCCGTTGAGATCGCCGCTGAAATTCAGGCATCCCGTAAGGCACGCCGACGGTGAAGGTTGTGGTCGACACGAATGTGCTGGTAGCTGGGCTCTTGTCTCCATTCGGTCCGCCAGGTGAAATCGTTCGGATGATCGCCTCTGGTGCTGTGCGTGTCTGCTTCGACGCCAGAGTCCTGACCGAATACGCGGACGTCATGAGTAGACCCAAGTTTCAGTTTGAAGCCGAACAGGTCCAGACACTGCTTGAACAGATTAGACTGGATGGACTCAGCGTGGCAGGCACCCCTCTCGCAAGCCGGCTTCCGGATCCTACGGATGAGCCCTTCCTCGAAACGGCGCTCGGCGGTGACGCCGCCTGTGTGATCACCGGTAACTCAAAGCACTTCCCTGCGACGAAACGTCAGAGAATGACCGTACTCTCACCGGCAGACTTCCTCGACCTATACCGGAAGCAGCCTCGACGACGGAAAATAACGTGACCCACCCGGACAATCATCGTCACGCAGAAGAACCCTGTGAGTCATCCCGTTAGTCACCGCCAGAGACCTGATGGCTCGGAGAAATAAAAAGGCCCGCCTCTGAGGCGGGCCTTTGTTCTACTCATACGAGCCTCGGACCGACTTACGCCACCTTCACACCGATCGCTTTCGGTTCCGCCTTCTCCGACTTCGGGAGAGAGAGATTCAGCACTCCTTCCTTGAACTCGGCCTTCACCTTGTCCTCGTCGATCACATCAGGCAGCGAGAACGTCCGGACGAAACTGCCGTAAGACCGCTCGATCCGATGATACTTCTTTCCCTTCTCTTCCTTCTCATGCTTCCGCTCGCCCTGAATCGTGAGGACCCCATCTTCGAGGGTGACTTTCACGTCCTCCTTCTTCACATCGGGAATCTCAGCCTTAATCTGATACTCCCCTTCGGTTTCACTAATGTCGACTGACGGTGTCCAGTCCGCCACAATCATCGTCTCTTTGCCGTTTGCCGCCCTTGTAGCCGGACGCGCAAACATGCGATTTAAGCGATCTGAAACTTCTTCCAACTCCCGGAACGGATCCCATCGTACGAGTGCCATAGTGACCTCCTTTTGGCTTTGCCTATTGAGCTATCAGGTTATCTCTGCTGGCGCTGCGCCGATTCACCTGCTGAAAGAGAGATAAATCGTGCCGGGGGGAAGTCAAGAGCCTTGAGGAGGCTGTAAATACAGGTGTTAGCCCGTATTGTCCACGAGGCATGGACAACGCGCCCTTCGGGCTTCGACTCCGCCCCTGTGAGAGGAGGAGCTCCGCTCAGGGCTAACCCTGAGCAGGTGCGAAGCACCTTGTCGAAGGGTTAGCGCTGGTCGATGGGGACATACGGGCGATTGTGCTCGCCGGAATAGATTTGATCGGGGCGAAATAGCTTATTTTCCCGTAGCTGCTCCAGCCAATGGGCCAGCCACCCGGAGACTCTGGACATCGCAAAGAGCGGTGTGAAGAGGTCGGTATCAATACCCATCTTGTCGTAGATGATGCCTGAGTAAAAATCCACGTTGGGATAGATTCCCTTGCTGTTCAGGGATTCGCCCGCTGCGGCTTCCACTTCCAGCGCCACTTCATACAATGGAGAACTCCCGAATTCACGAAACAATCGTCGGCAGAGGTCCTGAAGAACTGTGGCACGAGGGTCCTTCACTTTATAGACACGATGACCGAATCCCATTAACTTCTTCTTATTCTCCATCGCACGGGCGACGTACGTCCTCGCCTTCTCCGCGGTGCCGATCTCCCTCAGCATCACCACGACTTCCTCGTTCGCCCCTCCGTGCAGCGGCCCTTTCAATGCCCCGATCGAAGATGCAACAACAGTATAGGGATCGGCCAACGTCGAGGCTGTCACCAATCCGGTGAACGTCGAGGCATTCATCGTGTGTTCGGCATGAAGGATCAAGCAGTCGTCGAAGATATCCGCCCACAATGCCGGAGCTACGGACTCCGTGAGCATGTACAAAAAGTTCTCACTGAAACCAAGATCATCACGCGGAGGGATCGGATCATCCCCGTGCCGCAGCCTGGCCCAGGCTGCCACGATCGTCGGCAACTTGGCCACAAGCCGCACGGCGCTCCAATAGTTATTCTCGACGTCTTTCACATTACGGCCCGGATAAAACATCCCGAGCGCCGCCACCGCCGCTTGGAGAGCATCCATCGGGTGCCCCTGCTCTGGTAAGCATTTCAACAAGTCGACGATGCTGAACTTGATGCGTCGATGGTGGGTGACATCCCTGCTCCACTCTTGAAACTCCGCTGCCGAGGGAAGGTGTCCGAAGAGAAGCAAATAGGCAGTTTCCAAGTAAGAGGAGTCTGCGCACAGGGTCTCCACCCGAATCCCGCGATACTCAAGAATCCCACGTTCACCGTCAACATCGCTGATCGAAGACGTGGCAGCTGGAACACCGGCCAATCCCGGCATAAAATCATGCGGCATGATGCACCCTCACACAGAACATTAGGAGCTACAAATACCCTATCATAGCTCTGTGCCATTCTTGCAATGGAAAATGGGGGTTGGCATACTGAACACGATCGCGGTGCTCGGTGGTTAGATAAGGAACGAGAGACGTGGATGCTACGCAAAGCTGCCATCCCCATTGGCTGTCTGTTCCTTCTGGAGCTCATCATCATCGGACACCTTTGTGCCTGGGCGGATGATGTAACGGCATTCGCGGTCGTCAGTGAACACCCACAAGATGGCGCACGAGTTTCCGCCAAGGTTTCCATCGGTGATTCTGTCGCAGACCTGAGACTGCTGGCATCTGAACCGATACTCTCCAACCTGATTTGGAAGAAATTGGAAATCTGTCACGCGCTGAGGCTGGAAGGGCACAAATCTGTGGAAGGCTTCCAGGTCCTGTCGGTTCGTGCTATCGATGCCGCCATGCTCCCGATGGTGTTGCAGGGATTTGCCGGCGATTGCCTCTTGCGGAAGGCCTTAGAAATTGCTCCGTTTGTCGATTGAGTTCAGCGATTCCCTTGATCAGACCATACAGTCCGAACATTGATCAGGTTCCTGGTCGGAATCGCTTTCCTCCATTGTCAATGGAAACAGCACGGCACAGGATCGGCAGGGTCGAATTTCGAAATAGGGAACACCATGTTCATCGATTTCAGTCGGCAGCAGGAGCTCACGAGGGTCATATCCTACCAACGCGCCGTCTCCAAACTTCACGACGGCGAGGCGGTCGTTAAAGGCTTCAAAGGCAGCTTCCTGTCCTTTGCGCGCCAGGACATGACCAAGCACGAAGACCGGCTGCCCCTTGCGCTTGATACGAAGGTCCTTCAATGTTCGTTGCGCGGTCGTTGTGCAGGCAAACTGACCGGCTGAGCTGGTTCCGACCCAGGGCATGGACAATCCCATAGCGTAACGGTTACTGTTCGTGATCTAAGCATAGACTGAAAAAAATCGTCAAGACACGTTCTTTCACACAAGGAGTCATCATGGCCGACATTACTATCTATCAGAAGCCGACCTGCACCACATGCCGACAGGCTGTGCAGGCCCTCAAAGACAGTGGGAAACCGTATACCGCAATCAACTACTATGAACGCCCCTTTACCAAATCTCAGTTACAAACCCTCCTCAAAAAGGCCGGCCTGGATCCCAGGGACGTGCTCCGCACCAAGGAAGAGATTTACCAAGAACTTGGCTTGGGCAAGAAACAGCTCTCTGACGATGAACTCCTCGACCTGATGGTGAAACATCCGGACCTTATTCAACGACCGATCGTCGAGAAGGGCGACCGCGCGATTCTGGCGAGGCCCGCGGATTCGATCAAGACACTCCTCTAGCAGGATGCTGAAAAAGTCCGCCAGCGGCGTTCTCTTATCGCCCAGAGACTCAACGTCCCGAGGCGTACGCCTCGCCTCTTCCCTCGCTGCGGCCTTGCTGGACGCGCCTTTTTGAGCATCCTGCGTGACGTAAATGATTCAGGAGATGGGCGTATGTCTGGGATACGACCACCTGATCGCCCGCTTGTCCGGGTCGACAGTGACGATAAGTTTTCCTTCCAGTGCGTCGAGGAGGACCTCTCCAACCAGTACCCGGCGCCACCCCTTGAGGAGGGGGAGGTCCAGAGTTGAATGATCCGTCTTGGCCTCAACTAATGCCTGCAGGTCTGCACTGGTTGCCAGAAGGGTGGGCGCGATCTCCGCTTGGTTGGCGCAGGCCTTAACGATTGCCTGCAACAGTTCGACCATCCCGGTCGACTCCGGTTCCGGTTTACGCGCTTTCGAGAGCACGGGCCAGGATGAAGAAGGAAGCGCAAGCGCCGCTTGAATGGTCGCTAACAGAACGTCTCCGTTGCGATCCGCTTCCGAGCTATGGAGTCCGCGCACGTTGCGTAACTCATCCAACTGTCGTGGCGGATGTCGCGCCAGCTGCAGCAGAACTTCATCCCGGACGACACGATTGCGAGGCACGTTTCGCCGTTTTGC